>CAWGWW010000017.1:0-141996 GCA_963826415.1 uncultured Actinomycetota bacterium | reverse complement strand
ATCTTCGCCGCGTCGTACAACGCGCCGGTGGTCTTCTTCTGCCAGAACAACCAGTGGGCGATCTCCGAGCCCATCGAGCGCCAGACCCGGATCCCGCTCTACCAGCGGGCGCTCGGCTTCGGCTTCCCCGGCGTGCGCGTCGACGGCAACGACGTCCTCGCGACGTACGCCGTCACGCAGGCCGCGCTGCAGCGGGCCCGCGACGGCCAGGGCCCGACCCTCGTCGAGGCCTACACCTACCGCATGGGCGCGCACACCACGACCGACGACCCGACCCGCTACCGGCTCTCCGACGACGTCGAGTCGCTGGAAGCTCAAGGACCCGATCTCGCGGGTCGAGGTCTACCTGCGCCGCAACGGCCTGGTCGACACCGCCTTCTTCGACGAGGTGGCCGCCGAGGCCGACGCGCTCGGGGTCCGCCTGCGCGACGGGTGAAGGCGCTGCCCGACCCGCAGCCGCTCGACGTCTTCGACCGGGTCTACGCCGAGATGACGCCGGAGCTCGAGCCAGAAGGCACGAGCTACGCGGCGTACCTCGCCACCTTCGAGGGGAGCGCACTGCATGACCGAGAAGATCACCCTCGCCAAGGGCCTCAACATGGGCCTGCGCAAGGCCATGGAGGCCGACCCCAAGGTCCTGCTCATGGGTGAGGACGTCGGCAAGCTCGGCGGCGTCTTCCGGATCACCGACGGGCTGCAGAAGGACTTCGGCGAGGACCGGGTCATCGACTCGCCCGCTGGCCGAGTCGGGCATCGTCGGCACCGCGGTCGGCATGGCGATGCGCGGCTACCGCCCGGTCGTCGAGATCCAGTTCGACGGCTTCGTCTACCCGGCCTACGACCAGATCGTCTGCCAGGTCGCGAAGATCCACTTCCGCTCCAAGGGCCGGATCAAGATGCCGATGGTCATCCGGATCCCGTTCGGCGGCGGCATCGGCGCGGTCGAGCACCACAGCGAGTCGCCCGAGGCGCAGTTCGCGCACACGCCGGGCCTCAAGGTCGTCGCCTGCTCGAACCCGGTCGACGGCTACTGGATGATCCAGCAGGCCATCGCCAGCGACGACCCGGTGATCTTCCTCGAGCCCAAGCGGCAGTACCACGCCGACAAGGCCGAGCTCGACGACGACGATCAGCCCGCGCCGCTGTTCACCTCGCGGGTCGTGCGCCGGGGCCAGGACGTCACCGTCCTGGCCTACGGCCCGACCGTGAAGACCGCGCTGCAAGGCCGCCGAGGCCGCCGCGGGGGAGGGCCGCTCGCTCGAGGTCATCGACCTGCGCACGCTGTCCCCGCTCGACATGGCCCCGGTCGCTCGAGTCCGTGCGCCGTACCGGCCGCGCCGTCGTCGTGCCACGAGGCGCACGTCAACCTCGGCCTCGGCGCCGAGCTCGCCGCGCGGGTCAGCGAGCAGTGCTTCTACTCCCTCGAGGCGCCGGTGCTGCGGGTCGGCGGCTTCGACACGCCCTACCCGGCCTCGCGCATCGAGGAGGAGTGGCTGCCCGACCTCGACCGCTCCTCGACGCCGTCGACCGGTCGCTGGAGTTCTGAGGTGGCCGAGTTCCTGCTGCCCGATGTCGGCGAGGGCCTGACCGAGGCCGAGATGGTCGCCTGGAAGGTCAGCCGTCGGCGACACCGTCAAGATCAACGACATCATCTGCGAGATCGAGACCGCCAAGTCGATCGTCGAGCTGCCCTCGCCGTACGCCGGCGAGGTGACGGCGCTCCTCGTGCCCGAGGGCGAGACGTCGCCGGTCGGGACGCCGATCATCGCGATCGGCGCCGACGCGCCCGGCGCGGCCCCGACCGAGCGCCGCCGATGGAGATCGACCTTCCAACCCGGCCGCCTCCGGCGGCGGAGAGGGCGAGACGCTGGTCGGCCGGATGAAGGCCGACCGCGGCCCGACCCGGCGCCCGCGCAAGGTCGTCCTCCGGCACCATGGCCGCCCACATGCAGGCCCAGGCCGCCTTCGAGGGCGGCGCGTCGCCGCTGGTCGAGGCCGAGGACCCCGAGCCGGCCGTCCCGGCCGTGCCCGCGGTCCCGGCGCCTCGGCCGAGCAGCGCGAGCCGGCCGCCGTCCGCGTGCTGGCCAAGCCGCCGGTGCGCAAGCTGGCCAAGGACCTCGGCGTCGACCTCGCCACGCTCGAGGCCACCGGCCCGAACGGCACCGATCACCCGCGCCGACGTCGAGGGCGCCAGCGGCGCAGCCCCGGCTGGTCGAGGAGCGGCGCGCAGCGCCCGTCTCGAGACCGGTCGAGCGGCGAGCGCGAGACGCGCGAGCCGATCAAGGGCGTGCGCAAGATGATGGCGCAGGCGATGGTGCAGCTCGGCGTTCTCCGCGCCCGCACGTCACCGAGTGGGTCACCCTCGACGCGACCCGCACGGTGGAGTTCGTCGAGCGGCTCAAGGCCCGCCGCGAGTTCCGCGACGTGAAGGTCTCGCCGCTGCTGGTGCTGGCGCGCGCCGTCGTGCTCGCGATGCGGCGCACGCCGATCGTCAACTCGTTCTGGGACGAGGCGGCCCAGGAGGTCGTGGCTCAAGCACTACGTGAACCTCGGCATCGCCGCGGCCACCCCCCGCGGGCTGGTCGTGCCGAACGTCAAGGACGCCCAGGAGCTGTCGCTGCTCGAGCTCGCCGAGAGCCTCGGCGAGCTCACGGCCGACGGCCCGGGACGGCAAGACCCAGCCGGCCGACATGGCCGGCGGCACGTTCACGATCACCAACGTGGGCGTCTTCGGGGTCGACGCCGGCACGCCGATCATCAACCCGGGCGAGTCCGCGATCCTGTGCTTCGGCGCCATCAAGAAGCAGCCGTGGGTCGTCGGGGACGACATCGTCGCCGCGCGACGTCACCACGCTGGCGCTGTCCTTCGACCACCGCCACATCGACGGCGCCGCCGGCTCGCGGTTCCTCGCCGACGTCGCAGCCATCCTCGAGGACCCGGCCTCGGCCCTGCTCTTCTGATCCGGGTCCGACCACCGGTCCGAGTACTCAGCCCTCGCGCAGGGTAAGAAGGCGTCCGTGCCAGCGACGGCGACCTGCGCGAGGGCGAGACCATCGCCCACTACACCGTGGGCCGGCGCCTCGGCGGCGGCGGGATGGGCGTCGTCCACGAGGCGATGGACGAGTCGCTCGAGCGCAAGGTCGCGCTCAAGGTGATCGCGCCCGGCCCTGGCCCAGGACCCGGACTTCCGCGCGCGGTTCACCCGCGAGGCGCAGGCCCAGGCCTCGCTGGACGCCCCGCACGTCGTCCACGTCTACGGCCACGGCGAGGACCAGGGACGCTTGTGGCTCGGCCAACCAACTTGTGCCGGACGGCGACCTGCGCACCATGCTCGACGAGTAGGGCGCCCCGCCGCGCGCCACCGCGATCGACGTGATGCGGCAGGTGGCCGCCGGGCTGGCCACCGCACACCTGGCCGGGCTCGTGCACCGTGACATCAAGCCGGGCAACGTGCTGCTGCGACGACGCGACGGTGGTGGGTTCCAGGCCTACCTGGCCGACTTCGGCATCGCCCGCCGCGTCGACGGCGAGGCGACCCGCACCGGCACCGGAGCGACCGTCGGGACCCCGCGCTACATGGCCCCCGAGCTGCACACCGGCGGCACCCCGGTCGTGGCCTCCGACCTGTACTCCTCGGCTGCCTGCTCTGGGCGGCGCTGACCGGCGCTGCGCCGTACGCCGGGACGACGGACTTCGAGATCGTCACCGCCCACCGCGAGCAGCCGGTGCCGCAGCTGCCGCAGGACGACGCAGTCGCGGCCGGCCTCAACGCCCTGCTGGCCCGGCTGCTGGCCAAATACCCGGCCGACCGGCCGGCCTCGGCCGCCGAGGTGCGCGACCAGCTCGCCCGGCTTCGCCCAGCCCCGAGCCGCTGGCCCCGCTGCCGATGACCCCGACGCGTCGTTGGAAGCCCGTCGCGCTCGCCGCCGCCGCGATCGTGGGGCTGGCCGGCGTCCTCGTGCTCGCGCTGACGCTCACCGGCGAGGACGACGACCCGGCCGCGGGTGGCTCCGAGGACCGCACGGCCTCCGCGACGCCGACGCCCAGCGAGACGCCCACCGAGACGTCCATCGAATCGCCGAGCGAGACGACCACAGAGTCGGCCGGCGAGTCGCCGAGCGAGACCCCGTCCACCGCCGCGCCCTCCGGCGACGACGCGGCGGCGATCGCGGCCATCGGCACGGCGTTCGCGGACCAGGGTGGCCTGGGCCAGGAGCTCGGCACCTGCGTGGCCACCCAGCTGGTCGCCCAGGTCGGCGTGCCCCGCCTGCTCGAGATGGGGATGCTCACTCCCTAGCTGACCTACGTCGACGTGGACCTCGCCGACTCCCCGGACATCAAGACCGCGCTCAACGTCGCGACCACGAGTTGCCTCAGCGGCTGACGGGCTACCCGCGGGGCTGCACGAAGCGCAGCTTGTTGCCGAACGGGTCGCGGATGCCGGCGTCGATGCCGTACGGCTGCTCGTTGGGCCCGTCGGTGAACTCCACGCCCTTCGCGGTCAGCTCGTCGTAGGTCTTCTGGCAGTCGTCGGTCACGAAGCCGACCCAGCCGCCCATCACGCCCTTGCTGACCAGCTCGCGCACCTGGGCCGCGGTCTCCTCGTCCATGGACGGCGGGCCGGGCCGCTCAGCAGGATGGCCCGCTCGGGGTGTCCGGGCACGGTGACGGTGAGCCAGCGCATGAAGCCGAGGTCCTGGTCGACCTGGACCTCGAGGCCCAGCTTCCCCACGTAGAACTCGAGGGCCTCGTCCTGGTCGAAGACGAAGATCTGGGAGACGTTGATGTCGGTGAACATCAGCGGTTCGCCAGCCCGTCGAGGCGCAGCTCGGTGGACGCGTCGCCGTGCGGGCCGGACCGCCCGACGTGCTTGTCACTGATCGTCGAGCCGTTCTTCAGCACGCCGTAGAAGGCCATCGCGTGGCCCTGGCCCAGACCGTGCTCGGTCTTGAGCCAGGCCACGACCTCGGCGGCCTTGGTGGTGGGGGTGAACCCGCGCTCGGCCGCCTGGTCGAGCAGCTGCTGCGGGGTGAGGCCGGTCTTCTTCTCGATCGTGTCGAGGTATCCCTGGTAGCTCTGACCGCAACGCTAGGCGTCAGCGGCGCCGGTTCCTTCTCCGAAACTGCTCGGACAGTGTCACGGGGACGGGTCCACGCCATCGCGAAGTGGGTGGGCACCTGCACGACGCGCGGGTGCGCGGCGCGGTACTCCTTGGGCGACTGGCCCACGATGTCGCGGAACGTGCGGCTGAAGGTGCCGAGGCTGGAGAAGCCCACCGCCATGCAGACGTCGGTCACGGAGCGCTCGGTCGAGACGAGCATGGCCATCGCCCGCTCCACGCGGCGGCGCTGCAGGTAGCGGTGCGGGGTCTCGCCGAACGTCGCCCGGAAGGTGCGGATGAAGTGCGCCTCGGAGACCAGCGCGATGGCCGCGAGGGCCGGGATGTCGAGCGGCTCGGCGAAGTGGCGGTCCATGGCGTCGCGCGCTCGCAGCATGCGCCGGTTCTGCTGCTCGCGCTCCCGGCTCACGACCGGTGCCAGGCCGCCAGCACCTCGGCCTCGCGCTCACGGGAGATCCCGGTCGAGGGGTCCGCGGCGAGCGTGTCCCGGGCGGTCTCGGCCAGGGGGCGCAGGACCAGTCCGGCGTCCAGGGACGGCTGGACGTCGTGGGCGAGCATGCCGTCGTGCTCGGGGCGGGGGGAGCCACAGCGGGACCGCGTTAGGGCCGGACCACGGCTCGGCGCCCTGGGCCGCGAGGAAGTCCGAGGGCACCCAGGTGAGCGAGGCGGGGCCGCAGGCGGCGAGGACGTCGGCGATGGGCTGGGGCACGCCGACGCCGTCGTAGGTCCCGGGGGTCCGCGACTGCGCCAGGTCGACCAGCCACGTGGCCAGGTCCCGCACGTCGATCACCTGGACGACGTCGCCCGGGTCGCCGGGGGCGAGCACCTCGCCACCCGCGGCGATGCGGTGCGGCCAGTAGGTGAAGCGCCCGGTCGGGTCGCGGGGGCCGACGATGAGGCCGGGGCGGACGATCGTGCCGCCGCGGGCCTCCACGAGCCCTCGCAGGCCCGCTTCATCGGGCCGTAGGCCTCGGGGTCGACGCTCAAGTCGACGTCCTCGTCCCGGGGCTCGACGAGCGGGGTGACACCGGGCCGACCGCCGGGGGTGGCGTCGTCGGCGTACACGTTGACGGTCGAGACGAAGACCCAGTGCGCGCCCGGGGTCGTGTCCAGGGCGTGGCGCACCCACGACGGGTGGCGGGCGACGTCGGCGACGGCGTCGAACGCACCGAGGTCCGAGACGGCCAGCAGCGGGCCGGCGGTGCGGTCGGCCTCGACCAGGGTGACGCCCTCCGGCACCGACCCGGACGTGCCGCGGGCGACGCAGACGACCTCGTGGCCCCGGGCGAGTGCGTCGGCCGCGACGGCCCGGGACAGGAAGACGGTGCCGCCGAGGACGAGGAGTCGCATGCCACCACCTCACCGGTCGGCGGCCGGTGTGGCAAGGGATTCAGCTGGCAGCAGAGGTCGAGCGCTCGGGTGTGGTCGGCGAGAGCAGCCAGTCGTCGAAGAACTCCCGCTCGACGCCGGTCTGCTCGACCAGCCAGGGCAGGTACTCCTCGCGGTTGGCGTTGCGCTCGGGATCCAGCGCCGGCCAGTCGCGGGTCACCTGCCAGAACCGCTCGTCGCCGATCCGCTGGCGCAGCTCGTGCCACATCAGCGCGGGCCCGTAGTAGATGTTGCTCTCGCCGAACTGCGTCGGGTCGTAGTCGGCCGGCGGGCCGGACTCGGCGCGCAGCTGCGACTCGAACGAGGCCCACTCGTCCATCAGGTCGTCGACGTCGCGGCCCTCCTGGTCGGCCTGCCAGACGCCCTGGAGGTACATGGCCATGCCCTCGTTCATCCACACGTCGCGCCAGTCGTCGGCGTGACCTCGTCGCCGTACCACTGGTGGGCCATCTCGTGGACGAGCACGTCCTTGCTCGTCGCGTAGCGGCGAGCCCGAGCGTGATCATGGTCTGGGTCTCCATGCCGCACTGGGAGTCCACGAGCAGGAACCCGAGGCTGTCGAACGGGTACGGCCCCAGCTTGCTCCTCCAGCCAGTCGAGGCCCGTCGGCGGCGTAGGCCAGCCGCTCGGCCACTGCGGCTCGTCGCTCGGCACCCGTAGGTGATCTCGACGCCGCTGGCCGAGGTGTTCGCCGTCTGGGTGTACTCGCCGTCGCCACCGTGACCAGGTACGACGCGGCCGGGAGCTGCAGGTGCCACCGCTGGTGTGGTCCGCCGTCCTGGGTGCGGTCGACGAGCTCGCCGTTGGCGACGCCCGCTACGCGCCGGGCGCGGTCACGGCGATGTCGTAGAGGGCCTTGTCGGAGGGCTGGTCGTTGACCGGGTACCAGGTGAAGGCTCCGTAGGGCTCCTGCATCGTCCACACCTTGCCGTCGGCGGTGACGGTCCAGCCGGTGGTGGAGAAGTCGCTGCGGGTCGTCGGGGCCGGGTCGGCTCGGGCGTGCCGGCGTAGGAGACCTCGCAGGACGTCGCGCTCGTCGGCGACCACCGGCGCGCGATGACGCAGGTCCTTGCCGTCGTGCTCGGAGTCGACCGGCGCGCCGTCGAGGGCGACCGCGGCGACCTCGAGGCTCGGCGCGAGGTCGAGCCGCAGGGTGTCGCCGTCCGCGGGTGGCGCGGCAGCACGAGTCGCCTCGCCGGTCAGCGTGGCGCTGGTCGGGTCCCAGGCCAGGTCGAGGTCGTAGTGCAGGGCGTCCACGCTCGGGTCGCCCACGTCGGGGTAGACCGAGTCCTCGCAGCGGCTCGCTGACCGCCGGCTCCACGGCCGGGTCGTCAGGGTCGGGGGGGCGGCGCGTCGTCGTCGGCGGGCAACCGGCCGAGGCGCTCGGGGCACGGGGCGGGCAGGGCCGGCCGCGGCCGCCGGCCGAGCGGACCGCTGTCGCGCCGGCGCAGCCGCTACGCAGGACGGCCACCAGGGCGGTGGCGGCGACCGCCTCACTCGGTCCCCGCCCGCCAGCATCGGCCGGACCAGCTTGCGGCCGTGGTGGATCTGCGCCTTGACGGTGCCGAGCGGCACCCCGACCAGGGTCGGCGATCTCGTCGTAGGGCAGGCCGTAGACGTCGCGCAGCAGCAGCGGCTCGACGAACTGCGGGTGGTCGCGCTCCAGGGTCTCCATGGCCTCGAGCAGGTCGAGGCGGGTGCCGGCGATGACGCTGGTGGTGCGCGGGTCGGGCCGCTGCATCGCGGCGGGTCGGTCGGGGTCGGCGGGACGGCCTGGTTCTTCATCCGGCGGTAGGTCGAGCGGGCGCTGTTGACGGCGACCACGTGCAGCCAGGTGGTGAACCGGCCCTCGCCCGTTCCAGGTGCCGATCTTGTTCGCGACGTTGATGAGCGCCTCCTGGCAGGCGTCCTCGGCGTCGGCGGAGTAGGGCAGCACCCCGCGGCAGACGTTGAGGGTGCGGGGGCGGACCGCGGCGAGCAGGTCCTCGAGCGCGTCGGTGTCGCCGCCCTGTGCGCGGTGGGCCAGCTCGTCGATCTCGTCGGGGGTCTCCACGCGCTCATCCTTCCCCACGTTGGTCACGGCGACGCTTCGGGAGAGGATGCGCCTGTGGCCATGCCTCACCGTCTCGGGCGGTACGTCGTGCGCCGCCGGATCGGGTCCGGTGGTTTCGCGACCGTGTGGCTGGCCTACGACGAGCACCTCGACTCACCGGTCGCGGTCAAGGTGCTGGCCGAGAACTGGACCGAGGACGCGCAGATCCGCCGCCGCTTCGTCGAGGAGGGCCGCTACCTGCGCAAGGTCGAGTCGCCCCACGTCGTCAGCGTCTACGACGCCGGCGAGCTCGACGACGGTCGGCCCTACCTCGTGATGTCGTACGCCGACCAGGGCACGCTCGCGGACCGCCTGGAGTCGAGGGGCTCACCCGGCCCAGGCGCTCGAGGTGGTCCGCCAGGTCGGCGCCGGGCTGCAGGCGCTGCACGACCGCGACGTCCTGCACCGCGACGTCAAGCCGGCCAACGTGCTGTTCCGCAGCACCGCGGCCCGGGCGGCGCCGAGGTGCGGGCGATGCTCGGCGACCTCGGGCTGGGCAAGGCGCTCGACATGTCCTCGCGGCTGACGATGATCGCCGGCACCCCGTCCTACGTCGCCCCGGAGCAGGCGCGCGCGCGACAGCCCGACGCCCGGGCCGACCAGTACTCCCTCGCCGCCCTGGCCTACCTGCTGCTGACCGGCCGCCCGCCGTTCACCCACGCCTCGCTGAGCGACGCCGTGGACCCCGGCGCGCTGCCCCCGATGGAGCCGCCCGCGGTCGACGCGGTGCTGCGTCGTGCGCTGGCCAAGGACCGCGAGGAGCGCTTCGACCCGGTCACCGCGTTCGTCGACGCGCTCGCCGACGCCCTCGGCCCGACCGAGGAGCGGACCACCACCCGCCCTGGCTCGACCGGGACCCCGACCTCACCCAGGCCGGCCCCCGCCCGACCCTGCGGCCGCCCGGCAGCGACCTGCCCGACCCGCCGCCCCCGCCGCGCCGCCGCGGCCGCCGGGCTCTCGTGCTCGCCGCGGTCGGCGTCCTCGCCCTGGCCGTCGGCGGGGGAGCCGGGTACGCCGCCCAGCGAGGCCTGGCCCCCGACGAGCGCACGGTCTACGACGCCACCGGCTCGCTCAGCGTGCGGGTGCCGGCCGACTGGGACCGCGCCGACGCCGCCGACGGCTGGCGTCCGCCCAACGCGGACGGGGACTTCGCGGCCCTGTCCGTCGGCTCCGACCGGACGTGGAGCGAGGGCGACGGGCAGGGGGTCTTCGTGGGCCTGCTGCCCTCCACCGTGCTGCCGGAGCAGGTGCCCCAGCACCCCGAGTGCGACTCCGCCGGTCGCCCGGTGCGCGACGACGCCGGTGGCGACGAGTCGACCACCGTCGTCTACACCGGCTGCCCGGGCGGCGGAGTGGTCGTGGAGCGGGTCGTCCTCGTCACCGCCAACACCCTGCTGTGGGTGCAGATCCGCAGCGACGAGCGGCCCACCGCGGGCGACGTCCTCGACAGCGTGCGGACGCACGGCCTCTAGGACTCCTCGTCCTCCTTCGGCAGCGGGTCCAGTGGAGTGGCGGAGGTGCTGACCCGGTCGAGCAGGTCGCGCATCCCTTCGAGGTCGACGCTGCGACCGGTGACCGCCAGCGCCGCATAGGCCGTCTCGCCTTCGAAGGCGATCCACTTCTCGGTCGTGTACTGCAGGTAGTCGTTGCTGTCGACGTAGGTCGCCTCGAAGCCGTCGGGGGTGTTGGTGACCTGCAGGTCCTTGAGGTTGCCCTCCGCGACGGCCGTCTGCAGAGCGGCGATGAGCGGCCCAGGCGCGCGGCTGCTACCGACGTCGTCCCACCGGCCAGGACGTCGATGCGCAGGTTGTAGGTGTGCAGCGGTGCGTCGGGCAGGGCCATGGTCCACCGGTCGCTGCTCGGCTGGCGGTTCACGTTCCAACCCGCCGGTCGCGAGCCTGGAGGCCAGCACCACGGGGGCGCACGCGCAGGTCCTGGCTGACCAACCACCGTCGTCTGCGCTTCCTCGGCCAGAGCCTCCGCGGTCTCGCCCGCACGGATACGGGCCTGGATGTCACGGGGACGAAGCGCACTGTCCATGCGAATCTCCAATCGGCGCTCAGGGTCGCCGCGTAGTGCGGCCCGGAGACGTGGGTCGATGTCGACGGTGTACTCGACTCCTGCATCGCTGACCAGCAACAGGCGCTTCCCGTCGTCGCTCACTCCGGCGAGCGTGAGGTGCGCCATGGGTGGTCCTGCTCCTGCCAACGTCGTGTCTTCGGTGGGTCGAGCCTACTTCAGCGGTGGCCCTCCGGCTCCACAGTCGTACGGCGTGGCTCCCGCGGGATGCGGGCGGCCCGATCGACGGCCCGGTCGATAGCCTCCACTCGTGCCGCCCACCGACCCGTCCGCGACCCTGGTGGTCCTCGACCTGATCGGGATCCTGGTCTTCGCCGTGTCGGGCGCGCTGGTCGCCGTCCGCAAGGACCTGGACGTGTTCGGCGTCCTCGTGCTCGCCGGCACCACCGGGCTCGGCGGCGGCTTCCTGCGTGACGTGCTGATCGGGGCCACCCCACCTGCTGCGCTGGCCGACTGGCGGTACCTGCTGGTCCCGGTCGGGGCGGGACTGCTCGCGTTCTGGTGGCACCCCGCGCTGGGCCGGATGGAGCGCACGATCACCGTCTTCGACGCCTTCGGGCTCGGCCTGTTCTGCGTCACCGGCGCCCTCAAGGCGGTCGACTATGGGTTGGGACCGGTGCCCGCGGCCCTGATGGGGATGCTCACCGGCATCGGCGGCGGGATGGCCCGTGACGTCCTGGCCGGCCGGGTGCCCGAGATCTTCCGAGGCGAGCTCTACGCGACACCTGCCCTCGCCGGCGCGCTCGTGGCGGTGCTGCTCGACCGAGCGGGGCTCCCGCTGGTGGTGGTCGCGGTCGCCGGTGGCGGGCTGTGCATCGTGTGGCGGCTGCTGGCCCTGTGGCGGCACTGGCAGGCCCCCATGCCGAAGGGGCCTGCCAGCGTGTAGCGACGGGTCCGCTCAGTCGCCGGTGATCGTCTCCCCGACCGGCAGCTGGAAGTTGCCACCGGTGAGCTCGTCGAAGCTGCCCAGGTCGCCCTGGGCCACCCGGCACGAGCCCGCCGGGACCTGGCAGGCGAGCAGCTCGGCCGACGAGGACTCCGGGTCCTTGGCAGCGATCATCACCACCGTGTCGTTGTCGAGCCAGGCGTAACCGGTGGCGAAGCCGTAGTCCGCCAGGTCGAAGTGCGCCTTCTCGCCGGTGGCGGTGTCGTAGACGGTGGGCTCGTCCGCGTCCTGGGTGTACCAACGCCCGTCGGGGGAGAGCGCTCCGACGTCACCCCAGCTCTGGTGCAGATCAACCGCCGCCCCAGGGCTGGGACCGACGAAGGTGCGGTTGCCCTGGCTGAAGACGACCTGACCGGACGCAGCGTCCTTGACCTCGATCTGGCCGCGACCCTCGATCTCCAGCACCTCCGCATCGCCCGACGCCAGGTCCACGGCAACGACCCCCCGCGTGTCACGCCAGTAGGCCGTGGCGTCGTCGATCGCGTAGAAGTACCCCGCACTGTTCTCGTGGGGCTCCGGGTCCAGGCCATCCGTGGCGTCGTCGTTCCGGATCGTCTCGCCGCTGACCAGGTCGTGGACGACGAACACGGCACGGCTCCCGGTTGGGTCGAGCCACCCGGCCCGCGGGTCGTCGTCGTCCGCCACCAGGTGGGGGCGGTCCGGGTCGACCCGACCCAGATCGGAGACCTCACCGTCGACGACGCCGTGGACGACGCCGGCCGGATCGGTGAAGACGTACCCCACCGAGGTCACGACGTACGACGTCACCTCGACGCCGACGTCGATCGACTCGTTGCCGACGTGGATCACCGAGCCGGTCGCCCAGGTGACCGGCAGCAACCCGGCTGCGGGCGGCGCGTCGGTCACCGGGACCGGTGCGGAGCTGGGCGTGGCGCCGCCCAGCAGCTGGGCGACCCCGAGACTCCCCACCACGGCGAGCGCGGCGAGGCCGCCGACCATCGCGGTACGCCGGCGCCGGACCAGCCGGTCGCCGTTCTGCACCAGGGCGTCGACGTCGGGCAGGGCGAAGTCGGGCTGGGCAGCCCGCTCGTGCAGCAGGTTCTTCAGCTTCTCGGTCATCGGGCCACCATCGATTCGGTCAGGGGGAGCAGCTCGTCCCAGGCAGCCGCACCGTCGGCGGCCCCGTCGTCGAGCCGCTCACGCAGCTTGGAGATGCCGGCGGACACCTGGCTCTTCACGGTGCCCACGGCGCAGCCCATCGCCTCGGCGGTCTGGGCTTCGGTCAGGTCCTCGTAGTAGCGGAGCACGATCGCGGCGCGCTGCCGGACCGGGAGCTCCTGGAGCGCCGACCAGAGCCACGTGCTCTGGGTGACCCGGTCGGCGTGGCCGTGCGCCCCGTGCTCGGGGAGCTCGGCGTGGGCGCGCTCGTGGGACCAGCTCTTGCGCCGGAACCACGAGATCGCCGTGGTGGTGATCGCCTTGCGGGTGTACGCCTCGGCGTTGCCGGGGTCGCGCAGCCGAGGCCAGGCGACGTACGTCTTGGTGAGTGCTTCCTGGACGAGGTCCTGGGCCAGCGAGACCTCGCCGACCATGAGGTACGCCGCCCGATGGAGGGCAGCGGACCGGGCAGAGACGAACTCCGCGAACTCGCCGCTGTCGCGTCGCGCCATGTGGTTTCCCTTTCGTACGCGGGCCGAGCGCCCCCGTTGTTCACCCAGACGAGCCGGGGACCGACAAAGGTTCGGCGGACCGCGGGACATTCGTGCGCGGCAGGGTCTGTGCCGCGACGGCCGCGACGACACCGGCGCCCAGCGCGACCAGGTACGCCGCGGAGGCGCCGTGGCCGTCGATCACCAGACCGCTGAGCGTCGCACCCGGGGCCACGCCGGCCACGAGGCCGGTGTGCATGATCGCCATCCCCTCGGTGAGCCGGCCCCTGGGGACCGTCTGCTCGGTGAGGGAGAGGGCGGCGATCAGCGTCGGCGCGATCGCGCAGCCGGCGAGCAGGAGCAGCAGTCCCATGGGGACGAGGTGGTCGATGAAGGAGAGCGGGAACATCGCAGCGGCCATGGCAGCAGCGCCCCACCGGACCCGGCCGGTCGGGCCCTCTCGCCAGGCGACCGCACCCGTGGCCACCCCCGCCGCGAGACTGCCCAGGGCGTACAGCGCGAGCAACGGTCCGGCGTAGGCCTCACTGCCCTGCTCGCCGGCGAACGCCACGGTGGCGACCTCCACCGCACCGAACAGGGTGCCCAGGGCGGCGGCGGCCACGGCGAGCGGGACCACCGTGCGCCACGGCATCGGCCGGGCGCGGCCCGGACTCCCGGCTCCGGACCTGGACCGGAGGCTCGGTCGAGCGCTGGGCCGTGAAGGCGAGCGTGCCGCCGACGCAGGCCACGACCGCCACGCCCATCCCGGCGACGGGGTGCCAGGCCGTGGCCAGCACGGTGACCAGGATCGGACCGATCATGAAGACCGCCTCGTCGGCGACCGACTCCAGCGCGTAGGCGGTCTGGATCTCCTGAGGGTCGGAGAGCGCGTGCGACCAGCGGGCGCGCACGCAGGACCCGACCTGCGGGAGGCTGGAGCCGGCCACCGCGGCGAACGCGTAGGAGAGGTAGCATCGGCCAGTCCGCCTGCACCGACCAGACCAGCAGTCCGGTGGCGAGCCCGAAGACGGTGCTGGTGGCGATCAGCACCGGGCGCTGGCCGAGCGTGTCGAGCAGGCGTCCCTGCAGGATCGCGAAGAGCGGCGTTGGCCAGCATGTACGCCGCGGAGACGGCCCCGGCGACGGCGTACGAGCCGGTCGCTGCCGAGACCATCAGCACGATGCCGAGGCCGATCATCGAGATGGGCAGCCGCGCGACCAGCGCGGTGGCGCTGAAGCGCAACGTGCCCGGCTCGGAGAGCACTCGGCGGTAGGAGCTGAACACATTCGTGAGCGTAGGGCCGCGAGCCGACGCCGGCGCAATCAAGGCGGGTTCCGCGTGCTCCCTACGATGGGGCGCATGCCGCAGACCCCGCCCTTCGATCCCGGCCCCTACGACGCGCTCCTGCTGGTCTCCTTCGGGGGGCCCGAGGCGCCGGAGGACGTGGTGCCGTTCCTGGAGAACGTCACCCGGGGTCGCGGCATCCCGCGCGAGCGGCTCGAGGAGGTCGGCGAGCACTACTTCCGCTTCGGCGGCCGCTCGCCGATCAACGATCAGAACCGGGAGTTCCTGGCGGCGCTGCGCGAGGACTTCGCCGGGGCGGGCCTGGACCTGCCCGTCTACTGGGGCAACCGGAACTGGGACCCCTACCTGCGCGACACCGTCCGGCAGATGGCCGCCGACGGCGTGACCCGCGCTGCCTGCTTCATGACCAGCGCCTACTCGTCGTACTCCTCCTGCCGGCAGTACCGCGAGAACCTGGCCGACGCCGTCGAGGGCATCGAGGACGCACCCCGGCTGGACAAGCTGCGGCACTACTTCAACCACCCGGGCTTCGTCGAGCCGGCCGTGGACGCGACCCTGGCGGCGCTCGCCGAGCTGCCCCCGGAGCTGCGTGAGGATGCCCGTCTCGCGTTCGTCACCCACTCCATCCCGACGGCGATGAACGACGGCAGCGGACCGGACGGCGGCGCCTACGCGACCCAGCACCTCAGCGTGGCCGAGGCCGTCGTGGAGCGGGTCCGGCTGGAGACCGGGCGCCGGCACCGCCACCAGCTGGTCTACTGCTCGCGCTCCGGCGCCCCGCACATCCCGTGGCTCGAGCCCGACATCAACGACCACCTCACGCAGCTGCACGCCGAGGGTGCCGCGGCCGCCGTGATGATCCCGGTGGGCTTCGTCTCCGACCACATGGAGGTCATCTACGACCTCGACACCGAGGCGATGGAGACCGCCGAGAAGCTGGGGCTGCCCACCCGTCGGGCCGCCACGGCCGGGCTGGACCCGCGCTTCGTGTCGATGGTCCGCGAGCTGCTCCTCGAGCGCGCTGCCGTGGAGCGCGGAGTCGAGGACGTCGCCCGCGCGGCCGTCGGCGGCATCGGACCGATGTGGGACCGGTGCCCGGTCGGCTGCTGCCCGAACCCGCGCGGCGAACGCCCGGCCCTGTGCGGCTCGGACTCGTGAGCTCCGAGCTCGCCGCCCTGGCTCTCGGGGTGGCTCGTGAGGCGGCCCAGCTGGTGCGCGGCCGGATGGCACACGGCGTCAGCGTCGCGAACACCAAGTCCAGCGCGACCGACCCGGTCACCGAGGCCGACCGGGCCTCCGAGGAGCTGATCCGGCGGCTGGTGCGGGAGCGCCGGCCCGACGACGGTTTCCTGGGGGAGGAGGGCGACGACGTGGTCGGGTCGTCCGGGGTGCGCTGGATCATCGACCCCATCGACGGCACGGTCAACTTCCTCTACGGGCTGCCCCAGTACGCCGTCTCGATCGCTGCCGAGCTGGACGGCGAGGTCGTGGCGGGCGTGGTGCTCAACGCCGCCACCGGCACGGAGTACGTCGCCTACCTGACGTCGGACGACGCCGGCGCCGGGGGCGTCGCCACCCGCGACGGGGACCCGATCGGCGTACGTCCCGCGGCGCCGTTGTCCCACCAGCTCGTCGCCACCGGCTTCTCCTACGACCCCCGGGTCCGCGAGATCCAGGCTCGAGCCATGGTCCGGTTCCTTCCCCGGGTGCGCGACATCCGCCGGTTGGGCTCGTGTGCGCTCGACCTGTGCCACGTCGCCGAGGGCTCGCTGGATGCCTACGTGGAGGAGGGCGTGCACCTGTGGGACCACGCCGCCGCCGGACTGGTGGCCCGGATCGCCGGTGCCCGGACCGAGCTGTCCAAGGGAGCCGGTGGGCTGGACCTCCTGGTCTGCGCGCCCGCCGCCGGGTTCGACGAGTTCCGCGCGGCCGTCCACGACGCCGGGTTCACCGCCTGACTGGTGTGTCCTCTTCTTGCCGTGGGGGACCCGAGGGCACGGATCGAGGCATGTGGGTGCCACCTTCGCTTCATCAAGGGATGTAGGCGAAGTGTTGCTTCCCATGGTGAATTCGCCGTGGGAAGCACCGGTTCGCCTGCATCCCATGGTGAAGCTGGGACGATCGGGCCCCAGCTCGGCAGATGCGGGTTGCCTCAAGCCCCGTGGCGCACGTCGATGACCACCCGGGAGGGGTGGGTGAGCGAGAAGACGCGGAACGGTCGCTCGGCACCGCTCAGGCCGATGAACGCCTGCTGCGCGCCCTCCCAGGGCCCTCCGCCCGGACTGATCTCGGTGACCGCCTTCGTGCCGGTGCCGGGCAGACGCGTGGCGTCGTCGAACACGGGCGCGATGCCGGTGTCGAAGGAGGAGCCGACGCCGGTCAGGAAGAGCATGAGGAACGCCGTCCCCTCGATCGACACCGGGTCGCCGGAGCCCTCGGCGATGGGACTGGGCGTGTACTCCACACGCCAGCCCGGGCGTCCCGGTGCCGGCCAGGTCGAAGACGACGCGGTCGTAGCCGCGGTGCTGCGCGGTGCGGACCCCCGTCACCGCGAGGCCGTTGCTCCTTGCCCATCCGGTGTCCTGGGGGAGGGTGTCGCTGGGGAAGGGCGGGACTCCCGCCTCGGTGGTGGCGGTACGGGTCGCGCTCGGCGTCCCCGTCGGGCTCGGCGTCCCCGTCGGGGTCGTCGGGGCCGAGACGACCGGGGCTTCGGTGCGACCGCCCGAGCCGTCGCTGCAGCCGGTGGCACCGGCCAGCAGCGCGAGCGCGAGCACGGCGGGTGCTGCTGCGGGGTTGCGCATGGTGCCTCCACGTGGGTCCGGGTCCTGCCAGGTTGGACGCGCGTGCCCCCTGGGAGGTTGTCGCGCATCGCCATGAAAGCGCAGCACCGACCCGCGACCCGGCGGGAATAGCCGGACCCCTCCCAGATGTTCACCGGGCACACCTTGGAGCCGGCGTGCACAATCGCCGCAGGATGATGCACAATCTGGCGCCGACGGCGACGATCGGCAGAAATTTCTGGGCCTGCGAGGCGCAGGGGAGTGATGGGAAGAATGGCCACTGACTACGACGCACCGCGCAAGAACGAGGACGAGCAGTCCGAGGAGAGCATCGAAGAGCTCAAGGCGCGTCGGCACGACAAGAACTCCGGCAAGGTCGACGAGGACGAGGCCGAGGCCGCCGAGGCGTTCGAGCTCCCGGGAGCAGACCTCTCCCACGAGGAGCTCGCCGTCGAGGTGAAGCCCACCCAGGACGACGAGTTCACCTGCATGAACTGCTTCCTGGTGCACCACCGTTCGCAGCTCGCGGACGAGAAGCGGATGATCTGCCGCGACTGCGAGTGAGCCGACCAGTCCAGTCCGACGACACAGCAGGGCCGCAGCCGTGAGGCTGCGGCCCTGCTTGTCTCTGGCTCAGCTGGTGGGGGCGGAGGCCGCGTCTGCGTCCTGGTTGTCCTTCTGGAGCTCGGGCGGCAGGTGCCCCGTCGAGCGGGCGTAGTAGCTCGCCGCCCGGCGAGCGGCGAGCATCCTGGCGATCCCGATCGCCGACCCGCTCACCGTGGCCCACAGCACCGCCTCCCAGATCGCGACGTCCGGGTCGGCCGGGTTCGCGGGCGGGTTCTTGCCCGTCGCGGCGCGCCACGAGGTGTTCAACGTCTTCTTGGTCACGGTGGCCGCCCCGATGGCGGCGCCGAGGGAGAAGATCGACCAGACCTTGGATCCAGATGCCATGTGGGCAGCCTACCCAGCGCCCGTGACTTCAGTCAGGCCCGTCGTTCAGGACCGTCGGGGCAGCGCCGTGAGCGCCCGGGCGAGGTCGTCGGGGCGCCGCGTGCTCACCAGCCAGTACGGCGCGGGGTCGGCCGGGTCGGTGATCTCGACCCGCACCGCGCGCTTGAGGTAGGGCCGCAGCAGCAGATAGGCGCGAGGGTCGGCATCCACGCCCGCGGTACGCCGGGTCGCCTCGGCGTCCAGTGGGGTCACCTCGCCGAGGTGGGCGGCGGCGATGTGGGCCGGACCGGCGCGGAACTCTCCGTCGCGGACGCTCACCCGGGCCGAGCCGTAGGAGACCAGCGCCAGCACCAGCAGTCCCATCGCGACGATCGTGACGACCCAGGCGACGACACCGGGCACCGCGACCACGACCGCGAGCCACAGGCTGGCCACCAGCATGGTGCCCTGGACCCACCAGCGCAGCGGCACGCCGAGCCGTTCGTCGTACTCCGCAGTGCGTTTCACAGGGAGCAGACTTTCACGCGGGCGGACTTCCCCGCGGGGTAGGGTCACCGGCCGTGACCCCCGATGACGCAGACCTCTCCATCCAGGTGGTCCGGCTCGACCCCGACCTCCCGCTCCCGGCGTACGCCCATCCCGGGGACGCCGGCGCGGACCTGCTGACCACGGTCGACGTCACGTTGGCGCCGGGGGAGCGGGCGCTGGTGCCGACCGGTCTGGCCCTCGCGCTGCCGGCCGGGTACGTCGCCCTGGTCCACCCGCGCTCCGGCCTCGCCGCCCGCCACGGCCTCTCGATCGTCAATGCGCCGGGGACCGTCGACGCCGGCTACCGGGGCGAGGTGAAGGTGATGCTGATCAACCACGACCCGCACTCGCCGATCGAGCTGCGTCGCGGTGACCGGATCGCCCAGCTCGTGGTCCAGCGGGTCGAGCGGGCCCGGTTCGTCGAGGTGCGGGAACTGCCCGACTCCGTCCGGGGCGCTGGGGGTTACGGTTCTACCGGAGGCTTCGGTCAGTCCTGACCCGCCCCGACAGCGATGCATCGAGGAGTAGTCCCGTGAAGTTCCGCCGCAAGTCCAACGAAGCCCTCGCCGAGGCAGCCGGGGACGGCTCCGTCCCCGCCACCTCCGGGGAGGCGCCGGTCGCGGCGATCGGGCCCTTCGACGCCGAGGACCTTCCCGAGGACGGTGTCGAGCGGATCGACGTCGGCTCGCTGCTGATCCAGCTCGAGGAGGACCGCGAGCTGCGCCTCCAGGTCAACAACGACACCGGCGAGGTGGACTCGGTGGTGCTCGTGGGCAAGGACGGGGCGCTCGAGCTGCGGGCCTTCGCCGCTCCCCGCAACGGTGACCTGTGGAGCGAGGTGCGGCCCAAGATCGCCGCCGACATGGCCCAGCACGGCGGGACCGCGACCGAGCGCGAGGGCCGCTTCGGCACCGAGCTGGTCTGCCAGATCCCGGTCCGTCGCGGTGACGGCTCGTCGGGCACGCAGGCCTCGCGGATCATCGGCATCAACGGGTCGCGCTGGCTGCTCCGCGCCACCATGCTCGGTCGCCCCGCCACCGATCTCGAGGGTGCCGGCGGGTGGGAGGACACCATCACCAAGGTCGCCGTACGCCGCGGCAGTGGGGCGATGGCCGTCGGTGACGTGCTGCCGGTCGTGCTGCCGGAGAACGCGCGTCCGCTCGACCCGCCGCCGACCGCCTAGGCTCGACCCATGGCCCCCGAGAAGAGCCGCCTGCGTCGCAGCCTGAGCAACTGGGCGAACAGCAGCGACCAGTACGACCGCGACCTGCGCCGTACCCACGGTGAGTCCGGACTCGACCGGATCGCCGACGCGCCCGACCGGGAGCGGGTCCGGCTGCGCGGCACGCTGCGCACGGTGACGCTGCGGCCCCGCGGTGGCGTCCCGGCGCTCGAGGCGGAGCTCTCCGACGGCTCGGGCTCGATCACGATCGTGTGGCTGGGCCGCCGTCAGATCACCGGGATCTCGCCCGGGCGCGCGATGGAGATCCAGGGCCGGATCGGCCGGCTCGAGGGCCAGCGCATCATGTACAACCCTCGCTACGAGCTGATCCCATGAGCGCCGACGCCTCGGTCGAGACCGTCGAGCAGGTGGTCCGCGCCCAGCTCGCCAAGGCGATGGGCGGCCGTCGCGGCATGGTCGAGGCCGCGGTCCCGACGATCCTGTTCACGGTGATGTGGCTGACCACCCGCGAGCTCCAGCTCGCGCTGGTCGTCAGCGTGGCCGCCGCGCTCCTGCTCCTGGTCGTCCGGATCGTGCAGCGTTCGAGCGTGCAGTTCGTGGTCAACGCCCTGGTCGGCATCGGCATCGGCTGGCTGTTCGTCAGCATGTCGGCGCGCCGCGGTGGCAGCGTCGACGACCAGGCCCTGGCCTACTTCCTGCCCGGCATCATCTACAACGCCGCCTACACGGTGCTGCTCAGCTTCACCAACCTGATCCGCTGGCCGCTGGTCGGCTTCATGGTGGGCAGCGTGACCGGCGACCCGACCGCGTGGCGCAGCGACCCCCAGGTGGTCCGTCTGTGCACCCTGCTGACCTGGCTGCTGGTCCTGCCGTGCGTCCTGCGGGTGGTCGTCCAGGGTCCGCTCTGGCTCGCCGGCTCGTCGGGCGCCATGGACGCCGGGACCGCCATCGCTGCCCTCGGCATCCTCAAGATCGCGCTCGGCTGGCCGCTCCAGCTCGCGGCGCTGGCCTCGATGGTGTGGGTGCTCGGCCGCAACCACACGCCGGTGGACGCGGCCGCTCGCTGAGCCAGTGGCAGTGGGTAACCTGTCCGCCATGAACATCCTGCCCGCTGCTCCGTTCGGACGGGTCCTCACGGCCATGGCCACCGCCTTCCACGAGGACGGGTCGGTCGATCTCGAGTCCACTGCTCGGATCGCCGCACACCTCGTCGAGCACGGCCACGACGGTGTCGTCGTCTCCGGCACGACGGGGGAGTCGCCGACCACGAGCGTGGTCGAGGACGGCCAGATCCTCGCCGCGGTCAAGGACGCGGTCGGCGCCCGGGCCACGGTGGTCGCCGGCGTCGGGACCAACTCCACGGCGCACAGCGTGGAGCTGGCCCAGCAGGCCGAGAAGCTCGGCGCGGACGGACTGCTGCTGGTGACGCCGTACTACAACAAGCCCGGCCAGACCGGCGTGCTGCACCACTTCCGGCAGGTCGTCGAGGCGACCGACGTCCCCGTGATGCTCTACGACGTACCGGCCCGCACCGGCACCACCATCGCTCTGGAGACCTACGAGGCCGCGATCGCGTGGGACAACGTCGTGGCGGTCAAGGACGCGGTCGGCGACTTCGCGCGCGGCGTTCGGCTCACCCAGCTCGGCTACGCGGTCTACTCCGGCGATGACATCGCCAACCTGGCCTGGCTCGCGCACGGCGCCTGCGGGGTCGTCTCGGTCCTGGGGCACGTCGCCGGTGACGAGACCAGGGCCATGGTCGACGCGTACGACGAGGGCGACCCGGCCCGGGCCCTCGAGATCTTCACCCAGCTGCTGCCGGCGATCGACGCCGTCATGGGCGTGGCGAACTACGGCGCCACCACCGCCAAGGCCGCCCTGCAGCTGCTCGGCGTGCTCGACAACCGCCGGGTGCGCGGACCCCTGGTCGCCCTGGACGACGACGAGGTGGGGGCCCTGCGCACGGGTCTCGCGGCTGCGGGCCTGATCCGCTAGGAGACGTCGATGTCGCACCCGCATCCCGAGCTGTCCAGCCCTGCTGGTCTGCCGAAGGGCGGCCTGCGGATCATCCCGCTCGGCGGGCTCGGTGAGATCGGTCGCAACATGACCGTCTTCGAGTACGACGACCGGCTGCTCATCGTCGACTGCGGCGTGCTCTTCCCCGAGGACCACCACCCGGGGGTGGATCTCATCCTCCCCGACTTCACCGCGATCCGGGACCGGCTCGACCGGGTCGAGGCACTGGTGCTGACGCACGGCCACGAGGACCACATCGGCGCCACGCCGTACCTCCTGCGCGAGCGACCCGACCTCCCGCTGGTCGGCTCCG
Source organism: uncultured Actinomycetota bacterium (assembly GCA_963826415.1). GTDB lineage: Bacteria > Actinomycetota > Actinomycetes > Propionibacteriales > Nocardioidaceae > Nocardioides. The sequence goes on along the minus strand of CAWGWW010000017.1, from coordinate 119,683 downwards.
AGCTGACCCTTGCCCTGCTGGACAGCAAGCTCCGGGAGCACCGGCTGCCGGAGACCGTGCACCACACGGTCCGGGAGGGCGACCGGCTCTCGTTCGGCCCCTTCGACCTGGAGTTCGTGGCGGTCAACCACTCGATCCCCGACGCCCTCGCGGTCGCGATCCGCACCGGCGCCGGGCTGGTGCTGCACACCGGTGACTTCAAGATGGACCAGCTGCCGCTCGACGGCCGGATCACCGACCTGCGGGCGTTCGCGCGGCTCGGGGAGGAAGGGGTCGACCTGTTCCTGACCGACTCCACCAACGCCGACGTGCCCGGGTTCACCACCTCGGAGAAGAACATCGCGCCGGTGCTCGAGCAGGTCTTCCACGAGAGCGAGCAGCGGATCATCGTCGCCTGCTTCGCCTCCCACATCCACCGGGTCCAGCAGGTCCTCGACACCGCGGCCAAGCACCGGCGCAAGGTCGGCTACGTCGGTCGCTCGATGGTCCGCAACATGACCATCGCCCAGGATCTCGGCTACCTCCACGTCCCGCCGGAGGTGCTGGTCGACGCCAAGGAGCTCGCCGACCTGGCGCCGGAGCGGCAGGTGCTGCTGTCGACCGGCTCCCAGGGCGAGCCGTTGAGCGCGCTGAGCCGGATCGCCCAGCGCAACCACCACTTCGTGCACATCGAGGAGGGCGACACCGTCGTCCTCGCCTCGAGCCTGATCCCCGGCAACGAGAACGCCGTCTACCGGGTGATCAACGGTCTGGCCCGCTGGGGCGCCAACGTCGTGCACAAGGGCAACGCGCTGGTCCACGTGAGCGGCCACGCCAGCGCCGGGGAGCTGCTCTACGCCTACAACATCGTCCGTCCGCGCAACGTGCTGCCGGTGCACGGCGAGATCCGCCACCTCCGGGCCAACGCCGCCCTGGCCCGCGCCACCGGTGTCGGCAACGTCGTGATCGCCGAGGACGGGGTCGTGGTCGACCTGGTCGACGGGGTGGCCGCGATCGCCGGCAAGGTCGAGTGCGGCTACGTCTTCGTCGACGGGTCCTCGGTCGGCGACATCACCGAGTCCGACCTCAAGGACCGCAGGATCCTGGGGGAGGAGGGCTTCATCTCGGTGATCGTGGTGATCGACTCGGTCAGCGGCAAGGTCGCCGGCGGCCCGGAGATCCACGCGCGTGGCAGCGCCCTCGACGGCACGTCGTACGACGAGATCAAGCAGCCGATCGTCGACGCGCTGCTCCTGGCGGTGGCCGAGGGCACCACCGACTCCTACCAGCTCCAGCAGACCGTGCGCCGGGTGGTGGGCCGCTGGGTCTCCAAGAAGCACGGCCACCGCCCGATGATCATCCCGGTCGTGATCGAGGCCTGACCCTCATGTCCTAGCAGTGGCGACGGTGGCGACGGGGCCGCCCAGCGGCAGACGAGCGCACTGCCACCCGATCGGGACACGCCGTCACGCGAGCAGTACGCCGGCCACGATCAGCGCCTGCCCGAGGTGGTAGGTCACCATCACGACCAGGTGCCCGTGCGGCAACGGGCGGACGAACCGGTCGATCGAGAGCACCGAGTCGCTGGCCACGAAGATCGCCGCCCCCAGCGCGATCAGCGGCTCCCCGGTGAACCAGGCGCAGGCCAGCATGGCCGCGATCACCAGCGTGTAGCCGGCGATCGGCCCGGACAGCAGCGGACCATGGAGCCGTTGGGCTGCGGGCAGCACGCCGCGGGTGGCCACGGCGCTGAGCAGGATCAGCGCCACCACCGCCCAGGACCAGGTCGGTCGCGGCAGCCCGAGCGAGACGAACGACACGAGGTACGCGAGATGGCCGACGAGGAACGCGGTCAGGCCGGCCCGGAAGCGCGGCAGCGAGTCGCCGAGCAGCGCGAGGTCTCCCAGGGCACCGAAGGCCAGCGCAACCAGCAGCCACGTGCCGGCGGTGGTGTCGGTGGCACCCAGCGCGGCCGCGGCTCCCAGCAGGGCGAGCAGGGTGGCCGGCTTCGCCCAGGTCTCGGTGCGTCGGTCGTGATGGGCGACAGCCCACCAGTCGGTGAGCGCGAACAGGGCCGGGACGGCGCAGATCAGCACGGGGAGCACCGGCGCATCATGGCAGGAGGACGGAGAAGGGCCCCGCCGAACCGGCGGGGCCCTTCTCACTGGTGGAGCTGGGTCAGCTGAGACGCCCGAGGGCGGCGCGGTGCTTCCCCTTCTTCTTGCAGACCTGCACCTTGATGTTGTCGACGTACCAGCCGTCGCTGCCGTTGCAGCCGTCGCGGCCCATGTCGAAGCGCAACCGGACCCGGTCGCCCTTCTTGGCCCCGACCTTCTTCAGGTTCACGATCGACTTGCCCCACGAACCGAACAGCGAGCCACCGTCGGTGCCGGTGAACGCCTCCTCGCCGGCCATCGGGTTCGAGTTGCCCTCGGCGAGCAGGAACAGGGTGTCGTTCGGCGCGTTGAAGATGTACGCCGATGCCGGGATCACCTCGAACGCCGCGTGGTTGATGCTGATCTTGACGTTGCCGCCGTCCCAGCCCGGCTCACTGGCCATGTAGTGCTGGAACGACATCCGTCGCAGCTTGCCGCCGGGCAGCTTGATCGCGTCGCTGCGGATCGAGTCGCGACTGGAGACGTCGTCGGCGTCTCCGGCACAGCTGCCGTCGTTGAGCGGGTCGGCCGCGAACGCCACCTTGGACTTGTGCCTGCCCGGGACGTTCTTGGTCGCCCGCCACGGGTAGCCATGACCCACGGCGCCCCCTCCGAAGTCGAACAGCTCCTGGCTCTTCGTCCACTTCTTCAGGCCACGCTGGAACTTCTCCTTGAAGACCGTCTTGGTCTTGAAGCCCTTGCCGCACACCGAGGGAGCACCCTTGGCCAGCAGCGGCTTGAAGTCGCACTGGGTGGTGGGATCCCTGCGGAGCTCCACCGCCTGCGACATCGCGCTCACCGCGGCACAGTCCGCCGCGGTGATCGGCTCGGCAGGCAGACTCGTGTTCGGCTCGGTCGAGACCTTGTTGATCGGCTGAGCGACCAGGTCGGCACAGGCGGAGTCCAGGCTGTCAGCGAGGTCGACGAAGTCCGACGTCGGCGTCAGGTACGCCGCCTGGGTCCGCCAGAAGATGTTCGCCGCCTTGTCCAGACCGAGGCCGGCCACGTTGACACCGTTGTAGGTGCCGCCGTCGACGAGGAGCGCGTAGCCGTGGTTCGGCACCCCGGAGTTGCTGTGCACGCCGCCGCCGTCGTCCGTCCCGCAGAAGTACTCCGCGTCCGAGACCTTGCCCGGGTCGCCGTAGCAGGTGGGGGTCCACATGTCGCGGATCGCGCCACCGAAGGCAACGTCGGACTCGCCGGAGAGCCAGCGGTGGGAGTCGTCCTTGGCGGAGGTGTCGATGTCACGCATCGTGACCTGGACCGGGTCGCCCCCGGCCAGGGTGCTCCGGATCAGCTCCCGGTTGGTGAGACCGATCATGACGGCCGGGATCGTGACCGGGTCGAGCCCGCCGGACATGGAGAACACCACGTCCTCGCGGTTGCCGACGATCAGCCCGGTGGCGCCTGCATCCTGGGCGTTCGCGGCCTTGTCCCCGAACGCGCACAGGCCGCGGTCCACCATCACGATGTTCCCGGCGACTGCGCCGGCGTTGGTCAGCGGTGAGCACCCGTCGGTCGTCGTGCCACCGTCGGTGTCCGGGTCGGTGCCGACCACGACGTTGCCGGTGAGGCCGGTCTTGTCGAGCACCGGGCCGAACGAGGCCGGAGCAGCGGGGCACTCCTTGGCGATCGCAGCCGGTGAGTTGATGAAGACCGCGACATCGCTGCGGGTGAACTGCGAGCACTGTCCGACGGTGCGCAGACCGTCGGACTCGTTCTCACGGGCGTTGATCATGTCGACCGTCTCGCCCCAGATGTCGGAGAACGACTCGTTCATCGCGCCGGACTGCCACTGGTAGATCAGGTTCGAGGTGTACTCGGTGTAGGCGTGGCCCCACTCGTGCGCCACGGTGTCGTCGCCGGTCACCCCGTCGCAGTAGTTGGTCGTGGTGCCGTTCCAGTTGGCGTTGGGGCACTGGATGCGACCGTCGTTGTTGACGGTCTTCATCGGCGCGCCGGCGCCGTCGTAGGAGTCCCGGCCGAAGGCGTTCTTGAAGAGCCAGTAGGACTCACCGGTGCCGTTCGCCAAGTCCTTCTGTGGCTGGGTCAGCGCGTCGAAGACGGACTGGGGGTCGTTCTCCTTCCAGACCTCCACGAACGTCGCGGGATCGGCGGAGCCGTTCGCCTCGATCACGTGCCGCTCGAGCGCGTCGGCGACCATGGAGTACCGGTTGACGAACTTGCCGGTGTTGGCGTCGACGAAGACCATGTCGCGGATGTTGCGGTCGTTGGCGACCTCGACGACGTAGGCCAGGACGGCAGCGCCGCGCTCGCCCTTGGTCGCGCCGAGCCGGTAGACCGACAGGGTGTTGCTCGCGGCCTTCAGGCCGGAGACGTTGGCCTTGCCGTTGTCCTCACCGGCCGGCGGGTTGGCCCGCACGGTCGCGATCGCGCGCTCGGCAGCCTCGGCTGCGGTGAGGCGCGGGGTGACGCTGAGGTTGAGCCCCGGTGCGGCGTAGCCGTTGACCGAGGTCAGGTCGCCCGCCTTGTCGATGTTCACCCGGATCGCGGAGCCGAAGACCGGCACCCCGCGGTAGCTCTGCTCGTAGGAGACGGTCCAGCCGTAGCGACTGGTCGTGACCTTGGTCTGCTCGAGCTCACCGGCACGCGCGCCGAGCGCGGTGCTGTAGCGGTCGAGGTACGCCCCGGCCTTGCTCACGGCCCCGGAGAGCGAGCCGGCCTGGACCGACGGCATCAGGTCGCCGCCGCGTGCTGCCCGGACGAACCCGATCTTGCCGGTGGCGGCTTCCCTCGACACCGCGACGGAGCCCTCGGCCTCGCGCTTGATCTTCTGCACCACGGACTCTCCCGAGACCTGCGGCGCCGGCGCCGCTGCGGTGGCTTGCAGTCCCGGGATGGCCACCAGACCGGCCCCGAGAAGCGCAAGGCTCAAACCCTGCTTGACTAGTTTCACGTGTGATTCCCCTCCGAAGTGGTTTCCGCTGTGACCCGTGTGAACTGGGACACCATCGGCACCCTAGGTACGCCGACCCGTGCAGGGCCATAGTCGCGGGGAAAAAACTCGCAACGGATCGGTTTCACCGGAAGAATTCTGGGAAAGGGCCCGTCCTTTCCAGCCGGCTCCCGACACGCTCGCTGTGGTCCCTGTGACGGGTGTGACTTTGGATTACGTTGATGACCATGGCGACCCGTACGTCTTCCCCGCCGGGGTCGCGGAGCAAGAGCACGTCCTCGACCGGGTCCAGCAGTTCCGGTCGGAGCGGCTCGAGCACCCGATCCCGGAGTACCGGAAAGACCACCCCGAAGAGCACCTCCAAGAGCCCCACCAAGAGCACCGCCGTGAGCCGGAGCTCCGCTCGGCGCGCGCCGGCGAAGCGCTCCACCGCGCGCAAACGCCCCGCACCCCGCGCAGTACGCAACGGCCCTGGCCCGATCGCCCGCACCTTCGGGGTGGTCGGTCGGGGCGTGGCCGCCGTGTGGCTGGCGATCGCCCACGCCGTCGGCGCCACGGCTCGCAGCATCGGACGCACTGCCCGCGAGCTCGAGCCGGAGCACCGTCGCGACGGTGCCGGACTGTTCCTCTTCGGCCTCTCGCTCGTGGTCGCCGCCGCCGTCTGGTTCCAGCTCGGTGGTCCGGTCATGGAGTTCACCCGGACGATGGTCGCCGGTTCCGTCGGCAAGGTCGGTTGGCTGGTCCCGTTCATGCTGGTCTATATCGGTTGGCGCAACATGCGCGACCCCGAGCACAACGGACCGGCCGGCCGCCAGGTGGTCGGCTGGACCGCGTTCGGCTTCGGCATCCTCGGAATCGTCCACATCGCCAACGGCAGTCCCAAGCCCGTCCTCGGTGACGCCAGCAGCCTGCAGCAGGCCGGGGGAGCGGTCGGGTTCGTGATCTCCTCGCTGCTGCTCGACCTGCTGCGTACGCCGTTCGTGGTGGTGCCGCTGCTGCTCCTGCTGGCCGGCTTCGGCATCCTGATCATCACCGCCACGCCCGTCTACCAGGTGCCCGCCCGGCTGGCGGAGGCCCGCGACCGGATGCTCGGTCGTCACGTCGACACCGATGGCGCTGGAGCGGACGACCCGGACGCCACGCAGCCGATCAAGACCCGCGGTCGCAAGACCAGCGACGAGATCGACCCCGACCTCGGCGACCCGGCGTACGACACCCCCGTGCTGTCGGACCGCGAGCTCCGCAAGCGCAAGCGCGGCCTGGCGGAGGTCTCCGCCGAGACGAGTCCCGAGGAGGCGCCGACCGAGGAGGTCGCCGCGATCGTGCCCGGTTTCGCGGAGCGGGCCGAGCTCGAGCCGCCGCCGCACACACCGGTCCCGCAGCGCGTCGAGCAGCTGTCGCTGTCCGGCGACGTCACCTACTCCCTGCCGGCCAACGAGGTGCTCAAGCCCGGGTCGGTGCACAAGGCGCGCTCGAAGGCCAGCGACGCGGTCGTCGACCGGCTCACCCAGGTGCTGGACGAGTTCGGGATCGACGCCCAGGTCACCGGCTACACCCGTGGCCCGACCGTCACCCGCTACGAGGTCGAGGTCGGCCCCGCGGTCAAGGTCGAGAAGGTCACCGCCCTCTCCAAGAACATCGCCTACGCCGTCGCCTCCGCCGACGTGCGGATCCTCAGCCCGATCCCCGGCAAGTCCGCGATCGGGATCGAGATCCCCAACGTGGACAAGGAGATCGTCTCCCTCGGCGACGTGCTCCGCTCCAACACCGCGCGGGCCGACCACCACCCGATGGTCTGCGGTCTCGGCAAGGACGTCGAGGGCGGCTTCGTGGTCGCGAACCTCGCGAAGATGCCGCACCTGCTGGTCGCCGGTGCGACCGGCTCCGGCAAGTCGAGCTTCATCAACTCGATGATCACCTCGATCCTGATGCGCTCCACGCCCGACGAGGTCCGGATGATCATGGTCGACCCCAAGCGGGTCGAGCTGAACGCCTACGAGGGCGTTCCGCACCTGATCACGCCGATCATCACCAGCCCGAAGAAGGCTGCCGAGGCGCTGGCCTGGGTCGTGCGCGAGATGGACATGCGCTACGACGACCTGGCCAACTTCGGGTTCCGGCACATCGACGACTTCAACAAGGCGGTCAAGGCCGGCAAGGTCGAGCTGCCCGCAGCCAGCGAGCGCGTGCTGGCGCCCTACCCCTACCTGCTGGTGATCGTCGACGAGCTGGCCGACCTGATGATGGTCGCGCCCCGCGACGTCGAGGACGCGGTCGTGCGGATCACCCAGCTGGCCCGGGCCGCCGGCATCCACCTGGTGCTCGCGACCCAGCGACCGTCGGTCGACGTCGTCACCGGGCTGATCAAGGCCAACGTGCCGTCGCGGCTGGCGTTCGCCACGTCGTCGCTGGCCGACAGTCGGGTGATCCTGGACCAGCCGGGTGCGGAGAAGCTGGTCGGCCAGGGTGATGGTCTGTTCCTGCCGATGGGCTCCTCCAAGGCCGTCCGGGTCCAGGGCTCCTGGGTGACCGAGGCCGAGATCGCACAGGTGGTCAAGCACTGCAAGGCCCAGCTCGAGCCGTCCTACCGCGACGACGTGACGGCTCCCGCCGCCGCCAAGCGGGACCTGGACGACGACATCGGCGACGACATGGACCTGGTCATCCAGGCGGTCGAGCTGGTCGTGTCGACCCAGTTCGGCTCGACCTCGATGCTGCAGCGCAAGCTCCGGGTCGGGTTCGCCAAGGCGGGCCGGCTGATGGACATCCTCGAGAGCCGCGGCGTCGTCGGGCCCAGCGAGGGCTCGAAGGCACGCGACGTACTCGTGAAGCCCGATGAGATCGATGGCGTCATCGCGACACTGCAGGGGGAGATGTGAGCCAGGCACCTGTCATTGAGCCCGACGACTTCGTCGGGGAGACCCCCACGGCCGAGCCCCTGGGGCTGGCCGCCGACCCGGTCGAGATCCGGCGCAACGCCGGCCTGGCCGTGCTGGTCGGTGCAGTCGCCTCCGCGGTCGCGATCGGCTACCTCGCCCGCGCCACCGGCACCGGGTCCTGGCTCGACTGGACGCTGTTCGCCCTGATGGGGGTGGTGGGCGTGGCCCACCTGCTCGCCTTCGTCGACGCGCGTACGCCGTTGCTGGTCGCCGATGGCCAGGGCGTGCGGATCCGGCTGGGTCACACCTGGCGCGGGATCCCGTGGGGCGCGCTGGCGCAGGTCGAGCACCTGCCCCGCCGCGGTGTGCTCCGCGACGGCCGCCTGGTCCTCGTGGCCCGCAACCCCGAGCGCGTGCTCGACGAGCTCGACCGCAGTGGTCGGCGGCAGTCCCGGCTGGCCACGCGGCTGTACGGCGCCCCGTTCGCCGTGCCGCTCGCCCTGTCGACCCGGGTCCTGGGCGCAGACGGCGACCTGACCGCGGCCCTGTCCCGGCTCGCGGGCGATGCCGCGCGCGTCGTCGAGCTCGACCTGACCGTGCCGGTCGATCCGATGCAGGCCGTCGAGGACGACGAGCCCGACCTGGCCGAGCACGTCGACGAGGTCTGGGACGAGGACCATCAGGACGTCTCAGCACGCCGCTGGCACGACCCGCGTCCGGCCCTGGCCGTGGGCATCAGCGCCATCTCGTCGCGCCTGCAGCGACGCCGTGAGGCTGCCGCTGAGATCTCCGAGGACGCGGTCGAGGCGCCGGCCGCCGAGGCCCCGGACGAGAAGCGCGAGCACGAGCGGTCCGACTCCGCACCGATGGTGGCGAGCGCCACCCCGAGCCCGCTGCGCGAGCCGATCACCGCGGCCCGCAGCGAGATCACCCGCGAGCTGACCCTGGGCGCCGTCGCGCTCGCCCCCGACCAGGGGGACGACGCCAACGACGCGTCGGGCCGGCTGCCCGAGGCGCGCGAGCTGCGTCGCCCCGGCAGCGTCAACCTGGTCGAGGACACCCTGGTCTGGGGGGACCGGGTCCGCCCGATCTCCCGTCCCGGGGCCAGCATCGACCCGCTGGTCATCGACGAGTTCGCCGTCGAGCCGGCGCCGGACCCGGTGATCGGTCCGGAGTTCGCCGCGGCCCGCACCCGTCTGGGGCTCTCGGTCGACCAGCTCGCCGACCGCACCCGGATCCGCCCGCACGTGATCGAGTCGATCGAGGTCGACGACTTCGCCCCCTGTGGTGGCGACTTCTACGCCCGCGGTCACCTCCGGACCCTGGGTCGCGTGCTCGGCGTGGAGGTGGCGCCGCTGCTCGCGGCGTACGACGACCGCTACTCCGACGCCCCGATCAACCCGCGCCGGGTCTTCGAGGCCGAGCTGGCCACCGGCTCGCACGGCTCGATCCGCGGCACCCGCGGTGGCCCGAACTGGTCGATGCTGATCGCCGTCGTGATGACGCTGGTGCTGGCCTGGTCGGTCGCCCGGCTGGTGATGGACAGCCCGGTCGAGCTCCGGCAGCAGGCGCCGATCCTCAACGGCTCCGGGGGCACCGACAACAGCATCCAGCTGCTGGGGGAGCCGGTGCCCGTGGTGCTCACGGCTGCCGGCGGTGGCGCCCGCCTGGTCGTGCGCGACGGTGCGGGTCAGGTGATCTTCAGCGGCGACCTCGCCTTCGGCGAGTCCAAGACCCTGCCCCGGGTCGCGCCGCCGGTGCGGATCCAGTCGACCGACGGCTCGGTCGTGGTCACCGTCGACGGCGAGGACCGCGGCGCCCTGGGCGCCACGGGCCAGACCGCCCAGAACACCTTCCCGGTCCGCTGACCGCAGCGCCCCGGGCGCGACCCCCGCGCCGGGTGACCGACGTCACCCGCGCGGGGTCGCGATGCGCGTGTGTTCCGCCTGAGCGGGCATACTCAGGTCGATCATGACGACGACTTCTCCCATCCGCCCCGACGGACCGATGTCCGTGGCCCTGGTGACCCTCGGCTGTGCCCGCAACGAGGTCGACTCCGAGGAGCTCGCCGGCCGGTTGGAGGCCGATGGTTTCCTGCTGGTCGAGAACCCCGAGGACGCGGAGACCGTCGTCGTGAACACCTGTGGCTTCGTCGAGGCGGCCAAGAAGGACTCCGTCGACACGCTCCTCCAGGCCGCCGATCTCAAGGAGAGCGGACGGACCACGTCCGTCGTCGCCGTCGGCTGCCTGGCCGAGCGCTACGGCAAGGACCTTGCCGAGTCTCTGCCCGAGGCCGACGCCGTGCTCGGCTTCGACGACTACCCCGACATCGCGGCGCGACTGCGCTCGATCGTGGCGGGGGAGACCCACCAGGCCCACACCCCGTCCGACCGGCGCCGGCTGCTCCCGATCTCGCCGGTCGAGCGCGCCGCCTCCGCCCTGAGCGTGCCCGGACACGGGGACGCGACGGGCTCGACGACCGAGATCGGCGTCGGTGCGCCCGCGACCGGCCCGCGCGCCGTACGCCGCCGCCTCGACGGTGGCCCGATGGCTCCGCTCAAGCTGGCCAGCGGCTGCGACCGCCGCTGCTCCTTCTGCGCGATCCCGAGCTTCCGCGGCTCGTTCATCAGCCGACGCCCGAGCGACGTGCTGCAGGAGGCCAGGTGGCTGGCCGAGCAGGGTGCTCGCGAGCTCTTCCTGGTCAGCGAGAACTCCACGTCGTACGGCAAGGACCTCGGCGACCTGCGGTTGCTGGAGACGATGCTGCCCGAGCTCACCGCGATCGACGGCGTCGACCGCGTGCGGGTCTCCTACCTGCAGCCCGCCGAGACCCGGCCCGGCCTGATCGAGGCGATCGCCCGGACGCCCGGGGTCGCGGCGTACTACGACCTCTCCTTCCAGCACGCGAGCGCCACGGTGCTGCGCCGGATGCGCCGCTTCGGCGACTCCGACAGCTTCCTGGGGCTGCTCGACCAGGTCCGGGCCCTGGCCCCCGAGTCCGGCGTGCGCTCCAACGTCATCGTCGGCTTCCCCGGCGAGACCGAGGACGACCTGCAGGTGCTGTGCGACTTCCTGGTCGCCGCCCGGATGGATGTCACCGGTGTGTTCGGCTACTCCGACGAGGACGGCACCGAGGCTGCGACGTACGACGGCAAGCTGGACGAGGACGAGGTCCGCGCCCGGCTCGAGCACGTGCAGGGCCTGGTCGAGGAGCTCAACAGCCAGCGGGCCGAGGAGCGGATCGGCCAGACGGTCGACGTGCTCGTCGAGTCGCTCGACGGTGACGTCGCGGAGGGTCGCGGCGAGCACCAGGGTCCCGAGGTCGACGGCACCACGACGGTCACCGGCGTCCCCGACGGGACCCGGATCGGTCAGTTCGTCTCGTCGGTGGTCATCGACACCGACGGCGTCGACCTGATCGCAGAACCGGCCGAGGCGGTTCGATGACCATGACCGAGCCGAAGGTCAACAACTGGAACCTTCCGAACGCGCTGACGACCCTGCGCATCGTGATGGTGCCGTTCTTCGGCTGGGCGCTGCTGCACGACGGCGGCGACTCGGTGTTGTGGCGGTCCGTCGCCTTCTCGCTGTTCGTGATCGCGATGATCACCGACAAGATCGACGGTGACATCGCCCGGGCCCGCAACCTGGTCACCAACTTCGGCAAGATCGCCGACCCGATCGCGGACAAGGCGATCACCGGGATGGCCTTCATCGGCCTCTCGGTCGTGGGGGACATCTGGTGGTGGGTCACCATCGTGGTCCTGCTGCGCGAGTGGCTGGTCACCCTGCTGCGGTTGTCGGTGCTCAAGCACGTGGTGATCGCGGCCGCGCAGAGCGGCAAGGTCAAGACCACCCTGCAGGCCCTCGCGCTGGCCGGCCTCTGCCTGCCGCTGCGCCAGGTCGGAGGCTCGCTGGACACGATCGGCGAGGTGCTCTTCTACGTCTACCAGGTGCTGCTCGCCGGAGCCGTGGCGATGACGCTGTGGTCGGGTTACGAGTTCTTCCGCGACGTGCATCGGCAGCGATCGGCACAGCGCACGGCCTGACCGGGGGCTGGTCCGTTCCATGCGCTACGGTGACGCGGGCCACTGACGGGGCCATTTTCCATCCCCGACTGCGGCTTGCTCGGTCTGCATCCACAGCGCGCTCTCGGGAGACACCTGCGTCATGAAACGACCCCTCAGATCCTCCGCCCTCGTCGCCGGCCTCGCCCTGGTCGCCGGCACTCTCGCACTCGGCACGGCGACCACTGCGTCGGCCAACCCAGCGGGCACCGGCCTGGTGATCAGCGAGGCGTACGCCGGTGGCGGCAACTCCGGAGCCACCTGGACCAACGACTTCGTCGAGCTCTACAACCCGACCTCCGCGCCGATCTCGGTCGACGGGTTGTCGATCCAGTACCGCAGCAAGGACAGCACCAGCCCTGCCTCAGGCGTTACGCCGCTCAGTGGCTCGGTCCCGGCCGGCGGCCACTACCTGGTGGCCCAGGCTGCGGGCAACGGCGGGACGAAGCCGCTCCCGAGCCCGGACGCCACGGGCTCCATCATGATGAGCGCCAGCGCGTTCCAGACCTGGCTGGCTCAGGGCACCACCGCCCTGACCCCACCTGCCGGCGATGTGGTCGGTACGCCCGGCGTGATCGACTTCCTCGGCGTCAATGCGGGCTCGTTCGAGCGGGTCAAGACGCCGGGCGCGAGCAATACGACGTCGGCCTCGCGCAACGCGGCCGGTGCCGACACCGACGACAACCTCGCTGACTTCGCCGTCACCGCCACGATCACTCCCGAGAGCTCGGCCGTGGCGCCCGGCGGAGGCGACGGCACCCCGGTGGAGGCGACCATCGCGGAGATCCAGGGCACGGATGCCGCCACCTCGCCTCTGGTCGGCAAGACGGTGACCACCCGTGGAGTGGTCACCGCGCGCTACCCCACGGGGGGAATCAACGGGCTCTACCTCCAGACCGAGGGCACGGGCGGCAGCACCGACGCCACGCCCGGAGCGTCGGACGGTCTCTTCGTCTACGGCCCGAAGCTCGACGAGAGCGCGTACGCCATCGGCGACCTGCTCGAGGTCACCGGACCCGTCTCCGAGTTTGCCGGCACGACCGAGGTCACCCCCGCGGCCGACGGAGTCACCCAGGTCCCGGGGCCGGTCACGATGCCGACGCCGCTCGCGACAGAGCTGCCCGCGACGGAGGCCGACCGAGAGGCGCACGAGGGTGAGCTGCTCGCTCCCCGTGGCCCGTTCACGGTGACCAACACCTACTCGACCAACCAGTACGCCGAGATCGGTCTGGCCGCCGGAACCACGCCGCTGGTGCAGCCGACCGAGGTCGAGGACGCGCAGACCGGCGACATCGCCGGGCTCGAGGCAGCGAACGCCGCCCGTGCGGTCACGCTGGACGACGGTGCCAGCATCAACTTCCTGCCGTTCGGGGGCGGTACCAACCAGGACGTCCCGCTGCCGTGGCTCACTCGGGCCAACCCGATCCGCGTGGGGGCCCCGGTCACGTTCACCGGCCCAGTGGTGCTCGAGTACCGCAACAGCACCTGGAAGTTCCAGCCCACCGAGCAGGTCACCGGGACCGGCACCGACGTGGCGACCTTCGCCAACACCCGGACGCCGGCACCGGAGCCGGTCGGCGGCGACATCCGGCTCGCGACGTTCAACGTGCTCAACTACTTCCCGACGACCGCGGACGAGTTCGTGGCCAGCGGGCTGGGGAGCTGCACCTACTACAGCGACCGCGAGGCCAACCACGTCACGGCGAACTCCTGCAACCCCAACGGGCCTCGCGGCGCGGCCGATGCCGCGAACCTGCGGCGCCAGCAGGACAAGATCGTCCACGCGATCAACGCGCTGGGCGCGAGCATCGTGTCGCTCGAGGAGATCGAGAACTCCGTGAAGTTCGGCAAGGACCGGGACTTCGCGCTCGCCACGCTGGTCGATGCGCTCAACGCCGACGCTGGCCCGGGCACCTGGGCGTTCGCGCCCTCGCCGCCTGCGGGGCACCTGCCGAGTCCCGACCAGGAGGACGTGATCCGCACCGCCTTCATCTACCGACCGGCCGACGTGGCCCTGGTCGGGGCTTCGGAGGCGCTGATCGACGAGGACAACTTCGACAACGCCCGCGAGCCGCTGGCGCAGGGCTTCAAGCTGGTCGGCGAGGCCGACACCGACGCGTTCGGTGTCATCGTGAACCACTTCAAGTCGAAGGGCTCCGGGGTGAACGACGGGACCGGTCAGGGCAACTCGAACCCGGACCGGGTCGGCCAGGCCCACGCACTCTCCGCCTTCGCCGACACGTTCCAGTCAGACCGCGGCATCGACCGGATGTTCCTCGTGGGGGATTTCAACGCCTACTCGATGGAGGACCCGATGCAGGTCCTCTACGACGACGGCTACACGGCGATCGACTCGACCACCGCCGACGAGGAGACCTACAGCTTCAGCGGGCTGTCCGGTTCGCTCGATCACGTGCTGGCCAACGACGCCGCGCTGCCCCTGGTCACCGGCGCGGACGTGTGGAACATCAACTCCGGGGAGTCGGTCGCGTTCGAGTACAGCCGCTTCAACTACAACGTGACCAGCTTCTACGAGGACAACGTCTTCCGGTCCTCCGACCACGACCCGGAGGTCGTGGGGATCCGTGACCCGCGGGCGACTGCGGCCCTCGACGTGAAGGCGACTCCGCAGTCCGTCCGTGCCGAGCACGACCGGGTCAAGCTGCACATCTCGGTGACCTCGCCGGACGGGATGCCCACGGGCCTGGTCGAGGTGAAGGCCCCCGGGCAGCCTGTGCAGATCGTCACGCTCGAGGACGGCGAGGCGAAGGTCCGGCTCGACCCGTTCGCTGAGTCCGGTGTGGCGCTGGTCCGGGTCTCCTACGCCGGAGACGACCGGCTTCGCAGCCGCGAGCGAGTCGTTGAGATCGTGGTGGACCCGGCGAACGCCTAGCCCCGTCAGCCGTCGGCCAGGCAGAACGCCGCCTGCACCAGCGTCAGGTGGCTGAACGCCTGCGGGAAGTTGCCGACCATGCGACCCCGGCCACCGTCGTGACCGGGGTCGTACTCCTCCGAGAGCAGCCCGACATCGTTGACCAGGCCGACCAGCCGGTCGAAGAGGGCGTGGGCGTCGTCGGTGCGCCCGGCCATGGCGTACGCCGAGACCAGCCAGAACGAGCAGGCCAGGAACGGGTGCTCGTCCCCGCTGAGCCCGTCGACGCCGGACTGGGTCCGGTAGCGGAGCAGCAGGCCGTCGCGGAGCAGGTCCTCCTCGATCGCGGCGATCGTGCCGAGCATCCGGGGGTCGTCGCCGTCGATGAAGCCGATCGTGGGCAGCACGAGCAGGCTGGCGTCCACCTCGGTGGTGCCGTAGTACTGCGTGAACGTGTTCCGCTCCCGGTCGAAGCCGCGGCTCAGCACCTCGTCGCGCACCGTGTCGCGCAGCGCCCGCCACTCCTCGACCGGCCCGGGCAGGCCGTGCACGTCGACGGCCTTCACCGCACGGTCGAACGCCGCCCAGACCATCACCCGTGAGTGGGTGAAGTGCTGCGGCTCGCCGCGGATCTCCCACAGCCCGTGGTCGGGCTCCTGCCAGTGCTTGCAGAGCTCGCGCATCAGCGCCGACTGCAGCGCCCATGCGTTCTCGTCGTGGTCGACCCCGGCCACACGGACATGCTCGAGCGCGATCATCACCTCACCGAGCACGTCGGCCTGGTACTGGTCGACCGCGGCGTTGCCGATCCGCACCGGCGTGGACCCGCAGTAGCCCGGCAGGTGGTCGAGGGTGGTCTCGGGGAGCCGCCGAGCGCCGTCGACGCCGTACATGATCTGCAGGTCCTCGGGGTCCCCGGCCACCGCACGCAGCAGCCAGTCCCGCCAGAAGGTCGCCTCCTGGGTGTAGCCACCCTCGATCAGCGACGAGATGGTCAGCGCCGCGTCACGCAGCCAGCAGTAGCGGTAGTCCCAGTTGCGCTCTCCGCCGAAGTCCTCCGGAAGGGATGTGGTGGGGGCGGCCACGATGCCGCCGGTCCGCTCATGGGTGAGCAGCCGCAAGGTCAGCAGAGAGCGGCGTACGACGTCGAGGTGGGGCAGGTCGTCGCGGCAGGGCAGGGCCCACTTCTCGTCCTCCTCGACCGTGACACGGATCCGGTCCTCGAGGTCGTCGAGCACCTCGAGCATCACGTGCGAGGGCACCCAGGTGGTCGAGAAGAGCAGCTCGTCGCCCTCCTCCACGTCGAAGTCGTCGTTGTGCTGGTGGTCGGTGGCGACCGGCAGCCGCGGACCGCGCAGGATCAGCTTGTCGGGACCTCCGACGGCGGTGATCACCTTCTCGCCGCAGATCGTCTCGCGCCGGACCCAGGGCCGGACCTTGCCGTAGTCGAGCCGCACGATCCACTCGTGACGCATCCGGACCGTGCCGCTGACCCCGTTGATCCGGCGCACCAGGTCTGCTCGACCATCACCGCGCGGCATCAGGTCGGTCAGCGTGACCACCCCGGTGGCTGTGGTGAACGTCGTCTCCAGCACCGACGACGCCCCCACGTAGCGGCGGCTCACGTCGTACTCACCCTCGGGGCAGAGCTGCCAGTGGCCGTGGTGCTCGTCACCGAGCAGCGCCGCGAAACAGGCCGACGAGTCGAAGCGGGGCAGACAGAGCCAGTCGACCGAGCCGTTGCGGCCCACCAGCGCAGCAGTACGCCGGTCGCCGATGAGCGCGTAGTCCTCGATGGGCAGGGCCATGCTGCGACCCTAGCCAACTGCGCCCGGGAGCCGGATCCGGAAGTGCGCCCCGCGACTGTCGGAGGTGCCGCTGCCGACGAGCTCGAGGTCGCCGCCGTTGCGCTCGGCCAGTGTGCGCGCGATCGCCAGCCCGAGCCCGCTGCCACCCGTGTGCCGGCTCCGGGCGCGGTCCCCCCGGTGGAACCGGTCGAAGATCAGCTCGCGCTCCTCGAGGTCCACCCCGGGTCCGTCGTCGACGACCGAGACGACGGCCGTCCCGTCCTGGAGGCTCGCGGACAGCTCGATCACCGACTCGGCGTGGGCGAGCGCGTTGTCGAGCAGGTTGCGCAGGATCCGGGCCACCTCGTCGCGGTTGGCCAGGGCCGGCGCCGCCGAGACCCGGGAGGTGTCGATCCGCACCCCGGCCGCGGTGCGCGCGCGGGCAGCCTCCTCCAGCACGACGTCCTCGAGGTCGATCGGCGTCGCGGGCTCGGCCCGGGAGCCGGCCGGACCGCCGGCGTCGGCGGACGCGAGGAACAGCAGGTCGCGGACCAGGCGCTCCATCTCGGCGGTCGTCGAGAGCAGCACCGGGGCCAGGTCACGGAGGTCGCTGGTCTCCGGATGGGCCAGGGCGACCTCGAGCTGGGTTCGCTGGGCCGCCAGCGGACTCTGCAGGTCGTGCGAGACGTCGGCGACGAAGGCGCGCTGCTTGCGCTGCGCCGTCTCCAGCCGCTCCAGCATCCGGTTCATCGTGACGGCCAGCCGACCCACCTCGTCGTCGACGTCGGGCTCCGGGACCCGGCGGTCCAGCCGGTCCTCGGTGATCTCGTCCACGTCGGTGCGGATCCGGTCGATCCGGCGCAGAGCGCCACCGAGCACCAGCCAGGTGGCGCCGGCGAGCAGCAGCAGAACCACCGGGGCTCCGAGGGCGAGCGAACGTCGCAGGGTCCCGGTGGCCTCGTCGACCGACTCGAGGCTCGAGCCCACGTAGACGATCACCCGCCCGTCCGGACCGTTCTCAGCGCCGGCCCAGAGCCGGTAGGTCTCGGTCTCGGCATCGTCCGGGGCGTCCACGGTCCGCACCACCAGGGCGGAGCCGGGGTCGAGGTCGCTGATCGCCGGTCGACCGGCGATGTTCGGAGAGGCGGCGAGCACCTCACCGCTCTGCGTGACGATCTGGGCGACCCCGTCGTCGGTCACGTTGCGCAGCGTGCCCGAGGGCCCGCCGGCGGCGGACAATGCCAGCAGGTCCTGCACCCGCGACCGGGCCAGGTCGTCCGCGGCGGAGGTGAGCCGCGCGTCGAGGGTCAGCACCAGCGCGACCGACCCGATCAGCAGGGTGAGCCCGGTCAGCGCGGTGGCCAGCAGGGTGGCGCGGGTACGCAGCGTGAGTCGCGGCAGCGGTCGCACGTCAGCCCCCGTCCGGGTCGAGGCGGTAACCGACCAGGCGCACCGTCTGCAGGCTGGTCCGTCCGAACGGCCGGTCGATTCGCTGGCGGAGCTGCCCGACGTACACCTCGACGATGTTGGGATCGCCCTCGTAGGCGAAGTCCCAGACGTGCTCGATGATCGTCGTCTTCGAGACCACCTCGCCGGCCCGGCGCAGCAGGAACTCGAGCAGCGAGAACTGGCGTGGTGTGAGCTCGATCGCTGTGTCCCCGCGCCAGACCCGGTGCGTGGCCGGATCGAGGCCGAGATCCCCGGCCTGGAGCAGCGTCGGTCGTTCGTGTCGTCCGCGGCGCAGCAGGGCGCGCAGCCGCGCCAGCAGCACCACGAACGAGAACGGCTTGGCCAGGAAGTCGTCGGCGCCCGCGTCGAGGGCCCGCGCCTCCTGCTCGGCCCCGGCGCGGGCGGTGAGCATCAGGATCGGGGTCCAGTCGCCCGCCTCGCGTCGCCGGGCGCAGAGCTAGTCGCCGGGCAGGGTCGGCACCATGATGTCGAGGACCAGGGCGTCGTAGGAGTTCTCGGTGGCCAGCCACTCCGCCTCGCCACCGTCCATCGCGACGTCGACGGCGTACCCCTCGTCCTCCAAGCCGCGCTTCAGGGCTCCCGCGAGGTGCTTGTCGTCCTCGACGACCAGGATCCGCATGGCGTCACCTTGGCACGGCCCCGCTGAAGGCGCGCTGAACCCGGGCTGAACGGACTGGTGGTGACGGCTTCCCGCTTCAGCCTGGCTTCAGGCGACCGCGGCAGGATCTGGGTCAGTCAACCGAGAAGGAGCAGTCATGAGGAAACGCATGGTCATCGCCGCCGCCGGACTCGGGGTCGCTGCCGCGGTCGCCGCCACCGGTGTCGCCGTCGCCGGCAACGGTGATGACGGGGCAGCCAGCCACCAGTACACCCAGCAGCAGGCCGACGCCGCCACGGAGGCAGCACTCGCGGCAACCGGCGGGGGGACGGCCAACAGCGTCGAGAGCGACAACGAGAACGGCGCCACGTACGAGGTCGAGGTCACCAAGCCGGACGGTCAGACCGTCGACGTACGCCTGGACGAGAACTACGCCGTCGTCGTGATCGAGGGAGACCACGAGGGGAGCTAGCATCCCCGGCATGAGCGATGCCGAGGTGCCCGACGAGAGCCCGACCGCCAAGCTCGCCATGGGCCTGCACGTCCTGCTCCAGGGTCGCGACGAGACCGTGACCACGGCCGAGTCGCTGACCGGCGGACTGCTCGCCTCGATCCTGACCGACGCCCCCGGCGCCTCGCTGTCCTACGTCGGGGGCGTCGTGTCGTATGCCACCGAGCTCAAGGTCGGGCTCCTCGACGTGCCCCGGTCGGTCGTCGACGAGTACGGCGTCGTCTCGGCCGAGTGCGCCGCAGCGATGGCCAGTGGTGCCCGCGCCCTGACCGGCGCGACGTACGCGCTGAGCACCACCGGCGTTGCCGGGCCGGGGGAGCAGGAGGGCAAGCCCGCCGGCACGGTCTTCATCGGGATCGCCACCCCGGACGGTGTGCGGGCCGAGTCGCTCACCCTCCAGGGTGACCGGCACGGCATCCGGGTGGCGACCTGTGCCGCGTCGCTGTCGGTGCTCTCTGATTGCCTGATGGCAGCCGACACGACCGGGGGAGAGGTGGAAGAAACCTCTCTCGGGTAGCGTTGGTCCACACGACCGGTTGGGACGACCTCGGAAGGGAGACGCGCATGGTGCTGTTTCGACGGCTGCTGGGCGACGTGCTCCGCAATCAGCGGATGCAGCGCGGCATGACGCTGCGCGAGGTCTCTGCCGAGGCCCGGGTCAGCCTGGGCTACATCTCCGAGATCGAGCGCGGCCAGAAGGAAGCCTCCTCGGAGCTGCTCGCCTCGCTGTGCGCTGCGCTCGAGGTGCCGCTCTCCGATGTGCTCCGCGACGTCTCCGACGCCGTGGCCGTCGAGGAGAACGCCGTCGCCGCCACCCCGATCACGGTCTCGGTGCGCACCCGCTCCGGCGACGTCGTGGCCTCCGCGGCCTAGGCCGGCCTGCTCGGCTGGCAGGACGGGCACCAGTACGCCGCCCGCTCGCGCCCGGCCTCGCCGACCATCTCCACCCGGATGATGCTCCCGCACCGTCGGCACGGGTTCCGGTCCCGCCGGTAGACCCACATCCGTTCCCGTTCGCGCAGGTCGCCGGTGGTCGACTGGACCGACCGCTCCTTGTTGAGCTCGAGCATCTGCTTGGCCCGGCGGACCAGTCGCGGCAACCCGTCGACCTCGCCGACCGGGGTCCGCGGGTGCACGCCACCGACGAAGCAGAGCTCGGCCTGGTACATGTTCCCGATCCCGGCCAGCAGCCGCTGGTCGAGGAGCGCCTCACCGATCGGACGCACGGGATCTTCGACCAGACGGCGCAGCGCCTCCTGCTCGTCCCAGTCCGGTGCCGAGCAGGTCCGGGCCCAGGTGGCCGACCACGGTCTCCTCGTCGGCGGTGGCGAGCAGCTCCACGATGCCCAGCGAGAAGCCGGTCGCCACCACCTTCGCGGTGCTCAGCACGACCCGAGCCTGGTGTGCGGGCCGGCTCCAGCGCTGACCCGGGCGGAAGACCCGCCAGGACCCCTCCATCTTCAGATGGGTGTGCAGGGTCACCGGCTGGTCGCCGGAGATCCGGGTCAGCAGGTGCTTGCCTCGGGAGACGGTCTCCACCACGGTCGCCCCGGCCAGGTCGACGGTGGCGTGGGCCGGCACCCGGAAGTCGGTGCGGGTGAGGATCTGACCCGACAGTGACCGGTCCAGCAGGCGCGCGGCCCGGTAGACGGTGTCGCCCTCAGGCACGGAGCCGCAGTCCCTTCGGGGTGGAGACGAACCCCGCCGACTGCAGGGCCTGGCGCAACGGCGTCTCGCCGCCCCCGAGCAGCTGCTCGCCGTCGGCCTTCTCCACGGTGAGCCGGCCGAGGGAGCCCCGGCGTACCGCCTCGGCCAGGGACGCGGTCGCGGTCGAGAGCGTGTCGACGTCGTCGCTCCAGGTGAGCAGCGTGCGCCCGCCCCGCTCGACGTAGAGCGTGAGGGAGCCGTCGACGAGCACCACGAGTGCTCCGGCCTTGCGGCCCGGCCGGTGCCCGGTCTCACCCTCCGGCCACGGCAGGGCCGCTCCGAAGGGGTTGGCCGGATCCGTGGCCGCGAGGGTGACGGTCACGGGCTTGGCGTCGGGGGTGAGCTCGGCGAACGTCCGCAGCCGGTCGATCGCGCCGGCCGTGCCGAACTGGGCCGCCCCGAGGCCGTCGACGAAGTAGCCGCGGCGGCATCGCCCGGAGTCCTCGAACGCGGAGAGCACCTTGTAGACGGCGGCGAAGCCACCCGGGATGCGCTCGCTCATCACCGCGCCCCGGATCACGACACCGTGCCGGTCGAGCAGCCGCTCGGCCGCGGCGTGCGCCCGGCGCGTGGGATCGGTGTCGATGCTGGGCAGCAGCGCCCAGCGGCCCGCGGTCTCCGGAGGCCCGGTGCGCGCCGGCATCCGCCCGCGGCCACCGGTGGTGGAGGACATCCGCAGCCGCGGCGGGGGGCGCCGACTGCGATGACTGCTCGTCCCGGCGCGGGTCAGGGCCCGGAGCGGGGTCAGGGTGTCGTTGCTGATCCGGCCGGCCCACACCAGCTCCCAGAGCGCCGCACTGAGCCGGGCGTCGTCGGCCGAGGAGACGGCGTCGGCGAGCTGGCGGAAGAACCACGCCCCGCCCGGGGCCAGGGCATCGAGCACGGCCTGGTGCAGGTCCGCGTGCTCGAACGGCTGCGGCTCCGGCAGGGTGAGCGGCGCCTGGTCCGCGAGGTGCAGGGACACCCACCCGTCGGCGCCGGGCAGGGCGGAGTGCCCGGCCCAGATCACCTCGCCGGCCGCGGTCAGCTCGTCGAGATACGACGGCTCGTAGTCGCGGACCCGCGCCCCCAGCACCAGGGGCTCGAGCGCGGAGGCGGGCACGGCGCAACCGGCGAGCTGGTCGATCGCCGCGAGCACGCCGTCCACCCCGCGCAGACCACCGCGACCTCCGGCGGCGCCGTCGGTCACCACGTGCTGCCACGCGGTGAGGAATCGGCCCAGTGACGCGGGCTCGACCGGCTCCACCTCCTTGCGCAGCCGGGCGAGCGAGCGGCGCCGCAGCTTGCGCAGCACCTCCGCGTCGCACCACTCCGAGCCGGAGCCGGTCGGGCGGAACTCGCCCTCCAGGACCCGCCCCTGACCGGCCAGCCGCTGCAGGGTGTGGCGGACCACGGCGGAGCCCAGTCCGAGTCGCTCGGCCACCTGCTCGGTGGTGAAGGGTCCGTGGGTGCGGGCGAAGCGCGAGACCAGGTCGGCGATCGGGTCCTCGACCGGATCGGTGAAGGCATCGGGCGTGCCCGGCGGCACCGGCACCCCGAGTCCGTCACGCAGCCGCCCGATGTCCTCGATGGCGGTCCAGCGCTCCTCGCCCGCCATCCGGACGGCGACCACCCGGCGTACGGCGGTGAGCTGCTCGAGCCACGAGCCGACGTCGTCGGTGGTGGCCCGCTGGGCGACCTCGGCGGTGCTCAGCGGGCCGAGCATGCGCAGCAGGTCGGCTGCCCCCTCGGCATCGCGGGCCCGCCGGTCGGGCGCGAGCCGCTGCAGCTCGGCCTCCACCTCGGCGAGGACCTCGGGGTCGAGGAGCTCGCGCAGCTCGGCGCGACCGAGCAGCTCGGCGAGCAGCCCCTGGTCGAGCGAGAGGGCGGCGGCGCGTCGTTCGGCGATGGGGGAGTCGCCCTCGTAGACGAACTGGGCGACGTACCCGAAGAGCAGGCTCCGGGCGAACGGCGACGGCGAGGTGGTCGAGACGTCGACCACCTGCACCTCCCGGCGGTCCACCCGGCCCATCAGCGCCACCAGCGCGGGGAGGTCGTAGACGTCCTGCAGGCACTCCCGCACGGCTTCGAGCACGATCGGGAACGACGGGTACTTCGAGGCGACCTCGAGCAGGGCGGCCGAGCGTTGCCGCTGCTGCCACAGCGGTGAACGACGGCCGGGGTCACGACGTGGCAGCAGCAGCGCGCGGGCGGCGCACTCCCGGAAGCGTGAGGCGAAGAGCGCGGAGCCACCCACCTCCTGGGTGACCAGCTGCTCGATCTCCTCCGCCTCGAAGACCACCACGTCGCCGCCGGGGGCCTCGGCATCGGTGTCGGGGATCCGGATCACGATGCCGTCGTCGGAGGCGACCGCCTGGCCGTCGATGCCGTAGCGCTCCCGGAGCCGGGCGTTGATCGCGAGCGCCCAGGGTGCGTGCACGGGGGTGCCGTAGGGAGAGTGGACGACGAGCCGCCAGTCGCCGAGCTCGTCGCGGAACCGCTCGACCAGCAGGGTCTTGTCGCTGGGCAGCACGTTGGTCGCGTCGAGCTGCTCGTGCAGGTAGGTGACGAGGTTGCCGGCGGCCCAGTCGTCGAGGCCGTTCTCGCGCGCCCGCGCCTGCGCCTTCGCGACCGGCAGCCCGCCGAGCTCCCGGGTGAACGCGCCGATCGCCTCCCCGAGCTCCGCTGGCCGGCCGAGGGCGTCGCCCTTCCAGAAGGGGAGCCGCCCGGGGATGCCGGGCGCCGGAGTGACCAGCACCCGGTCGTGGGTGATGTCCTCGATCCGCCAGCTGGTGGCGCCCAGCGCGAAGATGTCGCCGACCCGGGACTCGTAGACCATCTCCTCGTCGAGCTCGCCCACCCGGCGTCCGGGACCCTCGCCGCCGACGAGGAAGACGCCGAACAGGCCACGGTCGGGGATGGTGCCGCCACTGGTCACCGCCAACCGCTGGGCGCCGGGCCGGCCGGTCAGGCTGCCGGTCACCCGGTCCCACACGATGCGCGGGCGCAGCTCGGCGAACTCGTCGGACGGGTAGCGACCGCTCAGCAGGTCGAGCGTCGCGTCGTACGCCGAGCGCGGGAGCTGGGTGAAGGGAGCGCTGCGCCGGACCAGGTCGAAGAGCTCGTCGACGTCGACCGCCTCGAGCGCGGTGATCGCCACCACCTGCTGGGCGAGCACGTCGAGCGGGTTGGCCGGCACGCGCAGCGACTCGATCGAGCCCGAGCGCATCCGCGCCACCGCCACCGCGGTCTGGGCGAGGTCGCCGCGGTGCTTGGGGAACAGCACCCCGCGCGAGATCTCGCCGACCTGGTGCCCGGCCCGGCCGACCCGCTGCAGCGCGCTGGCCACGCTGGGCGGGGACTCGATCTGGATCACGAGATCGACGGCACCCATGTCGATGCCGAGCTCGAGGCTGCTGGTCGCCACCACGGCGGGCAACCGTCCGCGCTTGAGGTCGTCCTCGATCAGCGCCCGCTGCTCCTTGGAGACCGAGCCGTGGTGGGCCTTGGCGATGACGGCCGGGTCGCCGCTGCTCGCTCCGGACTGCGCCATGATCTGGGCCGGAGGCCCGGCCTCGACCAGGGCAGGCTCCCGCGCCTCCACCCGGTCGGTGGCGATCTCGTTGAGCCGTGCGGTCAGCCGCTCGGCGAGCCGGCGGGAGTTGGCGAAGACGATCGTGGAGCTGTGCGCCTCGATCAGGTCGACGACGTTCTCCTCGACGTGCGGCCAGATCGAGGTCGACCGCTGGGGGTCGCCGGACTCCTCGTCGTAGTCGTCGGGGGCGGTCATGTCCTCGACCGGCACCACCACCCGCAGGTCCCACTCCTTGCTCGAGGCCGGGGCCACGATCTCGACCGGAGCCGAGCCACCGAGGAAGCGGGCCACCTCGTCGAGGGGTCGCACGGTGGCGGAGAGGCCGATCCGCTGGGCGGGGCGCTCGAGCAGCGAGTCCAGCCGCTCGAGGCTGAGCGCGAGGTGGGCCCCGCGCTTGGTGCCGGCGACGGCGTGGACCTCGTCGACGATGACGGTCTCCACGCCACGCAGCGACTCGCGGGCCTGCGACGTCAGCATCAGGAACAGCGACTCGGGCGTGGTGATCATGATGTCCGGCGGCGAGGTGACGAGCTTGCGACGCTCGGCGGCGGGGGTGTCCCCGGAGCGGATGCCGACGGTGACGGCGGGGACGGGGGATCCGAGCCGGTCCGCGGTGTGCCGGATCCCGGTCAGCGGCGACCTGAGGTTGCGCTCCACATCGACGGCCAAGGCCTTGAGCGGCGAGATGTAGAGCACCCGGCAACGCTTCGTCCGGTCCTCGGGCGGGGGAGTGGTCAGCAGTCGGTCGATCGACCACAGGAACGCCGACAGCGTCTTGCCGGATCCGGTGGGCGCCACGACCAGCGCGTGGCGACCCGCACCGATCGCCTCCCAGGCGCCCGTCTGCGCGGGCGTCGGCTCGGCGAAGGCCGCCGCGAACCAGGCGCGGGTCGGCTCGCTGAACCTGGCGAGGGGCTCGGGTGCGGTGGACACCCCCACATCCTTGCTCACGGCACCCACAACGGGCCAAGCACGCTCGTGCCGATCGGACGTCAGGGTACGGCGCGGATACTGACAGCAGCGCGAGAAACCCCGCGGCGAACGGAAGGAGTCCAGCGGTGCGTGCACTGAGCGTGGTTCCAGGCAGCGAAGGGACCTTGTCCCTCACGACCATGGCAGAGCCGATCCCCGCATCCGGCGAGCTACTGGTCGACGGGCTGGCGATGGGTGTCTGCGGGACCGACAAGGAGATCGTCAGGGGGAGCTACGGCTGGGCGCCGCCCGGCGAGGATCGCCTGGTGATCGGCCACGAGTCCCTGGGACGGGTACGCGAAGCGCCGGGCTCGAGCGACTTCGCCGAGGGTGACCTCGTGGTCGGCGTGGTCCGCCGCCCGGACCCGGTCCCCTGTGGAGCCTGCGAGCGAGGTCAGTTCGACATGTGCCGCAACGGCCGCTACACGGAACGCGGCATCAAGGAGATCCACGGATACGGCAGTGAGGTCTGGTGCGTCGAGCAGGACTACGCGGTCAAGCTCGACGACCGGCTGGCCGACGTGGGCATGCTCATGGAGCCGGCGACCGTGGTGGCGAAGGCCTGGGAGCAGATCGAGAAGGTCGGGCACCGTGCCTGGTTCGAGCCACGCAGCGTACTGGTCACCGGCGCCGGCCCGGTCGGTCTGCTGGCGGCCATGCTCGGTGTGCAACGCGGTCTGGACGTGCACGTGCTCGACCAGGTCACCGAGGGTCCCAAACCTGATCTGGTCAGCGACCTGGGCGCGACCTACCACCATGGCGACATCGGGGCCGCCGTCGGCGCTGCCGGACCAGACATCGTCATCGAGGCCACCGGCGTCGGGTCGCTCGTCTTCGATGCCATGCAGACGACGGCGCGCTACGGCATCGTGTGTCTCACCGGCGTCTCACCCAAGGGCCGGTCGCTGAGCGTGGACGCCGGCAGCATCAACCGGGAGATCGTCCTGGAGAACGACGCGGTGATCGGATCCGTGAACGCCAACCTCACCCACTACCGGGCGGCGGCGGCCGCCCTGGCTCAGGCAGATCTTGGCTGGCTCGCCCGGTTGGTCTCCCGGAGGGTGCCGTTGACGTCGTTCCAGGACGCGTTCCAGGCGCACGAGGACGACGTCAAGGTCGTGATCGAGCTGGGCGAGGAACCGAGCGCCGCCGGAGTCGGGTGAGGGCGGCGTTCATCTGTCGACGGCACCACGTTCATCCCCGGCTGCACACGTCGGCGGTGAAGTCCTCAGCGCTGCGCCCGAGGAGCTCCCGCGCGTCAGGATCCGTGTCGTTGATGTAGACCGTCCCAGGCTCCATCTCGGGAAGTCCTCGCCACCGAATGACACCTGACTGAGCACCTCACGGTCGCCCTCGCCGAGCGCCGTCGCGACGTACCCCCGGTCGACGACCACCTCGACGGACTCGCCCGCCCACGGAGCGGCAGACGCGTTCAGGACCAGTTCGCTGGTCCCGGGCACCGGCTCGTCCGAGATCCACGCGGCGACCTGCTCGTTTCCCTCGTCCTCGGTCAGACTCTCGCGGTCGAAGGACAGATCCACCCGGGTCGCCGCACCCTCGCACGCCTCCACCACGACGACCGGCCGCTGCTCCTCATCCACGGTCACACCCAGCGCACCGATGACCTCGACGTCAGGCGCGACGCAGCCGGTCAGCGAGGCAATCAGCGACCGCCAGCCCCGCCAGCGCTCCGACCCTGCTGCCGACAGCCATGTTCCGAGTGTGCCAGCCAGGCGGCCCCGGAGGTCTGCCAGACGGCTGGCCAGTTCGGCAGGTGGGCAGGAAGGCAGCTGAACCCTTGCGAATCGAACACAGGTTCGATAAGATGCAGCATGGCAAGGGCAGCCCTCGACTCTCCCGGTGACACGCTCACCACGGTCGAGGCTGCCCTGGTCGCCAAACGGGCTGCGGAGGCCGACATCTTGCGCGCAGCGGTCGCCTGGGCCGACCAGCACCCGGCCGAGACCCTCGGCTGCTTCGGCTACACACCGCGGGGCGCCGAGCGGGCGATCCGGATCGGCGGCGAGGGGACCCCGCTGGTCCAGGAGTTCTGCCATGCCGAGCTCGCGATCAGCCTGGAGCTGCACCCGCTCGGCGCCCGTGCCCTGATGGCCGATGCGCTCGACCTCCACCACCGGCTGCCGTCGTTGTGGGCGTTCGCGACCGTCGACCTGTCGCTCCCCGAGTGGGTGGCCCGCAAGATCGCCCGCGCGACCCGTGAGCTCTCCGGGATCCAGGTCGCCGAGGTGGACCGTCGGCTCGCGCGGGTCGCGACCACCCTGCCGACCGGCCGGCTCCTCGGGCTCGTCGAGGCCTTGGTGGTCGCCGCCAGGGACGAGCAGGTCGACCGTGACCGCAGGCGTCGGCTGTCGGCCCGGTTCGTCGCGATCTCCGACGGTCGGCACCGGGCCGGGCAGCGCGAGCTGCCGACGATCTACGGTTCCCTCGACGAAGCCGACTCCGTGCGCCTCGACGAGATGCTGACCCGGCTGGCCGGTGTGTTGGCGGACCAGGGCGACCCGGACACGATCGACGTACGCCGTTCCAAGGCTCTCGGCCTGCTGGCCGACCCGGCGCGAGCGCTGGCGAAGCTGACCGGAGAGGACGAGAGCGAGTCCTCGGCTCCGCCGGTGGTGCTCCACCTGCATCTCACCGAGAGCGCGTTCCGGCGCGACGAGGGCGGCGTGGCCAGGTTCGAGCAGGGCGGGCCGATCACGCTGGCCCACGCACGCGAGATCCTCGGCCACTCGAGCGTCACCATCCGCCCGGTTCTCGACCTCGAGCACCAGCGCCCGGCCGACGCCTATGAGTTCACCGGCAGCCTGCGCGAAGCGGTCCTGACCCGGACCCCGGCCGACTGCTACCCGTACGCCGTGAAGGTCGGCCGCTCGATGGATCTCGACCACACCACGGCCTTCGACCCGCACGGCCCACCCGGGCAGACCTGCGCGGCGAACGCCGGGCCGCTGACCCGACATCACCATCGGATCAAGACCCATGGGCCGATCTCGGTGCGACAGCCCCGGCCTGGTCTGTACGTCTGGCGTACCCAGCATGGGCGATATCTGGCGACGGACCATCGCGGGACTCGACGCCTGTCACCCAGTCTGGCCAGCGGGATCTACGCCGACAGCGCCGTGGAGCGCCGGGTCGCGACGATCCTCGTCGACCTCGATTTCGACTAGGGTGCTGAGCCGTGACATCTCGGGCAGTGAACACAGCGATGATCTCCGCCACCGGACTGCGCAAGTCGTTCGGTGACTTCGAGGCCGTCAAGGGCATCGACGTCGAGGTGAGCCGGGGCGAGGCCTTCGGTTTCCTCGGCCCCAACGGCGCCGGCAAGTCCTCGACCATGAGGATGATCGCCGCCGTCTCACCCGTCAGCGGTGGCGAGCTGCGGATCCTCGGCATGGACCCCGCCACCCAGGGCCCCGACATCCGGGCGCGGATCGGGGTCTGCCCGCAGGAGGACACCCTCGACACCGAGCTCAAGGTGCACGAGAACCTCTACGTCTACGGGCGTTACTTCGGGATCGGGCGCAAGGAGGTGCGCGCGCGGGTCGACGAGCTGCTGGAGTTCGTCCAGCTGACCGAGAAGGCCAACTCCTCGGTCGAGGGACTCTCCGGTGGCATGAAGCGCCGGCTCACGATCGCGCGCTCGCTGATCAACCGGCCCGACATCCTGCTGCTCGACGAGCCGACCACCGGGCTTGACCCGCAGGCCAGGCACGTCGTCTGGGACCGGCTGTTCCGGCTCAAGCAGCAGGGCGTCACCATCGTGCTGACCACCCACTACATGGACGAGGCGGAGCAGCTCTGCGACCGGCTGGTGGTGATGGACAAGGGACTGATCGTGGCCGAGGGCTCCCCGCTCCAGCTGATCCGTGAGCACTCCACCCGCGAGGTCGCCGAGCTCAGGTTTCCCGTCGGTGAGCACGATTCGTTGGCCGAGAAGATCGCCGACCTCGGCGACCGGGTCGAGGTGCTGCCGGACCGGCTGCTGGTCTACACCGCCGA
This sequence comes from uncultured Actinomycetota bacterium, assembly GCA_963826415.1. Lineage (GTDB taxonomy): Bacteria > Actinomycetota > Actinomycetes > Propionibacteriales > Nocardioidaceae > Nocardioides. Next base: position 90,177 of record CAWGWW010000017.1, on the reverse strand, counting down.
CGGCGAGGAGGTCATCGCCAAGGTGCACGAGCGCGGCCTGATGCCCCTTGCGGTGCTGGTGCGCAGATCCACCCTGGAAGACGTCTTCCTCCGCCTGACCGGCCGGACCCTGGTCGACTGATGGCTCACGAGCAGCAGCAGAGCCTGGCGCCGGCCAACGTCTTCACCGGAGCCGGGCGGCTCTTCGACTTCTGGGCGATCGGCTACCGACGGACCTGGAAGGCGTCGGCCATCTCGTCCTTCGTCACGCCCTTCCTCTACATCCTGGCCATGGGCGTGCTGCTCGGCGGCTTCATCGAGGGCGACCCGGCCAAGCTGGAGGGCGCCACGTCGTACCTCATGTTCGTGGCGCCCGGCATGCTCGCGGCCCAGGCGATGACCACCGTCTTCGGCGAGGTGACCTACCCCGTCATGGGCGCGGTGAAGTGGAACAGGACGTACTACGCGATGACCGCCACCCCGCTCGGGGTGCCCGACGTGATCCTCGCCCACCTGGCGTACGTCGTCTTCCGGGTCGCCACGACCTGCGCCGTCTTCATTGCGGTGATGGCCCCGTTCGGGGTGTTCCGGTCCTGGCCCGGGGTGCTGGCGGCGTTCTTCGTCCAGCTGCTGATCGGACTGGCGTTCGCGGCCCCGATCTACGCCTTCTCGGCCGGGCTCAAGGACGAGAGCGCCTTCGCCCTGGTCTTCCGGCTCGGGATGATCCCGCTCTTCCTGTTCTCCGGGGCGTTCTTCCCGGTCTCCAACCTCAACGGCGTGCTCGAGGCCCTGGCCAAGGCCACGCCGCTCTGGCACGGCGTCGACCTCACCCGGATGCTCACCCAGGGGCAGGTCGACTGGTCCATGGCCGGCATCCACGTCGCCTACCTGCTGGTGCTGACGGTCGCCGGCTGGCTGTGGGCCGTGCGGCGACTGACCCGACGGATGGTGCTCTGATGGCGATGCTGACGACCTCGGTCGGCCACGACGCGGGACGCCGGCTGTCGGCGAGCGAAGCGGCCGGTCTGCTGCTCTACCGCAACTTCCTCGCCTACCGCCGGGTCTGGTACATCTTCGCCAGCGGCTTCGTGGAGCCGGTCTTCTACCTGTTCTCGATCGGCGTCGGCGTCGGCCAGCTGGTCACCGGCTTCGAGTTCAACGGCCAGACCATCCCGTACGCCGAGTTCGTCGCCCCGGGCATGCTCGCCGCCTCGGCGATGAACGGGTCGCTGCTGGACGCGACGTTCAACTTCTTCTTCAAGCTCAAGTACAACAAGCTGTTCGACCAGCTGCTGGCCACGCCGCTGACCACGCTCGACATCGCCCGCGGCGAGCTCAGCTGGTCGCTGCTGCGGGGCGGGCTCTACTCGGTGGCCTTCCTCGGCGTCATGGTCGCCATGGACCTGGTCTCGTCCTGGTGGGCCCTCCTCGCCGTCCCGGCGGCGCTGCTGATCGGGGTCGCGTTCGGTGCGGCCGGGATGGCGCTGACCACGTTCATGCGCAGCTGGCAGGACTTCCAGCTGGTCACCTTGGCCACGCTGCCGATGTTCCTCTTCTCCGGGACGTTCTTCCCGATCAGCGCCTTCCCGGGCGGCGTGCGGTGGGTGGTCGAGGTGACCCCGCTCTACCGCGGGGTGGTGCTCTGCCGGGAGCTCACCACAGGCGCCCTGTCGTGGGGCTCCGCGGTCTCCGTGCTCTACCTGGTCGCCATGGCGGTGGTCGGGCTGGTCATTGTGCGGCGTCGCCTGGACAAGCTGCTGCTCACCTGAGCCGCGTAGCGTCGGCCCATGCGCACCTGGGTCGTCGGCGGTCTCGCGGTGGTGGTGCTCGCGGTGGGGGCGTGGGCCTTCCAGCCCTGGCGACTGTGGACCAGCAGCACCGTCGACGAGCCGGCCCCGACCGCCGCGACCACGACCCCGTCCGCTACTCCGTCCCTCTCCCCGGTCGAGTCCTCGGCTCCGGCGGAGACCCCGCCTGCCCAGGACGTCGTCCTCGCGACCGGCACGTTCGAGGACGCCGAGCACGCGACGTCGGGATCGGTCAGGCTCCTCGAGCTGGCCGACGGTCGCCGGTTCCTGCGCCTGGAGAAGCTCGCCACGTCGGACGGGCCGGACCTGCACGTCTGGTTGTCGGACCAGCCGAGCGGCGGTGACTGGAACTCCTACGACGACGACAAGTACGTGAAGCTGGGCAAGCTCAAGGCGACGAACGGCAACCAGAACTACGAGATCCCACCCACCGCCGAGCTGCACGACATGACATCCGTGGTCATCTGGTGCGACCGCTTCAACGTTGCCTTCGGCACGGCCGCGGTCGACCTCACGAAGTCGTGAGCCGCAGCTGGAAGATCTCGGTGTCGATCCAGCGCCCGAACTTGTGTCCCACCTCGCGCAGCACTCCCACCGACTCGAAGCCGCGTCGCAGGTGCAGGGCCCGGCTGGCGTCGTTCGGCAGGGCGATCACGGCGATCACCAGGTGCACCCGGTCGGCGAGCAGCAGCCGCAGCAGCTCGTCGTACAGCGCACCGCCCACGCCGCGGCCCTGCGCAGACCCGGTCAGGTAGACCGAGACCTCCCGGGTGTGCCGGTACGCCGGACGCGGCCGGTAGGAGCCGGAGGTCGCATACCCGACGAGCCGGCCCTCCTCCTCGGCGACCAGCAGGTGGTCGCCGGGCTCGGTGCTGTCCAGCTTCGCCCGCCACTGCTCCAGCGACCGCGGCTCGGAGTCGAAGGTCGAGATCGCCGTCGCCGCCTCGTGGGCGTAGACCGCTGCCACCGTGGACAGGTCCTCCGCTGACGCGGGCCGGATCACCATGGGCGCGAGTCTGCCAGCGAGCCGACTGAGGGAAGATGTCGCCATGACCAACGAAGCGAGGATCCAGCCCGATGTGAAGGACTGGACCTGGGTCCTGGAGCGCGCCTGCCCGGAGTGCGGCTTCGGCGCCGAACAGGTGCCGGTCCACCGGATCGGCGAGGCCATCCGCACGGACGCCGCCGGTTGGACGACCGCGTTGGCTGGTCCGCAGGTGGGCAGTCGTCCCCGGGCCGGTGTCTGGTCCGTACTCGAGTACGGGTGCCACGTGCGCGACGTCCACCGGGTCATGGACCGACGTCTGCAGCTGATGCTCGACCAGGATCAGCCCACCTTCCCCAACTGGGACCAGGACGAGACAGCGGTGCTCGAGCACTACGGAGACCAGGAGCCCTCCGTGGTCGCGGCAGAGCTGGTCGAGGCCGCGCACGTCGTCGCCGCGCGCTACGAGGCCGTCCCGGTCGCTGGGTGGGAGCGTCGCGGGCAGCGCAGCAACGGCAGCGAGTTCACCGTGGCCGGGCTCGGGCGCTACCACCTGCACGATGTCGTCCACCACACCCACGACGTCGCACTCGCGAGCAAGCAGGCCACCATCGCTGCCTACGACGAGTCGGCGACCGCCTACCGGGACGGCGCAGTCCCCGGGCCGGCCCGAGCTGCCGCTGCCCTGGTGCTCCGACGGTTCACCGACCTGCTCCCGTCTCGTGGCCGGGTCCTCGAGATCGGCAGCGGGCCGGGTCGCGACGCCACGATGCTGGAGAACGCCGGGTTCCAGGTCCGGCGGACCGACATCAGTCCCGGTTTCGTCGAGCTCTTGCGGTCCTCGGGCCACGCCGCAGACCTGGTCGACCCGCTGACCGATGACCTGTCCGACCCGCTGCACCAGGGCGAGCCCTACGACGGAGTCTGGGCCAGTGCCTGCCTCCTGCACGTCCAGCGTCCGGACCTGGCCGTCGTGCTGGCTCGACTTGCTGGGGCTACCCGAGCCGGCGGCGCGCTCCACGTCTCCGTCAAGGAGGGTGACGGCGAGGCCTGGTCGACGCATGGCCACGTCGCGGCACCACGCCACTTCACGTTCTGGCGCGAGGAACCGCTGCGCGAGACGCTGGAAGCCGCCGGGTGGGCCGTCGAGGTGGTGGACCGGAGCGACGGTCTGCGCTCGGACCGCTGGCTCGACATCTTTGCGACGAGGAGACAGCCATGAGGCACACAGAGTTCTGGGCCCGGCTCCAGGCCGTCCTGGGTCCTGCCTACGCCGGCCCCTGGTCCGGCCAGTTCGTGCTGGGGGACCTGGGAGACCGCACGGCACGGGAGGCGCTGGCCGCGGGGGTTCCGCCCAGGCAGGTCTGGGACGCGGTGGCGCGTGCCCTCGAGCTGCCGGCGAGCGAACGGTGACCGCTCGATGACGCTGACCGGACCTGTGGTCCACGACGTCGTCGCCATCCAGCGGCGCACGGTGCTGACCCTGGTCGCCGCCCAGGCCATCGGTGCCTCCGGCATCACGATCGGGATCTCGACCGCGTCGCTGCTGGCCCGGGACATCTCCGGCTCCGAGAGCCTGGCCGGCCTGGCCCAGACCTTCCAGGTGCTCGGCGCCGCGATCGCGTCGTTCCTGCTGGCCCGGCTGATGTCCCGGCGCGGACGGCGGATCGGCCTGACGACCGGCTACCTGCTCGGCGCCGGGGGAGCGGTCCTGGCCGTCGTCGCGGGCGTCGTGGGGTCGATGACGCTGCTGCTGGTCGGTGCGATCCTGCTCGGCTCGACCACCGCGGCGAACAGCGGATCCCGGTACGCCGCCACCGACCTCGCGCCGGCCGCCACCCGTGGCCGGTCGCTCTCCACGGTGGTCTGGGCGACCACGGTCGGCGCCGTCGTAGGCCCCAACCTGGCCGGACCGGCCGGCCGGGTCGGATCCGACCTGGGCATCCCGGAGCTCACCGGTCCGTTCGCCCTGGGCAGCGTGGCCATGCTGTGGGCCGCGCTGGTGGTCGCGGTGTTCCTGCGCCCGGACCCGCTCCTCGTCGCGCGCGAGGTCGCCGGGGCACCGACGGGACCGCCCACCGGCACGTCGTGGGGCCGCGCGGTGCAGGCCGTGCGGGAGCGACCCGTGCTCGGCTTCGCGGTCCTCGGCCTCGCGGCCGGTCATGCCGCGATGGTCGCCGTGATGGTGATGACGCCACTGCACATGGAGCACGGGGGTGCCGAGCTCCGGATCATCGGCGTCGTGATCAGCGTGCACGTGCTCGGCATGTTCGCCTTCTCGCCGCTGGTCGGGCTCGCGGCCGACCGGTGGGGCCGCTCCACCGCGCTGCTCACCGGCGCCGGCGTGCTGGCCGCGGCGATGGCGCTTCTGCGCCTCGGCGCCCGAGGGCAGCTCCTGGCAGATCTTCGTCGGCCTGTTCCTGCTCGGGCTGGGCTGGTCGTTCTCCACCGTCGGTGCCTCGACGCTGATCGCCGACCACGCCCCACTCGACGCCCGCACCGACGTCCAGGGTGGCGCCGACCTGGTGATGGGCCTCAGTGCCGCCAGCGCCGGCGGTCTCGCAGGCGTGGTCGTGGCCACGGCCGGGTTCGGCACGCTTTCCCTGACCGCCGGCGTCCTGGTGGCACTGGTGGCGGTGGCCGGTGTCGGGGCTGCTGGCAGAGTGAAGGCATGAACAGCGCGCTGGCCGAAGTGGCCGTCATCGGGGGCACCGGTTTCTACTCCTTCCTCGACGACCCCGAGGAGCACAAGGTCGACACCCCGTACGGCGCCCCGTCTGCGCCGATCGCGATCGGCACGGTCGGCGGCCGCCGGGTGGCGTTCCTGCCCCGGCACGGCGCCGGTCACGAGTTCCCCCCGCACGCCATCAACTACCGGGCGAACCTGTGGGCGCTGCGCTCGCTCGGCGTACGCCAGGTGCTCGCGCCCTGCGCGGTCGGCGGGCTGCGCGACGAGGTCGCGCCGGGCGACGTGGTGGTGCCCGACCAGCTGGTCGACCGGACCACCACCCGGATCCAGACGTACGTCGAGACCGGCGCGGTGCACCTGCCGTTCGCCGACCCGTACTGCGCGCGGCTGACCGCCGCCGTCAGCGCGGCTGATCCCGCGGTCAAGGTCGGGGGAGCGATGGTCGTGATCGAGGGGCCGCGCTTCTCGACCCGGGCCGAGTCGCAGCACTACGCGGCGCAGGGCTGGACGCTGGTGAACATGACCGGCCACCCCGAGGCGGTCCTGGCCCGCGAGATGCGGCAGTGCTACACCGCGATCGCCCTGGTCACCGACATGGACGCCGGCGTCGAGGCCGGGTCCGGAGTCGGCCAGGAGGAGGTCTTCGCGCTCTTCGCCCGCAACATCGAGCGGCTCAAGGGCCTGCTCACCGACACCATCGCCACGCTTCCGGAGGCCGCCGGCTGCACCTGCTCGAGCTGGGCCGACGGCATGACCCTCACCTATGACATCCCGGGCGCGACCGGGTGAAGGTGCTGCTCACCGGCTCGGCCGGTTTCATCGGTTCGGCGATCGGCCGGGCACTCGTGGAGCGCGGCGACGAGGTGGTCCCCGTCGACCTGATGCTCGAGATGGCGCACGGTGAGACCCGGCCGCCCGAGGGCACGCACCGGCTCGACGTACGCCGCGCGGAGGACTGGACCGACCTGCTCGGCGGCGTCGACGTGGTCTGCCACCAGGCGGCGCTGGTCGGCGCCGGGGTGCGGGTCTCGGACCTGCCCGACTACGCCGGTCACAACGACTACGGCACGGCCACCCTGCTCGCCGCGATGCACGAGGCCGGCGTCTCGCGACTGGTCCTGGCGTCGTCGATGGTGGTCTACGGGGAGGGTCGCTACGTCTGCTCGGAGCACGGCGACCAGACGCCGCCACCCCGCCAACGCGCTGAGCTCGACGCCGGCGTCTTCGAGAACCGGTGCCCCGTCTGTGCCCGTGACCTGGGCTGGGCCCTCGTCGACGAGGATGCCCGCCTCGACCCGCGCAGCACGTACGCCGCGAGCAAGGTGGCCCAGGAGCACTACACCTCGGCCTGGGTGCGGCAGGCCGATGCCTCGGCCATCGCGCTGAGGTACCACAACGTCTACGGCCCCGGGATGCCACGGGACACGCCGTACTCCGGCGTGGCCGCGATGTTCCGCTCGTCGCTCGAGCGCGGCGAGGCACCCCAGGTCTACGAGGACGGCGCCCAGATGCGGGACTTCGTCCACGTCTCCGACGTCGCACGCGCCAACGTCGCTGCCCTGCAGGCCGTCGTCGACGAGGGCCCCGGCCGGTACGCCGCGTACAACGTCGCCTCGGGTGAGCCCGTCGCCATCCGCCAGGTCGCCGACCTGGTCGCGTCCGGCACCGACCGGCACATCGCCCCGGAGGTGACGGGCGGCTACCGGCTCGGGGACGTCCGGCACATCGTGGCCTCGCCGGCCCTGGCCGAGGCGGAGCTCGGGTTCAGCGCGACGGTGCGCCCGGCAGATGGCCTGCGCGAGTTCGCGACCGCTCCACTGCGGGCCTGACCGGTCACCAGCTCGTGTAGAGCAGGTGCTGCAGCAGCAGCGCGGTCAGCAGCTGCAGCGCCAGCGCCGGCCGCCGCCAGCGCTCCGGCAGCAGGGCCGTCGCCAGCAGCAGCCACGGGACGAACGGCAGCCAGATCCGCTCCACCTCCGCCTTGCTCAGCCGGGAGAGGTCGGCCACGACGACTGCCGCCGACGGCCGCGGCGACCAGCAGTCCCACGTTGGCCTCGGCACGGCGGCGCAGCGCGACGAGTGCCCCCAGCCCGGCCCCCAGCGCGGGGCCGGCGCTGAAGGCCAGGGCCGCCAGGTTGCCCCACATCCAGTACGCCGCCGGCCGGTCGGCCGCGATCCCGTCCCAGTAGCGCTCCTGCAGCACCGGGTAGGCCTCCCAGGCCCGGAACCCGAAGGCCGCGAACGCCAGGACCACCGCGAGCGCGGAGGCGATCGCCACCGGCAGCGGCAGCCAGGACCGGGCCCGGACGAGGATCGCCAGTGCCAGCAGCCCGAGCAGCGGCAGGCCGTACGACATCATCACCGTGTAGCCGAGCAGCACCCCGGCGAGCCCTGCCCAGCCGACCACGGAGACCCGGCGGTCCCGGGTGGCCGCGATCGCCAGCGCCGCCAGGCCCCAGGCGGCCACGGCCCCGAAGAGTGCATCCGCCGAGACCGCCATGAAGACGGCGGCCGGTCCGAGGACCAGGAACGGCGCGGCGCGCCGGGCGGCCTGCTCCGCGCCCAGGGCACGCAGGGTCGTGAGCACCGCCGGCGCCGTCGTGGCCGCGACCAGCGTGACGACCACGCCCGCGGCCAGGTCGCCGCCGAGCCCGACCCGGTCGAGCAGCACGAAGACCAGCAGCGCGCCCGGCGGGTGGCCGGCCACGTGGGTCGCCCAGTTGTCCGGTGCGGCGTACGGGATCCGCGAGACGTACTCCTGCAGCATCAGCGGGATGTCGGTGATCTGCCGGGCGGTCTGGAGGTACTCGTACGGGTTGCCGAGCACCCGGGACAGGCCGGACTCCCCGTCGGCCAGGGCCAGCGCCAGCAGCCAGGCCAGTCCCACGACGTACGACGCGAGCAGCAGCAGCCGCCAGGGCAGCCGCTCCGCCCAGGTGATCGCGTAGCGCCAGCCGAGGAGCGCCAGCAGCAGCGCGGCGACCGTGCTGCTGCCGAGATTGGGCCGCCACATGCCGTGCAGCGGGGGCACCGAGTGGTCGGGGGTGGAGCGCGCGTGCACCTCCCACCCGAGGATCCGCGGCACGACGACCGCCGCCAGCATCAGCACCAGCGCGATGGCAAGGCCGATCCGGGCAGCTCGGCTCACCCGGGCGTCGTCCATGGGGGCGAGCCTAGGTCGTGGGTGTTGGCGGGCGGGCGTCACGGCTTCGTAAGGGTTCGTGGCGTCGGACCTGTGGGTCCTCCACCTACGGTGAGCACATGCAACCCGTGTGCGACCTCGTCCTCCCCTGCAAGGACGAGGCGGCCGCCCTCACCGCCCTGCTGCCGCTGGTCCCGGATCTCTTCTCGGTGATCGTCGTCGACAACGGGTCGGTCGACGGCACCGCCGAGGTGGCCACGGCGCTCGGCGCGCGGGTGTGTCACGAGTCGGTCCCGGGGTACGGGTCCGCGGTGCACACCGGTCTGCTCGCCTCCACCCAGGACTACGTGGCGTTCATGGACGGCGACGGGTCGTTCGACCCCGCCGAGCTGGTCCCGATGCTCGAGGAGGTCCGGTCGGGAGGCACCGACATCGCGGTCGGCCGTCGCCGCCCGGTGTCCAACGGCGTCTGGCCCTGGCACGCACGGGCCGGGAACGCCGTCATCGTCGCCTGGCTGCGCCGGCGCATCGACCTGCCCGCCCACGACATCGCCCCGATGCGGGTGTGCCGTCGCGCCGACCTGATCGCCCTGGACGTGCGGGACCGCCGGTTCGGGTACCCGGTCGAGCTCCTGCAGAAGGCCACGCGCGCCGGCTGGCGGTTCTCCGAGCGGGACGTCGCCTACCACCCCCGGGCCGAGGGGACGCGCTCCAAGGTGTCCGGCTCGGTCACCGGCACGGTCCGCACCGCACGAGACTTCTGGAAGGTGCTGTCGTGACCTCCCCGACTGCGCGGATGCTCGTGGTGGCCAAGGCCCCGGTCGCCGGACAGGTCAAGACCCGGCTCGGCGCCGAGATCGGCATGGATGCCGCAGCGGAGATCGCCGCGGCCGCGCTGGTCGACACGCTGCGGGCCTGCGTCGCTGCCGTCGGGCCCGACGGTTGTCACCTGGCCCTCGACGGCGACCTGGCGGACGCCGTCCGTGCCGACGAGCTGGCCGGGCTCGTCACGGGGTGGACGGTCTTCCCGCAGCGCGGGGACGGGTTCGCCGAGCGGCTGGTCAACGCCCACCTCGACGTCCCGTCCGCCTCCGGCGTGGTGGTCCAGGTCGGGATGGACACCCCGCAGCTGACCCCCCAGCTGCTCCTCGAGGTCGCAGCGACGGCCGACGCCCACGACGCCGTGCTGGGACCTGCCGACGACGGCGGATGGTGGGTGCTGGCCCTGCACGACGGTGCCCCCGCGCGGGCGCTGGCGGGCGTGCCGATGTCGACGCCCACGACGTACGACGACACGCGCCGGGCGCTCGAGCGGGCCGGCGCCGACGTCGGCACGACGACCGGCCTGCGCGACGTCGACACGGTCGCGGACGCCGAGTGCGTGGCCGAGCTGGCGCCCGAGAGCGAGTTCGCACGTGTCTGGGGGGAGCTCCGATGAGCCTGCGTCCCGACTCCTTCTCCGCCGTCTTCTCGCAGGCGCTGCAAGGTCATCCCTGCTCGGTCGTCGGTCTCGGCGAGCACCCGCAGCCGCTGCCGGTGGGTGACTGGATCCGCGACGCGGACGACTCCGACCACGCGCTGCTGCGCCACTGCGTCGGTCCCACGCTCGACATCGGCTGCGGTCCCGGACGGCTCAGCGCCCGGCTGGTCGAGCTCGGCCACGTGGTGCTCGGCATCGACGTGGTGCACGAAGCAGTCCTCCAGACGCGGGGCAGAGGCGTCTCCGCCCTCGTCCGCGACGTCTTCGACGCGCTGCCGGGGGAGGGCCGCTGGCGGACCGCCCTGCTCGCCGACGGCAACGTCGGCATCGGAGGCGACCCGGTGACCCTCCTGCGGCGGGTGCGTGAGCTGCTGGACCCGCGCGGGCGGATCGTCGTCGAGCTCGCCGCCCCCGGCTCCGGCCTGCACTCCGCGTGGGCCGAGCTGCACTGCGGCGAGACCCGCAGCCGGCCCTTCCGCTGGTCGGTGGTCGGGGCGGACGCCATCGAGGCGATCGCCGCCGAGGCCGGGCTCGCGATGACCGGGACGCACACCGACGGCCGCCGCTGGTGCGCCGTACTCGAGGAACGCCCGTGAGGATCCCCGCGGAGGAGGACTTCACCTCGCGGCTGCGCAGCGCCGCCGTGTCGTCGCGGGTGGGGCTCTGGCTCGGGATCTGCTTCGGGATCGCCTTCCTCACCGGCCTGGTCTCCCACTACGCACAGGCGCCGGGACAGCCGATCCCGTTCCCGACCAGCCCCTCGTGGGGCTACCGGGTCACCCAGGGCCTGCACACCAGCACCGGGATCGCCGCGATCCCGCTCCTGCTCGTCAAGCTCTGGTCGGTCTTCCCGAGGCTCTTCGAGCGACCGCCGCTCGGCGACGCCCGACGGCTCGCGGTGAACGCCCTCGAGCGGCTGTCCATCGGCGTCCTGGTCGCGGCCGCGATCTTCCAGCTCGTCAGCGGGCTGCTGAACGCCGCCCAGTGGTACCCGTGGGACTTCTCGTTCCGGCGCACGCACTACGCGGTCGCCTGGATCGCGATCGGCGCCCTGCTCGTGCACATCGCGGTCAAGCTCCCGGTGATCCGCAGCGCCCTGGGCGCCGACGTCGACAGCACGGTCAACGACCGGGCCTCCGCGACGGAGCCGGGTGCGCTCTCACGGCGCGGCCTGCTGCGGACGACGTGGGTGGCGGCGGGGGTCGCGGTGCTCGCGACTGCCGGCGGGACGGTGCCGCTGCTGCGCCGGGTCTCGGTCTTCGCGGTCCGCTCGGGCGACGGCCCGGGGGGCATTCCGATCAACAAGTCCGCCAAGGCGGCCGACGTCATCGCGGCCGCGACCAGCGACGACTACCGGCTGACGATCGTCCACGACGGACGCGAGCTGGAGCTGACCCGCGAGCAGCTCGCCGCCCTGCCCCAGCGCACGCACACGCTGCCGATCGCCTGCGTGGAGGGCTGGAGCGCCAGCGGGGCGTGGACCGGCGTCCGGCTGCGCGACCTGCTCGACCTGGTCGGTGCGCCCCGCGGACGCGACGTGCAGGTGGTCTCGCTGCAGGAGTCCGGTGCCTTCCGGCAGTCGTTGCTCCAGGACAACTTCGCCGACGACGACCGCACCCTGCTCGCCCTGGCGCTGGAGGGGGAGCCGCTGGCCATCGACCACGGCTACCCGGCCCGACTGATCGCGCCGAACCGGCCGGGCGTGCTGCAGACCAAGTGGGTCAGCCGGCTGGAGGTGGCCACATGATCCGCCGGGCGGTCGCGGGCGCCGGGGTCCTGCTCGCGGCGTACGGCGCCTTCCTGCTGCTGAGCCGCCAGGACCTGGACCAGATCATCGACGCGGCCGTCTGGCTGGCCGTCGGCGTGGTGCTGCACGATGCCGTCCTCGCCCCGCTGGTCATCCTCGTGGTGTTCGTGGCGGCCAGGCTGGCGCCGGCGCCGGCGCGAGCGCCGCTGGCGATCGCGATGGTCGTGCTCGGCTCGCTCACGCTGGTGGCGGTCCCGGTGCTCGGCAGGTTCGGGGCCCGGCCGGACAACGCCACGCTGCTGGACCGGCCCTACCTCGCCGCCTGGTTCGTGCTGGTCGGGGTGTGTCTGGCTCTCGTCGTGGTGGCCGCACGCATCCGTGGCAGAAGCTGACGTGGCCAGGGTCCTGGTGGTCGACGACGACCACACCGTGCGGGAGGTCGCCGTCTCGTACCTGCGCGCGCACGACCACGACGTCGTCGAGGCCGCCGACGGTGAGACCGCGCTGGCGCTGATGCGGGAGGCGCCCGCCGACCTGGTGGTGCTGGACCTGATGCTCCCGGGCATCGACGGGCTCGAGGTCTGCCGTCGGCTGCGCGAGACCGGCTCGGTCCCGATCATCATGCTGACCGCCCTCGGCGGCGAGCTGGACCGGGTCGCCGGGCTGGAGCACGGTGCGGACGACTACGTCACCAAGCCGTTCAGCCCCCGTGAGCTCGCGCTGCGGGTCGACTCCGTGCTGCGCCGCACCGGTGATCCCGCTCCGGCCCTGCCGGACCTCGTCACCGACGGCGACCTCGTGGTCGACGGGGTCCGCCACGTCGCGACGAGGGACGGCGTCGAGGTCGCGCTCACCGGTCGCGAGTTCGACCTGCTGCGCTTCCTGGTCGCGCATCCGGGCACCGCCTTCTCCCGCGACGAGCTGCTGCAGCAGGTCTGGGGCTGGTCCGTGGGCGACCGGTCCACCGTGACCGTGCACGTCCGGCGGCTGCGCGAGAAGATCGAGACGGACCCCACGCAGCCCGAGCGGCTGATCACGGTGTGGGGCGTCGGCTACCGATGGGAGTCCCGATGAGCGGGGACCAGTTCTGGATCGTCGTCGTCTCGGCCGCCTGCGCGACCGGCGTCGGAGCCGCCGGGCTGCTCGCCGGCTGGTTGCTGCGGCACCGGTCGATCCGGTGGCAGCTGAGCCTGGTCGCGGTGGTGGCTGTCGGGTCGGTGCTGGCCGGGGTCGTGGCGACCGCGCAGAAGATGTTCATCTCCGACCACGACTGGCGGGTCGTGAGCCTGGTGGCGCTCGTGACCGGGCTGGTCTCCGTCGCGGTGGCCCTCGCCCTCGCGGCGGCGCTCGTGCACTGGTCCGACTCGCTGCGGGAGGAGGCCCGGCGACTCGGCACGCACGGGGCTGTGGTGCGCACCCGGCGCGGGCCGAGCGAGTTCCAGGCCCTGTCCGACGAGCTCGCCCGCACCAGCGAGCGGCTGGCGGAGTCCCGGCTGCGCGAGACCCGGCTCGAGGAGTCCCGCCGCGAGCTCGTCTCCTGGGTCTCGCACGACCTGCGTACGCCGCTCGCCGGGATGCGGGCGATGACCGAGGCGCTCGAGGACGGCATGGCGCCGGACCCGCAGCGCTACCACCGCCAGATCCGCGCCGAGGTCGACCGGATGGTGCGGATGGTGGACGACCTGTTCGAGCTGTCCCGGATCCAGGCCGGCGTGCTGACCCTGAGCCCCGAGCCGGTGATGCTGGGTGACCTGGTGAGCGACGCGATCGCCGCAGCCGATCCGGTTGCGCGTGCGCAGGGCGTGCTGCTCAGCGGCAGCGTGCCCGAGGTGGTGGAGATCGCGGTCGATCCCGCGGGGCTGTCGCGGGTGATCGCGAACCTGGTGATGAACGCGATCCGGCACACGCCACGAGGGGGTGCCGTCGAGATCTGCGGGGTCTCGGTGGCCGGTGGGGTCGAGCTCAGCGTGAGCGACGGCTGCGGGGGACTCTCCGCGGACGACATGGGACGGGTCTTCGACCTCGCCTGGCAGGGCGGGCGTGCCCGGACCCCCGAGGGTGGTGACCCGGCGCAGGCCCGGGGGGCGGGGCTGGGGCTCGCCATCGTCAAGGGGATCGTGGAGGCCCACGACGGCTGGGTGTGGGTGGAGAACCTGCTCGGCGGCGAGCCCGGGGGGTGCCGCTTCCTGGTGCACCTGCCCGTCGGACCACGACACGCCGGAACACCTGCGTGAGTCGAACACGTGTTCGGGTTAGATTGGGTGCACAGGTAACGCGCAGGTCGACGTCGTTCCCCAGGACCCGGCTCCAGATCGGTTCTGTCGGCGGTCCGGTCTAGCGTCCAGCCACGAAGACGAATTCGATCACGGCCCGGATAGGACGGAAGACAACATGGCTGGTGCAAACCGCGAGAAGGCCCCTGTTTCCTCGAACCGCGAGAAGGCACTCGACGCCGCGCTCGCCGGGATCGAGAAGCAGTTCGGCAAGGGCTCGATCATGCGGCTCGGTGAGGAGACCCGCGCCGCGCTCGGGATCATCCCGACCGGTGCGATCGCGCTGGACGTGGCGCTGGGGATCGGGGGGCTCCCGCGCGGCCGCGTGGTGGAGATCTACGGTCCCGAGTCCTCCGGCAAGACGACGGTCGCGCTGCATGCCGTGGCCAACGCCCAGGCCTCCGGCGGCATCGTCGCCTTCATCGACGCCGAGCACGCGCTCGACCCCGACTACGCCAAGGCGCTCGGGGTGGACACCGACGCGCTGCTGGTCTCCCAGCCCGACTCCGGTGAGCAGGCCCTCGAGATCGCCGACATGCTGGTCCGCTCCGGGGCGCTCGACCTGATCGTGATCGACTCGGTCGCCGCGCTGGTGCCACGTGCCGAGATCGAGGGCGAGATGGGCGACAGCCACGTCGGCCTCCAGGCCCGGCTGATGAGCCAGGCCCTGCGCAAGATGACCGGAGCGCTGAACAACTCCGGCACGACCATGATCTTCATCAACCAGCTGCGCGAGAAGATCGGCGTGATGTTCGGGTCTCCCGAGACCACGACCGGCGGCAAGGCGCTGAAGTTCTACGCCTCGGTCCGGCTCGACGTCCGCCGGATCGAGACGCTCAAGGACGGCCAGGACATGGTCGGCAACCGGACCCGGATCAAGGTCGTCAAGAACAAGGTCGCCCCGCCGTTCAAGCAGGCCGAGTTCGACATCATGTACGGCAAGGGGATCAGCCGCGAGGGTGGCCTGATCGACGTCGGCGTCGAGGCAGGTCTCGTCCGCAAGGCCGGCGCTTGGTACACCTACGAGGGCGACCAGCTCGGCCAGGGCAAGGAGAACGCCCGGGCCTTCCTGACCGACAACCCCGACCTCGCCAACGAGCTCGAGAAGAAGATCCTCGAGAAGCTCGGGGTCGGTCCCCAGGTGGACCAGCCGGCCGACCCGCTGGCCGACCCGCTCGGCCAGCCGTTGGCCCAGCCCCGCGGCGTGGACGACTTCTAGGCCGCGATGCACGACGATCCGGTCGAGCAGGGTCCGGACGCCGACCCCGAGTCGGTGGCCCGCAAGATCCTGCTCGACCAGCTGACCGGTCAGGCCCGGAGTCGTCAGGAGCTGCGCGACAAGCTGGCGTCGCGCAACGTCCCCGACGAGATCGCCACCCGGCTGCTGGACCGGTTCACCGAGGTCGGGCTGATCAACGACGACGCCTTCGCCCGCGCCTGGATCGCCAGCCGACAGCCCGGCAAGGGGCTCGCTCGCCGGGCGCTCGCCCAGGAGCTGCGCCGCAAGGGGATCGACGACGAGGTCGCCCGGGAGGCGCTCGACGAGATCGACCCGGCCGACGAGGAGTCCGCCGCGAGGGTCCTGGTCCGCAAGAAGCTGCGCAGCCTGGCCCGGGTGGACGACACCACGGCGACCAGACGTCTGGTCGGGATGCTGGCCCGCAAGGGGTACTCCTCGGGACTGGCCTTCTCCGTGGTCCGCGACGAGCTCGCGTCGGTCGCCCGGAGCGTGGGCGAGGACTAGCCTGCGGGAGATGGACGACCCCCGCGATCAGCCGCTGCACCTGACGGTGCTCGACCGGGGCCGCGAGCTCGACGGCCTGGTCCGGCCGGGGGAGTCGTGGGTGGCGGCGGCGCGTCGGGTCTGTGCCAGCCTGCACGCCGAGCCGGTGCCGCTCGACCTGTCCGGCGCCCCGTTGCGCTTCGTGGTCGACCACGACACGGTCGTGGCGGTGCGCGCGATGACGCGCGGTGACCTGCCCGACGTCACCCGGTGGCGCCAGGACGAGCACGTGCTGCGCTGGTGGGCCAGTGACGGCGAACCGACCCGCGAGCTGGTCGAGGCTGCCTACGTCCCCAACATCGACGGTCGGACCCCCACCCGGATGTGGGTCGTCGAGGTGAACGGCCGCTCGATCGGGTTCGTGCAGGACTACCGGATCGGCGACTACCCGGAGTACGCCCTGCTCGGGCCGGACCCGGAGGCGATCGGGGTGGACTACGCGATCGGGGAGCCGGCCTGGCTCGGGCGCGGTCTCGGCGTCCGCCTGCTCTGGGCCTGGATGCTGCGGACCCGGCACCGGCTGCCGCAGGCGACCAGCTACTTCGCCGCTCCCGACCACCTCAACGTCGCCTCCCTGCGGGTCCTGGCCAAGGCCGGTTTCACCGAAGGGCTCTGGTTCGACGAGCCGCAGGACGACGGCTCGGTCGCGACGGTCGTGGGGTGCTCCCTCGACGTCCGTCGGGTGCTCGGCTGAGATGCGCCATGATGGCCGCATGAACGACTACCCCTTCCGGCTGCCCGTGGGCCCGGTCGACCTGACCTCCATCGAGGCCGACGACGCCCCCGGCTTCGACGGCGGCAAGAAGAAGGGCAAGGCGGCGCTCTTCGCTCTCGGTGACGCGCTGAGCGACCTGCAGGAGCGGCTCTTCGCCGAGGGCAGGTCCGGCTCCGCCCGCCGGGTGCTGCTGGTCCTGCAGGGGATGGACACGTCCGGCAAGGGTGGGGTGCTGCGGCACACCGTCGGTCTGGTCGACCCGCAGGGCGTGCGGATCACCTCGTTCAAGGCGCCCACCGAGGAGGAGCGCTCGCACGACTTCCTGTGGCGGATCCGGCGGGCGCTGCCGGAGCAGGGCTACCTCGGGGTCTTCGACCGGTCGCACTACGAGGACGTGCTCATCGCGCGGGTGCGGGAGCTGGCGGAGCCGGAGGAGATCGAGCGTCGCTACACGGCGATCAACGAGTTCGAGCGCGAGCTGGTCGACGCCGGGACCACGGTCCTCAAGTGCATGCTGCACATCTCGCCGGAGACGCAGAAGGAGCGGTTGCTCGCGCGGCTCGACGACCCCACGAAGTACTGGAAGTACAACCCCGGCGACGTCGACGAGCGTGCGCTGTGGCCGCAGTACCGCCTGGCCTACGAGACTGCGCTGGAGCGGACCAACACCCCGCACGCACCGTGGTTCGTGATCCCCAGCGACAAGAAGTGGTACCGCAACCTGGCCGTCGGCCGGCTGCTGCACGACACCCTCCAGGGCCTGGACCCGCAGTGGCCCGAGGCCGACTTCGACGTCGACGTGGAGCGCAAGCGGCTGACCGACGAAGCCCCGCTGGCATGATCCCCACCGTCTCGGTCACCCGGTACGTCACGCCGCTGCGGGAGGGCGGCAGCCTGCCCGGCATCGTCGAGGCCGACGACCTCGGGACCTACGTCTGCAAGTTCCGCGGGGCGGGGCAGGGAGTCCGGGTCCTCGTCGCCGAGGTGGTCGTGGGTGAGCTGGCCCGCCGGATCGGCCTGGCGACGCCGCGACTGGTCGCGCTGGATCTTGATGCCGAGATCGCGCGCTACGAGGCGGACGAGGAGGTGCAGGACCTGCTCAACGCCAGCCTCGGGCTCAACCTCGGCGTGGACTTCCTGCCGGGTGCCTTCGGCTTCGACGGCGACCTGCCGACCGGCGCCGGCGTCGCGGCCAAGGTGCTGTGGCTGGACGCCTTCTGCGCCAACGTCGACCGCAGCTGGCGCAACCCCAACCTGCTCTTCTGGCACGGCGACCTGTGGGCGATCGACCACGGCGCCGCCCTCTACTTCCACCATGCGTGGCCGGGCGGCCTGACCGATCCGGAGCGGTTCGCGTCGCAGAAGTGGGACGAGGACGACCACGTCCTGCTCGGCCACGCCGCAGGCCTGCCTGCGGCGGACGAGGAGATCCGGGGGCTGCTCGACCGTCAGGTGTTCACCGAGATCCTCGACGAGGTGCCGGACGTCTGGCTGGAGCCCGTGCCCGGTGCGGAGACGGTCGCCGAGGTGCGCGCGGCGTACGTCGACTTCCTCGCCGCCCGGCTCGGCACCAGCCAGTGGCTGCCCCAGGGAGCCCTGGTATGAGCTCGTCGCCGTCCCGGCTGGCCTACGAGTACGTCGTCCTGCGCTGCGTCCCGCGGGTCGACCGCGAGGAGTTCCTCAACGTCGGCGTCGTCGTCCACTGCCAGGCGGCCGACTACCTCGCGGTTGCCTGGCAGGTCGACCGCGAGCGGCTGGCGGCCTTTGCGCACGGTGTCGACCTCGACCAGGTCTGCGAGTCACTCGAGTTCGTGGACGGTGTCTGTCGGGGCGACGGGCGGGGCGGGGCCGCGGCGGCCAAGCCGATCAGCCAGCGCTTCGGGTTCCTCAAGGCGCCCAGGAGCACGGTGCTGCAGCCCGGCCCGGTGCACGGTGGCGTGACCGACGACCCGGAGGCAGAGTTGCACCGCCTGCTGGCGAAGCTCGTCGGCTGACCGAGATCGGAGCGCCCGATGGCCGAGTACCCACACCTGATGCACACCGCGATCGACACGACCGACGTCCGGTCGCTGGCCGAGTTCTACCGCGAGCTCCTGGGCCTGGAGTACCGTCCCGGCGACGAGCCCCCGGACGACGGCGCTCCGGACGACGCGGACTGGCTGGTGCTGGTGGACCAGCACGGCGCCCGCAAGCTGGCCTTCCAGCTCGTGGAGCGGCTGGAGCGGACCACCTGGCCCCGCCACGACGTCCCCATGCAGATGCATCTCGATCTCTCGGTCTCCAGCGTCGAGGAGCTGCAGCGACAGCGCGAGCGCGCCGAGACGCTGGGGGCCGAGCTGGTGCTCGACCGCACCGACACCCCGGAGGAGCCGCTCTACGTGCTGGCGGACCCCTCCGGGCACCCGTTCTGCCTCCTGGTGCGCTGACTCCCGGTCAGACCGGCACCAGCTGGACCGCACCGACGGCGTACCGGGCCAGGATGATCCGGGCCAGCTCGGCATGAGCCCCCAAGGGCGCCGACACCGCGATCGCGCCGGCCTCCAGGGCGAGCTCCGCGGCCCGGTCGGGCAGGAACCCCGGTGCCAGGAACAGCGACGCCACCGCGACGTGGCGCCGGCCCTCGGCACGGAACGCCCGCACCGCCTCACCCGTCGCCGGGGGAGACGCCGAGGCGAATGCCGCGGTGACCGGGAGCTTGTGGTGCTGGCCCCAGACCCGCGCCAGCCGGGCGACTGCCTGGTTGGCCAGGGGATCACTCGATCCGGCAGCCGCGAGGACCAGTGCGTCCAGCTCACGGACGCGGAGCACGCTCAGCGCCTCGCGCATCCGGAGGTCGAGCACTTCGAGGAAGACCGGCTCGAGGCCGAGGATCCCGGTGGCCCGGATCTGCACGCCCGGGTGGCGTTCCGATGCGGCGGCGATCGCAGCCGGGACGTCGACCTTGGCGTGGTAGGCCTCGGTGAGCAGCAGCGGCACGACCACGATCTCGTCGTACCCGGCCTTGACCAGCCGGTCGATGACCGTGCTGAACGACGGTCTCGAGAGCTCGAGGAACGCGGGCTCGATACGCAGGTCCGGGCGCAGGGCGCGGACCTCGTGGACCAGGGCGGTGATCGTGGCTGCGGAGCGCGGGTCTCGGCTTCCGTGGGCCAGGGCCACCAGTGCGGGGGCTGTCATCAGGACGGCCTCCTCTCGTTGTTTGCCATCAGTGGATGCCACATTCGGTCTTGGCGGTGCCGGCCCAGCGGCCGCTGCGCGCGTCCTCGCCGGGGGCGACGCGGCGGGTGCAGGGCAGGCAGCCGATGGACGGGTAGCCGTCGTGGACCAGGGGGTTGACCAGGACGCCGTTGTCCGCGACGTAGCGCTCGACCTGGGCGTCGGACCAGCGGGCCAGGGGGGAGACCTTGACCTTGCTCTTGCGGGCGTCCCAGCCGACGACCGGTGCGATCACCCGGTTGTGCGTCTCGGCGCGGCGCAGGCCGGTCGCCCAGGCGTCGTACTGCTCGAGTGCCGCGGCCAGCGGGGCGACCTTGCGCAGCTGGCAGCACAGGTCGGGGTCGGAGCGGAAGAGCTCGGGGCCGTGGGCCGCGTCCTGCTCGGCGACGGTCTGTTCCGGCCGGACGGTGACCAGGTTGACCGGCAGCGTGGCGGCGACGGCATCGCGGGTCCCGATCGTCTCGGCGAAGTGGTAGCCGGTGTCCAGGAAGACCACGTCGATGTCCGGGACCACGCTCGAGGCCAGGTGGGCGAGCACGGCGTCCGCCATCGAGGAGGTGATGCAGAACCGGTCACCGAACGTCGCCGCAGCCCACTCGATGATGTGCTCGGCCGGCGCGAGCTCGAGCTCGGCGCCGACGTGGGAGACCAGCTCGCGCAGCTCCTCGGGAGAGCGGCCCTCCGTGTGGGTGCCCCGGAAGCTGCGCGCCGAGCGCGTCGTCGACGTGCTCACGACGTGCCTCCGGAGGGTCGGAGCTGCCCGATCATCGTGAGCGAGAACGCGCGCAGGCAGCCGCGGCAGTCCCAGGTCCCGTGCGGGGAGGTCACCTCTCCGGAGGCGTCGACGGCCTCGTGGGGGCGCAGGTCCTCGTTGCCGCAGTAGGGGCAGTGGAACGGCACGGCGCGGGCGCTCATGTCAGGCCACCCCGCGCAGGTGGGCCTCGTCGGCCCGGACCGTCCAGGTCGCGAAGGACTCGCCCTCGACCCGGTCCGCCAGGAAGGCCTCGACCACCGAGGTCACGTAGTCGTCCAGACCGGCGCTGGTCACCTTGTGCGCCCGCAGCTTGCGCCCGAAGCTGGAGGCCAGCCCCAACGAGCCACCGAGGTGCAGCTGGAAGCCCTCGACCTGGTTGCCGTCGGCGTCCAGGACCAGCTGGCCCTTCAGTCCGATGTCGGCGACCTGGGTGCGGGCGCAGGCGTTCGGGCAGCCGTTGACGTTGATGGTGATGGGGGTGTCGAGCTCGGGGAAGCGCTTCTCGAGCTCGGTCACCAGCGCGGCCGCACGGTTCTTGGTGTCGACGATCGCGAGCTTGCAGAACTCGATGCCGGTGCAGGCCATCGTGTTGCGACGCCAGTTCGACGGACGGGCGGTGAGCCCGATCAGCTCGAGGTCGTCGGCGAACGCCTCCACCTCGGCGGCGGGCACACCGATCACCACGAGCTTCTGGTACGCCGTCAGCCGGGCGCCGCTGGCGCCGTACTGCTCGACCAGGTCGCCGAGGCGGCTCAGGGTGCGGCCGTCGATCCGGCCGACGACCGGCGCGGCACCGACGTAGAAGTCGCCGTCCTTCTGCTCGTGGATCCCGATGTGGTCGCCCTGTCGCTCCGGCGAGGCAGGGGAGGGGTTGTCGACGAGGCTGCGGTGGAGGTACTCGGACTCGAGGATCTCGCGGAACTTCTCCACGCCCCAGTCCGCCACCAGGAACTTCAGCCGCGCCCGCGAGCGCAGCCGGCGGTAGCCGTAGTCCCGGAAGATCGAGGCCACACCCTCCCAGGCGTCGGCCACCTCCTCGAGGGGGATCCAGACGCCGAGCTTCTGGGCGAGCATCGGGTTGGTGGAGAGGCCGCCGCCCACCCACAGGTCGAAGCCGGGCCCGTGCTCGGGGTGGACGGTCCCGACGAACGACACGTCGTTGACCTCGGGCGCCACGTCGTGGCTCGGGTGCCCGGTGAGGGCGGTCTTGAACTTGCGGGGCAGGTTGGAGAACTCCGGGTTGCCGATGAACCGGCGCTTGATCTCGGCCAGCGCCGACGAGCCGTCGATGATCTCGTCCTTGGCGATGCCGGCGACCGGCGAGCCGAGGAAGGGGCGCGGGGAGTCGCCGCAGGCCTCCTGGCTGTCGAGCCCGACTCCCTCGAGCCGCGCCCAGATCGCGGGGACGTCCTCGATCCGGATCCAGTGGTACTGGATGTTGTTGCGGTCGGTGATGTCGGCGGTGTCGCGGGCGTACGTCGTGGAGACCTCGCCCAGGGCGCGCAGCTGCTCGGGGCCGAGGATCTTGCCGTCGCTGCGGACCCGGAGCATGAAGAACTCGGCATCGAGCTCGGCCGGGTCGACGGTGGCGGTCTTGCCGCCGTCGAAGCCCTCGGCCCGCTGCGTGTAGAGACCCCACCAGCGCATCCGGCCGCGCAGGTCGTTCGGGTCGATCGAGGCGAACCCGCGCTTGGCGTAGATGTTCTCGATCCGGGCGCGGACGTTGAGGGCGTCGTCGTCCTTCTTGAACTGCTCGTTGGCGTTCAGGGGCTCTCGGTAGCCGAGCGCCCACTGGCCCTCACCGCGCTGGGGGCGGGTAGGCCGGGCTGTGGTCTGCGAGGTCATCGGGGGATCCTTGGCGTGGGGAGACGCGCGACTCGTCCGGGCCCGACCTCGTCGTCGGGTTGCCCTTCAGGACCGGGCGCCCGCGACTTTTCGGTCTGGTCGGGCGCTCCATCTACTCGTGTGAGAGGACGGAGGTCAGGAAGGCCAACACATCATGCTGCGGGTACGCCCGAGGTCCACGTGACGGCGAGTCACGAGGTAGGCGTGGGTGGCAGCACTGATCATGCGGACGAGTCTCAGGGAGCGGACACCCATTCCACAAGTTGAAATCTCATGGGATGAGATGTCTGTCCAGATAATGGGATGGACGACCGACCGGATCCGGTCCGGGGTTGGGCGCTCCGGCAGGGCTCACTAGGCTGCGCCCATGACGGATGCCTTGATCAGCAGTGCGTACAGCCAGGCCCTCGAGGTCATTGCCTCGGTCGAGCCCAGGATCGCCGCGGCGACCCGCCAGGAGCTGGTGGACCAGCGGGCCTCGCTCAAGCTGATCGCCAGCGAGAACTACGCGTCGCCCGCTGTGCTGCTCACGATGGGCACCTGGTTCAGCGACAAGTACGCCGAGGGCACCGTGGGCCACCGGTTCTACGCCGGCTGCCAGAACGTCGACACCGTCGAGGCACTCGCCGCCGAACACGCCCGCGAGCTGTTCGGGGCGCCGTACGCCTACGCACAGCCGCACTCCGGGATCGACGCGAACCTGGTCGCCTTCTGGTCGATCCTCGCGCACCGTGTCGAGGGCCCGGCCCTCGAGAAGCTCGGCGCCAAGAACGTCAACGAGCTGACCGACGCCGACTGGGAGACCCTGCGCCACGAGCTGGGCAACCAGCGGCTGCTCGGGATGTCGCTCGACTCCGGCGGGCACCTGACGCACGGCTTCCGGCCCAACATCAGCGGCAAGATGTTCCACCAGCAGCAGTACGGCACCGACCCGGAGACCGGCCTGCTGGACTACGACAAGGTCGCCGCCAAGGCGCGCGAGTTCAAGCCGTTGGTGCTGGTCGCCGGGTACTCCGCGTACCCGCGCCGGGTGAACTTCGCGAAGATGCGGGAGATCGCCGACGAGGTCGGCGCCACGCTGATGGTGGACATGGCCCACTTCGCCGGACTCGTGGCCGGCAAGGTGTTCACCGGCGACGAGGACCCGATCCCGTTCGCCCACATCACCACGACCACCACCCACAAGTCCCTGCGCGGACCTCGTGGTGGGCTGGTGCTCGCCCAGGAGGAGTACGCGTCGGCGGTCGACCGCGGCTGCCCGATGGTCCTCGGCGGCCCGCTCTCGCACGTGATGGCGGCCAAGGCCGTGGCGCTGGCCGAGGCGCGCCAGCCCTCCTTCCAGACCTACGCCCAGAAGATCGCGGACAACGCCAAGTCCCTCGCCGAGGGGTTCCTGACCCGCGGGGCGAACCTCGTCACCGGTGGCACCGACAACCACATCGTGCTGCTCGACGTCACGTCGTTCGGGCTCACCGGACGGCAGGCCGAGTCGGCGCTGCTGGATGCCGGCGTGGTCACCAACCGCAACTCCGTCCCGGCCGACCCGAACGGCGCCTGGTACACCTCCGGCGTCCGGCTGGGAACGCCGGCGCTCACCACCCGCGGCTTCGGCCACGACGAGTTCGACACGGTTGCCGAGCTGATCGTCCAGGTGCTCTCCAACACCGAGGCCGGCACCACCAAGGCCGGCGGCCCCTCGAAGGCGTCGTACACCCTGGCCGAGGGAGTGGCGGCCAAGGTGAAGGACGCCTCGGCCGAGATGCTCGACAAGCACCCGCTCTACCCCGGGCTCGAGCTCAGCTAGCGAGGTACAGTCGAGGTGCTGGGTCGGCTGAGGTTGACCTGAACACCCCAGTCGACCCGAGCACGTGTCTGTTGTCGTGATCGTGGATGAAGTGTCTGGTGGTAAGCCCTACTGGCCTCCGCAGGTCCCCGGCAGTGCGGAGGCCCGGACGTGGGCGTCCGCCCGGGGTCCGCATCGGCGTGCCCCCTGCTGCCAGGCTCCGGACCTCAGGGTGGGGGCAGCACCCGACGTCTCTTGTTGCCACCCCCAATGCATTGGTCGGGCAAACCCGGCAGGCTAGTCGGCACGAGCGCGGACGCCCCCGAGTTCCCCCCACTGGGACTTGGCGAGTGTCCGCGTTTGATCTGTGTCCGCCCGATTTTCCGGACTGTCAGCCGGGTGCCGCTGTCGAGGAGTGACGAGGTTGTCCGAGGGTTTGATCCGGGTCGTGGTCGCTGACCACCAGTACTTGGTGCGCGAAGGCGTCCGGCAGGTGGTGGAGCTCGAGAGTGACATGCGCGTCGTCGCCGGCGTGGGCACCCCTGCCGACCTGGTCGCCGTGGTCAACGACGTTCCCGTCGACGTGGTCATCACCGACGTGAAGCTGCCGCCGACGCACCGGACCGAGGGCATCGAGACTGCGCACCGGATCCGCAGCACCCACCCGGCCATCGGGGTGGTGGTCCTCTCCGGCCAGGCCGACGCGGCCTACGCCGTCGACCTGTTCCGGCACGGGACAGCCGGTCTCGCCTACCTGCTCAAGGAGAACCTCGCCGACCGGGCCGAGCTCACTGCTGCCGTCCGGGCGACAGCCGCCGGCGGCAGCGTGATCGACCCGCCCGTCGTCGACGCGATGGTCCAGCGGATGCACCGCCGCTCCGCGCTGGACCGGTTGACGCCCTCGGGAGCGCGAGGTGCTGACCCACATGGCAGCCGGACGTACCAACGTGGCGATCGCCGGGGCCCTGCACCTGAGCGTCTCCGCGGTGGAGAAGCACATCAGCAGCATCTTCGACAAGTTCCGGCTGTCGGAGGAGCCCAACACCCACCGCCGGGTCGCCGCGGTGCTCGCGTACCTCCAGGACCGGTGACGCGGTCACTGCGTGGTGAATGACCGGGCCCGGTTCGGGTACTGGCCCAGCGTGAGTACGACGATCTCGGGACCTGACTCAGCGGCCTCCCCACGACGGGACCGCACCCACTTCCTCTACCTGGCCGTCGTGGTGGCGGTCGGACTCGGCATCCTGGTCGGCTTCGTCGCCCCCGACCTCGCGGTCCGGCTCAAACCGATCGGCGACGGCTTCGTGGCGCTGATCCGGATGATGATCCAGCCGGTCATCTTCTGCACGATCGTGATCGGGGTCGGCTCCGTGGCGAGCGCCGCCCGGGTCGGCAAGGTCGGCGGTCTCGCGCTGGCCTACTTCCTGACCATGTCGACCGTGGCGCTCGGGATCGGGCTGGTGGTGGGGAACATCCTCCATCCCGGCCGGGGTCTCCGGCTCGACGACGAGGTGGCAGCCGCCGGCGCCGGCCAGGTCTCCGACGAGGCGGGGTCGACCACCGACTTCCTGCTCGGGATCATCCCGGACTCGCTGTTCTCCGCGCTGACCTCCGGCGAGGTGCTCGAGACCCTGCTCGTGGCCCTGCTCGTCGGTTTCGCGATCCAGGCGATGGGCAGTGCCGGCGAGCCCGTCCTGCGCGGGGTGGGGCACCTGCAGCGGGTCGTGTTCCGCGTGCTGGCGATGGTGATGTGGGCAGCGCCGGTCGGCGCGTTCGGTGCGATCGCCGCGGTGGTCGGCGCCACCGGGGTCGACGCGCTGAAGAGCCTCGCGGTGATCATGCTGGGCTTCTACGCCACCTGCCTGCTGTTCATCTTCGGCGTGCTCGGCGCTCTGCTGAAGCTGACCACCGGGCTGAACATCCTCACGCTGCTGCGCTACCTGGCCCGCGAGTTCCTGCTGATCGTCTCGACCTCCTCCTCCGAGACCGCGCTGCCCCGGCTGATCGCCAAGATGGAGCACGCCGGCGTCGAGCGGACCACCGTCGGCGTGGTCGTCCCGACCGGCTACTCGTTCAACCTCGACGGCACCGCGATCTACCTCACGATGGCGACGCTCTTCATCGCCTCGGCCATGGGTGACCCGCTCTCGGTCGGTGAGCAGATCTCGCTGCTGGTCTTCATGATCATCGCCTCCAAGGGCGCCGCCGGTGTGACCGGCGCCGGGCTTGCCACCCTGGCCGGCGGGCTCTCCTCACACCGGCCGGACCTCGTCGACGGGGTCGGCCTCATCGTCGGCATCGACCGGTTCATGTCCGAGGCCCGGGCGCTGACCAACTTCGCCGGCAACGCCGTCGCCACGGTGCTGGTCGCGCACTGGACCGGAGGCCTGGACCGCGCCCAGCTGGACCGCGTGCTGGCCGGGGAGGACCGGTTCGACGAGACCACCATGCTCGACGAGGAGGGCCAGCCCGAGCCCTCCGACGGCGCTACTCGACGACCGGAGTGGTCCGCTGAGCGATCGCTGCCAGGTCGGCGCTGACCAGGGTGCCGAACGTCCCGTCGTACGACGTGCCGAGCCGCGAGCCACAGAATGCGTCGGCGATCTCCGCCGGAGCGAACCGGACCAGCAGCGAGCCCTGCAGACAGGCTGCCATCCGGCCGGCCAGCCGCCGGGCCGAGACCTCGAGGGTGGCCTCGTCGCCCAGCATCGCCAGCACCTCGTCGACCGCGCGGTCCAGGCGGGCGTCGGCACCGCGGGCGAGGCCGACCTCGGTGATCCAGGCGGCCAGCGCCTCGGGCTCACGGGAGAGCGCACGCAGGACGTCGAGCGCGTTGACGTTCCCGGAGCCCTCCCAGACGGAGTTCAGCGGCGCCTCGCGGTAGAGCAGCGGGAGTACCGACTCCTCGACGTAACCGTTGCCGCCGAGGCATTCCAGCGCCTCGGCGATCAGGTACGGCGTCCGCTTGCACACCCAGAACTTGGCGAGCGGCAGCGCGATGCGGCGCAGGGCTGCCTCGTGCGGATCGTCGAGGTGGTCGACCGCCGTGGCCAGCCGGATCGCCAGCGCGGTGGCCGCCTCGGACTCGACGGCCAGGTCGGCGATCACGTTCTGCATCAGCGGCTTGTCCGCGAGCAGGGACCCGAACGCCGAGCGGTGCGCGACGTGCCACGACGCCTCCGACACGGCTCGGCGCATCAGTGACGTGGAGCCGAGGACACAGTCGAGCCGGGTCGCGGCCACCATCTCGATGATGGTGCGCACACCCCGGCCCTCGTCGCCCAGCCGACGGGCCAGGGTGCCGTCGAACTCCAGCTCCGAGGAGGCGTTCGAGCGGTTGCCCAGCTTGTCCTTGAGGCGGACCACGTCGATCGGGTTGCGGGCGCCGTCCGGCAGGACGCGCGGCACCACGAAGCAGGTCACGCCGTCGGCGGCCTGCGCCAGGACCAGGAACACGTCGTTCATCGGAGCCGAGGTGAACCACTTGTGCCCGTGCAGGGTGTAGTCGCCGTCGGTCGAGGTGGGGCGGGCCTCGGTCACGTTCGCCCGGACGTCGGAGCCGCCCTGCTTCTCGGTCATGCCCATCCCGGCCAGGGCGCCGCGCTTCTGCGACGCCGGGCGCAGCCCGGGGTCGTACGTCGTGGAGGCCAGCAACGGCGTCCACTCCTTGGCGATCGCGTCGTCGGCCCGCAGTGCGGGGACGGAGGCGTAGGTCATCGAGATCGGGCACCCGTGCCCGGGCTCGGTGTGCGACCAGGCCATGAACCCGGCCGCGCGGCGTACGTGTGCGGAGGGGGAGTCGGACTCCCAGGGGGTGGCAGCCAGGCCGTGGCCGACCGCGCGCTCCATCAGCCAGTGCCAGGACGGGTGGAAGGCGACCTCGTCGATCCGGTTGCCGTACCGGTCGTACGGCAGGAGCGAGGGATGGTTCTGGTTGGCCAGGACGCCGTGCTCACGCGCCTCCGGGGTGCCGGCCTCGAGCCCCAGCGGAGCGAGCTCCTCGACGGTCTCGGCCGAGGCATGCCGGGTGACGGCCTCGACGAGGGCACGGTCGGCGGTGACGACGTTGTGGCCGACCAAAGGGGGAGCCTGGTTGGTGGCGACGCCTCCAGAGAAGTGACGTGGCATGTGACTACCGTAGAGCCATGCCACCGTCGGAGACCGAGTCGCACGCGGTCTCCGGTGATCTTCCGGACCGGCTGCGCCGCCTGCGCGACGTCATCTGGCGGCTGGTGGTGACCACCGTCAGCTCGTGCATCCGCTACCGGGTCACCGGTCTGGCGGCCGAGGCGGCGTTCTTCGCCGTCCTCTCCGTGCCGCCGCTGATCTTCGCCATGGCCGGAGCCATCGGCTTCATCTCGGACCGGTTCACCGCGGCGCAGGTGGCCGACGTGCGGGACGCGGTGATCGAGCTCTCCCGGCAGGCGCTGACCGAGAGTGCCGTCAACGGCATCATCGTCAAGACCATCGACAGCGTGCTCGAGGGCGGCCGCTTCGACGTCATCTCGCTCGGGTTCGTGCTCGCCCTCTGGTCGGGGTCACGGGCGCTGAACGTCTTCGTCGACACGATCACGATCATGCACGGGCTCGGCGGGCACCGCGGCATCATCCGCACCCGTGCGCTGTCGTTCCTGCTCTACGTGCTGGCGATGATCACCGGCATCATCTCGGTGCCGCTCGTGGTCGCAGGGCCGAAGCTGGTGGGCAACTGGCTGCCGGAGCGGTTCGACTTCGTGATGAGCTTCTACTGGCCCACGGTGGTGGTGGTCTGCATCTGCTTCCTGGCCACGCTCTACCACGTGTCGGTCCCGGTTCGGACGAACTGGAGCTTCAACCTGCCGGGGGCGACGTTCTCCCTGGTGGCGTGGGTGCTCGGCTCCTACCTCCTGCGCTGGGTGCTCACCGTCACCGCGGCGGACTCCAAGTCGATCTACGGCCCGCTGGCCGCGCCGATCGCGATCCTGATCTGGCTCTACCTGGTGGCGATCGCGGTCCTGATCGGGGCGGCGGTCAACGCGGCGTTCGACACGGTCTTCCCGCAGAAAGCCACCATGCGTGCCCGCCTGGAGCAGGTGGCCAGGTTGCGGCAGCGGAGGTCACGCGACCGCGAGTAGGCCGCGGTCCATCGTCCGGGGCCCCCGGTCGACTACATTCACCACGTGCCAGTCCACCCGAGCGAGACCGCGAGCGGACGCTTGGCCGGCATTGCGCTCCCCGAGATCGAGCGGTCGCCCTGGTGGGAGCTGGGCCGACGACTGCTGGCGGCGCTGGCGATCCTGGTCGGCACGGTGCTGCTGGTCTACCTGGACGCCGACGGCTACGTCGACCTCAACGACCCGACGGGCGAGGTCGACCTGACCGACTCGATCTACTACACGACCGTCACGCTGAGCACGACCGGGTACGGCGACATCGCGCCAGTGGCGCCGCACGCCCGGCTGATCAACGCGTTCGTCGTCACCCCGGCCCGCATCGCGTTCCTCGTGCTGTTGATCGGTACCACCCTGGAGGTGCTCGCCTCCCAGGGCCGCGAGATGTTCCGGGTCGCCCGCTGGAGGAAGAACATGGGAGAGCACGTCGTCATCGTCGGCTACGGCACCAAGGGCCGCAGCGCAGTCGAGACCCTGATCAACAACGGGCAGAACCCCGAGGCGATCGTCGTCGTCGACCCGAGTGCGATCGCGCTCGAGGACGCCCACGCCGACGGCCTGGCCGTCGTCACCGGCGACGCGACCCGGCGTGAGGTGCTGCGCCGTGCGGGAGTCTCGAACGCCAGCCAGGTCATCATCACGACCAACCGCGACGACTCCAACGTGCTCGCCACGTTGACCGTCCGCCAGCTCAACCCCGACGCCTGGATCGTCGCGGCCGTCCGGGAGCACGAGAACGCGCCGCTGATGAAGCAGTCCGGCGCCAACTCGGTGATCACCTCGTCGGACGCCGTCGGGCGACTGCTCGGGCTCTCCTCGCTCTCGCCGACCCTCGGCTCGGTGATGGAGGACCTGCTCACCTACGGCGAGGGGTTGGAGGTGGCCGAGCGTGACCTGCTGGTCACCGAGGTGGGCAAGCAGCCGCAGACGCTGCCCGACCAGGTCATCGCCGTGGTCCGGGACGAGAAGGTCTACCGGTACTTCGACCCGGTCGTCACCATGCTCGCCCGCGGCGACCGGCTGATCGTCGTCCGGCCGGCCAAGGAGCTGCCCTGGGCGCCGCGGCCCGGCACCCACGGCGAGGACCTCGCCGACGACGACTGACGTCGCGGCGAATTTCACCCGTGCGGGTGTTTTGACCACGGGTGGGCGGCGGCGACGCTGGCCTCGGCCTGCGTCGTCAGGTCGTTTCGCCGCCCCCGTGCCACGGGGGACGCGGGGGCGGCGCTCCTCATCTTCACCCGGTGTTCGATCAGGTGTTCGAAACGTGACACCATGGGGCATGGCCGGTGGGATGAACAAGCGCGGGAACCGGGTGCCCCTCGGCCAGCGGGTCCGGGCCGCCGGCGACGCCGCTGCGCCGACACCAGGACCTGCGCCTGACGGCTGTCCGGCCCGGCACTGCTGGGTCGCCGGCGCGGTCGACCACCAGGGGGAGAAGCGCCCCGGGCTCCTGGTCGAGTGGCGTCGTACGCCGACGGCCTGGGAGGGCCGCGTGGTCTACGCGGCGCGGCTGCGCCCGGGGGAGTGGGCGCTGGTGGAGGAGTGGCTGCCTGCGGAGCTGCTGACCCCGGACTAGCGGCTGCGGAGCGGGGTGGGCTCGGTGCCGTAGCCGTGACGGACCCCCCAGCTGACCGCCTGCGACCGCCGGTTCACGCCGATCTTGCGGTACGCCGTGCGGATGTAGGTCTTGACCGAGTTGATGCTGAGGTAGGCGCGGTCGGCCATCTCCTGGTTGCTCAGCCCGGCGGTGATGAAGCCGATCATCTGGGCCTCGCGATCCGTCAGCGTCACCTCGGGGTGGGCGCAGGGGAGTCCCTGGGCATCGTGGCAGCCGGGGCTGGCGGGCACGTGCACCCGTCGCCCGTCGCGCACCGACTCGAGAGCGGTGACGATCTCGCCGGCGGAGAGCGTCTTCGAGAGGTGGCAGACGGTCTCCGGGGGAAGCCGGGTGTCGAGCCGCTCCTCGGGTGCGGTCCAGGTGAAGGCCACCAGCTTGGCGTCGGTCTTCCGGGCGAGGGCGTAGACGTCGACGTGCTGCTCGGTTGCCGGTGCGAACGGGTCGAACAGGACGATGTCGACCTGCGAGAGATCCGGGTCACGCGTGTCGAGGTCGACCACGTGCACCCGGTCGCGGTGCTCCGCGAGCAGGGCGTCGACTCCGGCGTTGACGATCTCGAAGTCGTTGAGGATCGCAACGCGAACTGCGCGACCCGAGCAGGCAGCCATGGCGACACTGTACGTCTCGTTCCTCGGACAGAGATCCACACCGCGCCGAGGCGGAAATCGGGGCGATTCTCAAAATTGAGTGAATCTTGAGCCAGATCTGTTTGGCTCCGGCCGATCGGCAGGCTATGTTTATCTCGAACCGCCGGGGACCCGAGACCCCGGCGGTTCACTTATTTCCCGGGGTTCCGGCCGTCGCGGCTACCCGGACGGCGGACTCACCCGGAGCGGCTCGGCTCCGTTGACCGTGGTGCGTTCGCGCCCGTGCCCGCCGTGCCAGTCCAGGCACAGGATGGTGGCATCGTCCCTGAGCTCGTGCCCGGTCACCTCGAGCAAGCGGTCGGCCAGGCTCCGTACGGCCTCCCGCGGGTGCAACTCCCGGGTGGCTCGGAGCGCATCGGGCAGGCCGGAGCCGATCGCGTTGCGTTCGACCACGCCGTCGGTGACGAGCACGATCCGGTCCCCGGGCTCGAGGGCGACGTGGCTGGCGCGATAGACGGTGTCGGCGAACATGCCGAGCGGGAGATCCACGGGCAGGTCGATCGTGCTGACCTGCTCCCCGCGGACGAGGTACGGCGCGACGTGCGCCGCATTGATGAGGTCCAGAGACCCGGTGTCGAGGTCCACGCGCCCGATCAGCCCGGTGACGAAGTCCTCGAGCCCGAGGTCGCGCGCGTGCTCGACCAGCGCCGCGTTCGTCACGACGACCTGGTCCAGCAGTGAGGCGCCCTCGTTGCGCGCGTTCCGGAGGCTCCCCACGCACAGGGTGGCGGTCAGGGCGGCGGCCACCCCGTGCCCCATCGCGTCGGTCAGGGACAGATGGAGGGATCCGCGGGCCAGGCTGAAGTCGAACGTGTCTCCGGCGATCCCCGCAGCCGGCTCCAGCCAGCCGGCCAGCGTGAAGGCTCCGGCCTCGCAGGTCTGCGGCCCGGGCAGCAGCCGGTGCTGGATCTCGGCGGAGAGGCTCAGTGGTCGGGTTCGCTGGCCCCACTCGTAGAGGTCGGTGTGACGCCGGTTGGCGATCACCACGAACGCCAGCAGGTGCGCCAGGCGCGCGATCTCGCTCACCGAGTCGCCGCTGGGTTCCTCGGGAAGGATGAACTCCAGGAGTCCGATCACCTCGCCTCGTTCGGTCACCGGTGCCAGGACCAGCCACTGCCGGGTGCCGGCGTCGTCCGAGCTCTCGGGGTCGGGCGCGAGCACCCGGATCTCCTGGGAGCGCACCACCTGCTCCGCCGGTCCTCCGTCGAAGGGGAGCACCGTTGCGGACTCCTCCATTGCACGGCGCTCGTCGGGCCCGGGCGGGGTGGCGGTGGCGCCCTCGGCGTCCAGGTGCACGTGCGCGAGCCGGACGAGCGCTCGCCCCGACAGATCAGCGATGAGGAACGAGACCCGGGTCGCCCCGAGCGCCTGGCCGAGCTCGCGGGTGACCGCCTCGACGGCCTCGACGGGCGACGCGGCCTCTGCCGCCCTCAGCGCGCTCACCATGGCCTTGATCCCTTCGCCCTGATACACCTTCGGAGCATAGGGGTCGCTCCGGGTGGTGGGCGGGCCGCAGTGCGCGACGCCTCGGAGAAGCAGAAAGCCCCTCGGCCGGTTCGGCTGAGGGGCTTCAGGGTGCTGCTGGTGGGCGATACTGGGTTTGAACCAGTGACCTCTTCCGTGTCAGGGAAGCGCGCTACCACTGCGCCAATCGCCCTTGCTCGCCCCACGACGTACATGTGGGCGATCGAGGTGGAGACGGGATTTGAACCCGTGTAGACGGATTTGCAGTCCGTTGCCTCGCCTCTCGGCCACTCCACCGTGGAGGTCAGACCATCTCCGAGCGGACAACGAGACTCGAACTCGCGACCTCAACCTTGGCAAGGTTGCGCTCTACCAACTGAGCTATGTCCGCGCATCCGGTTGTTCACCGGCTGTGCGTCGAGAACATTAGCCGATGCCCTCGGGGGTGCAAAATCCGGGTTCCGGCGGGGTGTCGCGGCCCGCCAGCACCGATTCGGCGGCTTCTAGAGTGTGTTCATGCGCGCGTGGATCAACGGTGAAGTCCTGTCCGACCCTACGGCTCCGGCCATCGCGGTGACCGACCACGGGCTGACCGTAGGGGACGGGGTATTCGAGGCGATCAAGGTCGTGGACGGACTTCCGTTCGCGCTGACCCGCCACCTCGAGCGGTTGGCCAGGTCCGCTCGCGGCCTCGGGCTGCCGGAGGTCGACGACGCCTTGGTCCGGCGCGGGGTCGAAGCCGTACTGGAGGGGGAACCGCTGGCCCTGGGCCGGATCCGGATCACCTACACCGGCGGCCCGGCACCCCTCGGCTCCGGCCGGGGAGACGCGCCTCCCACCCTGATCGTGGTGGCCGACACGATGAAGGCCTGGCCCGAGACGACGGCGGTGGCGACGGTGCCGTACCCCCGCAACGAGCGCGGTGCGCTGGCCGGCCTCAAGACCACGTCGTACGCCGAGAACGTGGTCGCGCTGGCCGACGCCGGTCGGAGGGGGGCGAGTGAGGCGATCTTCGCGAACCTGGCCGGTCACCTGTGCGAGGGCACCGGCTCGAACGTCTTCTACGTCGTCGATGGTGAGCTGCGTACGCCGACCCTGGCCAGTGGCTGCCTCGCCGGGGTGACCCGGGCGTTGATCCTCGACTGGTGCGGCGGCACCGAGATCGACGAGCCGATCGGCGTGGTCGACTCGGCGAGTGAGGTGTTCCTCGTCTCGACCACGCGAGACGTGCAGGGAGTCACGCGCTGGAACGACCGCGAGCTGCCGGCACCCGGGCCGATGACCCGCGAGATCCGGGAGGTCTGGCGTCGCCGGGAGCCCGAGCTCCTGGGGCTCTGAACGACCGGAGTGTGATCCCTGGCGGGGCATGCGATAAAGTCTGCGACCGCACCCGGGGCCAGCCCCAGGAGCACCCGCAAGGGCGATTGGCGCAGTGGTAGCGCGCTTCGTTCACACCGAAGAGGTCACTGGTTCGAACCCAGTATCGCCCACCAGAGTTTGTGCAGCTTGAGGCCGTCTTCCGTCAGGAAGGCGGCCTCTTGTGCATCACAGGTGCCACAGGCCAGCCGATCTGGCGTAGCGACGCCTGTGTCAGCGGACCAGGGCTGGGGTCTCCCCGCGAACTGCGGAGACACCCGGTCCGCGCTTCAGACAATTCGCGCCGACCCGTCGTTACTTGACGACGGGTCGGCGGCGTACGGCGTCAACAAGCGACGGGTCGGCTGCTCCTCGGTCGCCACTCGTTCGTCTGAGGGCAGCGGTCACGATCGGCCCGCCGATGCACGCAGGGCAGTCGTTCGGGTCGGTCCGCATGAGCACGGGGATCTGGTAGACGTTTACAACGGGTCTGCGAATTCTTCGGCAAGTGTGGCCGGTCTCGGGGCGCCGGCGGGTCAATACCGTCTACACCAGTGTGATGACCCGCACGCTCGGACCGACATCAGCGTCAACGAGGAGCCCGCCCATGACCCCCACGAAGACCCCCCGAGTGACCCGAAGAGTCACACGACTCGTCAGTCTGCTCGCGGCAGTGGCGCTCGCCGCTGTTTCGCTCACGGCCTGTGGTGGGGACGACTCCGGCGCGGCCGGCGACGGCAGCCTCAAGGTTGCGGCGATCTTCTCCGGTCCCACCACTGACGCCGACTACAACGCGCTCGGCCTCGAGGCTCTCAACTCACTGAAGGACGACGGCGCCGAGGTCGCGTTCTCCGAGGCAGTGCCGGTTCCCGACATCGAGCAGGTCCTGCAGGAGTACGTCGCGGGCGGATACAACGTCATCTGGACGCACGGCTCCCAGTTCTACGAGGCGACCGCCAAGATCGCCGCTGACAACCCGGACGTGAACTTCATCGGCGAGTTCGACGGAGAGCCTGAGGGTCAGCCCGACAACGTGTGGGTGATCGATCGCAACTTCCACACCGTCTTCTACCCGATCGGTGCCCTGGCGGCTGCGCTGACCAAGACCGGCAAGGTCGGCTACCTCGGCGGTCTGTCGCTGCCGTTCTCCTTCTCCGAGGTGCACGCCGTGGAGCAGGCCATCGCCGACAGCGGCAAGAGCGTGACCCTGAACTCGGTGTGGAGCGGCGACTTCAACGACACCGTCAAGGCCCAGCAGCTCACCTCACAGCTCGTCTCGACCGGCAACGACGTCGTCATCACCTCGCTGAACCTCGGCGTCGTGGGTTCCTTCAAGGCGGTCAACGACACCCCGGCCGGCGACTCCTGGCTCACGGTGAAGTACACCGACAAGTCGCAGAACGGTCCCGAGCACTACGCCGCGACGGTCCTCTACGACTTCGTCCAGCCGCTGACCGAGGTCGTCGACGCCATCCAGTCCGATGAGACGCAGGGCCGCTACGTCATCGACTTCGCCAAGGGCGCCACGGTCCAGGTGGGGGACAACGTCCCGGCCGAGGCCAAGCAGGCCGCCGAGGATGCCGTCGCCGGAATCTCCGACGGCAGCATCACGGTCGAGCTCGACCAGTCGGAAGTGAAGTGACCTCGACGTGAGCCCGGCGACGCCTGAGGCCCAGACGCCGCGTCTGCAGATGTCCGGGGTGCAGAAGCGATTCGGACCGGTCCAGGCTCTGAGGTCGGTCGACCTGGAAGTCGGTCAGCACGAGGTGCACGGCCTGCTCGGGGGCAACGGTGCCGGCAAGACGACCCTGATGAACGTGCTCTACGGCCTGTACGGCGCCGACGAGGGCGAGATCCGGATCGACGGAAAGCTGGTCGACATCTCCTCTCCCCGCGAAGCCATCGCCGCGGGGGTGGGGATGGTCCACCAGACCTTCCTCCAGATCGAGAGCTACACCGTGACGGAGAACGTCGTTCTCGGCACGGACGGTCTGGGTGGAATCAAGCTGGACCTGGCGGCCGCGCGGGAGCGGATCGTCGAGCTCAGCGAGCGCTTCGGGCTGGCCGTCGACCCGGAGTCGGTCGTCGAGGAGCTGCCGGTGGGGATCCGCCAGCGGGTGGAGATCCTCAAGGCGCTCTACCGCGGGTCCCGGCTGCTGATCCTCGACGAGCCGACCACCAACCTCACGCCCCAGGAGGTCGACGACCTCTTCGCCTCGATCCGCTTCATGGTCGAGGAGGGGATGAGCGTCATCCTCATCACCCACAAGATCAGGGAGACGATGGGCGTCTGCGACCGGATGACGGTCATGCGCAATGGCCTCCACGTCGCGACCTTCGACCGGGAGACGACCACGCCCGAGGAGCTGGCCGCGACCATGGTGGGCGAGGAAGTATCCACGGGCAACAAGGCCGACGTCGTGTCGGCCGGCCTGCTGGCCGCGACGGGCCTGCGCGACCAGGACGGCGACACCGTGACGCCGGTCGAGGCGCCTGCGGCCCCGCCGGACGGCTCGGACGGGTTGCGCGCCTCCGCTCTGGTGGTGGCCAACGACCACCACGTCTCCGTGATCGACGGCTTCGAGCTGTCGATCGCTCCCGGCGAGGTCGTCGGCATCGCCGGGGTCGCCGGCAACGGCCAGGTCGAGCTGGCCGAGGCGCTCAGCGGGGTCAGACCGGTGCGCTCGGGAACCATCCGGTTGGACGGCGACGACCTGGTCGGACGCCGTACCGCGCAGTGGCTGGACGGCGGCGTCGCCTACGTGCCGGAGGACCGGCACCGCGACGGCATCCTGCCCACGCGCAGCATCACCGAGAACCTGCTGCTGGGCCGGCAGCGCAGTGCCGCCGTGCGGACCCGGGGACTGATCGACTGGCGGCGGGCCAAGCATGACGCCGAGGAGCTCATCGCCAAGTTCTCCGTGCAGACCAGCGGACCGGCCGCCCTCGCGGGGGACCTGTCCGGGGGCAACATCCAGCGCGTGATCCTGGGTCGGGCGTTTGCACGGGACCCGCGCTTCCTCATCCTGCACAACCCCACGCGAGGCCTCGACCTGCGCTCCACGCAGTTCGTCTACGACCAGGTACGCCGGGCCACTGTCGCCGGCTGCGCCGTCCTGCTGATCTCGGAGGACCTCGACGAGGTCCTCGCCCTCTCGGACCGGGTTCTCGCGCTGTACTCGGGTCGGTGCACCGGGGCCTGGGCCCGCGGGCAGGCGGACCAGTACGAGGTCGGCCGATGCATGACCGGCCTGGAACAGACCCACAGCCGCGAAGAGGGTGCAGTCGGATGAGTCAGACCGTCGAGTCCCCACCGGCACCGGGTGGACCGGCCGCCCCGGCAGCGCCAGGTCGGGCCACCGCGCTCGCGTGGGCCGCCATCCCGTACGTCATCTCGGTGCTGGCGGCGTTCGTCGTGGGCGGCGTCGTGATCCTCTTGCTCGGCCACGACCCCTTGGTTGCGTTCGAGTCGGTGCTGACCACGTCGTTCTCCACGCGGTTCGGGATGGTCGCCACCCTGCACAAGTGGGTGCCGGTCGTGCTGTGCGCCTACGCGTTCACGATCCCGCTGGCTACCGGAAAGTTCAACATCGGTGCGGAAGGTCAGCTGCTGCTCGGTGCCACGGCTGCCGCCGGTGTCGGCATCACCTGGTCCGACCTGCCGCTGCCGATCCTGTTGCCCTGCGTGCTGGCCGCGGGCGTGCTGGCCGGGACGTTGTGGGCGGGTATCTCCGCCGTGCTGCTCGTGCGGTTCGGGGTCAACGAGATCCTGAGCACGGTGCTGCTGAACTTCGTCAGCTTCCAGCTGATCGACTACGTGGCCTCACACGTCTGGCCCGACCGCGGCGCCGGCCACCCGGCCACCGTCCCGGTCGGGGAAGGGGCCCAGCTGCCGGGCATCGGCAGCGGACCGTCGATGCACAGCGGGGTGATCCTGACGCTGGCCATCTGCATCGTGGTCGCAGTCGCGATGCGCCGCACCTCCACCGGCTTCGAGATGACCGCGGTCGGCGCCAACATGCGCGCCTCGCTGGTGCACGGAGTGCGCACGTCCCGCCTGGCCGGCGCCGGGCTGCTGATCGGCGGTGGCCTGGCCGGCCTCGCCGGCGCGATCGAGGTGGCCGGAGTGCACAACAAGATGCTCGAGGGCATGCAGTCCAACTTCCTGATCCTCGGCATCATCGTGGGCCTGATGGCCCGCGGCAACGCCTACGCCGTGCCCCTCGTCGCCTTCGGCATCGCCGTGCTCGAGGTAGGCGCCAGCTCCATGCAGCGCAGTGCCCAGGTGCCGGTCGAGATGGTGCTGATCATCGAGGCCCTGCTGCTGATCTTCCTGCTCCTGTCCGATGTCGTGCGCGATCGTGTGAGGGGCAAGGCATGAACTCGGTGACCGACTTCTTCGTCCTGATGATCCCGGCCATGGTCCCCTTCCTGCTGGCCGCCCAGGGCACCGTCCTGGCCGGCCGGGCCGGCCTCTTCAACGTCTCGCAGGAAGGGCTGATGGTGCTGGGCGCGTCGGTGGGGTTCCTGGCCAGCTACAAGTCCGGCAGCAACCTGGTAGGCATCCTGGCGGCGCTCGCGATCGGAGGGTTGTTCGGGCTCGTCTTCGCCTACACCACCACCATGCTGCGACTCGATCAGTTCGTGATCGGGCTGGCGCTCTACTTCGCGGCGCTCGGCGTCGCCAGCCTGCTCTACCGAGCGGTCGTCGGGGTGACGTTCGAGCCACCGCTGATCTCGACGCTGCAGGATCATGCGGTGCCCGTGCTGTCCGACATTCCCGGCCTGGGGCCGATCCTGTTCGACCACGACTGGGTCGTGTACTTCACCTTCGGACTGTCGTTCTGCCTCTACTGGTTCATGTACCGCACCAACGCCGGTCTGCGCTTCCGCGCGGTGGGGGAGAACCCCAAGTCGGCGGACAGCGTGGGCATCAACGTGGTCGCCACCCGGATGTGGGCCGGGATCGTCGGCTCCGCTCTGGTCGCCATGGCGGGTGCCTATCTGCCGATGGTCTTCACCGGCACCTTCACTGAGGGCATGGTGGGCGGTCGCGGCTGGCTGGTGATCGCCCTGGCGTTCCTCGGTGGCTGGCGTCCGCACCTGGTGGTGGCGGGGGCGGCGTTCTTCGCCGGCATGGAGGTGCTGGCCCTGCGGGCACAGGTGGCCGGCATCGGCGTGCCCTACCAGTTCGTGGCGATGCTGCCCTTCATCGCGACCATGGTCGTGATGATCTTCGCCTTCCGGTGGGCGCGGCTGCCGGCATTCCTGGGCCTCAACTACGACCGGGAGAGCCGGCTCGCGGGCTGAACGCCCGCGGCCGCTCTCCCAGTGCTGTCAGACGGCGAGCAGCATCTTGTCGGGTCCGAAGACCTCGTAGTGGATCTGGGCCGCGGGGATCTCGCGCTCGATCAGCGAGGCGCGGACCAGCTGCATGAACGGCATCGGCCCGCAGAGGTAGATCTGCGAGTCGCCGGGGACGTCGACGGTGCCGAGCTCGATCTGTCCGAGCGTGGTGGTCTCGGAGACGGCTCGACCGCCCAGGTCCTCGTACCAGTGGTGGAGCGTCGCCGAGGGGAGCTGGTCGACCAGCTGCTGCAGCTCGCGTCGGTGCGCGTGCCGGGCGGGGGACCGGTCGGCATGGAGCACCGAGATCGCACGGCTGGTGCTGGTGGCGTGGAGGTGGTGCAGCATCCCCATCATCGGGGTGCACCCGATGCCGGCGGAGATCAGCACCAGCGGTGCCGTGCTGTCGTCGAGCATCAGGTCTCCGAACGGCCGTGAGACCCGCAGCAGGTCGCCGTCGAAGACGTTGCGGTGCAGGTGGGCGGACACCTCACCGGCCGGAGTCGTCGTTCCGTCGGTGGCGACGGTCTCCGAGATGGCCTTGACGGTGATGCGCCAGGCGTCGTGGGACGGTGCCCTGGACAGGCTGTACTGGCGGATCTGGTGCGCACCGTCCGGCAGCTCCACCGACACGGAGATGTACTGCCCGGGGGAGAAGCTGTTCAGCGCAGACCCGTCCTGGGACTCCAGGACGAAGGCCACCGTGTCCGGTGACTCCTGCACCCGCTGGCGGACGACCACCTGCTGCCACACCTCGCCCGGCTGCACGCCCGAGGCCGCGTAGAGCTCGTTCTCGATGGCAAGCAGGGAGTTCGCCATCAGCCAGTAGACCTCGGTCCAGGCGCTGGCGACGTCCTCGGTGACCGCGTCGCCGAGGACGTGCACGATGGCCTCGAAGAGGTACGTGTAGACGATGTCGTACTGGTCGGCGGTGATCCCGAGGGACGCGTGCTTGTGGGCGATCCTGGTCAGGATGGCGTGCGGGCTGGGTCCGTCCTCGGCCACCAGCATCGTCGCGTAGCCGGCGATCGCGCCGGCGAGGGCGCGCTGCTGGTCGCCCTGGGCCTGGTTGCCGCGGTTGAACAGGTCCCGCTCGAGCTCGGGGTGGGCGGCGAACATCCGTCGGTAGAACACCGGGGTGATCTCGCCGATGGCGGCTCCGATCACGGGCAGGGTGGCCTTGACGGTCTCGGTCGACTTCGCTGACAACATGCATCCTCCAAGGGATGTGGTGCGGGGTGTACTACCTGGCTGGATTGATCGCCAGAGAGATGAGGATCGGGCCCGTGGGCGCCGAGGTGAGGTCGGCCAGCGTGAGGCCGTCGAGCTCCGCGAAGAAGGCCGCCTGAGCGCGTCGCAACGCGCTGCGCAGACGGCAGCCGTCCCGGAGCGGGCAAGGTGCGACGCCTTCGCACTCGACGACTTCGCCCTCGCCCTCGAGCCTGCGTGTGAGCCACCCGACCGACACCTCGCGGCCGAAGTCGGTGATCGCGAGACCCCCACCTCGTCCGCGCCGGGTCTCGACGACCCCGAGCGTGCTCAGCGTCGACACGGCCTTGGCGGCGTGGGTGTAGGGGACCCCGATCTGTGCGGCCACCCCACGGGTCGTGGGGGAGGCTCCGGCCGGGTCCACCACCGCCAGGCGCATCACCAGGCGGAGGGAGAGATCGGTAAACCGGGTCAGGTGCACGCCCTCACCCTAGGCTAATTGGAGTCAAAGATACCAATTAACGACGCGCAGCGGATGCCGGGGGCGAGCAGTCAGCCGTGGACGAGGACGCCCGGGTCGGCCGCACCGCAGGCCGGGCACCTGACCCCGAGGACCGCCCGCTCCTGGTCGCGCGGCAGGGCAGCCCCCATGCCACGTGCCGGGGCGTCCGGACCGAGGAGCTTGCGGTACTCACGGACCAGGACGCCGGGGGCTTCCCAGTCGTGCTGGCAGGCCCCGCACGTGAGGTAGTAGATGTCGTCGGCGTCTCCGGTGACCCGGAACCGCTTGTCGGTGAGCCGCGTGAACGTCTTGCGGTGGAGGTCGCGACGATAGGTGAGGAGGCTGGTCGCGAGGCCGATGAACCAGACGAGGACCATCAGCAGGAACAGGTCCCAGCGTTCGTGCGTTGCGAAGACGACCATGAGGACGCTGACGATGCCGAGCAGCCAGAACATCTTGATGACCGGACTCCCGATCAGCCCGGACGACCGAAGTCGCCCGACATGGTGCGCGTGTCTCAACATGGCAGTTCCCCCCGGTGCCCAGCAGTCGCTGGTCCGTCCTGATGGTAGAGCCTGAACCACCCTTCTCGTCGGGCATTGACGAGTCCGAGCGGGACGCCCGCCCGAGACGGGGAGAACTGGCATGCGGCGTGCCGGGTGACCTCGATACGATCGCCCCGTCCGCTCGTCCGCGAGCATCGCCACACCCCAGGAGCAGTTTCGTGTCTGAGATCCAGGTCGCCCTCGTTCATGCCGATGCGCGTGAGGAGCGGATGGTCACGACGGGCACCCGGGCCTGGGAGCTGTTCGCGGACGACCCGACCGTCATCGCCGCACGGGTGGGGGCCGAGCTCAAGGACCTCGCCTACGAGCTGGCCGCGGGCGACGAGGTCGCGGGGGTGTCGATCGAGAGCAAGGACGGTCGCGACATCCTGCGGCACTCGACCGCCCACGTGATGGCCCAGGCGGTGCAGCAGCTCTTCCCCGACGCCAGGCTCGGCATCGGCCCCCCGATCGAGAACGGCTTCTACTACGACTTCGACGTCGAGACCCCGTTCGTGCCCGAGGACCTCGAGAAGATCGAGACCCGGATGCGCAAGATCATCAAGGAGGGCCAGAAGTTCTCCCGCCGGGTGGTCTCCGACGCCGACGCGATCAACGAGCTCAAGGACGAGCCGTACAAGCTCGAGCTGATCGGGCTCAAGGGCGCCGGGCATGCCGAGGGGGCGGCCGAGGGTGCCGACGTCGAGGTCGGCGCTGGCGAGCTCACCATCTACGACAACCTCAACCGCTCGGGTGAGGCCGCGTGGAGCGACCTGTGTCGCGGGCCGCACCTGCCCACCACCAAGCGGATCCCGGCGTTCAAGCTGATGCGCTCGGCCGCGGCGTACTGGCGCGGCGACGAGAAGAACAAGCAGCTCCAGCGCATCTACGGCACCGCCTGGGAGTCCAAGGAGGCGCTCGACGAGCACCTGCACCGCATCGAGGAGGCCGAGCGGCGCGACCACCGCAAGCTCGGCCGCGAGCTGGACCTCTACTCGTTCCCCGACGAGCTCGGCTCCGGGCTCGTGGTCTTCCACCCCAAGGGCGGGGTGATCAAGCGGGAGATGGAGGACTACGTCCGCCGCCGGCACATCGAGGAGGGCTTCTCGTACGTCGGC
Source organism: uncultured Actinomycetota bacterium (assembly GCA_963826415.1). Taxonomy (GTDB): domain Bacteria; phylum Actinomycetota; class Actinomycetes; order Propionibacteriales; family Nocardioidaceae; genus Nocardioides. Next base: position 47,020 of record CAWGWW010000017.1, on the reverse strand, counting down.
ACCCCGCACATCTCCAAGGAGGGGTTGTTCCACACCTCCGGTCACCTGCCCTACTACGCCGACACGATGTATCCGCCGATGGAGCTGGAGGGCGCGAAGTACCAGCTCAAGGCGATGAGCTGCCCGATGCACAACCTGATCTACCAGGCGCGCGGGCGGTCCTATCGCGAGCTGCCCCTGCGGTTCTTCGAGTTCGGCGGGGTCTACCGCTACGAGAAGTCGGGCGTGGTGCACGGTCTCACCCGGGTGCGCGGCATGACCCAGGACGACTCGCACTCCTACGTCACCCCCGAGCAGGCCAACAGCGAGATCAAGCACCTGCTCAACTTCTGTCTCGGCTTGTTCCGTGACTTCGGCCTCGACGACTTCTACCTGGAGATGTCCACCCGCGACGACTCGAAGCCCGACAAGTTCATCGGCAGCGACGAGCAGTGGGAGGTGGCCACGCGTGTCCTCCTGGAGGCCGCGGACGAGTCCGGCCTGGACCTGGTCCCGGACCCGGGTGGCGCTGCGTTCTACGGACCGAAGATCTCGGTGCAGGCACGGGACGCGATCGGCCGGACGTGGCAGCTCTCGACCATCCAGTACGACTTCAACCAGCCGGAGCGGTTCGGCCTCGAGTATCAGGCAGCCGACGGCACGCGGCAGCAGCCGGTGATGATCCACTCCGCGAAGTTCGGCTCGATCGAGCGGTTCCTCGGCGTCCTCGTCGAGCACTATGCGGGCGCCTTCCCGCCCTGGCTGGCGCCCGTCCAGGTGCAGGCGATCCCGATCGCCGAGGCGCACGCCGCCTACCTGCACGACGTCGCCAAGCGGATGCGCACGAGCGGGCTGCGGGTCGAGGTCGACGACTCCGACGACCGGATGCAGAAGAAGATCCGCAACGCGCAGCTGCAGAAGGTGCCGTTCATGATGATCGCCGGCAACGACGACATCGCTGCCGGCGCGGTCTCCTTCCGCTACCGCGACGGCCGCCAGGACAATGGGGTCCCGCTGGACGAGGCCATCGCGCGGGTCGCCGCCGCGGTCGCGTCACGCGAGCAGGTCTAGCCGACGGTCCTCACGTAGCGGCGGCAGGGCGAGACGTACGTCGTGCCGCCGGCGGAGACCTCGTAGGGCAGGGGGCCCTCGTCGGCCCAGCCCTGCCGTTGGTAGAACCGGCGAGCCCGCGCGTTGCCGACCACCACCGCGAGCCATGCGACCCGGTGCCCGGCCGCGGCCACCCGACGCTCGCCCTCGTCGAGAAGGAGCGCCGCGACCCCCGACCCGCGGTGGGCCGCCGCCACGAACAGCTGCTCCACCTCGGACCCCTCGGTCATGACGAAGCCGGCCAGCCTCCCGTCCACTTCGGCCACCGTGGTGTCGGCGACTCGCGACGGGGTGCGCGCCTGGAAAGTGGGCAGCGTACGGGCAGCGGTCAGGCCGCCAGGCACATGTCCGACGTGGGCCTCGTGCCAGGCGGCGTGCCACAGATCGGCGACACCCGCCATGTCGTCGGCGGTGGCGGGCCGCAGCGTCGGTGAGCTCATGGGCCCACCCTAGGATCGACCACCATGAGTGACGAGACGATCCGCCAGGACGGGGCCGGGGACCCCGACGAGCTCGATCGGCTGTGGACTCCGCACCGGATGGTCTACATCCGTGGGGAGAACAAGCCGGCCGACGCGTCGACGGGGGAGTGCCCGTTCTGCCGGATCCCCGCGCTCGGTGACGACGAGGGGCTCGTGGTGCACCGCGGGGAGCTCGCCTACGCCGTGCTGAACCTCTACCCCTACGCCCCTGGTCACCTGATGGTCTGCCCCTACCGGCACCTCGCCGACTACACGGAGACCACCGACGCCGAGGCCGCCGAGATCGCGGACCTCACCCGGGGAGCGATGCGGGTCGTGCGCGCGGTGTCCGGCGCGCAGGGGTTCAACATCGGGATGAACCAGGGGGCGGTCGCGGGCGCCGGGATCTCGGCCCACCTGCACCAGCACGTCGTACCCCGCTGGCCCGGCGACCAGAACTTCATGCCGATCATCGGCCGCACCAAGACGCTCCCCGAGCTCCTCGCGCAGACCCGGTCGCTGCTCGCGGAGGCCTGGTAGGGCCCAAGGTCCCTGTACGCCGGCCCCGTGCGCGAGGACGGTGGAGGGGTGCGGCGGCGCACCCCGGCGCCGCCCCGGGGAAGGGAGACCCGCATGTACGCACGCTCGATCAGGATCGAGGGCGAGCCTGACAGGATCGAGGCCGGGATCACGTACGTCCGCGACGAGGTGATGCCGATGCTCGCCGAGATGGACGGCTACGTCGGGGTGTCGATGCTGGCCGACCGCGAGAGCGGCCAGGTGATCGTGACCAGCTCGTGGCGCACCGACGACGAGATGCAGGCCACACTCACCAAGCTCGCGCCGGTCCGCAACCGGGGCCAGGAGATCCTGGGCGGGACGATGCGGATCGACGAGTGGGAGGTCGCCGTCATGCACCGCGACCACACCGCCGGCGAGGGTGCCTGCTGCCGGGTGACCTGGATGCGCGTCAACCGCGGCCAGTTCGACCGGGGCATCGACCTCTACCGCACCTCGATGCTGCCGGAGATGGAGTCGCTCGACGGCTTCTGCAGCGCCAGCCTGATGGTCAACCGTGCCGCGGCCATCGCGTGCAACACCACGACGTACGACTCACGTGAGGCGCTGGAGGCCAGTCGCGACCGCAGCTGGGCGATCCGCGACGCCGGTGTCCGGGAAGCCGGCGTCGACGTCACCGACGTGATGGAGTTCGACCTGGTGCTGGCACACCTGAGGCTGCCCGAGCTGGTCTGACGGGCTCGTCTGAGGTCAGGCCACCAGATGGGGGTGCGCCTCGGCGCGCCCCTGGAAGGCCAGGATCGCGGGATTCACCACGTGGCCGTCCCGGATCTCGATCGCCCGGCTCAGGGTCTCGTTGTGGTCCCACGACGAGCCCCCCTCGAGCACGGGACGGAGGAAGGGGATCAGAGCGGAGCTGTTCTCCCACGTCGCCGAGCTCCAGAGGTACGACGGGCTGTGGTCCACCGCGTAGTAGCCGATGTGGTCGCCGACCTCGAACATCGGGTCGTCGAACGTCGTGGGCCGAGCCCAGTCGAAGCCCATCGCCTCGTCGCAGGAGACGTCGACGATCAGGCTGCCGCGCCGGAACGCCCCCAGGTCCTCGGTCCGCAGGTAGGTCAGCGGTGCGTCGGTGTCCTGCAGCGTGCAGTTCACGACGACGTCGTTCTCGGCGAGGTACGTCGAGAGCAGCTCGCGGCCGCGGTCGGTGATCACGTGGCTGAGGTGCGGCGCCTCCGGGTCGTGGTCGAACTGCCGGATCCGCACGGAGTGAATGGGGGAGCCGACCGCGGCCACGCCGCGGGTGGTCAGGACGGCGACCTCGTGCACGCCGTGCGCGTTGAGGGCCGTGACGGCTCCGCGGGCCGTGGCCCCGAAACCGATCACCACCGCGCTGAGCCGACGACCGTAGTCACCGGTGAGGCCGGAGAGCTGCAGGGCGTGGATCACCGAGCAGTAGCCGGCGAGCTCGTTGTTCTTGTGGAAGACGTGCAGCCCCACTGCGCCGTCGTGGGTCCAGTGGTTCATCGACTCGAAGGCGATCAGGGTCAGCTCACGGTCGATCGCCGACTGGGTGAGCACCGGGTCCTGGACGCAGTGCGGCCAGCCCCACAGCACCTGCCCGGCGTGCAGCGCGTCGATGTCGGCGTGCTGCGGCTTCGGGAGCAGCACCACGTCGGAGTCGGCGAGGATCTGCTCGCGGGAGGCGAAGCCCGCCACCACCCCGGCCAGGTCGGAGTCGGCCACGCCGAACTTCGCGCCGTACCCGTGCTCGAGGGTGATCCGCGCCCTGAGGTCCGCGTCGAGCTGGGGCAGGTGCTCGGGGTGCAGCGGAAGACGGTGCTCGTTCTCCTTGGCCGAGGTGCCGATGACGCCCAGCGTCAGGAGCGTCACTTCTTCTTCGTGCTCAGGATCTCGTTGCCGGAGGCCTGGTCGCGCTTCTCGGCGCGCTTCTCCTTGATGGACTTGCCGGTCTTCTTCGTCATGCCCTGCCGCGGCGACTTGTCGCTCATGGGGGATCTCTCTGAGAAGGGGGCCTGAATGGTCCCGTCCTGCGACAGTACGCCCTGCGCGCGCCGGCCGGGTCGGCGCACCGGTAGCCTGCTCCCGCCATGATGGAACGTTTCCGCGCCTTCTGGACGAAGGTCTTCTCCCCAGTCGCCCACCTGCTGATCAGGCTGGGCGTCAGCGCCGACGCCGTGACCCTGGTCGGGACGCTGGGAGTCTCGGCCGGCGCCCTCGTCTTCTTCCCCCAGGGGATGCTGCTCACCGGAGTGCTGGTGATCACCGCGTTCGTGTTCAGCGACCTGATCGACGGCCACATGGCCCGGATCACCGGCAAGACCAGCAAGTTCGGTGCGTTCCTCGACTCGACGCTCGACCGCGTGGGCGACGGCGCGATCTTCGGCGGCCTGGCGCTGTACTTCGCCGGACCGGGGGACAGCCAGCTCTACCTGGTGCTGGCGATCGTCTGCCTGGTCATGGGCGGTGTCACGTCGTACGCCCGGGCCCGGGCCGAGGGGCTCGGCTTCCAGGCCAAGGTCGGGATCGCCGAGCGTGCCGACCGGCTGGTCGCGATCCTCGTGATGACGGGTCTCGGAGCCCTGCTCGACCTGCCGATCCTGATGTACGTGACGCTCTGGGCGCTCGCGATCGCGAGCACGGTCACGGTCGCCCAGCGGATCTGGGTGGTCCGTCAGCAGGCGCTGGCCGAACCGCCTGCCGCACCTCCCGCAGCCTCCGCCATCTGACCCGACGAGGGGGGTCCTCCCCGCTTAGGTGGCGCGACCCGCGAGCCGTAGGATTGCGGCATGGTTGAGACATCCCCCACCGACGGCACCGGCACCCAGCGCGTCAAGCGCGGCATGGCAGAGATGCTCAAGGGCGGCGTGATCATGGACGTGGTCACCCCCGCGCAGGCCCGTATCGCCGAGGACGCCGGCGCGGTCGCGGTGATGGCCCTCGAGCGGGTCCCCGCGGACATCCGCGCGCAGGGTGGCGTGAGCCGGATGAGCGACCCCGACATGATCGACGGGATCATCGCGGAGGTCTCCATCCCCGTGATGGCCAAGGCCCGGATCGGCCACTTCGCCGAGGCGCAGATCCTGCAGAGCCTCGGGGTCGACTACATCGACGAGTCCGAGGTGCTCACGCCCGCCGACTACGCCAACCACATCGACAAGTGGCAGTTCACCGTGCCGTTCGTCTGCGGCGCCACCAACCTGGGCGAGGCGCTGCGTCGCATCGCCGAGGGCGCGGCGATGATCCGCTCCAAGGGCGAGGCCGGCACCGGCGACGTGTCCAACGCCGTCACCCACATGCGCACCATCCGTCGCGAGATCCGTCGCCTCGGCGCCCTGGAGGAGGACGAGCTGTTCGTCGCCGCCAAGGAGCTCCAGGCGCCGTACGAGCTGGTCAAGGAGGTCGCCCAGAACGGCAAGCTCCCGGTCGTGCTGTTCACCGCCGGCGGCATCGCGACGCCGGCCGACGCGGCGATGATGATGCAGCTCGGCGCCGAGGGTGTCTTCGTGGGCTCCGGCATCTTCAAGGCCGGCAACCCCGAGCAGCGTGCCGAGGCGATCGTCGCGGCCACCACGTACTTCCAGGACGCCGACGTCGTCGCCAAGGTCTCGCGCGGGCTCGGCGAGGCGATGGTCGGCATCAACGTCGAGGAGCTCCCGCAGCCGCACCGGCTCTCCGAGCGCGGCTGGTGACGGACTGGTGACTGGGGCCGCTGCCCCCACCATCGGCGTCTTCGCCCTCCAGGGAGACGTCCGCGAGCACCTGACGATGCTCACCGACCTCGGAGTCCACGCGGTCCCGGTGCTGCGCCCCAGCGACCTCGCCGCCTGCGACGGGCTGATCCTGCCGGGTGGCGAGTCCACCACCATGGCCAAGCTCGCGCGCCGGTTCGACCTCTTCGAGCCGCTGCAGGACCGCATCCGGGCCGGGCTGCCCACCTTCGGCACCTGCGCCGGGATGATCATGCTCGCTGACCGGATCGAGGACGGTGCCGCCGGGCAGGAGACCCTCGGTGGCCTCGACATCACGGTGCGCCGCAACGCCTTCGGCCGGCAGGTGCACTCCTTCGAGGGCCAGGTCGAGTTCGACGGCTTCGACGCGCCGGTGCACGCGGTCTTCATCCGGGCCCCCTGGGTGGAGCAGGCAGGGCCCGGGGTCGAGACCCTTGCCACCGTCCCGAGCGGCGAGGCGATGGGTAGGATCGTTGCCGTTCGTGCGGGGCATCTGATGGCCACGTCGTTCCATCCCGAAGTGGACGCGGATGATCGGATCCATCGCTACTTCGTCGAACTCGTCAAGCAGTGTTGAGCGCAATCAGGTGAGGTAGGGGAGCGCATGTCGGGCCACTCCAAATGGGCGACCACCAAGCACAAGAAGGCGATCGTCGACGCCAAACGCGGCAAGATGTTCGCCAAGCTGATCAAGAACATCGAGGTCGCGGCCCGGATGGGCGGCGGTGACATCTCGGGCAACCCGACGCTGTACGACGCCATCCAGAAGGCGAAGAAGTCGTCGGTGCCCAACGACAACATCGACCGCGCGGTCAAGCGCGGGTCGGGTGCCGAGGCGGGCGGCGCCGACTACATCACGATCATGTACGAGGGCTACGGACCCTCCGGCGTCGCGATGCTGATCGAGTGCCTCACCGACAACCGGAACCGCGCCGCGATGGAGGTCCGGACGGTGATGAGCCGCAACGGCGGCTCCCTGGCCGACCCCGGCTCGGTCTCGTTCCTGTTCAACCGCAAGGGCGTGGTGGTCGTCCCGTCCGAGCAGGAGGGCAGGACCGTCACCGAGGACGACATCCTCGAGGCGACGCTCGAGGCCGGTGCTGACGCGGTCAACGACATCGGGGAGGGCTTCGAGGTCGTCTCGGAGGCGACCGACCTGGTGGCGGTCCGGACCGCGCTGCAGGCGGCCGGGGTCGACTACGACTCCGCGGAGGCGGCGTTCGTGCCCGACCTCCAGGTCGAGCTCGACCAGGACGGTGCCGGCAAGCTGTTCCGCCTGATCGACGCCCTCGAGGATCTCGACGACGTGCAGAACATCTACGCCAACTACGACGTGCCCGACGCGGTCATGGAGCAGCTCGACGCCTGAGCGTGTCCTACGCCGATCCGTCCATGGCGCCAGCTAGCGTGGTCTCCGAACAGATGTTCGGACGAGAGGCTGTCTCATGCGTGTGCTCGGGATCGACCCCGGCCTGACCCGCTGCGGCATGGGCGTGGTCGACGGCGACGTCGGGCGCCCCCTGACCCTGGTCGACGTCAACGTGCTGCGCACGTCGGCCGACGAGCCGGTCGCCCGCCGGCTGGTGACCATCGAGAAGGGGATCGACGCCTGGCTCGACGAGCACCAACCGGACGCGGTGGCCATCGAGCGGGTGTTCGCCCGCTCGGCGGTCAGCACGGTGATGGGCACCGCCCAGGCCAGTGGCATCGCCATGGTCTGTGCGGCCCGGCGAGGGCTGACCGTCGCGCTGCACACCCCCAGCGAGGTGAAGGCGGCCGTCTCCGGCAGCGGCCGGGCCGACAAGGCCCAGGTCGGCGCCATGGTGACCCGGATCCTGCGGCTCGACGCACCCCCCAGGCCCGCCGACGCGGCCGACGCCCTCGCGCTCGCGATCACCCACATCTGGCGCGGCGGCGCCCAGGCACGGATCGACGCGGCGGTGGCCGCGGCCGCCCGGCTCCAGGGACGGAGGCCGGCATGATCGCCTTCGTCCGCGGCCAGGTGGCGGCGGTGAGCCTGGCCAGTGCCGTGCTCGAGGTCGGGGGAGTCGGGCTCGAGCTGATGTGCACACCGGGCACCCTTGCGACCCTGCGGGTCGGGCACCCGGCGACCCTGCCGACCAGCATGGTCGTGCGCGAGGACTCGCTCACGCTCTTCGGGTTCCTCGACGAGGACGAGAAGTCGGTCTTCGAGCTGGTGCAGACCGCCTCCGGGGTCGGGCCCAAGCTCGCCCAGGCGATGATCGCCGTGCTGGCGCCCGACGACCTGCGCCGGGCGGTGTCCACCGACGACGTCAAGACCCTCACCCGGGTGCCCGGCATCGGGCAGAAGGGTGCCCAGCGGATCATCCTGGAGCTCAAGGACCGCATCGGCGCTCCGGTCGGCCGGGTCGCCAGCCCACCCACCGGCGGTGCCGTGTGGCGCGACCAGGTCCACCAGGGCCTCGTCGGCCTCGGGTGGTCCACCCGCGATGCCGAGCAGGCAGTCGACGCTGTCGCCTCCGACGCCGGCGAGTCCCCTGACGTGGGCGCGCTGCTGCGCGCCGCCCTCCGCACCCTCAGCAAGGCCTGAGCATGTTTCTGGACCGACAGGATGAAGACCACCTCGCCGCTGTCGAGGAGGCCCACCTCGGGTCGCTCACCGCGGCGGAGGCCGACGGTGACGAGCGGGTCGTCGAGGCCGCCCTGCGCCCGCGCAGCCTCGACGAGGTGGTCGGCCAGGTCCGCGTCCGCGACCAGCTCGGCCTGGTGCTCGAGGCCGCGCGGCGACGGGGCCGGGCGCCCGACCACGTGCTGCTCTCGGGGCCGCCCGGCCTCGGCAAGACCACGCTCGCGATGATCATCGCCAGCGAGATGAGCGCACCCCTGCGGCTCACCAGCGGCCCGGCGATCACGCACGCCGGCGACCTGGCCGCGATCCTCTCGGGGATGAACGACGGAGACGTGCTCTTCGTCGACGAGATCCACCGCATGTCCCGGCCGGCCGAGGAGATGCTCTACATGGCGATGGAGGACTTCCGCGTCGACGTCGTCATCGGCAAGGGCCCCGGCGCCACCGCGATCCCACTCGAGATCCCGCCGTTCACGCTGGTCGGAGCCACCACGCGGGCGGGGCTGCTGCCCGGTCCGCTGCGCGACCGGTTCGGCTTCACCGGCCACCTCGAGTTCTACGAGGCCCACGAGCTGGACCGGATCGTGCACCGCTCGGCGGGACTGCTCGCGGTCGAGCTGACGGTCGAGGGAGCCGCCGAGATCGCCTCGCGCTCCCGGGGGACCCCCCGGATCGCCAACCGGCTGCTGCGCCGGGTGCGCGACTTCGCCCAGGTGCGGGCCGACGGCATCGTCACGCTCGAGGTCGCCCGCGCGGCGCTCGAGCTCTACGAGGTGGACGAGCTCGGTCTGGACCGGCTCGACCGCTCGGTGATCGACGCCCTGTGCCGGCGCTTCGGCGGAGGGCCGGTGGGCGTCTCGACCCTCGCGGTCGCCGTGGGGGAGGAGCGGGAGACCGTCGAGGAGGTCGCCGAGCCGTTCCTGGTCCGGATGGGGTTCCTGGCCCGGACGCCGCGGGGCCGGGTGGCCACCCGGGCCGCCTGGGCGCATCTGGGCCTCGCCGTCCCGCGTGCGGTCGACGTGGACGGGTCCCTCTTCGAGGACTGAGCGCGGTCCAGGTCACACCCCCAGTTACACTTTCCCGTCGGTCGGCCTACGACCGCCATCCCATCGCGCTCGAGAGGTTGTTTCGTGCCGGAGCTCGTCTCCCTGTTGCCCCTGGTGGGCATCGCCCTCCTGTTCTGGTTCCTGGTCATCCGGCCGACGTCGAAGCGGCAGAAGGAACTTGCCCGCATGCAGTCGTCGTTGAAACCTGGTGACGAGGTCATGCTGACCTCCGGCATCTTCGGGACGCTGCGGACCGCGGACGGCGACCAGGTGCACGTCGAGATCTCCGACGGCGTTCTGGTCACGGTCGCCCGCGGCGCCATCGGGTCGGTCACGAAGCCTGGTCTCGTCACCCACGAGCCGGAGGAGAGCTGACATGGCCCGCAAGCCCCGTCCGGGACGCAATGTCCTGGTCTTCTTCCTGTTCCTCGCCGTCACCTACGGGCTGGTGGCGATCGGTGGCACCTGGAAGCCAGAGCTCGGCCTCGACCTGCAGGGCGGCACTCGGATCACCCTGATCGCCAAGGACACCCCCTCGGCGGACAGCCTCAAGGAGGCCCGCAAGATCATCGACCAGCGGGTCAACGGCTCCGGCGTCGCCGAGGCGGAGGTGACCACGCAGTCCAACCGCTTCATCGTGGTGGAGATCCCCGGCAAGAGCCGGCGCGACCTCGTCGAGACGGTCAAGCGCCAGGCGCAGCTCCGCTTCCGGCTGGTGGCCTGCTCGGCCCAGGTGGCGACCTGTGGCGGCGCCGGGACCGTCGACCAGGGCGACGGCGTGACCGTGCCCGGCGCCCAGCCCAGTACCGAGCCCAGTGCCAGCCCCAAGAAGCGGGCTCCACTGCTGCTGGCCGACAAGAACAAGAAGAACGACAAGCAGACCCAGACCCAGGCCTCGGGCGAGTCCCCGACCGATGCCCCGACCGATGCCCCGTCCGATGCCGCGTCGGAGTCCCCGACGACGGCGCCCGACGGTGGGCCGCTGGTGGACCAGCCGCTCAAGTGGATGGCCAACCCGGACCCGGCCTCCGTGAAGGCCTACAACGCCTTCCAGTGCCCGACCGACGGCTCTGCCCCGGTCGTCGACGACGACCCCACGAAGCCGCTGGTCACCTGTGACGAGGACGGGCAGAAGTACCTCCTGTCCGCCTCGATGATCGAGGGCACCGACCTGAAGAGCGCCAGCGCCCAGGTCCCGGCCCAGCAGGTCAACTGGGTGGTCAGCCTCGCCTTCAACGGCTCCGGTACCCAGGAGTTCACCGAGATCTCGCGTGCCCTCTTCGGGACCAACGACCAGTTCGCGGTGGTCCTGGACGGTGTGGTGCTGTCGGCCCCCACCATGAACGGCCTGATCACCAACGGCCAGGCCCAGATCGAGGGCAACTTCACCGAGGACAGCGCCCGCAGCCTCGCGACCAGCCTCAAGTTCGGTGCGCTGCCGATCGCCTTCGAGAAGGACCCGCCGGTCGAGACCGTGGGCCCCTCGCTCGCCGGTGACCAGCTCCGGGCGGGGATCACGGCCGGGCTGGCCGGTCTCTTCCTGGTGATGCTCTACTGCCTGTTCTACTATCGCGGGCTCGGCACCGTCGTGATCGCCTCCCTGGTGGTCGCCGCGGCGCTCACCTACTCGATGGTCCTGCTGCTGAGCAAGAGCGCCGGGTTCACCCTGTCGTTGCCGGGGATCGCGGGGTTGATCGTCGCGGTCGGCATCACGGCCGACTCCTTCATCGTCTTCTTCGAGCGGATCCGCGACGAGATGCGTGACGGCAAGTCGATGCGGGTGGCGGTGGAGGCCGGCTGGGCGCGGGCGCGGAACACCTGTCTCGCCGCCGACACGGTCTCCCTGCTGGCGGCCGTCGTCCTCTACATCTTCGCGGCCGGCGTCGTGAAGGGCTTCGCGTTCGCGCTCGGTCTCTCCACGCTGATCGACCTCGCCGTGTTCTTCTGGTTCACCCACCCGATGGTGTCCTGGTTGGCCCGGTTCTCGTTCTTCAACCGGGGACACAAGCTCTCCGGTCTCGACGCCGAAGGTCTCGGCATCGCTGCTGTTCCCGCGGGAGGGAGGGCCTGATGGGCAAGTTCTCGCGTCTCGGAAACGACCTCTACTCCGGTCGCCGCTCGATCGACTTCATCGGGCGGCGCAAGACCTGGTACGCCGCCTCGGCGCTGATCCTGCTGCTCTCCGTCGTCGGACTGGCGACGCAGGGTCTCAACATGGGCATCGAGTTCACCGGCGGGGCCCAGTACAAGGTGTCGCTCGACTCCAGCCAGGTGACCCAGGACAACGCCGACAAGCTGCGGGTGGCCGTCGCCGGCACCGGCATCGACAACGCGTCCTCCCCGGTGGTCACCACCTCCGGCGACACCGCGATCCTCGTCCAGACCGAGCCGCTGACCACTCCCGAGAGTGCCGAGGTGGTCGACACCATCCTCGCCACGGTCAACGCCGGGCCGGACCAGCTCTCGCAGGACGAGATCGGTGCCAGCTGGGGGCAGGAGGTGGCCAAGCGCTCCGCCATCGGGCTCGTGGTCTTCCTGTTCCTGGTCATCCTCTTCATCTGGGCCTACTTCCGCGAGTGGAAGATGTCGGCTGCGGCGATCGTCGCGCTGGCCCACGACGTCGTGATCACGGTCGGGATCTACTCGCTCTCGGGTTTCGAGGTCTCGCCGGCCACCGTCACGGGTGTGCTGACGATCCTCGGGTTCTCGCTGTACGACACCGTGGTCGTCTTCGACAAGGTGCGCGAGAACACCAAGAACCTCCGCGAGCGGAAGTCGACGTACGAGCGTCAGGCCAACCTCGCGGTCAACCAGACGCTGGTCCGGTCGATCAACACCTCGCTCGTGGCGCTGCTGCCGGTCGGCGCGATCCTCTACGTCGGCGCGGTCCAGCTCGGCACCGGTTCGCTCAAGGACCTCGCGCTCGCGCTCTTCGTCGGCATGGCTGCCGGTGCGTACTCGTCGATCTTCATCGCGACCCCGTTGCTGGTGCAGCTGAAGGCGAGTGAGACCGAGGTCAAGATGGCGGAGAAGCGCGACAAGACCCGCCGTCGTCAGGAGGCCGACCGCTACGCGTCGGTCCCGGCGTTCACCGAGAACATGCCGATCGCAGCCGGCCCGCAAGGTGCGCCGGACGGGCTGGACGACGGCTTCGACGACGGCTTCGACGACGGTGAGCCGGATGACGCAGCGCCGGGAGCCCGTCCGGTCGAGGCCTCCGGCCGCGGCCGGGTCGCTCCGCCCGCCCGGGGCCCGGTCGGTCCGAGCGGCTCCGCCGGCCGGGTGCAGCCGTCGCGCCAGACCCGCTCCAAGCGAGGCAAGAAGTGACCGACGGGCCGGGCGCCGAGCTCGACGCCCGGCCCGTCGAGTCGTCGTTGGTTGCGGCACGCGACGCGCTCGCACGCCTGATCGTGGACGTGCCGGACTTCCCGGAGCCGGGGGTGGTGTTCAAGGACATCACGCCGATGCTGGCCGACCACGCCGCCTTCACTGCGGTGATCGAGGCGCTGGCCAGGTCGGGGCGGGACGCCGACGGCAACGTCGTGATCGACAAGGTGATCGGCATGGAGTCCCGGGGTTTCATCCTCGGCGCCCCGGTGGCGCTCGCGCTCGGTGTCGGGTTCGTGCCGGTCCGCAAGCTCGGCAAGCTTCCGCGACCGACGCACGCGGTCTCGTACTCCCTGGAGTACGGAGAGGCGACCCTCGAGCTGCACGCCGACGCGATCGCCCCGGGCGAGCGGGTACTCCTCGTCGACGACGTGCTCGCGACCGGTGGGACGGCGCGGGCCACCCGTCAGCTGGTCGACGAGTGCGGCGGCACCGCGGTGTCGCTGGCGGTGCTGATGGAGCTCAGCTTCCTCCCGGGACGCGTCACCATCGGTGACCTGCCGCTGAGCGCCCTGCTGACGGTCTGATCTTCCGCGGCGCGCCCCTAGACTGGCACCGTGAACGACGAGAGCGACGCCCCGCCCGTGCGGGAGGCTGCGCCCGAAACCGTCACGGGGTCGCGCAGCATGCGCGCCCGGCTCGCCCGGATGGGTGCCCGTAGCCAGCCCGGCAACCCGGTGCTCGAGCCGCTCTTCCGCGCCGTCCGGGCCAACCACCCGAAGGCAGACCTGGCCCTGCTCGAGCGCGCCTACGTCATCGCCGAGAAGATGCACGGCTCGCAGATGCGCAAGAGCGGCGACCCCTACATCACCCACCCGCTCGCGGTGACCACGATCCTGGCCGACATCGGCATGACCGAGTCCACGCTGGTCGCCGCGCTGCTGCACGACACGGTCGAGGACACGCCGTACACCCTGGAGCAGCTGCGCCAGGACTTCGGCGACGAGGTCACCCGCCTGGTCGACGGCGTCACCAAGCTCGACAAGGTGAAGTACGGCGAGACCGCCGAGGCGGAGACCATCCGCAAGATGATCGTCGCGATGTCGCGCGACATCCGGGTGCTGGTCATCAAGCTCGCCGACCGGCTGCACAACATGCGGACCCTGCGCTACGTCAAGCAGGAGACGCAGGAGCGCAAGGCCCGCGAGACCCTGGACATCTACGCACCACTGGCCCACCGACTGGGCATGAACACCCTCAAGTGGGAGCTCGAGGACCTCGCCTTCGCGACGCTGCACCCCAAGATCTACGACGAGATCGTGCGGCTGGTCGCCGAGCGGGCGCCGTCGCGCGACCAGTTCCTGGCCGAGGTGATCGCCCAGGTGGAGGCCGACCTGCGCGAGGCCAAGGTCAAGGCCTCGGTCACCGGTCGACCGAAGCACTACTACTCGATCTACCAGAAGATGATCGTGGGGGGCCGGGAGTTCTCCGACATCTACGACCTGGTCGGCATCCGGATCCTGGTCGAGGAGGACCGCGACTGCTACTCGGTGCTCGGCGTGCTGCACTCACGCTGGAACCCGGTCCTCGGCCGGTTCAAGGACTACGTCGCGATGCCGAAGTTCAACATGTACCAGTCGCTGCACACGACGGTGATCGGGCCGCAGGGCAAGCCGGTCGAGCTGCAGATCCGCACCTTCGGGATGCACCGTCGCGCGGAGTACGGCGTCGCGGCGCACTGGAAGTACAAGGAGAACGGCCGCAACGGCGTCGAGACCGAGACCCGCGGCGACCTGGACGACATGAGCTGGGTGCGCCAGCTGCTCGACTGGCAGAACGAGGTCGAGGACCCGGGCGAGTTCCTCGAGTCGCTGCGCTTCGAGATCAACCGGGCCGAGGTCTACGTCTTCACGCCGCGCGGCGACGTGATGGCGCTGCCGACCGGGGCCACACCGGTCGACTTCGCCTACTCGGTGCACACCGAGGTCGGGCACCACACGATCGGCGCCCGGGTGAACGGCCGGCTGGTGCCCCTCGAGTCGACGCTGGAGAACGGCGACGTCGTCGAGGTGTTCACCTCCAAGTCGGAGAACGCCGCGCCGTCGCGTGACTGGCTGACGTTCGTCAAGTCGCCCCGGGCCCGCTCCAAGATCCGGCAGTGGTTCACCAAGGAGCGCCGCGAGGAGGCGATCGACCAGGGCAAGGACCAGATCGCCCGGTTGATGCGCAAGGAGGGGCTGCCGCTCAAGCGGCTGATGTCGCACGAGTCCCTGATGCTGGCGGCCATCCACTTCAAGCACGCCGACGTCTCCGCGCTCTACGCGGCGGTGGGGGAGGGCAACCTCAGCGCCCAGGCCGTCGTACGCCGGGTGATCGAGCTGCACGGCGGCAACGACGGCGCGGCGGAGGACCTCGCCGAGGGCGTCACGATCACCGGACGCAGTCGTGCCAAGGTGCCCACCGGGGGAGACTCGGGCGTGGTCGTCAAGGGCGCCCCCGACGTGTGGGTGAAGCTGGCCAAGTGCTGCACGCCGGTGCCACCGGACACCATCCTCGGCTTCGTCACCAAGGGCGGCGGGGTCTCGGTGCACCGTCAGGACTGCACCAACGCGGCGAGCCTCGAGGCCCAGCCCGAGCGGCTGCTCGAGGTGGAGTGGGCGCCGACCGGGACGTCGACGTTCCTGGTCAACATCCAGGTCGAGGCGCTGGACCGGGCGCGGTTGCTCTCCGACATCACCATGGTGCTCTCGGACGCGCACGTGAACATCCTCAGCGCCAGCTTGAGCACCACCCGCGACCGGGTGGCCAAGAGTCGGTTCACCTTCGAGATGGCCGAGGCCAAGCACCTCGACAACGTGCTGCGCGCAGTCCGCTCGGTCCCCGGCGTCTTCGACGCCTACCGCGTCACGCAGTAGCCGACCAGGCTGGTCAGCCGGAGAACTCGTCCGAGGCCCGCTTGGCCATCTCGAGGAAGGCGCGCCGGGACTCGAGGTTCTCCTCGAGCTCCTTGGCCTTCTTCGCGTTGCCGGCGGCTTGCGCCTTCTCGAGGTCCCGCTCCACCTGGGCGATGGCGGCCTCGAGCTTGGAGACCATGTCGTCTGCGCGGGCGGACTTCTCCGGGTCCGAGCGCGTCCACTGCTCCTCCTCGATGCTGCGGATGGCCTGCTCGACCTTGCGGATCCGGGCCTCGAGCTCCTTCATCCGGTCCCGGGGCACCTTGCCGGCGGCGTCCCAGCGGTCCGCGATGTCGCGGAAGGCCTTCTTGGCGACGTCGAGGTCGTTGACCGGCAGCAGCGCCTCGGCCTCGACCAGCAGGGCGTCCTTGACCTCGGCGTTCGCGGCGAACTCCTGGTCCTGCTCGGCGGCCGAGGCGTCCCGGGCGCCGAAGAACGCGTCCTGCGCGCCCCGGAACCGCTTCCAGAGGGCCTCGTCGACATCGCGCGGGGCCGGGCCGGCGTCCTTCCACTGCTTCATCAGGTCGCGGTAGCGCCCGGCGGTCGGTCCCCACTCGGTGGAGGTGGCCAGACTCTCCGCCTCGGTGGCCAGCCGCTCCTTGATCGCGCGGGCGGCGTCCCGCTTCTCGTGCTGCTCGGCGAAATGCGCCTTGCGCCGCCGGGTGTACGCCGTGCGCGCGGTCGAGAAGCGTCGCCAGAGCGTGTCGTCGGAGGAGCGGTCGATCCGGGGGAGTGCCTTCCACTCGTCGAGCAGCTCACGGAGCCGGTTGGCGCCGTTGCGCCAGTCGCTGCCCTCGGCGAGCTTCTCGGCCTCGGCGACGATCTTCTCCTTCTGCACCCGCGACTCGGCCGACCTCTGGGCCTTCTGGATCTTGCGGGCCTCGCGTTGGGCCTCGATCACGGGGGTCAGCGCCTCGAGCCGGACCAGGAGCGAGGCGAGATCGCCGACTGCGTTGGCGTCGGCGACCTGGGTGGCGACGGTCGTGACCGACTCGACGGCCTCCTCGGGCGAGAGCACGCCGGACTTGATCCGCTGCTCGAGCAGGTCGACCTCGAAGGCGAGGGCGGCGTACCGCTCGGTGAAGAACTTGAGCGCCTCCTCGGGGCTGCCCTCGGGGTACTGCCCGACGGAGCGTTCGCCCTCAGCAGTCTTCACGAAGACGGTCCCGTCGTCGTCGACCCGACCCCACTGATGACTCGTCACTGGTGCTCTCCACTCGATCTCGTCCACATCTGTCCTCGAGGACAGCAGGATCCCATGCTAGTCACGCCCGAGCTTCTGGCGTCCTGTGCGGGGAGCACCGGTGCGACGACGCCTCCCCCCGATGGATAGTGTGCGGGGGTGTTGATCGCTGGCTTTCCCGCGGGTCCCTGGGGCACCAACTGTTACGTGGCGGCCACGGGCCCCGGCACCGAATGCGTCGTCATCGACCCCGGCAAGGACGCCGCGGCCGGGGTCGCCGAGGTGGTGCGCGAGCACCGGCTGAAGCCGGTCGCCGTGCTGGTCACCCACGGCCACGTCGACCACATGTGGTGCGTGGCGCCCGTCGCCGGGACGTACGACGCCACCGCGTGGATCCACCCGCGCGACCGGCACCTGCTGACCGACCCGATGGCGGGCATGTCGCGGGAGACCACGCAGATGCTGCTCGGCGGCAACCACTCCTGGGCCGAGCCGGACGACGTCCGCGAGCTCAGCGACCTGCAGGAGCTCGAGCTCGCCGGGTTGCGCTTCGTGGTCGACCACACTCCCGGCCACACCGAGGGCTCGGTGACCTTCCGGTCGCCGTACGACGCGCAGGACATCTCCGAGGTGATGTTCTCGGGAGACCTCCTCTTCGCCGGCTCGATCGGCCGCACCGACCTGCCCGGCGGCGACCACGCGACGATGCTGCGCAGCCTCACCGACAAGGTGCTCCCGCTCGCCGACGACATCGTGGTGCTCCCGGGGCACGGCGAGCAGACGTCCATCGGGCGCGAGCGGCAGACCAACCCCTTCCTGCAGGACCTGGTCGACGACGGGTCCGCGGGACGAGTCACCCGAGGACTGTGAGCATGAGCAAGCCCACCCCGCTGAGCGGGTTCCCCGAGCTGCTGCCCGCGCAGCGCGTCGTCGAGCAGCAGGTGATCGACACCCTGCGCCACACGTTCGAGCTGCACGGGTTCGCCGGCATCGAGACCCGCTCGGTCGAGCCGCTCGACCAGCTGCTGCGCAAGGGGGAGACCTCCAAGGAGGTCTACGTGCTGCGACGGCTGCAGGAGACCGATGTCGCGCACGACTCGGGAGTCGGCCTGCACTTCGACCTCACCGTGCCGTTCGCCCGCTACGTGCTGGAGAACGCCGGCAAGCTCGAGTTCCCGTTCCGGCGTTTCCAGATCCAGAAGGCCTGGCGCGGCGAGCGGCCGCAGGACGGCCGCTACCGCGAGTTCACCCAGGCCGACATCGACATCATCGGGCGCGACCAGCTCCCGTTCCACCACGACGTCGAGATCGCCAAGGTGATGATCGACGCGCTCACCCGCCTCGACGTGCTCCCCGGGTTCCGGCTGCAGGTGAACAACCGCAAGCTGATCCAGGGCTTCTACACCGGGATCGGTGCCGGCGACGTCGACGAGGTCATGCGGGTGGTCGACAAGCTCGACAAGCTGCCGGCCGAGGTGGTCCACGGGCTGCTGGTCGACGAGGTCGGTCTCAGCGCCGACCAGGCCGACCGCTGTCTGGCCCTCGCCCGGATCCAGACCACCGACGACAGCTTCGTGGCCCGGGTGCGCGAGCTGGGGGTCGAGAACGACCTCCTCGACGAGGGCCTGGCCGAGCTCGCCGAGCTGATCCGTGGCTGTTCCTCCCTGGTCAGCGACCAGGTGACGGTCGTGGCCGACCTCTCCATCGCCCGCGGGCTCGACTACTACACCGGCACCGTCTTCGAGACCCGGCTCGAGGGCAGCGAGAGTCTCGGCTCGATCTGCTCCGGCGGCCGCTACGACGCGCTGGCCAGCGACGGGCGTACGACGTACCCCGGGGTCGGCATCTCGCTCGGCGTGAGCCGGCTGCTGGTCCCGCTCCTCAACAAGGGCGTCCTGACCGGGTCCCGCTCGGTGCCGAGCGCGGTGCTGGTCGCCGTCGTCGGCGAGGACTCGCGGGCCGCGAGCGACGCCACCGCGGACGCGCTGCGCGCCCACGGCGTGCCGTGCGAGGTGGCCGCCAGCGCCGCGAAGTTCGGCAAGCAGATCCGCTTCGCCGAGCGGCGGGGCATCCCCTACGTATGGTTCAGCACGGTGTCCGACGACGGCGACGTCGTGCACGAGGTCAAGGACATCCGCTCGGGCGAGCAGATCGTCGCCGATCCCGCCACCTGGACCCCACCGGCCGCAGACCTGCGGCCGCGGGTCGTCTCGGACGACCAGCACACCAGCACCACCAACACCAAGGAGCAAGACCTGTGATCCGCACCCATGACGCCGGCGCCCTGCGCGCCGAGCACGTCGGTCAGACCGTGACCCTCGCCGGCTGGGTGGCCAAGCGCCGTGACCACGGCGGCGTCGCCTTCCTCGACCTGCGCGAGGCCAGCGGCGTGGTGCAGGTCGTGGTGCGCGACGAGGCCGTGGCCCACAGCCTGCGCAGCGAGTACTGCATCAAGGTGACCGGTCAGGTCTCGGCCCGCCCCGAGGGCAACGCGAACCCGAACCTGCCCTCGGGTGAGATCGAGGTGATCGCCGACGACGTCGAGGTGCTCAGCGCCGCGGCCCCCCTGCCGTTCCCGATCGACGACCACATCGACGTGGGGGAGGAGGCCCGGCTCAAGCACCGCTACCTCGACCTGCGCCGCTCCGGTCCCAACCACGCACTGCGCCTGCGCAGCAAGGTCAACAAGGCCGCCCGCGCGGTCCTCGACGCCCACGACTTCGTGGAGATCGAGACGCCCACGCTGACCCGGTCCACTCCGGAAGGCGCCCGGGACTTCCTGGTCCCGGCCCGGCTGCAGCCCGGCAGCTGGTACGCCCTGCCGCAGAGCCCGCAGCTGTTCAAGCAGCTGCTGATGGTCGCCGGCATGGAGCGGTACTTCCAGATCGCGCGCTGCTACCGCGACGAGGACTTCCGCGCGGACCGCCAGCCCGAGTTCACCCAGCTCGACATCGAGATGAGCTTCGTCGAGCAGGACGACGTCCTCGCGATCGCCGAGGAGATCCTGGTCGCGCTGTGGAGCCTGATCGGCCACGACGTGCCCACGCCGCTGCCGCGGATGACGTACGCCGAGTCGATGGCGCGCTACGGCACCGACAAGCCCGACCTGCGGATGGGGCTCGAGCTCGTCGAGTGCACCGACTACTTCCGGGACACGCCGTTCCGGGTCTTCCAGGCGCCGTACGTCGGCGCCGTGGTGATGCCCGGTGGCGCCAGCCAGCCGCGCAAGCAGCTCGATGCCTGGCAGGAGTGGGCCAAGCAGCGTGGAGCCAAGGGGCTCGCCTACGTGCTGGTCCAGGAGGACGGTGAGCTGGGCGGCCCGGTCGCCAAGAACCTGTCGGAGGAGGAGCGGGCAGGTCTGGCCGCCCACGTCGGCGCCCAGCCGGGGGACTGCGTCTTCTTCGCAGCAGGACCGGTGAAGTCGAGCCGTGCGCTCCTGGGCGCGGCCCGTCTCGAGATCGGGCGCCGCGGCGGCCTGATCGACGAGAGCGCCTGGAGCTTCCTGTGGGTGGTCGACGCCCCGCTGTTCGAGCCGGCCGACGAGGCGACCGCGGCCGGAGACGTGGCGGTGGGCAGTGGTGCCTGGACGGCCGTGCACCACGCCTTCACCTCGCCCCAGGACCTGGACAGCTTCGACAGCGACCCCGGAAAGGCCCTGGCCTGGGCCTACGACATCGTCTGCAACGGCAACGAGATCGGCGGCGGGTCGATCCGTATCCATCGTGAGGACGTGCAGAAGCGGGTCTTCGCGATGATGGGCATCGAGGAGGCCGAGGCCGAGGAGAAGTTCGGCTTCCTGCTCGACGCCTTCAAGTTCGGTGCGCCGCCACACGGTGGCATCGCCTTCGGCTGGGACCGGATCGTGGCGCTGCTCGCGGGCACCGACTCGATCCGCGACGTGATCGCGTTCCCCAAGTCCGGCGGAGGTTTTGACCCGTTGACCGCGGCCCCGGCGGCGATCACGGCAGCACAGCGCAAGGAAGCCGGGGTGGATGCTCCGCCGGTCAAGGGAGCGGCCGCGGCCGAGCCCGCGACGGGTTGATCCAACCCTCAATTATCAGCACGGCACAGAGACAGAGTGCGCGGTGGTGGCTGAGACCAGATCGTTACGCGGTGGTGATCGCCGGTGCGGTCTGTGTCACATAGAGTCTCCCATCGGCGCGCACATGGCGCAGACCGGGGAACCCCGGTCCGGACGATGATGGGGAGAGCATGTCGGCACAGACAGCCGGACCCGAGAAGCAGGGCGTTCTCAACGAAGAGCCTCCCGTTGCGGAGAAGCAGAAGTCGAAGTCCGAGTCGATCACCGGCAAGTCGCCGATGCGGATCGCGCTCGGGCGACTCGGCGAGGGACAAGATCGCGGTCGTCTGCGCCGCAGTGGTGCTGTTCTTCGTGATCATCGCGCTCTTCGCGGGCACGATCTCCAACATCTTCAACGTCTCCACCGAGACGGTGCTGCCGACGCAGTACCTCGACGTGCTCGGTGGCGGCCTGCCGCTCAAGGGCCCGCCGAACCACGGCTTCGACCCCGAGCACCCGTTCGGCATCGCGCCGCAGTCCGCGACCGACAACCTGGCGTTCTGGCTGTACGGCGCCCGCACCTCGCTGTCGATCGCCGCGATGGCCACGCTCTTCGCCTCGCTGGTCGGCATCGTGCTCGGCCTGGTCGCCGGATTCCTCGGTGGCGTGGTCGACAAGAGCATCTCGTTCCTGGTCGACCTGTTCCTGACCATCCCGTTCCTGCTCGCCGCCCTGGTGATCGCGCCGATCATCAACCAGCGGTTCCAGGCCAGCGACAACTACCCACGGATCCAGTTCTGGGCCCTGATCGCCGTGCTGGCCGGCTTCGGCTGGATGGGTGTCGCCCGTCTGATCCGAGGCGAGGTGCTCTCGCTGCGCGAGCGCGAGTTCGTCCAGGCCGCCCGGGTGATCGGGATGCCGACGCACCGGATCCTGATCCGGGAGCTGCTGCCCAACCTCGCGGCCCCGATCGTGATCAGCATCTCGCTGATGCTGCCGGCGTTCGTCGCCGCAGAGGCCGGGCTCGCCTACCTCGGGATCGGCGTGACCTCCGGCATCTCGTGGGGCCAGACGATCTCCAAGGCGACCGCGTTCTTCGAGACCTACCCCCTGTTCCTCTGGGAGCCCATGATCGGCATCATCGCCCTCGTGCTGGCCCTCAACCTCCTGGGTGACGCCGTCCGCGACGCGCTGGATCCCAAGACCCGTCGCTGACGGACACACACACGTCGCCCTCGATTTTCCTCGGGGGCGCGAAAAATGAGAAAGAAAGGCTGGACTATGAGACGGAGCAAGCCACTGGCGGTACTCGCCGGTGCCGCGCTGTTCACCCTTGCCGCGTGTGGCGGCTCGGGCAGCAACAGTGACAACCCGCAGTCAGACAGGACGTTCACGAACGCCCCTGAGGTCGGCAAGGACAAGGAGCGCCAGGGTCCGGCCGAGGAGATCGAGGGTGCCACTGCCGGTGGGACGATCACCGTCTTCCTGCCCGGTGACCCCGGTCCGGACTCGCTCGACCCGACCGACGGCTGGTCGGTGACCGGCAACTCCATCCAGCAGGCGCTCACGAGCCGTTCGCTCACGCAGTACGCCCGTGACCAGAAGACCGGCGAGATGGTTCTCGTTCCGGACCTCGCGACCGACCTGGGTACGCCGAACGACGACTTCACCGAGTGGACCTTCACCATTCGTGACGACGCCAAGTGGGAGGACGGCTCGCCCGTCACCGCGGAGGAGGTCGCCTGGGGCATCACCCGGTCGATGGACTCCGACACCTTCCCGGCCGGTCCGGGCACCGAGTACTCGCAGACGTACTTCTTGGATGCGGGCGAGTACAAGGGCCCCTACACCGACAAGGGCAAGACCTGGGACGGCGTCTCCGTCGACGGCCAGGACGTCACCATCAAGATGGCGACCACCTTCCCGGACATGGACTACTGGGGCGCCTTCATGGCGATGGGCCCGGTCCCGCTCGGCAAGGCCAGCCAGCCGCCGAACTACGGCCAGAACATCGTGTCCAACGGCCCGTACAAGGTGGAGGACTTCCGCCCGAACGAGTCGCTGACGCTGGTCAAGAACGACCAGTGGGACCCGGCCTCGGACCCGGCACGTCACCAGTACGCCGACAAGTTCGTGTTCAAGTTCAACCAGGACCAGGCCAAGGTCGACCAGATCATGCTGAGTGACAACACGGAGTCGCAGACTTCGCTGTCCACCCAGATGGGGTCGAACAACTACGAGCGCGCGAGCAGCGAGCTCGGAGACCGTCTGGTCCAGCAGTCCTCGCAGTGCACCAGCTTCCTGTCGCCGGACTACACCAAGATCGACGACATCAACGTGCGCAAGGCGATCGCCTACGGCTACCCCTACAACGACATGTGGCTCGCCGGTGGCGAGGTTCCTGGCGTGACCCGGGTGCCCGCGAACTCGATCATGCCTCCCGGCATGGCGGGCAAGCACGACTACTTCGCGGATGGTGAGCAGTTCACCTACAACCCGGAGAAGGCGAAGGAGCTCTTGAAGACGGCGGGCTACGAGCCCGGCGAGTTCAAGATCACCATGGTCTACTACGAGCCCGACCCGCTGGCTGTCGCCAGCCAGAAGGTCTACGTCAAGGGCATGGAGGAGGCCGGCTTCACCGTCAAGGGGATCCCGGTCCAGGAGTCGCCGTACAACGTGTGGCTCGACCCCGACAACAAGATCAACAAGACGCTGAACCTTCGTGGCGTCAACTGGTGCTCGGACTGGCCCTCGGGTCTGACCATGGTGCCGCCGCTCACGAAGACGGACGCTGTGTACAACACCGCGTTCTTCTCCGAGGCGTCGATCGACGAGAAGATGGACGCGATCCCGCTCATGCCGGCGGAGGAGCAGGCTGACGCCTGGGGCGCCCTGGATGAGGAGATCGGGACCGAGTACCTCCCGATCATCCCCACCGCCTTCCGCAACGACCTCTTCGCCTTCGGGTCGAAGATCGGCAACGGTGTCGGTGATGGTTCCATCGGGGCCCCGTACTACAAGGGCCTGTACGTCACGCAGTGATCGACTCCTTGAGTTGATCTGTTCGACCTGATTGACAATCTGTCGGGTGGGGGTCCCCAATGTGGGGGCCCCCACCTGTCAGCCTGAGGTTTCAGTTCCCGGAGAGAGCCCCCGATGTTTGCCTATGTCGTCAAGCGCGTGCTCGCCGGAGCCGTGGTGGTCGCCCTCGTCTCGATGGGGATCTTCCTGCTGTTCTGGTTTGGCCCGTCGAGCCCAGCCCAGCCCATCTGTGACCGTGAGACCAGCAACCGGTGCACCCCGGAGCGGCTCGAGCGCTACGAGGAGTCCCTGGGCTACAACAACCCCGTCTACTCCGAGTACGGCAAGTTCGCCAAGGGCGTCTTCGTCGGCCGGGAGATCTCCATCGGGCCGACCGACTACCAGTGCCCGGCCCCGTGCCTGGGCTACTCCTACCGGACCAAGGTCCCGGTGTGGGAGGAGATGAAGTCCCGGTTGCCCGCCACCTTCTCGGTGGCGATCGGCGGATCGTTCCTGTACCTGCTGCTCGGTGTGCCCATCGGCGTCGCCGCGGCCCGAAGACGAGGCACGGTCGCCGACAAGGCGCTGGTCTCCAGCTTCCTGTTCCTGAGCTCGATCCCGTACTACCTCTTCGCGCTGCTGACCTGGCTCTACCTCACGGTCATCTTCGAGGTGCCGCTGTTCAGCGACACCGGCTACTTCCCGATCCTGAGCAATCCGGCCAAGTGGTTCTCCGGGATGCTCCTGGCCTGGATCGCGCTCGGCATCTTCGGGTGCACGCAGTACACCCGGTACGCCCGTGGTGCCATGGTCGAGGCCCTGAGCGAGGACTACATCCGGACCGCCAAGGCCAAGGGCCTGCCACCGCGCACGGTGGTCTACCGGCACGGGCTGCGCGCCGCCCTCGTCCCGATCGTCACGATCTTCGGCATCGACTTCGGTACGCTGCTGGCCGGGACGATCTTCACCGAGCGTATCTTCGAGATCAACGGAATCGGCTTCTGGGCACTCCAGGCCGTGACCGCCCGGGACCTGCCGGTGGTCGCCGCGACAGCGCTGTTCAGCGCGGTCGTGCTGATCATCAGCAACATCCTGGTGGACATCGTCTACAGCATTCTTGACCCGAGGGTGAGACTTTCGTGACTGAGCTGACCAGCACCGCCGGACGCCCGGTTGGTGCGGATTCCAACGAGCCCATCTTGGTCGTGGAGGACCTCTCGGTCACCTTCCCCACCGAGGACGGACCGCTGACCGCGGTCTCCGGGTTGAGCTACACCGTCGAGATGGGCAAGACGCTCGGCATCGTCGGCGAGTCCGGCTCCGGCAAGTCGGTGTCCAGCATGGCCGTGCTGGGCCTGCACGACGCCAAGGCCAGCACGATCACCGGGTCCATCCGGATCGCCGGCACCGAGGTGGTGGGGCTGTCCGAGCCGCGGATCCGCAAGCTGCGCGGCAATGCCGTGGCGATGATCTTCCAGGACGCCCTCGCGGCGCTGCACCCGTTCTACAAGATCGGGGGACAGCTGGCCGAGGCCTACCTCGTCCACCACCCCGACGCCAGCAAGCGGGACGCCCGCCGCAAGGCGATCGAGATGCTCGACCGGGTCGGCATCCCGCAGCCGGACCGCCGGGTCGACGACTTCCCGCACCAGTTCTCCGGCGGTATGCGCCAGCGCGCGATGATCGCGATGGGGCTGATCAACGACCCGTCGCTGCTGATCGCCGACGAGCCGACCACCGCCCTCGACGTGACGGTGCAGGCGCAGATCCTCGACCTGCTCCAGGACCTCCAGCGCGAGTTCAACTCCGCAGTGGTGATCATCACCCACGACCTCGGGGTGATCGCCGAGATGGCCGACGACGTGCTGGTGATGTACGCCGGACGCTGCGTCGAGTACGGCCCGGGCAAGGAGATCCTGACCCACCCGGAGATGCCCTACACCTGGGGTCTGCTCTCGAGCGTCCCGGACGTCACGGCCGACACGAACTCCCGGCTGATCCCGATCCCGGGGAACCCGCCCAGCCTGCTCAGCCCGCCCAGCGGCTGCGCGTTCCACCCTCGCTGCGTCCACGCGGAGAAGGTGCCGGGCGACCTGTGCTCGACCGAGATGCCCCTGCTGCTCCCCGGTGCACACGGCGCCGGACACGTGAAGCGCTGCCACCTCGCCGACCCCGATGCCGTCTACCGGGCCGAGGTGCTCCCCGAGATCGCACCCGAGCTGCTCGAGGAGAGCTGATGTCTGACGAGAACACCCTCCAGGGCGACGACACCGTCGCCGCGGCAGCGACCAAGACCGCGGCTCCCGCGAAGGACCTGACCTTCGCGGAGATCGCCAAGCAGGGGCACCTCCCCGCAAAGCTGGACCCGAACGCGAAGTCCGTGCTCGAGGTCGAGGACCTCAAGATGTACTTCCCCGTGAAGTCGTCCGGTGTCATCCGGCGGACCATCGGTCACGTGCAGGCGGTCGACGGCATCTCGTTCGCCGTCCCCGCCGGCGGCTCCCTCGGGCTCGTGGGGGAGTCCGGCTGCGGCAAGTCGACCACCGGCCGGCTGATCACCCGGCTGTACACGCCGACCGGCGGGTCGATGAGGTTCGGTGAGACCGGCATCGACATCGCCCACATGTCGAACCGGGACCTCAAGCCGCTGCGGCGCAACGTCCAGATGATCTTCCAGGACCCGTACACCTCGCTTAACCCCCGGCACACGGTCGGTGCGATCGTCGGCGCTCCGCTCTCGGTGCACAACGTCGTGCCGAAGAACCAGATCCTGCCCCGGGTGCAGGAGATCCTCGAGGTGGTCGGGCTCAACCCCGAGCACTACAACCGCTACCCCAACGAGTTCTCCGGCGGCCAGCGGCAGCGGATCGGCATCGCGCGAGCGTTGACCCTGAACCCCAAGCTGCTCGTCGCCGACGAGCCGGTCTCCGCGCTCGACGTCTCGATCCAGGCGCAGGTGATCAACCTGCTCCAGGACATCCAGCGCGAGTTCAACGTCGGGTTCCTCTTCATCGCCCACGACCTGGCCGTGGTCCGGCACTTCTGCCCCGAGGTCGCGGTGATGTACCTCGGCAAGATCGTGGAGATCGCGGACCGCGAGACGATCTACGGCCGGCCCTACCACCCGTACACACAAGCGCTGCTGTCCGCGGTGCCCGACGTCAAGCAGGCCGCCATCGGTGGTCGTCGCGACCGGATCCGCCTCGAGGGCGACGTCCCCAGCCCGATCAACCCGCCGTCCGGGTGCCGCTTCCGCACGCGGTGCTCGCTGGCGCAGGAGATCTGTGCGAAGGTCGAGCCGCCGCTGCTGCAGATCGGTGCCCGGCACAAGGTGGCCTGCCACTTCCCCGGCGAGCTGCACCAGCACCCCAGCTCCCCGGTGACCACCGGCCTGCTCGGCGTCGACAGCCAGGGCAGCCCGGACCCGAGCGTCACCCCGGTCCCGGTGAACACCGGGCCGGCGTTCGCCAAGGAGTGGTTCGACGTGAAGACCCAGAGGATGACGTCGGCCTGAGCGACTCGGCAGACGGCCTCTTCGACGCGCCGCACGTCCCCGGTACGCCGGTGGGCGGCGGCGCGTTGGCCGCGAACACCCACGCGTCGGCACCCCTGGCGGTGCGGATGCGGCCTCGCACCCTCGACGAGCTGGTCGGCCAGGCGCAGCTGCGTGCCCCCGGGTCGCCGCTGCGTCGCCTGATCGAGGGCGACCAGTCGATGTCGCTGCTCCTGTGGGGACCCCCCGGCACCGGCAAGACCACGATCGCCTCGATCGTGAGCCAGCAGACCGACCGCCGGTTCGTCGAGGTCTCCGCGGTCTCGGCGGGCGTCAAGGAGGTGCGGGCGGCCATCGACCAGGCGCGCAGCGAGCTGGTCCGCGGCGGCTCCGAGACAGTGCTCTTCGTCGACGAGGTGCACCGGTTCAGCAAGGCCCAGCAGGATGCACTCCTGCCCGGCGTCGAGAACCGATGGGTGACGCTGGTGGCGGCCACCACCGAGAACCCGTTCTTCTCGGTCATCTCGCCGCTGCTGTCTCGCAGCCTGCTCCTCCGGCTCCAGTCGCTCACCGACGACGACATCCGGGCGGTGCTGGCCCAGGCGCTCGCGGACGAGCGCGGGCTGGCCGGCCGGATGAGCGTCGACGACGAGGCGCTCGACCACCTGGTCCGGCTGGCCGGGGGCGACGCCCGCCGGTCCCTGACCTACCTGGAGGCGGCCGCGGGTGCCGCGACCTCCCGGGGGCTCGACGCGGTGGACCTGGCGACTGCCGAGACCGCCGTGGACCAGGCCGCCGTGCGCTACGACCGGCAGGGCGACCAGCACTACGACGTGACCAGCGCGTTCATCAAGTCCGTGCGTGGCTCGGACGTCGACGCGGCCCTGCACTACCTGGCCCGGATGATGGAGGCGGGGGAGGACCCGCGGTTCATCGCCCGACGCCTGGTGATCCTGGCCAGCGAGGACATCGGGTTGGCCGACCCGACGGCGCTCACCACCGCGGTCGCCGCGGCGCAGGCGGTCCAGCTGATCGGGATGCCGGAGGCCGGACTCAATCTCGCCCAGGCCACGATCGCCCTCGCCATCGCCCCGAAGTCCAATGCGGTGACCACGGCGATCGGTGCCGCGACCGCGGACGTCCGCGCGGGCAAGATCGGTCCGGTGCCCGCTCATCTGCGCGATGCGCACTACTCGGGCGCGAAGAGGCTCGGGCACGGATCGAAGTACCGCTACAGCCACGACGAGCCGTTCGGGATCGCGAGCCAGCAGTACGCCCCGGACGTCGTGGACGACGCGACGTACTACCGGCCCACGTCGCTGGGCGCGGAGGCCGGGATCAAGGAACGCTGGGAGCGGGTCAGGCGGCTGATCCGGGGGTCTCGGGGCTCCGAGGACCCGCGATAGGGTCGGGCACTGTGAACGTGGAGTGGATCGGGCCGGCCGTCCTCGGTGGCGCGGCGGCACTCGCCATCGGGCTGTCCCTCGTCCTCGTGGTCGTGCTGCGGCGGACCCGGCTGGCGACCGAGCAGGCGCTGGCGCAGGCCCACGCGGAGACGGCTGCGCTGCGAGCGCACCTCGAGGCCCTGGAGCGTCGGCTGGAGCACCCGGCGGCCTCCGAGCCGTCCACGACCCAGCCCTCCACGATGGAGTACGTGATCACCCACCTCGGCTCCGCGTCCGAGCCGTCGAGCACCCGAGCTCCGGTCCCGCACGTGGACAAGGCGCTCTTCGCCGACCTGGTGCTGCGCGAGACCGTGGTCAAGACCGCCTCGCTGGCGCACGGGCTGCGCAGGGCGCTCTCACCCGGCCTCGCGGAACCGGATCCGGTTCGAGATGCGGCAGGAGGTCAGGCGCAGCCGCAAGCAGCGCCGCGCCGAGGCCCGCGTCGCCCGTCGCGAGTGGGAGGCCCGGCAGCGGGCAGCCCTCACCGACGAGGACGCCGCATGAGGCGCGGGCTGTGGTTCCTCGCCGGGGCCGGCGCCGGGGTGTACGGCATGGTGCGCGGTCGGCGGGCGGCAGAGGTGCTGACCGTGGACGGGCTGCGGGACCGTTGGCACGGCGTCGAGCTGGGTGCCCGGCTGCTGCGCGACGAGGTCGCCCAGGGCAGGGCCGAGAAGGAAACCGAGTTGCGCGCGCGCTACGGTCTCCTGCCTCATGGAACACCCGAGCTCGAGGCGAGCAGCAGCCAGAGCCACAGTCAGGAAGGCACCCACTGATGGACACCGCGGAGGTACGCCGACGGTTCGTGGCTCACTTCGAGCGCAACGGACACCGGGCGGTGCCGTCGGCATCGCTGCTGCTCGACGACCCCAACCTGCTGTTCGTCAACGCCGGCATGGTGCCCTTCAAGCCGTACTTCCTCGGGCAGGAGACCCCGCCGTACGACCGTGCGGTCTCGATCCAGAAGTGCGTGCGCACCCCCGACATCGAGGACGTCGGCAAGACCACGCGGCACGGCACCTTCTTCGAGATGTGCGGCAACTTCTCGTTCGGCGACTACTTCAAGGAAGGCGCGATCGAGCTCGCCTGGGAGCTGGTCACGAAGTCCGTGGCCGACGGCGGCTTCGGGCTCGACGAGAGCCGCTTGTGGCCCTCGATCCTGGACGGCGACGACGAGGCCCTGGACCTGTGGACCACGGCGACCGGCCTGCCGGCGGAGCGGATCGTGCGGCTCGGCCGCAAGGAGAACTACTGGTCGATGGGCGTGCCGGGACCCGGCGGTCCGTGCTCCGAGATCCTCTACGACCGCGGCCCCCAGTACGGCCCCGACGGTGACTTCGCGACCACGTCGCGCACCGAGATGCCGACCGAGCTCGAGGACCGCTACCTCGAGATCTGGAACCTCGTCTTCATGCAGGACGAGCTCAGCGCGGTCCGCAGCAAGGAGGACTTCGACATCGCGGGGTCGCTCCCGAAGAAGAACATCGACACCGGCATGGGTCTCGAGCGAGTCGCCTTCCTGATGCAGGAGAAGGCGAACATGTACGAGATCGACGTCATGTTCCCGGTGATCGAGCATGCCGAGAAGCTCACCGGCCGCCGGTACGGCGCGGACCACCAGGACGACGTCCGGTTCCGCGTCGTGGCCGACCACGTCCGCAGCGCGATGATGCTGATCGGTGACGGCGTCACGCCGGGCAACGAAGGACGGGGCTACGTGCTGCGGCGGCTGCTCCGCCGCGCCGTCCGCTCGGTGCGGCTGCTGGGCTACGAGGACCCGGCGCTGCCCGAGCTGCTGCCGATCAGCCGGGACAAGATGGGCGAGACCTACACCGAGCTGCACCGGGACTGGGAGCGGATCTCGACCGTCGCCTACGCCGAGGAGCACTCCTTCCGGCAGACCCTGCGGGCCGGGACGACGATGTTCGACGTGGCCACCACCGAGGTGAAGAAGACCGGGGGTGCGCAGCTGTCGGGGGCCAAGGCGTTCTCGCTGCACGACACCTACGGGTTCCCCATCGACCTGACCCTCGAGATGGCGGCGGAGCAGGGGCTCTCGGTCGACGAGGAGGGCTTCCGCCGGTTGATGACCGAGCAGCGCGACCGCGCCAAGGCCGACGCGAAGTCCAAGAAGGGCACGCACCGCGACGCCAGCGCCTACCGGGCGGTGGCGGACTCGCTGGGCCAGGCGGTGGAGTTCACCGGGTACGCCGAGGTGGTCAGCGAGGGCTCGGTCCGCGGCATCGTCTCGGACGGTGGCGTGGTGACCTCCGCCAGCGAGGGTGACGAGATCGAGCTGGTCCTGGATCGCACGCCGTTCTACGCCGAGGGCGGTGGCCAGCTCGCCGACCAGGGGGTGATCGAGCTCGAGAGCGGGGCCCGGATCGAGGTCCGCGACGTCCAGTCCCCGATCACCGGTCTGATCGTGCACCGGGCCACGGTGCTGTCCGGCGAGGTGACCGTCGGGTCGGGCGCGCAGCTGCTCGTCGACGTCGAGCGACGCAGGTCGATCTCCCGCGCGCACACCGCGACGCACATGGTGCACAAGGCGTTCCGGGAGGCGCTCGGGGAGACCGCGACGCAGGCCGGGTCGGAGAACGCGCCCGGCCGGTTCCGCTTCGACTTCTCCGCCGCCGGCTCGGTGCCCCACTCCGTGATGGCCGACGTCGAGGCGCGGGTCAACGACCTGGTGCTGGCCGACCTCGCCGTGAACGCCGAGATCATGACCCAGGCCGAGGCCGTGAAGTCCGGCGCGATGGCGCTCTTCGGCGAGAAGTACGGCGACCAGGTCCGGGTGATCTCGGTCGGCGACTGGGCGCGCGAGCTCTGTGGTGGCACTCACGCCGGCCGCTCCGGGCAGCTCGGCGTCATCAAGCTGATGGGGGAGTCCTCGATCGGCTCCGGCGTACGCCGCGTGGAGGCGCTGGTCGGTGGCGACGCCTACCGGTTCCTGGCCCGCGAGCACGTCCTGGTGGCCCAGCTCTCCGAGACGCTGAAGGTGCGCCCGGAGGAGCTGCCGGAGCGGGTCCACGACATCGTGGAGCGGCTGCGCGCCGCCGAGAAGGAGATCGAGAAGGTCCGGGTCGGCCAGCTGCTCGCCGCGGGGAGCCAGCTCGCCGCGGGTGCCACCGACAGCGGCGGGGTCCTCGTCGTGGCACACCGTGCCGACGGTGCGGCCGGGGGTGACGTGCGGACGTTGGCGCTCGACGTGCGCGGCCGGTTGCCGGGTGGCCGGCCGGGCGCCGTGGTGGTGATCGGCAACGCCGACGGCAAGGTCTCGGTCGTGGCCGCGGTCAACGACGAGGCCCGCTCGCGCGGCGTGAGCGCCAACGCGCTGGTCCGGGCGGTCGGCCCGCTGGTCGGTGGCAAGGGCGGCGGCAAGGACGACGTCGCACAGGGTGGCGGGACGGACGCCTCGCGCATCGACGAGGCGCTGGCGCTGGTGCACACCGAGGTGGCGCGCGCCGCCGGACAGGGTTGAGGTGAGGACGGGCGTGCGGCTCGGCATCGATCCCGGGGACTCCCGGATCGGCGTCGCCCGCAGCGACCCGTCCGGCTTCCTCGCCACGCCGGTCGAGACGGTCAAGCGCGGCCGCGGCGACCTGGCGCGGATCGCCGCGATCGTCGCCGAGGAGGCGGCGGTCGAGATCGTCGTCGGGCTGCCCCGCTCGCTGTCCGGCAGCGAAGGGCCGGCGGCGGCGAAGAGCCGTGACTTCGCCCGCGACCTGGCGCGGCGGGTGGCCCCGGTCCCCGTGCGGCTGTGCGACGAGCGGCTCACGACGGTGTCGGCGGAGGCTATGCTGCGCGACCGTGGCCGTAAGGGCGCCAAACGAAGGGCCGTGGTCGACCAGGCCGCCGCCGTGGTGATCCTGCAGAACGCGCTGGACACCGAACGCACCACCGGGTCGGCTCCCGGTGAGATCGTCGAGGAGACGCATGAGTGACCAGGTCCCGGAGCCCGGGCTCGGCAACGAGTACGACGAGGTGCTGCCGCTGCCCGGCGGCCGCCGGCGCAAGCGCAAGGCCTGGAAGAGCTGGCTCGCCGTGCTCATCGCCCTGGGCGTGATCGTCGGCGGCTTCTACGTCGCGGTGACGGCGGGCGTGAACTTCGTCCAGAGCCAGTTCTCCTCCGCGGAGGACTTCGCGGGGCCGGGCAAGGGCAAGGTCGACTTCGAGGTGAGCCAGGGCGACAGCCTCGCCGAGATGGGCCGCGGCCTCAAGGAGGCCGGGGTGGTGGCGTCGGTGCAGGCGTTCACCGACGCGGCGGCCGGCAACCCGGACTCCACCGGGATCCAGGTCGGCTTCTACACGCTCAAGAAGGAGATGCCCGCCGCCGATGCGCTGGCGGTGCTGATCGACCCGGCCAACCTGGTCAAGGACACCGTCACGATCCCCGAGGGCCTGCGGGTCGTCGACATCGTCGAGATCCTGGCCGACAACACCGACTTCACCAAGGCGCAGTACACCAAGGCGCTGTCCCGTCCGACGTCACTGGGCCTGCCCAGCTACGCCGACGGCAACGCGGAGGGCTACCTGTTCCCCTCGACGTACGACTTCGGGCCGACGGCGACGCCGAAGTCGATCCTGCGCACGATGGTGGAGCGCTGGCAGCAGGCTGCCGACGGCGCCGACCTGGAGAGTGCCTCGGCGGAGCTCGGCTACACCCCGGGTGAGCTGATGATCATCGCCAGCCTGGTGGAGGCAGAGGGCCGGGGCGACGACATGGGCAAGATCGCACGGGTCATCTACAACCGGCTCGAGGGCGACGAGACCAACGGGCTGCTGCAGATCGACGCGACCATCAACTACGCGATCGACCGCGATCTCGGCGTCGGTCTCACGCTCGACGACCTCGAGGTCGACTCGCCGTACAACACCTACCAGAACGCCGGGCTGCCCCCGACCCCGATCGAGGCACCGGGGGACGACGCCATCGCCGCGGCGACCAACCCGACCGAGGGCGACTGGTACTACTACGTGACGGTCAACCTGAAGACCGGCGAGACCAAGTTCGCGGAGACCTACGACGAGTTCCTGGGCTACAAGCGTGAGTTCCAGAAGTACTGCGAGACGTCCGACGCCTGCTGATGCTCCCTGACCCCGCGGCCGTGCCCGCCCGCCGCTGCGCCGTGCTCGGCGACCCGATCGCCCACTCGCTGTCGCCTGCCCTGCACCGGGCCGGCTACGCCGCGGTGGGCCTCGACTGGACCTACGACGCCCATCGGGTCACCGAGGCCGGGTTGCCGGAGTTCCTGGCCGGGCTCGACCCACAGTGGCGAGGACTCTCGCTGACGATGCCGCTCAAGCGCGTGGCCCGGGCCCTCGCTGTCGAGGTGACCGCGCGGGCCGCCCTGGCGGGCTCCGCGAACACCTTGCTGATCGAGGACGGCCACGTGGTCCTGGCCGACAACACCGACCTCCCCGGGGCCGCCGCGGCGGTGCGTGAGCGGTACGCCGGCCCCGTGTCCACCGTGACCGTGCTCGGCGGTGGTGCCACGGCCGCAGCGACCGGTCTCGCGCTGTGCGAGCTCGGCGCCTCCCGGGTCACCCTGCTCGTCCGCGACCCCGCGCGCGCCGCCGAGGCGGCGTCGGCCATCGGCGCACACCCCTCGCGTCCCGAGGTCCGGGTCGGGCTCCTCGACTCCCACCGGGTCGACGGCGAGGTCGTCGTCTCGACGATCCCCGCGGCCGCGCAGGTCCCCGGGCTGGTGGCGCGCTGCGCCGACGTCCCGGTGGTCTTCGAGGCGCTCTACGACCCGTGGCCGACCCCGTTGGCCGCCGCTGCGGCGGACCGGGTGCTGGTGGGCGGGCTGGACCTGCTGGTCCACCAGGCCGCCCTGCAGTTCGAGCTCTTCACCGGTCTGGGTGCGCCGATCGCGGCGATGCGCGCCGCAGGGGAGACCGCCCTCGCCGAACGGAAGGCTGCGTCATGACCGAGTTCTTCGACTCCTGGGCGGCGGTGGCGCTCGCCGGGGTGCTGTGTGGCCTCGCCGGGCTCCTGGTGCCGGCGCTGATCCGCCGGATCCCCGAGCCGGACCCCGTCGAGGCTCCCGCGGAGGTGACCGCCGAGCCGCCACCCGGGTCGACGGGGTCGGTGCGTCCGGAGCAGGAGCCCAAGGAGACGTACGCCGAGGTGGCGGCGCTGCCCGGCCTGGTCTGGCGCGCGGCCCTCGCCTCCGCCGTGTCGGGGGCGGCCATCGCGTGGGCCGTCGACGACCCGTGGCCGTTGCTGTTCCTGCTGCCGCTGGTGCCGGTCGGCGTTGCGCTGGCGGTGGTCGACTGGCGGACCATGCTGCTGCCGACGAAGGTGATCGCGCCGACGTACCTCGGGCTGGTCGCGCTGGTGCTGGTGACCTTCGCGATCACCCATGACACCGCGGACCTGGTCCGCGCCGTCCTGGGCTGGGCGATCGCGGGGGGCGTGTTCTTCGTGCTCTGGTTCGTCTACCCCCGCGGTCTCGGCTACGGCGACGTCCGGCTCTCGGGGCTGCTCGGCATCGCGCTGGGCTACCTCGGCTGGGGCCCGCTCCTGGTCGGGGTCTACGGAGGCTTCCTGCTCGGCGGCGTCGGCGGCGGTCTGTTGTCGGTGCTGCGGATCGTGGAGCGCAAGGCGTTCCCGTTCGGCCCCTTCATGCTGGTCGGCGCGCTGCTCGGCGTCCTGGTCGGTCCGGCCGTGCTGACCAGTCTCGCCGCCCGGTGACCGGTCGGCTCCACCGCGCCACGAATGGAAGACTGATCCCATGCTGAGATGGCTCACTGCGGGCGAATCACACGGACCGATGCTGGTCGCGATCCTCGAGGGACTGCCCTCCCACGTCGAGGTGACCACGAGCGACCTCGAGGACTCGCTGGCCCGGCGCCGGCTCGGCCACGGTCGCGGTGCCCGGATGAAGTTCGAGCAGGACGCGGTGACCATCGTCGGCGGCGTCCGGCACGGGCGCACCATGGGTGGGCCGGTGGCCGTGGAGATCGGCAACACCGAGTGGCCCAAGTGGGACAAGGTGATGTCCGCCGACCCCGTCGACCAGGCCGAGCTCGACGCCCTGGCCCGCAACAACCCGCTCACCCGCCCCCGGCCCGGGCACGCCGACCTGGTCGGCATGCAGAAGTACGACTTCGACGAGGCCCGGCCGATCCTGGAGCGGGCCTCGGCCCGGGAGACGGCGGCCCGAGTGGCGCTGGGACGGGTCGCCAGCAACTTCCTCGAGCAGGCGGTCGGCGCGCGCGTGGTCTCGCACGTGGTGCGACTCGGCGCGGTCACCGCGCCGCAGGGGATCGTGCCCGGCCCGGACGACGTGGGCCGGCTCGACGAGGACCCGGTGCGGTGCGTCGACCCTCAGGCCAGCGCGGCAATGGTCGCGGCCGTCGACCAGGCGCACAAGGACGGCGACACCCTGGGCGGTGTCGTCGAGGTCGTGGTGCACGGGCTGCCGCCGGGGCTGGGCTCCCACGCGCACTGGGACCGCCGGATCGACGCCCGGCTGGCCGGAGCCCTGATGGGGATCCAGGCGATCAAGGGCGTCGAGATCGGGGACGGCTTCGAGCTGGCCGCGACGCCCGGCTCGCTCGCGCACGACGAGATCGTCCCGACGGCCGACGGCATCCGCCGGGTCAGCGGCCGCTCCGGCGGCACCGAGGGTGGCATGACCACCGGTGAGATCCTCCGGGTCCGGGCCGCGATGAAGCCGATCGCGACGGTGCCGCGCGCGCTGCGGACCGTGGACGTCGCCACCGGGGAGGAGGCGGTGGCCCACCACCAGCGCTCCGACGTGTGTGCGGTCCCGGCCGCCGGGATCGTCGCCGAGGCGATGGTCGCCCTCGTCCTGGCCGAGGCGGTGCTGGAGAAGTTCGGTGGCGACTCGGTGGGGGAGACCCGACGCAACGCCGAGACCTACCTCGACACCCTGAAGTTCCGATGAGTCCGCGCGTGGTCCTGGTCGGGGCGCCCGGCTCCGGCAAGACCACCGTGGCCGGGTTGCTCGCCAGCGCCTGGGGCGTGAGCGCCCGCGACACCGACGCCGACGTGGAGGCGAGCGAGGGTCGCTCCGTCGCCGACATCTTCGTGGAGTCCGGCGAGCAGCGCTTCCGCGACCTCGAGCGCGCCGCGGTGGCGCAGGCGCTCGCCGAGCACGACGGGGCCCTGGCCCTGGGTGGCGGGGCAGTGCTCGACCCGACCACCCGCGACCTGCTCGCCGGCCACCAGGTG
Organism: uncultured Actinomycetota bacterium; assembly: GCA_963826415.1. Lineage (GTDB taxonomy): Bacteria > Actinomycetota > Actinomycetes > Propionibacteriales > Nocardioidaceae > Nocardioides. The sequence continues at coordinate 9,895 of CAWGWW010000017.1, read as the reverse complement.
GTCTTCCTCCGGGTGGGGCTGACCGATGCCGTGAAGCGGGTGGGTCTCGGCGTGGGCCGCCCCCTGGTGCTCGGCAACGTGCGCTCCCGGATCAAGGCGCTGCTCGACGAGCGCACCCCGGTCTACGAGGAGGTCGCGTCCCTGGTGGTGGAGACCGACGGCCGCTCCCCCGAGGACGTCGCCCTCGAGATCTCCGAGGCGTTGGGCCGATGACCGAGACCGTCCTGCCGGTCCGCGGCGCCGCGCCGTACGACGTGGTCGTCGGCAGCAACCTGGCCGACCGGCTGCCGGCCATGCTCGGTCCGGAGGTGCAACGGGTGGGGGTGGTCCTTCCCGATGCGCTCGCCGACCTGGCGCGACCGGTCCTGGACCTGCTCGCCGGGACGTTCGCCGTCACCGAGCTGCGCGTCCCGGACGGTGAGGCGGCCAAGCTCCCCGCTGTGGCCGCGTCCTGCTGGGAGCGGCTGGGGGAGGCCGGTTTCACCCGGTCCGACGCGGTCCTCACCTTCGGGGGCGGCGCCACCACCGACCTCGGCGGATTCGTGGCCGCGACCTGGCTGCGCGGGGTTCGTGTCGTGCACGTCCCGACCACCCTGCTGGCCATGGTCGACGCCGCCGTGGGCGGCAAGACCGGGGTGAACACGCCCAGCGGCAAGAACCTCGTGGGCTCGTTCCACGAGCCGTCCGGCGTGCTGTGCGACCTGGCGCTGCTGGCCACGCTGCCGCGGGCCGAGCTCGTCGCTGGTCTCGGTGAGGTGGTGAAGTGCGGGTTCATCGCGGACCCGGTGATCCTCGACCTGGTCGAGTCCACCGACCCGGACGAGCTGGTCTGGGACTCACCGGTGCTGCGCGAGCTGGTGGAGCGTGCCATCCGGGTCAAGATCGACGTGGTCGTCGCCGACCTCAAGGAGACCGGTGGCGTCGGCGGGCACCCCGGTCGCGAGGCCCTGAACTACGGCCACACCATGGCGCACGCCATCGAGCGGGCCGAGGACTACCGGATCCGGCACGGCGAGGCGGTCGCCCTGGGCTGCGTCTTCGTGGCCGAGCTCGCTCTCCGCGCCGGCGACCTGACCCCGGAGCTCGCGCGTCGACACCACACGGCGTTCGCCCGCGTCGGGCTGCCCACGACGTACGCCGGCGCCACCTTCGAGGAGCTGCACGCCGCGATGCGGGTCGACAAGAAGTCCCGGGGCTCGCGACTGCGGTTCGTGGTGCTCGACGACCTGGCCGTGCCGACGGTGCTGGCCGACCCGGCCGAGGCCGACCTGCGTGCGGCGTACGACGCACTGAGAGGGGTGAGCTGATGACCACGAAGGTGCTGGTGCTCAACGGGCCGAACCTCGGCCGACTGGGCCGCCGCCAGCCGGAGATCTACGGCACCACCACCCACGCCGGGCTCGCGGAGGCCTGTGTGGCCTGGGGCCGGGAGCTGGGACTCGACGTGGAGGTCCGGCAGACCAACCACGAGGGTGAGCTGCTGGACTGGCTCAACACCGCGGCCGACGAGGCGACCCCCGTGGTGCTGAACGCCGCCGCCTGGACGCACTACTCCTGGGCCGTGCACGACGCGTGCGCCCAGCTGGAGGCGCCGCTGGTGGAGGTGCACATCTCCGACCCGTGGCAGCGGCCGGAGGAGTTCCGGCACACCTCGGTGGTCTCGGCGCTTGCGGCCCGGGTGATCGCCGGGCACGGGGTGGACGGCTACCGGCTGGCCCTCGAGCACCTCGCGGCCACCCTCGGCACCTGAGGTCGTCTGGGAGTTCGTCGCGGCATGGCGATAGACTCGGCGGCTGTCGCCCCGGGACCGATCCGGTGCGGGCGACCACCCCGACCTCACGAGACAAAGGCTGAGACGCGCGCATGGCATCCACGAACGACCTGAAGAACGGCATGGTGCTCCAGATCGAAGGCCAGCTCTGGGCCGTCATCGAGTTCCAGCACGTCAAGCCCGGCAAGGGCCCTGCCTTCGTCCGGACCAAGCTCAAGAACGTCGAGTCCGGCAAGACCGTGGACCGCACCTTCAACGCCGGCACCAAGGTCGAGACCGCCAACGTCGACAAGCGGACCATGCAGTACCTCTACAACGACGGCACGTCGTACGTCTTCATGGACATCCAGAACTACGACCAGCTCGAGGTCGCCCCCGAGATCGTCGGCGACGCGGCGAACTTCATGCTCGAGAACCAGGAGGCGATCGTCGCGACCAACGACGGCCGGGTCCTCTACGTCGAGCTCCCCGCCTCCGTGGAGCTGGTCGTCACCTACACCGAGCCCGGACTGCAGGGCGACCGGTCCACGGGTGGCACCAAGCCCGCCACGCTGGAGACCGGCGCCACGGTGGCGGTCCCGCTGTTCATCACCCAGGGCGAGAAGATCAAGGTCGACACCCGCGACTCCTCCTACCTCGGTCGCGTCACCTCGTGATGGGTGCTCGCTGATGGCGGCCAGGTCCAAGGCCCGCAAGCGCGCCCTCGACATCCTGTTCGCCGCCGATGTCCGGGGCGAGTCCGCCACGGTCGCGCTGGACCGGGCCATCGAGGACGGGGAGGCGCCCAGCAACGACTACACCGTCGTGCTGGTGCGCGGGGTGATGGAGCACCGCGCCCACATCGACGAGCTGCTCACGTCGTACGCCGAGGGCTGGGCCATCGACCGGATGCCGGCCGTCGACCGCAACGTGCTCCGGCTCGGCGTCTTCGAGCTGCTCTACGCCGAGGACATCCCCGACACCGTCGCGGTGACGGAGGCGATGTCGCTGGTGCGGGAGCTCTCGACGGACGACTCCCCGCCGTTCGTGAACGGGATCCTCGGCACCATCATGCGAAACAAGGCAGCGCTCTGATCCTGGGGGTGTAGCCGGCGCGCAGTCGGGGAACTGTTCCTCGCATGGGAGAGATCGCAGACAAGGCCGACCGGCTCGGCCGGCAGACTGACCAGAGCGACACGCTGGACATCGCCGTCCGGGTCGGGCTCGTGGCGTACGGCGTCGTGCACCTGATGATCGCGTGGCTGGCGCTCCAGCTGGCCTTCGGGGACAAGAGCGGGCAGGCGTCGAGCACGGGGGCGCTGCACGAGCTGGCCCAGCAGCCGCTCGGCTCGGTGCTGATCTGGGCGATCGCGATCGGCATGTTCCTGCTGGTCGTCTGGCGTGCGATCGAGGCGGCCGTGGGGTCGCCGGAGAAGGACGGCAAGGACCAGGTGAAGGCGCGGCTGGTCTCGGCCGGCAAGGCCATCATCTACGCCTCGATCGGGGTGAGCGCCCTGCGCATCGCCACCGGCTCCGGTGGCTCCAAGGGCGGCACCGACTCGACCACGGCCAAACTGATGAACCTGCCCGGTGGCCAGCTGATCGTGGGCCTGGTCGCGCTCGGCATCCTGGCCTACGGCGGCAACATGATCCGGCGGGCCTGGACCGAGAAGTTCCGCGAGCACCTCAGCTCCGAGGGCACGAGCGGTGACGACGGTGCGGCGTACATCTGGTTCGGCAAGATCGGCTACGTGGCCAAGGGGCTCGCGATCGGGATCGTCGGCCTGCTGTTCGGCTACGCGGCCATCACCCACGAGGCGAACAAGTCCGGCGGGCTCGACCAGGCGCTGCAGAAGGTGCTGCAGCAGCCGTTCGGGCCCTACCTGCTCGGCGTGATCGCGCTCGGCATCGGCTGCTACGGCCTGTTCTGCTTCGCCCGGGCCCGGCACCTGTCGCGCTGAGCCCCGGCCCGCGGCCCGCGGATCGTCCGGGCTGCTAGTCTCCGGAGCGTTCGACATCCTTTAACGAGCCGTCCAGTGAGGCGGAGAAGGAGGTCCGCGCACCGATGTGTGCCCAGTCCGCCCAGCAGCACCCGACCGATCCCCACGCCGCTCCCGGCCGGGTCGTGCTCGACTCCGGTGACATCACCCGGGCCCTCACCCGCATCTCGCACGAGATCCTCGAGCGCAACAAGGGCGCCGACGACCTGGTCCTGCTCGGCATCCCGAGCCGCGGGGTCCCGTTGGCGCAGCGCATTGCCGAACGGATGGCCTCCGTCGAGGGGTACGACGTCCCGGTCGGCTCGCTGGACATCACGATGTACCGCGACGACCTGCGGCTGAAGCCGGCCCGGGCCCTGATGCCCACCGAGATCCCGAGTGGCGGCATCGACGGGAGGACCGTCGTGCTCGTCGACGACGTGCTCTTCTCCGGCCGGACCATCCGGGCCGCGCTCGACGCCCTCAACGACCTCGGCCGCCCGACCGCGGTGCAGCTCGCCGTCCTGGTCGACCGTGGCCACCGCGAGCTGCCGATCCGGGCCGACTTCGTCGGCAAGAACCTGCCGACCTCCCTGGTCGAGAGCGTCCGGGTGCGGCTGGTGGGCGTCGACGACGTCGATGCGGTGACCATCCAGGGTTCGGGCCAGGGTTCGGGCCAGGGTTCGGACGCTGCGGGGGAGGGCCGATGAAGCGGCACCTGCTCAGCGCGGCCGACCTCACCCGGGACGACGCCGAGCTGGTCCTGAAGACGGCCGAGGAGATGCGCTCGCTGGCGGACCGGCCGATCAAGAAGCTCCCGGCGCTGCGCGGGCGCACGGTCGTCAACCTGTTCTTCGAGGACTCCACCCGCACCCGGATCTCGTTCGAGGCTGCGGCCAAGCGGCTCTCGGCCGACGTCATCAACTTCTCCGCGAAGGGCTCCTCGCTGTCCAAGGGCGAGAGCCTGAAGGACACCGCGCTGACCCTCGAGGCGATGGGGGCCGACGCGGTCGTGGTGCGGCACGGTTCGAGTGGCGCCCCGCACCGGCTCGCGCACTCCGGGTGGGTCCGCTCCAGCGTGGTCAACGCCGGCGACGGCACCCACGAGCACCCCACCCAGGCGCTGCTCGACGCATTCACCATGTGGCGCCACCTCGGGGCGCTCGACGGCCGCCGGGTGGCGATCGTCGGCGACGTGCTGCACAGCCGGGTGGCCCGCTCCAACGCACTGCTGCTCCAGACGCTGGGCGCCGAGGTGACCCTGGTCGCCCCGCCCACCCTGCTGCCGGTGGGCATCGACGGCTGGCCGGTGGAGACGTCGTACGACCTGGACGCGGTGCTCCCCAAGGCCGACGTGGTGATGATGCTGCGGGTGCAGCGCGAGCGGATGCACGGCGGGTTCTTCCCGACCGCGCGGGAGTACTCCCGGCGCTACGGCCTCGACGGCCGCCGGATGGCGACCCTGCAGGACCACGCGATCGTGATGCACCCCGGCCCGATGGTGCGGGGCATGGAGATCACCGCCGACGTGGCCGACTCCTCCCGCTCGGTGATCGTCGAGCAGGTCACCAACGGGGTGGCCGTCCGGATGGCCGTGCTCTACCTGCTGCTCGGCGGCAACGTGCCGGCCGGCTCGCCCGAGACCGTCCCCGACATTCCCCTGGAAGGCACCCCCGCATGACGACGTACCTCCTCCGCAACGCGGCGATCCTGGGCGGCCCGCCCACCGACCTGCTGCTCGAGGGCGGTGTGATCACGGAGATCGGGTCGGGCCTCGAGGCGCCGGCCGGGGCCGAGGTGATCGAGGCCGACGGGCTGATCGCCCTGCCCGGCCTGGTCGACCTGCACACCCACCTGCGCGAGCCCGGCCGCGAGGATGCCGAGACCGTCGAGTCCGGCACCAGGGCCGCCGCGCTCGGCGGGTTCACCGCGGTCCACGCGATGGCCAACACCGACCCGGTCGCGGACACCGCAGGGGTCGTGGAGCAGGTGTGGCGGCTCGGTCGCGAGGCGGGGCACTGCGACGTCTATCCGGTGGGTGCGGTCACGGTCGGACTGGCGGGGGAGCGGCTCGCGGAGCTGGGCGCGATGGCCGACTCGGCCGCCCGGGTGCGGGTCTTCTCCGACGACGGCAAGTGCGTGAGCGACGCCGTGCTGATGCGCCGCGCGCTGGAGTACGTCAAGGCGTTCGACGGCGTGGTCGCCCAGCACGCCCAGGAGCCGCGGTTGACCGAGAACGCCCAGATGAACGAGGGCGAACTCTCCGGGCGGCTCGGCCTGACCGGCTGGCCGGCCGTCGCCGAGGAGGCGATCATCGCCCGCGACTGCCTGCTCGCGGCGCACGTCGACTCGCGGCTGCACGTGTGCCACGTGTCGACCGCCGGGTCGGTCGAGATCGTGCGTCAGGCCAAGGAGAAGGGCTGGAACGTCACCGCCGAGGCCTGCCCGCACCACCTGCTGCTGACCGATGACCTCGCGGAGACCTACGACCCGATCTACAAGGTCAACCCGCCGCTGCGCTCGGCGGCCGACGTGGAGGCGCTGCGCGCCGGCCTGGCCGACGGGACCGTCGACATCGTGGCGACCGACCACGCCCCGCACCCGCACGAGGACAAGGACTGCGAGTGGGCGGCCGCGGCGTTCGGGATGCTCGGGCTGGAGACCGCGCTGTCGATCGTGCAGGAGACCATGGTCGATCCGGGTCTGCTCGACTGGGCCGGCGTCGCCGACCGGATGTCCTACGCGCCCGCCCGGATCGGCCGGGTCGCCGACCACGGCCAGCCGCTCGAGGTCGGGGCCCCGGCGAACGTCGTCCTCTACGACGCGTCGGTGCGTCGCCAGGTCGACGCGACGGAGTCCGCCTCGCTCTCGCGCAACACGCCGTACGCCGGGATGGAGCTGCCGGGCCGGGTCGTCGCGACGTTCCTGCGCGGCAAGCCGACGGTGCTGGACGGGAAGCTCGCCTAGAAGGGGACTGGGGTCGCGAGCAGCCCCTCCCCGGGCGCGCGGCCCGAGAGCACCCGGCAGAACTCGATCGCGTCCAGCGTGATCGGCTCCGCCTGGCCGCGCTCCCAGGACCCGCCGGCGGGCCCGGTCAGCACCAGCGCGTAGGGCTGGCCGTGCCGGTCCGCCCACTCACGCACCACGTCGTCGACGATCACGCCGTCGTGCTCCCCGGTCACCAGCATCGGGTGGCCCGTCGCCCGGGCGATGTCACTGCGGTGCAGGAACGGGTCGCGGGTCAGGATGGTGTCGAGCAGGAAGCCGATCGTCCACGGCTCGTCGACCGCGCCGACGCGCTGCTCGCCGGGCAGCGTCCGGCGCCGCACGAAGCCGGGGGTACGGCGTCGGGCTCGCGCGGCGGCACTCCCGCGCGAGCGCATGGCCGCGGTGAGCTGGTCGGTGGTCAGTGTTGCGTTTCGGTCCACTTGGATCGCCGTGAGCCCGTCGAGCAGCAGGGTGCCGTCGGCGGCGGAGCGCTTCTTCGAGGCCAGCTGCTGACGGGCCAGCTCGGGGACCGACGCGGCCATCTGGGCCATCCCCAGCAGGTGCCCGGCCATGGCCCGGACGTCCCAGCCCGGGCACTCGGTCGGGGCGGCCCAGTCGGCGGGTCCGAGCTCGCCGAAGAGGGTGGCGACCCGGTCGTACTCCGTGGCGGCCAGCCGCATCGCCAGGTCGTGGTCGAGGGCGCTCGCGCGGGGGCGCTGCCGCCGCTCGGTGGCAACTGCTGGGGTCATGGTTCAGCTCTCCTCCGGTGGTAGGTGCAGGTGGTCGGCGTACATGTCGAGGGCGCGGTCGAGCAGCCGCGACCAGCGCTGGCCCCCGGGGTCGTTGGCCAGCTGTGCGTCGGCGAGCCCGCCCACCAGCGCCACGACGAGGTCGAGGTCCTCGTCCCGGGTGATCCCGATCGCGGCCAGCCGGCCGCGGAAGAGGTCGAGCACCTCCACCGACGGCGCGTAGGCCTCGGGGCTCGGCTCGAACCCGGGGATGGTGCGCTGGTTCATCAGCTGGTAGCGGGCGAGATCGGCCACCGAGTAGTCGAAGAACAGCCGAGCTTCCGAGCGCAGCATCCGCCGGGGTGCGTCGAGGTCCGGCTCGGGCTGGGCCAGTGCGAGGTCGCGCAGCTCGGACCACGCCTGCGCGAACATCGCGTCGTAGATCGCGTTCTTGGAGGCGAAGTGCGAGTACAGCGAGGGCGGCTGCATCCCTACGCCCTCGGCGACGTCGCGCAGCGTGAGCTGCGCGAGCCCCCGCCGGCGGGCGACCTCCCAGGCGGCGTCGAGGATCTCCTCGCGCACGGCCGCACGACGTTTGGTGATCCGAACGGCGTTAGGAGTGCCTACCATGATGAGGATCATGCTCCGGGGGCGGCCCGTTGTCCAGACCCCAGCGGGAAACCGAAGCGTCAGCGCGGAGAGTGAGCGAAGAGCTCTGGCAGCGAGCGAGCGCCCTCGGCCAGGCGCCAGGCGACGTGCAGGGGCACGACCACGGCGAGCGCGAGGACCATCACCACCAGATCGGCTGCACCGGTGGCGCGGGAAAGCGCGAGGATCGTGTTGATGAGTGCCACGATGTACGCCGTCTCGAACGCCTCGGTCGCCGGCGTCCCCGCCGGCCCGGCACCGAACCTGACGCCGAAGCCCAGCCCGAGGGCGACCAGCACGACGACGGACACCCAGGCAGACCAGCCGAGGTATTCCTCGACCAGCAAGCGGCAGAGCCAGGGTCATCAGGGCGATCAGGACCAGCCCCGTCAGGATGGCCGGAACGTAGTGGGTGCGACTCCGGGCCCGGCCCGAGCCGGTCTGAGGTGCCATGCGCGCATGCTAGCCGGGGGATCGGGCGGGTCCGTGGGACGCGCGTGGACGGAGTCGGCGCAGCGGTCCGGCCCTGATAGTCTCGGCCGCGATCGACACATCCTTTAACGATCCGTCCTGTGAGGCGGAGAAGGAGGTACGGCGTGCCAGCGCATGCCCAGATTCACCCGGCGGACTCCGCCGGCAGCACCACTGCTCACCCCGCCCGACCCCGGCCAGCGATGCTGGTGCTCGAGGACGGTCGCGCGTTCCGGGGTGAGACCTACGGCGCCGAGGGCGAGACCTTCGGTGAGGCGGTCTTCAACACCGGCATGACCGGCTACCAGGAGACGCTGACCGACCCGTCGTACCACCGGCAGGTGGTCGTGATGACCGCCCCGCACATCGGGAACACCGGGATCAACGACGAGGACTCCGAGTCCCGGCGGATCTGGGTCTCCGGGTACGTCGTGCGCGACCCCGCCCGGGTGCCCTCGAACTGGCGCTCGCGTCGCACCCTCGACGCCGAGCTGCAGGCGCAGGGCGTCGTCGGGATCTCCGGCATCGACACCCGAGCACTGACCCGCCACCTGCGGGAGCGCGGCGCGATGCGGGTCGGGATCTCCTCCACCGAGACCGACCCCCAGGCGCTGCTCACCCGGGTCCTCGCCTCCGCCGAGATGACCGGCGCCGAGCTCGCCGGCGAGGTCTCCACGACCGAGGCCTACGTGGTCCCGGCCGTGGGCGAGCGTCGGTTCACGGTCGCCGCGCTGGACCTCGGCATCAAGTCGATGACCCCCGCGATGATGGCCGAGCGGGGGATCGACGTGCACGTGCTGCCCGCCACCGCCACCCTGGACGAGGTCCTGGCCGTCGCCCCCGACGGACTCTTCTTCTCCAACGGTCCCGGCGACCCGGCGGCCACCACCGGTCAGGTCGAGCTGCTGCGCGGCGCGCTGGAGCACGGGCTGCCGTACTTCGGGATCTGCTTCGGCAACCAGCTCTTCGGCCGGGCCCTGGGCCTCGACACCTACAAGCTCACCTACGGCCACCGGGGGATCAACCAGCCGGTGATGGACCGCACCACCGGCAAGGTCGAGGTGACCTCGCACAACCACGGGTTCGCGGTGCAGTGGCCCGGACCGCTCGACGAGGAGGTCAGCACGCCCTACGGCGTCGCGACGGTCTCGCACGTCTGCCTCAACGACGACGTCGTGGAGGGCCTCGAGCTGCGCTCGCCGGACGGCGCGCTGCGCTCGTTCTCGGTCCAGTACCACCCCGAGGCGGCCGCCGGCCCCCGGGACGCGGCGTACCTGTTCGACCGGTTCGTCCAGCTGATGGAAGCCCGTACCAGCGGCGCAGACGGGGAG
>CAWGWW010000016.1:0-308623 GCA_963826415.1 uncultured Actinomycetota bacterium | reverse complement strand
CTCGTCGCGACCGCCCGGCTCCCCCTCGCCCTTCCACTCGCGCACGACCTCGGAGATCGCGAGCACGATCTCCTCGCCGTCACCGAGCACGGCCGCGTCGATGAAGTCGGCAATCGGCTCCGGGTTGAACGCAGCGTGACCCCCGGCGAGCACGATCGGGTCGGCGTCGGTGCGATCGACCGCGTGCAGCGGGATCCCGGCGAGGTCGAGCGCGTTGAGCATGTTGGTGTAGCCGAGCTCGGTGGAGAAGCTCAGTCCGAAGACGTCGAAGTCGCGCACCGGACGGTGGGCGTCGACGGTGAACTGCGGGATGCCGTCCTCACGCATCACCGCCTCCATGTCGGGCCACACGGAGTAGGTGCGCTCGGCGACGATCCAGTCGCGCTCGTTGAGGACTTCGTAGAGGATCTGGACGCCCTGGTTGGGCAGCCCGACCTCGTAGGCGTCGGGGTACATCAACGCCCATCGGACGGTCTCGCCCTCCGGGGCGCACGACCACTCCTTGACGGTGGAGTTCAGCTCACCGCCGACGTACTGGATCGGCTTCGAGACCGACGGGAGCCGGGGCTCGAGACGGGCGAAGACGCTCTCGGACGTGCTGGAAGACAAGGGGTACCTCTCGTGGGAGCCAAGGGATCCCCACAGGGTACGTCGGTCTCGGCGGCCGAGGCGATTTTCCAGATCAGGACTGGTCCGCCGCCAGCTCGGCCAGCGCGGCCCGAGCCTGCTCGAGCTCCTCCTGCGCCACGGCGATCAGGTCCTCCAGACCGGAGACACCGAATCGGTTGGCAATGCCCTGGACTGCTTCGGTCACGGCGGGATCGACGACATGCTCGCTCATGACTCCATCCAAACAGAGACCCCACCCGATCTGGCGGCGCCCCGGCCGGGGTCAGCGTCCGGGGTCAGCGTCCGGGGCCAGCGTCCGGGGTCAGCGGCCGGCGAGCACCCGGCCGGGCATCACGTAGCGGGTCGGCGCGGAGGCCGTCGAGCGCAGATGGATGTTCTGGAGCAGACCGATGGCGAGCATGCCCGCGAACATCGAGCTGCCGCCGTACGACACGAACGGCAGGGGTACGCCGGTCACCGGCATGATGCCCAGGCACATGCCGATGTTCTGGAAGGCCTGGAAGCCGAACCAGCAGGCGATGCCCGGCGGCGGCCACCCGGCCGAAGACGTCGTCGCTGTGCGCGGCGATCGACAGCGCGCGCCAGATCACGATGCCGAGCAGGCCGATCAGCAGGCCGGCGCCGACCAGGCCGAGCTCCTCGCCGGCGACGGTGAAGATGAAGTCGGTGTGCTGCTCGGGCACGAACCCGGCGCGGGTCTGCGAGCCGTTGAAGAGGCCCTGCCGAAGAGGCCGCCGTTGCCGACGGCGATCCGGGCCTGCTCGACGTTGTAGCCGGCGCCGCGGGGATCGAGGTCGGGGTTGGTGAACGCCAGGAACCGGTCGACCTGGTACTGCTTGAGGAAGCCCGCCGCCACCGCAGCGACCGCCGCGGTCACCGCCACCGGCCGCGAGCAGCACCAGCCAGCGGCGCGGCGCCCCCGAGACCGGCGAGCACGCCGAAGACGGTGGCCGAGAGCACGAGCATCGTGCCGAGGTCGGGCTGGAGCATGATCAGCGCGGCGGGGATGCCGGCGATGACGAGCATCCGACCACCTCGACGGCGCCGACCCGGCTGCGCCAGCGGCCCTCGGCGCGCTCGGCGAGCAGCAGCGCCATCCCGATCACGACCGCCAGCTTGGCGAACTCCGAGGGCTGGATGGACAGTGCCGCCGAACTGGAGCCACGACCGGGAACCGTTGATCGTGCTGCCCATGGTCAGCACCAGCACCAGGCCGACGATCGAGGCGAGGTAGACCAGCGGCGCCATGATCCGCACCCACCGGTGGTCGGTGGCCAGCACGATCACCAGCAGCACCAGCCCGATCGCGACGTTGACCAGCTGCTTCTTGCAGGTACGCCGTGGGGTCGCCGTAGGTGAGGTCGTCCCGGTGCGAGGTGGCCGACCAGACGAGCAGGCTGCCGAGCGTGACCAGCGCCAGCACGGCGAACATCAGCAGCCAGTCGAGGCCGGGGGCACGGAGCGCCGGGCGCGGCGTGGACCAGGTGCGTCATCGCTCAGTCCTTCCGCGCGGGCGGCAGGATCGAGCCGTCCTTCATGAACGTGGGCAGCTCTGCGGGCGGGACGGTGCCGGGGATGGCCGCCCGGGCGGGCGTCGACCGTCCTCGCCCTCGATGCCGTAGAGCGACTCCCAGATCGCGCGGACCGACGGGCCGGAGGTGCCCGACCCGGTGCCGCCCTGGCTGACCATCATCACCACGACGTAGTCGTCGCTGTACGACGCGACCCAGGAGGTCGACTGCTTGCCGTAGACCTCGGCCGAGCCGGTCTTGGAGCGGATCGACGACCTCGTCGAGCGGGAAGCCGATCATCCGCCAGGACATCGTGCCCTGTCGGGTGACGCCCTTGAGCGCCTCGTCGATGAAGCCGATCGTGCGGTCGGGCAGCGTCGACGGTGCCGACCTTCTTCGGTGCGAAGCGACGGATCACCTCGCCGTCGGCGCGCCACGATCGCCTTGGCCGACGCGGGGGGCGTAGAGCGTGCCGCCGTTGGCCAGGGCGCCGTAGGCCCGGGCCAGCTGCAGCGGCGTGACGATGGTGTCGCCCTGGCCGATCGCGAAGTTGACCGCGTCGCCGGCCCGGTAGGCGTAGCCCTCGATGCAGAACTCGCGCGCGAAGCGGTGCAGGAAGTCCTGGCGCCGTCCGCTCCTTGCCGACCTTGCAGTAGTAGTCCTTCTGCGACTCGTAGTAGGCGCGCTTCCACTTCCGGTCGGCGATCCGGCCGGAGGCCTCGCCGGGGATGTCGATGCCGGTCTCTCTGCCGAAGCCGAACTCCTTCGCCTCCGCGACGAGCGGGTCCTTGGCGTTGACGTCGGCGACGTCCGAGCCGTAGCGCCGCCAGAAGTCGTAGCCGACGCGGTAGAAGAAGGTGTTGCAGGAGACCTCGAGCGCCTTGGCGAAGCCGATGAAGCCGTAGGCGCCGGACTCGTAGTTCTTGAAGTCGCGGTTGCCGACCTGGAACGACGGACGAGCAGTTCAGCTTGGCGTCGGTGGAGTAGCCGTGGGTGAGCGCGCCCGCGGTCATGAACGGCTTCCAGGTCGAGCCGGGCGCGAACTGGCCCTGGGTGGCGCGGCCGAGCAGCGGCGTCCCGGCCTTCTCGGAGTAGAGCCGCGGCGAGCTGCTTGCTGGTGATGCCGCCGACCCAGACCGAGGGGTCGTACGTCGGCTGGCTGGCCATCGCGACGATCCGGCCGGTCTTGGCCTCGAGCACCACGACGGCGCCCGGAGTCGGCGACGTAGTTGCGCCCGGTCACGGAGTCGCGGGTGGCGCGGGCCGTGCTTGATCGTGGCGGCGAGCTGCCGCTCGACCTCGCCCTGCACCTTGGCGTCGATCGAGGTGACCAGCGTGTCGCCGGGCTGACCGAGGATCTCGCTGTCGTCGCCGAGCACTCGGCCCATCGAGTCGACGGCGACGCGGCTGGTAGCCGGGCATCCCGCGCAACCAGCGTGTCGTACTCCTTCTCGACGCCCGCGCGACCCACCGACGAGGCGCCGTTGACCGACCGGTCGCCGTCGTTGCGGGCCTGGTCGTACTCGTCGCTCGGTGATCGGGCTGAGGTAGCCCAGCACGTGGGCGAGGTTGACGCCGAAGGGCCGGGGGTAGGCGCGCACGCTCTGCTGCTCGGCCAGGACCGCCGGGAAGTCCTCGGGCTGCTCGAGGATGCGCAGCGCCAGGCTCTGCTCGACGTCGGTCGCCACCGGCACGGGCTGGTAGGGCGAGCCGTTCCAGCAGGTGCCGACGACGCTGCCCGTCCTCACCACAGGTGACCAGCTTGCGTCGGATGCGCTGGCCGGGCGCTGGTCGACCACCTCGCCGAGCCGCTTGACGAGCGCCTGCGCTGGCGCTCGCGGGCATCTTGTCGAGCATGGTCCGGTCGACCGAGACCACCCAGGAGGTGCGGTTCGCGACCAGGGGTCGGCCGACGTCGTCGACGATCAGCCCGCGCTGGGGCTGGACGACGATCTCGCGCACGGACTGGGAGGCCGCCTGGGCGTGGTACTCGTCGCCGGTCGACGACCTGCAGGTAGTAGAGCCGGACGAACAGGGTCGCGAACAGCGAGAAGACCAGGGCCTGGATGACGAACAGCCGCAGCCGGCCGCGGCTCGTGCTCACGCTCGGGCCGCGCATGCCGCGTGATCCGCCATCAGGCGGTCCGGGCCGGGTTCAGCCGGCGGAACATCGCCATCACGGGCGGCAGCACGAACGGGGTGAGCAGGACGTCCCAGAGCACGCCCACGAGGATCACCTCGAGCAGGTGGCGAGCGGCGAGGACCGGGTCGCTGCAGCAGCAGCCCGCTGAGCGCGAACACGGAGGTGCCGATGAAGGAGGACGCCGCGACGGTGGCCACGACGGCGCCTGCGGTGGGCCGGACGTCCTGGCGGACCCGACCGGCGACGTAGCCGACGATCGACCAGCGCCAGCGCCCAGCGCCCGGCGACGTGGTCGGCCGGCGGAGCCAGGTCGAGGGCGAGCCCGGCGACGAAGCCCAGCACCGCCGCGAACTCCGGGCCGCGGGTCAGGGCCGCACCCACCACGACGAGCAGACAGAGGTTGGGCACGATGCCCTGCCAGGCCAGGTGCGGGAAGAGCGACACCTGGAGGACCAGCGCGACGACGACCGCGACGACGGCCGCCGCAGCGACGCCGCAGGGCGCTCACCGGAGCGCTCCCGTCGGCCTCGATGACGGCGCGGTCGCTGACGGTGCCGGACGGCACGATCACCCCGACGAGGTCGAGGGAGCCGAAGTCGACGTACGGCACGATCACGGCGCGCTGGGTGCTCTCGCGCACGCTGCGGAAGACTGAGGCGACCCGGCCGACCGGGATCCCGGAGACGTACGGCGCGCCGCCCTGGCTGCCCCAGGTGACGACGGTGTCGTCCTGCGCGCGGGCACCACCGAGCCGTCGACCAGCTCGAGGTCGAGCCGGCCCGCCGGGCCCAGGGCGCCGCGGCCGTGCAGGAAGCCGAGCTCCATGTTGTCGCCGAGCCGGCCGCCGACGACCGAGTCGGCGTCGAGGATGAGCAGCACCGTCGCGGTGGTGCGGGTGACCCGCAGGATGCGACCCACCAGGCCGTCGTTGTTGAGCACGGTCATGTCGGGGCGAATCCCGGCGGCGGAGCCGGCGTCGATGGTGACGGTGCGGGAGAACGACTGCGAGGGCCCCAGCGCCGACGACGCGGGCCGGGACCAGGGCATAGCCGAGGCTGCCGGCCGCTGCGGTCAGGCCCTCGAACTCCGCCAGCCGGTTGCGGTCGAAGTCCGGCGGTGGCGACCTCGGTGCGCAGCTGGGCGTTCTCGGCCTCCAGCCGGCTCGACGTCGTCGCGCAGGGCGCTGCGGGAGCGGAACCAGTCGGGCACGGCGGTGAACGGCCGCACCAGCGTGGTCGTGCCGGTCTCGATCGGCCCGAGCACCTCGCCCACGGCCTGGCGGGCGGGCTCCATCGGGGAGTCGACCCCGCCGTGGAAGTCGAGGGTGATCACGGTCAGGCAGGCCAGCACCAGCGCGACCATCAGGCTGCGCGCGTGGGCGGCTGCGCTGCTCGAGCTGGCCGGTGCCGCGCCAGGACGCTCGCGTCGCGACTCGAGCCATCAGAACCGCCGCGGCTCGGTGACGAGCACCTGCTGGAGTGCCTCGAACTCCTCGACGCATCGCCGGCGCCGCGCGCCACCGAGGTCAGCGGGTCCTCGGCGATGTGCACGGGCATGCCGGTCTCGTGGCGCAGGCGCTCGTCGAGACCGCGCAGCAGCGCGCCGCCGCCGGTCAGCACGATGCCGCGGTCCATGATGTCGCCGGCCAGCTCGGGCGGGGTCTGGTCGAGCGTCGTCCGCACGGCGTCGACGATGGCGTGCAGCGGCTCCTCGATCGCCTGGCGGACCTCGGCGCTGGAGACCGAGACGGTGCGCGGCAGACCGGAGACCATGTCGCGGCCGCGGATCTCGGCCTCGGGCTCGTGCGGCAGCGGGAACGCAGAGCCGAGGGTCATCTTGACCTCCTCGGCGGTGCGCTCGCCGAGCATGAGGGAGTACTCCTTCTTCATCCACGCCACGATCGCGGCGTCGAGGTCGTCGCCGGCCGTGCGGATCGAGATGCTGGTGACGATGCCGCCCAGCGAGATGACGGCGACCTCGGTGGTCCCGCCCCCGACGTCGACGACCATGTTGCCGGTGGCCTGGTGCACGGGCAGACCGGCGCCGATGGCGGCGGCCATCGGCTCCTCGACGATGTAGACGCGGCGGGCGCCGGCCTGGTAGCCGGCCTCCTTGACGGCACGCTGCTCGACCGCGGTGATCCCGCTCGGCACGCAGATGACCATCCGGGGCTTGGCGAAGTAGCGGCGGCGGTGCACCTGCTGGATGAAGAAGCGCAGCATCTGCTCGGTCGCCTCGAAGTCGGCGATGACGCCGTCCTTGAGCGGCCGGATGGCGGTGATGTTGTCGGGGGTGCGCCCGATCATCCGCTTGGCCTCGTGACCCACCGCGAGGATCTCGCCGGTGGTGGCGTTGAGCGCCACCACGCTGGGCTCGTCGAGGAGCACGCCCTTGCCCCGGACGTAGACCAGCGTGTTGGCGGTGCCGAGGTCCACGGCCATGTCCCGGCCGATGAAGCTGTTCGCCATGTGCTGCCGCCTGGGTCGTGATGGTGCTACTGGGGAAGTGGTGACCAGGCTAGACGCGCTAGCGGCAGCGTCCAGAGGACCGCGGACGCGCCCGGGCAGGACACCGCTGGCGCCGGTGCGACGGTCGACGGAACTGCGGGAGGTGCGACGGCTCAGAGAGCGGGGAACCAGATCGCGATCTCGCGCTCGGCGGACTCCGGGGAGTCCGAGCCGTGCACGAGGTTCTCGCGGTTCGAGAGCGACAGGTCGCCGCGGATGGTGCCGGGGGCGGCCTTGCGACCGTCGGTGGCGCCGTTCAGCGCGCGGACGACCTCGATCGCCTCGTCGCCCTCGAGCACCAGGCGACCAGCGGGCCGCTGGTGACGAACGCCCGCAGCGGCGGGTAGAAGTCGCGCTCGACGTGCTCGGCGTAGTGCTGCGTCGGCGAGCTCGGCATCGACCATGCGGTGCTCCATCGCGACGATCGTCAGGCCCTTGGCCTCGAAGCGGCGCGAGGACCTCGCCGACCAGCCCACGACGGACGGTGTCGGGCTTGAGCAGGACCAGGGTGCGCTGGGCAGACGGCTGAGTCATGCGCCGAACCCTACCGAGCGGCGAGGGCAGCCGCGCGACGGCGTACGTCGTCCGGCGCCGCGCCGACCGCGTCGTCGTCGGCGACCGGGCTCGCCGGCCACCAGGCGCACGGGCATGTGGCCGCCCCAGACCCCGGCCGCGACGTCCTCCGGCTCGTCGACCGGACCGCCGGCGCGCACCTTGAGCGACGCCTCGTGCAGCGGGACGGCCAGCACCGGCGGTGGCGGCCAGCTCCTTGCGGCTGTGCGGGCCGCAGCGTCGCCGACCGGCCGGGGACCATGTGGTCGACGATCAGCTCGCAGGCGCGTGCCGCTCCTCCTCGGGGTCCTCGACCATCCGGGCCCGCCCGATGACGACCGCGGAGCGGTAGTTCATCGAGTGGTGGAAGCCGGAACGCGCCGGCCACCAGGCCGTCGAGCTGGGTGACGGTGACACAGATCGTCGTGTCGCTGGCGCCGCGCAGCCAGCCGGCGGCCACCGAGCCGTGGACGTAGAGCGTGCCGTCCTCGTCCGGACCTTCCGGGTCGGCCGCGAACGCCGCGGGCAGCACGACCGGGTGGCTCGTCGCCGGAGCGTGACGCCGACGTGGGCCACGAGGGCGTCGTCGAGCAGCGCGTGCAGCTCGGCGCGGTCCGCGACCATGCGGTTGCGACCGCGGTTGACGGTGGTGCGGGCGGTGGGCGAGAGCGGTGTCGGTGGTCACGGGACTATTCTCGACCGTAAGTGGCCTGCGTCACGGGCCATCTGGCGCCGATTCGAACAGGACACTTCGATGCACGACTCCCCTGCCCGCTCCGCCTCGACCGCGCGGCCGCCGCGAGCCTCTCGGCGTGCAGCTGTCCGAGTCAGGTGCGCGACCTGGTCCCGCGCGGCGTGCTCGTGCGCGGCGACCGGCTGCCCAGCAGCCGCGCGCTCGCGCCGAGCTGGGCGTCTCGCGGGCCGTCGCCGAGCAGGCCTACGAGCAGCTGCTGGCCGAGGGCTGGCTGGAGACGCGGCACGGCTCGGGCACCTTCGTCGCCTCGGCGGGCTGCCGCCGCGCCGCCGGCACCCCCGGCCTCGCCCCGGCGCCGTCCCCTCGAGGCCGCTCGTCCGTCTCGACGCGGGCACCCCCTGGATCGACCCGCGGCACGCCGCCGGCTGGCGTCGGGCCTGGCGCGAGGTGTCGCCGGCCACGCCGCCGCGGGGGTACGACGACCCGCGCGGCCTGCCCGAGCTCGCGGGTGGCCCTGGCCGACCGGCTGGCCCGCACCCGCGGCCTGGTCGTCGACCCCGACGAGCTCGTCGTCACCGAACGGGACCACCGACGGGCTGCGGCACCTGCTGACGCGTGCTGCCGCCCGGGCCGGTCGCCCTGGAGGACCCCGGCTACCGGGCCGCCGTCGAGACGGTCCGGGGCGCCGGGCGCGAGGTCGCGCGACCTGCCCGGCCGGCGCCGACACCGACTGACGCCGACCTGGCCGGCTGCGCCGCGGCGTACGTCACCCCTGCGCACCAGCACCCGCTCGGGCGGGTGATGCCGGCCGCTGACCGGCTGGCGCTGCTCGCGGCCGCGCGGAGCGCGGGTGCGGTCGTGGTCGAGGACGACTACGACTCGGAGTTCCGCTACGACGTCGCGCCGGTTCCCGCGCTCGCGACCCTCGACCGGGGCCGCGTCGCCTACCTCGGGACCGCCGTCGAAGTCGGTCGCGCCGAGCCTGCGCCTGGGCTGGCTCGTGCCGCCACCGGCGCTGCTCGAGCCGCTCAACCGGCGCCGCGAGCTGACCCACGAGGCCGCGCCGTGGCCGATGCCAGCGCGCCTTCCTCGCCCTGCTCCGCGACGGGTACGTCGACAAGGTGGTCCGCTCCGCGCGCCGGGTGTACGCCGACCGCGCGCCGCGGGTGGCCGCCGCGCTGGCACCGCACGCGACGCTGGCCGGCCCGCTCGCGGGGATGTACTCCACCTGGCTGCTGCCGCAGGACGACGCGGTCCGCGCCCGCGCGGCGGCCCGCGCGGCGGGCTTCGAGGTCAACCTGCTCGCGGACTACTGCCGCAGCGCGACCACTGACCGGTCTGGTCGTCGGCTTCGGGGGCGTCACCGACGCCGAGCTCGACGCCGCGCTGGCGGCGCTGGTCGCCGCCCTCGAGGGCTGACTGGTCACCGGGCGGTCGCCGGGCGGTCGCCGGGCGGTCCAGGCCTCGTCAGGCCCCGGCGGAGCGGGCGTCGAAGGCGGCGTAGGCGGCGGCCCGCTCGCGCTCGATCTTGCGGCCGAGGAAGTAGGCGGTCCCCCAGAGCAGCGCGAAGATCGCGCCCAGGAAGAACATCAGCGGGACCACGCAGCCCGAGCCCGATCGCGGCGACCTGGACCGCCCAGCCCACGGCGTAGGCCCACTCGCTGCGCAGCATCCCGGCCAGCAGCAGGCAGACCACGGTCAGGCCGAGGCCGACCACGAGCGCGGTCGAGGTGTCGACGTCGGCGACCGAGATCATCACCGGCGTCGTGAGCCCGAGCGTGATCGCCTCCAGGCAGAGCACCGCGGCGCACATGCCGCGACGCGGCGAGCGCCCGGAGGCGGGCGCGGTGCTCGGGGTGGGGCTCGTCCGTCGCTCATCGGCGGTCCCGCCGGGTGAGCAGGGTGCGGGCCTCGCCGACCGTGACGACCGAGCCGGTGACCAGCACGGCACCGGAGCCGAGCGCGTCGCCGAAGGCCTCGCCCGCCTCGGCCAGCGCGGCCGCCTGCTCGATCGCGTCGGCCGAGCCGCGGCGCGACGGTGACCCGGTCCTCGCCGAAGATCTCGACGGCCGATCTCGGCGAGCTCGCTGCGGCCGGCATCGCGCGCGGCGGTGGAGTTCTGGGTGCAGACGACGTGGGCGAGGTGCGGCTCGAGCGCCGCGAGCAGCCCCTCGTGGTCCTTGTCGGCCATCACGCCGATCACCCCGATCAGCGGCGAGAACGCGAACGAGTCCTCGAGCGCGGCGGCCGACGGCCTCGGCGCCGTGCGGGTTGTGGGCGGCGTCGAGCACGATCGGTCGGGCTGCGGCGCACGACCTCGAGCCGGCCCGGCGAGGTGACCTCGGCGAACGCCGCGCGGACCAGCTCGTCGTCGAGCGGCTCGCGTCGCCGAGGAACGCCTCGACCGCGGCCAGCGCGACCGCGGCGTTCTGGGCCTGGTGGGCGCCGTAGAGCGGCAGGAACACCTCGTCGTAGCGGCGCCCGCAGCCCCTGGAGCGAGAGCATCTGCCCGCCGACGGCCGGCACCCGCGACGATGACGCCGAACTCGATGCCCTCGCGGACCACGGTGGCGCCGACCTCGGCGGCGCGCGCGCAGCAGCACCTCGGCGACCTCGGGCGCTGCTCGGCGAGCACGGCGATCGAGCCGGGCTTGATGATCCCGGCCTTCTCGACGGCGATCTCGCTCGGGCGTGTCGCCGAGGTACTGCGCGTGGTCGACGGCGACCGGCAGCACCACGGCCACCGTCGGCGTCGGCGACGTTGGTGGCGTCCCACGAGCCGCCCATGCCGACCTCGACGACGGCCGACGTCGACGGGGGCGTCCGCGAAGGCGGCGTACGCCATCGCGACCACGGTCTCGAAGAACGACAGCGGGTGGGCCTGGTCGGCGTCGACCAGGTGGGTGTACGGCGCGACGTCGTTGAACGCGCGCACGAACTCCTCGTCGTCGAGCGGCTCGCCGTCGACGAGATCCGCTCGGTCATCCGCTCGACGTGCGGGCTGGTGAACCGGCCGGTGCGCAGGTCGAGGGCGCGCAGCAGGGTGTCGATCATCCGCGACGGTCGAGGTCTTGCCGTTGGTGCCGGTCAGGTGGATCACCGGGTACGACGCCTGCGGGTCGCCGAGCAGCTCGGTGAACGCCCGGATCCGGTCGAGCGACGGCTCGAGCCGGGTCTCGGGCCAGCGCGAGAGCAGGGCGTCCTCGACCTCGGTGAAGGTCTGGGCGAGGCGGGGTGCGTCGGGGGTCGTGTCAGTCATCGTGTCCCGAGTCTAGGGACCGGGCCATCGCGGGCGAGACCCTCGACCGCGAACGGGAACACGTTCTAGGTTGCGTCGCATGAGGACCACGGTCGCGATCGTCAACGAGCAGGGCAGCGACTTCAGCTTCGAGGAGGTGCGAGCTCGACGGCCCGCGCGCCGACGAGGTGCTGGTGCGGATCGTCGCGACCGGGCTGTGCCACACCGACATCGTCGATGCGCGACGTCGCTGCCCGCCGAGATGTTCCCCAGGGTCTTCGGCCACGAGGGCGCCGGCGTCGTGGAGGAGGTCGGCGCGCGACGTCAGAGGGCATCGACGGTCGGCGACCACGTCGTGCTCAGCCTGCGCTCGTGCCGCGCGTGCGCGCGCTGCGAGCGCCGGCCTGGTGGGCTACTGCGAGCAGCACGCATGATGCTCAACTACATGGGCATGCGGATGGACGGCTCGACGACGCTACACCCGCGACGGCGGGCCCGTGTCTACGGCTCCTTCTTCGGCCAGTCCAGCTTCGCGCGGCACGCGCATCGCCTACGCCGACAACGTGCGTCGTCGTCGACCCAGTCCCTCGACCTGACCCAGTCGGCGCCCTACGGCTGCGGCTTCCAGACCGGCGCCGGCGCCGTGCTCAACGTGCTGCGAGCCCGGCCCGAGCGACAGCCTGGTCGTGTACGGCGTGGGCGCGGTCGGCCTCGCCGCGATCGCGGCCGCGGCGGCCGCCGGGCGTCGGCACCGATCATCGCCGTCGACCTGCTGGCCGAGCCGGCTCGACGGCGGCCGAGCGCGTACGGCGCGATCGGCGGTCAACCCGGCCGAGCTCGGCGACGGCTCGGGTCGTCGACAGGGTCAAGGAGCTGACCGGCGGCGGTGTCGACGTGCGCGATCGACACCACGGCGGTGCCGGCGGTGATCAAGCAGGCCGCACAGGCGCTCGGCATCCGCGGCGAGCTGGTGGTCCTCGGCCTCGGCGCCGAGGAGTTCCCGATCGACGCGATCGACATCATGCAGAACGGCAAGGTGATCCGCGGCTCGATCGAGGGCGACTCCGACCCGCAGGAGATGGTGCCGCGGCTGCTGGGGCTGCACGCCGCCGGGCAATTCGACGTCGACGACGCTGGTCACGACCTACCCGTTCACCGAGATCAACCCGGCGATCGCCGACGTGCTCGCCGGGAAGGTCGTCAAGCCGGTCCTGGTGTGGTGAGCCGCGCTGACCGGGTCGAACCTGGTCCAGCGTCGCACCCGTCAGCCGGCCACTGACGGCGTCAGCCGGCTGCCAGGTTGGCCATGTCGACGACCGGCGGTAGCCGAGCGCCTGTAGATCCGGTTCGACGTCGGGTTGGCCTGGTCGGTGAAGAGGCAGACCCGGGCGCCCTCGTCGAGCAGCGCCGCGAGACCTCGGCCACGCGCGGCGCTGGCGTAGCCGCGGCCGCGTGCTCGGCGGCGTGTAGACCGGGCCGACCCGGGCGACGCCGAAGCCGGCGGGTTGGCGCCGGTCAGGTGCACCGGCTCGCCGGCTCGTCCTCCCAGAGCCAGACGCCGCCGCGCGTCGATCCGGCGCAGCATCGTCCTCGGCGGGTGCGAGCCCTCGGCGTCCCGTGGCGCGCTCGCGGCCGGCCTGCTCGGCGGCGTCGCGCGTCGAAGGCGCCGAACCACGCGCAGCGCCAGGTCGACGTCGTCGGCGCCGGCCGGCGCAGCCGACCCGGGCGCCGGACCGGCGGCGACCAGCTCGCCGAGCTCGAAGAGCCGCAGTGTGCTCGTGCGACGTCCGCCGTCCGCCGGCGAGCCGGGCCGTCTCCTCGGCCAGACCCGGCCGCCGGCAGCGCGCCGTTGACGGCCGAGCAGCCTCCTCGCCGCGCTCGTGCAGGGCGCGCGCCAGCGCGCGGGCGGCCTCGTCCGGCATCGGCAGCACGTACGAGCGGGTGCGGCGCGAACGGCGCGGTCCGCATCGCCGACCCCGACGACCTCGCCGTCGCGTCGCGCACCACGACCCACCACTGCGGGTGCGTCGGGCGCGGCCGGCACGCCGCGCGTCGGCCAGCGGCCCGCGTGGGTCACCGAGGCGACCACCGTGGTGAGCACCGGGTCGGCGCGAGGTGCGTCGCCGGCGGCGGCCAGGAACGCGGCGGGATCGTCGGTGAACTCCAGCGTCGGACTCATCGACCGCGGCACGGCTACGCCAGGCCAGCAGCCGTCCCGGCGCGACAACCGGTTTCCGGCGGTGCGCGCGCGCGACCTAGGATTTCGCCCATGACCGAGACCCAGCACGCCCAGGCCCCGGACACGACGACGCACCGACCAGCGCGCCGTCGTCGTACCGGACAAGCCGGCGCTCGAGGGCCTCGAGGCCAAGTGGGCGGCGCGCTGGAAGGCCGACGACACCTACGCCTTCGACCGCACCCAGCCGCGCGAGAACGTCTACTCGATCGACACCCCGCCGCCGACCGTCAGCGGCAGCCTGCACGTCGGGCACGTCTTCTCCTACACCCACACCGACCTGATCGCCCGCTACCAGCGGATGCGCGGCAAGTCGGTCTTCTACCCGATGGGCTGGGACGACAACGGCCTGCCGACCGAGCGCCGGGTGCAGAACTACTACGGCGTCCGCTGCGACCCGTCGCTGCCCTACGACGCCGACTTCACCCCGCCGGAGAAGCCCGACCCGAAGAAGCAGGTCCCGATCAGCCGGCCCAACTTCATCGAGCTGTGCGAGCGAGCTGGTCGAGCGAGGACGAGGAGGTCTTCGAGTCGCTGTGGCGCACCCTCGGCCTCTCGGTCGACTGGACGCAGCACTACACGACCATCGGCGCCGAAGGCCCAGACCGTCAGCCAGCGCGCGTTCCTGCGCAACTTCGCCCGCGGCGAGGCCTACCTCGCAGGAGGCGCCGACCCTCTGGGACGTCACCTTCCAGACCGCGGTCGCCCAGGCCGAGCTCGAGGCCCGCGAGTACGCCGGCGCCTACCACCGGGTCGCCTTCCACCGGCCCGACGGCGCCCCGGTCCACATCGAGACCACCCGTCCCGAGCTGATCCCCAGCGTCGTCGCGCTGATCGCGCACCCCGACGACGAGCGCTACCAGCCGCTGTTCGGCACCACCGTCACCTCGCCGGTCTTCGGCGTCGAGATCCCGGTGGTCGCCCACCCCGCCGCCGAGATGGACAAGGGCGCCGGCATCGCCATGTGCTGCACGTTCGGCGACCTCACCGACGTCACCTGGTGGCGCGAGCTCCACCTGCCGGTGCGCACCGTGATCGGCCGCGACGGCCGGCTGCCCCGCGAGACGCCCGAGTGGCTCGCCGCGCGAGCCCGCCGCCGCGGCGTACGCCGAGCTGGCCGGCAAGACCGACCTTCTCCGCCCGCGAGGCGATGGTCGCCGCTGCTGCGCGAGTGCGGCGACCTCGACGGCGAGCCGAAGCCGACCCAGCGGATGGCGAACTTCTACGAGAAGGGCGACAAGCCGCTCGAGATCGTCGCCACCCGGCAGTGGTACATCCGCAACGGCGGCCGCGACGCCGGCGCTGCGCGCCGAGATGCTCGAGCGCGGCGCCGAGATCACCTGGGTCCCGGCCCACATGAAGCACCGCTACGACAACTGGGTCGGCGGCCTCAACGGCGACTGGCTGATCTCGCGCCAGCGCTTCTTCGGCATCCCGTTCCCGGTCTGGTACCCGCTCGACGACGAGGGCGAGCCCGACTACGACCACCCGCTGCTGCCCGCGCGAGGCCGAGCTGCCGGTCGACCCGTCGACCGACGCCCCGCGCGGCTACGACGAGGACCAGCGCGGCAAGCCCGGCGGCTTCATCGGCGACCCCGACGTGATGGACACCTGGGCGACCTCGTCGCTGACCCCGCAGATCGCCGGCGGCTGGGAGACCGACGACGACCTGTTCGAGCGGGTCTTCCCGATGGACCTGTGCACCCAGGCCCACGACATCATCCGCACCTGGCTGTTCTCCCGCGTCGTCCGCGCCCACTTCGAGAACGACGTCGCCCCGTGGTCGCACGCGATGATCTCCGGCTTCATCCTCGACCCCGACCGCAAGAAGATGTCGAAGTCCAAGGGCAACGTCGTCGTCCCGACCGAGATCCTCGACAAGTTCGGCGCCGACGCCGTCCGCTGGCGGGCCGCGATGGCCCGCCCCGGCCTGGACTCGCCGTTCGACGAGACCCAGATGAAGGTCGGCCGCCGGCTGGCGATGAAGGTGCTCAACGCCTCCAAGTTCGTGCTCGGCGGCGTCGGCGCCACCGCGCTCGACCCGGTCGCGGTCACCGAGCCGATCGACTGCGCGCTGCTCGGCCGGCCTGGCCGACGTGGTCACCAAGGCCACCGACGCGTTCGAGGCCTACGACTACACCACCGCGCTCGAGACCACCGAGAAGTTCTTCTGGGAGTTCTGCGACGACTACCTCGAGCTGGTCAAGGAGCGCGCGTACGCCGAGGACGGCGGCGCCGCGCGACCGCCTCGGCCCGGGCCACCCTCGCGATCGCGCTGCGACGTCCAGCTGCGGCTGCTCGCGCCGTTCCTGCCCTACGTGACCGAGGAGGTCTGGTCGTGGTGGCAGGACGGGCTCGATCCACCTGCGCCGCCTGGCCGACCGTCGACCGAGCTCGGCTCGGCCGCGGCCGCCGACCCGGCCGCGCTCGACGCCGTCGCCGCCGCCCTGGCCGGCATCCGCGGCGCGAAGTCGCAGGCCAAGGTCTCGATGCGCGCCGAGCTGTCCCGGGTCGAGATCACCGGCCCCGAGGCGCTGGTCGCGGCGCCGAGCTGGCCGCCGACGACCTGCGCGGGCCGGCAAGATCACCGGCGACCTGGTCTTCACCGTCGACCGACGGCGACCGAGCTCACCGTCGACGCCGAGCTGGCCGCCGACCGAGCGCTGACGCGTGCCGGCGACGTCAGCTGCGCGACCGCGAGACGGCACGTCGACCGAGACTGCCGCGGTGAGCTGCGACGCTCCGGGACGTGCAGTCGACGGGCGCCGCGATGCGCGGTCGCGGGTACGTCGATCAGCGGACTCGGCGCGGGCCGAGCGTCGGACGTCGCCCGGCTCGGCGCTCGAGCGCCTCGATCAGACGGCTCGAGTCGCGGTCAGGCGGACTTCTTCTTCTTGGCCTCGGACTCGCGCAGGACCAGCGTCGGGCGCGACGTCGTCGAGGACGACCTCGCCGGTGACGATCACCTTGGCGACGTCGCCGCGGGAGGGCACGTCGTACATCACGTGGAGGAGGACCTCCTCGATGATCGCGCGC
Organism: uncultured Actinomycetota bacterium; assembly: GCA_963826415.1. Lineage (GTDB taxonomy): Bacteria > Actinomycetota > Actinomycetes > Propionibacteriales > Nocardioidaceae > Nocardioides. The sequence continues at coordinate 292,076 of CAWGWW010000016.1, read as the reverse complement.
AGGCCGCGGGCACCGGTGCCGCGCTCCATCGCCTTGTCGGCGATCGCGGCGATGGCGTCGTCGGTGAACTCGAGCTCGACGCCGTCGAGCTCGAAGAGCTTCTGGTACTGCTTGACCAGCGCGTTGCGGGGCTCGGTGAGGATCTGGACCAGCGCCGCCTGGTCGAGCTTGGTGACGCTGGCGATCAGCGGCAGCCGGCCGATGAACTCGGGGATCAGGCCGAACTTGGTGAGGTCCTCGGGACGCACCTGCGGCGAGCAGGTCCTCGGCGCTCGCTTCTCGGCGGCGCCGCGCACCTCGGCGGTGAAGCCGAGGGTCTTCTTGCCGACCCGCTGCTCGATGATGTGCTCGAGCCCGGCGAAGGCGCCGCCCACCACGAACAGGATGTTGGTGGTGTCGATCTGGATGAACTCCTGGTGCGGGTGCTTGCGCCCGCCCTGCGGCGGCACCGAGGCGGTGGTGCCCTCGATGATCTTCAGCAGCGCCTGCTGCACGCCCTCGCCGGAGACGTCGCGGGTGATCGAGGGGTTCTCCGCCTTGCGGGCCACCTTGTCGATCTCGTCGATGTAGATGATGCCGGTCTCGGCCTTCTTGACGTCGTAGTCGGCGGCCTGGATCAGCTTGAGCAGGATGTTCTCGACGTCCTCACCGACGTAGCCGGCCTCGGTCAGCGCGGTGGCGTCGGCGATCGCGAACGGCACGTTGAGCATCCGGGCCAGGGTCTGGGCGAGGTAGGTCTTGCCGCAGCCGGTCGGGCCGATCACCAGGATGTTGGACTTCGCGACCTCGACGACCTCGTCCTTGCTGTGCTTGCCCGCCGACCGGCGCTGGAGGCCGGCCTGGACCCGCTTGTAGTGGTTGTAGACCGCGACCGCGAGCGACTTCTTGGCCTGCTCCTGGCCGATCACGTAGGAGTTGAGGAACTCGAAGATCTCCTTGCGGCTTGGGCAGCTCGTCGAGGCTGACCTCGGTGCCCTCGCTGAGCTCCTCCTCGATGATCTCGTTGCAGAGGTCGATGCACTCGTCGCAGATGTAGACGCCGGGACCGGCGATGAGCTTCTTGACCTGCTTCTGGCTCTTCCCGCAGAAAGAGCACTTCAGCAGGTCGCCTCCGTCACCGATGCGTGCCACGGGCGGTCATCCTCCGTTCGGCCGGCGCGCGTGCGGCGGATCCGTCGTGCGAGCGGTGCGGTGCGTGCGCGGCCGAGCGTCCTCGACGGTACCCCGTGCCGCCCCCGATCGGGGGGACGGACACGAGGACCGTCGGACGTCGTCAGGCTCAGGCCGAGCGCCGGGGTGCCCTTGCAGCGACTCGAGCACCGCGTCGATCAGGCCGTACTCGACGGCCTGCTCGGCGGTGAGGATCTTGTCGCGCTCGATGTCGCGGCTGACCTGCTCGATGGTCTTGCCGCTGTGGTCGGCTGATCATCTTCTCGAGCAGCTCGCGCATCCGCAGGATCTCGTTGGCCTGGATCTCGATGTCGGAGGTCTGGCCGAAGGTGCCCTCGGTGTAGGGCTGGTGGATCAGGATCCGGCTGTTGGGCAGCGCCAGCCGCTTGCCGGGGGTGCCGGCGGCGAGCAGGATCGCCGCCGCCGAGGCCGCCTGGCCCAGGCACACCGTCTGCACGTCGGGCTTGATGAACCTCATCGTGTCGTAGATCGCCGTCAGCGCGGTGAACGAGCCGCCGGGCGTGTTGATGTAGATGCTGATGTCCTGGTCGGGGTTCATCGACTGCAGGCACAGCAGCTGGGCGATGACGGCGTTGGCGACGTCGTCGGAGATCGGCGTGCCGAGGTAGATGATGCGGTCCTCGAAGAGCTTGCCGTAGGGGTCGATGCGGCGGAAGCCGTAGGACGTGCGCTCTTCCCACTGCGGGATGTAGTAGTTCATGTCAGTCTTCAGTCCTTGCTGCCGGGCCGGGCGGCCCTCGTCGGCGGCTTCGCGGGCGCTCTTGATGACCTGGTCGACCAGGCCGTACTCCTGGGCCTGCTCGGCGGTGAACCAGCGGTCGCGGTCGGCGTCGGTCTCGACCTGCTCGACCGTCTGGCCGGTGTGCTCGGCGATCAGCTCGAGCAGCACCTTCTTGATGTGCAGCGACTGCTGCGCCTGGATCTTGATGTCGGAGGCCGAGCCGCCCATGCCCGAGGACGGCTGGTGCATCATGATCCGCGCGTGCGGCAGGGCGTAGCGCTTGCCCTTGGTGCCGGCGCAGAGCAGGAACTGGCCCATCGAGGCGGCCAGGCCCATGCCGACGGTCGCGACGTCGTTGGGGATGTAGTTCATGGTGTCGTAGATCGCCATGCCGGCGTCGACCGAGCCGCCGGGGCTGTTGATGTGCAGGAAGATGTCGGCCTCGGGGTCCTCGGCCGAGAGCAGCAGCAGCTGGGCGCAGATCGCGTTGGCGTTCTGGTCGCGGACCTCGGAGCCGAGGAAGACGATCCGCTCGCGCAGCAGGCGCTGGTAGATGTGGTCGTCGAGGACGTTGATGCCCGCCGCCGCCGTTCATCTGCGGGGCGTCGACGCGAGGGGCTGGAGTTCTGGGTCACGTCAGCCGACCCTAGCCCGCAGGGCCGACAGTTCCACGGCATATCGCCCGCTGTTCGCCGACAGCGGATTTCGGCCTGCGGCTCAGCGCTCGTCCTCGGCGGCGGCCTTGAGCCGCGCCACGGTCTGCCGCCATGCCGGCCTCGAGCTCGTCGGCGTGGCCCGTCGCTGCCGCCGAGGAGCGAGCGGCGCGAACGACCTCGCTGAGCCAGGGTGAGCCGGCGCGGGCACCGGGCGCCGGTGCACGACCCGGGTGCCGCCGTCGCTCGTCCGGCTCGAGCTCCCAGATCCAGCGGGCGCCGCTCGACGGTGGTGTCCCAGGCGAGCGCCGCGCCCGGGCTCGAGCACGGCGACGACGGTGCGGGTCGGCCAGACCACGAGCCTTGCGCCGGTTGAGGCCGAGGTACCACTGGCCGACCCGCAGGCCGCCGCGCTTGAGCGGCATCATCCGGACGCAGCTCGGGGCTCCAGTCGGGCATCCGGCGAAGTCGGTGAGCAGCGCCCAGACCCGCTCGGGCGGGGCGCGGCGACGGTGGTCTCGGCGCGCAGCTCGCGGTCGGCGGCCTGCGCTGGGCGTCGTCATGCGCAGCCACGTCTCGCAGCAGGCAGCGCGGTGGACGTCGGGGTGGTTGAGCAGGCCGAAGTGGTCGGTGCGGCCGACGTGCAGGACGTCGGCGCCCGGGAACAGCTCGCGCCGCGCCGGTCGCGGCCGTACGCCGACGGCGGCCGCACCAGCAGGTCGCCGACCACGTGGCCGACCGGGTGCCGCTGCGAGGCGGTCAGCGTGGCGGCCACCAGGCGGTAGCGCGCGTGCGGCAGCGGCGGCACGTCCTCGGCGAGCCCGACCACCAGGTCGTGCACGCCGACCGAGCGCCAGTCGAGGATCCGGCCGAACGCCGCGGTCTCGGGCAGCCGGGCCAGCCCGCGGCTGCCGTGGCCGATGCCGCGGGCGATCGGCGCGCCGAGGTGCGGGGTGCCGAGCGTGACGACGTCGGAGACCAGGTCGGTCCACGGCCGCGTCGACGTCGCGGTCGCGACCGCGCCGGCGGCGCGCATGACCAGGCCGCCCATCGAGTGGCCGACCAGCGCGATCCGGGCGACCGGCGACCGGCCAGTCCTCGACCAGGCGCTGCAGCAGCGCGGACAGCGCGACGCCGTTCTCGCGCAGCGGCAGCCCGGTGTTGGCGCGCAGGAAGACCGGCGTCCAGCCGCTGCGTCGGCCAGCGCCTCGCCGTACGTCGTGCCGGCTGCTCGCGGTCCGGTTCCAGTAGGCTCGTTCTCGCACAGGCCGTGCAGGAAGACCACGAGCCGGCCGGTGGCCTCGGGGAAGGCGGCGGCCAGCGCCGTCGGCTCGAGGGGCACGTCGCGTCGCGCCGGCGCGCACGGCCATCGGGATCGCCAGCTGGGGCCGCTCGCGCAGCAGCCGGTCGCCGATCAGGCCGTTGACCGCCGAGCTGACGAACCGGCCCGCGCGGGCCGTCCTCCAGCCGCGGCCCGACGCCGGTCGCGGCCAGCCTTGTCGAGGCCGCGGAGGCGGCGCGCAGGCCGGGCCGAGGCCGCCGTACACCGCCGAGGCGATGCCGCGGTGCAGCCGCTCGGGCACGACCGAGGCGCCGCCCGGTGGCGCGGCGGACGACGCCCGCCGACCCGGTCGGCCCAGGCGAGGTGGGTGTCGCGGGCGGTCCGCGACCACCAGCTCGTCGGCGACCTCGGCGAGCAGCGAGAGGGCGTCGAGCACGCCGGGGCCGGACCGGGCGGCGCGGGAGGGCTCGGGTGGCATGGCCGCGATGCTACGCGTTCAGTGCACAGTCGTGCACTCGAACGCGGCGGGTCGCCGGCGGTCGGCGCACGTGCGCACGCCGGCATCGCGGCTGCCCGGGCTGCGGCGACGTGCGTCCGTCGAGACCGGTCGGCGCTCAGGCGCTCGGCTCGGCGTCTCGGCGGCTCGGCGTCCTCGGCGGCGTCGGCCTCGTCGGCCGCCTCGGCCTCGGGCTCACCGATGGTGCCGTCGGGGCGCAGGTTCTTCAGCTCGACCACGTTGCCCGAGGCGTCCTTGACGACGGCCGACTCGACGATCGTGGCCAGCGCCTTGCCGCGCAGGATCTCCTGCACCAGGTCGGGGATGTGGTTGTGCTCGAACATGTGGTTCGCGAACTCCTGCGGGTCCTGACCGGACTGCTGGGCGCGGCGGACGAGGTGCTGGGAGAGCTCGGCCTGGTCGACGCCGAGCTCCTCCTTCTTGGCGATCTCGTCGAGGATGAACTGCGCGGCGACGGCGTCGCGGACCCGGCGCTCGAGGTCGGCCTCGAACTCCTCGACGGTCTGCCCCTCGTCCTCGAGGTACTTCTCCATCGTGATGCCGGCGTATCGCGAGCTGCTGCTCGATGTTCTGGCGGCGGGCGTTGAGCTCGTCGGTGACGATGGTCTCGGGCAGCGGGACCTCGACCTGCTCGAGCAGCTTCTCGAGCACGGCGTCGCGCGCGGCGGCGGCCTGCTCGAGGCGCTTGCCGCGACCGAGCCGCTCGCGCACGTCGGCGGTCAGCTCCTCGACGGTGTCGAACTCGGAGGCCAGCTGGGCGAACTCGTCGTCGAACTCGGGGAGCTCCTGCTCCTGGACCTGGCTGACGGCGACCTCGACCTCGACGTCCTCGCCGACCAGGTCGCCGCCGACGAGCTGGGAGGTGAAGGTCTTCTCGTCGCCGGCCGCCATGCCGGTCAGCGCCTCGTCGAGGCCGTCGAGCATGCCGCCGCGGCCGACCTGGTAGGACATGCCGGCGACCTCGGCGCCCTCGACGCACCTCGCCGTCCTTGGTGGCCTTCAGGTCGAGCACGACGAAGTCGCCGTCGGCGGCCGGCGCGCTCGACGTCGCTGAGGGTGCGCGAAGCGCTCGCGCAGCGCCTGGACCTGCTCCTCGACGTCGGCGTCGGTGATCTCGATGTCCTCGACCTCGGCCTCGAGGCCGTCGTAGTCGGGAGGGTGATCTCGGGCCGGACGTCGACCTCGGCGGTGAACTCGAGGGTCTCGTTGTCCTCGAACTTGGTGACCTCGATCTCGGGCTGGGCCAGCGGCTGGAGGGAGTTCTCCTCGAGCGCCTCGATGTACTTCTTCGGGAGCACGTCGTTGATCGCCTCGTCGAGCACCGCACCGCGGCCGACCTGGCGGTCGATCACCGACGGCGGGACCTTGCCGCGGCGGAAGCCGGGGACGTTGATCTGCTGGGCGATCTTCTTGTACGCCGCGTCGAGGCTCGGCTTGAGCTCCTCGAAGGGCACCTCGACGGTCAGCTTGGCCCGGGTCGGGCTCAAGGTCTCGACGGCGCTCTTCACAGGTGTTCTCCTCATCAGGTTCAGTTCGGGTCGGTGTGGTGCGTCGGGGCGACAGGACTCGAACCTGCGGTCTCCTGCTCCCAAAGCAGGCGCGCTAGCCACTACGCTACGCCCCGCCAAGCGGCCTCGTTGCCGGGCTCTTGGAGCGGATGACGGGAATCGAACCCGCGTAATCAGTTTGGAAGACTGAAGCTCTACCATTGAGCTACATCCGCGCGCACCGATGCTGCGTGCCACATCGTGCCACGACAGCGCGCGAGTCCCATACCGCGGTCATCGTGCCACACCGCGAGCGCCCGCCCGGGCACGCCGGCCGGGCCCGCGCGGCTCAGCGGCGGTGGACCAGCAGCAGCGCCCGGTCGTCGTTGGGGGAGCCCAGCGCGTCGACCAGCCGCGCCGCCGCCGCCCTCGAAGTCGCCGCGCAGCAGCCGCTCGGCCTGGCCGAGCATCCGGTCGATGCCGAGCTCGATGTCGCGGGTCGGGGTCTCGACCATGCCGTCGGTGTAGAGCAGCAGCGCGTCGCCGCGGCGCAGCGCGCCGCGCGCGCACGCTGAACTCGGCGTCCTCGATCAGGCCGAGGACCGGGCCCTCGGTCTCGCAGGACCGCCCAGCGGCCCGAGCCGGCGGCGAGCTGCACGGCCGGCGGGTGCCCGGCGGTGCGGACCTCGAAGTCGCCGGTGTCCAGGTCGAGGGACAGGTGCACCGCGGTGGCGAAGCCCTCGGCCCAGTCCTGGCGCATCAGGTAGTCGTTGGCGGCCGGCAGGAACTCGTCGGGCGGCAGCGCGCCGAGGAGGCCGCCGAACGCGCCGGACAGCAGCAGCGCCCGGGTGCCCGGCCTGCTCGCCCTTGCCGGAGACGTCGACCACGGCCACGTCGAGCCGGTCGCCGGCGCGGGCGCGCTGGTGACCACGAAGTCACCGGCGAACGGCGTACCGCCGGCCGAGCGGAGCGCGGACTCGACGTACCACCCGTCGGGCAGGATCGGGATCACGCCCTGGGCGAGGATCCGGTCGCGCAGGTCGACGAGCATCGACTCGCCGAGCACGCCGGCGACGCCGAGCCGGGAGCGCCGGAAGGACGTCAGCAGCACGATGAAGCTGAGCAGGAAGAGGACCACGACCGCGATCACCTTGCGCGGTCGTGACGTCGGCCTGGCCGTGAGCATCAGCATCAGCAGCACCAGCAGGAAGACCACGAACCACGGCAGCTGGCGCGGGCCGAGCAGCAGGCTGCCCAGCAGCAGCGGCGACGATCAGTGGTCATCGGCACGATCGTCGGGCCAGATCATCACCGCCGCGGCGACGAGGCAGCGCCAGCACCAGGCACGCCAGGAGACGGCTCTCGAGCGAGGACCCGCGGCGCGCGAGCGCTGCGCCACGCGCGGCGCATGCCGAGAGCGCGGCTGGCCGGGCCGGCTCACGGAGAGCGGTCATGGTCGTCGGTCCTCGTTCTCGGGTCGATCACTGTACGGCGCGGGACCGGAACCTGCGCTGGCATTGGGGACACCAGAAGAGGTTTCTGCCCTGGAGCACCTCGGTGCGGACCGTGCTCCCGCAGACGAGGCAGGGCTGGCCGGTGCGGCGGTAGACGTAGACCTCTCCCCCGTGGTCGTCGACGCGCGGCGGCTCGGCCCATCGCCTCCGGCGGGTGCTCGGGGCGCACCGTGTCGATCCGGCCGGTGCGGACGCCCTCGGCCATCAGCACCGACCAGGTCGTCCCACATCGCGCGTCGAACTGGCCGACCCGCAGGGTGTTGCCGGGCCGCAGCGGGTGCATCCGGTGCCGGAAGAGCACCTCGGCGCGGTAGACGTTGCCGACGCCGGCCAGCACGGTCTGGTCCATCAGCAGGCCACCGATCGGCGCCCGGCTGCGACGGATCCGCGCCCAGGCCCGCATCGGGTCGGCGTCGGGCCGGATCGGGTCCGGCCCGGACCGCTCGACGACCGCGTCGCGCCCGCCCGGGTCACCAGCTCGCAGACCGTGGCGCCGCGCAGGTCGGCGTACGACGAGCCGTCGGGGTGCGGGCCGACCAGGCGCAGCCGGACCTGCCCGACGGGCGGCCGGGACGTCCTCGACGCCCGCGTGCACGTCGAACTTGCCGTAGAGCCCGAGGTGGACGTGGACGAACCGCTCGCCGGGGAACTCGACGAACAGGTGCTTGCCCCACGCCTCGGCGCCGAGCAGCACCGCGCCGTCGAGGAGGGCCGCGGAGTCGGCGAACCGGCCCTGCGGGCTGCCCACGCCGCACGACGCGGCCCGCGAAGGCCGCGGTCAGCTCGCCGGCGAGCCGGTGGAGGGTGTGCCCCTCAGGCATCGCCCGGCGGCCCGGCGGCGCGGACTCGGGCAGCGGCGGCAGCTCGCGGTCGCCTCGTACGCCGTCGAGCTGGCCGATCCGGCGCACGTGCCGCTCCTCGCCGGAGAACGGCGTCGGCGAGGAAGACCTCGACGAAGCGGGTCATGTCCTCGAGGGAGTGCATCCGGCCGCCGACCGAGACCACGTTGGCGTCGTTGTGCTCGCGGGCCAGCACGCGCGGTCTCCTCGGACCAGACGAGGGCCGCAGCGGATGCCGGCACCTTGTTGGCCGCGATCTGCTCGCCGTTGCCGGAGCCGCCGATGACGACGCCGAGGCTGTCGAGGCCCGTCGGCCTGCTCGGCGGCGACCGCCTGCGGCCGCCCGCAGGCAGAAGACCGGGTAGTCGTCGAGGGCGTCGTAGACGAACGGGCCGTGGTCGACCGGCTCGTAGCCGTGGTCGACCAGCCAGCGCGAGAGGTGGTCCTTGAGGTCGAGGCCGGCATGGTCGGAGCCGAGGTGCACGCGCATGGCGCGGATCCTCCTCAGACGCTCGGGTCAGCGTGCAGCGGCAGGAAGCCGGCGACCTGCCGCATCAGCGGCTCGGCCGCGGGGAACACCCTCGGGTGCCGCCAGAAGCCGTGGATCTGGCCGAGGTAGCGGGTCGCGACGACCTCGACCCCCGCCTCGGCGAGCGCCAGCGCCAGGTGCTCCCCCTCGTCGCGCAGCGGGTCGTGCTCGGCGGTGACCACCAGCGTCGGCGGCAGCGTGCCGAGCCGGTCCGAGCAGCAGCGGCGCCAGGTCGGGGTGCGTCAGGTCGGCGGGCGTCGCGGCGTACTGCTGCCAGTACCAGGCCGCCTCGCGCGGGTCGAAGCCGTCGGCCGCGGTGCGTAGGAGTCGAAGCCGGCGGCGGGTCGAGGAACGGGTAGATCAGCACGACCGCCGCGAACCGCCCCGGGTGGCGCAGCGCCGCGACCAGCGCGAGGTTGCCGCCGGCGCTGTCGCCGTGGACGTACGTCGGTCCGGCCGCCCAGCCGGTGCGTCCCGGCCGCCTCGTCGGCGAGCCAGCCCAGCACGCGGTCGACGTCGTCGGGCGCCGCCGGGAAGCGGTGCTCGGGCGGCCGCGGTAGTCGACGCTGAGCACCGCCAGCCCGCAGCGGTTGGCGAGCCGGCGCGCCGCGGCGTCGTGGACGTCGACGTCGTGGAAGACGAAGCCGCCGCCGTGCAGGTGCACGACGACGCCGGATTCCGTCGCGCCCGCGGCGTGCCGGTCGGTAGAGCCGGCACGGCACGCCGTCGCGTCGAGGTCGACGACCTCGGCGACGTCCTCGCGCTCCTCCGCAGCGCCGCCTCGCGGGCCTCGGCCCGCGCGGCGTCGATGTCGTAGCCGTCGGTCCACACGGGCCGGTCCGGCCGCCGCCTCGACGGCCCGTCGGGCCTCCGGGAACAGCACCATCGATCAGCGCCGCATCAGGGCGTCGAGACCGACCGCGATCGCGGCGGCGACCCGGAAGTCGACGCGCTGGTCGGGCACGTGGACGGTGTACTTGTCGCGGAGCGACTGCCGCTCGCTCGACCCAGCAGCGGCTGGCCCTCGGCGTCGACGAAGTCGAAGTGGATCGGCAGGAACGGGATGTCGGTGAAGCGCCGGACCAGCGCGACCGCCTGGCTGCGCTCCTGCCCGGTGCCGGCGTAGCCCGGGCCCCTCGACGTGGAACGTCGAGCGCATCAGGCTGGCGCCGAAGTCCTTGCGGAAGAAGCCGATCTGCTGGCCGGTCTCGTCGGTGATGTCGTAGCCGGAGTCCAGGTCGAGCCGCTTGCGCGCCTTGAACGCGAAGACCGGGCGGGTCTTCGTCTCGTCGCTGAAGAAGGTCGACCTGCTCCTTGAACGCCAGCCTCTTCTGCTCGGCGAGGCCCATCAGCTGCCCGAAGCTGCCGTCCGGGTTGGCGGCGTAGATCTCGTAGCGGTTCGTCATCATCGCGAACTTCTGCTTGACGTAGAACGTGGGCAGGTACATCGCGCGGTCATGCCGCGGAGCCTAGGACACGCCTCACCCTTTTTTTTTTTTTTTTTTTTTTTTTTTTTTCAGCGTGTTGGCGAAGATCTGCCAGGCGAGGACGCTCTTCGCGCTGAGGCTGAGCCAGACGTAGACGCGCTCGCCGAAGAGGTAGTCGTGCCACCGGCCGGTGCGCGGTACTGGAGCCACTGGTTGATGGCGAAGCAGTTGAAGAAGACGAAGATCGAGACGTAGATGCCGTAGACGAAGTTCGGCACGGCGCTGCCGGCGCCGACGAGGTAGACGCGCGATGGCGATCCACGGGACGGCGCCGGCGATGGAACCCGAACACGAACGGTGTCCAGCAGGTCGACCGGCGTCCCGGCTCGTTGGTGGTCTCCATCAGCCAGCCGAACAGGATCATCGAGGCGTTCACGCCGAACAGGGCGAGCAGGGCGACGATGTCCTGGATCCCGGTGATGCCGGCGATGAGCACGATCATCAGCGATGCCGAGAGCGAGTACTCGACCCAGCGGAACCGGTTGCGTGCCGGCGGCCAGTTCGCCGAGGTAGCGGGGCCAGCCCCAGGGTGAGGCGATGATGAAGTGGAACCAGCGCCGACAGGAATTTTTTTTTTTTACCGAAGGCCCCATACGGCGGCCGCCGGATCCGACCGGCGGTCAAGGTGCTGGTCTTCGGGCTGGCTTCAGTTAGACTCGTTTGCCTCTGGGTCAGCGGCCACCACACCTGGGCGATCGCGTTCCTGGCCTTCTCCGTCGTCATCAACGGACTCGCTCAGCTGCCCTCAGTGGCTATCGGCGGGTGGTTCGAGATCCGGGTCCAGACGCCCTGCGACCATACCGCAACCGAGGCTTCTCAGCCGCCGAGGCGCTCGAGCTCCTCGTCGACGATCGCCGGGTCGAGCTTGGTGAAGATCGGCGTCGGCTTGGCGACCGGCGTCCCGACCACGATCGGGTGCCGGCGCCAGGCCGGCGCGGGTGTAGTCGCCGGTGATGATCGGGTACGCCGCCCCGCCGTCGAGGTCCTCGGCCTCCTGGACTCGCGGCATCGGGGCGATCTCGCCGGCGCCGCCGAAGGCCGGTCGACCTCGTTGGCGGAGAACGGCAGGAACGGCGAGAGCATGAGGTTGAGGTCGGTGACGCACTGGGCCACCACGTGCAGCATCGTGCCGAGCCGCTCGCGCTGGTCGTCGCCCTTGAGCTTCCAGGGCTCGGGGTCGGAGACGTACTTGTTGACCTCGGCGACGGCCCGCATCGCCTCGCCGATCGCCTGCTTCTGCCGGTGCCGCCCGATCAGGTCGCCGACGGTGTCGAACGCCGCCTCGACGGGCCAGCACGCCTGGTCCTCGGCCGTCGAGGCGCCGGCCGGCGGGATCTCGCCGAAGTTCTTGGCGATCAGGGTGGCGGTGCGGTTGACCAGGTTGCCCCAGCCGGCGACGAGCTCGTCGTTGGTGCGGCGCACGAACTCGGCCCAGGTGAAGTCGGAGTCCTGGTTCTCCGGGCCCGCGGACGGCGACGAAGTAGCGGAACGCGTCGGGCTGGTAGCGGCTGAGCAGGTCGCGCACGTAGATCACGACCCGCTTCGACGAGGAGAACTTCTTGCCCTCCATCGTGAGGAACTCGCTGGAGACCACCTCGGTCGGCAGGTTGCAGCTCGCCGAACTCGTGGGCGGTGCCGCCCGCGCGCCCTTGCCGTCGTAGGCCAGCAGCTCGGCCGGCCAGATCTGGCTGTGGAAGGTGATGTTGTCCTTGCCCATGAAGTAGTAGGACAGCGCCTCGGGGTCGTTCCACCACGTGCGCCAGGCCTCCGGGTCGCCGCTGCGGCGGGCCCACTCGATCGAGGCCGACAGGTAGCCGATCACCGCGTCGAACCAGACGTAGAGCTTCTTGGTCGGGTTGTCGCGCCAGCCGTCGAGCGGGACGGCGATGCCCCAGTCGATGTCGCGGGTCATCGCCCGCGGCCGGATCTCCTTGAGGATGTTCTGGCTGAACCGGATCACGTTCGGCCGCCACGGCCCGCTGGCCTCGCGCTCGTCGAGCCACTCGCCCAGCGCCTCGGCCAGGGCCGGCAGGTCGAGGAAGAAGTGCTGGGTCTCGATGAACTCCGGGTCTCGCCGTTGATCTTCGAGACGCGGGTTCGATCAGGTCGTGCGGGTCGAGCTGGTTGCCGCAGTTGTCGCACTGGTCGCCGCGCGCGCCGTCGTACCCGCAGATCGGGCAGGTGCCCTCGATGTAGCGGTCGGGCAGGGTGCGGCCGGTCGACGGCGAGATGGCGCCGTACGTCGTCTGCTCGACGAAGTAGCCGTTGTCGTAGACGCCGAGGAACAGCTCCTGCACCACGGCGTGGTGGTTGCGGGTGGTGGTGCGGGTGTAGAGGTCGTAGGTGCACGCCCGAGGGCGGCGAGGTCCTCGGCGATCATCCGGTGGTTCTGGTCGGCGAGCTCCTGCGGCGTGACCCCGGCCTCGTCGGCGGCGATCAGGATCGGGGTGCCGTGCTCGTCGGTGCCCGAGACCATCAGGACGTCGTGGCCGGCCATCCGCATGTAGCGGCTGAAGACGTCGGAGGGCACCCCGAACCCGGCCACGTGGCCGATGTGGCGCGGGCCGTTGGCGTACGGCCAGGCGACGGCGGACAGGACGTGGCTCATGGCGGCGATCCTAGGAGCGCGGGCCGCGAGCCGACCCGGTCCCCGGGCAGCCGGTGCGGGTAGAACGGCGCCGGGTGAACCCATGCGTCGCCCGTCGCCCACCCCAGCTCCCGTCCCCGGCCCGCGGAGGAGGTCGACCGGGTCCGGCGGCTGGCTCTACTTCGCTGCTCTCGCCCGTTCTGGGTGGTGCCGACGCTGTGGTGCCTGGTCGCCGGTCGCGCTCGGGCTGGCTGGTCCCCCAGGTCGACCGCGAGCTCGGTCGCGGCGCTGCCGTTCCTCTTCGACGGCGGCGCCGACGGGCGCCCGGACCGTGCTGTCCAGCATCGCCGGCGCGATGATCTCGGTCACCGGCCTGGTCTTCTCGATCACGATCGTGGTGCTGCAGCTGGCCAGCAGCCAGTTCTCACCCCGGCTGCTGCGGACGTTCCTCGAGAGCCGGGTCACCCAGCACACGCTCGGCGTCTTCGCCGCCTCGTTCCTCTACGCGCTGACCGTGCTGCGCTCGATCGTCGACACCCCGGAGAGCTCGCGTCCCGCAGGTCGCGGTGACCCTGCCTACCTGCTGGTGCTCGGCGCGGTCGGCGATGTTCCTGGCGTTCATCCACCACATCACCCAGTCGATCTCGGTCACCAACATCATCCGCCGGGCGGCCGACGAGACCCGGCGCGCTGGTCCGCCGGGGCCAGACCGAGCCGAGCGGCACCCCGACGCGCTCCGGAGCTGCCCCGCCTCGCGCGGCCAGCACACCGCGGTCGCCGCCGCGTCCGGCTACCTCGACACGATCGACCAGAGCGTCCTGTGCGGCTCGCGCCAGGCACGACGCCCGGATCGAGCTGCTCCATCCCGCTGGGCACCTTCGTCGTCGAGGGCGCGCCGGTGGCCCTGGTCCACGGCGGGCCGGCGACCGACGTCGACTGGGACGCCGACGTCGACCGCGGCCTGGGATCCGCGCACGACCGGTCGCATGCAGCAGGACGCGTCGTTCGGCTTCCGCCGGCTGGTCGACATCGCCGAGAGGGCGCTCTCCCCGGGGATCAACGACCCCACGACCGCCGTCCAGGTCATCGACGAGCTGCACGACATCCTGCGCCGGATGGTGGTCGCGCGCGACCCCTACCCGGTCCGGCACGACGACGCGGCGTGGTGCGGCTGGTCACCCAGGACTGGACCTTCGCCCAGTACCTCGACCTGGCGCTCGACGAGATCGCGCACTACGGCGCGGACAGCCTGCAGGTCCCGCGCCGGCTCGACTCGATGCTGCTCGACCTGGAGGCGGCCGCGACCCCCGCACACCGGCCGACCGTCGCCGCCAAGGCCGCGGAGCTACGACATCGTCGCCGAGGCCTAGCTTGGGGATCGGGCGGCAGGCCGCTGGGGGCCGGGCCGAGGGACGACGGGGCCGGCGTCGGCGGCCGGCGGGCTCCTTCAGCTCCACGAAGAACACATGGGCTCGGTGTCGCCGATGTTCTCGCCGCCGTGCTCCGGGCGGGCAGCCGATTGGCGACGCCAGCCGGAATCTCCACCTCACGGGAGTCGTCGCCTTGCACGAGCCGACGGCGGAACGACGACATCGTCAGCATCACGCTGTCGGGGTGCCCGTGCGCCGTCGTGCGATCCCCCGGGGCGTCGCGATACTCCAGCACGCGGACCCGGTCGTTCTCGAACACGACCTGGTAGAGGTCTCCATTGGTCACCGCGGATCCAGGTACGCCATCGGCTCCACCCTTCTCGTCATGGAGTGGAGCCTAGGGAGTCCCGACCGGTCCGGGCATGGCCCGAACGGGTCAGCTGAAGTCGAGGGGCGCCGTCCGGCTGCGCTTGAGTTCGAAGAAGTACGGGTAGCGCGCGAGCCGGACGGCGCCGTCCCAGAGCTCGCCGGCCTCCTCGCCGCGCGGGATCGAGGTCAACACCGGGCCGAAGAACGCCGTGCCCTCGATGGCGATCGTGGGCGTGCCGACGTCGTCGCCGACCTGGTCCATGCCGCGCGTGGTGCGACTTCGGACCGCGTCGTCGTAGCGACGAGTCGTCCATCGCGTCGGCCAGCGTCGGCCGGCAGCCCGGCCTCGGCCAGCGCTGCTCGATCATGGCGCGGTCGACGCTCGGCCCTCGTGGTGGATGCGGGTGCCCATCGCGGTGTAGAGCGGCGAGCAGGCGCTCCGTGCCGTGCCGCTCCTCGGCGGCGATGCAGACGCGGACCGGGCCCCAGGCGGCTCGCAGCATCTCGCGGTAGTCCTCGGGATGTCCCGGTCCTGGTTGAGGTAGGCCAGGCACATCACGTGCCAGGTGACCTCGATGTCGCGCACCTCCTCCACCTCGAGGATCCACCGCGAGGTGATCCAGGCGAACGGGCAGAGCGGGTCGAACCAGAAGTCGGCGTGGGTCGTGCGGACTTTCAATCAACTCGGTGGTCGAGATCATTCCCGACGCAGCGCCCCGATCGATTCGGATTCCGCGGACCCGGGTGGCAGGATGCCGCGCATGCCTGGAACCAACCTCACCCGGGACGAGGCCGCCACCCGCGCCGCCCTCCTGGACGTCACGTCGTACTCCATCGACCTGGACCTCACGACCGGCGACACGACCTTCGCCTCGACCACCACGATCCGGTTCACGCTGCACGCGAGCCCGGCGCCGAGACCTTCGCCGACCTCGTCGGCGCCGACGGTCCACGAGATCACCCTCAACGGCGAGCCGGTCGACCCGCCGACGGCGTACGCCGACAGCCGGATCGCGCTGACCGACCTCGCGGCCGACAACGAGCTCGGTCGTCCGCGCCGACTGCCCTACTCGCGCACCGGCGAGGGCCTGCACCGCTTCGTCGACCCCGCCGACGACCGGGTCTACCTCTACTCCAGTTCGAGGTGCCCGACGCCCGCCGCGTCTACACGACGTTCGAGCAGCCCGACCTCAAGGCGCCGTTCACGTTCACACGTCACCGCGCCCGAGCACTGGAAGGTCGTCTCCAACTCCCCGACCCCCGAGCCCGAGCGACGCTCGGCGACGGCAAGGCCGTGTGGAACTTCGCGCCCACCAAGCCGATGTCGACCTACATCACCGCGCTCGTCGCCGGCGAGTACCACGAGGTCCAGCGACACCTACGAGGGCAAGCACGGCGACGATCCCGCTCGGCCACTACTGCCGCCAGTCGCTGGTCGAGCACCTCGACGTCGACGAGCTCGTCAAGCTCACCAAGCAGGGCTTCGAGTTCTTCGAGGAGGCCTTCGACTACCCCTACCCGTTCGGCAAGTACGACCAGCTCTACGTGCCGGAGTACAACATGGGCGCGATGGAGAACGCCGGCTGCGTGACGCTGCGCGACGAGTACCTCCCCCGCAGCCGCCAGGACCGCGCTCGTTCTACGAGTTCCGCGCCGAGGTGATCCTGCACGAGATGGCGCACATGTGGTTCGGCGACCTCGTGACCATGAAGTGGTGGGACGACCTCTGGCTCAACGAGTCGTTCGCCGAGTGGGCCTGCTACCACGCCGCCGTCGAGGCCACCGAGTTCACCGAGGCCTGGACCGGCTTCACCAACGCCCGCAAGAACTGGGCCTACCGCCAGGACCAGCTGCCCAGCACCCACCCGATCGCGGCCGACAACGTCGACCTGCAGCGCGGTCGAGGTCAACTTCGACGGCATCACCTACGCCAAGGGCGCCTCGGTGCTCAAGCAGCTCGTCGCCTGGGTCGGCCTCGACAACTTCCTCGACGGGCATCCGCGCCTACTTCAAGGACTTCGCGTTCGCCAACTCCGAGTTCACCGACCTGCTGGCCGCGCTCGAGAAGTCCTCGGGCCGCGAGCTCGAGTCGCTGGGCCCAGGAGTGGCTGCAGACCTCCGGCGTCAACACCCTCGCGCCCGGAGTTCGAGCTCGACGCCGACGGCAGCTACGCCGTCGTTCGCGGTCCGCCAGACCGCGCACCGCCGACCACCCGACGCTGCGCCGGCACCGCCTCGGCATCGGCCTCTACGACCGAGGTCGACGGGCCGCCTGGTGCGCCGTACGCTCGCTCGAGACCGACGTCGAGGGCGAGCTGCACCGAGGTCGCCGAGCTGGTCGGCCAGCAGCAGCCCGACCTGCTGCTGCTCAACGAGGGCGACCTCGCCTACGCCAAGATCCGCCTCGACGAGCGCTCGCTGGCCACCGTCGTCGACGGCCTCGCCACGCTCGACGACTCGCTCGCCCGCGCCCTGTGCTGGGGCGCGGCCTGGGACATGACCCGCGACGCCGAGATGAGCGCGACCGACTTCGTGACGCTGGTGCTCAGCGGCATCGGCACCGAGACCGACGCCGTTCGGCGTCAGCCGGATCCCGGCGTACGCCGCGCAGGCGGTCGACGCCGTACTCCGCGCCGGCCAACCGCGCCGCGCTGCGCGCGACGCTGGGAGCAGGGCCTGCGCGCGCTGCTCGACGCAGGCCGAGCCCGGCAGCGACCACCAGCTGCCGTTCGCCCGGGCCTACGCCGCGGCCGCGCACAGCGACGCGGCGCTCGGCCGACCTCGAGGGCCTGCTCGACGGCTCCCTGGTCTTCGACGGGCCTCGCGGTCGACACCGACCTGCGCTGGACGCTGCTGACCGGCCTGGCCAAGCACGGCCGCGCCGACGCCGACCGGATCGCCGAGGAGCTGGCGCGCGACAACACCATCTCCGGCCAGGAGCACGCCGCCGCCGCGCGCGCCGCCCGCCCGACCGCCGAGGCCAAGGCCGAGGCGTGGGAGATCGCGATCGTCCGCGACGACGTCGCCAACGAGACCCAGCGCAGCGTGGTGCTCGCCTTCCAGGCCTACGGCCAGGACGAGGTGCTGGCGCCGTACGTCGAGAAGTACCTCGCCGCGGCCGACACGCATGTGGGAGGAGAAGGGCACCCAGCGCGCCTCGACCGCGCTGGAGTTCATGTTCCCGCAAGCAGCTGGCCAGCCAGGAGCTGCTCGACCGGGTCGACGCCTGGCTGGAGACCTCCCCGGCCAACCCGGCCGCCAAGCGCTACGTCCGCGAGGGCCGCGCCGACGTCGCCCGGGCGCTGGCCGCCCAGGCCAAGGACGCGACGCCGACGCTGACGCACCGACAGTCGACGCCTGACCCGGCTCGAGCTGCGCCGGCGTCCAGCGCCGGCTCAGCGGCTGCTCGGCGTGCAGGGTCTCGCGGGCCGGGCGTGCTCGGCCAGCATCGCGATGCCGCGGCTGGAGGCCGCCGACGAGGTCGCCCGCGGCGAACGCCGACTGCATCGCGAGCGACGGCCAGCTCGACCTCGGCGTCGGTCAGGTGTGCGGCGCACGTCGCCGCCGGTGACGATCTCGAGGGCGCGCGCGGCCGGGTCGACCATGATCAGGATGCTGCGCGACGGGCGCGACCAGCGAGTTGTGCAGCTGGTGGCGAAGGCGCGGGCGTCGCCCTCGGCGCTGCCGACGAAGACGGAGAACTCGACGCGGCACGACTGCTCGGCCTTGCGGATCGCCTCGTCGAGCGCGCCGCGCTCGGCGCTGGTGAACGGTCACCAGCGGCCACTTGCGCCACCGGCCTCGGACGTCGTCGGTGTCGGGACCGGCCAGCTCGGCGGTGCCCGTGCGCGGGCCACCGAACCACTGGTTCTCGACGGCCGGCGCACCGGGCGTGACGCGCTCGCCGCGCATCAGCGCCGGCAGGTAGACCGCCAGCGCAGATCAGCAGGAACAGCAGCAGCGGGACGCCGCCGAGCAGCAGCGAGGGCGTGCAGCGCGTCGACACGGGCTCGGGGTCGCTCCACCCCTCGGGCACGTCAGCGTGAGCCGGCGCGGCGAGCGGCGCCAGAGCCGCCGAGCAGCGACGGACGACGGTCGTACGGCGGGCGAGGGTCGCAAGCGAGGCGGTCACGGGACGAGGATATCGGCTCGGCGGCCTGACGCCGACCCGCACCGGGTCGACTCGGTCACATCCGGGCCGCTCGATCGGACTCGGGCGCCAGGTCTGTACATACTGGGCCGCATGTTTGCGCTCTGACCGCCAGTGCTGCGACGACGGCGACGATCTGCGACAGCGTCTACGACTGGACCGACAACCAGACGGCTCGCCAACATCGCCGACCTCGCTGATCGGCAAGCCGCCGCCCTGATCGGCCTCTTCCTCCTCGGCCTGGTCGATCCGCTGGGTGCTGCACCGGCTGGTCGACCGCCTGGTCACGCCGCGCCGCGGACGGCGTGCTCCCCGACCGGGTCAGTCGGATGTCGCCTGGGCAACGCCACGCGGCACCGCGATCGACTCGGCGCACGCCGCGCGTCGCCAGCGACCCGACGCGTCCAGCGCGCCAAGACCATGGGCGGGCTGCTCAAGAGCATCATCACCGGCATCGTCGCCGCGATCATCGTCACGATGATGCTCAGCGAGATCGGCGTCGACATCGCGCCCGATCATCGCCAGCGCCGGCATCATCGGTGTGGCCCTCGGCTTCGGCGCCCAGACGCTGGTCAAGGACTTCCTGTCCGGCATCTTCATGATCTTCGAGGACCAGTACGGCGTCGGCGACGTCGTCGACCTCGGCGAGGCCACCGGCACCGTCGAGGCCGTGAGCCTGCGCGTGACGCGGCTGCGCGACGTCAACGGCACCGTCTGGTACGTCCGCAACGGCGAGATCCTCCGGGTCGGCAACATGAGCCAGAACTGGGCGCGCACCGTGCTCGACATCAGCGTCGGCTACAGCGAGGACCTCGCCCGGGTACGCCGGGTGCTCACGGAGGTCGCCCACGACCTGTGGGACGACGAGGACTTCCGCGGCAAGATCATCGAGGAGCCCGAGGTGTGGGGCGTCCAGGACTCGCCGCCGACGGGGTCGACCCTCCGGGTGACGCTCAAGACCGCTCCGCTCGAGCAGTGGGCGGTCGCCCGCGAGATGCGCGAGCGGATCAAGGCCCGCTTCGACCACGAGGGCATCGAGATCCCCTTCCCGCAGCGGGTCGTGTGGCACCGCGACGGCGCAGCCGAGACGCCGACGGGAGACGACGCCCCCGACCAGGCGGCCGAGGGC
Source organism: uncultured Actinomycetota bacterium (assembly GCA_963826415.1). GTDB lineage: Bacteria > Actinomycetota > Actinomycetes > Propionibacteriales > Nocardioidaceae > Nocardioides. The sequence continues at coordinate 272,251 of CAWGWW010000016.1, read as the reverse complement.
GTCTCCGACCAGCTGAACCCAGCCGGCGTCAGGTTCGAGACGTCAGGCGAGTGCGGCGTCCAGCGTGATCGTGGTGCCGGTGAGCGCCTGGCTGACCGGGCAGCCCGCCTTGGCGGCCTCGGCGGCGGCGACGAAGTCGTCGTCGCTCATGCCCTCGACGACGCCGCGCACGGTCAGCTTGATGCCGGTGATGCCGGTGCCGGGCGTGAACTCGACGTCGGCGCGGGTGTCCAGCGAGGTCGGCGGCGTGCCGGCCTTGGCCAGGCCGTTGGAGAAGCGCCATCGAGAAGCAGGCCGAGTGGGCGGCCGCGATCAGCTCCTCGGGGCTGGTCTTGCCGTTGGCCTCCTCGGCGCGGGCGGGCCAGGACACGTCGTAGGTGCCGAGACCGGACGAGTCGAGGGTCACCTTGCCGGCGCCCTCGAAGAGGCTGCCTTCCCAGTGGGTGGTCGCGGTGCGGGTGGTTGCCATCTGCAGATCGCTCCTTGTGGTTTCGGGACTCGTCGTTCCGAGTCTGGCACGCCGGTGTGAGCGCTGCCCGCGGGCGCTCGGCACAATGGGACGCGGTGAGCACGTTCTACGACGAGATCGGCGGCTTCGAGACGATTCAGCCAGATCGTCGCCACGTTCTACGAGGGCGTGGCCGAGCGACGAGGTGCTGCGCCCGCTCTACCCCGAGGAGGACCTCGGTCCGGCCGAGGAGCGCTTCCTGCTCTTCCTCGTGCAGTACTGGGGCGGCCCGACGACGTACTCCGACACGCGCGGCCACCCGCGGCTGCGGATGCGGCACGCGCCGTTCGCGGTGACGCCGCAGCGCCAAGGACCGCTGGCTGGTGCACTTCCGCGCCGGCCTCGACGAGGTGGCGCTGACCCCCGAGCAGGACGCGCAGTTCTGGGACTACGTCACCCACGCCGCGCAGTTCATGGTCAACAGCTTCGAGTGAGCCGGCTCGCCGCCGCGCTCAGGGCAGCAGCTCGCGCAGCGCGCTCGCGGTAGACCTCCGGCGGCTCGGCCGAGCGCTGCGTCGTCGAGGTCGAAGAAGACGATCATCACGCCGGCCCGCGACAGCACGGTGTCGCCGTCGCGGATCTCCGACTCGATCGTCGACCGACCGGGTGCCGACGTGGGTGACCCAGGAGTAGAGTCGTAGGGCTCGGGGCGGAACAGGATCGGCACGCTGGTAGTCGACGTCGGTCTGGGCCACCACGATGTGGATCCGCGGCGTCCGGGCGGCAGCTCGCGCCCAGAGCCGGCGCGGTCAGCAGGATCCGCGCCTCCTGGAAGTACTCGAAGTACTTCACGTTGTTGACGTGGCCGTAGACGTCGACGTCGGAGAAGCGCACCTGCACCGGGTAGTGCCCGACCTCGGCGCGACGCGCCGGCGTCACGGCGCGTCGCGCGGCGTCGCGCTCGGTCGGCTCGAGGAAGCGGCGCGAGCGTCTCGCGCTCCTCGGGGCTGAGCCGCCGGGGGCGCTCGGTGGCGAAGACGTACGGCGTGAGCACGGTCGTCGCCCGCAGGTAGACGCGGCGCCGCCCGTCGGCTGCGGATCTCGTGGAAGATCTCGTAGGCCATCGTGAACGAGCGGCGCGGATCTCGGTGACCCAGCACTCGATGCTGACCGGCTCGGAAGCGAAGGTCAGCGGCGCGGGTAGGTGACCTCGTGCCGGACGACGACCACGCCCTCGGCCAGGCTCGCCGGCTCCTGCGGCCGGCCGGGCCGTGGGTGCGCAGCATGTCGACCCGGGCCTCCTGGAGGTAGTCGACGTAGACCACGTTGTTGACGTGGCCCAGCAGGTCCAGGTCGGCCCAGCGCATCGGGCACTCGTAGACGTGGCGCACGCCACGATGCTGTCAGATCCGAGCACTCCGGACGCCGGCGCGCGGTGCGCACTCGCGAGTAGCCTGTCTCGGCTAGCGGTGCCACCTCGCCACGCCTAGATCGGAGTTCTCCATGCCCGAGGCAGTCATCGTTTCCGCCGCCCGTTCCCCCATCGGCCGCGCCAACAAGGGGTCGCTGAAGGACTTCCGTCCCGACGACCTCACCGCGCTGATCGTCAAGACGGCGCTGGACAAGATCCCCGCGCTCGACCCGAACACCGTCGACGACCTCTACCTCGGCTGCGGCCTGCCCGGCGGCGAGTCCGGCAACAACATGGCCCGCATCGTCAACGTGCTCAACGGCATGGACGACGTCCCCGGCGCCACGATCACCCGCTACTGCGCCTCCTCGGTGCAGACCACCCGGATGGCCTTCCACGCGATCAAGGCCGGCGAGGGCGACGTCTTCATCTCCGCCGGCGTCGAGACCGTCTCCCGCTTCGCCAAGGGCACCTCCGACCACTGGCCCGACACCCAGAACCCGCTCTTCGACGACGCCAAGGCCCGCACCGACGAAGACCGCCGAGGGCGGCAGGACTGGCACGACCCGCGCGAGGACGGCGCTGCTCCCCGACGCCTACATCGCGATGGGCCAGACCGCCGAGAACGTCGCCCGGATGCGCGGCCTGACCGCAAGGAGCTCGACGAGTTCGGTGTCCGCTCGCAGAACCTCGCCGAGAAGGCGATCAACGACGGCTTCTGGGCCCGCGAGATCACCCCGGTCACCACCCCCGACGGCACCGTGGTCACCGCCGACGACGGCCCCCGCGCCGGCGTCACCTACGAGGCGGTCTCGCAGCTCAAGCCGGTCTTCCGCCCCGACGGCGTCGTCACCGCCGGCAACTGCTGCGCCGCTCAACGACGGCGCCGCCGCCGTGGTGATCATGTCCGACACCAAGGCCGCCGAGCTCGGCCTCACCCCGCTGGCCCGCATCGTCTCCACCGGCGTCAGCGGCCTCTCCCCCGAGATCATGGGCCTCGGCCCGGTCGAGGCGACCAAGCACGCGCTCAAGCACGCCAACATGAGCATCGGCGACATCGACCTGGTCGAGATCAACGAGGCCTTCGCCGCGCAGGTCGTGCCGTCGTACCAGGACCTCGGCATCGACCTCGACCGGCTCAACGTCAACGGCGGCGCGATCGCGGTCGGCCACCCGTTCGGCATGACCGGCGCCCGGCTGCAGAACACGATGCTCAACTCGCTCGACTGGCACGACAAGACCACCGGCCTGATCACCATGTGCGTCGGTGGCGGCCAGGGCATGGCGCTGATCCTCGAGCGTCTGGGCTGAGTCGCGCTCCGGCCGCGGCGCCGCGCTTAGGCTGCGCGCCATGACTGGACGACACTCGCGGCCCGCTGGCTCGATCCGACCGAGCAGCGCTCGTGGCGCGCTCTGGTCATGGGCATGACGCTGCTCATGGACCGGCTCGACGACGACCTGCGCCGGTCCCGACATCTCGCTGACCGAGTACGAGATCCTGGTCCGCCTCTCCGAGCGCCCGGGCGGCCAGATGCGGATGGCCCAGCTGGCCGACGCCCTGGCGCACAGCCGCAGCCGGGTCACCCACACGGTCTCGCGGATGGAGACGGCCGGCCTGGTCATCCGCGAGCCAGCTCCCCCGAGGACGGCCGCGGCATCCTCGCCACGCATGACCGACAAGGGCGTCGACCTGCTCGCCGGGTCGCGCCCACCCACGTCGACGGCGTGCGCGAGCACCTCGTCGACCTCGCCGACGCCCGAGGACTTCGCCGCGCTCGGCCGCGTGATGAACGCCGTCTCGGACCACCTGGTCGCGGCCCACCCCGAGATGGAAATCCGCAGACGGTCTCCGAGCCCAGACTCAGGCCCGCAACGTACGACGGCCCGCCCGAGATCTCGGGCGGGCCGTGCGTCAGTGCGGCGCTCAGTCGCGGGTCAGGCGGCGGTGCGTGACGCGGTGCGGGCGGGCCGCCTCGGCGCCGAGGCGCTCGATCTTGTTCTCCTCGTAGGAGGCGTAGTTGCCCTCGAACCAGAACCACTGGCCGGGTCCTCGGCGTCGCCCTCCCACGCCAGGATGTGGGTGACGACGCGGTCCAGGAACCACCGGTCGTGCGAGGTGACCACGGCACAGCCGGGGAAGTCGAGCAGCGCGTCCTCGAGCGACGAGAGCGTCTCGACGTCCAGGTCGTTGGTGGGCTCGTCGAGCAGCAGCATGTTGCCGCCCATCTTGAGCGTGAGCGCGAGGTTGAGACGGTTGCGCTCACCACCCGAGAGCACGTCGGCCTTCTTCTGCTGGTCGGGCCCCTTGAAGCCGAACGACGCGACGTAGGCGCGCGAGTTCATCTCGAAGTTGGCGACCTTGATGAAGTCGAGCCCGTCGGAGACGACCTCCCAGACGTTCTTGGTCGGGTCGAGGCCACCGCGGCTCTGGTCGACGTAGGAGATCTTGACCGTCTGGCCGACCTTGAGCTCGCCGGCGTCCGGCTTCTCCTGGTCGGTGATCATCCGGAACAGCGTGGTCTTGCCGACGCCGTTGGGACCGATCACGCCGACGATGCCGGCGCGCGGCAGGCGTGAAGGTGAGGTCGTTGATCAGGGTGCGACCGTCGAAGCCCTTGGTCAGCCCCTTGGCCTCGAGCACGACGTCGCCGAGTCGCGGACCGGCCGGGATGTTGATCTCGGAGGTGTCGATCTTGCGCATCCGGTCGGCCTCGGCCGCCATCTCCTCGTAGCGAGCCAGACGCGACTTGCTCTTGGTCTGGCGGGCCTTGGCGTTGGAGCGCACCCACTCGAGCTCGCGCTCGAGCATCTTGGCGCGCTTGGCGTCCTTCTGGCCCTCGATCTTGAGGCGGTCCTTCTTCGTCTCGAGGTACGTCGTGTAGTTGCCCTCGTAGGGGTGCGCCTGGCCTCGGTCGAGCTCGAGGATCCAGGAGGCGACGTTGTCGAGGAAGTACCGGTCGTGGGTGACGGCCAGGACGGCGCCGGGGTAGGACGCGAGGTGGCCCTCGAGCCACTGCACGGACTCGGCGTCGAGGTGGTTGGTGGGCTCGTCGAGGAGCAGCAGGTCGGGCTGCTGGAGCAGCAGCTTGCACAGCGCGACCCGGCGACGCTCACCACCGGAGAGGTTGTCGACGAGCGCCTCCGGCGGCGGGCAGCGCAGCGCGTCCATCGCCTGGTCGAGCCGGCTGTCGAGGTCCCACGCGTTGGCGTGGTCGAGGTCGGTCTGCAGGTCGCCCATCTCGGCGAGCAGCGTGTCGTAGTCGGCGTCCGGGCTGGCCAGCTCCTCGGAGATCGCGTTGAACCGGTCGAGCTTCCCCTTGATCTCGCCGACCGCCTCCTCGACGTTCTCCAGGACGGTCTTGCCCTCGCTCAGCGGCGGCTCCTGCTGGAGCATGCCGACCGTGGCGTCCGGGGTCGAGGATCGCGTCGCCGTTGTTGGCGTGGTCGAGCCCCGCCATGATCTTCAGCAGCGAGGACTTGCCGGTGCCGTTCGGGCCGACGACGCCGATCTTGGCTCCGTGGAGGAACGAGAGAGTGACGTTGTCGAGGACGACCTTGTCACCGTGGGCCTTGCGCACGTTGCGCAGGGTGAAGACATATTCCGCCATGGTCGATGAGCCTACGGGCCACCCGGCGCGGTTCGCCTGATTCGGGGTCACCCTCGCTAGGCGGCTGCCTCGGCGGTCGGCTCGACCGGTCGTCTGCCCGGCCTCTGCCCGGTGGCACCGCCGGCTGTCGCCACGGCCCGGGTGAAGCTGCTGGTGCCTCGGTTGAGGTCATGACCGACGAAGACGGCGTCGACCTCGAAGGAGGTCACCTCGATGCCGGCCGAGTTGGTCCACGTCTGGGCATTCAGCCGGCCGTAGACCACGACCGGGTCGCCCCGGCGCAGGGACGCGGCGCAGTGCTCACCCAGGGCCCGCCAGGCGGTCACGGTGTACCACTGGGTGTCGGCGTCGACCCACTCGTCGGTCTTCTTCTGGTAGCGACGCGGGGTGCAGGCGACCCGGAGCCGGCGCCACGGTCGCCTCGCCCGGCCTCGCGGACGACGACGTCGCCGCCCATCCAGCCCTGCAGGGTGATCATGGATTCGTTCATCGGCTTCTCCTCGGTCTCGTGTCGACCGCCGGCGCGTGCGGTCGAGCACGAGCCTCCGGGCACGGCAGCGACGACCTCGCGGACGCCGACCAGCGGCTGGGGACGAACCCGGCGCCACGGCCGGCTGTGGACGAACGACGGGCCTGCGTCAGGCTGGCTGCTTGAGCGCGCGCGGCCAGCCCTTTGACGCGGCGTACGCGGCCAGCTCGGCCTCGATCGGGCCGACCACCAGCTCGTCGGGTCACCTCGTGCACCGCTGCGCGCAGCCGTCGGTCCGCGACCTTGGCACGGCGGCGCGCGGTCGCGCCGACCAGCACCCGGCTCAGCAACGCCAGCAGGATGCCGAGCGCCACGCCGCCGAGGAGCAGCAGCAGTCGGCATCGGGAAGCCACCGACCTCGGGCGCCGACGGGTCGCCGACCTGCAGGTAGCTCAGGCGCCGCCAGCACGCCCAGCCACGCGGCCGCCGGTCAGCGCAGCGAGCAGCAGGGCCCACTGGACGAAGCGGACGGCACCGGCCCACATCGGCACCTTGTCGACGCCGAGATCGGTGCTGCCGAGGGCGCGCGTCGAGCCGGTCGCCGACCTCCGGCAGGCCGGGCGACCGAGGCGCGGCGCAGGGCGTCGGCCCACGGCTGGGCCAGCCCGGTGGTGACGTCGTCAGCCAGGGCACGCACCTCGCTGTCGATCCGGGCGCGCTGGACCGGGCTCGGCCTCCGGCGTCGGAGGTGCGGGACCTGCCGGTGAGCGTCTTGCCGTCGGCGCCGAGGTCGAGGTGCAGCCGCTTGAGCGGGTCGGGCCGCAGCCGCGAGATCCAGGACGTGACCGGCCAGCCGGTGGCGCGTCCGGCACGCAGCCGGGTGGAGCGCTCCACGGCGTCGACCACGGTGGGCACCCCGGCAGCGTCAGCGAAGGCGTCGTCGAGCGCCGCCACCCGCTCGTCGGACAACGACCGGCGGCCGGCCGTCACCGGTCGCCTCGTCGAGCCGGGTCGCGACCGCGCGCAGGTCGGCCTCGAGACGCGACCTGGTCATTTCCTTGGCAGCCACCCGGCGGGCGATCTCGTTGCGCAGCTCGGGCATGCCGGTGCCGTGCCGGGCGCTGAACGCGATGCACCGGGACGTCGGTGAGCCCGTCCTCGACCAGGAGTCGGCGGACGTCGGCGACCATGCCCTCGCGGCGCTCCTCGGGGACGGTGTCGATGTGGTTGAGGACGACGAGCATGACGTCCTGGTGGGTCGAGAGCGGGGCGAGGTAGCGGTCGTGGATCGCCGCGTCGGCGTACTTCTGCGGGTCCAGCACCCAGACGAGCAGGTCGGCCAGGTTGACCAGCCGGTCCACCTCGAGGTGGTGGGAGACCTCGGTGGAGTCGTGGTCGGGCAGGTCGAGCAGGACGACGCCCTGGAGCGCGGCCTCGGCAGGATCCTGACGGCCGGTGTCGAGCATCGAGTCGCGGGTGGTCTGGTGCCGCGGCGGGATGCCGAGCCAGTCGAGCAGCTCGTCGGCGCCCTCGCGCCCCCACACGCAGGCCGTGGCCCACGACGTGGTCGGGCGTCGTACGCCGACCGCCGAGAGCTCCAGCCCGGTCAGCGCGTTGAAGGTGGAGGACTTGCCCGAACCCGTGGCGCCGGCGATCGCGACCACGGTGTGCTCGGCCGAGAGACGCAGGCGGCCGGAGGCGCGGGTCACCACGGCTTCGGCCTCGGTCACCAGCTCGTCGTCGACCCGTCCGCGGGCGGCCGTCACGGCGGCTTCGAGCCCGTCGAGACGAGCACCGATGTCGGAGCCACGGGTGACCAACTTCTTGGCACCCTGGAGCAAGGACGTCATCATCTCCCTCGACCCACCGCGACGAGGCGGCGCTGGCTGACAGTGCTGACGCACACCCTAAGGGGTTGCTCGCTCACAGCGTGGACTCCCCCGGCTGCTGGGCTGCCGCGAAGCGCAGGTCGTCGACCCGGCGAGCGGCCGCGCGCAGCTGCTCGGCGCCTGGCGGGCATCGATCTGCGAGCGAGTCGAGCAGGTCACGGAAGCGGGCCCGCTCGGCGTCGAGCAGCTCGGCGACCCGGACCTCCAGCGACTGGCGGGCGCGCTCGGCCAGCCTCCGCACGGCCTGGTCACCGAAGACCGCCTCGAGCAGCTTCTGGCCGATCACGGCCCGACCACCGGCGATGCCGGCCTCGGCACCGACCAGGGCGCCGCCGGTGTGGGCGAAGACGACGACCATCAGCGCGACGGAGAGGCCGTTGACGCCGTAGGCCATGAACCGCGCCGTGCCCCGCTTGTCGGCGCCCTCGGTCCGGACCATCTCGAGCACGTCCTGCTGCCAGTCACGCACCGCCCGCTCGGCCCGGCGGCGCAGGTCGCGGGAGGCCCGGCCGAGGTCCTCGCCGGCGTCCTGCAAGCAGGCCGCGGCCGGAGGCCAGCGGCCCCCACGAGGCCTGCGGCCCGCTCGGCGGCGGCCTCGGCGTGCTCGAGGATCAGCGTCTCGAGACCGGACTCCACCGCCACGGTGACGCGTTCGGCCTGCTGGGGCTTGCCCTTGACCGAGGCGACGATCCGGTCGCGCAGCCAGCCCACCCGGTTCTCGAGTGACTTCACCAGCTCGCCGGTGCCGACGAACTCCTGCCATCGGGCGAGCACCTCGCCGCGCAGCAGGGTGCCGTCGGCCGAGGCAGCCGAGACCGCCTCGGTCGCGGCGAGATAGGCACTGTCGGCGTCGGCTCGCAGCTGGGCGGCGGCGGCGATCTGCTCGGTCGGCAGCGTCGGCCACGCCGTGGGCGCGTCGGCTCAGCGTGCGGACCGCACCGTCGAGCGTCTGCTTGACGACCCCGGACCGGGCATCGACGTCGTCGGCCAGCGACTGCAGCCAGCCGCGGATCTCCACGACGGCCTCGACCGGCAGCAGCCCGTCCTCGTCGACGGTCGCCTCGTTGATCGTGAACAGCGGGGAGTCCTTGAGCCCGCGGCTGGCAAGCATCCGGGCCAGGTGGGTCGCAACGGTCTCGACGGCCGCCGGCGGGGTCCGGTCGAGCACGATCGCAACCGCAGCCGAACGCTCGGCGGCCTGACGGAGGTAGTCCCACGGCACCTGGTCGGCGTACCGGGCGGCCGAGGTGACGAAGAGCCACAGGTCAGCGGCGGCCAGCAGCTGCGCGGCCAGCACCCGGTTGCGCTCCTCGACCGAGTCGATGTCGGGCGCGTCCAGGATCGCGAGGCCCGAGCGGGATCGCCTCGGAGGCGACCAGCTGGAGGGCGCCGGGGTCGTTGGTCGAGTGCGTGACGCGCTCGAGGTCCGGGCAGCAGACGGTCCTGGCCGAACCACTGCGCGTCATCGGGGTGGTGCACCAGCACCGGCGACCGGGTGGTGGGGCGCAGCACGCCGGGCTCGGTGACCCGACGGCCCACGATCGAGTTGACCAAGGTGGACTTGCCGGCGCCGGTGGAGCCGCCCACGACGGTCAGCATCGGCGCGTCGATCGTCATCATCCGCGGGATGACGTAGTCCTCGAGCTGGTCGACCGCCTCCTGAGCGGTTCTTGCGGTGCTCCTCGACGCCGGGGACGTCCAACGGCAGCCGGGCGTCCTGCAGCGAGCCGCGCAGCATCACGAGGCTGGTCAGCATCTGGGTGCTCGGCGGCTGAGGATCGCCGTGGCGCTCAGTCATCGGGTCGGGACCACCTGTCCGGGGAATGCGATCGTAGGGTCGGACTGCGCCGATGCGGGCGACATGGTCCTGGCCGCGGGCGGCGAAGTCGGGCGGCGGGGTGCCGCGGAGGAAACGATGGTGCAGGAAGCCGAGTTCGATGGCTGCCTGCTGGTAGTCGCGCATGGCGCGCTCCCCCGCCTTGCCGCCGTGCTGGCGGGCGTAGGCGCGACCGAGGCGGCGGGCGCGGAGGTCGACGACCCAGCCGATGTCGGTGGCCGGGATGAGGCCGCGCGCAGCGGCGTCGCCCAACGCGGCGGTGAGCATCCGGCGTTCGGAACGGCGCGCCCAGACGAGCGAAGGCGACGATCGCCAGGAATGCCGGGGCCATGAGCAGACCGTAGACGGCCGACGAAGCTCTCGAGGCCGAAGACGGTCGAGCCGTTCCACGCGCCGTGGAGCGCGACGGCGACGACATAGCCGACCAGCGGCGCGAGCACCCGCACCGAGGACCGGCGCGAGCCGACCGCGATGCCGACCCCGATGCCGATGAAGGCGGTGAAGAAGGGGTGCGCGAACGGGCTCAGCAGGCACCGGACGACGAAGGTGCCGGTCAACGCCTCGGTGCCGCCCGGGCCGAGGCCGTCGAGGCCGTCGTACGCCGCCGCGAGGTAGAGGATGTTCTCGGTGAACGCGAAGCCGATGCCGACCATGCCGGCATAGACGACGCCGTCGAGCACGCCGTCGAGCTCGGCCCGGCGCCACCACAGCAGGAGCAGCAGGAAGAGCCCCTTGCTGGCCTCCTCGGTGATCGGGCGCGACCACGGCCAGCGAGACGTTCTCGGTGAAGCCGACGAAGAAGCCGCCGATCCCCTGGATCAGCAGCGCGGCCGCCGTGGCGACGAAGACGCCCCACAGCAGGCCGTAGGCCAGCAGCCGTCGTGGCTCCGGCTCGTAGCGATCCAGCCAGAGATAGCAGGCCACCAGGGGCCCGACCGGCAGCGCAGCGAGCAGGGTCGCCAGCAGCAGGGTGCTCGGTGCGCCGGACAGCGCCAGCACGACCAGGATGACGAGAGCGCCCACGGAAACAAGAGCCGTCACGACGACGGTGAAGACGACACTGTCGTGGCGCGGTCGGGGCATGGGCGGCAGCCTATCGGTCGACTCGGCTCTTCCCTGCGCCCGGCGTAGAGTGACGGCGTGACTGAGAACACGACCTCCCAGCCCTCGGAGTCCACCAGCCAGGAGCCTCGCACCGAGTCCCACGACCCGAGCGTGCCCGCGGCGTACTCCGCCTTCATGCGCACCGGTTGGGGCGAACGCGAGCTCGACGTGTCCCGCCACCCGATCGCTGATCCTGCGGCCGAGCGCCGCGCGCGGCTGGCCGAGACGTTCCCCGGTGAGCGGCTGGTGCTGCCGGCCGGCACCTACAAGGTGCGGTCCAACGACACCGACTACCGCTTCCGTCCCGACACCGCGCACACCTACTTCTCGCGGCAACCAGACCAGCGACGCGGTGCTGGTCATCGAGGACGGCGAGTCCGTCCTCTACGCGCGACCGCGCTCCTCGCGCGACAGCGACGAGTTCTTCCGCGACCGCCAGTACGGCGAGCTGTGGGCCGGGCGCCGACCGTCGCTGACCGAGATCTCGGACTCGCTCGGGCTCGAGGTCCGCCACCTCGACGAGCTGCCCGGCGCGCTGGCCGGCTCGGGCAAGACCCGCGTCCACCGCGGCATCTCCGCGGCCGCCGACCAGCTGGTCGGATCGGACTCCTCGCGCGACTCCGAATTCGCCCGGGTCGTCTCCGAGATGCGCCTGATCAAGGACGCCTGGGAGATCGGCGAGCTCCAGGAGGCCTGCGACATCACGACGCTGGGCTTCGAGGACGCCGTGCGCGAATGGGACGACGTCCTGAAGTACGGCGAGCGCTGGATCGAGGGCACCTTCTTCCGACGGGCCCGGGCGATGGGCAACGACATCGGCTACGACTCCATCGTCGGTGGCGGCAAGCACGCCACGACGCTGCACTGGATCGAGAACTCCGGCCCGATCACGCCCGGCGAGCTGGTGCTGCTCGACATGGGGGTCGAGGGAAACAACCTCTACACCGCCGACGTCACCCGGACCCTGCCGGTCGACGGCATGTTCACCCCGCTCCAGCGCGAGCTCTACGACCTCGTGCTCACCGCCCAGCAGGCCGGGATCGACGCCGTCCGCCCGGGCGCTGCCTTCCTCGCCGCGCACCACGCCGCGATGTCGGTGCTGGCCCACGGCCTGGAGGGCCTGGGCCTGCTGCCGGTCTCCGCCGAGGAGGCGCTCGACCCGGAGAGCAAGGTCTACGCCCGCTGGACGCTGCACGGCACCAGCCACATGCTCGGCATGGACGTGCACGACTGCGGCAACGCGGCCGCCGACGTCTACCCGCAGGGCGACCTCGCGAGGGCATGGTGCTGACCGTCGAGCCGGGCCTCTACTTCCAGGAGGACGACCTGCTCGTCCCCGAGGAGCTGCGCGGCATCGGCATCCGCATCGAGGACGACATCCTGGTCACCGCCGACGGTTGCCGGAACCTCTCGTCGGCCCTGCCGCGCACGGCCGACGACGTCGAGGCATGGATGGCCAGTCGCCGCTGAGGTGACTCCTCCGGATTCGGCCGCATCGGCGGGTCGGCGCACGTAGAGTTCTCCGCACTCCTCCTCGTGCGCTCGACCTGTCGGTCGGGGTCACGGCTGCGGGGGATCCTCCCTGCAGAGAGCTGACGCATGCCCCTCCTTGGTCGCACCCCTGCCCGTCGTTCGCCCCGTCGTTCGCGCCGCCTGGTCGGCCGCGTCGCCACCCTCGCGGTCACCGCGGGTCTGCTGGTCGCCCTGCCGACCACCACGCCGGCCTTCGCGGAGGCGGCGGTGCCCGGGGGGCTGAGCGCCGGCGACAGCCTCTTCCCACACCAGGGCAACAGCGGGTACGACGCGTTGCACTACGACATCGACCTGGCCGTCGACGTCGCGGTGTCAGTGGTGCCCAACACCGCAGCGACCAGCACCTTCAGCGCTGCCACCGCACGGATGACGGCACAGACGACCGGCGCGCCGCTGTCGTCGTTCGGCCTCGACTTCCAGGGCGCCGGCCTGACGGTCTCGGCGGTCACGGTCGACGGAGCACCCGCCACCTTCACGCGCAACGAGGTGACCACCACCTCGAACGCCACCACCGACGTGCACAAGTTGATCGTCACGCCCGCCACTCCCGTCAGCGGCACCTTCACGACCGAGGTGTCCTACTCCGGCACACCGTCGGCCCACACCGACACCGACGGCTCCTCCGAGGGCTGGAACGCCACGGTGGACGGCGCCACGTTCGTCAACCAGCCGGTCGGCGCGATGACGGCCTTCCCGCACAACAACACGCCCTCCGACAAGGCGACCTGGACCTTCAGTCTGAACATCCCCACCCAGCTCTCCACCTCGAGCCTGGTCAACCCCGGCCCCCGTGCGGCCGCCGCGGTGGCCAACGGCGAACTGGTCTCGAAGACGCCGACCAACGGCGGCGCCCGGACCACCTGGGTCTGGGACCAGACCCGTCAGATGGCCAGCGAGCTCTCGCTGATCTCGATCGGCCGCTACGACATGCTGGAGTCCGACATCGTGCTGGCCAGTGGCCGGACGATCCACGAGTGGTCCTTCCTGGACCCCTCGATGCTGCCCACCAACGTGATCAGCACCAACGGGGTCCGGGCCGAGCTCAAGGGGTACCTCGACTTCTTCGAGTCCCGCTACGGCATCTATCCCGGGGGCAGCACCGGGCTCGTGGTCGACATCGTGCCGAGCACGATCAACTACGCCCTCGAGACGCAGGACCGACCGTTCTTCCCCACCTCCGCGGCGACCACGAGCAACAGCACCGCCATCCACGAGTACATGCACCAGTGGTTCGGCGACGGCGTCTCGCCCCGGGACTGGAACGACATCTGGCTCAACGAGGGCCCGGCGACGTTCGCCGAGACGCAGTACCCCAACGAAGGCGCGGGCACCTCGACGACGAGCACCGAGACCGCCAACTACGACCTCTGGAACAGCACCGCGGCCAGCAGCACCCGCTGGAAGATTGCGCCCGCGGCCATGACCCAGGCATCCCAGCTCTTCGGCTGGCACGTCTACAACCGTGGCTCGATGACCCTCGAGGCACTGCGCGGCTCGATCGGCGACAAGGCCTTCCGTCAGGTGATGCGCCAGTGGCAGGACCGCTACACCCAGACCAGCCGGCGTACGACGGAGTTCATCGCGCTGGCCGAGGAGATCTCCGGTCGCGACCTGACGGCGTTCTTCCAGGACTGGCTCTACGACGTGGACAAGCCGGCGTGGGTGCAGCGCTACACCCCGTCGATCTCCGCCTCGAAGACCACCGCCAACCCCGGTGACCCGGTCACCCTGACCTTGTCGGCCGCCAACGTCGGCAAGATCGCGCTGACCTCGAGCGTGGCGACCGTCGACCTGGCCGACGTCCTGGACGACGCGAGCATCGATGCCTCGGCCCTGCCGGCCGGGCTCGCCCTGAGCGGCACCACGCTGACCTGGACCCTTCCGTCCACGGCTGTAGGCGCCACCGCGTCGGTCGCCTTCCCGGTGCAGGTGGCCGCGGACGCCTCCGACCGGACGCTGCGGGCGACGATGTCCTCCAGCACCCTGGGCGGGGTGTGCCTTGACGGCGGTTGCGTCGTGGCGGTCCCGATCCCGGCCCAGCCGCTCTCCCCCGCTCCGGACCCGACGATCAACGGCACTCCGCAGGTCGGGGTCTCGCTCTCGGCGGTCGTCAACGGTTGGCCGGCCGGCACGACGTTCGGCTACCAGTGGCTGTCCGGCAGCACCCCGATCAACGGCGCGACGTCGTCGTCGTACACACCCGTCGCGAGCGACGTCGGCACGACCTTGAAGGTGCGGGTGACGGGCGCGAAGCCGCATCACCTCGACACCACCCGCACCAGCGCGAGCAGTGCAGCCGTCGCCCCCGGCGACCTGACCACCACCCCCGACCCGGTCATCACCGGCGACCCGAAGGTCGGCGTTCAGCTCACCGCCGACCCCGGCACCTGGGACAACGGCACCACGCTCACCTACCAGTGGTCCGCCGACGGCGAGCCCATCACCGGCGCCACCGGCCTGACCCACACCCCCACCGCCGGACAGGTCGACCAGATCCTGACCTTCACCGTCACCGGCACCAAGCCCGGCTACAGCCCGGCCACCACCAGCGCCGCCACGGCAGCCGTCGCCCCCGGCGACCTCTCCACCACCCCCGACCCGGTCATCACCGGCGACCCCGAAGGTCGGCGTCCAGCTCACCGCCGACCCCGGCACCTGGGACACCGGCACCACGCTCACCTACCAGTGGTCCGCCGACGGCGAGCCCATCACCGGCGCCACCGGCCTGACCCACACCCCCACCGCCGGACAGGCCGACCAGATCCTGACCTTCACCGTCACCGGCACCAAGCCCGGCTACAGCCCGGCCACCACCAGCGCCGCCACGGCAGCCGTCGCCCCCGGCGACCTGACCACCACCCCCGACCCGGTCATCACCGGCGACCCGAAGGTCGGCGTCCAGCTCACCGCCGACCCCGGCACCTGGGACAACGGCACCACGCTCACCTACCAGTGGTCCGCCGACGGCGAGCCCATCACCGGCGCCACCGGCCTGACCCACACCCCCACCGCCGGACAGGTCGACCAGATCCTGACCTTCACCGTCACCGGCACCAAGCCCGGCTACACCCCGGCCACCACCAGCGCCGACACTGCAGCCGTCGCCCCCGGCGACCTGACCACCACCCCCGACCCGGTCATCACCGGCGACCCGAAGGTCGGCGTTCAGCTCACCGCCGACCCCGGCACCTGGGACAACGGCACCACGCTCACCTACCAGTGGCGGCGCGACGGTGTCGCGATCGCCGACGCGGACGGGTCGTCGTACACCCCGGTCGCCGGTGACGCCCGTCGCTGGTTGACGGTCGCGGTCACGGGCGCCCAGCCGGGCTACACCTCCGTGACGCGCGTCAGCGACGCCGAGCGCGTCGCCCGCGGCACCCAGTCGGCCAGCCCGTCACCGCGGGTGAAGGGCAAGACCAAGGTCGGACGCACCCTCAAGGCGCGCCCCGGTCCGCACGACGCGGACAGTCGCCTGGTCTACCGGTGGTACGTCGGTGGCCACTTCGTGCGGGGCAATGATGCGCGCACGCTGAAGATCAAGCCTCGCTACCGCGGCAAGCGCGTCTGGGTCCGGGTGAATGCGTGGAAGCCCGGCTACCGCAAGGCGACCGGCGTCAGCGCGAAGCGAGGCCCGATCCGCTGAACCTCCCGCTCAGCCGTCCGGTGATCCCCCGGGGAGCTGACCCCGACCACCCGGCGACCGTCCGCTTCTGGGGCATACTTGCCCCGGATCGGCCCAGGCCGATCCCGCGCCCCTGTAGCTCAGCTGGATAGAGCAAGAGCCTTCTAATCTCTAGGTCGCAGGTTCGAGTCCTGCCGGGGGCACCCAGCTCAGCTGTATTCCTTCGCCTGATGGGTGACGTTCGGCCTTCGGCTGAGGCGTTACACATCTTCGGGTGATAGGTGACAGCTACTCCGGTTGATTGGTGACACTCCCTTGATGAGGGAGATGAGTGTGGCTGAGCAGCGGTATCAGGCTGTGCTGGCAGTGATCAGTGACGGCGAGACGGTCTCGAGCGTGGCGGCCAGGTTCGGGGTGCATCGCAAGACGGTGCATGGGTGGCTGGCGAGGTACGAGGCTGAAGGCCTTGAGGGTCTGAGGGATAGGTCGCATCGTCCGCGGTCGTGTCCGCACCAGATCGGCGCGGATGTCGAGGCGTTGGTGGCCACGATGCGGTCCTCGCATCCCGGTTGGGGTCCACGCCGGCTGGTCTTCGAGCTGGGCAGGGCCGGTGTGGAGCCGGTGCCCTCGGAGTCGGCGGTGTATCGGGCGTTGGTCCGGTTGAACCTGATCGACCCCTCGGGGCGCAGGCGACGTGACCGGAAGTGGAAACGGTGGGAGCGAGGGCTGCCGATGGAGCTGTGGCAGATGGACGTCGTGGGCGGCTTCGTGTTGGCCGACGGGCGCCGGGCCAAGGCGTTGACCGGGGTTGATGACCACTCCCGGTTCTGCATCAGCGCACACCTGATGCTGCGGGAGACCTCGCCGAACGTGTGCGACGGCCTTGCTGCAGCCCTGCGGGCGTACGGGGTGCCGGGGCAGATCCTCACCGACAACGGCAAGGTATTCACCGGCCGGTTCAACCAGCCGCCCGTCGAGGTGCTCTTCGACCGGATCTGTCGGGAGAACGGGATCGAGCACCTCCACACCCAGCCACGCTCGCCGACCACGACGGGGAAGATCGAGCGGTTCCACCGCGCGCTGCGTACCGAGTTCCGCACCGACCGGACGTTCGACACCTTGGCCCATGCCCAGGCCGAGCTCGACGCATGGGTCATCGACTACAACCACGACCGGCCCCACCAGGCCCTGGACATGGCCACCCCCGCCCAGCGGTTCCTGAGCCCTGACGCCGCGGCCGTGACCCCGATCCGTACCCCCAGCAGCAGCGGCCGCCCGGGCGAGGAGCGTCGCGACGGGACCTGGGTGACGCGGCGCGCCAGCGCAGTCGGGGTGGTCTGCGTGAACTGGCAACAGGTCTGCCTCGGCGTCGCTGCCGCAGGACACCCCATTGACGTGTGGGTCACCGAGAACGTCCTCCAGTTCTACGACGGCGACCAGCTCCTACGCACCGCGAAACGCACCACCGAAGGCGACATCAGAGTGAAGAGATCCCAAGCACCACAACGACGATCTACAGTCCAAACGAGTGTCACCGATCAACCGAACTAGATCTGTCACCCATCACCCGAAGGTCTTCAGGGGCACCCAGCTCAGCTGACCGCTCACACCTCGTCGGGGTCGATCACCCGCGTCCGGTCCGGCTGGAAGCCGTTCTGCATGCCCCAGACCACAGCCTGCGCGCGCCGGGTGACGCCGATCTTGCGGTAGGCCGAGCGGATGTAGGTCTTCACCGAATTGATGCTCAGGTAGCTGCGGTCCGCGATCTCCTGGTTGCTGAGCCCCTGGGTGATCAGCGCCATCACCTCGGCCTCTCGGTTGGAGAGACCCGCCTCGCGGCCGGGCCAGTCGCCGCGGTCGCTGTTGCCGTCGACCGCCTCCGGCAACACGATCTTGCC
Source organism: uncultured Actinomycetota bacterium (assembly GCA_963826415.1). Classification (GTDB taxonomy): domain Bacteria; phylum Actinomycetota; class Actinomycetes; order Propionibacteriales; family Nocardioidaceae; genus Nocardioides. Next base: position 254,429 of record CAWGWW010000016.1, on the reverse strand, counting down.
GGCTGTGCACCTCCTCGATCGCGGCCACGATCTGCTCGCCGTTGAGCTCCTTGGACAGGTAGCCGGCGGCGCCCTGGCGGATGCGCTCGCTCGACGAGGTCCTGCTGCACGTTCCAGCTGAAGATGATCACCCGCGCGCGGCGACCCGTGCACCAGCTCCTCGAGGTCGACGCCGTCGCCCTGCACCTGACCGAAGGTGTCGTAGAGGATCACGTCGACGTCGGTGAGCACCGGCAGGCCTGATTCGAGCTCGACGACCGCGACCCGATCGTGGTGGGGGGCGAGCATGGCGGCCACCCCAGCGACGACCATCTCGTAGTCGTTGACGACCGCGATGCGAATGGGCGCTGTGGTCACGTGCATGGACTGACTCTTTCACCCCTCGGGAGGTAGTGGGGGACTTGCCCCGGAACGTACGGTGTACGTCACACCGTGTGCGGAGGAAGCGCTCCTCCACTTCACCCTGACCCAAGGATGATCGTGCCGGACTCTCGGACCTGGCCTGTGGTCTTCTCCCGCGTCGACGACGGTGAATCCCCCGCCCTGAACGCCCTGGCCGACGCCTCTCTCGGGGCCTTACGCAGCGTCCCGTACGACGCGCTGGCGTCGGCCAGGGTCTGGGCCCCACGACTCCCCCTTCCCGGCACGGCAGGACCGAGCAGCTGTGGCAGTCGTTGGCCACCGTGGCGGCCGTCAGCCTCTCGGTCGCCCGCGCCTGGGAGCCTCACCTCGATGCCCGGGCAATCCTGGCCGAGGCCGGCCTGCCGCAGGCTGACGGCACCTGGGGTGTCTTCGCCGCCGAGGGGCCAGGAGTTCGCGTCACGGCGACCCCGTCGCCCCGACGGCTGGACCCTCGACGGCACCAAGCCGTGGTGCTCGCTCGCCGGCAGCCTGACCCACGCCCTGGTCACCGCCTGGCTCGACGACCACACCCGCGGCCTGTTCGCCATCGAGCTGTCCGACCCCGGCGTGCGGCTCACCCGGGACGGCTGGCACGCCCGAGGTCTGCGCGACATCGTGAGCCGACCCGCTCAATCTGTCTCGGCGTCGCGGCCACCCCGGTCGGCGAACCGGGCTGGTACCACCAGCGCAGCGGCTTCGCCTGGGGCGGGATCGGCGTCGCCGCCATCTGGTACGGCGGAGCCGTCGGCATCGCTCGACGGCTGCTCGCCGCGACCCAGGAACGCACCCCGGACCAGATCGCCCTGCTGCACCTCGGCGCGGTCGACGTCGCCCTCACCTCGTGCCCGCCTCTGCCTCTCCGACGCCGCTCGGCAGGTCGACAGCCGGAGCCGCGGACGGCGACGCCGGCGCCCTGCTGGCGGCGCGCGCGCGGCACGTGGTCGCCGACTGTGTCGAGACGGTGCTGTCGCACACCGACCACGCGCTCGGGCCCGGCCCCTCTCGCACTCGAGGCCGAGCATGCCGAACGCGTCGCCGACCTGCGCCTCTACGTCCGCCAGCACCACGCCGAGCGTGACTCCGTCGCCCTGGGCCGTCAGCTCCTCGCCTCGGCGGAGAAGGCCGGTCTGCCGTGGTGACCACCAGCTTCACCCACGACGGCTCGGGGACGGCCTCCAGCGGCCTGGCGACCGGCACCCGGGTTGGAGCGACGCCCCGCCGCTCAGCCTTCGATCCGGGGACCACGACTGCACCCGCCTGGTCGTCGTGGCGGCGCATCCCGACGACGAGAGCCTCGGCGCCGGCGGACTGATCGCCACGGCGCACGACGCCGGCATCCCCATCTACGTCGTGCTGCTGACCGCCGGCGAGGCGTCGCACCCCGAGTCGCCCTCGCGCAGTCGCCACGACCTCGCCACCCAGCGCCTGACCGAGGCGAAGGCAGGCGCTCGAGATCCTCGCCCCGGGTGCTCCCCTGGTCTTCCTCGGCGCCGGCGACGGTCGCGTCACCGAGGCGCAGTCGGGGGTCACCACCAGCCTGGTCGAGCTGATCGGCGACGGTCGACGCACCCTGCTCGCCGCCCCCTGGCGCGAGGACGGCCATCCCGACCACGAGGCGGCCGGGCGCGCGGCGGTGGCTGCCGCGCGGCGTACCGGCGCCCGACTCGTGCAGTACCCCATCTGGCTGTGGCACCACGGCGACCCCGACACCGCGCCGTGGGCATCGTTCACGCAGCTCGAGCTGAGCGACGACGTCCTGGAGCGCAAGCGTCGCGCCGTGGCAGCGCACGTCTCGCAGGTCCAGCCCCTCTCGGACGTTCCGGGGGACGAGGTGCTGCTCTCGCCCACCGTGCTCGCCCACTTCACCGACCTGCCGCGCGAACACTTCGTGCTGGAGGCGGCCGGCGACGACGCCCTCGACGAGCTGCACCGCAGCACAGCCGGACCCCTGGGGCACCGACGTCCGCTGGTACGAACAGCGCAAACGGGCCCTGACGCTGGCCACGCTGCCGCGCTCCCGCTTCCGGCGCGCCCTCGAAGTCGGCTGCTCCCGCGGGGCGCTGGTCGAGGACCTCGCCGGCGATCTGTGACGAGGTGGTCGGCATCGACCGAAGCCCCACGGCCGTTCAGGCTGCCCACCGTCGGCTGTCGGAGATGCCCGGGGTCGCCATCCGCGAGGCTGGACGTGCCGGCCGAGTGGCCCGAGGGCCGCTTCGATCTGATCGTGGTCTCCGAGACCGGCTACTTCCTCAGCCCGGCCGATCTCGACGTCCTGATCGAGCGGATCGCCGCCAGCCTCACCGACGACGGCGTCGTCCTGCTCTGCCACTGGAAGCACCCGGTCTCGGGCTGGGTGCTCGACGGCCCCGACGTCCACGACCTCTTCCGCTCCGCCCAGCTGCCCGACGAAGCCGCCCGCTACGAGGACCGCGACGTCGAGATCGTGGTGCTCTGCGCCCCGCACGTCTGGCCGGAGCCGCACCAGTGACGCACCTGGCCGAGCGCCAGGAGATCGACGTCGTGCACGTGGTGATTCCCGCCCATGACGAGGAGGAACTCCTCCGCCACTGCCTGATCTCGGTACGACGCGCCGCCGACCGGCTCGCAGCGCTGGCGCCCGGCATCCGCGTGCGCACCACGGTCGTCGCGGACCGGTGCCGAGACCGGACCGCCGACGTAGCCCGGCGCACGGCAGCGATGTCGTCGAGATCGACGAGGCCTGCGTTGGCGCCGCGCGCGCGGATCGGGGTGGAGCACGCCGTCTCACGCAGCGCGGCGCCTCGGCACCGGGTCTGGCTCGCGCACACCGATGCCGACACGGTCGTGCCGCCGGGCTGGCTGGTGACCCAGGTCGGCTTCGCCCGCCTCGGCTACGCCCTGGTCGTCGGGACGGTGCGCCCCGACCCGGCCGAGCTCTGCCCCCGGCTCCTGCGGTCGTGGCGCTCGCGCCACCAGCTCGAGGAGGGACACCCGCACATCCACGGCGCCAACCTCGGGATCAGCCTGGCGGCGTACGACCACGTCGGTGGGTTCGCCGCCCAGCCACTGGACGAGGACGTCCGGCTGGTCGAAGCCGTGCGGGACGCCGGCCTGCCGTGGTGCGCCACCGCCACCACCGAGGTGGTGACCTCGGCGCGACGCAGGGGCGGGCGCCGGCTGGCTTCGCGAGCTATCTCGCGGCGCTGGAGAAGCCGTCAGCGCGACGTGAGCGACGCCACGGCGTGGGTCCCGAGGATCCACGGCGATCGGGGTAGCACAAGTGATCGGCCCCGCGCAGTATGAGTGATGCGGGGCCACATTCATGTCCCGGGCAGCTAGCGTCGGGCAGTCTACGTGCGGCCGGTCGACGCCGTCGGCCGCGTACGCGTCGATCTCGGCCAGCACCCGCGCCCGCACGTCGTCCTCGGCGTACGACGCGTGCACGGCCGCGCGGGCCAGGTCGGCGATGCCGGCCTCGTCGAGGTCGAGCAGGTCGGCCGCGATGGCGTACTCCTGGTTGAGGCTGGTGCCGAACATCGGCGGGTCGTCGGAGTTGATCGTGACCGTGACGCCGGCGTCGCGAAACGCCGCGCAGCGGGTGCTCGGCGAGCGTCGCGACCGCGCGGGTGGCGATGTTCGAGGACGGGCAGACCTCCAGCGCGATGCCGGTCTCGGCGAGGTGGGCGAGCAGCGCGGGGTCCTGGGCGGCCGAGGTGCCGTGGCCGATCCGCTCGGCGCCCAGCAGCTCGAGCGCGTGCCAGACCGTCTCGGGCCCGGTCGTCTCCCCCGCGTGCGGCAGGCTGCGCAGGCCGGCGGCGCGGGCGGCGTCGAAGTGCGGCTGGAACTGCGGCCGCGGCACGCCGATCTCCGGCCCGCCGAGGCCGAAGCCGACCAGGCCGTCGGGCCGGTGCTTGCAGGGCGTACTCCAGCGTCGACTCGGCGGCCGGCAGCCCGGCCTCGCCGGGGATGTCGTAGATCCAGCGCAGCACCAGGCCGAAGTCCCGCTCGGCCGCGACGCGGGCGTCCTCGATCGCCTCGGTGTAGGCCTCGATGGCCATGCCGACGCCGTCCTCGTGCGGCCGCACCGAGGTGTACGGCGTGCAGGTCAGCTCGGCGTAGCGGAGGTTCTGGCCCGTCGCCATCTCGCGGGCGACCTCGTAGGTCAGGTAGCGGATGTCCTCGGGCGTGCGGACCAGGTCGACGACCGCGAGGTAGACCTCGATGAAGTGGCCGAAGTCGCGGAACTCGAAGAACTGCCGCAGCTCCATCCGGGTCGGCCGGGCACCGTGCCGGGGTGGCGCGCAGCCAGCTCGGCGACGATCCGCGCCGAGGCGGAGCCGACGTGGTGGACGTGCAGCTCGGCCTTGGGCAGGCCGGCGATGAAGGCGGTGTCGGTCGAGTGTTCACGCGTCGACTCGGCAGCCCGTCCGGGGCCAGCCCGGCCTCGAGCTCGAGCCCCCGCGTCGGTCGAGCCGCGACGCTCAGCCGAGCTGGGCGAGCACCGCCGTCGACCGTGCCCTCGGCTGGTCACGCTCGCCGTTGACCAGCACGGTGGGGTGGAGTTCACCCCGGCCTTGGACGCGGCGTCGGTCGCGTTGATCACCCACTGGCTCGAACGCCAGGTCCTCGATCGGGCCGCGGACGTCGGTCTCGACGGCCCCGGCCTTCGACGGCCAGCTCGACCAGGTCGTCGGCGTCGGGGAAGGGCGCCGCTCTCGGACGGCTGGTTCTCGTAGAGCAGGTCGTGGAACTCCTTGGCGACCTCGGGGCCGGCCTGTCGAGCACGACCCCGAACGCATTGATGGCCTCCATCGAGTAGTCGCATCGACGAGCAGCTGGAACGGGCGGTACTCGACGTACGCCTTGCCGTCGGCGGCGAGCTCGGCCAGCGGCTCGCGGGTGCGCTCCTCGAGGGCGGCGCAGAAGGGGCACAGGAAGTCCTCGTAGATGACGACCTTGTCGGGCGCGGACGGGTCGCCGATCGCCAGGGCGTAGTCGTCGACGGCTCCGGCGGGCGACCGGGTCGGCGCGGTCGCGTCGAGGTCGCGGCCGCTCTGCAGCAAGTAGCCGCACCACGACCACCAGGATCAGGCCGAGCATGATGCTGCCGACCTTGGTGAGCATCCGGCAGCCGCTGCTGCGCTCCGCCGGCGCTCGAGCTCGGCGGCGGCGCGCTGCTGACGGGAGAGCTGGGCGTTCTTCTTCGACATCGATCAGGCTCCTTCGTGGCTGGCGGAACAGAACACCGTCGAGCGCCAGACGGCTGCGTGGCGACCAGACGAGATAGGCAGAGAGCAGGCAGCAGGCCGACGTCGCGGGCGATCTCCCAGGGGTACTCTGCGAGGCGCCTTCGCTTGGCGCCGCCGCCGCCGAAGCAGCCGCAGTCGATCTCGATGCCGCGCGCCCAGACCGAGGCGATGCCGACGACGAAGGCCGACGAAGAGCAGCGCCGACAGCGACGGCCGCACGCCCGGGTGAGCAGCCCCAGCGACGAGAGCCAGACCGATCACGATCTCGAGCACCGGCAACAGGTGGCCGACGGTCGGAACGATGGCCTCGGGCAGCAGGTCGTAGGCGCGCACGGCGCGGACGCTGGCGTACGGGTCCGGCAGCTTCAGCGCGCCGGCGACGACCCAGACGCCACCGGTCACCAGTCGAGCCGCGAGGCCGAGCCACTCCTTCATGGCACCCACCCTAGGCAGCCAGCCTGAGCGGTGGCTGAGAGACCGACCGACGGGCGTAGGGTGACTGCTCGTGAATGAGACGACTGGTGTGGATCGACTGTGAAATGACCGGGCTCGACATCGGAGCCGACGCGCTCATCGAGGTCGCGGCCCTGGTCACCGACTTCGACCTGAACGTGCTCGGCGAGGGGATCGACCTCATCATCAAGCCGCCGGCGGAGGCGCTGGAGCAGATGGGCGACTTCGTCCGGAACATGCACGAGACCTCGGGCCTGCTCGTCGAGCTCGAGACCGGCATCTCGATGGCCGACGCCGAGGAGCAGGTGCTCGCCTACATCAAGGAGCACTGCCCCGACGGCAGCCGTCCGCCGCTGGCCGGCAACACGGTCGCGACCGACCGGGCGTTCCTGGCGCGCGACATGCCGAGCTCTGGAGAGCTTCCTGCACTACCGGATCGTCGACGTCTCCTCGATCAAGGAGCTCTCGCGCCGCTGGTTCCCGCGCGCCTACTTCCAGTCGCCCGCGAAGCGCGGCAACCACCGCGCGCTCGCCGACATCCAGGAGAGCATCGAGGAGCTGCGCTACTACCGCGAGGCCGTCTTCGTGCCCTCGCCCGGGCCGGACAGCGCCGCAGGCGCGCGAGATCGCTGCCCGCCACGGTGGTTCGCTGACCGGGCTCGGCGACGCAGGCTCCCGATGCGGAAACTGCTCCGCAGATCTAGTACGATTCCCGACGGTTCGGCCGCGAGGCCGGATGCACGGTGGGTATAGCTCAGCTGGTAGAGCGCCGCCTTGTGGTGGCGGATGTCGCGGGTTCAAGTCCCGTTACTCACCCCAAGAGATCGAGCCCCTGACCTGGATGACCGGGTCAGGGGCTCGATGCATTTCGCGAGGTCGAAGAGACCACCACCTCGGGACCATCGGCCCTGCTGAGGGATGCGTCGATCGGCGAGGATCGCCGTAGGGATCGACAACCGGAGGTGTCCCGTGCACGGACCACGCGAAACGCAAGTCGGCCCGCTCGACGCCGATGTCCTGCTCGCCGACGGCACGATCGCGGTTGTCCGCGACGTGCGGCCGGATGATCACGCTGGGCTCGATGCCCTGCACATGGGGGCGTCCCTCGCCAGTCTGCGCATGCGCTTCTTCACCGCCAGCCGGAAACCTGGTCACGACTACGTGGAACACCTCTTCGACCCCGCGGGGCCGGCTGTGCTGAGCCTCCTGGTCACCGTCCGAGACCGGATCGTGGCGCTCGGCACGGCGGAACCGGTCTCCGCCGACACGGCAGAGGTCGCCTTCCTGGTCGACGAGGAGATGCAGCGGCGGGGCGTCGGCGGTCTGTTGCTGGAGCACCTGGCCGCTGCCTCGCGTGATCGAGGCATCCGCCGCTTCGTCGCCGAGGTCCTGACCGAGAACCACGCCATGTTGCGGGTCTTCCTCGATGCGGGCTTCGAGATCACCCGCGACGCCGACGTCGGGGTCGTCCATGTCGAGATGGGAACAGCGGCCTCCGAGCGTGCGGTGGCCGCGGCAGACGGCCGCGAAGGCCGCGCCGAAGCCCACTCGCTCGCGCCGCTGCTCCGCCCCCGCAGCGTTGCGGTGGCCGGCGTACGCCGTGACGGGAGTGGTGTCGGCGCTGCGGTGTTGAGCTCCATCCGGACCGGCGGGTATGCCGGCTCGTTGCACGTGATCCATCCGAGCGCCGCGTCCGTGGTCGGAGTCGCGTCGGCGGCGCGCTTCGTCGATCTCCCCGGGCCGGTGGACCTGGCCATCATCGCGGTTCCCGCCGCCCAGGTCCTCGACGCACTGCGCGATGCCGCCGCTGCGGGGGTGCCGAGCGCGGTCGTCATCTCGTCGGGATTCAAGGAGATGGGCGACGAAGGAGCCGAGCTCCAGCGCGCCATGCTGCAGCTGGTGCGATCCCACAACATGCGCCTGGTGGGACCCAACTGCCTCGGCGTGATGAGCAATGACCCGGACATTCGGCTCAACGCCACCTTCAGCCACGCCGTCCCGCCGCCGGGCGGTCTCGCGGTCGCGTCCCAGTCAGGTGGCGTCGGCATCGCGCTCATCGACCTCGCCCAGGACCTCGGTCTGGGAGTCGGTTCCTTCATCTCCCTGGGCAACAAGGCCGATGTCTCCGGCAACGACCTGCTCGCGGCCTGGCTCGAGGACCCTCAGGTCACGGCGGCGGCGCTCTACCTCGAGTCCTTCGGCAACGCCCCCAAGTTCGCCCGCATCGCGAGGCGATTCGCCGAGCGCAAGCCGTTGCTCGCGGTCGTCGGGGGTCGTTCCTCGGGTGGTCAACGCGGCGGCGCCTCCCACACGGCGGCGGCGGCCGCGTCGGGAGTCGGGGTGGACGCCCTCTTCGCCCAGGCAGGGGTGATCGGGTGCCACAGCGCGGAGGAGCTGGCCGAGACAGCGCTCCTGCTGGCCGGACAGCCGCTCCCGGCCGGCCCACGGTTGGCGGTCGTCAGCAACGCTGGCGGCCTCGGCGTCCTCGCCGCCGACGAAGCCGACAAGTGCGACCTCGTCGTCCCCGAGTTCTCGGCCGAGCTCCGGGCGACGCTGGCCTCGCACGTGCTCGGCACCACCGGCACCAGCAACCCGGTGGACGCGGGCGCGGGCACCTCGCCCGAGGACCTGCGCGCCATCACCGCTGCCCTGCTCGCCTCCGACGAGGTCGATGCCGTGGTGGTGGTGCTCGTCAGCACCAGTGTCAGTGACCCGGCTCCCCTGGTCGCTGCGCTGGCAGAGTGCCGGGCGGCTCACCAGGACAAGCCGCTGCTGCTGGTGCCGATGGGCGGTCTCGATCCCCAGCCGGACGAGCTTCCCGGCATCACCCGCTACCGCTCGGTGGCCACCGCCCTCAGGGCGCTCGCGCGGGTCACGACGTACGCCGCGTGGCTCCGCGTGCCGCGGGAGGCACCCCAGCCCTCGGACCAGGACCGGGCAGCGGCTGCGCGTGACACCGCCGGCCGTCTGGTCGCGGAGGACGCGCCCGGCGAGGGCTGGCTCGATCCGGAGCGCGCCGTGGAGCTGCTCAGCCCCTACGATCTCGCTCCGCTCGGCCGGAGTGTGCGTGGCCCCGAAGCCGCGGGGCAGGCGGCCGTGGAGGTGGGGTTCCCGGTGGTGGTCAAGATCGCCGAGCCGGGGATCGTCCACAAGACCGATCGTGGCCTGGTCCGGGTGGGCCTGACGTCGTACGCCGACGTCGTCGCTGCCGTGCAGGACTTCGGCACGGAGATGGGGCGAGAAGACGTCCTGGTCCTCGTCCAGCCGGTGACGACCGGAGTCGAGCTGGCCCTCGGTGTGGTTCGTGACCCCGGGTTCGGTCCGCTCGTGATGGTCGCCGCCGGCGGTGTCGCCACCGATCTGTGGGCCGATCGGGTGTTCCTGCTCCCGCCGCTGACCCGGGCCGATGCAGGCAGGGCCGTGCGGTCCTTGCGCTGCTGGCCCCTCCTGGACGGTTTCCGGGGCTCCCCGCGAGTGGATGTCGGGAGTCTCGAGGAGTTGATCGTCTCCCTCGGAGCGCTCTCCACCGACGTGGCCGAGGTGGCGGAGCTGGACCTGAACCCGGTCCTGGTCGGGCCGGCGGGCTGCGCGCTGGTCGACGTCAAGGTCCGCCTCGCCTCAGCTCCCCCACTGGACGCGGGGATCCCGCGCCAGCTGCGCCGACCACACTGATCCCGACGGCTCAGGCGGGGATGTGGCCGAAGTTGCCGCGCTGGAAGTCCTCGTAGGCCTGCAGCACCTCGGCCTTGGTGTTCATCACGAACGGGCCGGCCCAGGCCAGCGGCTCGCGGATCGGCCGGCCACCGACGACGATCACGTCGAGCTTGGGCGAGCGGCTCTCCTGGCTGCCGTCCGCGGTGATCGTGAGGTAGTCCCCCGCGCCCAGCACGGCCGACTGACCGGTGTGGATCGGGCGGGCGTCGGTGCCGACCGTGCCGTGACCGTTGAGGACGTAGACCAAGGCGTTGAAGTCGACGTTCCAGGGCAGCTCGAGCCGGGCGCCGGGCTCGATGCGTGGCGTGCACCAGGGTCATCGGCGTGAAGGTCGAGCCGGGGCCGTCGTGGCCGTCCACCGAGCCGGCGATCACCCGCACCAGTGCGCCCGCGTCGGGCGAGGTCAGCAGGGCGACCTCGCCGGAGCGGATGTCCTGGTACTTCGGCGTCGTTCATCTTGGCGTCGCGGGGCAGGTTCACCCAGAGCTGGATGCCGTGGAAGAGGCCGCCGTTCTGCGACCAGCCACTCCGGCGGCGCCTCGATGTGCAGCAGGCCGGAGCCCGCGGTCATCCACTGGGTGTCGCCGTTGGTGATCGTGCCGCCGCCACCGTGGCTGTCCTGGTGGTCGAAGACGCCGTCGATGATGTAGGTGACGGTCTCGAAGCCGCGGTGCGGGTGCCAGGGCGTGCCCTTGGGCTCGCCCGGGCGCGTACTCCACCTCGCCCATCTGGTCCATCATGATGAACGGGTCGAGCTGGGCCAGGTCGATGCCGGCGAACGCCCGGCGCACCGGGAAGCCCTCGCCCTCGAAGCCCTGCGGCGCGGTGGTGACCTGCCACACCGGGCGCGGCTGGTCGCCCAGGCCGGGCTCGGTGCACGCGCGGCAGGACGGTCAGGTCGTCGACGGTGATCGCGGGCATGCGGTCCACCTCCTCAGGTGTTCACCGATCCAACCGTAGTTGAATGTTGCATATTCCATCGCCGGTCCGTCCGGCTGCCATCCGGCCCGTCGGCGCTGCCACCCGGCCGCTAGGTTGCCCGATGCACTCGGTGAAGAGCTCGTACGACGTCGTCATCGTCGGCGGCGGCCACAACGGCCTCGTCGCCGCCGCCTACCTCGCCCGGGCCGGCCTGTCGGTCCTGGTCCTCGAGCGGCTCGGCCACACCGGCGGAGCCGCCGTCTCGCGCCGCAGGCCTTCGCCGGCCAGCCGGCCCGGCTCTCGCGCTACTCCTACCTGGTCTCGCTGCTGCCCGACGCAGCTGATCGACCGACCTCGGCCTCGACCTCTCCTTCGCTCTCGCGCACGACGGCGTCGTACACCCCGGTGCTCCGCGACGGCAAGCCCGGCGGCCTCCTCGTCGAGCGCCCCGAGGGCGACGCGACCCGCGAGTCCTTCCGCGAGCTCACCGGCAGCGACGACGAGTACGACGCCTGGCGGGCGTTCTACGCCGACGTCAGCGACCTCGCGCAGGTCGTGGCGCCCACCCTGCTCTCAGCCGCTGCCGACCGAGAGCGCAGATCCGCGGCCAGGTCGACCCCGCCGACCTGGCGCGACCTCGTCGAGCCGCCCGCTCGGCGCGGCGATCGAGGCGCCGCTTCACCGACGACACCGTGCGCGGCGTGGTCGCCACCGACGCGCCTGATCGGCACCTTCGCCTCGATGCACGACCCGTCACTGATCCAGAACCGCTGCTTCCTCTACCACCTGATCGGCAACGGCACCGGCGAGTGGCGGGTCCCGGTCGGCGGCATGGGCGCGGTCACCGACGCTCTGGCCGAGCGGCCCGTCGAGGCCGGCGCCGAGATCGTCACCGGCGCCGGCGTCAGCGCGATCGACGACCGCGCGGCGACGGCGCCGAGGTCACCTGGCACGACGGCACCACCGACGCACGCGGTCACGCGGCCGCTTCGTGCTCGCCAACGTCGCGCCCTGGGTGCTGCGGCATCCTGCTCGGCGAGCGCACGACGACCCGACACAAGCCCGAGGGCGCCCAGCTCAAGATCAACTTCCTGCTCGACCGGCTGCCGCGGCTGCAAGTCCGGCGTCGACCCGGCGGTCGCCTTCGCCGGCACCCTGCACCTCGCCGAGGACTACAGCCAGCTCGAGGCGGCGTACGCCGACGCGGCCGCCGGGCGGGTGCCCGCGGCGATGCCGGGCGAGGTCTACTGCCACTCGCTGACCGACCCCTCGATCCTCGGCGACTGCGCCCGCCGGGCAGCACACGCTGACCTACTTCGGCCTGCACACGCCCGGCGTCGCTCTTCGAGGACGACCCCGAGCGCGCCAAGGAGCTCGCCGTGCGAGCGCGCGCTCGCCTCGCTCAACGAGCACCTGGTCGACCCGCATCGAGACGCTGCCTCGCCACCGACGCGCAACGGCCAGCCCTGCATCGAGGCCAAGATCCCGCAGGACATCGAGCGCGACCTGGCGATGCCGGGCGGCCACATCTTCCACGGCGACCTCGAGTGGCCGTGGGCCCCGAACCGGGCCCGCCTGGAGACCCCGGCCCAGCGCTGGGGCGTGCAGACCGACGATCGACGTCCGTCCTGCTGTGCGGCTCCGGCGCGCGCCGCGGTGGCGCGGTCTCGGGCCTCGGCGGCCACAACGCGGCCCAGGCCGTGCTCGAGTCGCTCTGAGCCGACCGCCGGCTCCCGATTTTCTTCTCGCGGCCGCGCCGCTGGTAATCGTTCGCACTCGCTTCACCACGCGCGGCATTAGCTCAATTGGCAGAGCAGCTGACTCTTAATCAGCGGGTTCGGGGTTCAAGTCCCTGATGCCGTACAAAACCGAAGGCCAGGACGCATCACGTGTCCTGGCCTTCGTCTTTGGCCATACTTTTCCCATCCTTGTGGGATTCCGGCCACACGTCCCTTAACCCGGCCTCCAACGCCAAAGCCGCCTGGGAGTCCACCGAACGACGGGCGAGGTAGACGTCCTGGGTCATCGACGGCCGAGCGTGACCGAGCTGCGCGTGGATCGGTTGGCCAGCCGTTGGCTCATCACGAACGCGAACGCGAACGCGCTCTGGGCGGAGGCCATCAGTCCAGGAGCGTGGAGCCTCGGCAGTCGCGCCCTCGGACTCGGGCGATTGGTCTGGCGTGCCAGCGACATAGGCTTAGACTATGTCGTCTCGGGCGATCCCGCCGCCGGAAGAGGAGACCTCGCATGGATCCGTGGACCGCAACCGCGCTGGGAGTGCTTCTCGTGGCGCACCTACCGCCTTCGGCAGGAGTGTTCGGCCCCCGGGCGTTGCAGCGCCTCTATGGCGACGCCGCTGACACTGGGCAGGTGACCCTGTTGCTACTGAGGCACCGGGCAGCCGGATTCGCCACCGTTGCCCTGTTCGCTGCCGTTGCCGTGTTCGTCGAGACCTGGCGGACGCCTGCCCTGGCCTTGGGGGCCATCAACACCGCCAGCTACCTCGTTCTCTGGAGCGCTTTGCGAGACAGCCACAATGCAGCGACTGGTCGGGTCGCGGCCGTCGACGCCGTTGCGCTCGTCGTCGTGATCGCAGCCTTGCTCGTGCCGTGATCGGTGCCGGGTGGTCGGTGGAGATCTCGGCGGCGAGGATGCGCTCGTGACGGACTTCCTCCGCAGCGGTCGGGTCAGCGTCGATCTGGCGTGGACGGTCCGGTTCCGCCGCATCTGGCCGACGGACGTGTTGTCCGAACCGCGGGAGCTCGAGCGCTGGCTCCGCGAGACCTACCCGGAGACCGGATTCGCTTCGCGGGTCTGCGACGAGGATCTCCTGGTCGAGGCGAAGACACTCAGAGAAGCGATCTACTCCCTGATCGCAGCATCAGCCGGGGTGGAGCTTCTCGCCACGGCAGATCGCGCAGTGCTCAACCGTCGTGCAGCTGGCCCCAGGTTCCGGTACCGACTCGACGACGTCGGACCGGCAGCACCCCAGGTGACCACGGGCGACCAGTTCCTCACCGAGCTTGCGATTGACGCGATCCAGGTGCTCTCAGCCGATCGATCGCGGCTCAAGCTCTGCGAAGGACCAGACTGCGCTCTGCCGTTCCTGGATGAGAGTCGCGGGGCCACGCGCAGGTGGTGCACCGCACAGCGATGCGGGAACCGCGTCAACACCAAGGCCTACCGGACTCGGGCTCGGGCTCGGTCATGACGACGCGCATCTTCGAATCCGGCACGCTCACACCCAACCCTGCCGCTTTCAGATCGAGGCAACCGGACATGCTGCGTAGCGTGGCACGCGGCCATCCGATTCTGCCGCGATCCGCGCGCAACTGCCGAGAGTCGGGCGGTGGCGTCAGACCATAAGTTCGCGACAGGCCGTGACGTTGTGCAGTTCGATGTCACCCCTGCGACCTTGCTCCCAAGCGTCTCTTGTGAGCCTCCATCTGTTGAGTAGTGCGGGCTCGCCTTGTCGAGTCGCCCACTCAAACCCGTTCGGGCTGTACGCGAGTCTCTCCGATATCGCGTTGGAGCCGATGTTGTCGACGAACGCGTCGCTCGATGCCTCTCTCGCGCCGAGGCCCTCGAAGGCCAGATGCAGAATCGCAGCCCGCATCTCACGCCCGAGCCCGCGCCCGCGCTCATCGACCGACAGCCAAGAGAAGGTTGAAACCGTCCTCAGAGCGGAGAAGTCGAGGCCGGTGAGCGTCTGCTCACCGACCGGTCGGCCGTCAACCACGACAACGAAGTAGAGCCGCCACGTGTCTGGTTCGACCGTGCCGCGTCGCCGCCAGATGGCCCTGAGCCACTTCGCGACACGGATGTCTGGGTCGGGCTCGTAGAACGACATGGGGTCGTCATACGGCGCAGGTTCGGCATGGGTCTTTCCGGCCCGAACAGTCGGTGCGAGTTCATCCAAGAGTTTGTCCGTCGCACCGCGCAGTTCCAGCCGAGGTGTGCTCACACGTACGCCAAGCAGGGGGTAGTTCTCCACAGCACTGACACCCATTCCGTTGGTTGCGCTCTTCGACGATCCAACTGCTGCTCTTGCAGCAACACGTCGCCATGTTGCAGCACGGCTGCGAGGACCGCCAAGCGATTGTCATACGACCTCGGGTGGTGCGGCTGACAAGGTGGTCGTCGGCAAAGCGCCCGATCATGCCGCATAGTGCGCGGTCGTGCCGATGAGAGGGCTTCCTAGGATGTACAGACATGGGAGTGACCATTCGGACGGCTACTACTGACGACCTTGACGGGACCGTCGCGTTCGGTTCAGCGGTGGTTCCGCAGTACTACACGCCGATCCTCGGTGAGAGAGCCGCTCACGAGCAGTTGGCGTGGTGGACACGAGAACGCCTGTCACCCGCCGTTCAAGCCGGCCGCCTCCACGTCGCCAGCACCGCGGATGGCAACGTTGTGGGGGTGTGCCAGACCGGTGAATTAGCGCACGACCAGGTGATCTGGAAGTTGTACCTCGCACCGGAGTACCGGGGGCGTTCCCTGGGCGTTGAGCTCCTCCGTCACGCGGTCGCCCTGCTCCCGGACGGGGTGGATCACGTCGACGTTGAACACTTCGCCGGCAACGTTGGCGCGGCCAAGTTCTATGACCGCGAGGGGTTTGCGGTAATCCGGACGGACCCCGCTCCCTCGGGCGAGTCACCCAACGCCGCGATCGTCTGGCGTCGGCTGCCACTGCCATAGCGCACGCACATGCCGGCGCTATCCGGGCGCACCCACGTGCCGAGAACCGGATGGCGCGCGCGGGCCAGATAGCGTGGCCGCATGCCCAGCGCAATCCGCTTCAGCTCAGTCACGTTGGCGTGTCCAGACCCGGCGAGATTGGCGTCCTTCTACGCCGATGTCACTGGGGGCGAGGTCACGTTCGTGCACAACATGGAGTGGGCGTCCATGCGCTGTGAAGGAGCGCGCTTGGAGTTCATGGGGGTCGCTGACTACGCGAGACCTCGGTGGCCCGACAATTCCGCGTTGCTTCACATCGACTTCTTCGTCGATGACCTGGATGCGGCCGCGGCCCGTGTCGAACGTGCCGGGGCGACGCGGTTCGATCACCAGCCGAACGCGGCGCACTGTCTGGTTTTCAGCGATCCCGCAGGGCATCCGTTCTGTCTCTCACTGATCGACGAGGTCGGATGACGTCGTGTTGATGGCAGTGGACGAACTGGTCGCGACCAGCGAGTTCGAATGGTCACGAACAGCAGAGAAACCAGGTCGAGATCGGTCGTTCGTGACCAACCGAGGGTGTCCGCGGACGCCCGACTCTGCCGATGAGCGGGCGCGACGTCGTTCCGCGTTGACGGTCCTTCTTCACGACAACGGCTCTGTCGACGCGAGAACTACTTTCGTGCCCTGTGGGCGGCTGCCTTGACCCGGTTCTGGCAGGTCGTGGAGCAGTACCGTCGGCTGCCGTTCTTAGAGGTGTCGATGTAAACGCGGTCACAACGAGCGGCGTCGCAGAGCCCCAGGCGCCCGGCGAGATTGCTGCCGAGGGCGAGGGCAAGGCCTGTGGCGCACCCCGCTGCCCAGCCGGTGACGAGGGTGTCGTCGGTGCCGTGGAAGTGGACGTGCCACCCGCCGCCCAGGGGGTCCAGCTGGGGTCGCGCCCCGGTCTGAGCGAGGAGGGCGTTGATCGTGCTTGCCGCCAGCGCAAGGTCGCCGTCGTGCACGGCTTGGAACGCTCGACGCATGTCGATCGCGTGGTGTGCGAGCGTGTCGGCCTCGGAGGCGGTCACGTCTGGGGTTCGGCGTCCGTTGCTACCTAGGGCGCCCGCGGCCGCGTGGATGCGGTCAACCCCCACTGGAGCGTCGTAGACGTACCCGCCGCGATGCCCGGGCGTGAGGTTGTTGACGAGATGCGTCGAGACCTCCACCAAGGTCAACACATGACTATCAAACAGCACTTGACCAGTCACCAAGCCTCTCGTACGGTTCTCCCACACAGCATCACTGACAAAGAAGACTTTATCAGTGACAGGCGGCTAGGGCTGGGAGCAGGCAGATGACATCGACCAAAGATTCAACCTCCATCAATGGGTGGCGGGGGCTGTCCAGGGCTGTGTGGATTCTCGTGTTCGCTCGCGCGGTCAACCGGCTGGGGGCCTTCACCCTGCCCTTCTTGGCAGTCACCCTCGTTCAGGACTTCGATGCCTCGGTGAGCCAAGCGGGCTACGCACTCGCTGCATTCGGACTGGCGACCATCCCGTCGCGGCTTCTCGGCGGCCGGCTCGCGGACAAGATCGGTGCGAAGGCGACCATCGTGATCGGGTTGATCGGTACCGCAACCGCGCAGCTGTGCGTCGCCGGATCACAGAACCTGACCCAAGCAACAGCGGCAGTGGTGGCGCTTGGCCTGATGTTCGAGATCTACGAGCCGCCCAGCCAGGCGATCATCGCCGACGTGACGCCCGCCGATCATCGCCCGGCGGCGTACGGGCTCCTTGCCGCAGCGATGGCGGCGGCCGGGATGGGTGCCGGTCTCTTGGCTGCGCTGCTCGCGAGCGTGGACTTGCGGTGGTTGTTCGTCGTCGACGCAGTGACGTGCCTGATCTGCGCCACCGTGGTCACCGCGCTGTTGCCCCAAAGGCACGACGACCCGCAGCGGCCGGGCAACGCGGAGAGGGTCAAAGCGTGGGCAGACCAGCGGCTGCTCGCCATGCTTGCTCTCGGCACTGTCTTCGCGGTCGTGTACCTGCAGATCACCATCGCCCTACCGCTGACCCTGACCGAGCGTGGGCACAGCCCCGTTCTGATCGGCATCCTGCTGACCCTGTCGGCCACCACCATGGTTCTGGGGCAACCCCTGCTTGCCCACCCCAGGATGCGAACCCTGGATCACTTCACCGCCATGACCATGGGCTTCATCATCTTGTCCGCAGGCCTCCTCCTGAACGGGTTCGTCACCAGCGTTCCTGGATTCATCGCAGCAACCATCATCTGGAGCATCGGTGACCTGCTCCTCCTAGGCCACGCCTACACCATCGTCGCGAGCATCGCCCCCGACACAGCACGCGGCCAATACATGGCCGTCTACGGGATCAGCTGGGGCCTCGCAGCAGTCGGCGCACCCCTCCTGGGCACCCAGCTACTCCAACACAGCGGGCCCGAGCTCACATGGTCATGCGCTGCCGCTGTGTGTCTGGCCATGGCCCTGGCCCAACCACGACTACGAGCTTCAGTACAGATGCGATCAGAGAGCCACCCATAACGATCACGCGGCGGAAGATCTGCGGTCGCCCATGCCACTCAGCGGGCTCCGCCGACCATCGGCGTGAGGCGTTCTGCGCCGTTGTCGATGCGCCCGACTTTGCCGCGATCCGTGCTGTCGAGCCGAGGCGCGAGTGGCGTCTCGGCTCTCCAGGAGTACCGCAAGTAGCTACTGGTCCAGCTCTCCGCGGCGGAACGCACGAAGCACGCAGAACTCGTTGCCTGCTGGGTCAGCCATCACCACGAATGTTTGCTCACCCTGGCCGACATCGGTCCGGCGGGCCCCGAGGCCCTCCAGCCGCGCCACCTCGGTGGCTTGGTCGTCGGGTCGTAGGTCGAGATGCAGGCGGTTCTTGACCTGTTTACCTTCCGGCACACGCAGGAACAGGATGTCCGGGCTGACGCCGTCCTGTGGCGAACCCGCCGGTGGTTCGAGGACCACCTCGTCGACTTCGTCGTAGGTCCGCCGCCAGCCGAGGGCTTCCTGCCAGAACGTCGCGTCCCGCCCAGGATCTTCGGAATCCACACAGATGCACTGCCAATTTATGCCCATGTCGCACGAGTCAACCGACGTTGTCGGCGGGCGTCGACCGATTTTTGCGCAAGCCAGTCCGAGGTCGTGCTCCAGATCGGCGGGGTCGGGCTCAACCCGGCTGGCGGTGTCAGAGCCTCTCGGTGGGGCTCATCGCCTGGGGAGGCGTTCGCCAAGCCGTAATGCGCACTCATCTGCCGCGAGTCGCTCGTCCGCTCGTGCCGAGGTGCGTGCGGATCGCTAGACACGGACCGGCCGGGGGTCAGGTCATCCGACCCGCGATGAGTCTGGCGCACTCCTGGGGTGAGCCGGTGCCGCTGTCCACGACAAGGTCGTAGACGACACCACAGTGAACCGCTGCCGCCTGCGCCACTGCCATTCCAACCGGACGGTCCCCTCGTGCCCGCTCGCGAGCCGCCGCCACCTCAGGGGCGCAATGGACACCGACCCACAGCACCTCCAGGCCTTCGAGGTGCGCGCTGGTCCGCTCCTGCGACACCGCGCCGTCGAGAAAGACGTCGTCGATGATCACTCCAGCACCGGCTCGTGCCATCGAGGCGACTCCACGCGACCACGCGGCCTCCAGTGCACGCCACTGGTCACCGAGGACGACCTCCCCTTGTGGCCCGTAGGAGACCAACGACGACGGGGCGACATCGATGAGATCATCTACGCCCAGCAGGAGCCACGGTCGAGGCAGCAGGTTCTGCAGACACCGCCCGATGCTCGTCTTGCCCGCGCTCGACCCACCGTTCAGTACGACGACGTCGACAGCCATGCCCGACATTGTCTGCCGTGTCGATGGGCGGTGGGCATTCGGGACCATCTTGAACGGTGAAGGGTGCACGCTCATGCCGCGATCCGCGCGATAGCGGAATCCAATTGGTGAGAACTTTCTTCACTCCGTCAAGGCGCCGGCTCCGCCGGCGCTCGGCGTCGCCGTGCCGGGCGTGCGGCCTTCGGCCGTTCCGGGCGCGGGCCGCCGCCCAGCAAGCGCGAGCGGGCTCTCTCGATTCATGGGAGTGGCCCGTTGCGACAGAGCTCATGGGAGCGGGAGCCCACGCCTTACGCCACGCCCATCACGCCGAAAACCCCCGATCAGGCCGGAGACAACCCCCACTCGAAAAGTGATGTTTTCGCAGGTCAAACGAGAGAACAGTCAGTTCCAGAGTGTCGTCGGAAAGTGCCCGGCGGATCTCAGCGGGTTCGGGGTTCAAGTCCCTGATGCCGTACAACTTCGAAGGCCAGGACGCATCGCGCGTCCTGGCCTTCGTCATTCGCCACGGGCGACTTAGCCGCGCCTGACCCACTTCCCGTACTTGCGATGGCCCTTCACGATGTCGGTGTAGTCGCCCCACTCCATGGTGCCGAAGGTGTTGACCCTCAATCGCTGGGGCATGACGCCGTCGATCTCGAGGCAGCCACGACCGATCGCGGTCCGCAGCAACACGCCATGCTTCCTCACGCGGGCACGGTGCAGGTCGCAGTCCACCGGGGTTCCGTCGTAGAGCGCACGGTAGGGATTCTTCTTCGGGGGCCAGCCGTCGACGCGCATCACGGAGACCGACGGGTTGTCGGAGACCTCGTTCTTGACGACGACGAACACGAGGAACTCCGGCTGCCGGTCGCCTGTGGTGTCCACGAAGTGCCACACCTCGTCCGGCAGTTCGCCGTTGGTCTTCGGCTTGTTGACCATCCGGGTGTTGAGCCGCACCCGGTTGTCGGCGTGATCGACCGTGACCTTCTTGAAGTCCGATCCGAACTTCCCGTCCCCGGTGGCGTCCTTGGTGATCGTGAGCTGAGCGTGCGCCGGCGCGGCCAGCAGGATGCTCGAGATCAGTGCGATGACGAGGGTGAGTGCTTTGGGCATGATGATTCCTTCCGAGAGCTGAATGGCGTGCCCCCGTATGACGCCATCCGACGCCCACAGGTTGCAGGCCCAGCCGACGGGTTTCGGCAGCCGTGTTCAGCCGATGCGGTGCGCGGTCCGGGTGCAGAGCGGTAGCCATTCGTCTGCGGGCTTCCACTCCCAGAAGACCTCTTGGGTGCTTCCGTCGTCGCCGAACGTGTAGGTGGCGCGCTCGTGCTCGCCGGTCAGCGTCCAGGTGTGGCCCTCGACCGTCATGGTGTAGTCGCGAGCGAACCCATGGTTCTCGACACTGCGCGCGAAGTAGCGCCCGGCCTCCGCGTCCCAGCCCATCAGGGTGAGGGTGTCGAACGGACCATTGGCTCGCTCGTCCTGGACGATGAAGTAGCCACCGGAGTGCCAGCGCGCCGAGTGGTTGCTCCTCCACGGCGACGCTCCCGCGTGCGGATCGCCCACGGACTGTTGCTCGCCACCGTACGACGTGCCTTCCGCATGCCAGTCACCGAGGAAGACCGCCAGTCGCTCGTGGGGCTCGACAGTCGTGGCCGTGGACGTGTCAGTCAAGATCGCGCTCCTCCTGGTCCGGCGCCAGCTCTGTTGAGTGCCGAGCCCAGCACACGTCAGGTGTCGATTTCAAGGTCGATCGCTGGACCCGATCGGGCAGGAGTCAGCTCACGGGTGGCCGCGATCCCCGGTTGAGGCGGAGGCCGGCCAGCAGCAGCGCCACTGCCCCACCGGCGACCAGAGGCGCGGCCAGGATGAGCCCGATGACGAACAGACCGCTCGAGTCGGACGCGGACCACCACGCGTAGAGCGTGACCATCGTCGAGACGATCGCCACGGTCCAGAGCGCGAGCAGGTGAACGATCCTGCGCGGCGCCAGCACCCCGGCCAGGAGACAGCCAACTGCCACGGTGGCGAACCACGCCCCATGCCTGGCATCGCTCGCCTTGTCTCCGCTGCCCGAGATCCACACCAGCCACGCGACCGCAGGACTGGCGAGGACCAACCCGTACGCACAGGCAGCAGCAACGAACGAGGCGGATGCGTCGCGCCCGGTCGGGAGTCGTGTGTCGGTCGGCATGACCCCAGTGTTGATCCGGCACGCCACTCGTGTCGTGAGTACGCGTGCTCGGCTGCGCGTCCGGATCCCCCGGTCGCGGCCGGCGACCCGGCGAGGTCAGTCGCTGAGGTCAGTCCGCGTTCTGGTGGTGTCGAGTCAGGTTCTCCTGGACCCTCGCGGCCAGCGTGGCGTCGTCGAAGAGCCACTCGACGTCACGTGGATTGATCACCAGCAGGTGCATCGGCGTCAGCGCCGTCACCGTCGCCGTCCTCTCGGTGTGCTCAAGGATGCCGATCTCGCCGATCATCTCGCCGCGGGTGGTCTCCCGGATCTTCTCGCCACCGATCCGGACCTCTGCCACGCCCTCGACCACGATGAAGGCCTCGTAGGCGCGGGTGCCCTCCTCGGTCAGCTTGCGGCCTTCTGGCAGCTCGACCTCATCGACGTGCGAGTCGATCCGCGCCAGCACCTTGTCGGGTAGACCGGCCAACATCGGGACCTCGCGCAGGAAGTCGAGACGGGCCGTCGGAACTCCATGCTTCAGTTTCTTGAACATGACCATCACCTTTCCGGCCTCCCCGCCAAGGATGATGGCACTCCCCCGGACGCCCCGACAATGGCCCGGTTGGGCGGTCAGCCGAGCTCACTGAGCCGCTCGCGGTACTCCTGGGTGTCGATCTCCCCACGGGCGTACCGCTCCGCGAGAAGCGCCTTCGCCCGATGGTTGGGCCCGGGATCGGCGGGGCCACGCGACCCGCCCGCGTGACTGCCGAGCGAGCGGACCACCAGCGCGGCGAGGGCTCCGAACACCAGGAGCAGGACGATCATCGCGAGCAGGCCCCACCACCACATCCAGCCGGAGCCCATGCCGTTCATGTGACCCCAGCCCTCCGGATCGACCAAGACTTCCTCAGCATGATGCCTCCTCAGGACACGCGGGCCACCCGTGTGGCCCACTCCATGATGAGGCCGGCATCCGGTCCAGCATCAGGGCCAAGGACCCCCGCTGATGGGTACAACGGCTGCGCCCAGCGGACGGAACGACGGCCTAGGAGACGAGCAGAACGACGCTCACGACCGTGGTGACCAGCCCGAACAACCCGACCAACCAGCCCATCACACGGGCGGCCCGCGGCAGACGGACGCCGAAGGCGATGACCAGCAGCAGCAGCCCGGCGATGAGACCGAACCGTTCGTCGAAACCAGGCGCCACGATCGCGATCACAAGAAGGGCGGCAACGGTGAGCAGACCGGCGGTCAGGATCACCAGCTGCTGCTGGACCGTGCTCTGGGGGGCCCTTCTCACCCGTGCACCCTCATCGTCCGGATCGCGCCCTTGCGGATCTGCTTCTTGGTGAACGCGAAGTTGACCCACTTCTTCTTCGAGAACATCCGGGTCTGGTCCGTGGACCACTTCGAGGTCGGGTCCTCGTACTGGCTGTAGGTCAGGATCGTCCGAGCGTCGACTCGACCGCGGGACAGGAACGAGATCGCCTGGATGTGCGAGGAGCCGTAGGTGATCGGTCGGTAGTGGTCGGCGTTCTGCAGCGGCCAGCGCGACGCCAGCGCGTTGGCGTTGCCCACCGAGTCGCCGGTGCCGCCACCGAGAGGAATCGGCGGAGCGCCACGATCACCGGCCACCTGGAGCGAGCCCCACGTGGCGTCGAGAGCCACGCCCGCGGCCTTGAGCTTGGCGACCGCGTCGCGCATCGCCTGGATCAGCTCGGGGTCGGTGTAGTTGAGGCCGCGGGGGGTGTGCAGCGGGTCCGCCGCGCTGAACGGCGTACGCCACATCTTCTGCTTGACCTTGGCCGCACCCGCCTGGGCGATGAACGCCTCGAAGATGTGCGTGCCGACCGAGTCGATGTTCGACGTGCCGTCCCAGTCCTTGAGGATCTGGCAGGCCTCGGTCTCGCCGGTGGCCGAGCAGAACTTGTCGAGGTCACCATCGGCGCGCATCACCTCGGCGGCCCCCAGACGGTTCTCGTGCTCGTGGCCGCGCAGGCTCTTCGGGGACTCCTTCTTGCCCGAGGCGAGACGGTCCATCACGTAGGCGTCGACGATCCGGGTCCGCATCGTGCGCACGCACTGCTCGCAGCCGATGATCGTGGCGTAGCCCTCGAGCCGGATCGTGTCGCTGGGCGTCCAGAACGAGTCGTTGGCGTTGGTCACCCAGTCGCGGGTGACCGTCATCGGCAGGTTCTTCGGCCCGAAAATGCCGGACGCGCTGGGAGTCCTTGTCGGTGCCCCAGGCGCAGTCGGAGCCGGCGCGGGTGCCGTCGAGACCCGGCAGGTTCGCGAGCTGGAAGAGCAGACGACCGGTGCCCGTCATGCAGTTCTGGGCCTGGGCGTTGGTCACGTTCGGGACGACCGAGTGGTCGGCGTAGGCGACGTCGCCGTTGCGGTCGGCCGTGGTGGTGTTCACCCACGGCATGCCGCCGGCGGCGTCCTGGCGACGCAGCAGGTCGCGGACGTCGGTCGCCTTGCCCATCTCGAGGAAGGTGTCGACCGTGCGCAGCTGCTCGGCGTTGGCATCCCGGATCGCCCACACGCTCTGCGTGGACCACGGCATGAACAGCGCCGGGGCGTCGATGACGTAGCCCTCGGGCGTGCGGTAGAGGTCCTCGGTCACGGTGCCGAGCGAGCCGTCGGCGTTCTTGACCTTGATCTTCACCGTGCGGTGGTCCAGGTCGTGCGGCCCGTCCTCACTGAGGTACGTCGTGAGGCCGGCCAGCCGGTACTCGTACGGCGTGAAGCGGTAGGCGGTCGAGACGGTGTGGCTCCAGGCGACGTCCTTGTTCCAGCCGATGTTGACGACCGGGGAACCGATCAGCGAGGCACCGGCGACGTCGTACTTGCCGGGAATCGTGAGCTGCTGCTGGGTGAAGTGGTAGCGACCGCGCCACGGGAAGTGCGGGTTGCCGAGCAACATGCCCTTGCCGGTGGTCGAGGAGTCGCCGCCGATCGCGGTGGCGTTCGAGCCGAACGGTGACTCCGGGTCCTTGCCGAGGCCGGCGAGCAGCTCGTCGCGGTCGACCGACGAGGCGACCGGCTGAGGCAGGCCGGGGTCGCCCGGGCTGGGCGGAGCCGGCGTCGACGATCTCCTTGACGAAGACCCCGCTCGATCCGAGCATGTTGGCGAGGTAGACGCCGTACCAGAGGTCGATCGGCGCGCGCTCGCTGCTTCAGGTGAGGCGCACCGTGGCACTCCGGGTCGCTGACCCCCTTCGGGCCGCCGACCTTCTTCAGCCACTTGTTCACGCCGGCGGCGTAGCCGCGCACCATCCGGCGCGCCTGCTTGCCCGGGCCTCGCACCTTGTCGGCGAGCAGCTTCTCGACGACCTTGCGGTTGTGCAGGTCGGTGACGAAGGCGTCGACCTGCAGGTTGGAGGCGTTGAGCGTAACCTGGTCGTTGTAGTTGCCGTCCGGGCCGAACCAGCGCGAGCGCTGCCCGCGCCCGGTCACCAGGGTGTCGGCCAAGGTGCAGATCGAGGCGCCGGCGGCGGCGTACCCACTGCCGAAGCCGAGATCGCCGAAGTTCTTGCCCGTGATGTGCGGGATGCCGTGCTTGGTCACCCGGATCGTGGCGTCGTACGACGGACGTCGCTTGCGCTCCTGCGGCTGGACCGACGGCGCGGTGATCGAGCCGACTGCCGAGGCGGCCCCGGTCGCGGGCAACCCGGGGGTGGCCCCGGAGAGGGCGACCACGCCGAGCGGCAGGAGGGAGAGGGAGGCGACCACGACACCGAGACGGCGGAAAGAGACCATGTTCCAAAGAACGTCAGGACGGGCTGGAGGTTACGGCCCGTTAACCCGAGACGACCGCGGTCTGGACACCCAACTAGAGGTAGAGGCCCGTGGAGGCCGCGCCGAGGCGGTCGGCCGCGACCGCGTGCACGTCGCGCTCACGCATCACGACGTACAGGTCACCGTTCACCTCGACCTCGGCCTTGTCCTCGACGTCGAAGAGCACCTTGTCCCCCACCTCGACCGATCGAGCGTGCGGGACCGATGGCCACGACCCGCGACCAGGAGAGGCGCCGGGCACCCATGGCGGCCGTGGCCGGGATGACGATCCCGCCGGAGGAGCGCCGCTCGCCCGACGTCGCGGTCGAGCTCGACCAGGACGCGGTCGTGCAGCATCTTGATCGGGGTCTTGTCGCTCACGGCAGGGGCTGCTCGGGCGGGTGGGTCAGCGGGCGATCTTGCGGATGACCGCGAACAGCACGACGACACCGGCGACGCCGCCGGCGACCTTGAGGATGTTGTCGGTGCGCGGCTCCCCGGTCTGGCGGTCGACGAAGAGCGCCTTGAAGGCGCTCACCTCGCGGCTGAGGATCGTCTTGGGGCTGGAGCGGTAGAGCAGCTGGTCGATGGTCGTGGCCAGCCGCTCCCGGGTTTCTTCGATCTCGCGCTCGAGGGGCGTCGTTTCCTTGGTCACCCGCGCAGGCTATCAACCGCGGCCGGCAACTAGGTTGTACGGCATGGATCGGCTCTCTCCCGGCGACATCGCACCCGACTTCACCCTCACCGACGACAGCGGCCGCGAGGTCTCCCTCTCGGAACTGCGCGGCCGCAAGGTCATCGTCTACTTCTACCCCGCGGCGATGACGCCCGGCTGCACCAAGCAGGCCTGCGACTTCAGCGACTCGCTGGCGTCGCTGACCAGCCGCGGGCTACGACGTGCTCGGCATCTCCCCCGACGCTCCCGCCAAGCTGGCGAAGTTCCGCGAGCGCGACGGCCTGGGCATCCGGCTGCTCTCCGACCCGGACAAGACGGTGATGGCGACGTACGCCGCATTCGGGGAGAAGAAGCTCTACGGCAAGGTCGTCCAGGGCGTGATCCGCTCGACGTTCGTCGTCGACGAGAACGGCGTGATCGAGCTCGCGCAGTACAACGTCAAGGCCACCGGTCACGTCGCCAAACTGCGCCGGGACCTCGGCCTCGACTGACCCGTTGTCCGTGGCTCCCAAAAACCAGGCCGCGAACATTCGATTCCTTTGCCCCAACTGTCACACCCAGACCGACACCTGGCGTGGTCGGAACAGAGCGCCCAAGTCCGGGGCGTGACTCCACCAGGGCAGCAGGCGAGTGCGAGCGGAAGTCGCCAGATCCCTAGACTGCTCGCGCAGCCGAAGTGGTGGAATTGGCAGACACGCAGGTCTTAGGAACCTGTGCCTTCGGGCGTGGGGGTTCAACTCCCCCCTTCGGCACCCCGTCAGTCGCGGTCTTCCTCGCGCAGCCGCGGCACCGTGAACCCCTCCGGGTTGATCCCGGTCTTGTCCGCGTAGAACGCCCGGACGATGTCCATGTCGGCGCGCACGTCGCCGCTGGGCGTGAACGACGGGCCCCAGCCCACGGTCTTCGACGGACCGTCGACGAACGCCAGCGTGACCGGGATGCCGGTCTGCTGGGAGATCCGGTAGAAGCCGGACTTCCAGTACTCCCCCTTGCCGCGGGTGCCCTCAGCGGCGAGCGCCAGCAGGAACGACTCGTCGTCGTCCGCGTCGGCCAACAACTGGCGGATCGTCGCGCCGGGGTTCTTGCGGTCCAGGGACACGCCTCCGGTGGCACGCATCAGCGGCGCCAGCGGCCCCTTGAAGAAGTCCTCCTTGATCAGCAGCCGGGGCTGCACGCTGCTGCGCCAGCTGAGCAGGATCGTGGCCACCCAGTCCCAGTTGGAGGTGTGCGGAGCGCCCACCAGGATCCCGCGCGCGGGCGCCTCCCCGGTGACGTGCCACCGAGACAGACGCAGGGCGAGGCGGGCGAAGTTGCGGCGGATCAGGAAGCGTCGTTGCACGGTTCGAACCTACTCGCCGACTTGCGGCGCGGGTGGCCGGGTCAGCCGTCGCCCCCAGAAACTCCCGGCGGTCACCCACGGTTCAGGCGAGCAGGTCGGCGACCAGTGGGGCGATCTCGCGCAGGGCGCGACCTCGGTGGGAGATCGCATCCTTCTCCTCCGCGCTGAGCTCGGCCGAGGTCAGCTCGGGGTCGCAGTGCTCGTCGGCGACGAACACCGTGTCGTAGCCGAAGCCACCCGTGCCGCGCTGCTCCCGGATCACCTCACCGTCCATCCGCCCGTGGACGACCAGCTCGCCGCCCGCGTGGCAGAACGCCACGGCGCAGGCGAAGTGCGCCCCTCGGCGTACGTCGGGGACGTCCTCGAGCTGCGCGAGCAGCAGCTCGTTGTTGCGGTCGTCGGCCTTCGCCCGGCCGGCCCAGCGTGCGGAGAGCACTCCCGGCATGCCGTTGAGGGCGTCGACGCAGAGCCCCGAGTCGTCGGCCAGCGACGGCAGACCGGTTGCGGCCAGCCCGGCCCGCGCCTTGAGCAGGGCGTTGCCCTCGAAGGTGGGTTGGTCCTCGACCGGCTCGACGTAGCCGTCGACGTCGTCGATGCCGAGCACCTCGATGTCCGGCGCGTGCTCGCGCAGGATCCGCTCCATCTCACCGATCTTCTTGCGGTTGCGCGAGGCGAGGAAGACCCGGGTCACTGCGAGAGAGCCTCGGACTGCAGCTGGGTGAGGTCGGCGCAACCCTTCTCGGCCAGGGCGAGCAGCGCGTCGAGCTCGGAGCGGTCGAAGGCGGCGCCCTCGGCGGTGCCCTGCACCTCGACGAACTTGCCGTCGCCGGTCATCACGACGTTCATGTCGGTCTCGGCGCGGACGTCCTCCTCGTAGGGCAGGTCGAGGCGGGGCACGCCGTCGATGATCCCGACGCTGATCGCGGCCACGGAGCCGGTCAGCGGCTCACCCTTGACCAGGCCCTGGGCCTTGAGGTGGGTGATCGCGTCGGTCAGCGCGATGTAGGCGCCGGTGATCGCGGCGGTGCGGGTGCCGCCGTCGGCCTGCAGGACGTCGCAGTCCAGGACGATGGTGTTCTCGCCGAGGGCTTCGTAGTCGATGACCGCGCGCAACGAACGGCCGATCAGCCGGCTGATCTCGTGGGTGCGGCCGCCGATCCGGCCCTTGACCGACTCGCGGTCGTTGCGGGTGTTGGTCGCCGCCGGAAGCATGGAGTACTCGGCCGTCACCCAGCCCAGGCCCGAGCCCTTGCGCCAGCGCGGCACGCCCTCGGAGGCGGAGGCGGCGCACAGCACGCGGGTCCTGCCGAACTCGATCAGCACCGAACCCGCGGCGTGGTCGAGCCAGTTGCGGGTGATCGTGATCGGGCGGAGCTCGTCGTCGGCCCGGCCGTCGGCACGGGTGCCCTCGCCGGAAGTCGGCCCAGAATGGTGCCGGAAGTCGTCCCAGAAGTCGTCATGGGGGCGACCCTAACCGGGGGCACCCACGCGGCCTACTTCACCTCGGCGCGCAGCACCCGGAACCAGTCCAGGACGAACGGCAGGCCACGATCCAGATCAGCGACGTGGTGACCAGCGGGTGTACCCCGCTCGTCGCGGCCCAGGCCGAGCAGGATCGAACAGCGGCAGCTGGGCGGCCGAAGTCCATCCAGGGGCGATGTCCGCGGACCACGGCATCAACAGGGCCCGAAGACGAACAGCCCCGGCAGCACCCAGGGTAGACGAAGAACACGACGATCGCGGTCGGGGTGTTCAGGAAGAGGTCAGCCAGGGCGAAGCCACCGATCATCGCCAGCGCTGGCGCCAGGAAGCCGCCCTGAAGCGTCATCGCCGAACCCCTCGAACCGCGCTCTGCCCTCGATGCCGGAGTGGCGCAGCACCGCCACCAGGCCACCACGACGAGCGAGGCGCCGTCGCCGAGGGTCAGCACGAGACCGGTCACCGCTTGGCCCAGACGACGCGACGCCGGCGCGGCTCCAGCGCGAAGGTGACCATCGCCGTGCGCTGGCCCCACTCGCTGGTCACGAGCATGATCCCGAGCACCGGCAGCAGGACTCGAGGTGCGAGGCCGCGGCGCCCACGAATGTGCCGTAGGTCATCGGCGTCCTGGACAGTGGTCACGGCCACGAACAAGGCCTCGACGATGACGACCAGGTGTCCCGACGACCGCCAACAGCCAGAAGCCCGCCCGGGTGTCAGCGGACTTGCGCAGCTCCACCCGCGACCAGGCGAGGAACGGGATGCTCGGTGGCAGCCGGAGATGCGAGGTGCGCCGGGGGCAGTGGTCTGGTGGGTCATGACGAGGCTCCCTGGGTCGCAGTGGCCCTCACGCTGGGTCTCGGCGGTCAGCTCGAGGAAGAGATCCTCGAGGCCGCCTTCGGCGGGGCGCAGATCGGTCAGGACGATGCTGTGCTCGGCGGCCGACCCGACCGATGTCGACGGGCGCGGCCTCGACGAGGAACCCCGGCCCGCCGCGGAGTGCTTGATGGCGGCCTGGTCAGCGCCGACCCAGCGGGCGTTGTCCAGCGACGTGACCAGCGTGCTGGTCTTGGCCCCGGCGAGAGAGCGTTCCTTGTCACCCTGGGCGACGATCTTGCCGCGACCGATCAGGATCATCTCGTCGGCAATCATCTCCACCTCGTGCAGCAGGTGGCTGGAGAGCAGCACCGTGCCCCCGCGATCGGCGTACCCCTTGAGCAGACCGCGCATCCAGCGGATGCCGGCCGGGTCGAGACCGTTGGCGGGCTCGTCGAGGATCAGCACCGACGGGTCACCGAGCAGCGCGTGGGCGATGCCGAGGCGCTGTTTCATGCCGAGGGAGTAGTTGCGCACCCGGCGCTTGGCCTCGTCGTGGGCTGAGCGCGACCAGCTCCAGCATCTCGTCCACCCGGGGTCGGGCAGCCCCATGGTCCGCGCGCCGACGGTGAGCATCTCGCGACCACTGCGACCGGCGTGCTGGGCCGAGGCGTCGAGCAGGACCCCGACGTGCCGCCCGGGGTTGGGGATGTCGGCGTAGGCGTGGCCACCGATCGTGACGTGTCCGGCCGTGGCCGGCGTCAGGCCGACCATCACCCGCATGGTGGTGGTCTTGCCGGCGCCGTTGGGCCCGAGGAAGCCGGTCACCCGACCCGGTTGGGCGGTGAAGCTGATGTCATCAACGGCGACGAAGTCGCCATAGCGTCTGGTGAGTCCTGCAACGGAGATCATGGGCACAGCCTGTCCTATCGACGGTGGAAACGCATGTCGACTCGGTCGAACTGTGGAGCAGCGGGGCGAGCTGCTCAGAGCTGGTGGACGGCGCCCTCGACCGCGACCTCGATCGGGCCGTCGTACAGCTCCCGGGCCTCGTCGAGCGCGGTCGCGGCGTCGTACCACGGCGGGATGTGGGTGAGCAGCAGTCGCTTGGTGCCCATCCGGGCGGCCACGTCGCCACAGTCGCGGCCGGTCAGGTGCAGCCCGGGCGGGTTGGGGTGGTGGGCCTGGAACGACGCCTCGGCCAGCGAGCAGGTCGACGCCCTCGGCGACGGTGTCGAGCCCGACGCACGGTGCGGTGTCGCCGCTGTAGCCGAGGGTCGCGCCGTCGGCGGTGACCCTGAAGCCGAACGCCGGCACCGGGTGCTCCACCGGGACCGGCTGGATCGCGAACGGACCGATCTGGATCGGCTCGGCCCAGGTGCGGAAGTCGAACTCCTCGCTCATGCCCGGCTCGAGCGGCAGGTCGTAGGCGCGCGCCATCCGGTCGGCGGTGCCGATCGGACCCCAGACCGGGAGCCGGGGCTGGTGACCGAGCGGGTGGTACTTGCGCAGCACGTAGTAGCCGCAGAGATCGAGGCAGTGGTCGGCATGCAGATGACTGACCAGCACCGCGTCGATGGTGAGCGGGTCGGCGAACCGGTGCAGCGCGCCGAGCGCGCCGCTGCCGAGGTCCAGCACGCACCCGCCAGGTCCGGTCTCGCCCTGCTCGTCGACGTGATCGGCCTCGAGCAGGTAGCAGCTGGCCGCGGAGTCCGGGCCCGGATAGGACCCGGAGCACCCCACGACCGTGAGCCTCACGCCAGCCTCCTCATGCCACTCCACCGACGAACTGCGACGCCGCCACCATCTCCGGCCCGAGGAACCGGCGGCCGATGATCTCGAACTCCTCGGGCCGGCCCGTGGTCAGGAAGGTGTACGACGGGTCCCCACCCTCGCGCATCAGGTCGCGTGGTGGCCAGCATCTTGTAGACGTCCTTGGCGCACTCCTCGGCGCTGCTGACCAGCGTGACCTGGTCGCCCATCACGTAGGAGATGGCGCCGGTCAGCAGCGGATAGTGCGTGCAACCGAGGATCAAGGTGTCGACGCCACGCTCGATCAGCGGGTCGAGGTACTCGTGGGCGGCGGCCATCAGCTCCGGAGCCGCTGGTGATGCCGGCCTCGACGAGGTCGACGAAGCGGGGGCAGGGCTGGGTGGTCAGCTCGATGTGCGGAGCGGCCGCGAACGCGTCGTCGTAGGCCATCGACTCGGCGGTGGCCCGGGTGCAGATCACCCCGATCCGGCCGCTGTGGCTCGCGGCGACCGCACGACGGGTCGCGGGGTAGATCACCTCGACCACGGGGACGTCGTACCTCTCCCGCGCATCGCGCAGCATCGCGGCGCTCGCGGAGTTGCAGGCGATCACCAGGGCCTTCACGCCGAGCTCGACGAGGTGGTCGAGGCACTCGAGGGCGTACTCGCGGACCTCGCCGATCGGCTTGGGGCCGTAGGGCTGACGGGCGGTGTCACCCACGTAGATGATCGATTCGTGGGGCAGCTGGTCGATCACTGAGCGCGCGACCGTGAGCCCCCCGAACCCCGAGTCGAAGATGCCCACCGGGGCATCGTTGGCAAGAGCGCGCACAGCCGAACCCTAGGGGGTCGACGATCGACGGTGCGGCACAACGCCCCGCGGAGAGACCCCGGTCACATCCGTACCGGCCCGCAGCGCGCCACGAGTACGTAGGCTCGACGCCATGCTCCCCACGCGGCTCGCTGCGTCTGACCTGCGCCACCGCCCTCGTCGTCGCGACGGCCCTGCTGGCCCCGAACGGCGGCGCCACGGCCACCACGGGCATGCGCAGCCCGGCGGTCGACAGTTCGCGGTGCCGGCCTAGACTGCCGGGTGCTGGCCATCTCGGTGGACGGCCTCAGCCCTGCTGCGATCAGGCGGCTCGGGCGGGACGGCACGCCCACGCTGCACCGACTCCTCGACGAAGGCGCCTCGACGCTGAATGCGCGCGCCATGGTGGAGAAGACCCTGACCCTGCCCAACCACACGTCGCATGGTCACCGGACGCCGGATCAAGCGCTCGCGCGGCGGCCACGGCGTCACCTGGAACGACGACCGGCCGGGGCACGACCGTGCAGAAGGCGGCCGGGCACCCGGTCGCCTCGATCTTCAGCGTGCGTCCACGCCTCCGGCGCCGAGACCGCCCTGTTCGCCACCAAGAGCAAGTTCAGCCTCTTCCGCCGTTCCTGGCCCGAGGGCATCGACCGGACCCGGATCGGCGACAACCAGGCCGCCGTACTCAAGGCCGCCCGGCGCGACCTGGTCGCGAACGACCGACGCGTTCACGTTCGTGCACACCTCGCTCGCCCGACATGGCCGGCCACGCCCACGGCTTCATGTCGCCGGGCTACCTCGACGCCGTACGCCGCACCGATCGGCTGCTGGCCAAGATCCTCGCCGACGATCGACCGGAACCCCGCGCTGAGCTCGAGCCTGACGGTCATCCTGACCGCCGACCACGGCGGCAAGGGTGCCGACCACTACGACCCGAACCATGCGGTCGAACTACCGGGTGCCGTTCATCGTCTGGGGCCCCGGCATCGACCAGGCGAACCTCTACGCGATCAACCCGACCTACCAGAACCCCGGCAAGCGTCGGCCGAACTACCGCGGCGACCAGCCGATCCGCAACGGCGACCTGGCCAACCTCTCCGCCGACCTGCTCGGCCTCGACGCCGTGCCGGGAAGCCGGTTCAACCGGGACCAGACGCTCGAGGTCGTGCGCCGAACTGACCGCTCGCGCCGCCGCGGTCAGCGGGGCGTCCGGCTCGCGAGCTCACTGCCCGTCGGCCACGGGTTGAAGCGGCACCGTTCAGCCCCTTGGACTGCTGCTGCATCACCGGTGCCGCACGCCCCGGCCCGGGGCAGCCGGCGTGGCCGCAGCCCCAACCAGTGCCCGGTCTCGTGGTTGACCACCATGTGGCGGTAGTCGCGAGCGGGCGCCATGTGCGGCGTTCCACGCCGGTGAGGCGAACTTCCAGCGGTCCTGGTTGATGATCACGTAGCGCCCGACCCGGCAGCTCCAGGTGTTGCTGCAGGCCGAGGAGAAGCTCGACACCTTGCTCGCCTGCGCCAGCACCAGGGTGAAGGAGCCGCCCCGAGCCACGGGCCGGAAGCGGATCCCGGCCCCACGCCAGCCGCGCGGGTCGGTGAAGGTCTGCTGGGCCTGACGCCGGAACTCACGCAGGCTCGTGCTGATCGTTCCACGGGTCTCCACGTGATAGGTCACCGTGCGACGAACGCCCACGCGGTGGCCGACCCGGTCACGGCGTGCCGACCGCGCGGTGGCGTACCGGTAGCCCGGTGCGCGCACGTACACCACGACGCGCACCCGGTGCCCGACGTCGCTGCGGGCGGAAGCGGTACGACGCACCGGTGGCGCCGTCGATCGGTCGGCCGGCGCGGTACCACTGGTAGCGCACCTGGGCCGGTCGAGCCGACCAACGGCCCTTGGTGGCGCGGACGGTCCGGGTGAAGCGCGCCTGACCCTTCACCCGGGGCAACACCTTGTTGCGGAGCTCGGCTCGCGACACCCTGGCCGTCGGCTCGGAGGTCGCCGTCGACGACTGCCCGGAGTCGTCGGTCGCGGTCACCCGGCACCGACAGCCGTCGCTGGAGGTCGTCGAGGCCGAGCCGGTAGCGGGCTTCGGTGGCGCCGGCGATCACCCGACCGTCGCGCAGCCAGGCGTAGCTGAACGAGACCTCGGCCGGCTCCCACGTGCCGGGGCGAGCCCGCAGCAGGTGCCCGTAGGCGGCTTCACCCGCGCATCGTGGGCGGCGCGGTGTTGGTCACCAGGATCTCACCCGCATGGGCCGGGGCCGGGGCGACGACCAGCCAAGCCGTGAGGCGAGCAGCCCCGCAACGAGCATCGCCACGAGGGCCGCCGCGCCCGCGGCCGGGGCCGCAGGGGTGAGCGCGCCTACGCGCGGGGTGGGCGGGTGCGGACGAGGAAATCGATCATGGGCACGCTGGCTCCTCCGAGTAGGAAGTCAGCCTAGGCCCAGAGCTGACCCTCGAGGCGGTCTTCGGCCTGGTCGATGGTGCCTTCGTAGGCTCCGGTCGAGAGGTACTTCCAGCCGCCGTCGCACACGACGAAGGCGATGTCGGCGCGACTCCCCCGCCTTGACCGCCTTCGCGGCCTGGCCGAGCGCCGCGTGCAGGATCGCGCCGGTCGAGATGCCGGCGAAGATGCCCTCGAGCTCGAGCAGCTCACGCACCCGGCGGACGGCGTCGCGGGGGCCCACCGAGAAGCGGGAGTCGATCAGGTCGGCGTCGTAGAGCTCGGGCACGAAGCCCTCGTCGAGGTTGCGCAGGCCGTAGACCAGCTCGCCGTAGCGCGGCTCGGCGGCGACGATCTTCACCTCGGGCTTGGCTCGCGGAAGAACCGGCTCACGCCCATCAGCGTGCCGGTGGTGCCCAGCCCCGCCACGAAGTGCGTGATCGAGGGCAGGTCCGCGAGGATCTCGGGCCCGGTGCCCTGCTCGTGCGCGAGCGCGTTGGCGGCGTTGCCGTACTGGTAGAGCATCACCCAGTCGGGGTGCTCGGCGGCGACCTGCTTGGCCACCCGGACTGCCTCGTTGGAGCCGCCGGCGGCCGGAGAGGAGACGATCTCGGCGCCCCACATCCGCAGCAGCTGACGGCGCTCCTCGGAGGTGTTCTCCGGCATCACGCAGACGATGCGGTAGCCCTTGAGCTTGGCCGCCATCGCCAGCGAGATCCCGGTGTTGCCCGAGGTCGGCTCGAGGATCGTGCAGCCCGGCCGCAGCGTGCCGTCCTTCTCCGCCTGCTCGATCATCGCCAGCGCGGGGCGGTCCTTGATCGAGCCGGTGGGGTTGCGGTCCTCGAGCTTGGCCCACAGCCGCACCTCGGGGGTCGGCGACAGCCTCGGCAGGCCCACGAGCGGCGTGTTGCCGACCGAGGCCAGGAGGTTGTCGTAGCGCATGCGGTCCGCTCAGCCTCCGGCGACGGCGGGCAGCACGACGACCTGGTCGCCGTCGGAGAGCGTGGCCTCGAGACCGCCGATGAAACGGACGTCCTCGTCGTTGATGTAGACGTTGACGAAGCGACGCAGGTCACCGTCGTCGAGCAGGCGGTCCTTGAGGCCGGGGTGGTTGGCCTCCAGGTCGTCGATCAGCGCGCTCAGGCTCGCGCCGTCGCCGCTGACTGCCTTCTCGCCGCCGGTGTAGGTGCGCAGGATGGTGGGGATTCGGACCTCGATGGCCATGGGGTGACTCCTCAGTCGCTGGTCAGCTGGGGGACGACGACGACCTCTTCCTCGGTCACGATGCCGTCGATGATGCTGTAAGACCTGAACTCCACGGGGCCGTCGTTATTCCCGTGCTCGCGGGTGCTCACCAGCACGTAGTGTGCCCCGGGCTCGCTGGCGAGGCCAATATCGGTGCGGCTGGGGAAGGCCTCGGTGGCGGTGTGCGAGTGGTAGATCACGACCGGTTCCTCGTCGTTGTCCCCCATCTGCTTGTAGAGCTCGAGCAGCTCGGTGGAGTCGAACTCGTAGAACGTCGGGCTGCCCGCCGCGTTGACCATCTCGACGAGTCGCTCGGGACGGTCGCTGCCCTCGGGGCCGGCGACGATGCCACAGGCCTCGTCGGGGTGGTCTCGCTTGGCGTGGCGCACGATCGCGTCGTACGTCGTCTGGTCGATGGTCAGCACGCGACCAGCGTATTTGGCCGCACCCAACCGGGCGCACCGGCCCAGCATGCAAGACCCGCGGTTCAGGCGGTGAGCGCCTCCACGAGCGTCTCCTGGAGGTAGCCGACCCACTCGTAGATGTCATGGGCCTGGGAGCGGGGGTCGTCGTCGGGCAGCATCGCCCAGCATCCGTCGTCGCCCTCCTCGATCTCCGAGCCGGCTCGCGAGCGCCAGTCGCAGGTCGGTGAACGAGCGCATCCACAGCTCGGCGCTCGGCTCGTCCAGCTCGACGTCGATCATCAGGCCGTCCTCGGTGAGCTCCGGAGGCAGGCCGGCCTCCTCGAGCGTCTCGATGATCGACGACGGCCGCCTGGGCCTTGCCGTCGCGCAGCGCCGCCCTCGGTGAAGCGCCGGAACTCCGCGGCCGCCTCCGGGTCGGCGGGGTACGCCGTGGGGAACAGCCGCGCCAGGACCGGGTCCTCGGGCTCGGTGGTGGGCCCGGAGAAGTCCATCATCGCCTCGAACGGGTCGCTGTCGTCGCGCGGAACCGCCGCCTCGTTGCGCAGCAGCTCGACCAGCTGGGAGGCCAGCGAGCGCAGCAGGTCGGCCTCGAACCCGGTGAAGTTCGCGATGATCCGGCGGCTGCGCCGGTGGCGGGCGAAGCCGCTCACTCGGACTTGTCCATCGTCGCCCACAGGCCGTACTCGTGCATCGCCTGGACGTCGCGCTCCATCTCCTCGCGAGAGCCGGTGCTGACGACGGACTTGCCGTCCTCGTGCACCTCGAGCATCAGCTTCTCCGCCTTCTCCTTGTCGTAACCGAAGTACTTCTGGAAGACGTAGGAGACGTACGACATCAGGTTGACCGGGTCGTTCCACACGATGGTGACCCACGGGGTCGCCAGCAGGGTGGACTCGTCGGCGACGGTGGTCGGTTCGACCTCGACGGGACTGGCGGCAGACACGCCTCCATCGTGGCACAGGTGCCGCTGTCGCCACCGACCCTAGGCTGAGCCCCGTGACCCGTTCCTCATCGACCGCGCTGCTGACCGACCACTACGAGCTGACCATGCTGCAGGCCGCCCTGCAGGCCGGCACGGCCCACCGTCGTTCGGTCTTCGAGCTCTTCCCGCGCCGACTGCCCGAAGGGCGTCGCTACGGCGTCGTCGCCGGCGTCGGTCGAGCCCTCGACGCCCTCGAGGAGTTCCGCTTCGACGACGAGGTGCTCGGCGCGCTGAGCGACGTCGTCGACGAGCCGCACCCTGGCCTGGCTGGCCGACTTCCGCTTCGGCGGCGACGTCTGGGGCTACCCCGAGGGCGAGGCCTACTTCGCGCACTCCCCGCTGCTGATCGTGGAGTCGCAGCTTCGCCGAGGCCGTGCTGCTCGAGACGCTGCTGCTCTCGATCTACAACCACGACTCCGCGATCGCCTCGGCTGCCTCCCGGATGACGCTGGCCGCCGGCGATCGGCCGTGCATCGAGATGGGCTCGCGTCGCACCCACGAGGAGGCCGCGGTCGCGGCCGCCCGGGCGGCGTACGTCGCCGGCTTCGCGGCCAGCTCGAACCTCGCCGCCCGCGCCGCGGTACGGCGTGCCGACCACCGGCACCAGCGCCCACAGCTTCACGCTGCTGCACGACACCGAGGAGCGACGCCTTCCGCGCGCAGGTGGAGACGCTCGGGCGCGGGCACCACGCTGCTGGTGGACACCTACGACATCGCGGAGGCCGTCCGGCTGGCGGTCGAGGTGGCCGGCCCCGACCTCGGCGCGGTCCGGATCGACTCCGGCGACCTGGGCTCCTCGCCCACCAGGTGCGCGCCCAGCTCGACTCCCTCGGCGCGACCGGCGACCCGGATCGTGGTGACCAGCGACCTCGACGAGTTCGCGATCGCGGGCGCTGGCCGCGGCCCCGGTCGACGGGTACGGCGTCGGCACCCAGCTGGTCACCGGCAGCGGCCACCCGACCTGCGGCTTCGTCTACAAGCTGGTCGCCGCGCGAGGCCGGCGACGGCGGCTCGATGGTCTCGGTGGCCAAGCGCAGCCACGACAAGATCGTCGGTCGGCGGGCGCAAGTACGCGCTGCGCCGACGCGACGCCGAGCGGCGTCGCCGAGGCCGAGGTGATCGGGGTCGGCGACGCCCGCCGACAACGACGGCGACGACCGGACGCTGCTGGTGCCGCTGGTGCGCGACGGCGAGGTCGTCGGCCGGGAGCCGCTGGCGGACGCCCGACGCCGCCACCTGGCCGCACGCGCCGAGCTGCCCCCCGCGGCAGCAGCAGATGTCGAAGGGCGACCCGGTGCTCCCGACCCAGTTCGTCTGAGACGGCCCACGAATCGGGCCGGACGCTTCTGATCGGGTTGTCCTCGCAGCTAGGGTCCTTTCATGAAGCGAGCGCTCATCGTCGTCGACGTCCAGAACGACTTCTGCGAGGGCGGATCACTGCCGGTCAGCGGGGGCGCCCAGGTCGCCCACGACATCGCCGAGATCCTGCACCACTGGGTGAACCAGGACCCGAAGGCACCCGACTACGCCCATGTGGTGGCCACCAAGGACCACCACATCGACCCGGGAGCGCACTGGTCGGCGCACGCCCGACTTCGAGGACAGCTGGCCGGTGCACTGCAAGGTCGGCACCGATGGTGAGGCGTTCCACCCCAATCTCGACCCGCAACCGTTCGACGCGATCTTCCTCAAGGGCGAGCACGCAGCGGCGTACTCCGGCTTCGAGGGCGCCACCACCGACGGGGTCGGGCTCGCCGACTGGCTGCGCCGACACGACGTCGAACAGGTGGACGTCTGCGGACTGGCCACCGACCACTGCGTCCGGGCCACGGCCCTGGACGCGGTCGCCGAAGGGTTCGACGTCCGGCTGCTGACCCGCCTGTGCGCCGGCGTGGCGCCGGAGACCACCCAGGCCGCGCTGTCGGCGATGCGGGCGGCCGGCGTCTCCCTTGACTGACCTGGAGGTTCGCCTCGACGCGGGCGTGCTGTGGCTGACCCTGAACCGGCCCGAGGTCGTTCAACGCCCTGACCGAGCAGATGGCCGACGACCTGGCCCGCGAGCTCGAGGAGGCCCGGTCCCGCGATGAGGTGCGGGTGGTGGTGATCGGCGGCGCGGCGGGCGCCTTCAGCGCCGGCGCGGACATCTCCGGAGCGAACGCCCACGAGAACTTCGACGTGACCGCCCTGGACCGGGCCAACCGGATCATCCGCGCCGTCACCTCGCTGGACAAGCCGGTGCTGGGCGCCGTCAACGGCATCGCGGCCGGGGTCGGCTGCTCGATCGCCGTGGCCTGCGACCTGGTGGTCGCCGGAGAGTCGGCCGGCTTCCTGCTGGCCTTCGCCCGGATCGGCCTGATGCCCGACGGCGGAGCCACCGCCATCGTCGCGGCCTCGATCGGGCGGGCGCGAGCCATGCGGATGGCGCTGCTGGCCGAACCCCTCACCGCTCACGAGGCGTACGACGCCGGGCTGGTCACGCACGTGGCGAGCGACGGGGAGGTCGCCGAGGCTGGTCCGGACGCTGGCGCGCAGGTTGGCCGGCGGCCCACCGCTGGCGTTCGCGGCGACCAAGAAGGCGATCAACGCAGCCACCCTGACCGAGCTGGAAGCCGCCCTCCAACGCGAGCGCACCGGCCAGACCCTGCTGCTGCAGACCGACGACGCCGCCGAAGGCATGCGTGCCTTCGGCGAGCGTCGTCGTCCGGACTTCCGCGGGGAGTGAGGCTCAGACCACCGTGACGGGCTGCCCGTCGGTCACCAGACGCCAGTCGGAGGAGGCGAAGTCTGCCGGGTCGATCTCGCCGTTCTCAGTGACCCAGTCGATGAGCAGCTGGCGGATCTCGTTCTGGCGGTTGTAGACCACCGGAGCCGTGGAGACGGCCGGAAAACCACCGCCCCCGGACTGCCGGTAGTTGTTGACCGCCATCACGAACTGCTGGTCATCGGCGACCGGCACCCCGTCGTAGGTCAGCGCGGTGATCCGTGAGCCCACGGGCTGGGCCAGGTCGATGTCGTAGCGCAGCGGCGCGTCGAGTCCCGCGACCGAGTCGAAGTTGTAGTCGGGCGTGCCGCTCGGCGCCTGCGGGGTGGCGGCGTTGGTGACCTGGTCCATCGGCACCGGGTCGGTGGTGTGCACGGGCTTGAAGTAGCGGGCACTGAACTCGAGGTAGTCGCGGACGTCCTTGCCGGAGACCTTCACCCCCAGCAGCGTGTTGTCGTAGATGTAGAGCCCTGCGACGTCCCGCACGGTCACCTGTCCCGCCGGGAACGACGCCTGCCGGTTGAAGGGTGCGGCGATCGAGATCACCGGGAGCGCGGCATCGGCACCGCTGAGGTCGGCCTTGACGGCCCCGGCCTGGACGAAGTTGACGAAGTCAATGATCGGCACGTCCTCGACGACCGCCCGAGCCGCGGAGAGCTCAGCGGCAGAGGTCCCGATGACCGAGTTGACGTAGCTGATCACGTGGTCGTGCTGGGAGCGGACCGCTGCCGCCACCCGCTTGTCCTCGGCCACGGTGTTGGCGTTGAGCAGCTGAGCACCGGTGGCGACCAGCACCCACTTCTGCTTGCCCGCCCGTCCGTAGACCTGCTGGACCACGAAGTCCATCACGGCCAGCCGCATCCCCCAGTACGCCGGCTCGCAGAGGAGCACCTGCTGGCCGGTGCGCTTGTTGCGGACGAAGCGCTGCGGGATCTCCTTGTGCGCGTGACCGACCAGGATCGCGTCGATGTGGGGCACCTGCTCGGCGAGGAGCGAGGCGGCGTTCTCGGGGTAGGGCAGGGCATCGCCGTAGGACGACGAGGTGTCGGCTCCGGAGTGGGCCGACACGATGACCAGGTCACACCCTTTGCGCTTGAGCCGGGGGACGAAGATCTTGGCCTGCTCGACCAGCCCCGGGAACTCCATCCGGCCCTCCACGTGGGCCTTGTCCCAGATGGCGATGCCGGGGTTGGTGAGCCCGAGGATGCCGACCTTCAGGGTGCGGCCGTGCCCGACCTTGAACTTCCGGATGGTGTACGGCGGGAACACCGGCCGCTTGGTCTTCGCGTCGACGGCATTGGCCCCCAGCAGCGGGAAGTTGAGTTGCGACTCGAAGGCGCGCAGCGTGTCGATGCCGTAGTTGAACTCGTGGTTGCCGAGCGCCGCGGCGTCGTAGTGCATCAGGTTCATCGCGCGGGCCATCGGGTGGATGGCGCCATCGGTGATCGGGTCGATCTTGGCGTAGTAGTAGGCCAGCGGCGTGCCCTGGATGGTGTCCCCCGCATCGAGGGTCAGGATCGGCTCGCCACGGCGGTCATGGCGCACCGCACGCATCAGGCTGGCGACCTTGGCGACCCCGATGTCGTCGTGCGCGCTGTTGTCGAACTCCCGGTCCTTGAAGTAGTCCCAGTTGAAGACGTTGCCGTGCAGGTCCGTCGTCCCGAGGACGGAGAGCCGGATCCGGCGCTTGCGTCCGCGAGCCAGGGCTGCGTCGGTGCGAGTGGCGGCGTACGCCGGGTGGGCGGTGTAGCCGGCGGCGGCGAGCGCCGCGCCGCCGACCAGCAGGCTCCGTCGCGAGGTGGCCGAACCTGTCGTGGTCCCGGTGGTGGGCACAGCAGGGGCAGGAGTGGTGGGCGTGGGGTCAGCAGAGGTCATCGATCATCCCGAGTCGTCGACGGTGGTGGCAGCCGAGTGTGCCGGAACAGTTCTACCCGCCTCCCCCACCGGGTCGTCAAGGGTCTGCAAGCCCTGAGTGCGACTCAGCCCCACTTCTCGACGAGGGTGCGGATCACGGTGAGGTTGCGGTTCGTCGCGACACCGAGGTGTCGCTCGACCACCGCGTTGGTCAGCCTGGCCTGGTGGTAGTTCTCCCCCAGCAGCAGGTGGACCGCTCGGCCCACCACCCGGGCCTGTTCGTCAGCGGTGCTGCGTTGCTCGAGCTTCTCGATGTCGCCGGGGCTCGGGACGTCGGCGAGCAGCGAGACGTACTGCTGGCCGCGGCGCCCGGCGGCGAGCTTCTCGGCCTCGGCGGCGATCTCACCGAGCTCAGCCGGGGTGAAGACGATCGTCGGCACCTCGAAGCCTCGGTCCTCGAGAAAGGCGGCCTCGAGGGCAGCGGTGATCTTCGGCCGGGAGCGCAGGGTCGTGGAGAACCGGACGTTGCCGGTGTTGAGGTGGGTCTCGACCTCGGCGAAGCCGGCCCGCTCCACGGCAGCCCTGACGTCGTCCTTGGGGAACTTGCGGTTGGCCCCGAGGTTGATCGCGCGCAGGAACGCGATGTAGGTCGCCATGGCGCCGATCATGCCGCAACGCACCGACGGGCACCCGCGCCGCGGGTGCCCGTCCTGGATCAGTTGCCCTCGACCCCTCGTGGTGCCTGTGCCCGCGCCTCGGACTTGGTCAGCGCCGGCGGCCCGGGAGGACTGTCGGCATCGATCGGCACCGCGATCGCCCACATGTCGCCGGAGTCGAACGCGATCGTCTGCCCGGGCACGTTCACGCCGCAGAACAGCGTGATGGTGTGCGTGCCGGCAGGAGCGACCAGATTGCCGTGGTTGGCGATGTTGCCCCTGGCCAGGTTGGTGGCGGGAATGTCGACGGTCACGCGCTCCGACACGTCGTCGCTGCCCGCCCCCGAACCCTTGTTGAGATAGCAGAAGGCATCGTCGTTGTTGCCCCCGTCGGCATCGATCTCGGCGTTGGACGTCACCATCAGGTGGCTCTCGACCTGGGTGGTCAACTCGACCGACAGCACCGCCGTGACCGCTGCCCCGGAGTTGAGGGCAACGTTCGTGTCCGTGCTGTCGTAGTCACTCACCAGGAAGTGCGAGAACGCGGCGGCGCTCAGGTCACCGGCCCCGACGGTCCCGTCCTTGATCTTGGCGCCGGTGATCGAGTTGTTCTTGATCCGGCTTCTGTTGACGGCGTTCTTCTTGATCTTCTTCGTCGTGACCGCGTTCTTGCCGAGGTCCGCGGTCTTCACCTGCCCGTTGACGATGTCGCTGCTGCGGACGGTCCCGGCCGCGTAGGCGGTCCCGCTCATCGCCACCACCAACGCCAGCGTCGCCGCGACATTGGCGTAGTTGAGATGTCGTCGCGACGACCCCCGCCGTTCTGACTGGGTCTCTGAGGCTTGCTTCATCACGCGCTCCAAATCCGGCGGCGCGCGAGACGCTCAGGGGAACGCCCCGAGACCGCCTGCTGAGAGGCCATCGACACTAGCGAGACTTCTCGACCGCCGGGCGGGTCTGCGGGAGTTCAGCAGGTCAGGGGTCCGAGGTCAGAGGTTGCCGCGCGCGTCCTGCTCACTCCACCTTGGCCCGGGAGCGCAGCCGCGAGTCGAAGCGCACGTTGCCGGTGTTCAGGTGGGTGGCGACGTCGGTGCACCCGGCCCGCTCGACCGCCGCCACGACCTCGTCCTTGGGGAACTTGCGCTTCGCCCCGAGGTTGATCGCCCGCAGGAACCCGATGTAGGTGGCCACGCGGGCATCATGCCGCATGCCACCCCACCGACCAGCCCCACCGACCCGGCGTGAAGTTCCCCGTCAGAGGTTTCCGCGGGCGTCCTGCTCGCGCTCGATCGCCTCGAAGAGCGCCTTGAAGTTGCCCTTGCCGAAGCCCAGCGAGCCGTGCCGCTCGATGAACTCGTAGAAGACCGTGGGGCGGTCGCCCATCGGCTTGGTGAAGATCTGCAGCAGGTAGCCGTCCTCGTCACGGTCGACCAGGATCTTGCGCTTCTTCAGCTCCTCGATCGGCACCCGCACCTCACCGATCCGGGCGCGCAGCTCCGGGTCGTCGTAGTAGGAGTCCGGGGTGTCGAGGAACTGGATGCCGTTGTCG
This sequence comes from uncultured Actinomycetota bacterium, assembly GCA_963826415.1. Classification (GTDB taxonomy): domain Bacteria; phylum Actinomycetota; class Actinomycetes; order Propionibacteriales; family Nocardioidaceae; genus Nocardioides. Next base: position 210,448 of record CAWGWW010000016.1, on the reverse strand, counting down.
CGCAGGATGTCGACCGAGCGCAGGATGTCGTTGGTCGCGAGGGCGATGTGCTGGCAGCCGGCGCCGTCGTAGAACTCGAGGTACTCGTCGATCTGCGACTTCTTCTTCGCGATCGCCGGCTCGTTGAGCGGGAACTTCACCCGGTGGTTGCCGCTGGCCACGACCTTCGACATCAAAGCCGAGTAGTCGGTGGCGATGTCGTCGCCGATGAACTCCGCCATGTTCGTGAAGCCCATGACCTTGTTGTAGAAGGTCACCCACTCGTCCATGTGGCCGATCTCGACGTTGCCCACGCAGTGGTCGATCGCCTGGAAGAGCCGCTTGGGGTGGCCCTCGCGGCGGGTCACCGTGGTGCTGCGGGCCTCGTAGCCGGGCAGGTAGGGACCGTCGTACTGCGAGCGGTCGACCAGCGTGTGCCGGGTCTCGCCGTACGTCGCGATCGCCGCCATCCGGACGGTGCCGTGCTCGTCGGTGACGTCGTGCGGCTCGACCAGCACCGTGGCACCGACCGAGCGGGCGTGCTCGATGCAGCGGTCGACGTCCGGCACCTCGAGGGCCAGGTCGACGACGCCGTCGCCGTGCTTGCGGTGGTGCTCGAGCACCGGGCTGTCCGGGGTGACGCCGCCAGTGAAGACGAACCGGGCGCTGCCGGAGCGCAGCACGTACGACTTGGAGTCGCGGGTGCCGGTCTCGGGGCCGCGGTAGGCCTCCAGCTCCATGCCGAGCGCGAGCTGGTAGAAGTTCGCGGTCTGCGTGGCGTTGCCGACGACGAAGCCGACGGCGTCCATCGCGGTCACCGGGAAGACGTCGGAGGAGGCGTCGTACTCGACGAGACCGACCAGCTGCTTGAGCTGCTCCACGGTCAGGTCGGCCTTGAGCTCGTCGGCGGTCAGGCCGCCGCCGGTGGTCGGAGTGTGCTGGGTCCCAGAGGTCACAGTCATGGCTGCAGCCTGCCGAGAAAGGTCATCCTGTGCAACAGTAGGCCGAGACACTGGACAACGTGTACAGGAAGTGCGTGATCATGGACGATCTCGACGGCAGATTGATCGAGCTCTTCGCGCAGGACGCCCGGCTCGGGGTCCTCGAGGCGTCGCGCCGGCTCGGCGTTGCCCGCGGCACGGTCCAGGCCCGCCTGGAGAAGCTGACCGCACGCGGCGTGATCACCGGGTGGGGTCCGGACCTCTCCCCCGAGGCGCTCGGCTACCCCGTGACCGCCTTCCTCACCCTGGAGATCCGCCAGGACACCACCGGCGGACACGACGCGGTCGGCGCCCACCTGGCCTGCATCCCCGAGGTCCTGGAGGTGCACACGATCACCGGCGCCGGCGACATGTGGGCCCGCGTCGTGGCCCGCTCCAACACCGACCTCCAGCGGGTGATCGACCTGGTCCTCCAGAACCCGGCGATCGTGCGCAGCTCGACGGTGATCGCGCTGGCCACGCAGGTGCCCTACCGCGTCGTGCCCCTCGCCCGCGCCGACAACCCGAGCTCCTGACCTCCTGACCTCCTGACGCAGTCAGGAGGCGGCCTTCAGACGCCCCGAAGCGTCCGACCGTCGGGCAGCGTCCGGCCGCTCAGGAGAGCCACCAGACGTCCGGTGTCGGCGCGAACCAGCTGCCCTCGCCCCCAGCTCCAGTCGGTGTCCGTGGCCTCGAGCCGGACGTCGGTCAGGTCGATCCCGAACACGGCGCCCTCGGCGGCGGTGAGCTGGTCGAGCACAGCGGCTTCAGCCGCTGCGGGTGTGACCGCTGGCCGGTCGAGCGCGATCGTCACGTCCAGGGAGTGGATGACGGCATGGTTCAGCGCCCCGGCTGGGCCGCCGCCGGGCGGCTGCCACGCGTGCAGGGCCGGTGCGCAGAGCTGGTCGAGCAGGTCGGCGACGGGCAGCGCGGCGTCCCGCGTCGCGACGGTGTCGGAGAGCACGGTGAAGTCGCCGCGAGCCGCCTCCATCTCGGCTCCGAACTGCGCGGGGGTCAGCCGTACCGGCATCGTCACGTGCGCGACCACGTGGCGGACCAGCCACTTCTCGCACAGGGACGGGGCGTCCCAGCTGTCGCTGGCCGAGCCGCCGAGGAGCTCCGCGAGCCCGGTGTAGGTCGAGGCCACCCAGGACTGGACGTCGGTCACGATCGGTCTCCTTCCATGAGGTGGACGAGGTGTTCCTCGAGCTTGTCGAGGGAGCTGAGAAATCCGGCCCGAGCCTCGGGCAGGCGCATCGGCTCGGGGACGTTCCGCTGGCGGATCACGATCTCGGTACTGCCGTCGCCGAGGTCCGTCAGGCTCCCGGTGGTGTGCATACCGGTCGCCGGCTCGACCCAGGCGAGCCGTTCCGGAGGGACGACCTCCGTGAAGGTGGCGACCATCCGGTGGCTGCCGTGCTCGCCGTGCATGAGGGTCTCGAACCGGCCACCCGGGTGGAGCTCCACGACGATGCCGTCGAGGGGTGTGTCCATCCCCCGTGGACCCCAGAACATCGCAAGCTCGGTGGGCTCGGTGAGGCACCGCCACACCAGCGCGCGCGGCGCGCGGACGACCCGCCGGTGGACGAGCTCGTCGCCAGTCACTGGCTCTCACCTTCCTGCAGGCGGGTGAGGTGGGTCTCCAACCGGTCCATCCGGTCCGACCACGTGCGCCGGCTCTCCTCGATCCAGGAGAGGGCAACCTCGAGCGCCGCGGGCTCGAGCCGGCAGGGCCGGGTCTGCCGATGCCTGCCCTGACTGATCAGCCCAGAGCGTTCGAGCACCCGGATGTGCTGAGAGACCGCCTGCATGCTCATGGCGTACGGCTCGGCCAGCTCCTTGACGGTCGCCTCGCCCGCGCTCAGTCGCGCCACGATGTCTCGCCGGGTGCTGTCGCCGAGCGCCGTGAACAGGGAGTCGAGCTGCGGGTCCGCGATCGTGCTGGTCATACCGGTACTCAAGCATCTGCTTGATCAAGCGTCAACTGGATGAAGCGGGTCACCACCGGCTCAGAGCAGCCGGGCCGCGACTTCGTCCGCCGCAGCGACCACCAACGGGCCGAGAACATCCGCGTCGAGGTCACCCAGGGTGACGATGCCGACGCTCGCCTCCAGCCCCTCGACACCCCGCACCGGCGCCGCCAGCCCCCGGGCACCTGCCTGGAGCTCCCCCGCGGTCATCGAGTACGCCGGGGACGACGCGTCGCGACCGAGCAGGATCGCCTTGCCGGCAGCCCCCTGGCGCAACGAGTGCCGCGACCCGACCCGGTAGGCGACATGGAAGTCGGTCCACGACGGCTCGACGACGGCCAGCGCCAGCGCCTCGTCCCCGTCGGCGATCGTGAGGTGTGCCGTGCACCCGACCGACTCGGCGAGCCGGCGCAGCACCGGCATGGCCAGGTCGCGGAGCACCGGCTGCACCGCCGAGGCCAGTCGCAGCACACCCAGCCCGACGTGCAGCCGTCCCCGTGAGTCCTTGCGGATCAGCGCATGGAGCTCGAGCGTGCTGACCAGCCGGTAGACCACCGTGCGGTTGACCTCGAGCCGCTCGGCGAGCTCGGTCACCGTGAGTCCACCGGGCGCGGCGGTGAGCGCGTCGAGCACCCGCAGCCCGCGGTCCAGGGTCTGGGAGGTCTCGGCGGGCATGCGCCGAGTCTAGGGCCCGAGCGGCCCCGGCTCAGGAGGTCTTGCGCGCCGCCCACTCACGGATCCGGTCGATCCGCTCCTGGAGCTGCTCCGCACTCGACACCGCAGCCGCGGGACCGCCGCACTCCTTGCGCAGCGCGGCGTGGGTGATGCCGTGCGGCTGCCCGGTGCGGTGGTTCCACGCGGCCACCAGACCGTTGAGCTCGCGACGCAGGATCGCCAGCTGCTCGTGGGTGGAGACCTCCGCGACGGAGTCCGCCTCCGGGGCGCTGGCCTTCTGCTTGCGGGCCCGGTCGGTCTGCCGCTGCTGCAGCAGCTCGCGCATCTGGGCCGGCTCGAGGAGCCCCGGGATGCCGAGGAAGTCCATCTCCTCCTCCGAGCCGACGTGCACCTCGCCCGCGTGCCCGAACTCGCCGCCGTCGAAGAGCACCCGGTCGAAGCGCGCCTCGGAGCCGAGCGCCTCGAAGGGCAGCAGCGCCTCCTCGCCCGACGCCGACTCACCGGCGTTGGCCTCGTTCAGCAGGTCCTGCTCGGCGGCGAAGATGTCGTCCTCGTCGGTGATCCTGCGCCCCAGCACGTGGTCGCGCTCGACCTCCATCTCGGAGGCGAAGCCCAGCAGCTTGGGCACCGAGGGCAGGAAGACCGAGGCCGTCTCGCCCCGGCCCCGGGCGCGCACGAAGCGGCCGATCGCCTGGGCGAAGAAGAGCGGGGTGGAGGTGCTGGTGGCGTAGACGCCCACGGCCAGCCGGGGCACGTCGACGCCCTCCGAGACCATCCGGACCGCGACCATCCAGCGACGGTCGCTGTCGGTGAACTCGGTGATCTTCTTCGAGGCGGCCTTCTCGTCGGAGAGCACCACGACCGCCGGCTCGCCGGTGATCTGGCGCAGGGTCTTGGCGTAGGCGCGAGCGGAGTCCTGGTCGGTCGCGATCACCAGGCCGCCGGCGTCGGGTACGTGGCGTCGTACCTCCGAGAGCCGCCGGTCGGCGGCCGCGAGCACCGACGGGATCCACGAGCCGGCCGGGTCCAGCGCCGTACGCAGCGCCTGGGCGGTGAGGTCCTTGGTCAACGGCTCGCCCAGCCGGGCGACGATCTCGTCCCCGGCGCGGGTGCGCCACTGCATCTCCCCGGAGTAGGCCATGAACAGCACCGGCCGCACGACGTGGTCGGCCAGCGCGTGCGCGTAGCCGTAGGTGAAGTCCGCCGCGGAGCGCGGGATGCCGTCGTCGCCGGGCGCGTAGGTGACGAACGGGATCGGGTTCACGTCGGAGCGGAACGGCGTGCCGGTCAACGCCAGCCGGCGCGCCGCCGGGTCGAACGCCTCGCGCACGCCTTCGCCCCAGGACAGCGCGTCTCCGGCGTGGTGCACCTCGTCGAGGATCACCAGGGTCTTGAACCGTTCGGTGCGGATCCGCATCGCCAGCGGGTTGACCGCGACCCCGGCGTAGGTGACCGCGATGCCCACGAAGTCCTGGGAGGTACGCCCCTTGCCGGCGGAGTACGCCGGGTCGATCGGGATGCCCGCCTTGGCCGCGGCCTCGGCCCACTGGAGCTTGAGGTGCTCGGTGGGGGCCACGATCGTGATCCGGTCGATCAGTCGCCGGCTGAGCAGCTCGGCCGCCACCGACAGGGCGAACGTGGTCTTGCCCGCGCCGGGCGTGGCCACGGCGAGGTAGTCGCGAGGCGTGCGGGCGAAGTAGTCCTCCATCGCCGCCGTCTGCCACGCTCGCAGCGAAGGGGCCGTGCCCCAAGCGGCACGCTCCGGCCAGGCCGGCGGCAGTGCTGTCGAGAGGGGGGCGGCGTCAGGCCGTCCCGTCACGCGTCGGAGTCCCCGTCCCCACCGGGCTTCATGGTCTCCCAGATCTCCTTGCACTCCGGGCAGACGGGGTACTTCTCGGGGGCCCGGCTGGGCACCCAGACCTTGCCGCACAGGGCCACCACCGACGAGCCCATGACCATGGCCTCGGTCAGCTTGTGCTTGTCCACGAAGTGGGAGAAGCGCTCGTGGTCCCCGTCATCGGTCGGGACGGTACGACGGTCCTCGCGGACGTCGGTGTCTGTCGAAAATCCGATGGTGGTCACGGGCACCCACTGTAGTTCACCGATCAGTTCAGATCGGGATCGACGGGGCGTGTGGAATGCCACGCGAGGTTGCCGGGCTGGCGCCGCATCACGTCTCGCCACAGCTCCGTGGGATCCCCGCGGAAGACGTCGGGCGCCTCCCCCGGCACGACGTACCAGCTGCCCTCCTCGATCTCACCGGCGAGCTGGTCGGCGCCCCAGCCGGCGTACCCGGCGAAGATCCGCACGCCCGCCAATCCCCCGTCGAGCAGCTCCACCGGCGTGTCGAGGTCGACCAGGCCCAGGCCCAGCTGTCCAGACACCTCGCGAAAGCCGACCGGGACGTCGTCGCGGTCGCGCAGCAGCCCGACCGCGAGCGCACCGTCGGCGCTCACCGGCCCACCGTGGAAGAGCACCTCGGGCTCGGTGACCACGCCGCGCCAGTCGGCGAGCACGTCGCCGACCGCGATCGCGCTGGGGCGGTTGAGCACCACCCCGAGCGCGCCGTCCTCGTCGACGTCGAGCAGCAGGATCACGGTGTCCGCGAAGTTCGGGTCCAGCAGTGCCGGTGTCGCCACCAGCAGCATCCCTGCATGCGCGTCCACCATGCGCCCATCATCGCCCACCCGCGTCGAATGGGAAGACAGCCCCGGGCCGACGCTCGGGTCGCGGTGGGAGGCCGCACGGGAGGCGCGTCGGCGCCGGGGCTGTCTGGTCCGGGGCCGCCCGGGGGCGGCTGCGGGATCAGGCGGCGAGCGCCGCCTTGATCCGGTCGACGAGGCCGTGGGACTCGGGCTCCGTGGCAGTCGGTTCCGGGCGGAACGTCGTGCGGGCCACGCGCTCGATGCGCTCACCGGCCGTCACAGCGGCGTGGTCCTCGACGCTGCTCTGGCCGGCCATCACGGCCAGCAGGGTCCGCTCCTTGGCCGTCGATCTCGTCATCGCCCCGGCCATCTCGTCGTCGAGGGGCTCAGCGCGGTGCCGGTCGACGATCGCGCGGATGCCGGGCAGCTCCTGCGCGGTGGCCTGCCAGGCTCGGACGACGGCCTGCTCGAGGTCGAGCGGCTGGTTCATCAGCTCGCGCTCGATGTGGCCGGCGAGCCGGGTGTGCCAGCGCAGCTGCAGCGCGCCGAGCAGGGTCAGCGCGTCACCGAAGGTCTCGGCCACGCCTTCGACGTCCAGGGGAAGGGTCCCGTCCCGGCGGACATCGGCTGTGGTGATCACCGTGCGGAGGACTTCCCCGCGGTGGTGGAAGGACTTCCAGGTCATGGTCAGCTCCTTGGTTCATGCACTCACATACCGTAGGTACGTACTGAGAGTATGTGCCCATACCGACGGTATGCAAACCGTCGCGGGTCGTGATCCGGCTCACCCCGCCCCGGGCTCGGTCCTAGACTGCGCGAATGGCGAAACCCTCGGTGTCCCGGCTCAGGCCGCTGGTCCCCCACGTCCCCGGCGCCAGCCGCCGTCAGCAGTACTCCGCCTCCACGAAGCGGGCTCTGGTCGACGTGGCCGAGGAGCTGTTCACCCGCGACGGCTACGCCTCCACCTCGCTGGACGCGATCGTTGCCGGCGCCCGGGTCACCAAGGGCGCGCTCTACCACCACTTCAGCGGCAAGCAGGCGCTCTTCGAGGCGGTCTTCGACCGGGTGGAGACCGACGCGTCGAAGACGATCCAGAAGTCGCTCAAGGGCCAGGACGACGCGTGGGAGAAGGCCCGTGCCGGGCTGCGTGCCTTCCTCGCCGTGGTGCAGGAGCCGGCGTACCGCCGGATCGTGATCCAGGAAGGGCCCTCGGTGCTCGGCTACGAGCGCTACCGGGAGCTGGAGGCGCGCTCGGCGTTCACGCTCGTCCTCGACATCGTCCGCGCGGTGCTCAACGCCGGCAAGTGGGAGCTCGACGAGGAGATGGCGCAGACCTTCGCCCGGATCTTCTACGGCGCGATGTCCTTCACCGGTGAGTCGGTCTCCAGCTCGTCCGACCCGGTGGCGGCGGCGGAGCGCGTCGAGACCGCGATCGGCTTCATCCTCGCCGGCTTCCAGGCGTTGCTCGACGCCGGCGTCGCCCCGCCGTCGAGCCCGCCGGAGCCGACTACTTCTTGAAGGTGACGTTGCCGTCGGCCGCGGGGACCAGCTCGATCCAGACGTGGCCGGCCGGCACCTGCAGCTTCCCGGCCTTGGTCGAGAGGCTGAGCGCCGAGCCCAGCTCCTTCTTCTCCCAGGTGCCCTTGATCATCCGGCCGCCGTGGAAGAGCATCGCCTCGCCGGTGCCGGTGAACTTGGTCTCGGGGACGAAGTTGCCGGCCGGGTCCTTGTAGCCGGCGTCGCCGATCTGCACGCGCAGCACCAGAACGGAGTCCGCGGGGAACTCGTCGCCGTCCGCGGCGTAGGTGTTCTCGTTGACGTAGCCGCCGTTGCCGAAGGTCCAGTTCGTGGTGTGCCCGCCGGAGAAGCCGGCTGCCACGGTGGTCGCCTTCCTGCCCTTCGGCAGGTCGGACTCCTCGCCCCAGGGCAGGTAGTCGTCCGGGCGGGCCTCGGGCTGCTTGGCGGCCGTCGCCACACCGGTCAGGTCCGCGAAGACGTTGTACGGCGCGCTCCGGGAGGTGTCCCGGTAGATGCCCTTGGCACCTTCCTGGAAGAACGGGATGTCAGCGCCCTTGATCCGCGCGATCGTCCCGGCCGCGGCGCCGCTGGTGACCACGGAGGCGTCGACCGGGGAGACGATCCCGATGTCGCTGGCCCGCATCGACCGCACCGGTCCGACCTTCTTGGGGATCTCCGAGTAGTAGAACGCCGCGAGCCGGGTCAACCCGCCCTCGACCAGCTCCTCGACGACCAGGTCGGCCTGGCCCAGGCCGATCTGGGGTGCGCTCGACGAGGTGTTGTCCATCTTGGTCACCAGCACGGGGTGGCGCTGGGCGGCGCTCTCCGAGCCGGTGGCGGCCAGGCCGGTGAGCGGCCAGGTGGCGTCCAGCGTGGTGCCGGACGCGATCGCCTGGCCGGGCGTGGCAGCCTCCTTCGAGGGCTCCTCGTCGCTGCTGCAGCCGACGAGCAGGAGGCTCACCGAGACGAGGGCGGCGACGGACAGGGGAAGGCGACGCACGTGATGCTCCGATCGGAGGGGTTCTGAAGGGGTCCAGTGTGCAGGTGGGGGAAAGCAGTGCCGCGCAGGCTCGCCCGCGCGGCGCGAGACCTCAGGTGAGAGTCGCGCCACCGTCGACGTACAGCGTCTGACCGGTGATGAACGACGCCTCGTCGCTGCAGAGGAACGCCGCGGCCGCCGCGATGTCCTCGGGGAAGCCGACCCGGCGTACGGGGTTGGCCTCGGCCCGCATGGCGCGGAACTCCTCGACGCTCATGTTCAGGCGTGCAGCGGTGGCGTCGGTCATGTCGGAGGCGATGAAGCCCGGGGCGACCGCGTTGACGTTGACGCCGAACGGCCCCAGCTCGAGGCCCAGCGTGCGGGTGAACCCCTGGATCCCCATCTTGGCGGCCGAGTAGTTGGCCTGGCCGCGGTTGCCGAGCGCCGAGGTGCTCGACAGGTTCACGATCTTGCCGTACTTCTGCTCGACGAAGTGCTTCTGGGCCGCCTTGGTCATCAGGAACGCGCCCTTGAGGTGGACGTTCATGACCAGGTCCCAGTCGAGCTCGGTCATCTTGAACAGCAGGTTGTCGCGGGTGATGCCGGCGTTGTTCACCAGAATGTGGACCCCACCGAGCTCGTCGACGACCCGGGCCATCGCGGCGTCGACGGCAGCGCTGTCGCTGACGTCGCAGCCGATCCCGATGCACGAGGTGGCCAGCTTGCCGGCGGCGTCCGCGGCGGCGCTCTCGTCGAGGTCGAGCAGCGCGACGGTGGCTCCCTCGTCCGCGAAGCGGGTGGCGGTGGCGTACCCGATACCCCGGGCTGCGCCGGTGACCACAGCGACACGTCCGTCAAAGCGACCCATGATCTCGTCTCCTCATCTGCGCGGGGTGTCCCCCGCCTCGTCTGGCGATCGGGGCCACTCTAGAACCGGTCCGGAGCGGCCGGCTCCCCGGCCCGGGCCGCCGAGTGGATAGTCTGCGGGCGTGGCCAGGCCAGACTTCCGCTTCGCGGCACTCGTCGTCCTGCTGATGGCCGTCGCCACCGGGTGGGTCGCCTGGGCCCAGCACCTGCCGGTCCGCGACCCCGACGGTGTCGCCGGGCCGTCGTGGCTGCAGATCCCGCTGATCATCGTCCTGGCGATCGCGGCCGACGTCGTTCCGCGCACCGCCTACCGGAGCTGGCGTACGCCGCGAGCGATCGGCTCGACCGCGGGCGCCCTTCTCCGCGAGCGCTGGGGACGCGGCTACCTGCGGTTCGCGCTGGCTGCCTTCGCAGTGACCTACGTGTGCAACTCGACCTTCCGCAACCTCAAGAGCTACGTGCCCTTCGTCAACGGGCACAACTGGGACCAGCCGCTCGACGCCATCGACCGGGCCCTGTGGCTCGGGCACGACCCGGCGACGGTGCTGCACCAGGTGCTCGGCACTGGTTGGGCCGCGCACGTCCTCTCTGTCGTCTACGTCTCCTGGCTGGTGCTCGTCCCGTTCACGATGGCGGTGGCGCTGGTCTGGACCCACCGCACGGCGGTCGCCGCGTGGTACTACACCGCGCTCACCCTGGACTGGGCGCTGGGCGTGGCGACGTACTTCCTGGTGCCGTCCCTGGGCCCGATCTACGCGACTCCCGAGCGGTTCGACGCGTTGCCGCAGACCTATGTGGCGACGATCCAGGAGTCGATGATCGACGGGCGGGCCTCCATGCTCGCGGACCCCTGGGCCACGGGTGCGGTCCAGCCGATCGCCGCCTTCGCGTCCCTGCACGTCGGGATCGTGGTGACCATGGTGATCTTCGCCCGCCTGCTGGGCCTCGCCCGGTGGATCCGGGTCACCGCGTGGGTCTACCTCGGGCTCACCACCGTCGCGACCGTCTACCTCGGCTGGCACTACTCCGTCGACGCGGTCGGTGGCGCGGCGATCGGAGCACTGGCGGTCTGGCTCGCCGCGCTCGGCACCGGCAACCACGTCGCCGGGGTGCCCCGGCTGCAGCCCGAGCCCGTGGCCGCCACCCCGCCGGCACCCGCGCCGGTGCCTCAGCCGGCGGCGATCGCCCGGCGTACGTCGTCGGCGTAGGCCGCGCGTTCGGCTTCGTCGGCGTACTTCGTCCGTGGCCAGAAGAAGCCGCGCAGGCCGTCACCCTTGGTGCGCGGCACGATGTGCAGGTGCAGGTGCGGGACCGACTGGCTGACGGTGTTGTTGATCGCCACGAAGCTGCCCTGCGCCCCCAGCCCGCTCACCATCGCCGCCGCGATCCGCTGGGCCGCCTCGAGGAACCCGTCGCGCAGGTCGGCCGGCAGGTCCGGGAGCGTCTCGACGTGGGCGCGCGGCACGAGCAGCACGTGGCCCTTGAAGACCGGGCGCTGGTCGAGGAACGCCGTGAAGTCGCGCTCGGCCAGCACGACCGCCGCCGGGGTCTCCCCCGCGATGATCGAGCAGAAGACGCAGTCGGCTTCGGCGGTCGTCATCCGCGCAGGCTAACCGCCGATGCCCGGCGTCGTGGTCACTCGCAGACTCCGCCGCAGGCTTCTCGGTCCAGCTCGTTGCGGCGGTGCCCGCCGGCTGCGTCGAAGTGCTGGGTGTCCCCGTTGCCGTAGGTCCAGCGCAGCCCGTGCGCCGCCATGATCCGGACCACCCGGTGGGAGCTGGAGCGCCAGGCGACTCGGGGGTGCGAGCGAGGCTGCCACCACGTGTTGGGCACGATGCCCTGCGGTGAGCGGTAGGGGTTCTCCCAGGTGTTCAGGTCGAGGGAGCGGCCGTAGGCGTGCGGTGAGCGCACCCCGGGTCGGCCGACCACCTGCCGGCAGTTGAACGCCGAGGTGTTGCCGGCGGACATCGACTTGTAGTCGTTCGCACCCTGGAGCCGCCCCGACCAGCCGAACCGGTCCACGCGGTACATCGCCCGGATCGGCAGCTTCTCCCGGTACATCGTCTCCAGCGCACCGGCCATCCGGCCGATCGCGTCGGCGTTCGCGACCAGCTCACCGCGGCGGCGGTAGCCCTGGTAGTCCCAGTAGTTGATCCGCAGGTACCGCAGGCTGCCCCGTCCGACCGGGCAGCCGGAGTGCCAGCTCCGGCCGGTCATCTGGCGCCACACCCCCGCGGGGATCGGCCGGATGACCGCGTTGGCTCCGGCCCCCACCGCGTGCGGCTGGGCCGGGAGCTTGATCCGGGGGCGGGGTGCCCCGCGCGGCAGGCCGACCGGCACCCCCGGCGGTCGGTTGCGGATCGTGTGGACCCCGCTGCGGTCGCCGTCCACCCAGTCCAGCCTGCTGGCCCTGGCCCGCCACCGCGTGTCCTCCCGGGGACGGACCGTGATCCGCGCCTCCCCGTCCGCACCGGTGCCGAGTCGCTCGACCAGACGCCAGGAGCCCTTGCGGTTGCTCCGGTAGAGCCGCACCGCTCCTGCTACCGGTGCGCCGTTGCCGGCCACCCAACGGACCACGACCGGCACCGTCTGTTCGTCGACGACCGAGCCGGGGCCTCGCACGACCAGCTTGCTTCCTCGCCGCACCAGCGCCACCGGGACCGGGCCGGCCTCCGCGGGAGCGTGGAGCTCGTCGCCGGCGTACGACGCGCGGAAGACGTTGTCGTCGGAGCGCCGGGCGAGCGGCGCGGCCAAGGACGCGTGCCCCTGCTCGTCCGTGGTCACGGGTCCCAGGGCGGTCCAGTCGCCGGAGACCCGACGCTCGACCTCGACCAGGGCCGCCGCGACCGGGGTGCCGTCCTCCTGGGTCAGGTCGATGCCGAGCGTCGTGTCCTCGTCCGCGTGGCCGGGGGCACCGGCCAGGACGAGGGTCGTGGCGGCCGGCTCGGCAGCGCTCGCCGGGACGCCCAGACCGGAGGCGAGCAGGCTCGCGAGGGTCGTGACTGCCAGGAAGCGCCCGAGATGCATGCCTGACATTGTGCATAGTGGTCGAGCCGCCCGTCGGCGACTCGCGGAAGCCGGGCCTCCGGACACTCGAGGGGCTCAGTCCGGCAGGACCAGCTCCACGTCCAGCCAGCGGGCGAGATCGACGATCTCGCGCATCACGGCCGCGCTCGCCGTCTTGCTGAACGGCGCGTCCTCGTGGATCGCCGCGACCCGCAGCGTCCCTTCGTCGCGGTCGGCCCTGGCGTCGAGCTTCCCGACCAGCCGGTCGCCGTACAGGATCGGCAGGGCGTAGTAGCCCCACACGCGCTGGTTCTCCGGCTTGTACATCTCGAGGACGTAGTCGAACTCGAAGATCTCGTCCATCCGCTTGCGGTCGGCGATGAGCCGGTCGAACGGCGAGAGCAGCGCCGCCCTGCCGCGGAACGGCTGACCCAGCTGAGCCGGGTCCACCCGCCACTGGCCACGCACGCCCTCGACGACGGCCGGCTCGCCGACATCACCGACGTCCACCGGCTCGAAGGGCAGCTTGGTCGTCTTGGCGCGGGCGATCCCCTGGGCGCGGAGCCGGCGTTCCTCCTGCAGCCGGATGGCGTCGTCCAGCTCGGGCACCGGGTCGTCGGGGTAGATCCGGGAGGCCAGGTCCCACAGTCGGTCGCGGCCGGTGCCGCCGGCGGCCGCGACCTCTCCGCGCTCCACGAGCCGGTCGAGCATCATCCGGAGGTTGCGGTTGTTGTTCCAGCCGGACGAGGCCCAAGGCACCACGCAGGTGTCGGGCAGCTCGCTGCTGGGCAGCGGCCCGTCGGCACGCAACCGCTCGAGGATGTCGCGTCGGCAGTCGTTGTTGGCCCGCACCCACTCGCGCTGCTGCCGCTGCCAGCCCCGGAGCTCGCCGGCTCCGGGCCACACGGCCATCTCGGCCCGGAAGAGCGCGATGTCCTCCGGCACGAGCAGTCGCTGGTGCAGCTCGATCAGCCGCTGCTCGTCGACCGCGTCCCACAGCTCGCGCGGATCGAACGCCGACCCGAGCCGGCTCCACACCACCAGCTCGGCGCTCGGCGCGATCGCGCTGGTGGGCTCGAGCTGGAGCATCGAGAGCTGCCGCACCGTGTCGACCAGGTGGGTCGGCCGCTCCTTGGTGAGCAGCTGGGCACGCAGCGCGATCCGGCGCGCGTCCGCGCGGCTCAGCTGGTGGACCCCCGTGGCCATGAGCCCCAGCGTAGGGGCCGAGCGTGGACCTCAGATGTCGACGGTGAGCCGCACGGTCACGGTGTCCTCCACGTCGAGGCCCTCCGCAGCGCGGACCTTGTCCTTCAGGGGCACGACGTACCCGCCGTCCTTCGGGAACAACGAGGTCGTCCAGGTGGTCGCCCCGATCCGCGCCTCGACCGGGATCATCCCCCAGCCGTACGTCACCACGGCGGCTGCGGTCTGCAGCTCGGCGCTCTCGTCCTGCGGCACGGTGACGAAGTGGTACGGCGACGGCCCCCGCCAGAACCACACCTCGCCACTGAACTCCAGGTCCACCGGCTCAGGATAAGCACACCTACGCTGAGCAGGTGGCAGTCACCGGTGGTCGCAAGGCGAGGTACGCCCGTCGGCGCAAGCGCCGGATGGACAACGTCGAGCACGACCTCAGCGATGCCCAGTGGGCGGCACTCCAGGCCGCCTGGGGTGGCTGCGCGTACTGCGGCGCGACCGACCGGCCGCTGCAACGCGACTGCGTGCTGGCCCTCTCCCGGGGCGGCCGGTACACCCTCGACAACATCGCCCCGGCCTGCGGCTCGTGCAACGCCAGCAAGTGCAACGAGGAGGTCACCGGCTGGCTGCGCCGCAAGAAGTACGACGAGCGGGCGTTCCTGGTGCGGCACTACGAGATCCGCCGACTGCTGGCCCTCGACGCCGACGAAGACGAAGACACCGACCTCGACGGTCAGGACGTCGGCAGCAGCTTGTAGTGGAGCCGGACCACGGTCGCCGCCCAGGCTCGCCGCACTGCAGTCGCTGCCCCGGCCTCAGCGCAGCGTCGTGGTGCTCCGCTACTGGCTCGAGCTGTCGGTCGCCGAGACGGCGGCTGAGCTGCAGATCAGCGAGGGCACGGTGAAGAGCCACGCCCACCGCGGCCTCGACCGGCTCCGCTGGACCATGCTCCTGCCTGACGACTGAGGTCACGCAGGCTGCCACAGCTCGATGCGATCGTCCTCGGGATCGGTGACCAGCCTCCGGCTGGCACCATGCGGGCATGGACATCGTCACCGACCTCGCCCCGACCGGGACCCTGCGTGCCTCGATCAACCTCGGCAACCCGGTGCTCGCCCAAGGATCCCCCGCGCGACCCAGCGGCGTCACCGTGGACATCGCCCGCGAGCTCGGGTCGCGACTCGACATCCCGGTCGAGCTCACCTGCTTCAGCGCCGCTCGCCAGTCCTTCGAGACGATGGTCGAGGGCCGAGCAGACATCTGCTTCCTGGCGCTGGACCCGGCACGTGAGGCCTCGGTTGCCTTCACCGCGCCGTACGCCGTGATCGAGGGCGTCTACGTCGTCCCTGACTCGTCACCCACGAACTCGGCGTCCGACATCGATCGGACCGGGGTCCGGGTGGGCGTCAAGGAGGGCTCGGCCTACGACCTGTTCCTCTCTCGCGAGCTGGAGCGCGCGGAGCTGGTCCGTGGCGACGAGGGCACCACCGTGTTCGCCGACCAGCAGCTCGAGGCGGGTGCCGGCATCCGCCAGCCGGTGCTCGACTTCGTCGCCGGACACCCCGGCTTCCGAGTCCTCGAGCCGGCGTTCATGGAGATCCGGCAAGCGGTCGGCACCACCCGCTCCCGGAGCGCCGAGACGATCGCGTTCCTCTGGGACTTCGTCGAGGAGCTGAAGTCGGCCGGGTTCATCGCCGATGCTCTCGAGCGGTCGGGCCGGTCCGACGCCAGGGTGGCTCCACCCGTCGCGTGGCCCGGCGCCTGAGGTGAAGGGGACCCGGATGAATCGCGCCATCGTCGTCGGTCGGCACAAGGCACGAAAGCCGGCCCACGGTGTGTCGGGCCGACTTGCGTTCAAGAGGGCTGGATCTCGGCGGGTCTCCCCACCTCGACCGGCAGATGCTGCGTGGGATGTTCATGCATTGGTGAACCCGCAGGTCACGGGTGGCATTCTGCGAGATCGGGCGGCCGGTTGCCTACCTAGTTTTCGATCTGGCACCCCTCGGATCGGGACCACTTCCAACTGCGTGGTCCCATTCCGACGGAAGTGCACTCATCTGCCGATCAGGGCGCGGCTGGTTCATCACGGGATGCAGGTCAACCCGTGCTTCCCACGGTGAACTCAGCATGGGAACCTCCGGTTCACCTGCATCCCGTGATGAACCGAACGTGGCACCCAACCTCGCGATCACGGCCAACCGAGCAGAGTGAGTCGACCGCGACTCAACCTTGCGCGCGCCTCGCTCGTGTGAGTGGGTGAAGGGGTCAACCAGACCCCGGGAATCTGGGAGTGACCGTGGCCAAGCCGGACGACGCCTCGTTCGACGAATTCGTCAGCAGTGCTTGGCGATCGTTGCGGCAGGCGGCTTTCGCGTTGACGGGCAACACCGCCGACGCGGAGGACCTGCTGCAGACCGTGCTGGTGCGCACCTACGCCCGATGGACGCACGTGCGCCGCGGCGACGCGGTTGCCTACGTCCGACGAGCGCTGGTCAACGCGTACGTCGACACGTGGCGTCGCCGTGCGGTGCTGAGGTTCGACGTGGTCGACGAGGTGCCGGAGGTCGAGTCCTTCGACGCCGACAGCCGTGTCGACGATCGCGCCGACCTGGCAGCGAGGCTGGCCAGCCTGTCGCCGCGCGAGCGGACGATGGTGGTGATGCGTCACTACTTCGACCACTCGGAGCAGGACGTCGCCCGGGCGATGAACTGCTCGGTCGGCACGGTCAAGAGCACGTGCTCGCGGGCGCTGCAGCGGCTCAGGATCCCCGTCATGACCACCGAGGAGCTGTGATGTCTAGCAATCGATTCGTAGACGAGCTGGATCGCTTGGACAGCGGACTGCCCGACCACCCAGACATCTCGGGGTACAAGCAACGAGGCCGGGTCCTGCGTCGACGTCGCTGGGGCGGGATCGCCCTGGGTGCTGGTGCGCTCGTGGCGGCCGTGGTCGCTCCCGCGGTCCTGTGGGGAGGGGGGACGGCGACGACCGGCTCCACCGGCGCCGTCGCTTCCGACCCGACCAGCGAGCCGGCGCCGCTGGTGCCGCTGGCGCCCGTGGACGCGTCCTACGGTGACGGCGTGCGCGCCGCTGTGGCCGAGGCCTTGCCGCGGGCGACCTTCGTGGAGCAGGGCTTTGGCGACCACTACGTCGACGCGCAGGGTGGTCGACGACCCGTCGCCAGCACGCCCCCCGACTGGGCCAACGTCTTCACCTGGACGCAGAAGTACGCCGTCGACGACCTGCAGTACTTCGACGTCACCTCCTACTGGGACTCGGTCCCCACCGAGTCCATGCAGTGGTGCTCGTCGGCGTCCTACGAGATCGAGAAGGACTGCTCGGTGACTGAGTCGAACGGGTACACGATCGTGGTGCACGAGGGCGCACGCCTGCGCGGCGAACCGGATGGCGAGTGGACCAGGTCTGTCCAGGTCATCTCGCCCCTCTCCGCACGAGGACGCAGCCAGTACTCCGAGGTCACGGCACAGGTCGAGGGCATGGCGTGGAGCGAAGCGGCGTCCGTGCTGCCGAGCATCGAGCAGCTGACCGGGCTCGCGGTGGACGAGCGGCTCCGGCTCCCGGAGCCCGCCGAGGTCCCCAGCAGCTTCTAGCTGCAGCCGGCCATCAGGTCGGTAGCAGCCGACTGATCGGAGGGCGGCCTCCGGGTCACCGGTGATCACCCCGCGAACCCTGGGCATCATCGCCGACGGTTCCCAGTAGAGACACGAAAGCCGCCCCGACGCGAGTCGGGACGGCTGTCGTTCAAGAGGGCTGGCTCTCGGCGGCTGGCACCGCCGGGACCGGCAATTCTGCGAAGATCTTCGCCTTATTCTGCGGAGACCCCTGCGTGGAGCTGGCGGGAATCGAACCCGCGTCCTCGAGCGTCGAACCAGGTCTTCTCCGGGTGCAGTCTGTATTGATCGCTTTTCTCGGCCCCGGCGCTCGCACAGACACGTCGCCGACAGGCCCAGTCACGAAAAAGTCCCGATCAATCCTCGTGACAGGAATTGATCAGCAAGTCTCCTAGATGAGGCCAGGATCCGGGACGGAGACAGATGCCCGGTCTGACCCTTCGATCACTGCTCAGGCAGCGAGAGCGAAGTTACTGCGATTAGAGTTGGCAGTTTTATTTTTCCAGCGATCGTTAACGAGATGTCGCTGGCTCCTCGACCCGCTTCTCCTGGAACTAACGTCCCAAGTCGAAACCGATCAGCCCCTCTTGAGTTGTCCCACCAGTCTACGCGATTGCGCCGACGAAGCCGAACAGTCGGGCACCGTTGCCCCAGCAGACCGCGCGCAGCCAGTCGTCGCCCAGGTCGAGCCGAGCGAGTCCTTCGAGCTGGTGGAGATAGGGATACGGGATGGTCGGGAAGTCGCTGCCGAGCAGCACCTTCTGCTGCAGGTCGAGCAGCCGCGGCCTGAGCTCCTTCGGATACGGCGCCTCGACGTCGAAGAAGTCCGTGAAGACCATCGTGGTGTCGAGATGGGTGCGCTCGTAGGTCTCGGCGAGCGTCAGGAACTCGGCGTACTCCGGGGCTCCCATGTGCGCCACGACCACACAGAGCCGCGGAAAGCGCTCCAGCACCCGGCGCAACGGATCCGGTCCGGTGAACTCGTTGCCGACCGGGCCGGAGCCGGCATGGATCACGATCGGCGTGCCCGCGTCCTCGAGCAGACCCCAGACCGGGTCCAGCGCGGGATCGTCGAGGTGGAACTCCCCCACCTGGACGTGCAGCTTGAAGACCTCCACGCCCTGCGCGATCAGCTCGGCGACGTACGCGGGCGCCTCGGGCTCGGGGTAGAAGGTCGCCGACCACAGACACTCGGGCACGTCGGCGGCGAAGGAGGCGGCCCAGCCGTTCAGGTACGTCGCGATGCCGGGCTTGTGCGCGTACGGCAGCGCCGAGAACCGGCGGACCCCGAACGACCGCAGCCGCTCGACCCGCTCGTCGTAGGAGCCGCGGTAACGGATCGGCCAGTCCCGACCGATCTTGGGACCCGCCTGGTCGAACTGCGCCCACACCTTGCGCTGGATCGGCTCGGGCAGGAAGTGCACGTGCACGTCGAAGAGCCCGGGCAGGCCGAGCCCCTGCCAGAAGTCGACGACCTCCGTGACGGGCTCCTGCTGCTCAGGCTGGTCCGCAGGCTGGTCCACGAGCTGGGCCAACGAGGTCAGTCCATGCCCTTGGCCCGGCGGCCGATCGCCTGCTCGGTCTCGCGGTTCGCCTGCCGCTCGGCCAGGGCTGCCCGCTTGTCCCAGGACTTCTTGCCCTTGGCCAGCGCGATCTCCACCTTGGCCCGGCCGTCGAGGAAGTACAGCGAGAGCGGGACGATCGTGAGCCCCTTCTCGTTGACCCGGCGCTCGATCTTGTCGATCTCGACCCGGTTCAGGAGCAGCTTGCGCTTGCGCCGCGCGGAGTGGTTGGTCCAGGTGCCCTGGGTGTACTCCGGGATGTGCACGCCGTGGAGCCAGGCCTCGTGCCCGTCGATGTCGACGAAGCCGTCGACCAGCGAGGCGCGCCCCATCCGCAGCGACTTCACCTCGGTGCCGACGAGGACCAGTCCGGCCTCGAAGGTGTCCTCGATGTGGTAGTCGTGCCGCGCCTTCTTGTTCTGCGCGATCAGCTTGCGCCCCTGCTCCCTCGCCATGACGTCAGTGTCTCAGGCTGGGGGGAACCGGGTCACATCCAGCGCATGGGATCGACCGGCTTGCCGTTCACCATCACCGTGAAGTGCAGGTGGCAGCCCGTCGACCAGCCCGTGGTGCCGGCGTAGCCGACGACCTCGCCGCGGCCGACCTTCGCGCCGTTGCTGACCCGGTAGCTCGACAGGTGGTTGTAGATCACGGTGACGTTCTTGCCGTTGACGTTGCCGACGCTGAGGTAGAGCCGGTTGCCCCAGACCGGGGAGAAGTAGCGGGAGATCACGGTGCCCGCGGCCGAGGCGACGAGCGGCGAGCCACAGCCGGCAGCCATGTCGACTCCGTCGTGCAGGCCCCAGTAGTGGTAGATCGGGTGCTCGCGGTAGCCGAACGACGAGGTGATCGCACCACCGGTGGGGCGGGTCAGGAAGCCGTTGCTCGGGCCGCGGTAGCCACCCCGGGCCGCGGCAGCGGCGCGCAGGATGTCCAGGCGGATCTGCTCCTCCTTGGCCTTGAGCGCCTTGAGCTCGGCGAGGTCGGCACGCCTGGCCTGGTTGGCGGCCTGGCGCGCGTCGCGCCGGTCGCGGACCAGGGAGAGCACCTTGTCTCGTGCCTTCTGGGCATCGGTCTCGAGGCCCTTCATCGTCACCAGGCGCTCTGCGGCGGCTTCACGCTGCTCGGCGACGTCCTCCCTCGCGGCGTCGACCTCGCTCTCGCGGACCTGGAGCAGCACCTCGGCGGCGTGGAGCTCGTCGTACGCCCGGGTCTCGCGGCCCACCATCACGTTGCGGGCCTCGAGGCGACGGGTGAGGTCATCGGTGGTCTGGGCGTCCAGCAGGGAGGCGAACGCGAGCAGGTCGGGGTCGCCCTGCTCGTAGATCGAGGTGATCGTGTCGGTGACCCGGAGGCGCTGGCCGTCGAGGGCGAACTGTCCCGTGCGGACGTCGGCCTGAGCACGCGCGAGGCGGTCCTCGGCGACGTCCAGCTTCTGCTGCATCTGCTGGTCGAGCAGGCGGGCGGCGCTCAGCTTGCGCCGGGCCACGGCCAGCTCGGCCTTCGCGTCGTCGTACTTCGCCTGGGCCCGCTCGAGGCGCGCACTGGTCTTGCGCAGCCGGGAGCTCGACTCGTCGAGATCGTGGCTGGCGGACTTGATCTGGCCCTTGACCTCGTTCTGCTTGTTCTTGAGGTCGTCGTTGGCATGCGCGAGCGGGATCGCCACAGTGCCGATCGCCATGGTGCACACCGCAGCAGCGGCGACGAGGCGTCGGCGAGAGGCGTGAGAAAAAGAGCGCACGGTCTGCCTTCGATTGTTCGGGGAAGTGAACGAATCGACGGTATCCCGGCCGCAGGGTGCTTTCTGGCATTTCAGCCGTATTGCGCCGTATTGCCCCGCGAACCTTGAGATTGGGCTATGGAATGCGCATCAAACCTTGAGGTATTTGCGCGTCAGCACCAAGGTCGGGAGCAAGGTGAGCAGTGGTCCGAGGACCGCGACGGCGGCCGCAGCGACCATGAACTCGTCCAGACCGATCCACGGCATGAACTTCAGCTGGTCCCCCGCGCGCTGGTGGATGCCGAAGAACATGAACGCCCCCAGCGCGCCGGCCGCGAGCACCACGCCGATGAGCGCGGTGACCAGCGCCTCGAGGAGGAACGGCAGCGCGATGTAGAGCGTCGAGGCGCCCACCAGCCGCATGATGCCGATCTCCCGCCGTCGGGCGAACGCCGCCAGCCGGATCGTGTTGCCGACCAGCAGCAGGGCGGCGAAGACGAGGAAGGCGGCAGTGCCGAGAGCCCCCCACTGGAGCATGTTGATCGAGCCGTAGATCGGCTTGAGGACCGCACGCATGTCGCGGATGCCGGAGACCCCGTCGAGGCCGACCACCGCGCTCGAGATGCCCTTGTACTCCTCCGGGTCCTTGAGCTCGATCCAGACTGACTCGGGCATGTCGTCGGCCGTCGCGGCGGGGTTCGGGCCGCTGAACTTCTCGGGCCCGAGCAGCTCCTTGACCTTCGCGAACGCCTCTTCCTTGGACTCCGTGTGATAGCCCGCGACCTCCGGGTTGGCCGATACGACCTTGTCGATCGCGGCCTTCTGGGTGTCGGTCACCTCACCGGTGCAGGCGGGGTTGTCGTCGTTGTCCTTGCAGAGCCAGACGGTGATCTGGAGCTGGTTGCCCCAGTGCTCGGCCGCCTTGTCCGCCTGCTGGTTCAGCAGGACGCCGAGGCCGACCAGGGTGAGCGAGACGAACAGGGTCAGGACGACCGCGATGTGCATCGACAGGTTGCGGCGTAGACCCTGACCGAGTTCGGTGAACACGTAACGCAGCTGCATCTGGAGTGAGTGCCTTCTTCGCTGTTTCTCGCGGTCGAGTGGTCAGTTCTGGAAGCCGTAGACGCCCTGGGCCTGGTCTCGGACCACCCGGCCGTCGTTGAGCTCGATGACGCGCTTGCGCATCTGGTCGACGATGCCGGCGTCGTGAGTCGCCATCATCACCGTCGTCCCGGTGCGGTTGATCCGGTCCAGCAGCTTCATGATGCCGACCGAGCTGGTGGGGTCGAGGTTTCCGGTGGGCTCGTCGGCGATCAGGATCATCGGCCGGTTGACGAACGCACGAGCGATCGCGACCCGCTGCTGCTCACCGCCGGACAGCTCGTCGGGCATCCGGTCCCCCTTGCCCTCCAGACCGACCAGCTCCAGCGTCTCCGGGACCACCGAGGCGATCTCGGAGCGCGACTTGCCGATCACCTGCAGGGCGAAGGCGACGTTCTCGGTGACGGTCTTGTTGGGGAGCAGCCGGAAGTCCTGGAAGACGGTGCCGATGGAGCGACGCAACCGCGGCACCTTCCAGGCGGCGAGCCGGTTGATCTCCTTGCCGGCCACGTAGACGCGTCCGGACGTGGGTCGGTACTCGCGCAGCACCAGTCGGAGGAAGGTCGACTTCCCGGAGCCGGACGTGCCGACCAGGAAGACGAACTCGCCCTTCTCGACGTCGACCGAGACCTGGTCGAGGGCGGGGTTGGCCGTCCCGGGATAGGCCTTGGTGACCTTTTCGAAGCGAATCACCCGGCCCACGGTAGTCGAGGACCCCAGCGCGCTCCGGGACGAGGGGGAGGCCTCAGGCGGGCGCGTCGACCACCCACCACGCGGCGTACGCGGGCAGCCACGCGATGCCGTCGCCCCCGGCGGTCACCCGGTGGCCGCCGATCGCGTCGTACGGCGAGTCGATGCCGACGTCGCTGAGCCGGTGCACCGGGAACGGCCGGGGCTCACCGGTGACGTTGTAGAGGCAGACCATCGGCCCGCTGGGATGGCGGCGGACCGCGGCGAGCACGCCGTCGTCGGTGTCGGCGAGCACGCGAGCCTCCGCGGACGCGTGCAGCTGCGGCAGCCCGGCCCGCACCCGGGCGAGGTGCGCGACCCCGCTGAACACCCGGCCGGCGACGGTGTCGAGGTCATTGCGCTGGGCGGCGCGTGACCAGTCCAGCCGAGGTCGATGCGCCCAGCGGTTGTCCTCGCCGTGTCCTTCCTCCGCAGCCCAGTCCGGATCGTTGGGCTGGCCGAGCTCGTCCCCGCTCCAGATCACGGGGAGCCCGCCCCAGCCCGCGACGACCGCGTGCCCGAGGAAGATCCGGGCCAGCGCGGCGCCGATCTCGGACTCCGAGTCGCCGTCGCGGAGTCCGGCCAAGGCCGCGGAGGTGCCGCTGATTCGCATGTCGCCGGTTTCCGGGTTCTGCTGGAAGACCAGCCCGTCGGACCAGGACTCCGGGAAGGCACCGGCGTACCACTCCGCGAGGAAGCGGCGGTGTCCCGGACCGGTCAGCCCGACCGCGTCCGCATCGGCGTCATCGATGGCCCAGCCGATGTCGTCGTGACAGCGCAGGTAGGTGATCCAGGTGCCGCTCCCGGGGGCCGGCGGCAGCGCCCCGAGCGCGTGCCGCGCCAGGATCGTGTTGCCCGTGGCCAGCATCGACCAGACCTGCACCATCAGGCTGTTGTGGTAGGCGAGGTCGCTGACCCGTCCGGCGTGCCTCCCCGTGCCGAGGTACTGCAGCAGGTCGCGGGGACCGACGATCGCCTCCGCCTTGAACGCGAGCGCCGGGGCGACGATCCGGGCCACGGTGCGCAGCAGCTGGGTGATCGCGTGCACCTCGGGCTGGTTCTGGCAGTTCGTGCCGAGCCGCTTCCAGAGGAAGGCGATCGCGTCCAGCCGGAGCACCTCGACGCCGGTGTTGGCCAGGTGGGTGATGATGCCGGCGAACTCCAGCAGCACCCGCGGGTTCGCCCAGTTCAGGTCCCACTGCCACTCGTTGAACGTGGTCCACACCCAGCCGTCGAGCTCTGCGTCGAAGGTGAAGTTGCCCGGCGCGAAGTCCGGGAACACCTCGGGCAGCGTGCGCTCGTAGGCGTCCGGCACGCTGCGGTCCGGGTGGACATGGAAGAAGTCGCGGTACGCCGGGTCCCCGGCGCGGGCCCGCGCCGCCCAGTCGTGCTCACGGGCCACGTGGTTGAGGACCAGGTCGATCACCAGGCTGATCCCCTCCCCGCGCAGCGTGGTGGCGAGCTCCCGGAGGTCGTCCATGGTGCCGAGGTCCGGCCGCACGGAGCGGTAGTCCTGCACCGCGTAGCCCCCGTCGTTGTCGCCGGGCCGAGGCTGCAGCAACGGCATCAGGTGCAGGTAGGTGACCCCGAGGTCCCGGAGGTACGGCAGCCGCTTCCCGATGCCCGCGAGGTCGTCGGCGAACCGCTCGGTGTAGCAGGCGTAGCCGAACATCCGCGGGTGCTGCAGCCAGTCGGGAGCGAGCAGCCGCTGCTCGTCGAGCCGGTGCAGCTCTGCCGGGCGAGCGGCGTACGCCGTGGCGGCGAGCTCGACGAGCTCGCGCAGCACTGGCCCGGGGTCGGGGTAGACCTCCGCGGCCGCATCGACCAGGTCTGGCCACCAGCGGTCGAGCCGCAGGGCAAAGGTCTGCCGCCGATCACCCGACACCCCCGAGAGCCGGGTGGCCGCCGCGCGCTGGATCTCGTCCGGTGTGGTCATTGCCACAATCCAAGCGCACCCCGCGCTTCCCCGACAGCCCCGGTCGCCGGTCACCGCCCGGACTTCCCGTCCCATCCGCGTGTTTCGCCGCGAGCGCCGCTGGGTACTCCTAGCATGAGCGGGGCTGAAGGGATGCTCATGCGCCACCCATGGTTGTGCCGCGCCAGCGCCGCACTGGTCCTCTCCCTCGCCGTCTCCGCGGCTGCCCCGGGCCCCGCGGGGGCCCGTCCCGACGATCCGCGAGGCGTCCTGATCGCGCAGCCGGCGCACGGGCGCCAGGCCGTGGACCTCCTCGGCGACCGGCTGGGCGAGGCGGCCCGGGTGAACTCGATGGCGCCCGCCGAGCTGCGCGAGCTGCTGGTGACGGACCGGACCGCAACCGTGGACCGGCGCGGCAAGCTCTTCTACCGCGACCCGGTCCGCTCCGGGGCTCGAGCAACCGGCGCCCCGGTCGCGCCGTACCCGCTCGACCAGACGTTCCTGCTCAACTCCCTGCCCGGGTCGCAGCACACCCTCTTCATCGACTTCGACGGCGCGGTCGTGCAGAACACGCGCTGGAACGCCGAGAACGGGGTGGCCGCGGGATCTCACCCCGCCTGGACCGTCGATGCCGACGCGAGCACCTTCAACGACGTCGAGCGCCGGTTGATCCAGGACATCTGGCTGCGGGTGGCGGAGGACTTCGCCCCCTTCGACGTCAACGTCACCACCCAGGACCCCGGCCCCGCCGCGATCGAGCGCAGCGGAGCGGCGGACCCGGCCTACGGCACCACGGCGCTGGTGACTCCCGACGACCAGGCCGTCAACGCGATCTGCGGCGGGCTCTGTGTGGGCGTCGCCTACCTCGATGTCTTCGCGGACAGCACCAGCCACAGTCAGCACCAGCCCGCGTGGATCTTCCCGCAGTTCTACACCTCCGGGACCGGCGCCAGCGCCAAGGGCATCGCCGAGACGATCAGCCACGAGGTGGGCCACAACCTCGCGCTGAACCACGACGGCGACGCCACCTCGGCGTACTACCCGGGGCACGGAGCGTGGGCCCCGATCATGGGCAACTCCGACCTGAAGCCGATCACCCAGTGGAGTCAGGGCGAGTACGCCGGCGCCACCAACCAGCAGGACGACCTCGCCGTGGTCGCAGCCGCCGGGGCTCCCCTCCGCGCCGACGAGGCTCCCGACACGATCGCGGCCGGCGTGACAGCACCGCCGTCGTTGCCGGCGTACATCTCCAGCCCGAGCGACCGCGACGTCTACGGCCTCGGGCCCTGCACGGGCTCGGTCACCGTGACCGGGGTGCCGGCTCCGTCCAGCCCCAACCTCGACATCGAGCTGGCGCTGCTGGACTCGGGCGGCCAGGTGGTCGCGACCGCCGACCCGCCGTCGGCGATGGTCGACCAGGACGCGGCGAGCGGATTGGGCGCGACTCTCACGCGGACCAACCTCGCCGCCGGGGACTACTACGTCCGGGTGGACGGCGTCGGCAACGGCACCGGGTCCCTCGGCTACACCGACTACGCGAGCGTGGGCAGCTACCAGCTCACCGTCAGCGGCTGCAGCACAGCCGCTGCGGCTCCGTCGGCGCCGACCTCGGTCGCCGCGACGTACGACAGCGCCTCGACGGCGACGATCAGCTGGGCACCTCCGGCCTCGGACGGCGGCAGCGCAGTCGTTGGCTACGACGTCTCGATCGACTCCCGCCCCTGGCTGCCGCTGGCCGCCGACGCGCGCCGCCACACGTTCACGGGTCAGGTCGGCGACAGCCACACGCTGGCCGTGCGGGCACGCAACGACATCGGACCTGGCACATCGGTCAGCCGCACGGTGTCGGCGGAGGTCGCGACGACGGTGCCCGACGCGCCGCGCCTCAAGAAGGCCCGCAACGGCCGACCGGGAGGCACGGTCACCGCGAAGGCTCGGTGGGCCGGGCCCGCAGCCGACGACGCATCCACCGTGCGCGGCTACCAGGTGGTGGCCCTGAAGCTCCGGAACGGGTCCGTGACGAAGCAGAAGGAGTCACGCGTCCTCCCGGCCGCGTCCCGGGCCCACGCGATGCGGCTCCGGCGGGGCACTTGGCGGTTCGTCGTCCTCGCCTACGACGGCGCCCACTGGAGCCAACCCAGCCGCCCGTCGAACAAGGTCAAGGCGCGCTGAGACCGACGGTCTCGCTGACGGCTAGTTCTCGTCGGCCCGGTCGGCGCCCCTGCGCCAGCGGATGCCGGCCTCGAGGAAGCCGTCCAGGTCACCGTCGAAGACTGCCGAGGGGTTGCCGGCCTCGAAGCCGGTCCGCAGGTCCTTGACGATCTGGTACGGGTTCAGCACGTAGTTGCGCATCTGGTCGCCCCACGATGCCTGCACGTCGCCGCGCAGCCCGTCGAGGTGAGCCTTCTCCTCGGCCTTCTTGCGGGCCAGCAGCTTGGCCTTCAGCACCACCATGGCGCTGGCCTTGTTCTGCAGCTGGCTCTTCTCGTTCTGGCAGCTCACGACGGTGCCGGTCGGGATGTGGGTCAGCCGGACCGCGGAGTCGGTGGTGTTGACCGACTGGCCGCCGGGGCCGCCGGAGCGGTAGACGTCGACCCGGATCTCCTCGTCGGGGACCTCGATCTCGTCGGTCTGCTCGAGCACCGGGACCACCTCGACCGCGGCGAAGCTGGTCTGCCGGCGGCCCTGGTTGTCGAAGGGGCTGATCCGCACCAGCCGGTGGGTGCCGGCCTCGACCGAGAGCGTGCCGTAGGCGTACGGCGCGTGGATCGCGAACGTGGCGGACTTCAGCCCGGCCTCCTCGGCGTACGACGTCTCGAAGACCTCGACGGAGTAGTCGTGCTGCTCGGCCCAGCGCACGTACATCCGCATCAGCATCTCGGCGAAGTCCGCGGCGTCGACTCCCCCGGCGCCGGCGCGGATGCTCACCAGCGCCTCGCGGACGTCGTACTCACCGTTGAGCAGGGTGCGCACCTCGAGCCGCTCGACGGCCACGCGGATCTGGTCGAGCTCGCGGTCGACCTCGGCCATCATGTCGGCGTCGGACTCCTCCTCGCCGAGCTCGACCATGATCGCGAGGTCGTCGATCCGCGCGCTGAGCGCGGCGAAGCGGTCCACCTCCCCCTGGAGGCCCGAGAGCTTGCCGGTGACCCGGGTGGCGTGGTCCACGTCGTCCCACAGGTCGGGGGCCGCCACCTGCTCGGAGAGGTCGGCGATCTCCTTGCGCATCGCGTCGACGTCGAGCACCTGCTCGATGGTCCGCATCGTCGCTTGGAGCTGCTTGATCAACTGGTCGTAGTCCGGGCCTGCCACGAGAGTCGAGCCTACCGGCTGGCCCGCGCCGAGCCGACACTCCCCGTGGGGTCCGATCTCCGCCACACTGGTGGCACCGAGCGACGCATCGAGGATCAGGAGCTGACCATGGCCGAAGGAACCCAGGACGACCCGTGGGAGCTCACCACCGCACCGGGCAGCTCGCAGTACGCGATGTACCGCGACGGGGACGAGCTGGTCTGCCAGGTCGGGACCACCACGCTGAAGTACCAGGCCCGGGCCATCGAGGACCTGCACGCCTGGCTGCGCGAGCAGGGCGACTGGGTCCCGCTCGGTGCAGCGGACGAGAAGAAGGAGCCCGCCGCCGGCACCGTCGAGGCCTGGGGGCGCGCCGAGGACAACCCGGTCGGCGGCTGGTACGGCCTGCGCAAGGGCTACCGCGGCCGGTTCGGGATGTACCTGCCCCCGCTGCTGGAGCAGCTGGGACTGGTCGAGCTGACCCACGACGCCCGCAACAACTCGGTGCGAGCCGTCTGACCGGTCAGGACGCGATGAACCGGTAGTAGGAGTCCATCTCGTCGCGGGACCCGGACGTCGCGACGACCTCCGTGGTGTCGTCGGTGGAGAGGCTGATCAGCTTCCACTCACCCCCGTCGTAGGCGCTGATGAGCAGGTGGTCGTCGTCGGCCCACGCCGCGGTGCTCACGAACCCCCCGCCCTCGGGGGTGTACCGGGCGACCTCCGTGCCGGTGGCGTTGTCGAGGATGACGGAGTAGCCCATCCCGATCCCGTCGAGGTAGGCGTGGGAACCACTGATCCACTTCTCGTCGGCGGAGATGTCGAACAGGGAGTAGTCGCAAGTGCTGAACACGGCACGGCCGGACACGTCGCCGCGGACCTCGCTGCACGACCCCTCGTCCTGTGCTGAGGTCAGCACCGCGACCATGCCGCTCGCGGTCGCGTCCTTGACGTCGAGGGCACCGGGGACGGGGTCGGGCTCGGAGCCGTCGGCGCGGATGACCAGGGCGTGCTCGCTGCCGTCGTTCAGGTAGATGAGGCAGTCGGCGGTAGGGGCTTCGCCGGCGCAGGCCGAGCCGCCGGTCACGGCGGTGACGTAGGCGTTCTTGTTCACCGTCCCGAGGTTGTGCGGCTGGTCACTGGTGAGCAGGACCAGCTGACCCTTGTCGGTGACGTACGCCGCCGCGCTGCCGGTGGCGTCACCGGCGACCACCCCGGCGTTCACCGTGCGCGCGACGTAGCCGTCGGGTCCGACGAACTCCAGGTAGGGGTCTCCGGTCTTGGGGTTGGCGTAGCGACCGATGAGGGTGTCGCCGACGAGGACGCCGTCGTAGTACGCGTGCTCGACCTTCCGGGTGGTGCCGTCGGGCAGGTGCAGGGTGGTCCCGGCGAGGTAGGCGGCACCGACGCCGGAGGTCGACTCGCCCTGATCGGGCGCGGAGCTCGACTCGGCAGCACTCGGCTCCGTCGGGGCGGGCTCCGACGACGGCGACGGCGACGTCGAGGTCGTCGGCTGCGGGTCCTTGGCGTCGGTGTCGACGGCGTCCGCCGACCCGCATCCGGCGAGGACGGCCAGGGCGGCGCAGGCTGCCGTGGCAGCGAGTGCGGTCCGGGTTGAGGGGCGCTGGGACATGGTGGGACCTCCCGAAAGGTTCGTGGCTCGGCAACGTTACGAGGGTCAGACGCGATCGGGCGGCTGATCGTTGCGGGGCGTTGATCTCGGTGCGGTCACGATCGGGTCCGACTGGCTCAGGCGCTCTGCTTGACCCGGTCCACCAGGTCCGCCACCGAGTCGACCACCTCGGTCGGCCGGTACGGGAACATCTCGATCTGGTCGGGGCGCGTCGAGCCCGTGGTGACGAGCACCGTGCGCAGCCCCGCCTCGAGCCCGCTCTTGACGTCGGTGTCCATCCGGTCGCCGACCATCACGGTCGTCTCGGAGTGCGCGTCGAGCTTGTTCAGGGCGAACCGCATCATCAGTGGGTTCGGCTTGCCGAGGAAGTAGGGCTTGCGGCCGGTGGCGGTGCTGATCAGCGCGGCCACCGATCCCGTGGCCGGCAGGGTGCCGTTGACACTGGGCCCGCTGACGTCGGGGTTGGTGGCGAGGAACCGGGCCCCGCCCTCGATCAGCCGGATCGCCCGGGTGATCGACTCGAACGAGTAGGTGCGGGTCTCCCCCAGCACCACGTAGTCGGGGTCGCGCTCGGTCATCACGTAGCCGATGTCGTGCAACGCGGTGGTCAGCCCGGACTCGCCCAGGACGTACGCCGACCCCTGCGGCCGCTGGTCGTCGACGAACTGCGCGGTGGCCAGCGCGGAGGTCCAGATCGACTCAGCCGGCACGTCAATGCCGCTGCTGAGCAGCCGGGCGCGCAGGTCACGGGGGGTGAAGATCGAGTTGTTGGTGAGGACCATGAAGGTCGTCCCCGACGACTTGAGCGCCTCGATGAACTCGCTGGCGCCCGGGATCGGCACGTCCTCGTGCACCAGGACGCCGTCCATGTCGATGAGCCAGGTCTCCACGGGGCGCGAGGTCATGCGGACATTGTGCTGGATCGCCGTCCGGCGAGCAGCCACGCCGCCAGTCCGCCGCCGATCGCCCCGAAGAGGTGGCCCTGCCAGGACACGCCGGGCTGGCCCGGGAGCACGCCCCAGAGCAGTCCGCCGTACAGGAGGAACAGCACGATGCCGAGCAGGATCTGGCCCGGGCGCCGGGTGAAGAAGCCGCGCACCACGAGGTAGACCAGCCAGCCGAAGATCAGCCCCGACGCGCCGATGGTGACCGTGTTGGCCGGGGCGACCAGCCAGACCCCGATCCCGCTGACCACCCAGATCACTCCCGTGGCCGCGAGCCCGCGGCCGATGCCGCCGAGCAGGACCAGGAAGAACAGCACCAGCGCCGGCACGGTGTTCGCCTCGAGGTGCGCCCAGCCGGCGTGCAGCAGTGGCGCGAACACGATGCCGAGCAGGCCCACGGTCGACCGAGGTCGGACGCCGTCGTCGTCCAGGTTGTAGCCGGACGCCGCGTCCACGATCTCCAGCAGCCAGAGCAGCAGGACGAACCCCAGCGCCAGCCCGCCGGCCGCCGTCCAGACGGACAGCCGCCGGGGCTGCTCGGCGGGGAGGCTGCTCGATCGGCTGGAGCTCACGCCTCCAGCCTAGGACCCGGTCTGAACCACGGCCGCCCCGCTGGCGCCGATCGAGGCGGCCTCCGGCCCTCCCGGGACGCTCAGCGGCAGGTCGAGCGGCGCCCGCAGCCGGACCGTGACCGTGGCGGTCGCCGGGTCCACGGCCACCGTCCAGGTCAGCCCGGGGTAGCGCTGCTGGGCACCGATGTCGACGAGGTACGACCGCACCGCCGACCGTGCCGCAGCAGCGGTGACGTCGAGTCGCCCGACCGGCACCCCTTGCCGGTAGGTCTCCTCCCCCGTGGCCGCGAGGTCCGCGCCCCGCAGGGCGGCGCCGTCGGCGATGGTGTCGAGTCCCTGACGCTGCAGGTACGCAGCGGACGCGTCCACCACGACCGCCACCGCCATGGCCAGCACCACGGCCATGCCGATGATCAGCAGGCTCACCTGCCCGGCCTGGTCACGGGTCGGCACGGCGCTCCTGGAACTGGCCGATCGGCACGGTGTGCCGGGCGTCGAGGGCGAAGCCGGGCGCCCCACCACCCAACGCACGGGGCATCATCGGCAGGTCGACCCGGGACGCGATCACCACGGTGACCACCGACGTACCGGCGTGGCAGTCGGCAGGGTACGGCGTGCAGCTGACCCGCAGGCGCAGCGGCGCCGACTCGATGCCCTGGTCGGCCAGGGCGAGCTGCGCCGCCGCCTCCGCACGGCGGAGTCCCTCGCCGTCACTCGGCGCCAGCGCGTATGCCCGTCCGGCGGCGCGGGCGGCGGCGCTCACCGCGAAGGCTCCGCGCTGCACCTCGAAGACCGAGAGCACGATCCACAGCATCGGGACCAGCAGCAGGATCGCCAGCCAGGTCACCTCGACCAGCGCGCTGCCGTCGTCGCCGCGCCTCATGGTTCCTCCTCGACCGCGTGGCCGACCACGCGGAGGTCGATGGCGGGGCCACCGAGCCCCAGCGCCGGCACGCTCGCCCGGACCACGACCTCGATCCCTGGAGCACCGGCGACGACGGACCGGCGGGCCTCCACCCCGCGCGCGAACCGCTCGGCGAGCACGCCTCTGATCTGACCGCGGGTCATCGCGGCGCCGTCCTCGGGTCCGCGGTCGACCGTGGCGGCGTACCGAGCGCCCTCGGAGGCCGCAGCGGCGAGCGTGTTGCGCACCTGCAGGACCAGCGCCACCTGGAGGATGCCGAGGAACAGCGGGACCAGCACGACGAGGACGAGCACGAAGTCCACCACCGCCGCGCCGGCCTCACGTGGTGGTCTCACGTCGTTCACGGCTCAGCCACGCACCGACCCCAGCGCGGCGCGGAGCATCGCCGAGAGCTCGCCCTTGGCGATGCCCCAGATGACCATCACCAACCCGGCGGTCATCACGGTGATCAGCACCCACCCGGGCACGTCGCCCCGCTCGTCACGATGTCGCGACAGCCTCAGGAAGGCTCGGGTCACTGCGAGCGAGATGATGTCCATGGTCGTTCCTCTCGTGTGCCGGGTCTTGGTTTCGGTCAGGGTCACGGGACCGTCAGGTGCAGGCCCACGACGCCGGGCCAGAAGGCGAAGAGCACGGTGACCGGCAGCACCAGGAAGACCACCGGCACCATCATCAGCACCTCGCGTCGTGCCGCGATCTCGATCAGCTCGCGGCGACCGGCCTCGCGCACATCCGCGGCCTGGGCGTGCAGCACCTCGGCGAGCGGCGTACCGCGCTCGACGGCGACGGCGATGCCCTGCGCGAAGCGCGAGACGAGGGGCAGCCCACTCGCGGCGGCCAGCCGGTCGAACGCCTCCCCGACGGGCTCGCCGGTGCGGACCGCGGCGAGCACGCGGGCCAGGTCGGACGAGAGCGCTCCGCGGCTGCGCGCGACGACCCGGTCGAGGGCCGCGACCGGTCCTTCCCCGGCGGCGACGGCGAGCGCCAGGAGCTCGGCCACCGTGGGGAACTCAGCCAGGATCCGGCGCTCGCGCTCCTTGACCTGGCTGGACAGATGGGTGTCGCGAGCCAGGACTCCGCCGACGAAGGCGACCAGGCAGAGCAGCACCGAGCCCACCGCCCCGCTCGCGTCGCTCAGTGCCTTGAGCACGCCGTACGCCGCGGCCAGGGCGAAGGCGACCAGCCCCCAGAGGACCTGTTGCACGCGGAACTCGACCACCGTCATCTCGAGATCCGCCCGCTCGAGGCGGCGCCGCACGCTGACCGCTCCCCCCAGCACCCGCTCGACGCCGACCGCTGCCGAGCGGAGCCACGGGCCGAAGACACCGGCCGCGGCGGACGTCGGGAGCGCTGCCGCCGCCGGGTCGGGCGCCACGGCGTCGTCCAGCCGCGGCACGTCGCGGACGTAGGGCAGCACCCGGAGGGAGAGCTGCGGACGATGGATCACCCGCAGCCGTGCGGCGACGAGCAGCAGACCGACCGCGCAGGTGGCGCCGAGCAGGCCACCCCATCCGACCGGGCTCACGAGAGGATCCGCCGCTCGACCGGCAGCCGGCCGATCCGCATCATCACCCGGTAGGAGACGACGCACGCGGTGGCACCGATCAGCAGCACGAGCACCCCGCCCGGCGAGGCGTAGCGGTGGATCACCTCCGACTGGACCGACATGAAGAGCAGCACCAGCCAGGGAGCCGCGACCGCCAGCCTTGCTCCGTTCACCGTCCAGGCCTGGCGCGACTCGAGCTCAGAGCGGGTGCGTGCCTCGTCCCGAAGGTAGCCGGACAGGTTGCGCAGCAGCCGGCCGAGCTCGCCCCCACCGACCTCACGAGCGATGCGCAGGCCCTCCACGACCCGGTCACCGACCGGGTCCGACAACCGGGACTTGAGCCGGTCCAGGCAGTCACCGAACCGGCCGGTCACCTGGTAGTCCAGGGCGAACCCCTCGAAGGCCTCCCGGAGCGGAGCCGGCCCCCGAGTGCCCAGGGCCGCGAGGGCCTCGGGGAGGGAGAGTCCCGCTCGGACCGCCGACGCGAGGTTGTCGACCGCCTCGGGCCACACCTCGGCGAACTCGCGCTGCCGGCGCCTGGCCCGGCCCACCACGACCGCGACCGGGAGGTAGGCGCCGATCACTCCGAAGGCCACGGCCACCGGCGGCGTACCCGAGACGACCTGGGCGAGCATCGTCGCCAGCACCCCGAGGACGAGACAGAGCAGCGCGAACGAGGTCGTGGTCACCTGGGTCAGCCCTGCCCGGTCGAGCAGCTGTGCGGTCCGGCTACCTCGGCTCACGCGCTCGCGCGGTCGCCGCGGCAGGGCGAACGCCGACCAGACCAGCATCAGCCCCACTCCGGCTCCGAGCCCGATCAGCGCACCCATCGTCCGCGCCTCACTCGACCAACAACCGGTGGACGTCGATCCCGACCCGCTCGAACAGCTGCGGGCGAGGCGGCATGCCGCCGGCGCGGACGAGTCCGTCGGCGTGCCGCTCGAAGATCGGCTCGGTCTCGATGATGTCGTTCTCCACGCGACCCGGCACCCCGATGATCTCGTTGACCCGACGTACGCCGTGCGGATCGATCCCCAGGTGCACGACGAGGTCGACCGATGCGGCGACGGTGGGGACCACGAACCGCGCCGAGATGTTCTCCCCGGCGAGCAGCGGAAGCGTGCAGAGCTTGACCAGGGCCTCGCGGGCGCTGTTGGCGTGAATCGTGCACATCCCCGGCAGCCCGGCGTTGAGGGCCAGGAGGAGATCGAGGCACTCCTCGGCACGCACCTCGCCCACGATGATCCGGCTCGGCCGCATCCGCAGGCTCTCGCGGACCAGGTCGCGCAGCCTGATCTCGCCGGTCCCCTCCAGGCCTGACTGGCGGGTCTGCAGCGGCACCCAGTCGGGGTGCGGGAAGCGGAGCTCGAAGACCTCCTCAGCCGACACCACCCGCTCGCCCCCGGGGATCGCCGCAGCGAGACAGTTGAGCATGGTGGTCTTGCCGGCCTGCGTGCCCCCGGCGACGATGACGTTCAACCCTGCGCGGACGGCCGCCTCCAGGAACGCCGCTGCGCTCGGCGTCAGGCTGGAGCGCTCCACGAGGTCGCGCAGGCCGGCCGCACGGAGGATGAACTTGCGGACGTTGACGGCCGAGAAGCCCCGGCTGATGCCCTCGAGCACGACATGGAGTCGGTGCCCCTCGGGGAGCATGGCGTCCACGAACGGACGACTCAGGTCGATGCGGCGCCCGCTGGACTTGAGCATCCGCTCGACCAGCTCCTGCACCTGGGCGGTGGTCAGGATCAGGTTGGTCAGCTCGTGCCGCCCGTTGCGAGCGATGAAGACCCGGCTGGGGTCGTTGATCCAGATCTCCTCGACCTCGGGGTCGTCGAGGAACGGCTGCAGCGGACCGAAGCCGGAGACGCGGGCGACCAGCTCGCCGACCACGGCCGCGATGTCGGCGACCGGGGCGACGACACCGGTGAGACTGCGCTCGTCGTGGTCTCGAACGACGCCTTCGGCGATGCGGCGGACCACGCTCGCGTCGCGCTGCGGGTCGACGCCCTCGCGGCGCACGAGCTCGCGCACATGCAGGTCGAGTCGCTCGACCAGCTCGCCGTGCGTGTCAGCGCGGCCCACCACCATCGTGGCTCCTCCCGAGTGAGGTTCCAACCCGAAACTAGTACGCCGGGGGCCGGTTCCGCGAGGGGTGGCGGTCAATCTGTGGAGCGGCCGCCACCTCGCTGTCCCGTGCGGACCCGGTGGCTCAGCAGCACCAGCGCCCGGTCCAGGTCGTCGCCGTCGAAGAGCGCCTGGCCGTCGCTCGGGTCGAGGACATGGGTGCCCCGGGTGTCGACGATCCGGTGCCGGCCGTGCGGCGTGGCCCAGGCGTACTCGGACAACCCGGTCTGTCTGACCCGGTAGCCGAGGTGGGTCTTGGCGCGGTGGTGGGTGCGGGCCAGCGGCGCGGCGTTGTGGTCGCCGGTCTGGCCCGGTGGTCCGAGCGGGTCGTAGGGCACCGGGTGGTCCAGATCCACCCGTCGGCTGGTCCGGGTCGCGTGCGGGAAGACCTCGCCCGACATCCGGAGATGCGCGCGCTCCTTGGTCGCCTCGGGATGCTCGTAGGCGCTCACCGAGGCGCCGTGGTTGAGGTCGACCACCGGCTTGACCACCACCTCGGCGTGGCCGAGCAGCTCTCGGAGCTGGCCGACCAGGAGCGGACCCAGGCCCTCGACCCGGGCGACCCCGGCGCACGACCCGTCGAGCGTTGCCTGGTGGAGGTGGACGTAGAGCGTGGCCCTGGGCCGCAGCCTCGAGAGGTTCACCGAGCGGAGCAGCGTCAGCGCGCGCTCGGACAGCGTGACGGCGCGACTCGGAGCATCGGTCGGATCAGGCTCGTCCTCGGTCTCCGCGCTCTGCGCGTCCTCCGTGCTCTCCAGGAGCAACGCCAGCAGCTCGGCCGGCCGGGCCAGCCAACCGAAGCCGAGCGCCCGGGCCTCGTCCTTGCTGATCTCGAGCGGTGTCGTGGGGCGCAGGTCGGGGCGGGCCAGCAGGATGTCGGCGACCCGGTCGACGGTCGCGTCGACCCAGGCGGCGTCCCCCGCCTCGACCCGGGCGATGACGTGGCGCAGGCCGTGCTCGTCGGTGCGGGAGAGACCGACGAACCGACGGCGGCGCTCCTCCTCGAGGCGGGCCTCGTGGGCGGCGACGTCGGCCTCGATGGTCTTCGCGGCGGCGAGGTCGAGGACGCGCGAGGGTGACTGGCCGACGATCGCGTCCGCGACCGCGCGGTCGACGATGGCGGCTGCGGCCGGGGAGAGCTGCCGGGTCATCGCGGCCACCCGGCGCGCCACCCACGCCTCGGCGTCCAGGGACTCGACGGGCCGCCAGGTCAGCGGCAACCGGTGTCGCAGGTCGAGCACGTCGGCCACCGCCGCCCGCGCCGACAAGGTGTGGACCTGCCGGGCGACGGCGAGCTCGGGCAGGCAGAGCTCCTGGACCAACGGCGTGCCCTCACCGCCGACCTGGACCAGCCGGTCGCCACCGGGCGGCCAGCCCCGCCGACCGCGCGGGCCTGCGGTGGGATCGGCGGCGTGCAGGTCAGCCCAGTGCGCCGCGAGCAGCAGGTCCTCGACCTCCACTGCCCGACGTTGCCGCAGCACCTCCTCGGCGCGGGCCAGGGTGGCGGCCGGGTCGAGGTCGTCGGTCGAGCAGTGCATGACTGCATTTTATTCGAACAGACATTCGATCCGCAAGTCTTTTCGGCAGCCTGTGGAAGGCCGCGACGACCGGCCCAGCTCAGAAGAACTGGTCGATCAGCACCTGGTTCCCGTCCGGGTCGGTCAGCGTCAGCGACGCCGGCCCCTCGTCGCCCTCGGCGCGCGTCTGGAGCGGAACCCCGGCGGCGTCGAGCGAGTCCTGGATCGTGCGGATGTCGGCGTAGGACTCGAGTCGTTCCATCCGGTTGGTCAGCCCCGGGTTGAAGGTGAGGATGTTCCCCTCGAACATGCCCTGGAACAGCCCGAGCGTGGTCTCGCCGTTCTTGAGGATGAGGTAGTTGTGCTCAGCCGCGCCACCGGCCACCTCGAAACCGAGCTTCTCGTAGAACGCCGACGAGTCGGCGAGGCTGGCCACGCTCAGCGAGACGGAGAACGCACCGAGCTCGAGCGATCCGGGGAGTCCTGACGGAGCGGAGGCGACGGTGGGCATTTCCGGCAGCTCTGACATCTGACCGACTGTCGCGTCGTCCGACCAACCCTGTCAAGCGTCGGTCCGCCGAGTCGCACAGCCCCGGCTCCCGATCAGCAGGCAGAGCCCAGGTCGTCGGACTGGTTCGCGGCGTACCCACCGCTGAGCGAGCCGAGCGAGCCGCCGGTGACCGGCTGATCCCGCTTCTTGCGCTTCTTCGGGGCCGCCGAGGCAACGCCCTGGGAGCGCTCGATGGACTCGGTGATCTTCTGCTGGATCAGGTCGACGTCGGGATGGGCGGTGACGATCATCGGCGGGACCAGCGAGAGCGTGGAGACCTTCTGGCTCTTCGCCTTCATGGCCAGGGCCAGGAACCGGTCCACCTCGCGTGCGGGCACGTTCGTGGAGATCATCGCGGAGCTGGCCTTGGCGATCTGCTCGAAGTTCCGCAGCGCGACCTGGGGGCTGACCTGCTGCAGCATGGCGTTCATGACGCACTTCTGCCGCGCCATCCGCGAGTAGTCGTCGGACCCCTCGCGGGCTCGGGCGTACCAGAGCGTGTCGTGGCCGTCGAGCTTGCGGATGCCCGGCTTGATGTAGCCGGTGACGTCCGAGCCGAGGCCGCCGACCGGGATCGGTGAGCGGACGTTGAGCGTGACCCCGCCGACCGCGTCGACCAGGTCCTTGAACCCCTCGAGGTTGACCATCGCCCAGTAGTTGATCTTCAGCCCGGTGATGCCCTCGATCGCCATCATGGTGGCGTCGACGCCGGGGGTCTTGCTGCCCTTGAAGAGCTCGGTGTGGTCCTCGGCCCAGGTGCTGACGCCGTTCAGGTAGCAGCCTTCACAGGTGAACCCGTGCGGGAACTGCTTGTGCATGACCGAGCCCCGGGCGAAGGGGAAGTTGGCCATGTTCCGCGGCAGCCCGATCAGGACCGTGCGACCGGTCTGGGAGTCGATGCTGGCGATCGTCATCGAGTCGGGCCGCAGGCCCCAGCGCCCCGCGCCGGAGTCGCCGCCGAGCAGCAGCACGTTGAAGCGGCCGTCGTTCGCGCCCGAGGAGGCCCCGTTGCCGAACATGGTGAGCATGAAGTCGCGCTGCACGCCGACCAGGTGCGCGCCGAAGAGCAGGCTTCCCGCAACCGAGAGGCAGAGGACGCCGTTGAAGCCGACCACGGCGCGACGGTGCTGGAACGAGAGCGTCAGCGGCTGACCGATCCGCCAGGCGTCCACGAAGAGCCCGGCCCAGGCGATCGCGCCGAGCATCAGCGCGAAGCGGAGCAGCCCCAGCAGCAGCGTGTTGGAGACCAGCCAGAAGACCAGCCCGTGCCAGACCAGACCGGTCACCAGGGTCACCAGGAGGGTCAGGGCCAGCCCGAACCACACACGGAGCGCGATCCGGCCGACCTTGGCGTTGCCGGCGACCAGCTGCGCGGATCCGGGCAGGAGCAGGGTCATGACCATCAGGGCCATGGCACGGCGAAAGCGCACCCGCGCCGCACGGTCACCGGTGGTGAAGCGCGGGGCCTGGCGCTGGCTGTCGTGCAACCCGGGGGAAGAAACGGGTGGCATCGAGATGCCTCTCTGCTCTGGGGAAGTTCTGCCCGCCAGTATCACCAGTCACAGGCGTCACATCGGGGTACGACGCGCCGACGGCCGGCCCCCGGGCCGCGGAAATGCGCCGGTCCACGCCTGCGGGGACCCACGGGTGTCGCGAAGTTCATGTGCGGAGCCGACTCCGCGCGGTAGCGTCTTCCCATGGCAGATCGCCCCAGTGGGTCCGGCGGGCCCGCAGAGGGGACCCCCGAGTACAACTGGCTCTACGGAAAAGGGGCCGGTACGGCTGCCGGCGACCCCTCAGCGCACCCCTCGGCGCCCAAGCCGCGGGCGTTCGAGACCCGGGTCATGCCGGTCACCCCCGGCCAGGCTCCGGGGACCAAGCCCGATCGCCCCATGCGTCCCCCCGTCGCCCCGCCGCCGCGCGGTTTTCGCCGCCCGCCGTCGCGTTGGCGCTGGCTCGGCGCCGTCCTGGTGCTCTGGGTGGTCTGGCTCGTGGCCGTGCCGCTCTTCGCCTGGACCAAGGTCGAGAAGGTCGAGTACGAGCCGGCCGGCGACCGTCCCGGCGACCAGCCGGGGACGACGTACCTGCTCGTCGGGAGCGACTCCCGCGCTGGGCTCTCCGCCGCGGAGCGCAAGGAGCTCGGCACCGGGAACGCCTCCGGACAGCGGACCGACACGATCATGCTGCTGCACACCGGCTCCGGCCCGAACCTGCTGATGTCGATCCCGCGGGACCTGCTCGTCGACATCCCCGGGCACGGCAACACCAAGATCAACGCCGCCTTCGCGTTCGGCGGACCCAAGCTGCTGGTCCGCACCATCGAGAACAGCACGGGCATCCGGATCGACGACTACGTCGAGATCGGGCTCGGCGGCGTCGTCGGCATCGTGGACGCCGTCGGCGGAGTCGAGATCTGCCCGACGAGCAACATGCAGGACAAGCTGGCCAACCTCGACATCAAGAAGGGCTGCCAGGAGGCGGACGGCAAGACCGCCCTCGGGTACGCCCGGTCCCGGCACACCTCGAACATCGGGGACATCGACCGGGCCAAGCACCAGCGCGAGGTGGTCTCCGCGGTGGGCAACGAGGTCGTCTCACCCTGGACGGTGCTCAACCCGCTCCGCTACTGGCGGATCAACATGGCCGCACCGGACGCCTTCGCGTTCGGCGAGGGCACCAGCCCGATCCGGGCCGGGATGTGGGCCGCGGCGATGACCCGCGTCAACGGCGACAGCGGGCTCACCTGTGGGCTGCCGATCGCGGACCTCGCGGTCAACATGGACGAGACCCGCGCCACGTCGATGTTCAAGTTCATCATCGAGGACGACACCCGTGGCATCCCGAAGAGCCTGTGCAGCCCGTCCGGGCTGCCCAAGGGTGTCACCGGGTGACCTACGAGACCCTCGACTGGGCGGTCGACGGGGACGGCATCGCCACGCTGACCCTGGACCGTCCGGAGTCCCTCAACGCCTTCGACCTCACGATGGCGCGCGAGCTGGAGCAGGTCTTCCTGACCGAGGCGCGCGACGACGCCGTCCGGGCCGTCGTGGTGACCGGAGCCGGGCGAGCGTTCTGCGCCGGCATGGACCTCTCCGCGCCCGGCAACGTCTTCGGTCTCGACGAGAGCCTGACGCCGACTCCCGAGGAGCTCCGAGCAGAACTCACCGCGCAGCCCTTCCACGACGGTGTGCGCGACACCGGCGGTCGGGTCACCCTCGCCATCCACGCGCTGCCCAAGCCGGTCATCGGCGCGATCAACGGTGCCGCGGTGGGCATCGGTGCCACGATGACGCTCGGCATGGACATCCGTCTCGCCTCGACGAAGGCCCGGATCGGCTTCGTCTTCGGTCGGCTCGGGATCGTCCCGGAGGCCGCGTCCAGCTGGTTCCTGCCCCGGATCGTCGGGATCCAGCAGGCACTGGAGTGGGTCTACTCCGCGGAGATCCTCACCGCGGAGGCGGCTCTCGCCGGGCGACTGGTGCGCTCGGTGCACGAGCCCGACGACCTGCTGCCCGCGGCGTACGACCTGGCCAGGTCGTTCGTGGTGGGCCGCTCGCCCGTGGCGCTGGGCCTGGCCAAGCAGCTGCTCTACCGCAACGGCGCCGCCGGGGATCCGCTCGAGGCCCATCTCTCCGACTCGTTGGCGATGTTCTACACCTCCATCGGGGACGGCAAGGAAGGCGTGGCGGCCTTCCTGGAGAAGCGCACCCCGGACTTCTCCGGGCGAGCCTCCGAGCTGCCCAGGATCTTCTGACCGCTAGCGCTGGTCGCTGATCCGCTTGGCCTTGCCGAGTGAGCGTTCCAGCGCGTGCGGTGGCAGCACCTCGACCCGGGCGGTCACCCCGATGGCCGCCTTGATGCGGTGGGCCAGCGCGGCGCCCAGCCCGTCGTCGTACGACGCGGAGATCGCCTCCACCTGGACGGTCAGCTCGTCGAGCGGCCCCGGCCGGGTGAGCACGCACAGGTAGTGGGGCGCCAGCCCCTCGATGGTGAGGATCTGCTCCTCCACCTGCGTGGGGAAGACGTTGACCCCGCGCACGATCATCATGTCGTCGGTGCGCCCGGTGACCTTCTGCATCCGGCGGAAGCCGGGGTACGCCGTGCCCGGCAGCAGCCGGGTGAGGTCCCGGGTGCGGTAGCGGATCACCGGCATCGCCTGCTTGGTCAGCGAGGTGAACACCAGCTCCCCCTCCTCGCCGTCCGGGAGCACCTCGTGGGTGACCGGGTCGATCACCTCCGGCAGGAAGTGGTCCTCCCAGACGTGCAGCCCGTCCTGGGTCTCGCCGGCCTCCTGCGAGACCCCCGGGCCCATCACCTCGGAGAGTCCGTAGATGTCGACCGCCCGGATGCCCGAACGCGCCTCGACCGTCCGGCGCATCTCGTCGGTCCAGGGCTCGGCGCCGAAGATGCCGATCTCGAGACTGGTCGAGCGGGGATCGACCCCCTGCCGGTCCATCTCGTCCAGGATCGCGAGGAAGTACGACGGGGTCACCATGACCACCCGCGGGGCGAAGTCGAGGATCAGCTGCACCTGGCGCTCGGTCATCCCGCCGCTGACCGGCACCACGGTGCAGCCCAGCCGCTCGGCGCCGTAGTGCGCGCCCAGCCCGCCGGTGAAGAGTCCGTAGCCGTAGGCGACGTGCAGCAGGTCCCCCGGTCGACCACCGGCCGCCCGGATCGAGCGCGCCATCACCTCGGCCCAGGTGTCGAGGTCGGCGCGGGTGTAGCCGACCACGGTGGGCTTGCCCGTCGTACCGCTGCTGGCGTGGATCCGCGCGACCTGGTCGCGGGGCACGGCGAACATCCCGAACGGATAGTTGGCGCGCAGGTCGGCCTTGGCGGTGAACGGGAAGCGGGCGAGGTCGGCCAGCGTCGCCAGGTCGTCGGCCCGGACCCCGGCGGCGGCGAAGGCGCGTCGGTAGTGCGGCACGTGCTCCTCGGCACGTCGCAGGGTGTCGCGCAGCCGCTCGAGCTGGAGCTCCTCCAGCTCGGCACGCGAGAGTGCGGGCACCAGCCCCGGCTCGCTGCTCATTCGTCCAGCTCCAACAGCGTGCCGCCGATCTCCCGCGACCGGCCCACGAAGGTCGCCACGACGGTCGGCTCGTCGGCAGCGGCGCCGTCTCCGGCGGACTCGATCACCACGGTCACGTCGTAGGTGCCGTCCCGGCCCTCGCGGGACCGCTCGGTCGCCGACGCCACGAGCACGTCGCCCAGCCGGGTCGGTGCACGGAAGCGCACCTCCGCGGCGGCCGCCACCGTACGACGGTTGTAGGTGTTGCACGCGAAGGCGAAGGTCGA
This sequence comes from uncultured Actinomycetota bacterium, assembly GCA_963826415.1. GTDB lineage: Bacteria > Actinomycetota > Actinomycetes > Propionibacteriales > Nocardioidaceae > Nocardioides. The sequence continues at coordinate 167,572 of CAWGWW010000016.1, read as the reverse complement.
GTCCGCCAGCGTGAAGGTGAGCCCCCCGTGCCCGATGGCGTGGCCGTTGACCATGTCCGCGCGCACCGTCATACGCAGCGTCGCGGTGCCCGGGCCGACGGTCTCGATGCTCATGCCGAGTGCCTGGCTGGCTCGGTCGTCCGCCCACATCGCGGCGGCACAAGCACTGGCGAGCTCCTCAGGGGTCACCCGGTCAGGCTAGTGCGACGAGGCCTCAGGCGGCGGACTCGGCCTCGAGGCGCTGACGCATCCGGGTCAGCAGCCGGTTGAGCAGGCGGGAGACCTGCATCTGCGTGACCCCCACCTCGGCCCCGATCTCGGCCTGGGTCCGCCCGGCGAAGAACCGGAGCTCGATGATCCGACGTTCTCGCGGCGTCAGCGAGCGCAGGATCGGCGCCAGCGCGGCCCGGAGCTCGGCGTTGCCGAACGCCGGGTCGAGGTCACCGAGCCGGTCGCCCGGGCCGCTCTCGCCCTCGGCCGGCGGTGCGTCGAGGGAGAGCGGCGCGAAGCAGCCGTTGGCGGCCAGCGAGTCGAGGACCTGCTCGAGATCGACCCCGAGGTGCTCAGCGAGCTCCGAGGGCCGGGGCGAGCGTCCGAGCGACTGGTAGAGCTCGCCCTCGGCCATGGTGATCTTGGCCTGCAGCTCCTGCACCGAGCGCGGCGGACGGATGGTCCAGCCGTGGTCACGGAAGTAGCGGCGGATCTCGCCACGCATGGTGGGCACGGCAAAGCTCAGGAAGTCGGAGCCGTGGCTGGGGTCGAAGGCGCGGACCGCCTTCACCAGCCCGAGGTACGCCACCTGGTCGAGGTCGTCGTTGCCGACACCGCGGCCGTGGTAGCGGCGGGCGATCTCGCCGGCGACCCCCATGTTGAGGCGGATGACCTCCTCGTGGAGGCGCTCACGCACGTCGTCGGGGGCGTCGCCGGCCTCAGCGAGCAGTCGCGCGGTCTCGGTGCGGCGGTGGGACCGGTCCTGTCGTGGATCCTTGGTGGCTTGACCCATTGGAACCCTCCCCGAGTCTCGGACGCCGAGCGGCCTGGACGGACTTCGACCACAACAGATCGAGACTGGCATGCATCCCTGGGGCAGACCACACCCCCTGGGGTGAGCGACCCACCGTCCCCGTCAGCCGGAGTCAGCCACGACCGACGGCCTGCTCGAGCTCGGCCTTGGTCATCGTGGACCTGCCCTTGACCCCCTTGGCGCGGGCCTCGGCGTACAGCTGGTCACGGGTGCGGCCCCCCGACCCGGAGTGGGACCGGAGGCCGCCGCGACGTCCCGACGAGATGTCCTCGGTCGACGTCCGGCTGGCGGTCTCCGACTCCCCCGCGCGGGCCCGCTCCTTGTTGACCGTCCGTGCGGCGATCTCCTCGGCCTGGCTCTGGCTGCGCCCACGGTCGGTGAGCCCTTCCTTGATGTGGTCGTACTGCCGCTCTCGCTTCTTGCTCCACGCCTGTTGTGGCATCGCGCACCTCCCGACAGATGTTGGCCGGGCCACAGTGCCGACGCCGCCCCTTGGAGCAACGAGGTCGCCACCGGGCCCGTACCGAACCCGTACCCCGGGGTCTCGGGCGACATGCATCCCCGGCTACTTCCGGACCCGCACCTTGACCCAGGCGGACGCGGGAGAGGAACCGACGGCGTTGACCGCGGTCACCCGGAACTTGTAGCGACCCGGCTTGAGCCGACGGAACACCAGCTTCTTGGCTCGACCGGGCTTCGACCTGGTGCTGCCCGCGCTCGACTCGACGACGTACCTCACCACCCGGGAGCCGCGTGCATCAGCGGGCTGCCACCTGACCGTGACCTTGCGGCCCCGGACCGTCACGGTCGGCTTCGCGGGTCGAGACGGCGCCCCTGTCGGGGTGACCGGGTTCGAGGCGGCGCTGAGGTCGCTGGGACCCGCGGCGTTCTCGGCGGAGACCGTGAACGTGTAGGCGACGCCCCAGTCGAGCCCGCTGACGGCGGCGCTGGTCTGGGAGGCCGGAGCGGAGGCGACCTTGCGGCCGGTCTGGTCGTGGACGGCGTAGCCGTCCAGCCTGTCGCTGGCGGCGGTGGCGGACGCCTGCCACGTCACCCTGGCGGTCTGGGGTCCGATCAGCTCGGCGGCCACTCCCGTCGGAGCCGCTGGCAGGCCGTTGACGTCCGACCCGATCCACGACTGGGCGTCCTGGGCCTTCCAGGCGAAGAGGGCCCGAGCACCGCGGTTCACGTGAACGACGCCCTGGCCGCCGTTGGGCACGGTGACGCCGGACTGCCAGGTGAGTCCGTGGTCGGCGGAGGTGTGGATGCCCGGAGACAGCGGCGAGTAGAGGGTGAGCACACCACCGGCACCCGAGAACTTCGGCGCGGTCCAGGGCCCGCGGTAGTCGTATCCGGAGTCTGCCTCGGCGACGCGGTGGGTGGCGATCGTGGCCGGTGCGGTCCAGCTGGTGCCACCGTCGGTCGAGGTGGCCACGTCGAGGGTGCGGTCGCTCCCTGAGCGGACGCTCTGCCACGCGACCGTGGCGACTCCGTCCTCGAGGTGGACCGTCGGCGGGTACTCCCGCTGGGCCGTGTCGGTGATCGCTCGCGCCGGGCTCCACGTGGCGCCGGCATCGTTGCTGGCAGTGGCCCACACGTTTCCGTGCTCACCGGAGGACGGGTTGAGGAACGCGACGACGACCTGGTTGCCGACTGCCGCGACGTCAGCCACACAGCCGTCCGCCCAGTCGGGGGTGAAGACCGGGCGCGGGTCGCCGAACGTGGCGCCGTCATCCGTCGACCGGCTGACCATGAGGCGACCGGTCGGCGCCTCGTTGCCGACCAGGTAGTAGCCGTTCCCGGTGCCCGCGAGGGCCAGGTTGTAGAGCTTGTTCGACATCCGCCGCCGGTCCACGCTGTTGCCGTCCGCACCGGTGACGCGGACGATGGTGGTCGCGCTGGGCAGGTAACTGCCCGCGGCGTCGGGGATCACGACCGTGGCGAAGGCGACCAGGACCGAGGAGTCGCTGGCGGCAAGGGCAGCCGGCCCCCAGTCGTCACCGACGGCCGGCGCTGCGCTGATGTTGTGCAGCGGCCCCCAGCTTCGTCCGTCGTTGCCCGAGACTCGGAGCATCAGCTCGCGGTTGCGTTCCTCGAAGGGGTCGTCGACACGGCTGTCGCACCACACCGCGTAGGTGTTGCCCCGGACGGTGAGCACCTGGGGGAAGTACCTCCCGGCGCCCGCGGGGTTGCCGGCGCTGTCGGTCACCTCCCCGACGGGGCCTGCCTGGCTCCACGCCAGGCCACTGTCGATCTCGGCCGTGCCGATCCCCAGCTTTGCCACCCCGGATCACATCCCGTCCGTCGTCACTACCCGGCCGCCATGCTTCCGGGCGTTCCTTGTAGGGACCTTGACTGCCGGGACCTGTACTGGCCGCACTGTCGGGTGCGATCGGACTCAGAGCTCGGACTGCACCCCGGCTAGCAGCTGGCGGGCCATCACGATCCGCTGGACCTGGTTGGTGCCCTCGTAGATCTGGGTGATCTTCGCGTCGCGCATCATCCGCTCGACGGGGTACTCCCGGGTGTAGCCGTAGCCGCCGAGCACCTGCACGGCGTTGGTGGTCACCTCCATGGCCACGTCCGAGGCGAAGCACTTGGCCGCAGCACCGAAGAACGTCAGGTCCGCGTCGCCCCGCTCGGAGCGGCCGGCCGCGGCGTACGTCATCTGGCGGGCTGCCTCGACCTTCATGCCCATGTCGGCGAGCATGAACTGGAGCCCCTGGAACTCGGCGATCGACTTGCCGAACTGCTGGCGCTCCTTGGCGTAGCCGAGCGCGTAGTCCAGCGCACCCTGGGCGACGCCGACCGCCTGGGCCGCGATGGTGACCCGGGTGTGGTCGAGGGTCTTCATGGCGGTCTCGAAGCCGGTGCCCTCCTCGCCGATCATCCGGTCGGCGGGGATCCGGACGTTGTCGAAGTACACCTCGCGGGTCGGTGAGCCCTTGATGCCGAGCTTCTTCTCCGGTGCGCCGAAGGAGACGCCCTCGTCGGACTTCTCGACCACGAAGGCGGAGATGCCCTTGGCGCGGGCGTCCGGGTCGGTGACGGCCATGACCGTGTAGTACTCGGAGACCCCGGCGTTGGTGATCCAGCGCTTCACGCCGTTGAGCACCCAGTGGTCGCCGTCGCGGACCGCCTTCGTCTTCATGCCGAGCGCGTCCGAGCCGGCGTCCGGCTCCGAGAGGCAGTAGGAGAAGCCGCCCTCCCCGGCGGCGAGCTTGCCGAGGTACTTCTTCTTGAGCTCCTCCGAGCCGGAGATCTGCACCGGCAGCGAGCCCAGCTTGTTCACCGCGGGGATCAGCGACGAGCTCACGCAGGCGCGCGCCACCTCCTCGATCACGATGACCGTGGCGAGCGCGTCGGCGCCGGCGCCGCCGTACTCCTCGGGGACGTGCGGGGCGTGGAAGTCCGAGGCCTGCAGGGCGTCCGCCGCCTCCTGGGGGTAGCGGGCGTTCTCGTCCACGTCGGTGGCGAACGGCGCGACCTTCGCGTCGCAGACTGCGCGGACGGCCTCGCGAATCGCCTGGTGCTCCTCCGACAGGGCGTACAGGGGGAAGTCAGAACTCATGCTCGCGATCCTACTTCCGGGTACGCACCCCGTGGGGGGCCGGAGGGCGAGACCACTGTCACACCCGATCCCGCCTAGATTGGGCACATGGGTGACTGGCAGGAGGCCGAGGCGATCCGGTTCATGCTCGACGACTGCGAGACGTGGGCCGTCGTCGGACTGTCCGGCAACCCCGCCCGCACGGCGTACTCCATCGCGCAGCTCCTCCAGCAGCGAGGCAAGCGGATCGTGCCGATCCACCCGGACGCCCCCGTGGTGCTCGGCGAGCAGGGCTACCCCACCCTGGCGGACGTCCCGTTCCCCCTCGACGTGGTCGACGTCTTCCGCCGTTCGTCGGCAGCAGGCGACTTCGCCGACCAGGCCGTCGCGGCCGGGGCGCGGGCCGTGTGGTTCCAGCTCGGCGTCATCGACGAGGCTGCCTTCGCGCGTACGTCGGCTGCCGGTGTGCCGATGGTCATGGACGCCTGCCCGGCGATCGAGTGGCGACGGCGATGAGCGCTCCCGGCAGCGATCTCGTGATCCCCGCGGGGCCGGGCCTCCCGGAGGGGCTGGTGGTGCCCGCAGCCGAGCTGGTCGAGCGGTTCTCCCGCTCCCCCGGCCCCGGCGGACAGTCGGTCAACACCAGCGACACCCGGGTCGAGCTGGTCCTCGACCTCGCGACCTGCAGCGCGCTCGACGACACCCGGAGGAGCCGGGCTCTCACGGCGCTCGCTGCCCAGCTGGTCGGGACCACGGTCGTGGTGGTGGCCTCCGAGCACCGCTCGCAGCACCGCAACCGGGTCGCGGCTCGGGAGCGGCTCGCCGACCTGCTCCGCTCGGCGGTGGCACCGCCTCCGCCACCGCGCCGACCCACCAAGCCGACCCGGGGCTCGCAGCGCCGTCGACTGGAGGCCAAGAAGCAGCGGGGCACGACGAAGTCCCTGCGCGGCCGGGTCGTGGGCGAGTAGCCCGCGACGCCCAGCGCCGCGCAACAGTCACCCGGGATTGGCTCGCGCGTCTACCTCTCGTTCGCATCGGGCAGTCCAACCTCTGGGCGGCCCGTCGACCAGGCGGGCCGTCATCCACTCTCGGGAGCCAATCGTGAACCTGTTCGTCCGTGCCTTCTCGGCAATTCTGCTCACCCTGGGCTCGACCGTGGTCGTGGCGACCCCAGCCGAGGCCGCGTCCCGCTCACGACGTGGCGGTGATCGCGCACCGAGGATCCTCGGGCGCCGCTCCCGAGAACACCCTCGCCGCGGTGGAGCTCGCCCTCGCCCACCGGTCCGACGTCGTGGAGAACGACATCCAGCGCACCGCCGACGGCGAGCTCGTGATCATCCACGACACCACGCTGAGCCCGGACCACTGACGTGGAGGAGGTCTACCCGACCCGCGCGCCGTGGAACGTCCGCGACTTCACGCTGGCGGAGATCAAGCAGCTCGACGCCGGCTCCTGGTTCGCTCCGGAGTTTGCCGGAGAACGGGTCCCGACCCTGGCCGAGTGGGTCAACGCCGTCGGCAGCAAGGCAGGGATGCTGCTGGAGGCCAAGGCGCCGGAGCTCTACCCCGGCATCGAGGTGGATCTCGACAAGGAGCTGCGTTCGCTCCCGGCGTTCACCCGTGCGCTCCGTCGCGGCGAGGCCGTCGTCCAGTCGTTCAACCACCTGTGGCTGAAGGCCTACAAGGACCGGGCGCCGGACGTCCCCGTCGGGCTGCTCTTCGGAGCCCGCCCGACCCCGGCGGAGATCGCGTTGGCCGCCCAGTGGGCCGAGCAGGTCAACCCGGCTCTGGCCGCGATCGACGAGGAGACGGTCGACTCGGTGCACGCCCAGGGGCTGGCCATCTCCGTGTGGACCGTGAACTCCGGCGCCGACATGCGTCGCGCGATCGACTGGGGAGTCGACGGCATCATCACCAACTACCCGCTGGTCCTCCGGGACATCCTGGGCCGACGCTGACCGCCCACGTCCTGAGCCGCCTCAGAAGCCGAGCTTGCGGGCACCCGGCGAGTCGTTGCGCACCAGGGCGCCCTTCTGCTCCGCGGACGTCTTGAGCTCCTGCTGGAAGTCGAGCATCCGCTGCTGGAGCGCCGGGTCGGACACTCCCAGGATCCGGGCAGCGAGCAGCCCGGCGTTGCGGGCGTTGCCGATCCCGACCGTCGCGACCGGGACCCCGGCCGGCATCTGGACGATGGAGAGCAGGGAGTCCATCCCGTCGAGGTGCTTGAGCGGGACGGGGACGCCGATCACCGGCAGCGGGGTGAGGGAGGCCAGCATGCCCGGCAGGTGGGCGGCTCCCCCGGCGCCGGCGATGATGACCGACAGGCCGCGACCGGCAGCCTCGCGGCCGTAGGCGAGCATCTCGTCGGGCATCCGGTGCGCGGAGACCACGTCGGCCTCGAAGGCGACACCGAGCTCGGCGAGCGCCTCCCCGGCAGCCTTCATCACCGGCCAGTCCGAGTCCGAGCCCATCACGATGCCCACGCGTGCTTCGGTCATCTGTCGTTCACTCGCTCTCGTTGCCGAGGTCGCCGCGGAACCAGGCGGCGGCGTGCCGCGCCCGCTCCAGGCAGTCCTCGAGATCGTCGCCGTAGGCGTTGACGTGGCCGACCTTGCGGCCGGGGCGCAGCTCCTTGCCGTACAGGTGCACCCGCAGGTGCGGGTCCCGGGCCAGGGCGTGGGGGAAGCCGTCGTACAGGTGGCCGGCATCGGTCGGGCCGCCGAGGATGTTCACCATCACGCTCCACCTGGCCCGCGGTGCCGGCGAGCCCAGCGGCAGGTCCATGACCGCGCGGAGGTGGTTCTCGAACTGCGAGGTGACCGCACCGTCCTGGGTCCAGTGACCGGTGTTGTGCGGGCGCATCGCCAGCTCGTTGACCAGGATCCGGCCGTCGTTGGTCTCGAAGAGCTCCACGGCCAGGATGCCGGTGACGTCCAGCTCCCCGGCGATCCGCAACGCGATCTGCTGGGCCTGTCCGGAGAGCTGCTCGGAAAGATCCGGGGCCGGAGCGACGACCTCGTGGCAGATGCCGTCGCGCTGGGTGGAGGCCACGACGGGGTACGCCGCGGCCTGGCCACTGGGCGAACGCGCCACGAGCGCGGACAGCTCCCGGCGGAAGTCGACGAGCTCCTCGGCCAGCAACGCCACTCCGCTCTCGGCGGCGACCCGGAACGGCTCGGTGCAGTCCTCCGGTGTCCGCACGAACCAGACACCCTTGCCGTCGTAGCCACCCCGCGTGGTCTTCAGCACGCACGGGTAGCCGAACGCGTCGACCTCCTCAGCGGTGGTGACGAGCGCGTTGCGCGGGCAGGGGACGCCGAGCTCGGCCAGCCGTGCGCGCATCACCGCCTTGTCCTGCGCGTGCACCAACGCCTCAGGCCCCGGGCGTACGGCGATGCCGTCGTCCTGCAGGGCGTGCAGGTGCTCGGTGGGCACGTGCTCGTGGTCGAAGGTGACGACCCGGCAGCCGTCGGTGACCTTGCGCAGCGTCTCGAGGTCCCGGAAGTCGCCGACGACGTGGTCGGGGATGACCTGGGCAGCGGAGACCCCTTCGCCCTCGGCGAGCAGCCGCAGCGGGAGGCCCAGCGCGATGGCGGGTTGCGCCATCATCCGCGCGAGCTGTCCGCCACCGATCACGGCAAGGGTCGGAGCGGTCTCGGGCACGGGCCCCAGACTAGTGAGTGGGCCAGTGCCCGTTGCCCTCGGTCTCGAAGCGGAGCCCCCGACCCCGGATCGTGGTGATCAGCCGGGGCTGTCGGCTGTCGTCGCCGAGCTTGCGGCGCACCCAGCCGAGGTGGACGTCGATCGTCTTGGACGACGTGAAGAAGGTCGTCTGCCAGACCTCGCGCATCAGCTCCTCGCGCGTGACGATCTGGCCGGCCCGGGCGATCAGCGCGTGCAGGAGGTCGAACTCCTTGCGGGACAGCGCGACCTCGTCCGGCCCACGCCACACCCGGCGTTCCCGAGGATCGAGTCGCACTTCCTGCACGGCGATCACACCTACACCGTAGGAACCTGCGGCCCGAATGGAAACGAATTCAAGTAAAAACGGGTGCTAGCCTCAGCCGGCCGTCATCTGTTGGGGTCACTGGCGGCTCCGCCGGTCAGTGGCGGCGTACCGCAACCGGTTCGACGACGCCGAAGCCGCGCACGGGACGGGCCGGGAGTCGCCTGGTCTCGAACTGGTCCTCCGGCAGCAGCTCGGCCGTGGCCGCGTCGATGATGATCCGGTTGCGTCGGGCGACCGCGGTCAGCCGGGCGGCCATGTTGACCGGGGGGCCGAACACGTCACCCATCCGCATCACCACCAGCCCGCTCGCCAGACCGACCCGGACGTCGGGCATCCGCGGGTCGCGGCCGATCACGTTGATGATCCCCTCGGCCGTGTCGTGCGCCCGGATCGCGTCGTCGTTCACGAACAGCACCGAGTCGCCGAGGCTCTTGATCACCCTGCCGCGCTGGCCGGCCACGACGTCTGAGCAGCGCGACTCGAACAGCTCGACGAGGTCCCCCACCTTGTCCTCGCCGATCTCGTTCGAGAGTGCGGTGAAGCTGACGATGTCGGCGAACCCGACGGTGAGCTGGGTGGTGTGCAGGTCCTCCTCCTTGGCGCCGAGGGCCTCGATCCGGGCCACCGCGGCGGCCAGGTGGCGGCGCCACGCGTAGAGCAGGAGCTCCTCGAACGGCTTGCTCATCCCGTCCACGAGTCGCTGGGCGGACGTGATCCGGCTGCCGGTGGCCTGGTCCCCGCGCTCGAGCTGCTCGACGCGGCTCAGCAGCGTCGCGACCTCCCAGTCGGCCAGCCGTGCCATCGTCTGGCCCACCCCACGGGTGAGGTTGATCGCCGTGTCGAAGTCGATCAGCCCGGCCTCGACCAGTCCGGTGAGGGTGGAGACGGCGTCGGCGTCGGACTGGGTGTAGGCGACCTGGGTGCCGTGCTGCGGAAAGCCCAGGGCCCGCCAGAGCCGGTTCCCCTCGGTGACGCCGATGCCGGTCTGCTCCGCCACCTGTGCGGCCGTGAACGTCGGCACCTCTCCGAGGATGGCCCGCTCGAGCTCTTCCCTGGGGGCGGCTTCCTCACTCTCCGTCATGACCGCGATCCGGGTCGTGGACGTCGTGCAACAGCTGGTTGAGCCGGCGCTGCGTCTCCTCGACCCTGGGGATGTCGGGCAGCGACACCTGGCCGTGCGTGCTGGCGTCGCTGATGATCAGCGTCCCGCAGCCGAGCATCCGGTCGACCAGGCCGAGCTCGTAGGCCACGTCGCTGATCCGGGAGAGCGGGATGTCGTGACCGCGGCGCGTGATGACCCCGCTCCGCGTGATCAGCCGACGGTTCGTGATCGTGTACGACGCCGTCAGCCAGATCACCAGCGGCCGCAGGAACAACCACACGACCGCGGCGGCCGCGAGCACCCAGACCACGACTCCCGCCACCGCGTTGTCGACCAGGCTGTCGAGGTACACCGCAGCCGCCAGCGACACGACGAGCCAGAAGACCGGGACCAACAGGGCTTTCGGGTGCGTGCGCGTGCTGACGACGACGGACTCCCCGTCGTTGAGCAGCTTCTGGGAGATGGCCACCCCCGGATCATGTCACTGTTCGACCCGGCTGGGAGCCGATGTCAGACGGTGCGTACGTGGACGACGTCGCCGGCGCCGACGGCCGTCTCGCCGTCCCCGGTCCGGACCCGGAGCCGTCCCCCGGGGTCGATCCCGACGGCCTCGCCGGTCAGCATCTCGCCCGACGGCAGGTCGACCCGCACCTGCTGCCCGATCGTCACGCACCGCTCGGCGTACGACGCCCGCAACGCCACGGCACCGGGCCCCTCCCAGTCGAGGAGGTCCTGCCGGAGCGCGTCGAGCAGCTCCAGCAGCAGCTCGGTCCGGTCCGGGGCGCGGCCCGCGATCGCCAGGGACGTAGCGGTCGGCATCGGGAGCTCGTCGGCGCGGGTGCTGACGTTCAGCCCGATCCCGATCACCCCGGCCGGTCCGGTCGGGGTGTCGACCCGTTCGACCAGGATGCCGGCCACCTTCTGCTCGTCGATCAGCAGGTCGTTGGGCCACTTCACTCCGGCGGCGAAGCCGCGTGCCTGCAGCGTCCGCCCGACGGCGTGCCCGGTCAGCAACGGCAGCCACGGCCACTGCTCGGCCGGCACCGACGGCCGGACCAGGACCGAGAAGGTGAGCGCGGACCGGGCCGGTGTCTCCCAGGTCCGGTCCAGCCGGCCGCGTCCCGCGGTCTGGTGCTCGGCCACCACCACCAGCCATGCGGGCTCGCCGGCCCGGGCACGCTCGGCGACAAGCACGTTGGTCGACGCGGCCTCGTCGACGACCTCGATCCGAGCCCGGTCGACGGCCGACAGCCGCTCGCGGTCGAGAGGTGGGCGCGGGGCAGGCTCGATGGTCACGGCACTACATTGGCCCACGAACCTTTGAGGAGGCCAGCGAAGTGAGTGCACAACCGGGCGAAGGCACCGACGTTCCGACGGACATCGACATCCACACCACGGCAGGCAAGCTCGCGGATCTCGAGCGCCGCCTCGACGAGGCCGTGCACGCCGGCTCCGCCAAGGCGATCGAGAAGCAGCACGCCAAGGGCCGCAAGACGGCCCGCGAGCGGATCGAGCTGCTCTTCGACGAAGACTCGTTCGTCGAGCTCGACGAGCTCGCCCGGCACCGCTCGGTGGCGTTCGGCCTGGAGAAGAACCGCCCCTACGGCGACGGCGTCATCACCGGCTACGGCACCATCGACGGCCGCCAGGTCTGCGTCTTCTCCCAGGACTTCACGGTCTTCGGCGGGTCGCTCGGCGAGGTCTACGGCGAGAAGATCACCAAGGTGATGGACCTCGCGATCAAGACCGGCTGCCCGATCATCGGCATCAACGAGGGCGCCGGGGCGCGGATCCAGGAGGGCGTCGTCTCGCTCGGCCTGTACGGCGAGATCTTCCGCCGCAACGTCCACGCCAGCGGCGTGATCCCGCAGATCTCGCTGATCATGGGCTCGTGCGCCGGCGGGCACGTCTACTCCCCCGCGGTCACCGACTTCACGGTCATGGTCGACGGCACCTCGAACATGTTCATCACCGGTCCCGACGTGATCAAGACCGTCACCGGCGAGGACGTGACGATGGAGGAGCTCGGTGGCGCGCGCACGCACAACACCAAGTCCGGCAACGCCCACTACCTGGGCTCCGACGAGGACGACGCACTCGAGTACGTCAAGGCCCTGCTGTCCTTCCTGCCGCAGAACAACCTCGACGAGCCGGTGGTCTACGACCAGCCCGCCGACCTGGACCTCTCCGACCTCGACCGGTCGTTGGACACGCTGATCCCGGACTCCCCGAACCAGCCCTACGACATGCACACGGTCATCGAGGCGATCGTGGACGACGAGGACTTCCTCGAGGTCCAGGCGCTGTTCGCGCCGAACATCATCATCGGGTTCGGCCGGGTCGAGGGACGCCCGGTCGGCGTGGTCGCGAACCAGCCGATGCAGTTCGCCGGGACCCTCGACATCGACGCCTCGGAGAAGGCGGCCCGTTTCGTGCGTACCTGCGACGCCTTCAACATCCCGGTGCTCACCTTCGTCGACGTGCCCGGCTTCCTGCCCGGCACCGACCAGGAGTGGAACGGCATCATCCGGCGCGGGGCCAAGCTGATCTACGCCTACGCCGAGGCGACCGTCCCGCTGGTCACGATCATCACCCGCAAGGCCTACGGCGGCGCCTACGACGTGATGGGCTCCAAGCACCTCGGCGCCGACATGAACCTCGCCTGGCCCACCGCCCAGATCGCCGTGATGGGCGCCCAGGGCGCGGTCAACATCCTCTACCGCAACGAGCTCAAGGAAGCCGCCGACAACGGCGACGACGGCGCCCGCCGCGCCGAGCTGATCACCGAGTACGAGGACACCCTCGCCAACCCGTACGTCGCCGCCGAGCGCGGCTACATCGACGCGGTCATCGCACCGCACGAGACCCGGGCCGAGGTGGTCCGGTCACTCCGGCTGCTGCGCTCCAAGCGGGAGACCCTGCCCGCCAAGAAGCACGGGAACATCCCCCTCTGATGGCCGAGAAGGACGCCGCCGACGCTGTCACCACGCGACGGGTCGACGAGGTGCCGCTGCTGAGGGTCGTCAAGGGCGACGCCACCGAGGAGGAGATCGCGGCCCTGGTCGGGGTCCTCGCCTCGCTGGGCACGACGTCGGCGCCACCCCCACGCCGTTCGCCGCAGTGGCAGGCGCCGCGGCGCCGGGTGCGGCCGGCACTGGCCCCCGGCCCGGGCGGCTGGCGCGCCAGCGGCTTGCCCCGCTGATGGCCGTGCTGGTCCTCGCCTCCGCCTCGCCGGCCCGGCTGTCCACCCTGCGTGGCGCCGGGATCGAGCCGGTCGTGATCGTCTCCGGCGTCGACGAGTCGCAGATCGACGAGCTGCCGCCGGTGGAGCTCGCCCTCCAGCTGGCGGAGCTCAAGTGCGCTGCCGTTGCCCGGCGCCCCGAGGTCGAGACCGGCTCGCTGGTGCTCGGCTGCGACTCGGTCCTCGAGCTCGACGGCCTGGCCCTCGGCAAGCCGGACGACGAGGCCGACGCCATCGCTCGCTGGCAGGCGATGCGCGGCCGCTCCGGGGTGCTGCACACCGGGCACAGCCTGCACGACACGGGCACCGGCGCGGTGGCCGCGGCGACGGCCTCGACCACGGTCCACTTCGCCGACCTCTCGGACGAGGAGATCGCCGCGTACGTCGCCACGGGCGAGCCGCTGCACGTCGCCGGCGCCTTCACCGTGGACGGCCTCGGGGGCGCCTTCGTGACCGCGATCGAGGGCGACCACCACAACGTGGTCGGCGTGAGCCTGCCGCTGCTGCGGCAGCTGGTGGCCGAGCTCGGCCACTCCTGGGTCAGTCTGTGGTCTCGGTGACCAGCGGGGCCGGGACCGCGTGCTCGTGGCCGACCCCGTGGGGCATCGTCAGGTGCGGCACGTGCAGCGGGCGGCGGAAGACGAACCGGCGGAACAGGTAGAACCGGGCGACCAGCCCGAGGAACAGCCCGATCACGTTGGCCGAGATGTTGTCGGACAGCGGGTCGTCGAGCCCCAGCAGGTTCCGGCTGATGTAGAGGCACCCGATCGGCAGGGACATCGTGACGACGTTGATCACGACGTACGCGAGCCGCCCGCCGTCGGCCTGCCTCGGCGGGCGGTCCTTGAACGCCCAGCCCCGGCTGCCCCGGTAGCTGATCACCATGCCGACCGTGTTGGCGATGACGTAGGCCCACATCACGTGGTCGGCCATCAGCGCCCTCGACGAGGGGTTGAAGCCGTGCACGAGCAGGTTGAACAGGATCAGCGCCACCGCGGTCGCCGCGCCCCCCACGGCGAGGAATCGACTCGCCTCAGCGGTGATACGCCGCCAGCGGGGTCCCATGCGGGCAAGGCTAGCAATGCGCGCCCCAGATGCTCGGATGCCCGACGCCGGAGGTTCGTGGCGACGGGCACCCGAGCACGTGGGGCTCAGCCGGTGAACAACGTGGCGGCCTTGCGGACGGTCTCGAAGATGCCGTAGGCGAGCGGGACGCCGACCAGCGCCCAGGCCATCGTGATGCGTGCGGTCATGCCCGTGCCTCCTCGAGGTGGTGGTCGGCGTGCTTCGGTTCGTGGAACTTGTCGTCGACCTGCCGGATCAACAGGTTCGCGACGAACCCGACGGCGAGGATGCCGACCATGGTGAGCAGCGCCGGACGGTAGTCCCCGGCGGTCAGCGCACCGGGCGTGCCCTGGGTGTCCAGGATCTTGTTGACGATGAGCGGGCCGGCCACGCCGGCGGCCGCCCACGCGGTGAGCAGGCGGCCGTGGATGGCGCCGACCTGGTAGGTGCCGAACAGGTCGCGCAGGTACGCCGGCACGGTGGCGAACCCACCGCCGTAGAACGAGATGATCACCGCCGCGAGCAGCACGAAGATCACCGTGGAGTTCGACCCGATCAGGGCCAGCGCGAGATACAGCGCCATGCCCACCCCGAGGTAGACCATGTAGATGGGCTTGCGGCCCAGCACGTCGGAGGTGGTCGACCAGACGAACCGGCCGGACATGTTGGCGATCGAGAGCAGGCCGACGAACCCGGCCGCGGCGGCGGCGCTCACCGTGGAGCCACCACCGTCTCGGAAGAAGTCCTGGATCATCGGGGAGGCCTGCTCGAGGATGCCGATGCCGGCGGTGACGTTGCAGAAGAGCACGGTCCAGAGCAGCCAGAACTGGGGGGTGCGGATGGCGTTGGCCGCCGAGACGCTCTCGGTGGTGACCATCGACTTGGTCTCGACGGTGTGCGGGTCCCAGCCGGCGGGTGACCAGTCGGCGGCGGGGACGCGCACCGTGAACGCGCCGAACATCATGAAGCAGAGGTAGACCAGACCGAGGGTGACGAACAGCAGCATCACGGCGTGACCGCTCGGGACCGAGTCCTTGACGGTCGAGTCGTACGCCGAGTCGTAGAGACCGAGCAGCCGACCGCTCAGCGGGCTGGCGATCATCGCGCCGCCGCCGAACCCCATGATCGCCATGCCGGTGGCCAGGCCCGGACGGTCCGGGAACCACTTGATCAGCGTCGACACCGGCGAGATGTAGCCGATGCCGAGCCCGATCCCGCCGATGAAGCCGTAGCCGAGGTAGACCAGCCACAGCTGGTCGGTCCCGATGCCGAGCGCGCCCACGAGGAAGCCGGTGCTCCAGAACAGGGCGGCGACGAACATGGCGGCCCGGGGGCCGTTGGTGTCCACCCAGGTGCCGAACGCCGCGGCGGAGATGCCGAGCATCACGATGGCGATCGAGAAGATGATCCCGATCGCGGTCAGGCTGGTGTCGAAGTGCTGCACCAGAGCGTTCTTGTAGACGCTCGTGGCGTAGACCTGCCCGATGCACAGGTGCACGGCCAGGGCTGCTGGCGGGATCAGCCAGCGGCTGTAGCCGGGGCCGGCCACAGTCCTCTCACGGGCGAGGAAGGACGGGATCAAGGGACACCTCCGGGTTGTGTGGGGTGTCCTTACCCAGTTGAACGCTCCACTAACCCAGAGGCGGCCCCCGGCTGTACCGAGGTCACTCGACCGGCAGGCCGAGCCCCCGGGCGATCAGCATCCGCTGCACCTCGCTCGTGCCCTCGCCGATCTCCAGGACCTTCGCGTCCCGGTAGAAGCGGACGACGGGGTACTCCTCCATGAAGCCGTAGCCCCCGAAGACCTGGGTGGCGATCCGGGTCGCGGTGACCGCGGACTCCGTCGTGTAGAGCTTGGCCACCGCGGCTGCCTGCTTGAACTCCTTGGTGGGTGCCCCGGCGTCCTTCATCGCGGCGGCGCGGTAGGTCAGCAGCCGGCTGGCGTGCAGCATCACCTCGAGGTCGGCGATCTGGAAGGCCACCCCCTGCTTGCGACCGATCGGCCCGCCGAAGGTCTGCCGCTCGCCGGCGTACTGGACGCTCATGTCGAGGCAGGCCTGGATGCAGCCGACCGCGAGGGCGGCGATCGCCACGCGTCCGTCGTCGAGCGTGGCGAGGAACTGCGCGTAGCCGCGACCCCGCTCGCCGAGCAGGTTGCCCTCGGGGACGCGAGCGTCCTCGAAGCTGAGCGGGTGGGTGTCGGAGGCATGCCAGCCGAGCTTGTCGTAGGCCTTCTCGGCCGTGAAGCCGGGTGTGCCGGACGGCACCATGATCGTGCTCAGCTCCGGCTTGCCGCCCTCGCGCGTCCCGGTCTTGGCGGTGACGGTGACGACGCTGGTGATCTCGGAGCCGGAGTTGGTGATGAACTGCTTGGCGCCGTTGACCACCCACTCACCCCCGACCAGCTCGGCCTTGGTGCGGGTGGCGCCGGCGTCCGAGCCGGCTCCGGGCTCGGTCAGGCCGAAGCCGGCGAGCTTGTCGCCCGCGACCAGGTCGGGGAGCCAGGTGGCCTTCTGCTCGTCGGTGCCGAAGGTCAGGATCGGGTTGATGCCGAGGCCGACCGCGGCCTCGAGCGTGATCCCCATCGACTGGTCGACGCGGCCGATCTCCTCGATCGCCACGCACAGAGACGTGAAGTCGCCGTCCTCGCCGGCACCGCCGTACTCCTCGGGGGAGGTGAGACCGAACAGCCCGAGCTTGCCCATCTTCTGGACCACGTCGATCGGGAAGTGATGGTCGCGGTCCCACTGCGCGGCGTGCGGCGCGATCTCGGCCTCCGCGAACTCGCGGACGCTGCGGCGGAACTCTTCGTGCTCTCGGGACAGCTCGTACGTCATGGCCGCCATGCTAGCCCGAAGGTTAGCGATTGTTAACCGTGCCACCGAACCGATCGGGTCAGCGCACGATCCGGTAGTTGAACTCCGCCGTGCCGAGCGCGCCCATCAGCCGGAGCCAGACCGGCATCAGCATCTCGGTGCCGCGAGCCGTCGTGATGTCGCCGAGGTCCACCACGTCCCCGTGGCCGAGGCTCGCGAGGAGCTCGGTGACCGTCGCCTTGGCCGTGGCGTCGTCGCCCGAGACGAAGACCGTGGTGGTCTCCCCCAGGGTCTCCGGGTGCACCATCAGCTCGGCGTTGAGGGTGTTCAGGGTCTTCACCACCCGGGCGTCGGGGAACGCGCGCTGCACCTGCTCGCCCAGGGAGTCGGTGTTGCAGACCGACAGCGTCGGTGGGAAGCCTGCCGAGAAGTCGAGCGGGTTCGAGATGTCCACGAGCACCTTGCCCGCGAGGTTCTCCGACCCGGCCTGCTCGAGCACGTCCAGCGCGACGCCGCCACCGGAGGCGTTCACCACGAGCTCGGCGCCGGCCGCCGCGTCGGCGAAGCTCGCCAGGGTCAGCTCCTCGAGCCCGTCGGTCCACTCGTCGCGGCTGCGGGTCTCCTCCGGGTCGCGGGTGCCGACGGTGACGTCGTGGCCCAGCTCGGAGAGCCGGCCGGCCAGGGCTCGCCCCACCATGCCGGTGCCGAGGACTGCGATCTTCATCTCGCGATCATCGCGCAGGTCGGTGCGGTGCGCCATCATCGCTCCATGGGGTTCGAAGCCCGACCACTCACTCCCGGGACGTGGTCCGACCTCGAGGAGCTGTTCGCGCTCCCCGGCGGCTCGATCGTCCGGGGCTGCTGGTGCATGTACTACCGGCGTACCGGCTCGGTCTCGGTGAGCGCCGCGGCCGGCGTCTCCAACAAGGAGCAGCTCTGCAGCCTGGTCGAGTCGGGCGTCGAGCCGGGCCTGGTCGGCTACCTCGACGGGAGCCCCGCCGGCTGGATCAGCCTCGGACCGCGCGAGGACTATCTCAAGCTGCGCCGGTCCCCGATCATGAAGCCGATCGACGACACCGAGGTGTGGTCGGTGGTGTGCACCTATGTGGCGAAGCGGTACCGCGGAGCTGGTCTGCAGCACCGGCTGGTGGCGGCTGGGGTGGAGCACGCGCGGCGCAGCGGCGTACGGATGCTGGAGGCCTACCCCGTCGACAAGCCCGAGCGCAGCCACGACGACTTCATGTTCTTCGGCTCCCGCAGCCTGTACGAGCAGGCGGGGTTCGTGGAGGTGGTGCGGCGATCACCGACCAGGGTGGTCATGCGACGGGTGCTGGACCCGGCCTGACCCGGCCTGACTGGGCCGTCCGGGCCGGGCGATACCCTGCGCTGCGGGAGATCGAATCGCAGAGACCAGGAGCGCACGTGCCGGAGAGCAAGCCACTGCAGAAGGTCCTCATCGCCAACCGGGGTGAGATCGCCGTGCGCGTCATCCGCGCCTGCAAGGACGCCGGCATCGCGAGCGTGGCGGTCTACGCCGACCCCGACCGGGACGCGGTCTTCGTCCGCCTGGCCGACGAGGCGCACGCGCTGAACGGGTCCACCCCGGCCGAGACCTACCTCGACATCGAGAAGATCATCAAGATCGCCGCCGACACTGGTGCTGATTCTGTGCACCCCGGCTACGGGTTCCTCGCCGAGAACGCCGGCTTCGCCCAGGCCGTCCTCGACGCCGGACTGGTCTGGATCGGTCCGCCGCCGCAGGCGATCGAGGCACTGGGCGACAAGGCCAAGGCCAAGCACATCGCCGAGCGCGCGAACGCGCCGCTCGCCCCGGGCACCAAGGACCCCGTCAAGGACGCCGACGAGGTCGTCGAGTTCGCCGAGGCCAACGGGCTGCCGGTCGCCATCAAGGCCGTCTTCGGCGGCGGCGGACGCGGGCTGAAGGTTGCCCGCACCCTCGAGGAGATCCCCGACGCCTACGAGTCCGCGGTGCGCGAGGCCATCGGCGCCTTCGGCCGCGGGGAGTGCCTGGTCGAGAAGTTCCTCGACCAGCCGCGCCACGTCGAGACCCAGTGCCTGGCCGACCAGCACGGCAACGTCGTCGTGATCTCGACCCGGGACTGCTCGCTGCAGCGCCGCCACCAGAAGCTGGTCGAGGAAGCACCCGCACCGTTCCTGACCGAGGAGCAGGTCACCCAGCTCTACGAGTCCTCCAAGGCGATCCTGCGCGAGGCGGAGTACGTCGGGGCCGGGACGTGCGAGTTCCTCGTGGCCAGGGACGGCACCATCTCCTTCCTCGAGGTCAACACCCGCCTCCAGGTCGAGCACTGCGTCTCGGAGGAGGTCACCGGCATCGACCTGGTCCGCGAGATGTTCCGGATCGCCGCGGGCGAGGAGCTCGGCTACGACGACCCCGAGGTCCGCGGCCACTCGATCGAGTTCCGGATCAACGCCGAGGACGGCGGCCGCAACTTCATGCCGGCCCCGGGCACGCTGTCGGCCTGGACGCCGCCGCAGGGACCGGGGATCCGGCTCGACGGCGGCTACGAGAACGGCGAGACGATCCCGGGCTCGTTCGACTCGCTGATCGCCAAGCTGATCGTGACCGGTCGGGACCGCACCCAGGCTCTGGAGCGCTCCCGGCGGGCGCTCGCGGAGTTCGTGGTCGACGGGATGCCCACCGTGATCCCGTTCCACCAGGCCGTCGTCGACGACCCGGCGTACGTCGGCGCGTCGAACCCGACCGGCAAGGGTTCCTTCGACGTCT
Organism: uncultured Actinomycetota bacterium; assembly: GCA_963826415.1. Taxonomy (GTDB): domain Bacteria; phylum Actinomycetota; class Actinomycetes; order Propionibacteriales; family Nocardioidaceae; genus Nocardioides. Next base: position 147,998 of record CAWGWW010000016.1, on the reverse strand, counting down.
ACACGACCTGGATCGAGACCGACTTCGACAACCAGCTCCAGCCCTACACGGGCGACACCGCGGAGGCGGACCTGGACGGCGCCACCGGGGAGCGCCAGAGGGTCGTGGTCGAGGTCGGCGGCAAGCGGCTCGAGGTCGTGCTGCCCGCCGGTCTCGGCGGGATCTCCGGCGGTGCGGGCACGGCGGGCGCGAAGCCCAAGCGCGCGAAGGCCAAGAAGTCCGGGGCCGCCGCGAGCGGAGACTCCGTCACCAGCCCGATGCAGGGCACGATCGTGAAGATCGCCGTCGAGGAGGGCCAGGAGGTCGCCGAGGGCGACGTGATCGTGGTGCTCGAGGCGATGAAGATGGAGCAGCCGCTGAAGGCCCACAGATCCGGCACCGTGACCGGGCTGCAGGCAGAGGTCGGCGCCACCGTCACCAACGGCGCCGTCATCTGCGAGCTCAAGGACTGATGGACTCTCCGGCGGCAGGTCCTGGGCTGCGCGAGCCCACCCAGCGGGTCAGCCCCCGGGCCCGCCTGATGTGGGTGGTCGGCGCCACCATCCGCAGCGGCATCCTGATGCTCGTCCTGGTCGCGGCCGGACCGGTCTGGGGCTGGGTCGAGCTGCGCTGGTGGGCGTTCCTGCTCGCCGGCCTGGTGCTGGCGGCGTACGTCCTGGTGGAGCCGCAGTGGCGCTACCTCGTGCACCGGTGGGAGGTCACCGAGACGGCGGTCTACACCCAGACCGGTTGGTACGCCCGAGAACGACGGATCGCCCCCATCTCACGCATCCAGACCGTGGACTACACCGAGGGTGCCGTGGCGCGGCTGTTCGGGTTGGCCAGCGTCACCGTCACGACGGCCTCCGCGGCCGGCGCCCTGGTCATCATCGGACTGGACCAGACGCGCGCACGCCAGCTCGTCGACGAGCTGACCCTGAAGGCGGACACCGACCCGGGCGACGCGACGTGAAGCCCCTGCTCGAGCCGGCTCGATGAGCGAGCTGGCTCGCGACGAGCACTGGCAGCGCCTGGACCCGCGGATGATGCTGGTCCACCCGGTCCGGGAGCTGCTGCGCTTCCTGCCGGTGCTGGTGGGCGTCTTCATCGCCGGGTCGGCCGCCGGCAACCGGAGCCAGCCCTGGCAGCTGCTCGCGATCGGCATTCCCGTCGGGCTCGGCATGCTGCGCTACCTGACGACGAGCTTCCGGGTCGCCGCCGGCCGGGTCGAGCTGCGGCGAGGCGTGCTCAACAAGCACGTCCTGTCGACGCCGGTCGACCGGGTCCGCACCGTCGACCTGACCGCCTCACCGATCCACCGCGTGCTCGGGCTGACCACGGTCCGCGTGGGCACCGGGACCGCCTCGACCGATGGCGACGACCGGCTCGACCTGGACGGCCTGCCGGTCGCCCGCGCCCGCCGGCTGCGTGAGGAGCTCCTCCACGCGGGCCCCCACGGTCCGGCAGCCGACGGGACCGACGGGGCCGACCGCGAACAGGTGGTGCTCCGCTTCGACCTCTCCTGGATCCGGTTCGCCCCGCTGACCAGCTCGGGGCTGGTGATCAGTGCGGGCGTGCTCGGCGCCGGGACCCAGCTGCTCAGCGAGCTCGGCGGGCTGGAGAGCCTCGATCCGCGGCAGGTGGTCGACGGGACGGGTGCGATCACCCCGTGGGTCGCCGTCCCGTTCGCCGTCGTGCTCGGCCTGGTGCTGGTCTCGGGCCTCGCGGTCGCCGGCTACCTGGTCACCAACTGGGGCTTCACGCTGGCCCACGCGCGCAGCACCAGCACCTGGCAGCTGCGCCGTGGTCTCTTCACGACCCGCGAGACCAGCCTGGACGACGAACGGCTCAGCGGGGTGACCCTCGTCGAACCGATCGGGCTGCGGTTGGCCCGGGGGGGCCGGCTGTCGGCGATCGTCACCGGGCTGGACGCGCGGCAGCAGGGCAGCTCCACCCTCGTGCCCCCCGCTCCCTGGTCGGTGGTCACGGCGACCGCCAGTCAGGTGCTGGGCACTGCCGCTCCGGTGCTCGGACGGCTGGTCGGTCACGGCGTCGCCGCGCGAAACCGCCGCTTCAGCCGGGCCCTCGTGCCGGCGCTGGTGGTGTCGCTCGTGGCGCTCCTGGCTGTCGTGCTGGGTGATGCGTCGCGCTGGCTGCTTCCGCTCGTCCCGCTGGCCCCGCTGGTCGGCTTCGCGCTCGCCGCCGACCGCGCCCGGTCCCTCGGCCACGCACTGGTGGACGGCCATCTGGTCGCTCGTTCCGGGAGTCTGACCCGACACCGATCGGCGCTCTCCACGGACGACGTCATCGGATGGAACTTCCGGGCGACGTGGTTCCAGCGCCGGGCCGGGCTCACGACGCTCGTGGCGACCACCGCCGGAGGCCCCCAGTCGGTCACCGTGCTGGACGTTCCGGAGTCGGCGGCGACGGCGCTCGCCCGTGTGGCTGTCCCTCGCCTGGTGGACCAGTTCACCGAGACCCCGGAGACCTCCGGCCCCTAGACTCGGTCGGCACCAGGTGCGGAACGAGCGAGAGCCGCACAGGAGGCCCGATGACGGCGACCAAGCTCTACCTGATGACCACCAGCTGCTCGGGCAAGTCGCACTTCGCGCAGCGCCACGACAGCCACTGCGGGATCCCAGTGGTCGACTTCTCGGAGGTCAACAAGGCCGCCGAGCGCGGGCACCTGCCCGCGGTCGAGCTGGCGCCGGGGAGCCGCTACCGCGAACGCGTCATCGCCTACCTCCGGAACAGCTCCCGGCCCGGTGTGCGTGCTGGGTCGCAAGGGTCCCGCCGACCCACCGATGTCGGCCGGCATCCGCTACGGGGCGGTGCTGATCCCGCTCGCCGACCACGAGCGCAACTGGGGCCTGCGCCAGGACGGCAGGCGCCCACACCCGAGCCGCGCCGAGTTCTCCGACCTCGAGGTCAAGCGTGACGAGCTCCGGCGATACGCGAACGAGTACCTGATCCCCGTCTTCGACTCCTTCGCCGGTGCCATCGAGGCGCTCGTCGCAGCGCCCGTCTCGGAGAGCAGTGCACCACCACCGCCGAGGGTCCGAGCCTTATAGCGTGACCCCATGTTCACCAAGGTGCTCGTGGCCAACCGCGGCGAGATCGCGATCCGTGCGTTCAGAGCGGCGTACGAAGTAGGTGCCAAGACGGTCGCGGTCTTCCCGCACGAGGACCGCTGGTCGGAACACCGGCTGAAGGCCGACGAGGCCTACGAGATCGGCGAGCGCGGGCATCCGGTCCGCGCCTATCTCGACCCCGAGGCGATCGTCGCCGTGGCGGTGCGGTCCGGCGCCGACGCCGTCTACCCCGGCTACGGGTTCCTCTCCGAGAACCCCGCGCTCGCGGAGGCCTGCGCAAACGCCGGGATCACGTTCGTGGGGCCGACCGCGGACGTGCTGACGCTCACCGGCAACAAGGCCCGCGCGATCGCCGCCGCGAAGGCGGCCGGCGTACCGACCCTGGCGAGCGTCGAGCCGTCCACCGACGTCGACGCCCTGGTCGCCGCCTCCGAAGCGCTCCCCTACCCGCTGTTCGTCAAGGCAGTGGCCGGCGGCGGCGGCCGCGGGATGCGCCGGGTCGACGACCCGAAGGACCTCCGGGAAGCGGTCGAGACCTGCATGCGCGAGGGCGAAGCGGCCTTCGGAGACCCCACGGTCTTCATCGAGCAGGCCGTGGTCGACCCCCGCCACATCGAGGTGCAGATCCTCGCCGACGGAGCCGGCAACGTGATCCACCTCTTCGAGCGTGACTGCTCGGTCCAGCGGCGGCACCAGAAGGTGGTGGAGATCGCGCCCGCCCCCAACCTGGACCCCGAGCTGCGCGCGCGGATGTGCGCCGACGCCGTCCGCTTCGCGACCGAGATCGGTTACCGCAACGCGGGCACCGTGGAGTTCCTGCTCGATCCGCACGGCAACTACGTGTTCATCGAGATGAACCCGCGCATCCAGGTCGAGCACACCGTCACCGAGGAGGTGACCGACGTCGACCTGGTCCAGTCGCAGCTGCGGATCGCCTCCGGTGAGACCCTCGCCGACCTGGGGCTGTCACAGGACGCGGTCGTGCTGCGCGGAGCGGCCCTGCAGTGCCGGATCACCACCGAGGACCCGGCCAACGGCTTCCGGCCGGACACCGGCAAGATCACGACGTACCGGTCCCCCGGCGGTGCCGGGGTCCGCGTCGACGGCGGCACGGTGTACACCGGCGCGGAGGTGTCCGCGCACTTCGACTCGATGCTGGCCAAGCTGACCTGTCGCGGCCGGACGTTCGACAAGGCGGTCGAGAAGGCCCGCCGGGCGGTCGCGGAGTTCCGCATCCGCGGCGTCTCGACCAACATCGCCTTCCTGCAGGCAGTGCTGGAGGACCCGGACTTCGCCAGCGGCAACGTCACCACGGCGTTCATCGACACCCACCCCCAGCTGATGGCCGCGCGCGGCAAGGGCGACCGGGGCAGCAAGCTGATCACCTTCCTGGCCGACGTCACGGTCAACCAGCCGCACGGGCCGGCCCCGGTGAGCATCGACCCGGTGACCAAGCTGCCGCCGCTGAACCTCGACGTGCCCGCGCCCAGCGGCAGCCGGCAGCTCCTGCTCGAGGTCGGGCCGGAGGAGTTCGCCCGGCGGTTGCGGGCCCAGACCCGGGTCGCGGTCACCGACACGACGTTCCGCGACGCCCACCAGTCGCTGCTGGCCACCCGGGTCCGTACCCGGGACCTGATCGCGGTGGCCGGGCACGTCGCCCGGACGACGCCCGAGCTGTGGTCGGTCGAGGCCTGGGGCGGAGCGACGTACGACGTGGCGCTGCGCTTCCTGTCCGAGGACCCGTGGGAGCGGCTCGACGCGCTGCGCCAGGCCGTGCCGAACATCTGCCTCCAGATGCTGCTCCGCGGCCGCAACACGGTCGGCTACACCCCGTACCCCACCGCCGTGACCAACGCGTTCGTGGAGGAGGCCGCGACCAGCGGGATCGACGTCTTCCGGATCTTCGACGCGCTCAACGACGTCGAGCAGATGCGGCCCGCGATCGAGGCGGTGCGGGCCACCGGATCGACCGTCGCCGAGGTGGCGCTCTGCTACACCGGCGACCTGTCCGACCCGGGCGAGAAGCTCTACACGCTCGACTACTACCTGCGGCTCGCCGAACGGATCGTCGACGCCGGGGCCCATGTGCTGGCGATCAAGGACATGGCCGGCCTGCTGCGGGCACCGGCCGCCCGGACCCTGGTCGGGGCGCTGCGGGAGCGCTTCGACCTGCCGGTGCACCTGCACACCCACGACACACCGGGTGGCCAGCTGGCCACCCTGGTGGCCGCGATCGAGGCGGGGGTGGACGCGGTCGACGCCGCCACCGCGCCGATGGCGGGCACCACCTCGCAACCCCCACTCTCTGCCCTGGTCTCGGCCACCGACCACTCCCAGCGGGAGACCGGTCTGTCGCTCGAGGCGGTCTGCGCCCTGGAGCCCTACTGGGAAGCGACGCGCCGGGTCTACGCGCCCTTCGAGTCCGGACTGCCCTCGCCGACGGGTCGGGTGTACACCCACGAGATCCCCGGAGGACAGCTGTCCAACCTGCGCCAGCAGGCGATCGCGCTCGGACTGGGTGAGAAGTTCGAGCAGATCGAGGACATGTACGCCGCCGCGAACGCGATCCTCGGCAACGTCGTCAAGGTGACCCCGTCGTCGAAGGTGGTCGGCGACCTGGCCCTGCACCTGGTGGCTGCGAACGCGGACCCCGCCGCCTTCGCCGAGGACCCGGCGTCGTTCGACATCCCCGACTCGGTGATCGGCTTCCTCAACGGGGAGCTGGGCGACCCGCCCGGCGGCTGGCCCGAGCCGTTCCGGACCAAGGCGCTGGAGGGCCGCAGCTGGAAGCCGCAGGCCGAGACGCTCACCGACGAGCAGCTCGAGGGCTTGCGCACGCGGCGGCGCAGCACGCTCAACGAGCTGCTCTTCCCGGGGCCGACGAAGGACTTCGCCGAGGCGCGCGAGCGGTACGGCGACGTCTCGGTGCTGCCGACGCTCGACTACCTCTACGGACTGCACCAGGGCGAGGAGCACGAGGTCGAGATCGCCGAGGGCAAGACCCTGATCCTCGGCGTGCAGGCGATCAGCGACCCCGACGAGCGTGGCTTCCGCACCGTGATGGCGACCATCAACGGTCAGCTCCGGCCGATCAGCATCCGGGACAAGGGAGTCTCGTCCGACGTGGCCGTCGCCGAGAAGGCGGACCCGGCCAAGCCCGGGCAGGTCGCAGCGCCGTTCCAGGGCGTGGTGTCGATCGCGGTCGAGGAGGGCGCGCAGGTCAAGGCCGGCGACACGGTGGCCACGATCGAGGCGATGAAGATGGAGGCGTCGATCACGGCCCCCGTCGACGGCGTGGTCGAGCGGATCGCGATCGCGGGCCCGCAGGCGGTCGAGGGCGGCGACCTGGTGCTGGTGCTGGGCTGAGGGCGGCTCAGCGCCGGGTGCGGACCTTGAAGCTCAACCAGGTGGAGCGCAGGCCCAGCACCGAGCGGAACGTGTCTCCTGAGACCACGACCTTGCCCTTGTCCCCGGCGATCCTGATCGAGCGGATCCGGCCGCCCCACTCGCCGTTGGTGTCCCGGGAGGTGACGGTGAGCCGCCTCAGGTTGCCGACGGCGGGCCAGGCCTTCTCGATCGTGGTGTCCGGTGTGCGCAGCGACCACGCGTGCACCGGGTTGCCGGCCCAGCCGTCGTACGGGTCCTCGCGCGCGGTGAGGTAGGGCACCGAGCCGGCCGAGGTCCAGCCCCCCGAGCTGGACCCGAACTGGGTGAAGGCGGGCTTGCCACCGGCCAGCAGGACCTCGCGCCTGGTGGCGGCGATGGCGGCGTTCGACGCCGGGTGCTCGGCGTCGTACCCGCCGTAGACCTGGCAGGACGAGGTGTCGCACAGCTGGTAGTGCGAGCCGTGCGGGTGGTTGCGCTCGAACGCCGCGTAGGTGCGGGCGGCGACGGACTGGGCCCGGACCGCCTCGGCGCTCCACAGTGCCGGCATCTCGAGCGGGACCACACCCTTGAGGTAGTTCTCCAGCGAGAGCTTGTTGATCGTGTCGCGCGCGCGGGAGCCCTCTGTGGGCGCTGCGGCGGTGAGCCGTCCCCGGTAGGCGCGGTTGCCGGCCGGGGTGACCAGGGTGATCGGCTTGCGAGCCGCGAAGAACTGGCCCTCTCCCTCGAGGGCGGCCCAGCGGTGCCATCGGTCGGTCAGGAACGAGACCACGTTGGCGCCCTTCTTGCCGACCTGGACCCGCCAGCGGGTGGCGCCGTTGTCGGGGAGCTCGCTGCGGCCGCGCGTGGCGGTGTCCTTGAGGGTGAGCCCCTTGGTGGCCAGCACCTCGAGGTCGTCGCTGGTGTCCGAGGTGATCAGCACCGTCACTCCGCCCTTGGCGACCCCCCACGTGGTGCCGGGGTAGTAGAAGTCGGCGATCTCGCGGTAGCTGAGCCCTTGGCGCGCGGCGCCCTCGGCGCCGTACTGCGACATGCCGTGACCGTGGCCGTAGCCGTGACCCATGATCGTGACCCAGGCCTGCCCGGGCACGCGCCACGAGTCGGGAGCACCGGCACTGGCCGGCGCGGCCGGGAGCAGCAGGCTTGCTGCGAGCACGAGGGACCCGGCGCGCAGCGCGGAGGTCGGGAGGGGACGCATGTGGGTGCTCCGAGGTGAGGAAGTGACCGTTGGGACAGGTGTGCACCTAGATCGCATCACGTGGCCGCTGCCCGCGCAGGGCTTCGGCCGAACTACCGGCCTGTAGTTCGGTCCCCGGTCAGGGAGTCTCGTCGACCCCGGTGATCGTGAAGTAGGTCGAGCGGAGCCCGAGGTTGCGGCGGAAGCTGTCACCGGTGACCGGGTACTGGCCGCCCTTGGCGGTGGTGAGCGTGATCGTCTGGACCCGGCCGCCCCACTCGCCGAGCCCGTCTCGGCTGTCGATGCTGATCCCCGACAGGTTCTCGATGTTGTAGGCGTTCTCGATGTCGGCGGAGGTGACCTCGGTCGCCCAGCCGTCGCCGCCCTCGCGATCCGGGTCGTAGTGGTCGAACGGATCGGCCTGCGCCACCAGGTACTCGAACGACCCGGCCACGCTGTACCCGCCGTTGCTGGCGGAGAACTGGGCGAACACCGGGCTGCCCGCGTAGGTCAGCACCTGGCGGGCCGTGGCCCGCACGGCGTTGTTGGAGGTGGGGTACTCCGCGGAGTACCCGCCGTACACCTGGCAGCTGGCGGTGTCGCAGATCTCGTAGTGCCGCGCCGACGGGGCGTGGTCGCGTTCGTACGCCGCGTAGGTGCGGGCCGCCACGGCCTGGGCCTTGATCGTCTCCGCAGGCCAGACCGAGGCGATCACCTCGCTGGGCACGACCCCCTTGAGGTAGGCGTCGAGCTTGACCACGTTGACGGTGTCACGACGGGTCGGCGCGCCCGGAGGCGTGGCCGAGCGCAGGGTGCCGCGGTAGGCGACGACGCCGTCCGGCGTGTGCAGGGCGACCGGCCTGCCGGAGGCGGCGAACTCGGCATCGCCGCGCACGGTGCGCCAGTCGTGCCAGCCGTGGGCCCGGTAGGAGATCGCACTGCGTCCCCGCCTGGCCGGGACGATCCGCCACCGCTTCACCGGGACGGTCTTGCGGCTGGACCGGTTCTTCCGCACCCGCTCGGGCAGCTTCCAGCGCTTACCGGCCGCGAGCGCGCGCAGCGTGAGCCCGCGCCGGGCTCCGACCACGACGTCGTCGGAGGTGTCCCGCGTGACCAGGACCTTCACGGTGCCGCCCGCTGTGCCCCACTCGGTCCCGGGGTAGTAGAACTCCACGATGTCGCGGTAGCCCTGCCCGTCGCGCCCGCGACCCAGTGCGCCGTACTGCGAGAGCCCCCGGCCGTGGCCGAAGCCGAGGCCGTCGAGCGCGATGGTGGCCTGGTCCGGCACCGGCCAGGACTCGGCGGACTCGGCTGCAGCGGAGGCCGGCAGGGTCGGCAGCAGCAGGGCGAGCAGCATGCTCGCGGCCACGAGGGCGGTGTGGTCCGGACGTATCGAGCGTCTCACGGCTGGCTCCCGAGGTAAGAGTGGACGAGCCCCGATCCGACCACGCCGGTCTTCCTGCGGCAAGTCGGTGGCAGGGCGTACGGTCTGCGCATGGTCTGGATTGTTCTCGGGGTTCTGTTGGTCCTTCTCGCCGCTGCCGCTCGCGTCCACCACACGCTCGGGGTGCGCCGGGAGAAGGAGCTGGAGGACGTCGACCGGTTCCGGATCGGGCGCAAGGTCGCCGACGAGGAGGTCACGGTCTTCGGTGAGCAGCTCGCCGAGCTCCACATCGACACGCTCACCACCGAGCTCGACCCCGCCATGCGCGACGACTACCAGGCCGCCCTCGACGCCTACGAGCGGTCGAAGCAGCAGCTGGCCTCCGCAACGGCCGTCGGCGACGTGAGCGCGTTGCTGACCACCCTCGCCAACGGCCGGTTCGCCCGCGCCTGCGTGCTGGCCAGGAAGGACGGCGCCGAGCTGCCGACCCGGCGCGAGCTGTGCTTCTTCAACCCCCAGCACGGACCTGCGGCGACCGACGTGGCGTGGACACCATCCGGGGGTGTGGAGCGCGAGGTCCCGGTGTGCCGGTCGGACGCGAACCGGCTGGCCAACGGCCAGCTGCCCCTGGTCCGGGTGGTGGCAACGACCGGCGGGCTGCTGCCGTGGTACGCCGCCGGCCCGTGGATCGAGGGCGCGGCCGGAGCCACCCGGGCGCACGTCGCGGGCGGGAGTACGCCGTACTCGCTGCGCCACCGCGGCGAGGCGGAGGTCCGACGGGGCGCCTCCGGGGCGAACAGCCCCGGGAGGATGTGAGTCAGATGCCGTGCAGCCTGCGGGCCGCCTCGGCGACCGACCCGCTCATCGAGGGGTAGACGGTGAACGCCTGAGCCAGCTGGTCCGCGGTGAGCGACTCCGCCACCGCGATCGAGACCGGATGGATCAGCTCGCTGGCGCGGGGACCGACCACCACTCCCCCGACCACGATGCCGGTGCCGGGGCGGCAGAAGAGCTTCACGAACCCGTCCCGCACACCCTGCATCTTGGCGCGGGCGTTCCCCGAGAGGGGCAGGGTGACGACCTCGGCCTGGATCTCACCGTTGTCGACGGACTGCTGCGACCAGCCGACGGTGGCGATCTCTGGTGCGGTGAAGACGTTCGAGGAGACCTTCTTGAGGTTCAGCGGGTGCACGGTGTCGCCGAGGAAGTGCCACATCGCGATCCGGCCCTGCATCGCCGCGACCGAGGCGAGCATGAGTACGCCGGTGCAGTCGCCCGCGGCGTACACGCCCCGAGCCGAGGTGCGGGAGACCCGGTCGACCTGGACGAAGCCACCGTCGGTGAGCTGGACGCCCGCCTCCTCGAGGCCGAGGTCCGCGGTCTTGGGGACCGAACCGAGGGCCAGGATGCAGTGCGAGGCCTGCACCGAGCGGCCGTCGGTCAGCGTGACCGTGACGACGTCGCCGTCCCGGGTGACCGACTCCATCCGGGACTTCGACAGCACGTTCATGCCACGGCGCTTCAGCACGTCCTCGAGCACCGCCGCTGCGTCCGCGTCCTCACCGGGCAGCACCCGGTCCCGGGACGACACCAGCGTGACGTCGATGCCGAGCGCGAGATAGGCGCTGGCGAACTCCGCGCCGGTCACGCCGGAGCCGACCACGACCAGGCTCTCGGGCGCCTCGGTCAGGTCGTAGACCTGCTCCCAGGTCAGGATCCGCTCGCCGTCCGGCTGCGCACTGGACAGGGTGCGTGGCGCGGCACCGGTCGCGATCAGCACGGCGTCCGCCTCGAGCAGCTCCTCGGAGCCGTCCGGCGTGGTGACCACGACCCGATGCGGTCCGTCGAGGCGCCCGCGGCCCCGGACGACCTCGACGTTCTCCCGCTCGAGTCGGCGCCCGATGTCGGCGGACTGGTCGGCGGCCAGCTGCAGCACGCGGCGGTTGACCCGCGCCAGGTCCACGCACAGCGAGGTGGCGGTGTCGCCGGCCTGGTCGGTGAAGTTGACGCCGAGCTCCGCGGCGCCCGCGACGTCGGTCATCAGCTCGGCCGTCGCGATCAGCGTCTTGCTCGGCACGCAGTCGGTCAGGACGGCCGACCCCCCGAGCCCGTCGGAGTCGACGATGGTCACCTGCGCCCCGAGCTGGGCCGCCACCAGGGCGGACTCGTAGCCACCTGGTCCGCCGCCGAGGATGACGACGCGTTCGCTGGAGGCGCTGGGTGCCGCCATCAGAAGTTGATCATGTGGCCGGAGATGCCGTGGACGGCTTCCTTCACGGCCTCCGACAGCGTCGGGTGGGCGAAGATGTTGCGGGAGACCTCGTCGGCGGTGAGGTCCCACTGCTGGGCGAGCGTGAGGACGGGCAGCAGCTCGGTGACCTCGGGCCCGATCATGTGGGCGCCGAGGATCTCGTTGTGCTCCGCGTCGGCCACGACCTTGACGAACCCGACCGCGTCGCCGAGGCCCTGGGCCTTGCCGTTCGCCGAGAACGGGAACGTCGACGTCTTGACGTCGTAGCCCTTCTCCTTGGCCTGCTCCTCGGAGTAGCCGAAGGAGGCGATCTGGGGCTGGCAGAAGGTCGCCCGCGGGATCATGTCGAAGTCGATCTCCATGGTCTCCGCACCGGCGATGGTCTCCGCGGCGACGATGCCCATCGCCTCCGCGGCGTGCGCGAGCATCATCTTCGCCGTGACGTCCCCGATGGCGTAGATGCCCTCGACGTTGGTGCGGCCACGCTCGTCGACGGCGATCGCGCCCCGGTCGGTCAGCTGGACCCCGGCCTTGTCGAGGCCGTAGCCCTCGACCCGCGGCGCGAAACCGATCGCCTGGAGGACCTTGTCGGCCTCCAGGACCTCCTGCTCACCGTCCTTGCTGACCGTGACCTTGACCTTCTCGCCGCTGTCGTCGATGCCCTCGACCTTGGTGGAGAGCAGCACCTTCACGCCGAGCTTCTTGTAGTGCTTGAGCAGCTCCTTGGAGACGTCGGCGTCCTCGGTGGGGACCATCCGGTCGAGGAACTCGACGATCGTGACGTCCACACCGAAGTTCTTCATCACGTAGGCGAACTCGACGCCGATCGCACCGGAGCCGGCGATGATGATGGAGCCGGGGAGGTTCTCGTCGAGGATCTGCTCCTCGTAGGTGACGACCCGCTCGCTCAGCGAGGTGCCGGGGATCAGCCGGGTCTGGGCTCCGGCGGCGATGATCAGGTTGTCGCAGGTGTACGTCGTGGTGTTGCCGTCCTTGTCCTGGACCTCCACCGCCTGCTTGCCGTCCTGCTCACCCTGCAGCGTGCCCCAGCCGTCGATCTCGGCGATCTTGTTCTTCTTCATCAGGAAGTGGACGCCCTTGACGATGCCGGCCGAGACCTGGCGGCTGCGCTTGTGCGTCGGCGCGTAGGACATCGTGGCGTCGCCCTCGATGCCGAACTTGGCCTTCTCGTGCTGGAGCAGGTGGGCCAGCTCGGCGTTGCGGAGCAGCGCCTTGGACGGGATGCAGCCGACATTGAGGCACACACCGCCCCAGTACTTCTCCTCGATGACGGCGGCCGACTGCCCCAGCTGGGCGGCTCGAATGGCCGCCACATATCCACCCGGGCCGGCTCCAAGAACGAGAACGTTGTAGTGGGTCACGAGTGCCAGCCTATGAGTTGGACGCGCGCTCGACCAACGCAGGGACTAATCTGCAGCGCGTGACGCTCTACGCCGCCTACGGGACGAACCTCGATCCCCGCCGGATGGGCGAGCGCTGCCCGCACTCGCCGATGTGGACCACCGGGTGGCTCCAGGGCTGGCGACTCACCTTCGGCGGCGAGGAGCACGGCTGGGACGGCTCGCTCTCCACGATCGTCGAGGATCCGCTCGAGCAGGTGTTCGTGGCGGTCTACGACATCACCCGCGAGGACGAGGTCGACCTCGACGGCTGGGAGGCGGCCGACTCGGGCCTCTACCGCAAGACGAAGGTCCGGGTCGCGACCCTGACCGGCGAGGTGGTGGTCTGGACCTACGTCCTCGACGCCTACGAGGGCGGGTTGCCGTCCGCGCTCTACCTCGGGGTGCTCGCCGACGCGGCCGAGGCGGCCGACGCCCCGACGGACTACGTGGCCGCGATCCGCCGCCGACCCTGCCGCTCGATCGGGCTGTAGCCCTCAGTCCCCCGGTGCGGCGGTGTGGCAGACCGCCTCGACGTTGTTGCCGTCCGGATCGCGCACGAAGCCGCCGTAGTACGTCTCGTGGTACTCCGGGAAGAAGCGTGGCTCGTGCAGCACCTCCGCGCCCAGCTCGGTCGCAGCGGCCACGAACGCCCGCACCGTGGCTGCGTCCGGCGCCTTGAAGGCGACGTGCACCTCGCGGTTGGGGCCGGAGGCCGGCCCGTCGTCCGGCTGGGCACCGATCCAGAAGGCCGGCATCTCGGTGCCGTACCCGATCGCGACGCCGTAGTCGAGGATCCGCCGATGCCCGAGGACGCCGAGCACCTTGTCGTAGAAGTCGGCCGACCTCGCGAGGTCGGCACAGTTGATACCGAAGTGGTCGATCATGGGACCAGCCTGCACCAGGCCGCCGACATTTTCCGGCGGGCCCGTGGGCGCCACTAGAGTCAGCCGACGTGACGACCCCCGACTCCCCCGCCCAGAACGCCCAGCGCGCCGCCGAGAAGCTCGCCGAGCTCACCGGCGTCGAGCGCCATGACGTCGCGCTCGTGCTCGGCTCCGGCTGGTTGCCAGCCGTCGACGCCCTGGGCGAGGCCACCGCCGAGATCGCGACCACCGACCTGCCCGGCTTCTCGGCCGCTGCGGTGGCCGGTCACTCGGGCAAGATCCGCTCGGTGCGCTCCGGCGAGCAGAACCTCCTGGTCTTCCTGAGCCGGACCCACTTCTACGAGGGCCGCGGAGTCGCCGCCGTCGTCCACGGCGTGCGGACGGCGGCCGCCGCTGGGTGCCGGGCGATCGTGCTGACCAACGGCTGCGGCGGCCTCAAGGAGACCTGGCAGCCCGGTACGCCCGTGCTGATCAAGGACCACATCAACCTGACCGCGACCAGCCCGATCGAGGGCGCCCACTTCGTCGACCTGACCGACCTGTACTCCAGCCGCCTCCGCGCACTGTGCCGTGAGGTGGAGCCGGACCTGGACGAGGGCGTCTACGTGCAGTTCCCCGGGCCGCACTACGAGACCCCTGCCGAGATCGGCATGGTCCGCGCGATCGGCGGCGACCTGGTCGGCATGAGCACCACCCTGGAGGCGATCGCCGCCCGTGAGGCCGGGATGGAGGTGCTCGGCATCAGCCTGGTCACCAACCTCGCGGCCGGCATCAGCGGCCAGCCCCTCAACCACGAGGAGGTCCTCGAGGCGGGCAAGGCCGCAGCCTCGCGCATGGGTGACCTCCTCGGACGCATCGTTCCGCGGATCTGAGGAGCTCCCCATGCGCGTTCTCGTCACCGGCGCCGCCGGCAGCATCGGCCGCGTCGTCACGCTCGGGCTGAGCGACCGCGGCCACGACGTCGTCGGCCTGGACCGCGTGCCCCAGCCCGACGGCCACACCGGCCGCTGGCACACGGCCGACTGCGCGGACCCCGACGCGGTCGCGGCGGTCTTCGCGGAGCAGCCGCTGGACGCCGTGGTCCACCTGGCCGGCCACCCCGGGGAGGCGAGCCTGCCGGACTCGCTCACCTCCCACGTGGTGACCACCGCGGCCCTGCTCGACGCGATGGTCGAGCACGACGTCCGCCGGATCGTCTACGCCGGCTCGAACCACGCCGTCGGGCGCACCCCGCGCCGGGACCTGGTCTCGGTGGACGCCCGACCCCGTCCCGACACGTTCTACGGCGTCGGCAAGGTCGCGGCGGAGGCGGTGCTCAGCCTGTACGCCGACCGCTACGGCATCGACGCCGTCTCCTGCCGGATCGGGTCGTTCCTGCCCGAGCCGGAGACCGTGCGCAACCTGTCCACGTGGCTCTCCCACGACGACTGCGTGCGGATGGTCGAGGCGTCGCTCACCGCGCCGGCCCCCGGCTACGCGGTCCTCTACGGGATCTCGGCCAACACCCGCGCCTGGTGGGACCTCGAGGCCGGCCGCCGGCTCGGGTACGAGCCGCAGGACGACGCCGAGGAGTTCGCGGCGCGCATCGAGCCGCGAGACACCGATGCCTCGGACGCTTCGCACGTCGGTGGCCCGTTCGCCACCGAGGAGTTCTACCGCCCGGCGCTCGACCGCACCTGAGCCCGGGGCGCAGGCTCGACACGTCTGCCGGTCCGCGGCGAGGTCGGCGGCGTGCCCCGGTCGACAGGGTCGGAGGAGCGCAGCGGCAGCACCATGAGCAGCAGCGCTCCGCCCTCCGCCGCCTGGCCCGCCCGGACGAAGCCACCACTGGCGCCAGCGGTCTCCTGGACGATGCCCAGGCCCAGCCCCCGTCCGCCCTCGACCGTGGGGCCTTCGACGCCGGGTTGGGCGAGGTGCGTCCCTGGGCGGGAGCGGGGGTGGCTGTTGAGGGCTTCGGTCATCTCCTCGCTGAAGCCGGGGCCCGAGTCCGCGACCCCGAGGCAGACCTCTCCGTCCTTCCGGAACCCCACGAGCCGGATGGTGTCGCCCTCCCCCGTGTAGCGCAAGGAGTTCTCGATGAGCGTGTCCAGGCAGGCGCGCAGCCGCATCGGCTCGAGCTCGAGAATGCCCGCCTGCGTGTCCAGCTGCCAGTCCCGTGGCGGCGACACCGCCTCCCAGCGCTCCATGGTCCGAGCCAGCAGTGCATCGAGGTCGACGATCTCGCCCGTGCGGGCTCCCTCGAGGACCATCATGCGCAGCAGCCGGTCACTGGCCCGGTCGAGTCGCCGCACCTCGTCGCGCGCCGTCTCCACCCCGGAGCGCGCGTCCGCGCTGAGCGGCTCGCCGGAGACCAGGTCCAGGTGTCCACCCGCGATGGTGAGGGTGGTCTTGATCTCGTGTGACACGAGCCGGGCCAGGTGTTCGCGACGCTGCGCCATCTGGCGTTCCTCGGCGCGCACCTGACCGAGCGTCAACATCGCGTGGTGGCGTCGGCTGACGTTCCAGATCATCAGCGAGACCAGGACGCCCATCAGGGGGATCTCGGTGGTCTCCTCCCACGGGATCACGCCCAGGTGTGCGCGCTCCACGAGCACCCAGCCCGAGATCACGATGTAGCCGGAGACGGCCCCGAAGGCCCACAGGAAGGGCCACGGGTTGAGGTAGTAGGCGATCGCGAGCGCGATCCAGCCGAGGTGGTAGGGGACGGTCTCGTTCCCGGGGTAGGCCAGCATCGCCCAGAGACAGACCGACGCGAACGCCACCCACGGCAGGAAGAGGCCCCGGCGGCCGAGCACGTCAGCTTGCATAGAAGCAGTACCCCACTCCGCGCACGGTCTCGATCGGCGGGTCGGCGAGCTTGTGCCGGATTCGCCCCACGCACACCTCGACGACGTTGCTCCCGGGGTCGAAGTCCAGTCCCCACACGTCGTGCAGCAGCTCGTCTCGTCGGCAGACGTCGCCGCGTCGCCGCATCAGATGGGCGAGGAGCGAGAACTCACGCGAGCTCAGGATGACCTCCTTGCCCTCGATCCGCGCACACCGGCGGTCCAGGTCGAGCTGGACGCCCCCACCCTCGAGGTAGCGGGCATCGGTCTGCTGGACCGGACCGTCCATCAGGTGTCTGCGGACCCGGGCCACGAGCTCGGCCACGTTGAACGGCTTGCAGACGAAGTCGACGGCTCCCCGGTCCAGGGCCTGCACGCGGGCACCCACGTCCGTCACGGCGGACAGCATGATCACCGGCGGGCAGCTCAGCCGGGTTCGCAGGGTGGTCAGCACCTGGAGCCCCGTGAGATCCGGCATCACCAGGTCCAGCACGATGAGGTCGATCTCGTGCTGGTCGATGAGCGTGAGGCCCTTGCGCCCGCTGCTCGCCGTGACCACCTGGTGTCCCTGCCCGGTGAGACACCGGGCCAGGAAGGACAGCATTCTGTCCTCGTCATCAACGATCATGATTGTCGACACGTTCGTCCCCACCATTCCCCCGAGACCCCTACCCCGACCCATCACACAGGTTCCTCGAGCATCATCCCGCCCCACGAGACGCGATAGACGATCGAACATGGCAAATGGCCACGATGGAACCGGCTTCCTGGTCACATCTAGTCATTTCGAGTCAGGCAATATTGACTTTTGACGCCGTTTGACGCGTCGAACATGACGACGGGATGACAGGCCTTCCACTCCCCGGAGCGGGTATCAAGACGGCTCAGCGCACGTCGAAGGCGTCGACGTCCCGCCGGCGCGACGTCAAGCCACGGGTGGTGCCGTCGAAGTAGACCGACCAGGCGGCGACGCCGCTGAGCCCGACCACGTCCTCGTCCTGGACGCTCCCCAGGCCCGGCAGCCGGGTGTGGCCCGACCTGAAGGAGAGGTAGTGGTGCGCGTCGTCCACCCGCACGTAGCCGTCCACGTCCGCCCGTCCGGCCAACCCGTGCGAGCTGGCGTCCCAGTATCGGGTGTAGGAGCGGCGACCGTCGTAGCGGTAGATGTCCGCGTCGTCGGCTGCGCCACGGACCCCTGGGGGGCGTGCCCTGCCGCGTGTGGAGAAGTAGATCTCGTCCCGCGCCACGACGCTGATGGCGTCGATGTCGTGCCCGGCCGAGGTGAGCCCGTGCGCGGTGCCGTCGAAGAACACCGACCACGCCGCTCCGTCCCAGAGCACGATGTCCTCGTCCTGGACCTTGCCGAGGCCGGGCAGCCGCGTGCTCGCCGCACTGAACGACAGGTAGAACTGCCTGTCGTCCAGCCGGTCGAAGCCGTCCACCCGAGCACCGGGCGGCAGCGAGTACGGATCGGCAGTCGCGTCGACGACCCGGCGGAAGGCCTGCGTACTCCCGCCGTCCCAGGCGTAGACGTCGGCGTCGTCAGCGGGGCCCGACACCCCGGGCGGGCGAGCGTTGCCCAGCGTCGAGAACTCGAGGAGCGGCGTCGGAGCGGTCACGGCCAGGGTCCCGACGACGTCGTGGGTGATCGCCCCGCTGGTGCCGGTCACGGTATACGGATGGGCCCCCGGCGGAGTCTCGGCGGCCGTGGTCACCGTGAGCAGCGCGGAGCCCGCCCCGACCAGCGTGGCGGGGTCGAGGACACCGATCGCCTGCGCTTGCTCGAGACCGGCGACGGTGAGCGTGACCTCGTCCGCGAACCCGTCCAGAGCCTCGACCCGGACCGTGAACCCCCCGGACGAGCCGGGTGCGATGCCGGGTTGGCGGGGCGTCACGCTCACGACGAAGTCGGGTGAGGGCGGAGGCGGCGGAGGCGGCGGCGGAGGCGGCGGCGGAGGCGGCGGTGGAGGCGGCGGAGGCGGAGGCGGCGGCGGCGGAGGCGGAGGCGGAGGCGGCGGAGGCGGCGGAGGCGGAGATCCCAGGGACTCGTACGCCGCGAACGCGTTGATCAGCCCGTTGCCGTAGACCTCGTCCGCTCCGGTCGCCCCGAGGTCGGTGGCGGTGCCGGTGAGTGCGGTGTGCAGCTGGTCCGCACTCAGTCCCCCCTGCACCGCTCCGACCATCAGGGCGGCCGCACCGGACGCGTGCGGAGCCGCGACCGAGGTACCGGAGAGCTCCTGGTAGAGGCCGTACCGGTCGGTCGTGTGGATTGCCGTCCCGGGGGCCACCACGTCGGGGAAGACCCGGGTTCGACCACCGCAGGTCGATGGCCCCCGACTGCTGCCGGAGTAGACCAGGTTGGCGCTCGAGACGGCACCCACCGAGAGCGACTCCGGGTAGTTGGCCGGGCTCACGCTCGAGGACGCCCCCGGCCCGTAGTTGCCCGCCGCGAAGACCGGCAGGATCCCGGCGGCGCGCAGTGCGGCCACATCGGGCTGGAAGGTGAGGTCGCAGCCGGGTCCCGACCCGACCGACCACGAGCCGTTCACCACGGCCGGCGCATCGGCGGTGCTCGGGTCGTGGTCCGGATCGAGAACCCACTGGAATGCCTGGTGCACCGCTGTCGCCGTGGCGGTCCCGGAGTCGTCGAACACCCGGGCGGCGATCCATCTGGCCCCCGGGGCGGTCCCGATCGTCGTGCCGCCGGCGTCCCCGCCGAGGATCACTCCTGCCGTCGCGGTGCCGTGCCCGGACAGGTCGACCGGCGACGCGGGGTGCTGGCCGTACGGGTCGAACCAGCTGTTCGTGCCGCCCCGCCAGCGCCCAGCGAGATCTGGGTGTGTCGCGTCGACCCCGGTGTCCAGGGTGGCGACCACCACCCCGTTGCCGTCGTGCGCCGATGCCCACATCGAGGGCGCCTCGATCGCCAGCTGGTTGGGCTCCGGCGGACCAGCGGCTGGGACCAGGACGATGTCGTCGCGTCTGACCTCCGCGACGTCGGGTCGGGTGCGGAGCTCGGCAACGACCGCTTCCGTCGCCGTCACCGACACCGCGTTGGTGACCCACAAGGGCGTGATGTCGCTCACCGCGCCCTGGGTCCGGAGCGTGCCCAGCCGGGTGAGCAGCGGGGCCTGGGCCAGTGCTGCCGTGTCCTGCAGAGACCGCACCGTGCGCCGCACCCGCTTGGCACGGTGGGCACCCCGGATCTGGTCCAGGTCGGCCTGGTCGCGCAGCACGACCACCACCGTCACCTCCCGGGTGCCCCAAGCGAGGACCTCCGGCGCAGGCGCCCCGCTCGACGGACGCGCGGCCCCAGCGGAGAGCAGCAGGGCCACGAGGACGACCACGATTCCGGCGGCGATCCCCTCGAGCCTGCTCATCGTCGGGTCTCCTCGAGCTGTCGCATCCGGTCTGAGGTCGGGCCTGCCGGCGAGTCCACGTTCGGGCCGACAGTCGGGCCGACCGTCGGGCCGGCGGAGGCGTCTGCGCTGTGGCGCGCCCGTCTGCGCACCGCCAGGAGAGCGACACCCAGACCAGCCAGGAGTAGCGCGGCCAGTCCCGTCGTCGTCATCTCGAGCGGACCGCCACCCTGGGTCGGTGAGCTCTGCACCCACGACGCGTGCGCCACGGCGTCGGGCCGGCCGGAGCGGCGTACGTTCACGGCGGCGGACCAGGGGCCGGGCGTGGCCTTCGGCGTCTCCGCCTCGTACCTGCCCTCCTCGGTCCGACGCAGCCGCAGCACGTCGGCCGTCCCGTCGGGGGCGGTGAGGGCCACCTCGACGGCACGCACCGGAGCCGGTGGTGGCATGACCGTCGAACGGACGCGCACCAGGAGCCGGCTCAGGCCCGGTCCACCCGGCACCTCCTCGAAGGTGACGAACAGCCCGTCGACGTTCTCGCTGTGCGGTGCGGTCAGTGCCGTCGCATCGCCGACCTCACGGGCTGTCGGCACCGATGTGAGCATCGCCGCCGCGACCAGCGCTGCCATCAGCAGAGCTGCCTCCGTGGTGACCGTGGCGCTGAACCGGGCCACCGGGACGGGGCTCCATCCGGGCCCCCGGCGCACGATCGCCCTCACCCGAGCCGCCAGGCGCGGATGGACCAGCAGGGTGTGGATCGCCGCGAGGGCCAGGGCACCCAGCACGAGGGCGAGCTTGAGGACCACCGCTGCGCCGTAGACGGTGGAGGTCGCCGAAGAGAGGTCGGGAAGATGCCGGCCGGCCTCGTAGAGGCCCGTGGCCACCAGGACGACCGAGGCTGCAGCCGCGATCGGGCTGAAGGTCCGGAAGACCGACGCCAGGATCGTGCGCCGCCGGCGCGGCTCACGACGCATGACCGGCACCACGGAGACGGCGAGCACCACCAGGCCTCCGGCCCAGACGCCGGCGGCCAGCACGTGGGCCGCGGCGAGCACGGCCGCCGGGAACGACCCGACGGGCAGGCCCGACGCGTGCCCGGCCCAGGCCTCCACGAAGCTGGTCAGGGCCAGGGCGACGATGGCGACCCTCAGCCGGGGAGCCGCTTCGGCTGGTCGCCTGGCCCAGGACCAGATCGCCAGCGCGGCCACGAGGAGGACCGCCTCACGCACCAGCCACAGGTGTCCCCACGGAGATCCGACCAGGGTCGACCAGGTCTCAGAGATCCACGGCCCGAGCGGGTTGCCGGGCCGCATGGTGCGGATGAACGGGGTGAGGAGGCCGGCGTAGAAGGCCGCGACGGCTGCCGCCAGCGCGATCCTGCGGACCCGGCGGCGCGGCCCGCTGCCGAGCTCGCCCAGGGCGCCGAGCACCCGATCGGACACCGCGATCGAACCGATCATCAGCATCAGGGCGAGCAGGTCGAGCCAGCGCAGCACCAGCAACGGCAGGCCCGGCAGGGCTGAGCCCTGGGTGGGGACCACGTCCGGGCGGGTCCCGACGCCGAAGAGCACGGAGCCGCTCGCTGGATGTCCGTCGACCAACGACAGCACCCGCCAGTCCAGCTCGTAGGTGGCCAGCGCGAGCGGTTCGGTGTCGAGGCGGACGATCCCACCGCTGCCGCCGTCGATCGAGGCGGTCAGGTCGATCCGGGTGCCGTCCTGGCTTCGCAGCTCGAACGTGCTCGCATCGAGGTTGACCTCCTCGCCGAACCAGAACGTGAGGTAGGAGCGGCCGACCGCGACCATCCCGCCGTTGGGCGGGTCCGAGCGCTCGAGCTCGCTGTGCGCCCAGGCCGGTCCCGCCACGAGCTGCATCAGCAGCACGAGCACGCCCAGGACCGCGGCGCGGCGGGCCGCCGTCCTGGGCGCGCCGCTGGTCATCCTTCGGCCGTGACGTGCTCGAGCCGGGCATCTCCGATCAACAGCGTCACCACGGTGCCTCGGTGGATGGCGTTGTTCGCGTTCGCCATCAGGAAGAAGTAGGTGCCGCCCAGCTGGAGCTCGTTGCCGTGGTGGTGGGGCGGCGAGTTCATGACGATGGTCTCGCCGGTCTCCTCGACGATCAGGACCGGCGCCAGGCTCGGGTCGTGGACGACCCGATCGGCCTTGTCCGGGTCGACCACCTGGTAGCGCAGCTGGACCATCCCGCCGGCTGCCGTGACGGCCAGCAGGTTCACGTCGATCCCGTACCGGGCGGCCATCCCCTGGGCGTCCACGACCGTGGAACCGGCCCGGATGTCGTCGGGACGGTCGAAGGCCCAGCGGGCCGTCACGGCGATCCCCAGGATCAGGGCCAGCACCGCCGTGACCACCAGCCAGCGAGGCCGGGCGGAGGCGCGGGGGGACGCCTCCGCCCGGCGGGGGTGGGGGTCGCCGCCGTCGCCCGACGGGTTCGTCAGGTCTTCTTCTCGGCCTGTCAGCGTGTCGTTCGTCATCGCCGTCCAGCTCCCTTCGATCTCGCTCGACTACTGGACATCGATGGCGTCCACGTCGAGGCCACCGCCGGTCAAACCGTGTGTGGTGCCGTCGAAGTAGAGCGACCAGATCTTGCCGTTGCGCAGGACGACCTCCTCGTCGCGGACCAGGCCGAGCCCGGGCACGGTGGTCGTGGACCCGCTGAACGAGAGGTACAGATGCGTGGCGTCCACGACGTCGAGTGCGTCCACGTTGGCGCCGCCCTGCAATCCGGCCGCGGCCAGCCCGCCCACCGTCGGTCCGGCCGCGTTGAAGACCCGCGTGTAGGCCGGCCCCGTCGCCGGGTCGGTGCCCCCTCCGGTCGTGGTCACGACTCCGTTCCACCTGTAGATGTCGGCGTTGTCACCGGCCCCGACCACACCCGGCAGGGTGGCGTTGCCGTTCAGCGACAGGTACAGCGTGTTGCCGTTGATCGACATCGCACCCACGTCCCCGGTGATGCCGTGTGCACTGCCGTCGAACGCGAGCCGCCAGACGGAGCCGTCTCGGAAGACCACGTCCTCGTCCGCCACGGTGCCCAGCCCCGGAAGGTTCACGTTCGACTTGAACGAGGCGTAGTAGTGGGTCGCGTCCACCCGGGTGTAGGCGTCCACGTCCGCGTTGCCGGGCACGCCGTTGGGGTTGGACCCCATGTTGATGTAGCGCTGGTGCTGGGTCCCGGTCCACCGGTAGATGTCCGCGTCGTCCCCACCACCGCCGCCGACTCCCGGCGGGTTCTGGTTGCCGGTCACCGAGTAGTACAGCGGAGTGGTCACGTTCAGCGTGCGCCTGGAGGTCGTGCTCCAGTTCCCGGCCAGGTCCCTGGCCCGCACCTTGATGACGTAGCTGCCCTCACTGAGCCCGGTGACGTCGAGCGGACTGCTGATCGAGCAGCTCCCGGCGGGGGTGCAGCCGGTGGCGGCCGTGAGCGGGGTGCCCTTGCCGGCGCCGGGGTTGGGTCCGGTGAACCACTCGAACATCGCGATACCGGTCTGCACCGGACCCGCACCGTCCGCGGCCGTGCCGGTGATCGCGACCGTCGGCGAGCCGTTGTTGGACGAGCTGAAGCTGATCGCGCCCATCACGGGCCGTGTCTTGTCGACCACCAGGGTGACCGTCTGCATCGGTCCCCAGTTGCCGGCGGCGTCCCTGGCGTGGACGTGGACCAGGTGGTCACCCTCGGTGAGCTGGCGCACGGTGGGCAGCGGGATGTCCGCGTAGCCGCGCTCCAGGGTCGAGTTCCACACCCCGTCGGCCGCCGACATCGGGACCCCCTTCCCGTCGGGGTTGACGGGGACGGTGCCGACGAAGATCTCGGCGCCCGCGACCGTTCCCGGGTCGCTGATGCTCGACGCTGTGACCCGCACGAACGGCAGGCTCGCGTTGACCGGGAGCCGTCCGTTGTTCGGTGAGGGCTTGATGCTCAGGTCCGCGCCGGTGGCGACGGCGGGCCCTTCGAGGTCGATGGTCAGAGGTGCCTCGACCGGGGCGCCCCAGTTCCCCTCGGCGTCTGCACTGCGCACCGAGACCTGGTAGGTCCCTGCGTCCAGCACGTTGACGACTGCCGCCGGGATGGCGGCGTCCAGGCTCGCGACCGGCGCTGGGCTGTCGACCGTCACGACGACGGCGTCCAGCGCAGGATCCGCTCCGATGATCGTGTACTCGAACTCCGTCACGTCGTTGTTGCCGGTGTCGGTGTCGTCTCCCGTGGCGGAGATGGCGACCGAGTTGCCCGCGCCACCGTGGTTGGTGACCTCGGGGGTGAGGACCAGCCCCGAGGTGGTCGGCCCACCCGGGTCGCCGCCATTGACGAGCACCGAGCTGAACGGTCCCCAGTTGCCGGCGGCGTCATGTCCGCGCACGTACAGGGTGACCTCACCGAGCGGGATCGTGACGGCCTCGTCGAAGGCCACGGTGTCGCCCGCCGGCGTGAACGTGCCAGCGACGGGTGCGCCGAGCCCAGGCGTGGTGGGGCCGTCGATGTAGTACTCGATCCCGTCCACGGTGGAACCGCCGCGACCAGCATCGGTGACCGATGCCGTCAGCTGCCCACCGGTGTAGCCGACGTTGCTGCTCAGGGGGCCGACGGTGTCAGCGCCGGCAGGCGGATTCGTCGAGCTGAGGGAGGTGTACATGCCGCCGGAGCCGCCGGAGTTGCTGTTGTGCAGCAGCAGGCTGGCGTCGTACACGGAGAGCGCCACGTCACCGTCCGTGACCGGCGTCGTCACGATGGTGTCCGCGGTCTGTCCGGGACCGATCGTCTCGGCCGTGTAGTCACGCTCGTCGGCGAGCGGGCTGCCGTCCAGGGCGATCAGCCGCTGGCGCGCGCCGAGCACGGCCATCGAGTGGTAGTCGACGCCGGCGTTGACGTAGCGCAGCAGCACGTCCTGGCCACCGGGCGCGGTGATCGCGTCCGTTGCCGGGTGCGCCTTGCCGTTGATCAGGAAGTACTTCGGCTTCCACTTGCGCATGTCGAAGGAGGCCGGGGTGACCGAGTTGTTCAGCGCCGGGTCGATCTCACTGAGCAGCAGCACCTGCTCGGTGTCGTACGCCGAGCTGGCGTCTCCGTAGGCCTGACCCGCAGTCGCCGGGTGCACGACCAGGGCTCCGTGCAGACCCATGGCGGCCTGGTGCTGGGTGTTGTCGGCGCCCGCAGGACGGCCGGTCAGCACCGGGGAGGCTTCGTAGAGGTAGGTGCCGGCGTGCCCGGCCGTGAACTCGTAGGTGCTCGAGCCGCCGGCGTCCGCGCCGTCCTCGTCAAGGGCGAGGGTCTGGCCCTGGACCCGGAGCCCGGTCGGCTCACCGAGCTCGTTGTGCACGGTGATGGTGACCACGTCACCTTCATTGGCCTCGATCAGCGGTCCGCCCGGCTGCGTCACCGAAGCACCCGCGGCAAGCGCGTAGCCATAGACCGGCAGGCTGACCCCGTCCGGGAGCGTGGTGCTCCCTGACACGGCGTACAGGTCGACCGGGGGCGACACGGCCGCCGCGGGACTCGCGGCGCCGATCACCACCCCCGGTACGGCGAGCACCAGGCTGGTCAGCAATGAGACAGCTGTCCGCTTCATCGGAATCCCTCTACTCATCGGTCTCCCCGCCCTTCACTGCCCGCAGCCGGTGGGCGGCAGGATCTTCATGTAGGTGATCGGGCCGGTCATGTTGGCGCCCCAGGACGTGATCTGGAACAGCGCGTGGTTGTGCGAGATGATGTAGAACTCCCCGCACTGGTTGAGCGTGGCCGAGCCAGGCGGCAGGAGCTCTCGCTTCCCCAGATAGGGACTGCCGCTGTAGAAGACGCCGATCACCGAGTTAGCCATGCTGGGCACCACGTCCGGGACCGTGTTGTCGGTGTCGTTGTAGCCCTCCGCGTCGTACCACTTGAACAGCACGTCCCAGGTCTGGCCGGGACCGATGTTGATGGCGAACTTCTCGAACGACATGTCGTGCGCTCCGTTCTTGAGGGGCGCACCGTCCCGCCCGATCACCAGGCCGTTGTTGCCGTGCGGGTGGAAGGGGTAGTCCTCGGTGCCGACGTTCAAGTAGCGGGCCAGCCCCGGGTACGGGTGCTGGTGCTCGGCGTCATCGCCGAACTCGTGCACCTGGGCCAGGGCGCCGTACGGCTGGGTCGGCAGCCAGGAGGCGCCGTTGTCGGCGATGCTGTCGGGGAAGCCGCGGCCGTTCACCAGCCAGTAGCGAGGGTGGTAACGGTTCATGTTGAAGCTGTCGCCCTGCTCCACCGCCTGGTTCAGGTACGGGTCGATCTCCGACAGCAGCACCATGAACTCCTCGTTCGGCGTGAACGTGGTGTCCTGCGCGTCGTAGGCCCGGTCTGCGCCGGCGCTGGGCCGCACGATCAGGGCGCCGAAGAGCCCCATCCGGACCTGCTTCTCACCGTCGGTGCCCGACTGGTAGAGGAAGGTGCCCGGCTTGTCGGCCACGAAGCTGTAGGTGATGGTGCCGCCGGGTGCGACCGAGTCGGTCAACGAGGTCATCTTGCCGCCACCGTTGAACTCAGGTTGCGCGGGCAACCCGTCTGCGAGCACGCCGGTCTGGCCCGGGAACGCGATCGAGGTGTCCGTGTCGATGCTGCCGGGCTCGTTGTGCAGGATGACCGTGACCGTGTCGCCCTCGGTCACGCAGAGCACCGGACCTGGGTGCTGGAAGCCGTCATGCCCGCTGGAGAAGCCCCACATGAAGGCCGTATTGCCGTCCGGCAGGCTGATGTACCCGGTCCTGGTGGTCAGGTCGAACACCTTCTCGCCCGGGCCGGCCTGCTGGCCGTCGGTGCAGACGATGCCCACCTTCGGTGGCGGATCGGCCGCCGTGGCCGGCGTGGCCCCGCTGACCGAGACCAGAACGGCCCCGGACACCAGCATCGCCAGGCCTGAGAGCAGACTTCCTCGACCGGTCTTCGCCTTCATGAGACTTCCCACCTTCGTCATCGCTCTCAGACCTCCGCTGTGTCGTTCGGGTAGGCCTGGTCACCGATGGCCCCCGAGGCCGCCGGGTACACGTGGATCTCGGTCGCCTGACCGCCGAAGCCGCCGGGCGCCAGGTTGTTCGACCGCTGGTAGTTGCGGTTGTAGAGCAAATAGCGGTCGTAGCCGTTGCCACTGCTGCCGCCGGTGCTGGTCGCGTCGCCGGGAGTACTGAAGGCCGGCGCCTCGAAGATGACGTCGTAGCTCTCGCCCGGGCCGATGTTGAGCGTCTCGGTCTCGTACGACGTGTCGGTCGTGCCGTCCCGCCCGCGCATGTGCGTGGCGTCCCGACCGACGACCGTCATCCGGATCCCGTCGGTCGTCATCGCCTGCTCGCGGAAGCCGAGGTTCGCGAAGCGCAGTGCCACCCGCTCCCCCGCCTTGCAGGTCACCAGCGACGAGTGCGGCTGGTACTGCAGGTGGTCGTGGCCGCCGCCCCAGCCGCCCGGCGGGATCAGGTCCCCGTCAGCGTCGGTCACCGGGTTGAAGGGGTCGATGGAACCGTTGGGCGCCAGGGTGTCCGGATACACCCGGCCGTTGATCATCGAGAAGTCGGCGCGGTAGTCGCTCCACTCCGGCAGCTGGATGTGCGCGTCCGCCCAGTGTGCCTCGGCCCAGACCTCGGAGAGGAACATCGCGTACTCGCGGTCGAAGCCGGTCGAGCCGTCCCCGTCGTTGTACATGTACTTGCCGCTCGGGTAGAGCGCGGTGTCGCCGTCCTGGAGCGGACGGACGAAGACCAGACCGGTCATGCCCATCTGCACGTGCTCCACGTCCTCGACGTGGCAGTGGTACATGTACGTGCCGGGATCGCGCGGTCGGTAGACGTAGGTGAACTCGACGCCGCTCGGCACCGACACCGACCCGGACGGCTCCCCGTCGTAGAACGGGATCACGTTGCGGAAGCCGTGCCAGTGCACGGTGTGCGCGTCGAACAGGTCGGGCCGCAGGGCCAGCCCCAGGTTCCGCAACCGGACCCGGAAGTCCACCGGGTGAGCCGGGTCGAACTGGTTGACCCAGAAGAGCGGCGCGGAGTGCTGTGCCTTGTACTTCTGGTTGTCGCGCTTGTAGGCGTAGACGGCCGGGTCGGGCTCGTCGAGGAAGCCGGTCAGGTTGCGGAAGCCGAACATGTAGGTGGTCAGCAGACCGGGCGCGAGCACGTCGGGGTGGAAGGGTGGGATCGCCGGCGTCTCCGGCAGGTGGATCCAGCCATCGGTGCCCCCCAGGAAGAGATCCGGTCGCGGTCCCGCGGCCTCCGCCAGGGTCGGCATCAGGACCTTGCCACTCCAGGCCACCGCCGTCCCCGCGGCCACCACCCCTCCGGTCACCCGCAGGAAGCTGCGGCGGTCGAAGCGCATCTTGTCGCTCATGGTCTGGTCTCCCTCGCGCTCTCGGTCGGTACTTCCTGCTGGGTTGGCTGCTGTCTGGGCTGCTCGGTTGACTGATGTGCCGGCGGGGCGTCCGCCGACCGCGTCACGGGACATCGAACGCATCCACGTCGTGGGCGCCGGAGACCCCGAGGCCGTAGTCGCTGCCGTCGAAGAACAGGGACCACTCGCCGTCCTCGACGAAGACGACGTCCTCGTCGGCCACCGCCCCGACTCCGGGAACGTCGGCCACGCCCCGCCGGAAGGACAGGTAGAGATGGTTGGTCTCGAGATAGTCGAGCCCGTCCGCCACCGCGGTGTCGGCAAGCCCCGCTGCGGTCGCGTCGAACACCCTGGTGAACCGGCGTCCGCCGTCCCAGCGGTAGACGTCCGCCCCGCTACCCGTTCCCCCGGCGCCACGCGGGACAGCGCTGCCCTCGACGGTGAAGTAGAGCTTCTTGTGGGCGATCGTGCTGGCTCCGATCGTCACCCCCCTGCCGAGCGTCCGGGCGTTGCCCTTGAACCAGCGCGACCACGTGCGGCCGTTCCAGAGGAGGATGTCCGCGTCCCGCACCTTGCCGACTCCACGGACCCGGATCCTGGTGTTGCTCAGGGAGACGTAATAACGCTTGCCACTGACCCTGGTGAAGCCGTCGATGTTGGCCTTCCGCGGCAGCCGTGCCTTCCCGGCGTCGGCCCGGAACACGGGGGCCCAGTTCAGCCCGGTCCAGCGGTAGATGTTGGCGTTGTCCGGGCGACCGGTCACTCCCGCGAGTCGGGCGTTGCCCTGGGTCGAGAGCAGCAGCGGCGCCGGTGCCGGCAGCGCCGCCGCCCCCGTGGCGAAGGAGATCGCGTCGAGGTCCTGGTCAGCGTTCGTCATGGACATGGGAGCTGCGGTGAGGTCATACGCCAGGGACCAGGTTCCTGAGCTGTAGTACACGACGTCCTCGTCCTGCACACCGTTGTTGCCCAGCCCCGGAACCGTCGCGTTCGTGTCGCTGAAGGACAGGTAGAAGTGCGTGGAGTCGAGGTAGATGAGCCCGTCCACGTTCACGTTGTTCGGCAGCGAGTACGGCGACTGGCTGGCATCGACCACCCGCGTGTAGCTGTTGCCGCCGTCCCAGCGGTAGATGTCGGCGTCGTCGCCGGAGTTGCTCGCACCCGCCCCTGGGGGCACGTTGCCGTTGTCGACCGAGAAGTACAGCGTGTTGCCGACCGACGTCCCGACCAGGCTGATCGCGTCGAGGTCGAACGCGCTGTTCCCGCTGGTGCCTCCCAGACCGTGTGCGCTCCCGTCGAACGCCATCCGCCAGATCGACCCGTTCCAGTACAGGACGTCCTCATCGGCCACGGTCTGGGACGTGCCGTCCACCGGCAGAGTCACGTTGCCGGTGAAGGAGACGTAGAAGCGTTGGTCGTCGACGCGAGAGAGGCCGTCCACGTTGGCGGGCGTGCCCGGGTTCGGGCCTCCGCCGCTGGTCGGCAGGTTGTAGGGCGGCATGCTCAGGTCGAGCTCGCGGTTGAAGGCGTCCCCACTGCACCGGTAGACGTCCGCGTCATCGGCCTGTCCCCCGACTGCGGTCGGGTTGGTGTTGCCCGCCGTGGAGAAGTAGAGGTCGGTCGGGCACGCGGAGCTCGTGGGCGGAGGCGGAGGAGGCGTGGCGCCCCCCACCTCGTCCGCACCGATGTCGAAGGCTCCACCGGCCGGGCGCGCCTGGTCGTCGAAGTCCGTCGTCGGCGCCTGCACAGCGTTGCCGCCGGACCCCACACCCGTCGTGCCGGCGTCGATCGCCGGGGACGGGATCGGGTAGTTGGCGGCGTCCCGCAGGTGGTAGTCGCCCAGCAGGTTCGGCGGCTGCTCGAAGGCAACCAGGGTCGCATCCACGAAGGACGCGTTCTGGCGCCAGGTGGCGAAGGCCACCGAGACGTCGTACGTCTCCTTCACGAGCGGGTCGTCAGTCCGGTTGGTCGCGCTGGGGTCGTAGACGTGCTCGTTCTCGTCCTGCTGGACCGTCGAGTACGTCGGGGCGAGCGACACGCTGTCGGTCATGTCGCCCATGTCCCAGTGCTCCACCGTGGAGCTGTCGCCGGGCAGGCCGATGCCGGTCACCGTCGTCCCGGCCCGGGAGCCGGCCCGGTTGTCCCAGAAGATGTTGTTGAACTGGGTCGGGACGCTGAACTCGGGGTTCCCGGGCGCAGCGGCCTGGAGGAGGTCGCTGTTCCGCGAGGTGGACAGGCCGGCCGGGGCCGGGAAGCCGTTCGAGGTGACGGCCGTGGCCGTCGTGATGTTCTTCATGATCGTGTTGTTGTAGAGCCGCACGTTGGTGGCGTCGTTGAGCGAGATCCCGCCGCCCTCGTGGGCCGAGACATTGTTCACGACCATGTTGTTGTAGACCCGCATCGGGGCGGTGCCCGCCATCAGGAACCGGATGCCGCCACCGTCGTCGTTGGACAGGTTGGCCTGGATCTGGTTGTTGTAGATGTCGACCGCGCCCGATCCGGGCGAGAGTGCCTCCGGGTCCTCCGGGATCTGGCCGGCGATCATGATGCCGCCGCCCTCGTCGTTGGAGTTGTTGTAGTAGATCCGGTTGTGGTGGATCTTTCCGCCCGGGCTCATGCCGTAGGCGGTCATGCCCGCGCCGTACTCCAGCGAGAAGTTGGCGCACAGGTCGTTGCGGGCGACCTCGTAGTTGTCCGAGCCGGCGAACAGCCCGATCCCGCCGGCCAGGTTGGTGCCGGCGTTGGAGGTGATCCGGTTGTCGGAGATCACCACGTTGTCGTTGCTCTGGTCGGTGTCCGGGGCCGGCAGGTCCGGCGTACCGATCCGGATCGTGCCGTAGGCGCCACCGTTGTTCTGCACCACGTTGTTCGTGATCCGCAGGTAGTCGGCGTGTGCGTTGGCATAGATCGCGCCACCCTGGGTGGTGATCGTCGGCGGCAGCCCCGTGGGCTGGCCGAGGGTCAGCTCGTTGAGGTTCGGGGGCAGTCCCTGCTGGTCGCCGCCGCGGATGTCGAACCCGTCGATGGCCGCCCGGAACCCGCTGGTGAACTGACGGGCGCTGTTGTTGCCACCGCCACCGCCGCCGCCCTGCGAGGCGAGGACGTAGATGGCCTCACCGTCATTGACGTTCTGGTTGCCGTCCCAGGTCAGCGAGTCGAGCAGGTTGTACCAGTCGGTGGCGAGCTGGGTGTCGCCACCGAAGGCACCGGCGTCGATGATCGAGCCGGGCACGAACGAACCGTCCGCACGGAAGCCACCCGGGCCGACGCCCTGGAGCTTGACCGGCGAGGCCATGATCAGGTTCTCGTAGTAGGCCCCCCGCGGGTTGAGCCGCGGGTTGTCGAAGTCGGGCGTTCCCGGGTAGACGACGACGACGCTCGTGCCGTTGCTGGCCCGCGCCGCGTTCAACGCGGCCTGGATCGTGGTGTACGTCGGGATTCCTGGCGTTGCTGTGGGCGGGTTCACCTCTCGGATCGTCGGGTTGTAGGCGTTGCTGCCATTGCCACCGCGGACATGGATGGTCAGCCCGTTGACCGTGTGCTCACCGTTGTCCCCCCGGGTGATCCGCAGCTGGTGCGGGCCGTACCAGTTGCTGGCAGCGGTGGGCACCGTGACGTTGATCGCGCTGTCGTTCCAGCTGTTGACCGTGAGGCCGACCGCGTCGAGCATCACGCTTCCCGTGCCCTGAGTGGCTCCGAAGCCGCGGCCCTGGATGGTGAACGTGCGCGCGGCAGCACTGCCGTTGCCCGTGACGTAGGGACGGTTCACCGCGAGGAGCTGCGGCGTGGTGTCGGCCAGCTTGCAGGTGACCTCGTTGTTCACACCGGTCACCGGCACCTGGATGTTCACGCCCACCTGAGTCGGTGCGAGGTCCGTCGGGATGATGACACCGGGCAGCGCCTCGAACTCGGTGGAGATGCTGCGGTAGCGCGGGTTCCAGTTCGGGTTCAACCGACCGGGGATGCCGGGATCGTTGGCCACGAAGCGGTACATGTTGGCGCACATGCCCGACGGCGTGGGGCAGCTGATGTGGTCGGACGAGGGCAGCAGCACGTCGTAGCTGCCGTTGAAGTCGGACTCGGCCGTGTAGACGAGCCGGTTCATGAAGTCGTAGATCCCGACCGGCACGAACGGCACCGGCGCCACCTCGCCGTAGAGCAGGCTTCGCGGGTCGGTCGAGAAGTTGATGTCGTCGACGATCAGGCCGCGCAGGCGGCTGGGGATCGGCACGTCGGTGAAGACGTTGAACATCGGCACCACGGACTTGCCGTTGTTGACGCGCACCAGCTTGGTGTCGCACAGGGGCTTGTCCTGGCCCTCGTAGGGCGAGCCGCCGATGTCGACGAAGGTCGGGTTCTCTGTCGCCTTCAGTCCGTCGCCGTCGAAGTCCGGGTTGGGGTCACCGTTCGGCAGGAGCTTCAGGTCGCCCTGGGCGTCGATGCCCTTGACGTCCACGGTGTGCAGCGATCCGGCACAGGCCGGCGGCGGCACCTGAGGCACGATCTGGTCGCCGTGACCGATGTTGATGTCCTCCTCGCGGGTCACGCCGTACATCGGCGTCCCGCTGGCGTCGTCCGGGATCTCGATCGAGACCAGGTAGTCGTGAGCGCCCGGCAAGGTCTCGAAGCCGCCCGGACACACCGGATTCGCCGGGTCCGAGTCGTCGAGCGTGCTGGTGAAGCAGCCGTCGCCGAAGCCGTAGTTGCCGTCGACCGCGGCACCGAAGTTCGCGTCCGGCATGCCCACGTCGGTGGGGTACGGACCGAACTGCACCCCCTGCATCGGGCTGGACAGGCACACGCCGTCGGTCTCCTGGTTGGTCACCAGCACCTTCTCGTCGGTGCCGTGCACCAGCGCTTCGCCGTCGACGTCGCGCGCGGTGCAGCCGGTCGGCATCTCCCAGGTCTCGGACAGATAGCTGTTGAGCAGGTCGCCCTTGAGATAGGACCCGTCCGCGTCGAGCTGGTAGCGCTCGTCGGCGTCACACGACTGGGTGCCCGGCGCGGGGAGCGGGTCGGTGCACTTCACGGTGTCGTAGAGCTTCACCGGGATGTCGGGTACGCCGGGCTGCCAGTCCTCGACTCCGGCGAACTGCGGGTCGAGCTCGTTGCGCGTGGTGTCGTAGGTGATCGAGCCGACGATGCCGCCGTGGCGCGGGTCGATGCCGTTGGCCCCGGTGGGGTCGTAGGCATGCACGCCCCAGTCGAGTCGGCCACCGAGTCCGATGATGGGCAGCACGCTGACGTCGACGCCGGCGCCCTTGACCGTGGTCGGCTTCTTCTGGTTGTCGGCCTGGTAGGTGATGCCGGTGGTGAAGAAGGAGTCGCTGTACGCCTCCAGCACCGTCCACTCGCTGAGCGGGTACGCCGCCTCGAAGCGGTAGTAGCCGTTGTCGTCGGTGGTGGCGATGTTCTGGCCCCGGTCGATGAGGGAGTTCTCCTTCTTGCGCATGGTCAGCACGAAGTTGGGCACCCCGGCCTCGCCGGGGTCCTTGACCCCGTTGCGGTTGGCGTCCTTGAAGACGTAGCCGTCGAACTCGGTCCACCAGCCGTTGATCGGCAGCTGGCCCATCTCCACGACCTCGCCGTTCCGGACGGTGACGTTGATCGTGTTGATGAAGTGGTCCTGCGGCTCGTCCCACCAGCTCAGGGCGTAGTCGCCCGGCGGGACGTCGGGGATGGTGAACGTGCCGTCGGCGTTGCCCTGACCCACGTAGACGGCCTGGTCGTTGGTCTGCAGGTCGGCGAGCGCCAGCCAGGGCTTGTCGATCGGGTACTTCACCTTGGCCCCGGAGACGCCCTTCCAGTAGTTGTAGCTGCCGCCCCGGGGCGGGGTGTAGGCGTTGATCGCCATCACCGAGCCGGTGATCGACCCGGAGTTCGGCTCGGTGCCGAGCTCGTTCATCGGCGGGACGAACCCGAAGATGGGTTGCGGAACTGCCTCGCCGGCGAGTGCGAACTCGGTGTCGAACCCGGTCGCCCCCTCCATCACCCAGGTGTCCCAGTCGTGGTTGCCTTCGAGGGTGGTCGTCTGGACGTACTTCGATCCGTCCGGCGGGTTCACGAAGACCGTGTAGCGGTTGCTGCCCATGTGGGGAATCGCCAGCATGCCGTCCGCGTCGGTCAGGCACTCGCCGCCGATGCCACCAGCAGCGATCTGCGGGACTCCATCGGCATCCAGGGACGCCTCGGGGATTTCGTACGTGGTGGGGTTCTCGCCCTGGTAGCGGGTGCACAGCGGGTTGCCGTAGACGTCGGTGCTGACCTCGCCCAGGGTGTCCTTGATGTGACC
Organism: uncultured Actinomycetota bacterium; assembly: GCA_963826415.1. Classification (GTDB taxonomy): domain Bacteria; phylum Actinomycetota; class Actinomycetes; order Propionibacteriales; family Nocardioidaceae; genus Nocardioides. The sequence continues at coordinate 113,610 of CAWGWW010000016.1, read as the reverse complement.
GGCAAAGCCAGCGAGACCCGGCTCACCCTGGTCGAGGGTGCCGTTGGTGACCCCGTTGTCGAGGAAGACCTGGGCCCTCACGGTGGAGTCCGGCAGCGGGTTCGGGATCAGCTCGACGGTGACGTTGGGCGTCCCGTCGGGCAGCGGCACGGTGAAGTGCGCGCCGTCGATCTTGAACCCGTCCGCGAGCACGGTGATCAGGTAGCGGCCGGGTTCCGTGATCGCGAGCCCACCCGCCAGGTCCGCGGCGGTGCCGTGGGTGTAGATCGGGCTGGTGTGCGGGGTCTCGCTGATCGAGGGCCAGTTGCAGCTCTCCGGGTAGTTGGCGTCGGCCGGGTTGCAGCCGGTGCCCGGTGCGGGGCTGCGCTGCTCCGTCGTCCCGGTGTTGTCGTGGTTGATCAGGAACTTGAAGTCGGTGACAGCGGTGGCGTCACTCGCGCTGACGACGGCGAGGTTCATCACGTTGGTCGCCGCGGCGGCCGGGGTGGTCGGTAGGGCCACGAACCCCAGGGTCGTGGCGGCCATCGCCAGGGACACCAGCACCGACCAGACGCGTCCGCGTCGTCTCGGAGGTCCCCCGGCGGGTCCCACCGGACGTGCCCCTGCCCCTGTCGCTGTCGACCACTGTCCGCGCATGTTCCTCACCCCTCCCGCGAGCAACGGAAGCTCGCGTGAGGAACAGGGTTGGGGCTGCAAGGGCGACGACACGCTTTCGTGGCGGGGCCCTCACGCTTCTGTCATCTGTTGCTCATCTCCGGCGTGCGGCTGAGGCGCACGCCGTCCGTACCGTCTAGACACGTTTGCCGTCACGGCCGATCGGAAACGGGCCGGAGATGAGCAGGGACGAGAACACGACCGATGAGGAGCTCCGCGAGATCGAGGAGGAGCGCCACCGCCGGCTCGCGCCGGAGAACCGGCCCGAGGGGGCCGAGGTGGACAACACCGGCGAGAACATGCCGGAGGTGGCCAAGCAGGCGGAGTCCGGTGGCTCCTCGGACGGCACCGCGGACCCGACCACGTTCTTCCGTGAGAACCCGCCGTCCGACGACGAGGTCCGCGAGATCGAGGCGGAGCGAGAACGCCGTCTCGCGCCGGAGAACCGGCCCGAGGGGGCGGAGGTCGACAACACCTGATCAGAGCGTCCGGGTCCGCTCGGTTCCCGCGATGCCGGGGGCAGGGGCTAGCGTGCGCCCATGACGAATTCCGACCTGGCCACCCTGCTCGACCGGGCCCGGGCCTGGGCCACCGAGGACCCGGACGACCGGACCCGGGCGGAGCTCGAGCAGCTGGTGGCGGAGGTCGAGGCGGGCGGTGATCCGACCGAGCTCGCGGACCGGTTCGACGGCACGCTCGAGTTCGGCACGGCGGGTCTGCGCGGAGCGCTCGCTGCCGGCAGCAACCGGATGAACCGGGTCGTGGTGCTGCGCGCCGCCGCCGGCCTCGCGGCGTACCTCAAGGCCCAGGGCGCGCCGCGCGACAGCGGCGTGGTGATCGGCTACGACGCCCGCCACAACTCCGACGTCTTCGCCCGGGACACCGCCGAGGTGATGACCGGGGCCGGGCTGAAGGCCTACGTGCTGCCCCGGCCGCTGCCCACGCCGCTGCTCGCCTTCACCATCCGCGAGCTGGGCTGCGTCGCCGGCGTCATGGTCACCGCGAGCCACAACCCGCCCGAGGACAACGGCTACAAGGTCTACCTCGGCGACGGCAGCCAGATCGTCTCGCCCGCGGACGCCGAGATCGCGGAGTGCATCTCCGAGGTCGGACCACTCTCCGACATTCCCCGCGGCAGCGCCGGTGTCCTCCTCGACGAGCACCTCGTGGACCGGTACCTCGACCGCGTCGCCGATCTGGCCGCCGACGGACCGCGCGATCTCGACATCGTCTACACCCCCCTGCACGGTGTCGGCGGGAGCACCGTCACGCAGGTCCTCGAGACCGCCGGTTTCTCCGCGCCCCGCACGGTGAGCGAGCAGGAGCACCCCGACCCCGACTTCCCGACGGTCGCGTTCCCGAACCCCGAGGAGCCCGGCGCGATGGACCTGGCCATGGCGCTGGCCGACCGCACCGGTGCCGACATCGTCGTGGCCAACGACCCCGACGCGGACCGGTGCGCGGCCGCGGTCCCCGGCCCCCACGGCTGGCGGATGCTCCGTGGCGACGAGGTGGGCGCGCTGCTCGCGTGGCACCTGCTGCGCCGGGGGAAGCAGGGCACCTACGCCACGACGATCGTCTCCTCCTCGTTGCTCTCCAAGATGGCGGCGGCAGCGGGGCAGCCGTACGCCGAGACCCTGACCGGGTTCAAGTGGATCGGTCGGGTGCCCGGCCTGGTCTTCGGCTACGAGGAGGCGCTGGGCTACTGCGTGGACCCCGAGCACGTGCGCGACAAGGACGGGGTCTCGGCCCTGCTGCTGCTCTGCGAGATCGCCGCCGAGGCGAAGGCCGAGGGCCGCTCCCTCGACGACCTGCTCGACGACATCGCCGCCGCCCACGGTCTGCACGCGACCGACCAGCTGTCGGTGCGGGTCACCGACCTGGCCGAGATCGCCGCGGCGATGGAGCGGCTGCGGTCCACCCCGCCCACGAGCCTGGGCGGACTGGCCGTGCAGCAGGTCGACGACCTCGCCCTCGGGTCGGCGGACCTGCTGCCGACCGAGGGGCTGCGCTACCGCCTCGCCGACGGCGCACGGGTGGTCGTCCGGCCGAGCGGGACCGAGCCCAAGCTCAAGTGCTACCTCGAGGTGGTCGTGCCCGTGAACCCGGAGGACGGCGTGGAGGCTGCCCGGATCGCGGCCGCAGGGCGGCTGGACGCGGTGCGCGCCGACATCAAGGCCGCGGCGGGCATCTGAGTCGGCCGTCCGGGCTGGGCCGGGGACGACGATGGTCCGCGAATCCTTCACAACAGAGCCCTGAGAACGACTGTTCCCCAGGCCGAATTCAGGGGCCGGAAGTGTCGGTGGTCTTCGCTTGACTTGACCCATGACCGAGACCATCCGCGAGACCAGCACCGAGGCAGATTCCGCTGCCGCGGTGCTGGCTGCGGTCCGGTCCTCGCGCTCAGTCGCGGACGCGGAGGAGGCCCGGCTGCTGCAGCTCGCGGTGTCCTGGGTGGGCATGCACTCGGTCGACTCGATCGACCAGGCCGCCACCGTGTGGGACCGGACCTACGGCGACACCGGGATCACCGTCGCCGGTCCAGGAGCCCCGCTGGTGGCGGAGTTCTCGGTCGCGGAGTTCGGTGCTGCGGTGGGTCTGTCGACGGAGGCGGCGAAGGCGTACCTCGGTGAGGCCGTCGAGCTGCGCTATCGGCTGCCGAAGGTGTGGGTCCGGGTCTGCTCCGGGGAGCTGCCGGCGTGGAAAGCCCGTCGGATCGCCCGGGCCACGATCCTGCTGTCGCCCGAGGCTGCGGGGTTCGTGGACCGCCATGTCGCCCCGATCGCGCACCGGGTCCGCCTGTCCCAGCTCGACCGGTTGGTCGCAGAGGCGATCGATCGGTTCATGCCCGAGGAGGCCGAGCGCCGCCGCAAGCAAGCCGCCGACGGCCGGTCCTTCACCATCGCCACCTCGCAGACCACCCTGGAGGGCACCGCGGACGTGTGGGGCACCCTCGATGTGGCCGACGCGCTCGACCTGGACGCCGCCGTCAGCGCCGGTGCAGACGCGTTGAAGAGCCTTGGGCTCCACCGAGTCGCTCGACGTACGCCGGGCGCAGGCGGTCGGCGCGCTGGCCCGACGCCAGCTGTCCCTCGACCTCAACGCCGACCCGGACAGCAACGGTGGCGGCCAGAGCCAGACTCCGACGCGGAAGCCGCGGCAGGTCGTCCTCTACGTCCACCTCGCCGACGCGGCCATCCGCGGCGAGTCGGGTGGGTTCGGCCGGTGCGAGAACACCCGGACACCGGTCACCGCCGAGCAGATCCGCGACTGGTGCGCCAACCCGGACGCCCAGGTCGTGGTGAAGCCGGTGATCGACCTCGACGAGCACCACCACGTCGAGGCCTACGAGGTCCCCGACCGGATCACCGAGCAGTCGGTGCTGATCAACCACACCTGTGTCTTCCCCTGGTGCACCCGCTCAGCCAGAGCCTGCGACAGCGACCACATCCAGCCCCACGACCGCGGCGGACCCACCTGCAGCGACAACATCGCCCCGCTCTGCCGCAGACATCATCGGTTGAAGACCCACGGCGGGTGGACCTACACCCGGATCGAGGCCGGCACATTCCTGTGGACCAGCCCGCACGGCTACACCTACCTCCGCGACCGGTCCGGCACCCTCGACGTCAGCCGCGACCGACACCAGCCGCCAGGTCCGCCACCCGATCGAAGAGCCTGACCGCCCCACACCCCGCCCGAGGTACCCGGCGGGGGCATTGGCCTGCCGGCTCACTGGGTGTGACCCTCTTGACCGCCGCGCGCGCGTCCATTGCCGATCTGGCATGAGCGGATCACCCGCTGACTCCAGTTCGCGATGCCGGTACGTTCCCAACGTGGGCCATCCATGGATGACGACAGTTCGAGCCCCCGGTGGCGCCGAGAATGAGGATGCCGTGGTGGCCACTGACGGCGTCGTGGTGGTGGTCGACGGAGCGGGACTCCCCGCGGAGTTGCGGTCAGGGTGCAGTCACAGCGTCGGGTGGTTCGCGCGGGCTGTCGCTCATGAGTTCCACCGACTCCTGGCGACGCGCTCATCGCCGATGCGCGAGGCACTGGCCGAGACCATCAATCGAGTCAAGGACTCCCACGCTGAAACCTGCCACCTTGTTGGCGGCTCGCCGAGCGCCACCGTCGCCGCCTGGAGGCTGACCGGCGATCACCTGGAGTACCTCGTGCTCTGCGACGCCTCGATCGTACTTCTGGATCGCCACCATCGCGCGACCGAGATCGTCGACCATCGTCTTGAGCAGGCGAGCGGGTCGGCGTCGCCATCTACTACGGAACGTCCAGGGCTCAGCGGAGCCGAGATCCGAGACGCGCGGCGGACCGCAGTGGAGTCCGCACGCAACGAGCCGGACGGGTTCTGGTGCGTGCAGGCCGACGCATCCGCCGCCGCTCACGCGATCCACGGCGCCGTGCCGATAGGCGACCTGGCAGGAGTTGTGGCGTGTAGCGACGGCGGTTCCCGTGCGTACGAAGTCCTCGGCGCGCATACGCTCGAGGAGTTCACCAGCCTCGCCCTGAGCGGCGAACTAAGAGCCCTCGAGACGACCATCCGTGCCTCCGAGAAGCTCCACGCACGTTCCCTCCAAGGACGCGGACTCAAGGTTCACGACGACCTCACGATCGTCGCCTTGCCGCTGACCGCCGGCTGACCAGTTCAATGCATCACGGGACAAGGACCATCGATGACCATCGGCGACGACTACACCGGAAGCGATTTCTACTGCGACGTCGCGATCCCCCACGCAACTCGGCTCAACGTCATCCACGACGCCGATCACGTGCTCGCATTCCACCACACCAAACCGCACTGGGAGACCCACGTCGTGGTTGTCCCCAAGCGCCACATCGCGTCCTTGACCACGGCCACCGACGCCGACGCTCCCTCCCTGCACGCTCTCCTCGCCGTCGTGCAGAAGGTCGCCCGGCAGGTCGAGGAGAGCGAGGGCGCAGCCGCGGTGCTGACCAACCTCGGCGCCTACCAGGACTCGAAACATCTCCACATCCACGTCCACGCCGGCCCTCGGACAAGCAGTTAGAACGTCTGGATCTGCGTGCGGGTTCAGGCGGTTCGCGAGTGCACTCAGTGAACACCGGCTCGAGCAAGGTCCACTGGTCATCGGTCAGGTCGCTTCGGTACGGCATGCGGGGCACGGTGACCACGGTCACGACCCGTGCACCAGGGACACCCCCCGTCAGAGCACCAGCGAGACGATGAAGCCGGCCACGCTGACGGCCAGCCCGGAGATCTCGAGCCAGGCGTAGTCGCGACGTACGTCGGCGGCCAGGGCGAGCTGTTCGTCGGACAGGTGGGTGATGCCGCGCTGCGCCCGGGCGTCCTCGGCCAGCTGGCTGATCCGCTCCTCCACGAAGACCGGGTAGGAGTCCAGGGCGGTCGGGCGGCTCGCGGCCCGGTTCTGCTTGATCGTCTGGCGCCAGCTCTTCCCGATCGCCGGGGAGACGAAGCGCTTCTCCCCCGCGTTGACGACCAGCGTCTGCTGGACGATCACCCGCTCGATGGCCGCCAGGGGCACCCGGGTGGTGTCGAGCATGTTGCGCAGCACCAGGTCGTCCCCGGTCACCCAGACCCTCGGCCGGAGCATCGTCGACCAGGCCAGCACCCCGAGCGCCAGCGTGGCCCAGACGACCGGCGTCGGCAGGCCACTGTCGCGGTCGAGGACCCGGATCAGCACGACTCCGGCGACCAGCGTCAGCGCCAGGACGCCGAGGATCCGTCCGCTGGTCGGGACGAACCGTTCGACCGGTTCCTCGCTCATCGTTCACTCCTGTTCCTCGGCTGCCGCGGATTGCCGCGCACCCTGTGCACAACCCTATGCTGGACCCCGTGACCAGCACCCCAACCGCCGCCAAGCCTGCGCCGTCGGGGTCGAGCACGCCCGGTCCCGCCGGTGACTTCTCCGACATCACGCGCTCGGACGCGTCGCTGCGCCGTTTCCTGCACGGCCTCCCAGGAGTCGACCAGGTCGGAGCCGAGGCACGGGCGGCCTCGCTCGGCACGCGCTCGATCAAGACCACGGCCAAGGCCTTCGCCATCGACCTCGCCATCCGGATGGTCGACCTGACCACCCTCGAGGGCCAGGACACCCACGGCAAGGTCCGCGCACTCGCCGCGAAGGCGATGCACCCGGACCCTGCCGACCCGTCGTGCCCGGCCGCCGCCGCCGTGTGCGTCTACCCCGACATGGTCGCGACCGCCAAGGAGGTCCTCGGCGACAGCGGGGTCAACGTCGCCGCCGTGGCCACGGCGTTCCCGAGCGGCCGGGCCGCCCTGGACATCAAGCTGGCCGACACCCGCGACGCCGTCGAGGCCGGCGCGGACGAGATCGACATGGTGATCGACCGGGGGGCGTTCCTCTCGGGCCACTACCTGCAGGTCTTCGAGGAGATCGTCGCGGTCCGCGAGGCCTGCGCCAGGCCCGACGGGCACAGCGCTCACCTCAAGGTGATCTTCGAGACCGGCGAGCTGCAGACCTACGACAACGTCCGGCGCGCCAGCTGGCTGGCGATGATGGCCGGAGGCCACTTCATCAAGACCTCGACCGGCAAGGTGCAGCCCGCTGCCACGCTGCCGGTCACCCTGGTCATGCTCGAGGCGGTCCGCGACTTCCGCGAGGCGACCGGGCAGATGATCGGCGTGAAGCCGGCCGGCGGCATCCGGACGAGCAAGGACGCGATCAAGTACCTCGTGATGGTCAACGAGATCGCCGGTCCCGACTGGCTCGACCCGGACTGGTTCCGGTTCGGCGCCTCGACGCTGCTCAACGACCTGTTGATGCAGCGCACCAAGATGACGACCGGGCGCTACTCCGGTCCCGACTACTTCACTCTGGACTGATCGAGATGGCAACGGAAAACGTGTTCGAGTACGCCCCGGCCCCCGAGTCGCGCAGCATCGTCGACATCAAGCCGTCGTACGGGCTGTTCATCAACGGTGAGTTCGTCGACGGACACGGGAAGGCCTTCAAGACGATCAGCCCGGCGACCGAGGAGGTCCTCGCCGAGGTCGCCGAGGCCGACGAGGCCGACATCGACGCCGCGGTCAAGGCCGCCCGTCGCGCCTACACCCGCGTGTGGTCGAAGATGCCCGGACGCGAGCGGGCGAAGTACCTCTACCGGATCGCCCGGATCATCCAGGAGCGCTCCCGCGAGATCGCGGTCCTGGAGTCGATCGACAACGGCAAGCCGATCAAGGAGTCGCGCGACGTCGACGTCCCGACCGCGGCGGCGCACTTCTTCTACTACGCCGGCTGGGCCGACAAGCTCGAGCACTCCGGCTACGGCAGCACGCCGCTGGGCGTGGCCGGCCAGATCATCCCGTGGAACTTCCCGCTGCTGATGCTCGCGTGGAAGATCGCCCCGGCCCTGGCCTGCGGCAACACGGTCGTGCTGAAGCCGGCCGAGACCACCCCGCTGACGGCCCTGCTGTTCGCGGAGATCTGCCAGCAGGCCGACCTGCCGCCCGGCGTCGTCAACATCGTCACCGGAGCGGGTGAGACCGGCCGCGCGCTGGTCTCCCACCCCGACGTGGACAAGGTCGCCTTCACCGGCTCGACCGACGTGGGCCGCGCGATCGCCAAGACCGTCGCGGGCACGAACAAGAAGGTCACGCTGGAGCTCGGCGGCAAGGCCGCCAACATCGTCTTCGACGACGCCCCGGTCGACCAGGCCGTCGAGGGCATCGTCAACGGCATCTTCTTCAACCAGGGTCACGTCTGCTGCGCCGGGTCGCGGCTGCTGGTCCAGGAGTCGGTGGCCGACGAGGTGCTCGAGCGGCTCAAGCGCCGGATGTCGACGCTGCGGCTCGGCGACCCGCTCGACAAGAACACCGACATCGGTGCGATCAACTCCGCCGAGCAGCTGGCCAGGATCCGTGAGCTCTCCGCGATCGGCGAGTCCGAGGGCGCAGGCCGCTGGTCGCCGGCCTGCGAGCTGCCCTCCAACGGGTTCTGGTTCCCCCCGACGATCTTCACCGGCGTCACCCAGGCCCACCGGATCGCCCGCGAGGAGATCTTCGGACCGGTCCTCTCGGTGCTGACCTTCCGCACGCCCTCCGAGGCGGTCGAGAAGGCCAACAACACGCCGTACGGCCTCTCGGCGGGGGTCTGGACCGACAAGGGCTCGCTGATCCTGCACATGGCCAACCAGCTGCGCGCCGGCGTCATCTGGGCCAACACGTTCAACAAGTTCGACCCGACCAGCCCCTTCGGTGGCTACAAGGAGTCGGGCTACGGCCGCGAGGGCGGCCGCCACGGTCTGGAGGCCTACCTCAGATGAGTCCCACCTCGACATCTCGCATCGACGTCCGGAAGACCTACAAGCTGTTCATCGGTGGCGCCTTCCCGCGCTCCGAGTCCGGCCACTCCTACGTCGTCAACGACTCGAAGGGTCAGTTCGTGGCCAACGCCGCACTCGCCTCCCGCAAGGACGGTCGCGACGCGGTCATCGCCGCTCGCAAGGCGTTCCCGGGCTGGTCCGCCCGCACCGCGTACAACCGGGCCCAGATCCTCTACCGCGTCGCGGAGATCATGGAGGACCGCCGCCCGCAGTTCATCGAGGCCGTGCGCCAGTCCGAGGGGCTCAGCGCGGCCCGCGCCGAGCGCGTCCTCGACGACGCCATCGACCGCCTGGTCTGGTACGCCGGCTGGGCCGACAAGATCACCCAGGTGATCGGTGGGGCGAACCCCGTCGCCGGGCCGTTCTTCAACCTGTCCACGCCCGAGCCCACCGGGGTCGTGGCGGTGCTGGCTCCGCAGGAGTCCTCGCTGCTCGGCCTGATCAGCGTGGTCGCACCCGCGATCGTCACCGGCAACACCGTCGTGGTCGTGTCGTCGTACGAGCGGCCGCTGCCGGCGGTGACCTTCTCCGAGGTGCTGGCGACGTCCGACGTCCCTGGCGGGGTGGTCAACATCCTGACCGGCTCGGCGGCGACCGTCGCGCCGTGGCTCGCCTCGCACATGGACGTCAACGCGCTCGACCTGACCGGCGTCGCGGGCGACCGTGAGCTGGCCACGACGCTCGAGCAGGCGGCGGCCGAGAACCTCAAGCGGGTACGCCGTGCGCCGGAGACCGAGCCCGACTGGACGGTCGACCCCGGCACGTCGGCGATGACGTCGTTCCTGGAGATCAAGACCGTCTGGCACCCGATCGGCGTCTGACCGACGCGGCGACCGACCGCGCGTGCACCTCGGGCAGAATGTCCGGGTGCGCGCGCGGGTGATCGTCCTGGCCGGCCCTTCCGGGGCCGGGAAGTCCCGTCTCGCCGAACGCATCGGGCTACCCGTGCTGCGGCTGGACGACTTCTACAAGAGCGCCGGCGACCCCACCCTCCCCCGGATCACCGAGGGAGCCAACGCCGGACTGGTCGACTGGGACCATCCGGACTCGTGGCTGCCGGAGGACGCGCTGGCCGCCGTGGAGCGGCTGTGCCGCACCGGGCTGGCCGAGGTGCCGATCTACGACATCGCCCACGACGGGCGGTGCGGGTGGCGTGAGCTCGAGCTGGGCGACAGTGAGCTGTTCGTTGCCGAGGGCATCTTCGCCCAGGAGATCGTCCCGCAGTGCCGCGAGCGTGGGCTGCTCGCCGCGGCGTACTGCGTGCGCCAGCACCCGGTCGTCACGTTCTGGCGCCGGCTCACCCGCGACCTGCGCGAGCACCGCAAGCCCCCGCTCGTCCTCGTACGTCGCGGGCTGGCCCTGCTGCGCGACCAGCGACGCGTCGTCGCACACGCAGTCTCCCTGGGCTGCGAGCCGGTCCGGCCGGAGGCGGCGCTCTCGTCGGTTGCCGAGCTCGTCCTGGAGGAGACCTCCGGATGACGTCCCCCGGCGCTGCAGAGGGTCGTCCGGGAGCTTCCGAGGACGGAGCGACGGGCCGCTCGGCGACGGCGCTGCTGCGAGACCTGCGCCAGCCCGACCAGCTCTCCTGCGGAGCGGCCACGCTGGTGGCCGCGCAGATGCTGCTCGACCCGGCGTACGCCGCGTTGATCCTCGAGGGACGACACCCGGTGACCGGTCATGCGATCAGCGGGTCGAGGAAGACCAGGTTCCGGGAGGAGGCGCTCGCCCTGCACCGCCGGGCGACCGGTCCGGTCGACGTCCGCGGGCACCTGCAGCCGCCCTGGCCGCGCACCCTCGGCACCCCGCCGTGGGCGGTGGCCAGGCAGCTCTCCGCGCTGGGCACGACGTCGCGGCCCCCGGTGCGGCACCGCGTCCGGCCCGCGCTGTTCGACCCGGCCGCGGCCTACGACCGGATCGTCGCCGCGGTCCGCACCGCCCACCCGGTGCCGCTGTACGTCGGGAACCGCTGGTCGCCGCGGCACGTGGTGCTCTGCGTCGCGGAGTTCCGGGGCGAGCTGCGCTGCTACGAGCCCGGCAGCGGCCGCGTCGTCGACATGCCCAGGGCCGGCTTCGTCGGCAACCGGCTCGGGCTCGCCGGGTGGGATCGCGCCTGGCTGGTGGTCGTCCCGACCCACGGACGAGGTTACACCAGTCGGTGCCGAGGAGGAGGCCGGGGTCGCCGTCGAGCGCGGGAAGGTCGTCGCAGTCGGCTGCCCGGGTCGGTGCAGGATGTGAACCGGGAGGAAACGCCTGCGACCGGTCGTCGCTGCATCCGGCACCCGTCCCCGCCAGCCCCAGGGCGGCGGCAAGCAGGCCCAGACGATGAAGAGTTGTCACGGCACTCGGACGTCCGAGTGCCGCCAACGGTCGCGCCACCAGAGCACTCGCACATCGCGGTCGAGCGAGCTCCAGCGAGCCGTGTCGGTCCACATCTGGCCGTCCGGTGGGCCGCTTCCACAGGCCTGTCGGGGCAGCGGAGAGTGTCGGTGGTGGCGGCTTGAATGGACCCATGACCGAGACGATCCGCGAGAGCCACACCGAGGCAGATTCCGCTGCCGCGGTGCTGGGTCTCGTGCGCGATCGGCGAGCGGTCGCGGACCGGGCCGAGGCCGAGCTGCTGCAGGCGGCGGTGTCCTGGGTCGGCATGCACTCGGTCGACTCGATCCATGACGCGGCGACGGTGTGGGACCGGACCTACGGTGACACCGGGATCACGGTCGCCGGGGCGGGTGCCCCGCTGGTGGCGGAGTTCTCGGTGGCCGAGTTCGCGGCCGCCGTTGGTCTGGCGACCGAGTCCGGCAAGGCCTACCTCGGTGAGGCCGTCGAGCTGCGCTACCGACTCCCACGGGTCTGGGCGCGGGTTACCGCCGGGGACCTGGTGGCGTGGAAGGCGCGGCGTATCGCCAGGGCCACGATCCTGCTGTCACCCGAGGCCGCTGGGTTCGTGGACCGGCACGTCGCGCCGGTCGCGCACCGGGTCCGCCTGGCCCAGCTCGACCGATTGGTCGAGGAGGCGGTCGCCCGGTTCATGCCCGAGGAGACCGAACGCAGGAGGAAGGTCGCCGCCGACGGCCGGTCGTTCACCATCCAGCACGTCCCAGTCCACTCTGCAGGGGACCGCGGACGTGTGGGGCACCCTCGACGTCGCCGATGCGCTCGACCTCGACGCCGCCGTCTCTGCCGGTGCCCGGATCGCTCAAGGCAGCTCGGGTCCACCGAGTCGCTGGACGTACGTCGGGCGCAGGCGGTCGGTGCCCTCGCCCGGCGACAGCTCAGCTTTGACCTGAATACCAACCCCGCCTCCGACTCCGATGCCGACGCCGAGCAGGGCAGCTCGAAGCCGCGGAAGCCGCGACAGGTGGTGCTCCACGTCCACCTCGCTGAGGCGGCCATCCGCGGCGGGGGCGGGCTCGGCCGGTGCGAGAACACCCGGTCCCCGATCACCGCCGAGCAGATCCGTCACTGGTGCGCCAACCCGGACGCCGAGGTGGTGGTGAAACCGGTGATCGACCTCGACGAGCACCACCACGTCGCCGCCTACGAGGTCCCCGACCGGATCGCCGAGCAATCGACCCTGATCAACCACGCCTGTGTCTTCCCATGGTGCACCCGATCAGCCCGAGCCTGCGACAGCGACCACATCCAGCCCCACGACCGCGGCGGACCAACCTGCAGTCACAACATCGCCCCGCTCTGCCGCAAGCACCACCGGCTCAAGACCCACGGCGGCTGGACCTACACGCCGCATCGAGCCCGGCACGTTCCTGTGGACCAGCCCGCACGGCTACACCTACCTCCGCGACCGGTCCGGGACCCTCGACGTCAGCCGCGACCGACCCCAAGCACCCGATCCGCCACCCGATCGACGACCCTGAGCGCCCCACCCCGCTGACCGGCCTGTCAGCGGGGCATCGGCACGCGCACAGTCTTCGCCGCGCCGGGCGGGCGCGGGCGGATCCGACCCAGACAGCTCGCGGCCGCCCCGCGCCCTGAGCGGCGCCGGCTCCCTCAGCCGCGCTCGGCGGCCAGCGCCGCGTAGCCCGGCTTCACGACCTCGTCGATGAGCGCCAGGCGCTCGTCGAACGGCAGGAACGCCGACTTCATCGCGTTGATGCTGAACCACCGCAGGTCGTCGAGGGTGTAGCCGAACGCCTCGACCAGCGACCACATCTCGTCGCTCATCGAGGTCTGGCTCATCAGCCGGTTGTCGGTGTTGACCGTGACCCGGAACCGCAGCTTGGTGAGCAGGCCGATCGGGTGCTCGGCGATCGACGTCGCGGCGCCCGTCTGGATGTTGGAGGCGGGGCAGAGCTCCAGCGGGATCCGCTTGTCCCGCACGTAGGAGGCCAGCGGCCCGAGCTCGACCTCGCCGTCGTCGTCGACCGTGATGTCGTCGATGATCCGGACCCCGTGCCCGAGGCGGTCTGCCCCGCACCACTGGATCGCCTGCCAGATCGACGGCAGCCCGAAGGCCTCACCGGCGTGGATGGTGAAGTGCGAGTTCTCGCGCTGGAGGTACTCGAACGCGTCGAGATGACGGGTGGGCGGGAACCCCGCCTCCGCGCCCGCGATGTCGAAGCCGGCCACCCCGCGGTCCCGCCAGGCGATCGCCAGCTGGGCGATCTCCATCGAGCGCGCCTGGTGCCGCATCGCGGTGAGCAGCTGGCGGACGACGATCCGGCCACCGGCTGCCTCCGTGGCCGCCTCGAACCCCTCCTGGACGGCCGCGACCACCTCGTCGAGGGTGAGCCCGCCCTGGACGTGCTGCTCGGGGGCGTAGCGGACCTCGGCGTAGACCACGCCGTCGGCGACGAGGTCCTCGACGCACTCCCGGGCGATGCGACTGATCGCGGGACCGTTCTGCATCACGGCGACGGTGTGGTCGAAGGTCTCGAGATAGCGCACCAGCGAGCCGGAGTTCGCGGAGTCCGCGAACCACTGGCCCAGCGCGTCCGCACTGTCGGCCGGCAGGGTGTGCCCGATCTCGTCCGCGAGGTCGAGGATGGTCTGGGGCCGCAGTCCACCGTCGAGGTGGTCGTGCAGCAGGACCTTCGGCGCCCGCAGGACCTGGTCCCGGGTCGGAGCGATAGGTTCCGTGGAGGAGGAGGCGGTCATGGCCGCCATCCTGTCAGCAGCGGCGACCAGCGACACGACGGAGTGACACATGCGCGTCTTCACCACCCTGGACGAGGTCGCGGCGGCGACCGGCGAGGAGCTCGGCACCTCGGAGTGGCTGACCATCGACCAGGAACGGGTCGACCGGTTCGCGGAGGCCACCGGGGACCACCAGTGGATCCACGTCGACGTGGAGCGCGCCCGCTCCGGGCCCTTCGGCGGCACCATCGCGCACGGCTACCTCACGTTGTCGCTGGTGCCGTTCCTCGGCACCAGCGTCTTCTCGCTGGAGACGCCGGGAGCAAAGCTCAACTACGGGGTCAACAAGGTCCGCTTCCCGAACCCGGTGCCGGTCGGCAGCCGGATCCGCTCCACGATCTCCGTCGCCGAGGTCACCGACCTGCCCGCGGGCAAGCAGCTCACGCTCAAGCACGTGATCGAGATCGACGGGCAGACCAAGCCTGCCTGTGTCGCCGAGAGCGTCGTCCTGCTGCTCCCCTGACCCGCGACGTGGCCGTAGCCGACCTGCGAGCCGGCAGGGAACGGCGGGCCGAGGTGGCAGCCGGCTGAGCCGACCCACGGAATAGCGTTCCGCGGCTGGGGGTTCTCCGAGGGCCCCGTTACCTCGTGAAGGAGTTCCATGACCGACGCACCCGCCACCACCCGCCAGCTGCGCAGCCTCGTGACCGAGGGGGGTGAGGTAGAGGTGTCGATCGAGTCGGTCGAGACCCCGCAGCCCGGAACACACCAGCTGTTGGTGCAGGTGGAGGCCGCCCCGCTGAACCCCTCCGACCTCGGCCTGCTGCTGGCGATGTCGGACGTGGACAACGCGACCGGCCAGGGGTCCGGCGACGACACGAAGGTGACCGCCCCGATCTCGCCCAAGGTGATGCCGGCACTGAAGGCCCGCGTCGGCACGTCGATGCCGGTGGGCAACGAGGGCGCCGGGCTCGTGGTCGCAGCCGGCAACTCCCCCGAGGCGCAGGCCCTGGTGGGCCGGCGCGTCGCCTTCCTCGGCGAAGGCACGTACGGCGAGCACGCGCTCGCCATGGCTCAGACCAGCCTGCCGCTGCCCGAGGGCGCCTCCGCCCGTGACGGTGCCTCCTCGTTCGTGAACCCGCTGACCGCACTCGGCATGGTCGAGACCATGCGCCGCGAGGGGCACACCGGCCTCGTGCACACCGCGGCCGCGTCCAACCTGGGCCAGATGCTCAACCGGATCTGCCTCGCCGACGGCGTGCCGTTGGTCAACGTGGTCCGCCGCCCCGAGCAGGCCGAGCTGCTGCGCGAGCAGGGCGCGGTCCACGTCGTCGACTCCAGCAGCGAGACCTTCTTCGCCGACCTGGTCGCCGCGCTCGAGGCGACCGGTGCCACGCTGGCCTTCGACGCCGTCGGCGGTGGCGATCTGGCCAGCCAGATCCTCAACGCGATGGAGGCCGCGGTCACCGAACCCGACGCGCCGTACAGCCGCTACGGCACCCAGGTCTGGAAGCAGGTCTACGTGTACGGCGGCCTGGACCGGCGTCCGATCGAGCTGCGCCGCGGCTTCGGCTTCGCGTGGGGCGTCGGCGGCTGGCTGCTGATGCCGTTCCTCGGCTCGCTGGCCCCCGAGGACCTCGCCCGCCTGACGGGGAGGGTCGCGAGCGAGCTGACCACCACCTTCGCCAGCAGCTACACCGACGAGATCACGCTGACCCAGGCGCTCGACCTCGACGTGATGCGCCGCTATGCCCGGCAGGCGACCGGGGAGAAGTTCCTGGTGACGCCGCAGCCCTGACCCACGGACCGTCCGGCCCGGTCGGGGCCAGAGCCGGGCCCGATCGGGGCCGAATCAGGGTCCGGCGTCGATGACCCGGCGCACCTCGTCGAGGTCCAGGTCGAACGGACCGATCCGGGTCAGCACCCAGGTCGCGCCACGGTCCAGCCACGGTGCGGGGTCCTGCTCGGTGCGCAGGTCGATGACCGTCTCGAAGCCCGCCGCGACCCCGTGCTCGGTCAGCGCCCCACTCACGGTGTCGACGTCCTCGGGCCGGTCCAGGCCGATCACGAAGAAGCCGTCGTGCGCGGCGGCCCGGCGCAGCGGCGCCTTGTTGCCGAACCGCCCGGCCAGCCAGATCGGCACGGCGGGCGCCGGACGGAAGGCCACGTCGCGGGCGGTGTAGTGCGTCCCCGCGTGGTGCACCGCCTCCCCCGACAGCAGGGCGGTGAGCACCTCGAGCCCCTCGTCGAGCATCCGCCCGCGCGCCTTGGGGTCGGTCTCGTCGCCGAACGCGCCGAACTCGCCGAGCCCGTCGTCGCCCAGCCCCAGACCGAGCACGAACCGACCCCCCGAGAGCACCGCGAGGCTCGCCGCCTGCCGGGCCAGCACCTGCGGGCGGCGGCGCGCCAGGGGCGTGACCATCGGCCCGAACCGAAGCCGCTGGGTCCGCATCGACACGGCCGCGCAGCAGGTCCACACGTCGGCGATCGCGTCGACCCGCTCGCCGTACTGCAGGTGGTCCCAGAGGAAGAAGCCCTCCCAGCCGGCCGACTCGGCACGGGCCGCCAGGTCGCCGATCACCCGGGGGTCGGCGAGGCAGTCGAAGGGAGCGACGAACAGGCCGCGGCGTGAGCTCATGGGACGATCATGCCGAGTCGCGCCGTCGGCCGGATCAGCCGATCCGGTCGATGACCAACGGCTGCGGTGTGTACGACGTCCCCGCGTCGGCGATGTCGTAGCCGCCCTCGAGCGAGGCGAGCGCCCGCTCGAACCGGTCGGTGTCGTCGGTGTGCAGCGTGAACAGCGGGGCGCCCTCGGTGACCTCGTCACCCGGGCGGGCGTGCCAGACCACGCCGGCACCGTCCTGCACCGCTGCGCCCTGCTTGGCCCGACCGGCGCCGAGACGCCAGGCCGCCATCCCGACGGCCATGGCGTCGAGCCGGGTCAGCACGCCACTGCTGGGCGCCGTCACGACGTGCGACTCGCGGGAGGTCGGCAGGGTCGCGTCCGGGTCGCCGCCCTGGGCACGGATCATCGACTTCCAGGCGTCCATGGCCGATCCGTCGGCCAGCTTGTCGGCCGGGTCCACGTCGGTGACCCCGGCCCCGGCCAGCATCTCCTTGGCCAGCGCCAGCGTCAGCTCGACCACGTCGGCAGGGCCGCCTCCGGCCAGCACCTCGACCGACTCGGCCACCTCGATGGCGTTGCCGGCGGTGAGTCCCAGCGGGGTCGACATGTCCGTGAGCAGCGCGACCGTGTGGACGCCGGCGTCCTTGCCGAGGCCGACCATGGTCACCGCGAGCTCGCGGGCGCGCTCGACGTCCTTCATGAACGCACCGGTGCCGACCTTCACGTCCAGCACGAGAGAGCCGGTGCCCTCGGCGATCTTCTTGGACATGATCGAGGAGGCGATCAGCGGGATCGCCTCGACGGTCCCGGTCACGTCGCGCAGCGCGTAGAGCTTCTTGTCGGCCGGCGCCAGCCCGTCGCCGGCGGCGCAGATCACCGCGCCCACGGACTCCAGCTGGGCGAACATCTCGTCGTTGGACAGCGCGGCGCGCCAGCCGGGGATCGACTCCAGCTTGTCCAGGGTCCCTCCGGTGTGGCCCAGGCCGCGACCGGAGAGCTGCGGCACGGCGACACCGCAGGCAGCGACCAGCGGGGCCAGGGGCAGCGTGATCTTGTCGCCCACGCCACCGGTCGAGTGCTTGTCGGCCGTGGGGCGCGACAGCGAGGAGAAGTCCATCCGCTCGCCCGACGCGATCATCGCGCCGGTCCAGCTGGCGATCTCGCGCCGGTTCATCCCGTTGAGGAGGATCGCCATCGCGAGCGCCGACATCTGCTCGTCCGCGACGTCGCCACGGGTGTACGCGTCGATCACCCAGTCGATCTGGCTGTCGGTGAGCTCGGCTCCGTCGCGCTTGGCGAGGATCACCTCGACCGCATCGTGTTGCGCCATGGTCAGTCCTCTTCTGTCAGGTCATCGGGGCCGAACGCGTCCGGCAGCACGTGGTCCATGCGGCGTACACCGCGAACGGTCATCAGCAGCAGGTCGGGGCCGCCGTTCTCGAAGAGCAGCTGCCGGCAGCGTCCGCACGGCATGATCACCTCACCTGCGCCGTTCACACACACGAAGTGCGTCAGCCGGCCTCCCCCGGTGGCGTGCAGCTGACTGACGACACCGCACTCGGCGCACAGCGTGACGCCGTACCCGGCGTTCTCGACGTTGCAGCCGACGACCGTCCGCCCGTCGTCGACCAGCGCAGCGGCGCCGACGTGGAACTTGCTGTACGGCGCGTAGGCACGCTTCGAGATCTCCACCGCCGCAGCCGTCAGCGCAGCCCAGTCCGCCGATCCTTCGTCCACGCTCACCTCGTCAGCTCTTGACGTACGGTTCGCCGTCGGCCGCCGGCGGCCGCACCCGGCCGACGAAGCCGGCGACCGCGATGATCGTGGCGAGGTACGGCGAGGCCCGGAGCAGCTCGCCCGGGATCTTGTCGAGGAACGACAGCTGGCTCTGCAGGGTCCACATCAACCCGAAGAACAGCGCCGACAGCGAGGCGTAGACCGGGTGCCAGCGACCCATGATCACCGCGGCGAGGGCGATGAAGCCGTTGCCCGAGGAGGCGTCCTGGTCGAAGGCACCGGTCGAGCCGACGGTGAAGTAGGCGCCGCCGAGGCCGGCGAAGACGCCGCCGAAGAGCACCGCCTGCCACCGGATCCGGTTCACGTTGATGCCGACGGTGTCGGCGGCCTTGGGGTGCTCGCCGACGGCGCGCACCCGCAGGCCCCACTTGGTCTGGAAGAGCAGCAGCGCGACGGCCGCCACCGAGACGTACATCAGGTAGACCAGCAGGGTCTGGTTGAACAGCGTCGGACCGAGCACCGGGATCCCGGAGAGGCCGGGGATCGCGATCGGCGAGAGGATCAGCGGCGCGTTGAGGTACTGCTTGATGTCCGGGTCGCTGGGGATCTGGCTCAGCAGGAAGCTGGTCAGACCCGTCGCGAGGGCGATCAGCACGACGCCGAGCACGATCTGGTTGACGTGGTAGCGCAACGCGAACACCGCAAGCAGCGCAGCCATGCCGACGCCGGCGAGGATGCCGCCGAGCAGGCCCATCTCGGCGCTGAAGAACATGCTCGAGGCGACGGAGGCGAAGAACGCGCCGACGAGGAACTGGCCCTCGATCGCGATGTTGATGACGCCCGCCCGCTCGCACATGCAGCCGGCCAGAGCGCCGAAGACCAGCGGAGTCGCGAGCTTGACCGTGCCCGGGAGCGGGTTCACGATCACCAGCCCCTGCTGGTCGGCGTAGTTCCACACGATGAACGCGGAGAAGAAGCCGACCCCCACCAGGAGCGCGGCCAGCACTCCCGGCCAGCCGCGCGGCAGCTTGTTGGCAGCCGCCAGGACCAGCGCCACGATCGTGACCGCGAAACAGCCCCAGACCAGCGCGAGGCCGTTCATCTCGGTGCCTCGGTCGTCCTTGGTGATCCCCTCGCCGAGGACGTACTTCACCGTCGGGTTGTCGATGTCGAGGGCGAAGTAGAGCAGCAGCGCCGCCACCAGGGCGAAGACCGCCACCAGCTTGACCTGTCGCTGGACGTCGGCGCGGTCGCGCACCTCCACCGCGTCGTCAGCGGTTGCCACGGCCGTGCTCATGAGCCCCATCCCTTCGCCATCATGGTCGCGCTGTCGGCAGTCGTCCGCATCCGCATCAGCCCCTGGATCAGGGCCGGCGCGGCAACGAAGAGCACGATCAGCGCCTGGAGCACCTCGGTGAGCTCCTTGGGCGTGCCCGCCCCACTCGCCTGCATCGCCACCCCGCCGACGCTCAGCGCGCCGAACAGCAGCCCGGCGAGCACCGTCCCGATCGGGGTGGCCCGGCCGAGCAGCGCCACGGTGATCGCGTCGAAGCCGATCGAGCCGGCCATGGTCGGGCTCAGCGAGTCCGAGTGACCCAGCACGTTCATGGTGGCGGCGAGCCCGGCGAGGGCTCCCGCGAGCACCATGGCGGTGGTGTACACCTTTGCGACGCTCATCCCGGCGGTGCGGGCGGCATCGGGGTTGGCCCCCACCGCGCGCATCTCGAACCCGATCGTGCTCCGCTCGATCAACCACCACACACCGACGGCGGCGAGCAGCGCGACGAGCACCCCGAGGTGGACGTTGCCGATCTCGGGGAACGTGGCGCTGTCGTTCGGCCGCGGCGAGAGCGAGTTGTCGCTGCCGGGGCGCTGGAACGCCTCCTTGCCGAGGGCGTAGAGCAGGAGCGCGGCGCCCAGGTAGTTGAGCATGATCGTCGTGATCACCTCGTGCGCTCCGGTGCGGGCCTTGAGGACGCCGGCGATACCGCCCCACGCGGCCCCACCGGCGATGCCGGCGACCAGGGCGACGAGCAGGTGGAGCCCGACGGGCAGGTTCCAGGTGAAGCCGACGTACCCGGCGCAGATCGCGCCGACGATCAGCTGGCCCTGGGCACCGATGTTGAACAGGCCGGCGCGGAACGCGAGCGTGACACCCAGGCCGGCGCAGATCAGCGGCGCGCTGCGGACCAGCGTGATGCCGATCGCGTCGAGGCTTCCCACGGAGCCCTTCGCCAGCGCCCAGTACGACGTGGCGATCACGTCGCCGGAGCGGCTGAAGAAGTCCCAGGGGTAGCTGAAGAAGTACGCGCCGGACTCGATGACCCGCTGGTCGCTCACCGCGATCAGCACGGCACCGATCAACAGCGCCAGCACGATCGCGGCGAGGCTGGTCTTGAAGGTCGGCAGCCAGGCCGCACCCGGGCGGGTCTGGGTGTCCAGCCGGTGCCGGTCAGGATCGGGCGAGGCGGGCGGCTCCTCCACGGATTCCGTGGTCTTGTCGGTCACGCCTTCATCTCCTCAGGTTCATGGGCGCCGGCCATCATCAGGCCGATCTGTTCGCGGGCGATGTCGGGTTTGACCGTGCCGACGATCCGCCCGTCGTACATCACCGCGATCCGGTCGGCGAGCGCGTAGACCTCGTCGAGCTCGGTCGACACGATGATCACGGCCGTCCCCTTGTCCCGCTCGGCGATGATCCGCTGGTGGATGAACTCGATCGACCCGACGTCGACCCCGCGGGTCGGCTGCGAGGCGATCAGCACCTTGAGCGGACGGGAGAACTCCCGCGCCACGACCACCTTCTGCTGGTTGCCGCCGGAGAGCGAGCTCACCAGCGAGTCCATGTTCTCGGTGCGGATGTCGAACTCCTCGATCCGGTGCGCGGCGTTGGCCTCGATCGCCGCCCGGTTCAGGGCCCACCCGTTCGAGAACTCGTCGTGGCGGTAGAGGTCGAGCACGAGGTTCTCGCGGACGCTGAACGCCCCGACGTACCCGTCGTGGGAGCGGTCCTCGGGGATGTAGCCGATGCCCTCCTCGAGGCTCTCCCGCGTGCCGTGCTTGCTGATGTCCTTGCCTTCCAGACGGATCTCGCCGGCATCGGGCTGGATCACGCCGAGCAGCGACTTGATCAGCTCGGTCTGGCCGTTGCCCTGGACGCCCGCGATCGCGAGGACCTCGCCGGCCCGGGCCTCGAAGGAGACGTTCTTGACGACGTGGAAGCCGCGCGGGTCCACGACGGTGAGCCGCTCGACCTCGAGCACGGGCGCGCCGATCTCCGCCGCCGACTTGTCGACGGTGAGGTTGACCGACCGGCCGACCATCATCTCGGCGAGCTCGGCCTCGCTGGCGCTGGGATCGGCCGTGCCGACCACCTTGCCGCGGCGGATCACGCTGATCCGGTCGCCGACCGCCTTGACCTCGCGGAGCTTGTGGGTGATGAAGATGATCGAGGTGCCCTGCGCCTTGAGCGCACGCATGATGTCCATCAGCTCATCGATCTCCTGCGGTGTGAGCACCGCAGTGGGTTCGTCGAGGATGAGCACCTTCGCGTCGTTGGAGAGCGCCTTGATGATCTCCACACGCTGCTGCACGCCGACCGGAATGTCCTCGACGAGGCTGTCGGGGTCGACCGCGAGGTTGTACCGGGTGGAGAGGTCCCGGACCAGGTCGGCTGCCGCACCGCGGTCGAGCACGCCGAGGCCGCGGGTCTTCTCGCTGCCGAGCATGACGTTCTCCGCGACGGTGAAGACAGGGACCAGCATGAAGTGCTGGTGGACCATCCCGATCCCGGCCGCCATCGCGTCACCGGGTGAGGCGAAATGGGTCGGCGTGCCGTCGACGACGATCTCGCCCTCGCTGGGGCTGAGCAGCCCGTAGAGCATGTTCATCAACGTCGACTTGCCGGCGCCGTTCTCACCGAGCAGGCAATGGATCTCGCCGGGCTCGATCGTGAGATCGATGTGGTCGTTGGCCACGAAGGAACCGAACCGTTTGGTCAGTCCCCGGATCTCCAGCTTCATGGTGCTCCCTCATCCCCGTGCCGATTCCCCCACCCGAGGAGGCCATTCAAACGCACAGGTCGGGGCGGGGAAGCCCCCGCCCCGACCTGCGCTCGTTGCGCGGAACCGATCAGCTCGTCTTGATCGACCCGTCGATGATGCCCTGCTTGAGCTCCTCGAGCTTGTCGGACAGCTCGCTGTCGATGTCGGCGTTCGGGCCGAACGGCGCCAGCGCGACGCCGCCGTTCTCGAGCGTGCCGACGTAGACCTCGTTGTTGAAGTCACCGTCGATGGCGGCCTTGATGGCGGTCGTCGTGGCGACGTCCATGCCCTTCACGACCGAGGTGAGCAGCACGTCGCAGTACTCCGCGGCCGAGACGCAACCGTCGGTGTCGACCCAGATGCCCCAGACATCCTTGTCCTTGGCGGCCTGGAGACCACCGAGACCGGCGGGACCGGCGACCGGGAAGATCACGTCGGCGCCCTGCTGGATCATCTGCTCGGCGACCTGCTGGCCCTTGGTCTTGTCCTCGAAGTCATCGGTGAACGAACCGTCGGTGCCGTTCCAGCCGAGCACCTTGACGTCGCCGCCGTTGTCCTCGTTGTACTTCGCGACGCCGTTCATGAAGCCGGTCATGAAGATGGTGACCGTGGGGATGTTCAGGCCGCCGAAGGTGCCGACGGTGCCGGTCTCGGACTTGGCTGCGGCGAGGTAGCCGGCCAGGAACGAGGGCTGCGCGGTGTCGAAGGTGAGCGCCTTGAGGTTCTTCGGCGCCTTCTCGTAGCCGTAGTCGATGATCGAGAAGTCGACCTTCGGGTTCTTCTTCGCGGCGGCGAGCGTGGCGTCGCCGAGCAGGAAGCCGACCGTGGTGATCGAGTTGCACTTCTGCTTGACCAGCGCGTTGATGTTGTCGGCGTACTCGGTGTCACCGGCGGACTCGACCTTGGCGGTCTGGATGCCGAACTGGGCCTCCGCGTCGGTCAGGCCCTTGAGCCCGGTCTGGTTGAACGACTTGTCATCGAAGCCACCCGAGTCGGAGACCATGCATGCCTTGAAGTCGGGGTTGCTCTCTGCCGGGGCAGAGCTGGAGGCAGACGTCGGGGTCGACGTGGGCTCCGCTGTGGTGTCCGAGGCGCGGTCGCCGCACCCGGCCAATGTCATGGCGGCGATGCCGACCACCGCTACGATCCGTGCCGACTTCTTCACTACGTCCTCCTGGAGCCTTCAATATTTGGGGTGCCGAGACCGCAACAGCGGGCACAACGGCGTCACCTTAGACCAGGGGTGTGTCGCGAGTCTCATCCGAAGCGCGTTTGTTCCCGGTCGTTATGCATCGGTGACGTTGCCGTGTCGTTCGCCCGCACGCAGCCGCGCCACGGAGGGCAGCATCGCCGTCACCGCGGCGTGGGCGAGCACCTTCGCCCCGATGCCGATCGCGCGCTCGTCCACGCGCAGGTTGCCCTGGTGCAGGTCGTACGTCGGCCCGCCGGGGGTGCGCGTGCCCAGCCGGGCCATCGCGCCGGGGACCTGGTCGAGGTACCAGCCGAAGTCCTCCCCACCGAGGCTCTGGTGGGCGGTGACACTCCCCTGCTCGCCCAGCGCCCGGTGCACGGCGGCGGCCAGCACCCGGTGGGAGACCCGCTCGTTGACCACCGGGGGGACCCCGCGCTGGTAGTCGACGTGAGCGGTCACGCCGTACGGCCGGACGATCTCCGGGACCAGCTCGCGGACCAGCGACTCGCAGTCCGCCCAGGCGACCGCGTCGAGGATCCGCACGGTGCCGGCCACCAGACCGGTCTCCGGGATCACGTTGGGCGCTGCACCGGCCTTGAGGATGCCCCACACCACGCTGACCCCGAACCGCGGGTCGAAGCGCCGGGACAGGATCGCCGGCAGCTCGGTGGTGATCTTGGCCAGGGCGAAGGTCAGGTCCCCGGTGAGATGCGGACGTGAGGTGTGCCCCCCGGTCCCCTCGAGGCGGATCTCGAGCTTGTCCGCGGCGCTGGTGAGCGGCCCCAGCCGCAGCCCGACCTGGCCGACGTCGACGTTGGGGTCGCAGTGCAGTGCGAAGACCCGCTCGACCCCCGCGAGGGCGTCCCGCTCGATCAGGTGCAGGGCGCCGCCGGGCATCACCTCCTCGGCCGGCTGGAAGAAGAGCCGCACCCGTCCCTCGAGCAGGCCGCGCTCGTGCGCCTCCGCCAACGCCAACGCCGCACCGAGCAGCGCGGTGGTGTGCACGTCGTGCCCGCAGGCGTGCGCCACCCCGGGCACGGTGCTGCTCCACGGGTCGGTGGTGGTGTCCTGCACCGGCAGCGCGTCGAGATCCGCGCGCAGCGCGACCAGTGGGCCCTGCTCGCCCAGGTCGGCGACGAAGCCGGTGCGTGGCAGCCGGGTGACCCGCCACCCGGCCTGCTCGACCCGCGCCGCCACGAGCTCGGTCGTCCTGGTCTCCGCCCACGACAGCTCCGGGTGGGCGTGCAGGTCACGGCGCAGCTCGACCAGGTCCTCGTCGTACTTGTCGACGACCGAGTCGAGCAGGGCGGAGAGTTCGGCAGACATCGTGACCGAGGTTAGTACGCCCCGCCCTGCCCGGCTCGCAGTGGCCGCGGTGGGTCAGCGCGCGAACCGCACCAACTTGCCCTTGGGCCGGTCGCCCGGCGCGCCGGACAGCCCGGTCAGCACCTTCGTCGTCGCGTAGAGGTGGCTCGATCTCACCTGCACGGCTCCGGGCATCTGCACGGAGCGGAAGTGCTCGGCCGTGTCGGATCCGGCCGGGATCCGCGAGATCCGGTTCCCGAACAGCTCGGCGACGTAGATGTCACCGTTGCCGGCCACGGCCAGGTCCACGGCACCGGCCAGTCCGCCGGCCATCTTGGTCGCGTCCCCGGTGGCCGGGTCGACCCGGAAGACCGAGCCGTT
Organism: uncultured Actinomycetota bacterium; assembly: GCA_963826415.1. Lineage (GTDB taxonomy): Bacteria > Actinomycetota > Actinomycetes > Propionibacteriales > Nocardioidaceae > Nocardioides. The sequence goes on along the minus strand of CAWGWW010000016.1, from coordinate 88,214 downwards.
GGCGCCGAGGGTGGCGTCCTCGGGACCGCCCGGCAGCGACGTCACGTAGAGCATTCCGTCGCGGCCCATGTCCACGTCGGTGGGCACCGGCTCGAACCAGTACGTCTCACCGACCGCGCACTCCGGCAGGCCGAAGGCGGTCGCCGCCTCGGCGGTGAGCACGATCGGGATCGCCGGCATCAGCGCCACGGTGCTGACGGTCCCGTCCGGGGCCACGCCGACGATCGCGTTGCCGGCCGCATCCGCCACGTACGTCATGTCGCCGGCGGTGGTGGTCGCGTAGGGGTGGGTCTCCTTGATCGCCGGGTACGTGGGCGGCCCGAGCTCGTCGACCGGCCACTGCGCGGCGCACTCCTCGGTCAGGTCGCGGGCGCCGTAGGTCACGCCCCCGTCGGGGTTGTCGCTGCGCTCGTGGGCGCCGACATCGCCGAGCTCACGAACCTTGCCGCGCCGGTTCATCGTCCAGACGATGCCCTGTTTGCGGTGCGTGGTGGCAAAGGTGACGGTCCCGTGGTCGAGCGAGACCGCGCCGACCTCGGTGTTCTTGCGGGGCGCGGAGAAGACGACCTTGGCCTTGCGTCCGGGTCGCTGCTTCATGAGCAGACCGGCGAAGTTCTGGCTGATGAAGGCGGTGCCGTTGCTCTTCACCGCGAAGCTGAGCGGGGTGAGCAGTCCGCGGGCCAGTGGCCGGGCGGCGCTGTCCGATTCCGGAGCGGCCGCGGTGGGCGGGGCTCCCATGAGTGTGGCGAGGAGCGTGGCCGTGGCGACGACCGAGATGACGTGCTGGGGGCGCATCAGGACCTCCTGAGAAGGGGTTTCACCCGATGCTCACCCCCGACCGGGTGGTCCGCATGACTCGAACCCGTCATCTTCACCGGGCGAACGGGCCTGCCCGAACGGGTCAACCACCCCGGTCAGGCGCTGCTGTCGTACGCCGCGATGATCCGGTCCGCGGCGATGGTCGCCGGCAGCTCTCCCGCCCTCACGGCCGAGCTGACCTCGTCACGGATGGCCGCCACCCCCGCGTTGCCGCGCAGCCGCTCGGCCAGCTCGTCTCGGACCAGCGCCCAGGTGAAGTCCAGCTGCTGCTCGGCGCGCTTGGCGGCGAGCCCCTGCTCCCCCAGGTGGTCGCGGTGCGCGAGGACCTGCTGCCACAGCTCGTCCACGCCGACGTCCTCGAGCCCGGAGCAGGTCACGACCGGAGGCGCCCACTCCCCCCGGCCGCGCACCATGCGCAGCGCCCCGGCGAGCTCACGGGCTGCCGAACGGGCCTCACCCGCACGGTCGCCGTCGGCCTTGTTGACCGCGATCACGTCGGCGATCTCGAGGATGCCCTTCTTGATGCCCTGCAGCTGGTCCCCGGTCCGGGCCAGGGTGAGGAAGAGGAACGTGTCGACCATCCCGGCCACCGTCACCTCGGACTGCCCGACGCCGACGGTCTCCACCAGGATCACGTCGTACGCCGCGGCCTCGAGCACCGACATGGCCTGGAAGGTGGCGCGCGCGACCCCACCCAGCGTGCCCGCCGAGGGCGAGGGTCGGATGTAGGCGTCGGCGTCGGCGGCCAGGCGGGCCATCCGGGTCTTGTCGCCCAGGACGGAGCCACCGGTCCGCACCGAGGACGGGTCGACCGCGAGCACGCCGACCCGGTGACCGGCCCGGGTCAGCCGGGTGCCGAGCGCCTCGATGAACGTGGACTTGCCGACCCCCGGCACGCCGGAGATGCCCACCCGCACCGCAGGACCGGCCGTGCCAGGGGTCTCCTGGCCGAGCTCCGTGAGCAGGGTGCGGGCGGCTGCGCGGTGCTCGGCCTTGGCCGACTCGACCAGCGTGATCGCCTGGGACACCGCGGCGCGGCGGCGTGCGCGGACCCCCTCGACGAGGGCCGCGACCTGGTCACTGGCGGCACGCTGGTCGACCACTAGTGGCCCAGCTGCTCCGACAGCTTCGCCAGCAGGTCCAGCGCGGACTCGGCGATGACGGTGCCGGGCAGGAACACCGCAGCCGCGCCCATCTCCCGCAGCCTCGGCACGTCGTCCGGCGGAATCACCCCACCGATGACGACCATGATGTCGGGTCGACCGTGCTCGGCCAGGGCCGCCTTGAGCGCCGGCAGCAGCGCGAGGTGCCCGGCCGCCAGCGACGAGACCCCGACGATGTGCACGTCCGCGTCCACCGCCTGCTGGGCGACCTCCTCCGGGGTGGAGAAGAGCGGGCCGACGTCCACGTCGAAGCCCATGTCGGCGAAGGCGCTGACCACGACCTTCTGACCGCGGTCGTGGCCGTCCTGGCCCATCTTGGCGACCAGGATCCGGGGGCGACGACCCTCGGCCGTGGCGAAATCGTCGGTGGCGGCGAGTGCCTGCTGCACCAACCCGCCGCCGGCGCCGTTCTCGGCGGAGCCTGACTCGTCCCTGAACACGCCGCTGATCGTACGGATCACCGCCTGGTGCCGGCCGTAGACCTTCTCCAGTGCGTCCGAGATCTCCCCCACGGTCGCCTTGGCGTGGGCCGCCTCGACGGCCAGCGCGAGCAGGTTGCCGTCGAGCGAGGAGCCGCCCTGCGCGCCCTGCGCGGCGGAGCTGGTCAGCGCCTCGAGCGAGCGGCGTACGGCGTCGTCGTCACGCTCGGCGCGCAGCCGCTCCAGCTTCGCGATCTGCTGACGGTAGACGTCGTCGTTGTCGACCCGGAGCACGTCGAGCTTGTCCTCGACCTCGAGCCGGTAGGTGTTCACCCCGATCACCTTCTGGGCACCGGAGTCGATCCGGGCCTGGGTGCGGGCGGCGGCCTCCTCGATGCGCATCTTGGGGATGCCCTGCTCGATCGCCTTCGCCATGCCGCCGGCGCGCTCGGCCTCCTGGATGTGGGCCCAGGCCCGCTCGGCGAGGTCGTGGGTGAGCCGCTCGACGTAGTAGGAGCCGCCCCACGGGTCGATCGGGTGGGTGGTGCCGCTCTCCTGCTGCAGCAGCAGCTGGGTGTTCCGCGCGATCCGGGCCGAGAAGTCGGTGGGCAGCGCGATCGCCTCGTCCAGCGCGTTGGTGTGCAGGCTCTGGGTGTGGCCCTGGGTGGCGGCCATCGCCTCGATGCAGGTGCGCTGCACGTTGTTGAAGACGTCCTGCGCGGTCAGCGACCAGCCGCTGGTCTGGCTGTGCGTGCGCAGGCTCAGCGACTTGGGGTTCTGCGGCTCGAAGTCACGCACCAGCCGCGCCCACAGCGCCCGGGCCGCGCGCATCTTGGCGACCTCCATGAAGAAGTTCATCCCGACCGCCCAGAAGAAGCTGAGCCGAGGCGCGAACTGGTCGATCGACATCCCGGTGCCGAGCCCGGCCCGGATGTACTCCACCCCGTCGGCCAGCGTGTAGGCCAGCTCGAGGTCGGCCGTCGCTCCGGCCTCCTGGATGTGGTAGCCCGAGATCGAGATCGAGTTGAAGCGCGGCATCTTGGCGGCGGTGTAGCTGAAGATGTCCGAGATGATCCGCATGCTCGGCTCGGGCGGGTAGATGTAGGTGTTGCGGACCATGAACTCCTTGAGGATGTCGTTCTGGATGGTCCCGGAGAGCTGCTCGGGCTTCACCCCCTGCTCCTCGGCCGCGGCGATGTAGAGCGCGAGCACCGGCAGGACGGCGCCGTTCATCGTCATCGAGACCGACATCTCGTCGAGCGGGATCCCCTCGAAGAGCGTGCGAGTGTCGTAGATCGAGTCGATCGCGACCCCCGCCATGCCGACGTCGCCGCGCACCCGGGGGTGGTCGGAGTCGTAGCCGCGGTGGGTGGCGAGGTCGAAGGCGACACTCAGCCCCTTCTGGCCGGCCGCGAGGTTGCGCCGGTAGAACGCGTTGGACTCCTCGGCGGTGGAGAACCCGGCGTACTGCCGGACCGTCCAGGGTTGGGTCGTGTACATCGTCGGATAGGGCCCGCGCAGGAACGGGCTCAGCCCCGGCATCGTGTCCAGCGCGTCGAGTCCCTCGAGGTGCTCGGGCCCGTAGACCGGGAGGACGTCGATCCCCTCCGGGCTGGTCCAGGGGTTGCGCTCTGGTCCCCCATCGACTGCAGCCGGGCCGTCACCAAGCGATGGGTCGGCGGCAGCCAGGGGCAGGCCGGCGAAGCTCTTCGGAATGCTCATGCGAGCTGCTCCCTCGTTCGGGTCAGGAAGTCCAGGGCATCGACACCCATCGCGCACGCGTCGTCGACGCTCGCGCCGGGGATCGCGGTCGGCTTGCCGGCCAGGATCACCCAGCGGGCACCCGCCTCACGCAGCGCCGCCACGAGCTCGGCACCCCACTCGGTGTACGCCGCGTCCGGGCCGGCGAGGCAGACCACCGGCTGGGCGTCGTACGTCGCGAGCACCTCGGCGACCTCGGCCGTCGCACCCGCGGGCTGCACGGCGATGCCGCCCGCCGCGAACAGGTTGGACGCGAACGTCGCGCGCGCCGTGTGCGCGGCAATGCTGCCCATCGTGGCGAGGAAGACCGGCGTGGCGGCCGGCTCGTCGCGCAGCGCCTCGAAGCTCGCGCCGTACCGGCGCACGTCGGCGGCCGCCGGGTCGGGATCACGCTCGGGCAGGGTCTCGGCCAGGTGGGGGAACTCGGTGAGCCCGGTGAGCGGCCGCGTGCGGCGGGACACCTGCTCCTCGCGGCGCGCCGCGATCTCGTCGATCCGCGACTGGAGCGAGCCGTCGGCGAGGGCGGCCGCGATGCCACCGCTCTCCTCGATCCGGCCGAACTCAGCCCAGCCCGCGCGGGCCAGGTCGTCGGTCAGCCTCTCGACGGCGTACGACCCACCCGCGGGGTCGGCGACCCTGGCAAGGTGCGACTCGGAGATCAGCAGCGAGGAGGTGTTGCGGGCGATCCGGCGGGCGAACGCGTCCGGCCGGCCGAGCGGACTGTCGAAGGGCAGCACCGTGACGGCGTCCGCTCCCCCGACGCCGGCGGCGAAGGCGGCCACGGTGGTGCGCAGCATGTTGACCCAGGGGTCGTACTTGCTCATCATCGGGCGGCTGGTCACCACGTGCTGACGCTGGGTGCGTGCCGCGTCGGGAGCCTCGCACAGCTCCGCGACCCGCGCCCAGAGCCGTCTGGCGGCGCGGAGCTTGGCGATGGTCGGGAACTGCTCGTCGGTCGCGGCGTAGCGGAACTCCACCAGGCGCAGGGCGTCCTCGACGTCGAGGCCGGCCTCGGTCAGGGTGCGGAGGTACGCCGCACCCACGGCCAGGCTGTAGCCGAGCTCCTGGGCGTCGGAGGCGCCACGGTCGTGCACGACGGTGGCGTCGACGACCGCCCCGAGCACGCCGGCGTCGAGAGCGAGGCGGGCCACCTCGACCAGTTCGTCGTCCGTGGCCCGGACCGGGTCGGCGCCGAGGTTCGTGCCCGCCGCGGCCGTGACGCCGCGTTCGCGCACCAGCCCGACCAGGGCCTGCGCGGCGGCGACCGGTGCAGAGGGGGCCGCCACGACCACCGGAGCGAGGTCGAGGAGCACCTCCGCCAGCAGGGTGTCGAGGTCGGCGACACCGAGCGCGTCACCCAGCTCCAGCCAGACGGAGGTGACGCCGTTCTGCAGGTCGACCAGGAGCGCCTCGTTGCCGAGCTTCGCGTCCGGCCCGGACAGGTGGGCGCGGATGTCCCAGTCACCGACCCGTCCCGGGCGGCCGGCAGTGACGAGCGCCTCGAGTGCGCCCCGGGTGCCGAGCGGTGGGACGTCGATCCCGTCCAGCGTCGGGCGGGTCAGCTTCTCCCAGACCAGCGAGTCCGGGTCGTCGTCACCCATCCGCCGCGCCTTGCGCAGCACCGCAGCGGCCGCGTGCTCCCAGTCTGCGGGCGAGGCCGCGTCGCCGGGCCCTGCGAGCTCGAGCGAGCCCTGCTCCGGCTCGAGCTCCGTCGGCTCGGCGAGGCCACCTTCCACGTCTGTCATGGTGCGAACCCTAGGAGGGTGGGCCCGAGGGTGCCACCGAGTGTGACTTTTCCCCGGCCGGAGCGATGTCACGACGACGGTCCGACTCATCCGGGAGGTCCACGACCGGCGCGCTGCCGGCTTTGGTGCGCCTCCTCAGGCGGGCGCCAGCGGCCGGATGTTCTGGTTGCCGGCGAACACGTTGGCCGGGTCGTACTCCCCCTTGACCTCGGCCAGGCGCTGGTACTTGTCCGCACCGAATGCTGCCTTGATGCGGTCGACGCCCTCCTCACCGATGAAGTTGAGGTAGACGCCACCGGTGGTGAACGGAGCGTTCGCCGCGCGGTAGGCACGCACCCAGGCGATGTTCGCCTCATCGTCCGCCGCGTCCTCCCAGGTCGCGAACGGGTGGCTGATCCACCGGGCACCGCGCTGGCTGAGCGGCGTGGCGTCCTCGTCGATCCGGGCCAGCGCGCCGCCCCACGGCAGCAGCAGCTGCTGGGTCAGCGGCGAGGCCCTCCGTGCCCCCGCATCGACCCAGACGTCGAGTGCCTGATCGCTGAACTCATCGTGGTAGTCCGCGCTCCAGTACTGCCGCAGCCCGGGAGGGTCGTCGATCATCGACTGCAGGTCGGTGTAGGGCATCGGACCCACCAGGTCGACCTCGGGTCCCAGGTCACGCATCTCCTGGAGGACCTCGGCTCCGGCGGCATGGTCGCCGTTCCACAGCACGGCGAGGCCGAGGATCGGCTGACCCTGCAGATGGGCGGGGATGAACGGCTCGGGCGGCCCGTTCAGGATCACCAGGGCTGGCCCCAGCTCCTCGGGAGCGGCGGCCGCCCAGTCACGGAACCTGGGCGCGACGTCGGCCGCCCGGTCGAAGGACCAGAGCATCAGTCCACCGAGGATCGTCGGTCCGACCGGGTGCAGGGCGAACTCCAGCGCAGTCACGACGCCGAAGTTGCCCCCGCCGCCCTTGCTGGCCCACAACAGCTCCTGGTGCTGGGACGCGTCAGCCCGGATCTCGTGGCCGTCCGCGGTCACCAGCTCGACCGCGAGCAGGTTGTCGCAGGAGAGGCCGTGCTGGCGTTCGAGCCAGCCTGACCCGCCGCCCAGCGTGAGCCCCGAGACTCCCGTCGTGGAGACGCGGCCACCGGTCGTCGCCAGGCCGTGCGCTTGCGCGGCTGCGTCGAACTCCGCCCAGGTACAGCCCCCGGCCACGCGAGCGCGGCGAGCTGCCGGGTCGATCTCGACGGCTTTCATGGGACGGACGTCGATCACGAGTCCGTCGTCGACCATCGACTGGCCGGCGACCGAGTGACCGCCGGACCGGACGGCGACCGCCAGCCCGTCCTGTCGGGCACGCTCGAGCGCGTGGCGGACGTCGGCCGGGCTCTCGCACGCCGCGATGAGTCGCGGCCTCTTGTCGATCATCGCGTTGAACAGCGCACGTCGTTCGTCGTACTCGGCGTCGGTGGGCCCCAGCAGCTCCACAGCCCTCGCCTCCTTGGTTCGGTCCTGGAGAGGATCCACCTTGCTCCTGGACCGAATCGGTGGCAATGCCGCTCTAGAGGGGTTGGCTGCGCCCCTCGTCGTCCTTGTTGCGGATCCCGATCTTGCTGCCCAGCCAGACCAGCGGGTCGAACTTGCGGTCGACCACGCGCTCCTTCATCGGGATGATCGCGTTGTCGGTGATCTTGATGCCCTCGGGGCAGACCTCGGTGCAGCACTTGGTGATGTTGCACATGCCGATCCCGGCCGCTCCCTGCGCCAGCTCACGCCGGTCGTGGGTGTCCAACGGGTGCATGTCCAGCTCGGCGTACCGCAGGAAGAACCGTGGCCCCGCGAACGCCGGCTTGTTCTCCTCGTGGTCGCGCACCACATGGCAGGTGTTCTGGCACAGGAAGCACTCGATGCACTTGCGGAACTCCTGGCCTCGCTCCACGTCGACCTGCATCATCCGGCGCTTGTTGTCGGCGTCGCGGGGCGGCGGCGCGAACGCCGGCAGCTCCTTGGCCTTCTCGTAGTTGTACGAGACGTCGGTGACCAGGTCGCGGATCACCGGGAAGGACCTCATCGGCGTCACCGTGATCGTCTCGGACTCGTCGAAGTCGGAGAGCCGGGTCATGCACAGCAGCCGTGGCCGTCCGTTGATCTCGGCGCTGCACGAGCCGCACTTGCCGGCCTTGCAGTTCCAGCGCACGGCCAGATCTCCGGCCTGGGTCGCCTGCAGCCGGTGCAGCGCGTCGAGGACCACCTCGCCGGTCTCGACCGAGACCGTGTAGTCGCCGAGCTCGCCGCCGTCCTGGTCGCCTCGCCAGACGCGCATGTTCAGGTCGTAGCTCATGGTCTGCTCCTCACGCGCTCTCGAAGAAGGTCTTCAGCTCGGCCGGCATCTCGGGGATCGGCTGGTGGGTGAGCTCGACGCCCGTCCCGGCCGCGTCGAGCCGGACCACGAGGTTCTTCGTGCCCCACTCGTCGCGCGGCCCGGGGTGGTCGTCGCGGGTGTGTCCGCCCCGCGACTCCTCGCGCTCCAGCGCCGCCTTCGCGATGCACTCGGAGACGATCAGCATGTTGCGCAGGTCGATCGCCAGGTGCCAGCCGGGGTTGTACTGCCGGTGGCCCTCGACCGCGAGGTGCTGCGCGCGCTCCTTGAGCTTCTCGATCTCCTCCAGGGAGGCCGAGAGCTCGGGGCCGGTGCGGATGATGCCGACCAGGTCGTTCATGGACTGCTGCAGGTCCTGCTGGATGGAGTACGGGTTCTCCGCGCCGCCCTCGTGCTCGAACGGCGCGAGCGCAGTGGCCTCGGCGGCCTTCACGTCGGCCGGGTCGATGGTCGGGCGCGCGGTGCCGACCTCGACGGCGTACGCCGCGGCGCTCTCCCCGGCCCGACGGCCGAAGACGAGCAGGTCGGAGAGCGAGTTGCCGCCGAGCCGGTTGGAGCCGTGCATGCCTCCGGAGCACTCGCCGACGGCGTACAGGCCGGTGACGCCGCTGAGCTCGGTGTCGGCGTCGACCTCGACCCCGCCCATCACGTAGTGGCAGGTCGGGCCGATCTCCATCGGCTCGGCGGTGATGTCGACGTCGGCCAGCTCCTTGAACTGGTGGTACATCGACGGCAGCCGGCGCCGGATGAACTCCGGGTCCCGACGCGAGGCGATGTCGAGGTAGATGCCGCCGTGCGGCGTCCCGCGACCGGCCTTGATCTCGGAGTTGATCGCCCGCGCGACCTCGTCACGCGGGAGCAGCTCGGGAGGACGACGGTTGTTCTTCTTGTCGTCGTACCAGCGGTCCGCCTCCTCGATCGTGTCGGCGGTCTCGGCCTTGAAGAAGTCCGGGATGTAGTCGAACATGAACCGCTTGCCCTCGGAGTTCTTCAGGACCCCGCCGTCACCACGCACGGACTCGGTGACCAGCAGCCCCTTCACCGACGGGGGCCAGACCATCCCCGTCGGGTGGAACTGCACGAACTCCATGTTGATCAGCGAGGCGCCGGCCCGCAGCGCGAGCGCATGCCCGTCGCCGGTGTACTCCCAGGAGTTGCTGGTGACCTTGAACGACTTGCCGATGCCGCCGGTCGCCAGGATCACGCTGGGCGCCTCGAACGTGACGAACCGGCCGGTCTCGCGCCAGTAGCCGAACGCGCCGGAGACCTTCGGCTCACCGGCCCCCTTGTCGAGCAACAGCTCGGTGACCGTGCACTCCATGAACACGTCGATGCCGAGCGCCACGGCTCGCTGCTGGAGGGTGCGGATCATCTCCAGGCCGGTGCGGTCCCCGACGTGCGCGAGCCGGGCGTACTTGTGCCCACCGAAGTCGCGCTGCGAGATCAGGCCGTCCTCGGTGCGGTCGAAGAGGGCACCCCAGTCCTCGAGCTCCATCACCCGCTCGGGCGCCTCCTGCGCATGCAGCTGCGCCATCCGCCAGTTGTTCAGCATCTTCCCGCCACGCATGGTGTCGCGGAAGTGCACCTTCCAGTTGTCGTCGGAGTAGACGTTGCCCATCGAGGCAGCGATGCCACCCTCCGCCATCACCGTGTGCGCCTTGCCGAGCAGCGACTTGCAGACGATCGCGGTCCGGGCGCCGGCGTCGTGCGCCGCGATGGCGGCACGCAGGCCGGCACCACCGGCGCCGATCACGACCACGTCGTAGGCGTGGTGCTCCATGCCGCCGCGCTCGTCCCCGGACATCTCGTTGCCGGTCATCGGGTGCCGGCTCTGGTTGCTGGCAGTCATGTCAGAAGAACCTCGGGTCGTCGAAGACGTTGGTGGCGAGCAGGTAGATGTAGAGGTCCACCAGCGCGACCGAGAACAGGGAGTACCAGGCGTAGCTGGCGTGGCGGGCGTTCAGCTTCGACACGAAGGTCCAGGCCTTGTAGCGGACCGGGTGCTTCGAGAAGTGCCGCAGCCGGCCGCCGGTGATGTGGCGGCAGGAGTGGCAGGACAGCGTGTAGAGCCAGATCAGCACCACGTTCGCCACCATCAGGAGGGTGCCGAGGCCCATGTGGCCCCACTCCCCCTCCTCGTTGCGGAAGGCGAGGATGGCGTCGTAGCTCAGGATCAGGCCGACCACCACGGCGGCGTACCAGAAGTAGCGGTGGATGTTCTGCAGGATCAGCGGGAACCGCGTCTCACCGGAGTACGAGCCGTGCGGCTCCGCCACCGCGCAGGCGGGCGGTGAGAGCCAGAACGCACGGTAGTAGGCCTTGCGGTAGTAGTAGCAGGTCATCCGGAAGCCGAGCGGGAAGATCAGGATGATCAGCGCCGGCGACAGGCTCCACCAGCTGAACGGCGTGCCGAAGTCCGCCGCGCCGATCCGGGCGCAGGAGTCGGTCAGGCACGGCGAGTAGAACGGCGAGAGGTACGGCTCGGAGTAGAAGTTGCTGCCCGCGAAGGCCCGCCAGGTCGCGTAGACCACGAACGAGGTGAACACCACGAACGTCGCCAGCGGCGTCAGCCACCACCGGTCCTCGCGCAGTGTCTTCGCGTCGATCCTGGCCCGGGTGGGCCCGTTCACTCCTGATGCCTGACGAGCGTCCGTCGACGCCATGAACACCTCCGCAGTCCGGGGTTCGGGTCCGGTGCATGGGTGAGTCTGCACACATCGGAGCGGATGTGGAAGGGGCCACACCGCCAGTGTTCATGCCCGTGTCACTCAATCGAGCGCCCGGCGTCGTCCTGGCCGCAGACGCTTCGGTCATGCGGATCGCGCTGGTGACCGAGACCTTCTTCCCTGCCGTGGACGCCACGACCCGAACCGTCAAGGCCGTGGCCGACCGGCTCGTCGACAACGGGCACGACGTGCGGCTGGTCGCCCCCGGGCCCGGCCTTGCGACGTACCGAGGCAGCCGCGTGGCACGCGACCTCGCCGGGCCGGCTCGGCCGCCGTGCGCTCGAGCACGCCCATCGCGGCGGTGTCCCCACGCTCGTGGTGGAGCAGTCGCCGCTGCTGAAGGTCACGGCCGACTACTGGCGCGGTGCCGTGGCCGCGCATGCCGACGCCGTCCTGGTGACCTCGAGCTGGATGGTCGAACGGCTGGCGGAGTTCGGGGTCGCCGCGGACCTGTGGCGACCGGGCGTCGACACGGCCGCCTTCACCCCCGCGCTTCGTGACCCAGAGCTTCACGCAAGCTGGTCACGCGCCCGCTCACGCAGCGGGCCTCCGGGGGCGGGGGTGGTCGTCGGGTACGTCGGCAGCCTCCGCAACCGGCACGACGTACGCCGGCTCACCGAGCTGGCCGGCCTCCCCGGGATCCGGCTGGTCGTGGTCGGCGAGGGCCCGCAGCTGGACCGGCTGCGCTCCCGGCTCCCGGACGCGACGTTCACCGGGGTGCTCTCCACCGGAGACCTGGCCGTCGCGATGGCGTCCCTGGACGTGCTGGTGCACCCCGGCGAGCACGAGACCTGCTGCCACCCGCTGCGCGAGGCTGCGGCGAGCGGCGTACCCGTGGTCGCGCCGCGCACCGGGGGCGCACTCGACGTGGTGCGCAATCTCGAGACCGGACTGCTCTACGCCCCGGCGAGCCGGCGCGGACTGCGCGAGGCGGTCAGCTCGCTGGCCGCCGACCGGCACCGCAGCCTGCTCGGCCGGCGGGCCCGCGAGCTCGCATCGGCGACCGGGACTGGCCGGCCGCGGTCGACGAGCTGGTCGGGGACCACTACGAGCGGCTGACCGCCTCGCCGGCCCTGAGCAGCGCTGCCGCAGGATGACACGCGCCCGCGACCGGGCAAATGTCACACTCCCCGCCGCACGGGTCCCGCGATTCGGACGGTAACGTGACCTGTCGTGGCTACCACGACTCTGGTCAAGGGAGCGCGCTCGACGCGCTCGACCATCGCACTCAAGCTCCTGATGGCCGCCAGTGGCGTCATCTTCATCGGATTCGTGCTCCTGCACATGTACGGCAACCTCAAGGCCTTCGGTGGCCATGACGCCTACAACGAGTACGCCGAGCACCTCCGCGAGTTCGGCGAGCCGATGCTCCCGCGCTCCGGGCTGCTCTGGATCATCCGGGTGACCCTGATCGCCGCGCTGGCGGTGCACGTCTACGCGGCCGTGGCGCTCTGGCGCCGTGCCGGCAAGGCCCGCACCACGAAGTACGTGGTGAAGAAGAACGCGCACTCGTCCTTCTCCTCCCGCTTCATGCGGTGGGGCGGCCTGACCATTCTGCTGTTCCTGGTCTGGCACCTGCTGAACTTCACGATCGGCAAGGTCAACGTGCAGGGCGGGAGCACCAGCGACCCGTACAACCTGCTCGTCGACTCCTTCGACGTCTGGTGGCTCACGCTCTTCTACCTCGTGGCCATGGCCGCGCTGGGCCTGCACCTGCACCACGGCGTGTGGAGTGCCGCACAGACCCTCGGACTGACCAACAACGCCAAGGCCCGCCGCAACGCCAAGTCGCTCGGGCTCATCATCGCCGTGGTCATCGCCGGCGGATTCTCACTCGTCCCGATCTTCGTCCTCGCCGGCGTCATCACCAAGTAAGGGCCACCCATGACCGAATTCCCGGACACCACCACCACGGCCGACCCCTCGCACGACGCACCCGGACCCCACGGCGACGACGCCGCCGGCTACTACGTCCCCGGTGAGCCGATCGCGGACACGAAGGCTCCCGGCGGCCCGATCGACGAGCGCTGGAGCACCCGCAAGTTCGAGGCCCGCCTGGTCAACCCGTCGAACCGGCGCAAGCTCAACGTCATCATCGTCGGCACCGGCCTGGCCGGTGGCTCGGCCGCCGCGACGCTCGGCGAGGCCGGCTACAACGTGAAGTCCTTCTGCTACCAGGACTCCCCGCGTCGCGCGCACTCGATCGCGGCCCAGGGCGGCATCAACGCGGCGAAGAACTACAAGGAGGACGGCGACTCCGTCCACCGGCTCTTCTACGACACCGTCAAGGGCGGCGACTACCGCTCGCGCGAGTCGAACGTCTACCGCCTGGCCGAGGTCAGCACCAACATCATCGACCAGTGCGTGGCGCAGGGCGTCCCGTTCGCCCGTGAGTACGGCGGCCTGCTCGACAACCGGTCCTTCGGTGGCGTGCAGGTGTCCCGCACCTTCTACGCCCGCGGCCAGACCGGGCAGCAGCTGCTGATCGGCGCCTACCAGGCCCTCGAGCGCCAGGTCGCCGCCGGCACGGTGGAGACGTTCACCCGCCACGAGATGCTCGAGGTGATCGTCGTGGACGGCAAGGCCCGCGGCATCGTCGCGCGGGACATGGTCACCGGTGAGATCGAGACCCACCTCGCCGATGTCGTCGTCCTCGCCAGCGGTGGCTACGGCAACGTCTTCTACCTCTCCACGAACGCGATGGGCTGCAACGTCACGGCCACCTGGCGGGCACACCGCAAGGGCGCCTACATGGCGAACCCCTGCTACACGCAGATCCACCCGACCTGCATCCCGGTCTCGGGCGCGCACCAGTCGAAGCTGACCCTGATGTCGGAGTCGCTGCGCAACGACGGCCGGATCTGGGTGCCGAAGCAGGCCGCCGACTGCGAGAAGGACCCCCGCGACATCCCCGAGGAGGACCGCGACTACTACCTGGAGCGGATCTACCCGGCGTTCGGCAACCTGGTCCCCCGCGACATCGCCTCCCGCGCGGCCAAGAACGTCTGCGACGAGGGCCGCGGCGTCGGCCCGGCCGTGGAGGGCGTGCGACGGGGTGTCTACCTCGACTTCAGCGCCGCGATCGCGCGCCTGGGCAAGGACGGCATCCAGGAGAAGTACGACAACCTCTTCGACATGTACGAGCGGATCACCGGGGAGAACCCCTACGAGATGCCGATGCGCATCTACCCCGCCGTGCACTACGTCATGGGCGGACTGTGGGTCGACTACGACCTGATGTCGTCCATCGAGGGCCTGTTCGTGACCGGGGAGGCCAACTTCTCCGACCACGGCGCCAACCGCCTCGGCGCCTCCGCGCTGATGCAGGGCCTGGCCGACGGGTACTTCGTGCTCCCGCACACGATCCGCGACTACCTCGCGGACGGGCCGTTCGAGCCGGTCCCGGCCGACCACCCGGCGGTGGTCGAGGCCGAGGAGTCCGTGCGGGAACGGATCAACCACTTCATGAACACGAAGGGCACCCGCAGCGTCGACTCCTACCACCGCGAGCTCGGCAACATCATGTGGGAGTACTGCGGCATGGAGCGCACCGAGGACGGGCTCAAGAAGGCGATCGACCTGATCCGCACGCTGAAGGACGACTTCTGGCGCAACGTGAAGGTGCTCGGCAGCGCGGAGAGCCTCAACCAGTCCCTCGAGAAGGCCGGCCGGGTGGCCGACTTCTTCGAGCTCGGCGAGCTGATGTGCATCGACGCGCTCAACCGGCGCGAGTCCTGCGGCGGCCACTTCCGTGGCGAGTCGCAGACCGAGGAGGGCGAGGCGCTCCGCCACGACGAGACGTTCGCGTACGTCGCCGCGTGGGAGTTCGCCGGCGACGACGAGCCGCCCGTGCTGCACAAGGAAGAACTGACCTACACGGCCATCGAGATGAAGCAGCGGAGCTACAAGTGAGCGACGCGAGAGGCCGCGACGGCTGGACCCTGACCACCACCGCACCTGTGCGGTCGAACTGCGAGCGAGCCATCAAGCGATGAGAGTCACACTGAAGATCTGGCGCCAGGCGGACGCGGCGTCCCCCGGGGCCATGCACGGCTACCAGCTCGACGACATCTCCCCGGACATGTCCTTCCTCGAGATGCTCGACGTGCTCAACGAGGACCTCAACGCGAAGGGTGAGGAGCCGATCGCCTTCGACTCCGACTGCCGCGAAGGCATCTGCGGCATGTGCGGCCTGATGATCAACGGACAGGCGCACGGCCCCGAGGTCACCACCACCTGCCAGCTCCACATGCGCTCGTTCAACGACGGCGACGAGATCGTGATCGAGCCCTGGCGCGCCGACGCGTTCCCCGTGGTCAAGGACCTGTGCGTGGACCGTGGCTCGTTCGACCGGATCATCCAGTCCGGCGGGTACATCTCGGTGAACACCGGCTCCGCCCCCGAGGCGCACGCCACGCCGGTCCCCCGCGACGACGCGCTGCGTGCGTTCAACGTCGCCACCTGCATCGGCTGCGGCGCCTGTGTCGCCGCGTGCCCGAACGGGTCGGCCTCGCTGTTCATGGGCGCCAAGATCACCCACCTGGGCGAGCTGCCCCAGGGTCAGCCCGAGCGGGACACCCGGGTGGTCAGCATGGTCGCCCAGCACGACGCCGAGGGCTTCGGCGGCTGCACCAACATCGGTGAGTGCACCTCCGCGTGCCCCAAGGAGATCCCGCTCGACGTGATCTCTCGCCTCAACTGGGACCTGCACCAGGCCATGCGCCACGGCCACTAGGCATCCGGGTCACGCCGGGGCGCGGGTGGCCCGCAGGATGCGGAGCCCCAGGCGGCCCAGGACCACGCCGATCACCAGGCCGACCACGATCAGGACGGTGTGGGCCACCCAGTAGCCGGTGGCCCGGTCCTCGCCCGCGGCGTGGGCGCTCCAGAGGTTCCTCGCGAACGTCGTCCAGATGAAGAAGTTCCAGGCCGCGACCGCCACCAGGAGCCAGCCGTGCCGTCGCTCGACCGTCACCGGCCTCCTCCGAGCCGGCGGACCACGGCCACCAGCCCCAGGGTCGCGGCACTGCCCGCGACGAACGGCGGCAGCCAGGCGCGATCGGGTACGTCCGCCGGCGGGCAGGTCGAGCGTCGGCGCCTGGGGCCCCTGGACCGGGTCGGCCTGCTCCGGGACCCGCTCCGCACGGGCGTCCGGCGCGGTGTGCGCCCACGACGCGGCGTACATCACGATCCGCGAGAAGTAGTAGATCCAGACCAGCAGGATCAGCGCGATGCCGAAGGCCTGGAACGCCGGCTTGCCCTCGGTCGAGCCCAGCAGCAGGAACGAGAACGCCTTGAGCACCTCGAAGGCGACCGCACCCACCAGCGCCCCCGACCACAGCGCCCGAGAGGGCGCCTCCGGGTTGCCCAGGAGCCGGAAGAGGACGTAGAAGAGCACTGCGTTGGCCCCCAGCCCGACCAGACGCGTGAGCACGTAGACCAGCCAGGAGAGCTGGCTGCTCAGGTGGAACCAGCCGAGCACGATGTCGGAGAAGCCGGTGACGAACCCGACGACGGCGACCGCGACCATCAGCACGATCCCGATCAGGGCGAGTGATGCGAGGTCACGCAGCTTGCCGAACACGAAGTTGGGCTGCTCCGTCTGGGGACGCTCGAAGACCTCCTCGAGCGAGTTGCGCATCGCCGACAGCCAGCTCAGCCCGGCGAACAGCACACCGGCGACCCCGAAGAGGGCAGCCCAGCCCGAGAAGCTCTGGACCTGGTCGAGCGAGATCTCCCCGGGACCGTTGCCCACGACGTTGGGGAGCACCATCCCGATCGCGTCGATCAGGTCCTGCTCGGCGCCGGAGTACACCGTGGCGATGATGCCCACGGCGAAGAACGACAGCGCCAGGATCGGGAAGAACGACAGGAAGGCGAAGTAGGTGACGGCGCCGGCCTGGAGGTTGCCGTTGACGGCCCCGTAGTGCTGGACCATCCGGACCAGGTGGTCGACGGCCGGGCGACGCTCGCGAAGACGTTCGAAGCGGGCGCTCAGCCGCTCCTTGAGTGAGGCCACGGAATCAACTCTCCTTGGGTGCCAGGGGGAACTCCCGGGTGGGTTGCCAGCCGGCCTCGTCGTCGTGGACGTACAGGTGGAACTCGTCGACCTCGAAGAGACACTCGAAGTCCGCCAGCTCCTCGAACGCCCGGTCCAGCGTCTCGTCGGTCAGGTGGTGCGCGATGGTCACGTGCGGGTGGTACGGGAACGTCAGATCGACCTCCAGCGGACCCTGGCGCACCGCCAGGGCGAGCTGCTCACACTGCGAAATGCCCTGGACCAGGGTCACGAAGACGACGGGAGAGACCGGGCGGAAGGTGCCGGTGCCCCGCAGATGCACCCGGAAGGCCGGCATCTCGCCCGCGACGGCGGCGAGATGCTTCTCGATGTCGGCCACCTCGGAGTCGACGACCTCGATCGGCGGCGCCAGGGTGATGTGGGTGGGGATCATGGCGGCCGTGAGGTCGCCGATGGCCGTGCGGTAGTCCTGGAGCTCGCTGGCCCAGGGCTCCGGGATGGCGAGGGCGACACCGATCGTGGGCACTGACCGACCCTACTGGCCGGCGGCGACGAAGCCGACCCGCTGGTAGACGTCGCGCAGCGTCGCCCGGGCCACCGCGCCGGCCTGCTCCGCTCCCTGCTTGAGTACGGCGCTGAGGTGCGCCTGGTCGTCCAGCAGCTCGAGCGTGCGCTCGCGGAACGGCGTGACGAACTCGACCACCACCTCGGCCAGGTCCTTCTTCAGGTCACCGTAGCCACGGCCGGCGTACTGCTCCTGCAGCATCGGGACCGGGCTGCCGGTGAGCGCGGAGTAGATCGTCAGCAGGTTGCTGATCCCGGGCTTCTCCTCGAGGTCGAAGCGGATCTCGCCGTCCGAGTCGGTGACCGCGGAGCGGACCTTCTTGGCGCTGGCCGTGGGCTCGTCGAGCATCTCGATGATCCCGGCCGGTGACGAGGCGGACTTGGACATCTTCGCGGTCGGGTTCTGCAGGTCCCCGATCTTCGCGGTGGCCTTGAGGATGTAGGGCTCGGGCAGCCGGAACGTCTTCTTGTAGCGGTGGTTGAACCGCTGGGCGAGGTCACGGGTGAGCTCGAGGTGCTGGCGCTGGTCCTCGCCGACCGGCACGAAGTGCGGCCGGTAGAGCAGGATGTCGGCCGCCTGGAGGACGGGGTAGGTGAAGAGCCCGACCGATGCGGCACCCTCACCGCCCTTGGCGGACTTGTCCTTGAACTGCGTCATCCGCCGGGCCTCGCCGAAGCCGGTCAGGCACTGCAGCACCCACCCGAGCTGGGCGTGCTCGGGGACCTGGCTCTGCACGAAGATCGCCGACCGCGACGGGTCGATGCCCATCGCCAGCAGCTGGGCCGCGGCCCGCAGGGTCCGCTCCCGCAGCACCTTCGGGTCCTGCTCCACGGTGATCGCGTGCAGGTCGGCGATGAAGAAGAACGGCTGGTGGTCCCGCTGCAGGTCCACCCACTGCCGCAGCGCGCCGAGGTAGTTGCCGAAGTGGAAGGAGTTCGCCGTGGGCTGGATGCCGGAGAGCACACGCGGCCGGGCGGTCCCCGAGGCCGCCGACGACGCAGCGATCTCGGGTTCGGTCGTGGTGGACATGTCGGACATTGTGTCATTGGCGCCGGTGACAACCCGCTTGCCCTCGGACGCCCACGGTTGACAGGGTTCCGCCATGTCCCTCGCACCCACGCTGACCGACGGCGTCGTCACGATCCGGCCCCACCGACCCGACGACGCGCTCGGCTCCTGGGAGCAGAGCCAGGACCCTTCATCGCAGCGATGGACGACGGTGCCGGTGCCCTACGCGATGGAGGACGCTCGTGCTTTCGTGGGCGAGCGGATGCCCGCGGGCTGGCTGGACGACTCCGAGTGGGCCTTCGCGATCGAGTACGCCGGCGCGTACGGCGGGACGATCTCGCTGCGTCCCGAGGGCGAGGGCCGGGCCGAGATCGCCTTCGGCGCGCACCCCGCCGTACGCGGTACGGGTGCCGTCGAGCGCGCGCTGCGGCTGCTGGTCGACTGGGGGTTCGCGGAGCAGGGGCTGCGCACGGTCATCTGGTGGGCGCACGTGGGCAACTGGCCGTCCCGCCGGCTCGCCTGGAAGCTCGGCTTCAGCCACGGCGGGACGGTGCGCCGGTGGCAGCCGCAGCGCGGCGAGCTGATCGACTCCTGGGTCGGGACGCTGCTGCGCGACGACCCGCGCTCCCCCGCCTCGACCTGGCTGGACTGCCCGGTGCTCGAGGCGGACGGTCTGCGGCTTCGTCCGGTGGCGGACCGGGACGCAGCCCGGATCGTCGAGGCCTGCTCGGACCCGGTGACCCAGCAGAACCTCGGCTTCCTGCCGTCGCCGTACACGCTCGACGACGCGCACGACTACATCGAGAAGCGCTCGGAGATGCGCGCCACCGGCTCCGGCGTCACCTGGGCGGTCGTCGACCCGGCCGCCGACGAGATCCTCTCGGCGATCCAGTACTTCGACTACCAGCCCGGCCTCGACTGCGAGATCGGCTACTGGACGCATCCCGAGGCCCGCGGCCGAGGCGTGACCACGCGGGCGTTCGCGGCCGTCCTGCGCCACGTCTTCGGCGAGCTGGGGGTACGTCGGGTCAAGGGGTTCGCGGCCGTGGACAACGTGGCCTCGCGGCGGGTGATCGAGGCGAACGGGCTCCGGCTGTACGGCGTGGAGCGGCTCGGCGCGAACACGCGCAGCGGCCCCACCGACCTGGCCCTCTACGACCTGGTGGCCGAGGAGTTCGCCGCGCAGGCCTGACCGTGCAGGACTGAGGGCCGGCCCGGTGGGTAGGAAGAGCCCATGTGGTTCGACTCCTGGTCCGACATCGGCCGCGTCCTCGCCGTGGGCGCAGCGGCGTACGTCACGCTGATCGCGATCCTGCGACTGTCCGGCAAGCGCACGCTGGCCAAGCTCAACGCGTTCGACTTCGTGGTCACGGTCGCCTTCGGGTCCACCCTCGCGACGATCCTGCTGAGCAGCGACGTCTCCTGGGCGGAGGGCAGCGTGGCGTTGGGGAGCCTGGCCGTCTTCCAGTTCGTGGTGGCCTCGGCGACCCGACGCCTGGCCTGGGTGCGCAGGGCGGTGACCGCGCAGCCGACGGTGCTGCTGCGCGCCGGCGCCCTGCAGGAGGACGCGATGAACCGCCAACGGGTGGCGCGCGAGGAGGTCTGCCACGCCGTGCGTGCGGCCGGGGTCGGCGACCTGTCCGCGGTCGCGGCGGTGGTGCTGGAGACCGACGGCTCGTTCAGCGTGATCCGCGACTCGAGCCTCGGTGACGCCTCCGCGCTGGAAGGCGTCGACGGCGCCTAGCGCGCGGCGGTCCCCCGCCGATGCACGACCGCGGAGGCCAGCAGCACGCCGAACCCGGCGATCGACAGCGCCACTCCGACCAGGGCGGTGGACCGCAGCCCGTAGCCGGCGGCGATGACCAGCCCGCCGAGCCAGGCGCCGAGAGCGTTGGCGACGTTGAGCGAGGCGTGGTTCATCGCGGCGCCCAGCGTCTGGGCGTCTCCCGCGACCTCCATCAGCCGCAGCTGCAGGTTGACCACCAGCACCGACCCGATCGTGGTGATCAGGAAGACGACGGGCAGGGCACCCCACCCGGTCGGGGACAGCGCCCAGAAGGCGAGCAGCACCACGCCCATGCCCAGCGACGAGCCCAGCAGCGAACGGAAGATCGACCAGTCGGCCAGCTCGCCGGCCACCCAGGTGCCGGCCACCATGCCCAGGCCGAAGACCAGCAGGAAGACGGGAACCGCCGAGTCCCCCAGCCCGCCGACCTCGGTGATGATCGGGGCGATGTAGGTGTAGACGGCGAACATCCCGCCGAAGCCGACGGCGCCCGCGACCAGGGTGAGCCACACCTGCGGCTTGGCGAACGCGGCCAGCTCACGACGCCCGGTCGCGTCCCGGTCACCCGGGACCGAGGGGACGAACATCAGCACCATCGCGACGGTGAGCACGGCCAGCACCGCTACCGCCCAGAACGCCGACCGCCAGCCGAGGTGCTGGCCGAGCCAGGTCGCGGCCGGGACCCCGATCACGTTGGCGACGGAGAGCCCCAGCATGACCAGCGCGACGGCTCGGCCCTTGCGCCCGGGCGCCGCCATCCTGGCGGCCACCAGCGACGCCACCCCGAAGTAGGCCCCGTGCGGGAGTCCGTCGAGGAACCGCGCGAGCAGCAGGGTGCGGTAGCCGGGGGCCAGCGCGCTCGCGGCGTTGAAGAGGGCGTACGCAGCCATCAGCCCGACCAGCAGTCCGCGCCGGGGCAGCTTGGCGCCGTAGACCGCCAGCACGGGGGCACCGACGACGACGCCGACGGCGTACGCCGAGATCACGTGGCCGGTCGCCGGGATCGACGCATCGACCCCGGTGGCGATCTCGCGCAGCAGTCCCATCGTCACGAACTCCGCGGTGCCGATCGCGAAGCCGCCGAGGGCCAGGGCGAGCACGGCGAGGGCGAAGTGCGGTGCAGGACCCGTGCCCACGGGAGGGGTGGAGTCAACGGTCGTCGTCATGACGGGGTACTTCCTGGCCGGGTGGCGGTAGCCGGATGGAGCTGAGCGTGCTGACGGCGTACGCAGCGGGTCGAACCCATGGTCCAACGCCGAGCCCCGGCACACCTATTCCTCGTTCCCACCGCCGACCCGGCGTGAAGTTCCCCCAGAAAGCAGCCGACCCGGCGTGAAGTTCCCCCGGGAGGGCACTTCACGCCGGGTCGGCGGTGGGTCAGAGGGCGGCGAGCGCCTCGTTCAACGTCGTTGACGGGCGCATGACGGCCTCGGTCTTGGCGTCGTCCGGCCGGTAGTAGCCGCCGATGTCCGCCGGCGACCCCTGGACCGCGATCAGCTCCTCGGTGATCGCCTTCTCGTCACCGCCCAGCCGCTCGGCGAGGGCCGCGAAGTCGGCCGCCAGCTCGGCGTCCTCGGTCTGGCGAGCGAGCTCCTGGGCCCAGTAGAGCGCCAGGTAGAAGTGCGAGCCACGGTTGTCGATCGAGCCGACCCGACGCGCGGGCGACTTGTTCTCGTCCAGGAACGTGCCGGTGGCCCGGTCCAGGGTGTCGGCCAGCACCTGCGCCCGCGCGTTGTCCGTGGTCTTCGCAAGGTGCTCGAAGCTCACGGCCAGCGCCAGGAACTCGCCCAGGCTGTCCCAGCGCAGGTAGTTCTCCTTGACCAGCTGCTGGACGTGCTTGGGGGCAGAGCCGCCCGCGCCGGTCTCGAAGAGGCCACCGCCGTTGATCAGGGGTACGACGGACAGCATCTTCGCGCTGGTGCCGAGCTCGAGGATCGGGAACAGGTCGGTCAGGTAGTCGCGCAGCACGTTGCCGGTGACCGAGATGGTGTTCTCGCCCCGTCGGATCCGCTCGAGCGAGAACGTGATCGCCGCCTCCGGCGCCATGATCTCGATCTGCAGTCCCTCGGTGTCGTGCTCGGGGAGGTACTGCTTCACCTTCGCGATCAGGTTGGCGTCGTGGGCGCGGTTCTCGTCGAGCCAGAAGATCGCCGGGTCACCGGTCGCCCGGGCGCGGGTCACGGCGAGCTTGACCCAGTCACGCAGCGGGACGTCCTTGGTCTGGCACATCCGCCAGATGTCGCCGGCGGCGACCGCGTGCTCGAGCAGTACGTCGCCCGCCGACCCGACGACGCGCACGGTGCCGGTGGTGGCGATCTCGAAGGTCTTGTCGTGGCTGCCGTACTCCTCGGCCGCCTGCGCCATCAGCCCGACGTTGGACACCGAGCCCATCGTGGCCGGGTCGAAGGCGCCGTTGGCCCGGCAGTCGTCGATGACGACCTGGAAGATGCCGGCGTAGCTGCTGTCGGGAATGACCGCCAGCGTGTCGGCCTCCTCGCCGTCCGGCCCCCACATGTGGCCCGAGGTGCGGATCATCGCCGGCATCGAGGCGTCGACGATCACGTCGGACGGCACGTGCAGGTTGGTGATCCCCTTGTCGGAGTCGACCATGGCGAGGGCGGGACCCTCGGCGATCCCCTTGTCGAAGGCCGCCTTGATCTCGTCACCCTCCGGCAGCTTGTCGAGGCCCGCCAGGATCCCGGCGAGGCCGTCGTTCGGGCTGAGCCCCGCCGCGGCGAGCTGCTCGCCGTACTCGGCGAAGACGTCCGGGAAGAAGGAGCGCACCACGTGGCCGAAGATGATCGGGTCGGAGACCTTCATCATCGTGGCCTTGAGGTGGACCGAGAACAGCACGTCGTCGGCCTTGGCCCGGGCGACCTGCGCGGTCAGGAACTCACGGAGCGCGGCGACCCGCATCGTGGTCGCGTCGACGACCTCGCCGGCGAGCACCGGGACCTCCTTGAGGACGGTGCTGGTGCCGTCGTCGCCGACGAGCTCGATGCGCAGGGTGTCGTCGGCCGCCAGGACCGCGGACTTCTCGGTGTGGGCGAAGTCGTCGGCGTCCATGTGGGCGACGTTCGTCTTCGAGTCGGGGCTCCAGGCCCCCATCGAGTGCGGGAACTTCCGCGCGTAGTTCTTCACCGACAGCGGCGCGCGCCGGTCGGAGTTGCCCTCGCGCAGGACCGGGTTGACCGCGCTGCCCTTGGTCTTGTCGTACCGGGCCCGGATCTCCTTGTCCTCGTCGGACTTCGGGTCGTCGGGGTAGTCCGGCAGGTCGTAGCCCTGCTCCTGCAGCTCCTTGATCGCGGCCTTGAGCTGCGAGATGGAGGCGGAGATGTTGGGCAGCTTGATGATGTTCGCCTCGGGCTGCTTCGCGAGCTCTCCGAGCTCGGCGAGGGCGTCGTCGAGGCGTTGCTCCTCGGTGAGGCGGTCGGGGAACTGCGCGATGATCCGGCCGGCGAGGGAGATGTCCCGGGTCTCCACCTCGACACCGGCCTTGGCGGCGTACGCCTGGATGATCGGCAGCAGGGAGTAGGTGGCGAGCAGCGGCGCCTCGTCCGTGCGGGTGTAGATGATCTTGGCCATGTTCTCGGCGACTCCTGAACAGTGAGGGATGCCTGGAAAGTTGCTTGACGTCAAGATACCTGACGCGTCTCGGTCTCCCCACCCTCGCACCCGTCCGGCACCCCGGCAACGCGGCTCAGGGAGTGGTCACGTCCACGAGCTCGAGCCCCCGCACCGCCCCGGCGGCGGTGGCGCTCCGGACCAGCCCGAGGCCAGGCGCGTAGTAGGTGCGCACGACCAGGCCCGGCTCCAGCCCACTGGTGACCTCGAGCTCGAGCAGTCCGTCGAACGTTCCGGCCGGCACCTCACCGGCCTCGTCGAGCGAGACCACCCGCACCCGGTCCTCGACGACGCCCGGGCGGTACGCCCGCAGGTAGCCGTCGCCCATCCGTGGCGCGGCCGGCATCACCAGGCCCGCCTCGGCTCCGCCCACGCCCGCCTCCCAGGAGGGCGGCGCCTCCGGCCCATCCACGCCGTACGCCGTGCTCTGCGCGCCGAAGGTCCACACGTTGCCGGCGGTGTCCTGGGCGTACCACTCCGAGACCTCGAGCAGCGCTCGTCCGACCCGGTCGGTGAGCACCTCCTGCACCTCGACGGTCGTGACGCCGGCGACCACCCGGGTCCCGTCGGTGACCGTGCGAGTGAGCTCGTCCGCAGGCTCCGCGCCCGCCGGGGCGGCGCCGGTCGCAACGGCGGCCTCGGTCGACCGGTAGGTCCACACCGTGCCCGGCTCCAGCGGGAACCACGGGTTGTCCACCACAGCCACGAAGTCCGCGGGATCGGGCGAGGGGGTGGGGATCTGCAGCTCGTCCACCCCGGAGGGATCGATCGAGGGCGGCTCTCCCACGCACCCGTTGAGCGGCAGCACCGCCAGCAGGGAAGCGACGACGGCGAGCCGGCGCCAGCGCCGCCCGACCGGCCGGGCGGTGGTCCCGGCGTACGCGCGCACGGTCCCGATCGCAGCGCCCGACATGGGCACCAGCATGGCAGCACGCTGTCCGCGTCGGGCGCCGCGCCATGGTTCGCGCACCGGCGTCGAGCGGCCAGCCCTCCGTCGCAGACCGGGCTCACCCGCTGCTAGCGTCGGCTCCAGATCACCCCCACTCGTTTTGTCGACAAGGAGTCGTCGTGAGCTCATCTCCCCTCAAGGTCGCCGTCACGGGCGCCGCCGGCCAGATCGGCTACAGCCTGCTCTTCCGTCTCGCGAGCGGCGGGCTGCTGGGCACCGACCGCCCGATCGAGCTGCGCCTGCTCGAGATCACGCCGGCCCTCAAGGCACTCGAGGGCGTCGTGATGGAGCTCGACGACTGCGCCTTCCCGACGCTGGCCGGTGTCGAGATCGGCGACGACGCGAACACCATCTTCGACGGCGTCAACCTCGCCCTCCTCGTCGGCGCCCGTCCGCGTGGTCCCGGCATGGAGCGCGGCGACCTGCTGTCCGCGAACGGCGCGATCTTCACCGCCCAGGGCAAGGCGCTCAACGAGGTCGCGGCCGACGACGTACGCATCGGTGTGACCGGCAACCCGGCGAACACCAACGCGCTGATCGCGATGACCAACGCGCCGGACATCCCCAACGACCGGTTCTCCGCGCTGACCCGGCTCGACCACAACCGGGCGATCTCGCAGCTGGCCGCGAAGACCGGGGCCTCGGTCACCGACATCCGGAAGATGACGATCTGGGGCAACCACTCGGCCACGCAGTACCCCGACCTGTTCCACGCCGAGGTCGGTGGCCGCAACGCCGCCGAGGTCGTCGGGGACCAGGGCTGGATCGAGAACGACTTCATCCCCACGGTCGCCAAGCGCGGCGCCGCGATCATCGAGGCCCGGGGCTCGTCCTCGGCGGCCTCGGCCGCGTCCGCCACGATCGACGCGGCACACGACTGGCTGCTCGGCTCGGCCGACAACGACTGGGTCTCGATGGCAGTCGTCTCCGACGGGTCGTACGGCGTGCCCGAGGGCCTGATCTCGTCGTTCCCCGTGACCACCAAGGACGGCAGCTGGGAGATCGTCCAGGGCCTCGAGATCGACGACTTCTCGCGTGCCCGGATCGACGCCTCCACCGCGGAGCTCGCCGAGGAGCGGGACGCGGTCACGGAGCTCGGCCTGATCTGACCCGTCACGTGTTGACGGCCTGAACCCGCCGACCCGTCGCTTGTTCACGTGATTTGCGTGAACAAGCGACGGGTCGGCGTGATTTTCGGTGAAGTAGCGACGGGTCAGCGGGGTTGGTTGGGGATCGTGGTCGCCAGGAAGATCAGGATCGCGCCCACCCCGGCCAGCAGCACGAAGTCGACCGAGCGGTGGCGTACGGCGAGCATGCCGGCGTCGCGTTGGGGCAGCACCAGCCGTGCCGCGCCGGCGACGATCATCGCGCCGGCCATCCACAGGGTGCCCAGCCGCCAGTTGCCGGTCGCGGTGATGGCGATGCCGATCCCGGTGCCCAGCAGGACGCCGAGGTAGATCATCCCGCCCAGGGTGGACGGGTAGCGGCGGCCGTACGTCGTCGCGGCGTCGCCGGGCTCCACGGCGTCGAGCCCACCCGGAACGGTCACTGGCTCGGGCACCGGATCGGGCTCGGGCAACGGGTCGCGGTCCTCCACCCGGTCAGCCCAGGGCCTTCTCGGCCATCGAGACGATGTTGGACAGCAGCATCGCGCGGGTCATCGGTCCGACCCCGCCGGGGTTCGGCGAGACCCAGCCCGCCACCTCCCAGACGTCGTCGGCCACGTCGCCCGCGAGCTTGCCGTCCACCCGCGAGACGCCGACGTCGAGGACGGCAGCACCCGGCTTGACCATGTCGCCGGTGATGATCCCGGGGACCCCGGCCGCGGCCACGACGATGTCGGCCTGGCGCACGTGGGCAGCCAGATCACGGGTGCCGGTGTGGCACAGGGTGACGGTGGCGTTCTCGGAACGTCGCGTGAGGAGCAGGCCGAGCGGTCGGCCGACCGTCACTCCCCGGCCGACCACACAGACGTTCGCACCGGCGATCTCCACGCCGTGACGGCGCAGCAGCTCGACGATGCCGTACGGCGTGCACGGCAGCGGCGCCTCGTTGCCCAGCACCAGCCAGCCGAGGTTGGTCGGGTGCAGGCCGTCGGCGTCCTTGGCGGGGTCGATCAGGCCGAGCACCCGGTTCTCGTCGCGGCCCTTCGGCAGCGGCAGCTGCACGATGTAGCCGGTGCAGGCCGGGTCGGCGTTCAGCGCGGCGACCGCGTCCTCGATCTCGGCCTGGGTGGCGTCGGCCGGGAGGTCGACCCGGATCGACTCGATCCCCACCTCGGCGCAGTCCTTGTGCTTGCCGTTGACGTACCACCGCGAGCCGGGGTCGTCCCCGACCAGGACCGTGCCCAGCCCGGGCACCACTCCGCGGTCGCGCAGGACCCCGACGCGCTGCTTGAGCTCGTCCTTGATGGCCGCGGAGGTGGCGGAGCCGTCGAGCTTCTGTGCGGTCATGAGGTCATCCTCCCAGTCCAGGTTTCCGGTCGGGCGGTCAGTGGGCGAAGTGCCGGGTGCCGGTGAAGTACATCGTCACGCCGGCCGCCTTCGCGGCCGCGACCGTGAGCTCGTCGCGCACCGACCCACCCGGCTGCACGATCGCCGCCACCCCGGCGTCGATGAGGATCTGCGGCCCGTCCTCGAACGGGAAGAACGCATCGGACGCGGCCACCGAGCCTCTGGCCCGCTCCCCCGCGCGCTCGACCGCGAGCTTGCAGGAGTCGACCCGGTTGACCTGCCCCATGCCGACCCCGACCGAGGCCCCGTCCTTGGCGAGCAGGATCGCGTTCGACTTCGCAGCCCGGCAGGCGGTCCAGGCGAACGCCAGGTCGGCGAGCAGCTCCGGCGAGGCAGCCTCGCCGGTCGCCAGCGTCCAGTTCGCGGGGTCGTCCCCCTCGGCGTCGACGAGGTCGCGCTGCTGGAGCAGTGCGCCGCCGGAGATCGGCCGCAGCTCGACGCCGCCGCGCCTGAGCGGAGCGCACTCGAGCAGCCGGATGTTCTTCTTGGCCGCGAGCAGCTCGACGGCGCCCTCGTCGTAGCCCGGCGCGACGACCACCTCGGTGAACACCTCGGCCACCTGCCGCGCCATCTCCACCGAGACCGGCACGTTGGTCGCGATCACGCCACCGAACGCCGACACAGGGTCGCACTCGTGGGCCCGACGGTGCGCCTCGGCGACGTCGGCCCCGACCGCGATCCCACACGGGTTCGCGTGCTTGATGATCGCCACGGTCGGCTGGTCGAAGTCGTACGCCGCCCGCCGCGCCGCGTCGGCGTCGACGTAGTTGTTGTAGGACATCTCCTTGCCGTGGAGCTGGACGGCCTGGGCCAGGCCGGGCTCCGGCTGGAAGCCGTTGGCGTAGAGCGCGGCACTCTGGTGCGGGTTCTCGCCGTACCGCAGCACGGCCGACTTGTCCCAGGTGCCGCCCATCCAGGCCGGGAAGCCCGTGCCGTCGGAGGTGTCGGTGAGCACGTTGCCCATCCAGGAGGCGACCTGCACGTCGTACGTCGCGGTGTGGACGAAGGCCTCGGCCGCGAGCGCCTTGCGCTGGTCGAGGGAGAAGCCACCGGCTGCCACGGCGGCCAGCACGTCGGGGTACCGGTCGGGAGACGTGACGATCGCGACCGAGGGGTGGTTCTTGGCGGCCGCGCGCACCATGGAAGGGCCGCCGATGTCGATCTGCTCGACACAGTCGTCGGGTGCGGCGCCCGAGGCCACGGTCTGCGTGAACGGGTAGAGGTTGGAGACCACCAGGTCGAACGGCTCGACACCGAGCTCAGCCAGCTGCGCGACGTGGGAGTCGAGGCGGCGGTCGGCGAGGATGCCGGCGTGCACCTTGGGGTGCAGGGTCTTGACCCGGCCGTCGAGGCACTCCGGGAAGCCGGTCAGCTCCTCGACCTTGGTCACCGGGAGGCCGAGACCCTCGATCAGGGCGGCGGAGCCGCCGGTGGAGACCAGCGTGACTCCGGCGTCGTGCAGGCCGCGGACCAGCTCCTCCAGCCCGCTCTTGTCATAGACGGAGACCAGCGCCCGTCGGATCGGCAGACGGGCGTCGCGCTGTTCAGTCACGGCCGAACCGGACCTTCCTGTTGGTGATGCGGAAACCTTCTCGGGCCATGCGGCCCACGCTCTCGACGAGCATCCGACGCTCGGCGACCTTGATCCGCTCGTGCAGCGTCTCGACCGTGTCGTCGTCCTCGACCGGCACCGCCGCCTGGGCCACGATCGGCCCGGTGTCGACCCCGTCGTCGACCACGAAGAGGGTGCACCCCGTCACCTTCACGCCGTACTCGAGCGCGTCGGCCGGCCCCCGCATCCCCGGGAACGCCGGCGACAGGGCGGGGTGCGTGTTGACCACCCGGCCGCCGAACCGACCGAGGAACTCCTCCCCGACCAGCTTCATGAACCCGGCGAGCACCACGAGGTCCGGCTCCAGGCCGGCCACGGTGTCCGCGATCGCCCGGTCCCAGTGGTCCCGGCTGACGAACTGGTCGACCTCGCGGATGAAGGTGGGGATGCCGGCGCGTTCGGCGCGGGCCAGGCCCTCGATGTCGTCGCGGTCGGCGCCCACGGCCACCACGCGTGCGCCGTACGACGGGTCGGCGGTGGCATCGAGCAGGGCCTGCAGGTTGGTCCCCGCGCCCGAGACCAGCACGACCAGCCGGGCAGGAGAGCTCGCGGGGGTGGGGGACGGCACGGGCGGCAGTCTAACGAGCGGGAGGGTCGGGTCAGTCCCCGGTCGCGGCTCGACGGGCGACTCGCCGCTGCCACCCGGTCATCGCGAGCCCGCCGAGCAGGCCCCCGATTCCGAACGCGGTGATCGCATGCACGAGTACGTCGAACGCAAACGGCTCGACGACCCGCATCCGACCGGGTCCGACCGACCCTCCGGCGAGCGCGGCCAGCACCCCGAAGCCGATGCCGGCGAGAACGCCGCCGACGCACCCCCGCAGGGCGCCCTCGTCCCACCGCAGAGTGGGCAACCGTCGCTGCGCGAGGGCGGTCGCGACCGCGGCGACCAGCAACGGCAGGGCCATCGCGTACGCCGTCCAGACGGCGGGAGTCCCGTCGTCGGGCAGCGCCGCGAGCAGCGGGAACAACGGCAGCGGACCGAGCACGACGGCGGTCGGCGAGACCAGGGTCTGCGCGCCGACCGCGAATCCCGGGCCGAGCAGGTAGGAGCCGGAGAAGACGACCGCGTTGGGGAGCACGCCGGTGCTGAGCAGCGCGAAGAGTGCGGTGCCGCTGGCGTTCGCGCGGAGCTCGGAGACCACGTTGACGGCGGCGCCGAAGTCGAGGAGGAACGCCCCGAGGAACCACGCGAGCGACACGGCCAGGTAGGCCACCAGGATCCGGCGCCCGGTGAGCACGCCGGCCCGGACCAACGGCGGCACGAACGCCGCCCAGATCGCAGCCCGCCCCGAGCCGATCGCCAGGGCCGGGCCACCGACCAGCAGGCAGAGGAAGAAGGACCACAGCACGACCCCGGGAGTCGACGGCGCCGTCTCCGCCGTGCCCGCGAGGACGAGGGTCGCGACCGCGACCGCGACGTAGCCGGTCGCGAACATCGTCAGGGCCACCGGGACGGTCCAGTCCCGCTCACCGTCGGCGATCCGGTCCGCGTCCGGGCCGTGCCCGGACACCGAGTCACCGACCCGGTAGGCGATGCGCCAGGTCGTCCAGGCCGCGAGCAGGGAGAGGCCGAGGGGGACGGCCGTGACCAGGACGCCGTCGATGCGGATGCCGGACCCGTGCGCGACCAGCCAGACCAGGGCACCGACGTTGAGCCCGTCGCTGGACGTGCCGTGGGCGCCCGCGTCGGTGAGGAACCAGCCCACGACGCCCACCGCCATGCAGACCAGCAGTGTGGAGGCGGCTGCTGCGACGCCACCCAGCGTGGCCAGCAGCACGAGCGGCCGGCGGTGCCCGACCCCCTGACCGTCCGGCCCGCCGTACGACGGAGTGGTGGCCGTTGCGGATCGAGGTAGCAGCGAGGTCATGGCCCCGCCATCATCACCCGATGGCGGGGGGCTTTGGCGGTCCCACGCCGGTTGGGCGGACGGGTCGGGGCTCCCGTACCGTGGACAGGTCATGAGGAATCCCGACGAGTTCGACGCGTTCTACAAGGACGCCCGCAGCCGGTTGCTCCTGCAGACCTACGCGCTGACCGGCGACCTGTCCGCCTCGCGCGCCGCGGTCCGGAACTCCTTCGTGATCGCCTGGCACCACTGGCGCAAGATCTCCCGGCTGGACGATCCCGAGGCCTGGGCCCGCCCGCATGCGTGGGCGCACGCCCAGCGCCGGCACACCACGCGGCTGTGGCACCGCGACAAGGGCATGGACCCCGAGATCAAGGCCACGCTGGACGCGCTCGGCAAGCTGCCCGTCGCCCAGCGCAAGGTGCTGCTGCTCACGCAGCTCACCAACGTCTCGATGGATGCGATGGCGCGCGAGGTCGGGCTCCCCCGAGACGTCGCCGAGCGCGAGCTCCAGGCCGGCAGTGCCCAGTTCGGGGTGCACCGCGATGTGCCCACGACCCAGATCCGTCCCCTGTTCGAGCCCATCCGCGAGCTGGCCGAGGCCGCCCAGTGGCCCCGATCCACCATCGTGCGGCGTGCCGGTGCGGCCCGCCGCCGCGCCCACACCGGCGCGGGCGTGCTCGCGACGGTGGCGGCACTCGTGCTCACCGGCTCGCTGGTGACCGACGCGGCGGGCGTGCACCCGACCCTCGCCCGAGAGCAGGTCGGCGCGCCGGGCCCGGGCGCCGAGCAGCCGGGACCGGCACCCGTGGAGCCCAGCGACGCACCCCCCGACCTGACCGCCGACGCCCTCCTCACCGCGGAGCAGGTCTCCGAGCAGTCACCCGGCCGCCGTTGGTCGGAGACCAGCACGGACGACAACACACAGGGAGACGGCATCGTCCTCCCCTGCCAGCGGTCGCGCTACGCGGATCCCCGCGGCAGCGCGGCGCTGTTCCGGACGTTCGACGCGAAGACCGGGAAGGGCCAGCCTCACGTGTCGGCGATCCAGGCCGCCGAGGTCTCCCGCACCGAACGCCGAGCCGAACGCACCTTCGACACCAGCCTCGGGTGGTACGCCGGCTGCCTCGAGCCGCGCACCCAGCTGCTCACCGCGCTGCGGGTCCGTGGCGTCGGGGATGAGGCACGCCTGCTCGTGCTGCGCTCGTGGGACCGACCGGTCACGACGATGGTGGTCGGGGTGGCCCGCACCGGACGGGTGACCACCACGACCATGAGCCGCGTGCGCGGCGACGGCCGGCCCGATGTCCGGCAGTCCGCTCGGTTGCTGGCGGCCGCCGTCGACGGGCTCTGCCCGCTCCCCGGCTCGGGGACCTGCTCGACCCGACCCCGGCTGAACGTCGTCGACCCACCGCCCGCGGGCCCGGCTCCCGGCATGCTCGCCGTGGTGGACCTGCCCCCGGTCACCAGCGTGGCCCGGCCCTGGGTGGGCACCGAGCCCCGCAAGGCCATGGTGAACGTCGCGTCGACCCGCTGTGACGAGACCGACTTCACCGGCGGCCGGATCAGCCACAACATCACCCGCTCGTTCCTGATCCCCGAAGCGAAGCTGCCCGACTCGTTCGGCCTGACCGAGACGGTCGGGTCCCTGCCGGTCCGTCAGGCACGTGCCTTCGTGTCCCGGGTCCGCGACCGGATGGCCGCCTGCCCCGACAAGGACCTGGGCACCGAGGTCACCCGCGTCGCCGAGCGCTCGTCGGGTGGCCGCGAGCTCGCCGTGTGGCGGGTGACCACCGAGCTGAGCGACCAGGCCTCGGTGGAGTTCTTCATGGGGATCCTGCGGCGTGGCACGTCAGTGGCCCAGGTGGGGTTCATCCCGGACGGCCGGTCCACGATGCCACCCGGCGCCTTCGTGGATCTGGTCGAGCGGGCGCTGGACCGGCTCGGTCAGATGCCGCCGCCCGAGTAGGTCGCTCCGGATCGCCACGGCCACAACCAATCCGGCCATGGCTGCGTCACACCTCGTATGAAGCAGACACTGCGAAGCCGTGCCGGAGCCCTGGTCACCCTTGGCGCAGCCCTGGCGGTTGTGCTGGTCGCTGTCCTCGTCGCGCTCGGCACGCGTCAGTCCGACCGGCCCACCCCCGACCCGGCAGCGGAACGACCCACCGGGTCTCCCTCCGGCAGCACCGCGAGCGGATCGGGGATTCCCGACGACTTCCCGCTCCTTGCGGGCTACCCCACCCATGGGGCCGAGAGCGCGGACGGCGGGCTGCAGGGCCCGGATCGAACGCTGCCACCGATCGTGCTCGAGGCCTGCGGACACCGGGTCGAGCCCGGGACCCCCACCGACCTGCTGCGCGGAGGCTGGACCGACGTCGAGGACTTCCGGCAGCGGCAGCTGACCACGTACGTCGACGAGGAGGCGGCGCAGTCCTACGTCGAGGCGATCCTCGACGCGTACCGGACCTGTCCCCGGGAGGACACCTCCGACGGGTACACGAGCGTCAACACCCTGCTCCCCCACGGGCTCGGAGACGCTGGCGCCGTGGCCGCGACCCGGTACGAGCTGGACGGCCACCCCGCCATCGGTCACACGCTGGTGACGGTGGTGCGGGTCGGGACGGCCGTCCTGGTCGCTGTGTCGAGCAACGAGGGCGGCGGTGGACCCGACGTGGAGCGCCAGCTCAGTGCGGCGGCTGCGGCGAGCGGCGTCGAGATCGAGGACGTGGTCGCCGCCATGTGCGTCTTCGCCGATGCCGCCGAGGAGGCCACCGGCTGCGAGGCCTGAGCATCTCCCTTGACGGGGGCCGATCACCTCGCCGGAGCATCCGCCAGCGACCTATCTCTCGACGAGGTCGAGGTCGCGCACGCAGAACTGGTGGTGCTCGAACTCCTCGCCGAGCACGGTGCCCAGGCACTGTCGCACCGATCGTCCGCGTGCGTACGGCGGCCACATGTCGTTGTCGGGGATCGGTGCCGGTGTCTGGAGCTGCTCGGCGGTCACGGCGTCCAGCCAGCGCTCGAGCTCGGCCGCCTGTTCGTCCCTGATCGCGAGCACCTCGTCCAGCGTCGGGTCCGCCGACGGATCGAGCCCCTGCTCCTGGCGGTTGGGCACGGACTCGATGCCCAGCCCCATCGGAGTGAACAGCTCGGTGGACCCGAGGCAGCAGCGCCGGAACCACGAGTCGTGGACGAAGACCAGGTGTCGCAGCGTCTGCACAGCCGACCACTCGTCGTTCACGCTCTCGTGCTCGATGCCGGGCGTCTCTCGCATGCGCGTCACGGTTGCCGCCCACTCGGTGCGCAGCTGCCGCCATCCTCGGCGCAGGTCGGCCGGGTCGTCCGACCGGATGAGCCGGCGGACCGGGTGACGACGGTCGCGCTCGGCCTCGACGTACTCCATGACTTCGACGCCGTTCACGACGAGGTTCGTCACCAGCCCGTCGATGACGGCGTCCTGCATGATCACGCCGATCAGGCGGGTGTTGCTCAGGTCGCACTCGCGGAACTCCGCGCCGCGCAGGTCCTCGTCCACGTACCGCGTCATGCTCGGCAGGCTATGCCGGTCCCCCGACATCAGGCACGGGCAACGGGCGGCACACCCACCCGGAACGACGACGGAGGACCGCCGGCACCGGGGTGCTGGCGATCCTCCGTCGGATGTCGAGCGGGGCTCAGAGGCCCTGCAGGATCTCCCGCATCAGCGAGGCGGTCTCGGACGGCGTCTTGCCGACCTTGACGCCGGCGGCCTCGAGGGCCTCCTTCTTGGCCTGCGCGGTGCCGGACGAGCCGGACACGATCGCGCCGGCGTGACCCATCGTCTTGCCCTCGGGGGCGGTGAAGCCCGCGACGTACCCGACGACCGGCTTGGTGACGTGCTCCTTGATGTACGCCGCTGCGCGCTCCTCGGCGTCACCGCCGATCTCGCCGATCATCACGATCGCCTTGGTCTCGGGGTCCGCCTCGAACGCCTCGAGGGCGTCGATGTGGGTGGTCCCGACGATCGGGTCGCCGCCGATGCCGATGGCCGTCGAGAAGCCGTAGTCGCGCAGCTCGAACATCATCTGGTAGGTCAGCGTGCCCGACTTGGAGACCAGGCCGACCGGACCCTTGCCGGCGATCGTGGCGGGCGTGATGCCGGCCAGCGCCTCGCCCGGCGTGATGATGCCGGGGCAGTTCGGCCCGATCATCCGGGTCTCGCTGCCCTGCAGGTGCGACCAGACCTCGGCGGTGTCCTGGACGGGCACACCCTCGGTGATGACCACGAGCAGGCCGATGCCGGCGTCGATCGCCTCGAAGCAGGCGTCCTTGGTGAACGCCGGGGGCACGAACGCCACCGACACGTCGGCGCCGGTCTCGGCCATCGCCTCCTTGACGGTGCCGAAGACGGGCAGCTCGACACTCGCACCGTTGGCATCGGTGTGCGTGACGGTGGTGCCGGCCTTGCGGGCGTTGACGCCACCGACGACCTGGGTACCGGCCTTGAGCATCAGGGCGGTGTGCTTGGTGCCCTCGCCGCCGGTGATGCCCTGGACGATGACCTTTGAATCCTTGTTCAGGTAAATAGACACAGTCTCGTCAGTCCTTCAGTCACTTCGCCGCGTGGGCGAGCTCGGCGGCCTTGTCGGCCGCTCCGTCCATCGTGTCGACCAGGGTCACCAGCGGGTGGTTGGCCGCGTCGAGAATGCGGCGTCCCTCCTCGACGTTGTTGCCGTCGAGCCGGACGACCAGCGGCTTGGAGGCCTCGTCGCCGAGGATCTCGAGCGCGCCGACGATGCCGTTGGCCACGGCGTCGCAGGAGGTGATGCCGCCGAAGACGTTCACGAACACGCTCTTGACCTGCTCGTCGTGCAGGATCACGTCGAGGCCGTCGGCCATCACCTGGGCGGACGCGCCGCCGCCGATGTCGAGGAAGTTGGCGGGCTTGACGCCACCGTGCGCCTCACCGGCGTACGCGACCACGTCGAGGGTGCTCATCACGAGGCCCGCGCCGTTGCCGATGATGCCGACCGCACCGTCGAGCTTCACGTAGTTCAGGCCCTTGGCCTTGGCCTTGGCCTCGAGCGGGTCGGCCGAGTCCTTGTCCTCGAACGCCGCGTGGTCGCTGTGCCGGAACTCGGCGTTCTCGTCGAGCGAGACCTTGCCGTCCAGCGCCTCGAGCTTGTCGCCCTCGAGCCGGGCGAGCGGGTTCACCTCGACGAGGGTGGCGTCCTCCTCGATGAAGACCTTCCACAGGGCCAGCACGGTCTGCACGGCCTGATCGGTCAGCACGTCGGGGAAACCGGCCTCGGCGACGATCTCGCGGGCCTTGGCCTCGTCGACGCCGGCGCCTGGGTCGATCGCGATCTGCTTGACGGCGTCCGGGTTGGTCTTCGCGACCTCCTCGATCTCGACACCACCCTCGACGCTGGCGATGCAGAGGTAGCGGCGGTTCGCGCGGTCGAGCAGGAAGGAGAAGTAGTACTCCTCCACGATGCTCGCGGCGGGCGCGATCAGCACCCGGTGCACGGTGAGGCCCTTGATCTGCATGCCGAGGATCGCCTCGGCGTGCATCTCGGCCTCGTCGGGCGTCTTGGCCAGCTTGACGCCGCCGGCCTTGCCGCGGCCTCCAGCCTGGACCTGCGCCTTGACCACGCAGACACCGAGCTTCTCGGCCGCGGCTCGCGCCTCGGCGGCCGTCGTCGCGACGATGCCCGGGGCGCCCGGTACGTCATGCTTGGCGAAGAGCTCCTTCGCCTGGAATTCCATCAGATCCACTGATCCACCCAGTCCTCATTCGAAGCTGCCGGTCGGGAAATCGACCGTACGTATCTCCCGGGCACCCTAGTCCTGTCCGGCTCCTCGCGACGAGGCGAGGTGGCCCGACGTGACGCAACGCATAGCCTCCGGTCGACGTCCCGTCGGCTCTGGCCGATGCCCGGCCCGCTGGGTACCGTCGAGTGATGGCCCGCGTCGTCTACTTCACCGCCACCACCCTCGACGGCTTCATCGCCGACGAGAACAACTCGCTGGACTGGCTGTTCGAGGTCGCCCGGGATCCCGAGGACGACTCCTGGGACGAGTTCATCGCCGGGGTCGGGGCCCTGGTGATGGGCGCCACCACCTACGAGTGGATGCTCGCCCACGAACGCCTGCTCGAGGAGCCGGAGAAGTGGCACGCCTTCTACGGCGATCGCCCGTGCTGGGTCTTCACGCACCGCGAGCTGCCCGCTCATCCCCGGCGCCGACCTGCACTTCGTCCGCGGTGACGTCGCGTCGGCGTACGACGAGATCGCGGCGGCCGCCGGCGAGCGCGACGTCTGGGTGGTCGGTGGTGGGGACCTGGTCGGTCAGTTCGACGACGCCGGCCACCTCGACGAGATCCAGCTCGGGATGTGTCCGGTCTTCCTCGGGGCGGGTGCGCCCGTGCTGCCGCGCAGGATCACGTCGCAGCGGCTGGACCTGCGCGAGGTGCACCGGTCCGGTCAGCAGACCCGGCTGGTGCTCGACGTACGCCGGGAGGCTCAGGCCTGAGCGGCGAAGTGCTCGGCGACCCAGCCGGAGATGTCGGTGGTGGTCGCGCCGGGCGTGAACACCTTGGCGACCCCGAGCTCCTCGAGGATCGGGATGTCCTCCTCGGGGATGATGCCGCCGCCGAAGACCACGATGTCGGAGGCGTCGCGCTCGGCCAGCAGGTCGATCAGCTTGCGGAAGAGCGTCATGTGCGCGCCGGAGAGGACGGAGAGGCCGATCAGGTCGGCGTCCTCCTGGATCGCGGTCTCCACGATCTGCTCGGGAGTCTGGTGCAGGCCGGTGTAGATGACCTCGTGCCCGGCGTCGCGCAGCGCGCGGGCGACGATCTTGGCCCCTCGGTCGTGGCCGTCCAGTCCGGGCTTGCCGACGACGATTCGGATCATGTGGGGCAGGTTATCGGATGCGTGACCAAGACCACGCGGTCAGGTCCCAGAGGCATCGCTGAGCGGCAAGCGCCCCCGTGGTTACCCCGATCGGGTCCATTTCATGCACGGCAACCCCACATTGGGGGGTGGCGATTTCGAACCGCCGTGACCTGTCCGTTACAGTCTTGGCTCGAACTTGCCAATCTGAGCAACGGAGACTTCCTGCATGGGTAACCACCGGTCGGACGAGCGCGGCCTGCGCCGTGTGTCCTCGGTGACCTCGCACGATGCGGTGGCATCGGTCGGGGTCGAGCCCCGCCCCGTGGCCGGCAAGCGCAAGGCCGCCAAGCACACCGGCCCGCGTGCCCGCCTGTTCCGCGGCCTCCCGTCCGTCCCGGTCCTGGTCGGGGTCGCCGCGCTCGCCGTCTCGGCGAGTGGCGCGATCGCCGCCTCCGGACCCGACCTGGCCAGCGCCGACCAGCACCGCTTCACGCAGGCCAGCGCGCTCAGCGGAGCCAGCGACGTGTCCCGGGCCAACCTGCTGGACGCCCGGGACGCAACCGTGAGCCGCGACTCGCGCCGCGACGCCCTCGTCGATGCCGCGGACCAGGAGCTGGTCGCCGAGGCCGAGGAGCAGGCCGAGCAGCGCAACGCCGCCCTCGCGAAGTTCGCCAAGCAGGCCGAGGCCCAGGCCGCGAAGATCGCCCTGAACCAGTGGGTGCTGCCGCTCGAGGGCTACCGCCTGACCGCCACGTTCGGTCAGTACAGCGGCCTCTGGTCGACCTCGCACACCGGGCTCGACTTCGCCGCCCCGAGCGGCACCCCGATCCGGGCGGTCGCCAACGGCGTGGTCACCTCGGTCGGCTACGACGGCTCGTACGGCAACAAGACCGTGCTCACCCTCGAGGACGGCACCGAGCTGTGGTTCTGCCACCAGACGTCGTCCTCGGTGAGCGCCGGCCAGTCCGTGAGCGCCGGCGACGTCATCGGATCCGTCGGCTCGACCGGCAACGTGACCGGCCCGCACCTCCACCTCGAGGTCCGCCCCGGCGGCGGCGACCCGGTCGACCCGTACGCCGCACTCGTCGTCCACGGGCTCAACCCGTAGGTCCGACTCGACTGCGGCCCTACAGCTTCTCGACCGGGGCGTAGCGCAGCAGCAAACGCTTGACGCCGTCGGAGCCGAAGTCGATCGAGGCGACGGTCTTGTCGCCGACCCCCTCGAGGGCCACGACCGAGCCGAGGCCGAAGGAGTCGTGCACGACCCGGTCGCCCGGCTCGAGCGAGGGGATCTCCCGGGCGGGCTTGGCCTTCGCCGCCGCATCGGCGCGCAGGGCGGCCGAGGAGAAGTTGCGCCGGCCGGCAGCCGTCGGCGCCCCCATCCGGGCCGGGGAGCCGCTCGCCAGGTCGGGGCGCCCCCAGGTGGTCTGGGCTGCCTCGGTCCGCCGCCAGTCGACCAGGTCGATCGGCAGCTCGTCGAGGAACCGTGAGCCGGGGTTGTGCGACGGCGCTCCCCACGCGGAGCGGACGACGGCACGCGAGATGTAGAGGCGCTCGCGGGCGCGGGTGACGCCGACGTACGCCAGCCGCCGCTCCTCCTCGAGCTCGGGCTGGTCGCCGAGCGAGCGCGAGTGCGGGAAGACCCCGTCCTCCAGCCCGGTGAGGAACACGACGGGGAACTCCAGCCCCTTGGCCGTGTGCAGCGTCATCAGGGTGACCACGCCCGCGTCGTCGGTGGCGTCGGGGATCTGGTCGGTGTCGGCGACCAGCGCCACCCGCTCGAGGAAGTCGCTGAGCCCCGGGGCGACGGTGCCGGCGTCGACGTCGGCCGGATCCGCGGACGGGCCCGACACCGGGTCGTCGGAGAACTCCCGCGCCACCGCGACCAGCTCGGCGAGGTTCTCCAACCGGGTCTCGTCCTGCGGGTCGTCGGACGCCTCCAGCTCGGCGAGGTAGCCCGAGCGGGCCAGCACGGTCTCGAGGATGACGTCGGCCCGCTCCCCCGCGTCGGCCATCGACTGGAGCTCCTCGACCAGCGCCACGAAGCCACGGATGGCGCTCACGGACCGGGTCGCGATCCCGGGGGCGTCCTCGGCCCGGCGCAACGCCTCCCAGAACGAGATCCGGTCCCGCTCGGACAGCGCCTGGACGCAGGCGACCGCCCGGTCGCCGATGCCGCGCTTGGGGGTGTTCAGGATCCGGCGCAGCGAGACCTGGTCGGCCGGGTTGGCCAGCAGCCGCAGGTAGGCGAGCGCGTCGCGCACCTCGCGGC
This sequence comes from uncultured Actinomycetota bacterium, assembly GCA_963826415.1. GTDB lineage: Bacteria > Actinomycetota > Actinomycetes > Propionibacteriales > Nocardioidaceae > Nocardioides. The sequence goes on along the minus strand of CAWGWW010000016.1, from coordinate 48,137 downwards.
GCTCGTAGAAGCGCACCCCGCCGACGACCTTGTAGGGCAGGCCGACCCGGATGAACACCTCCTCGAAGACCCGCGACTGCGCGTTGGTCCGGTAGAAGACCGCGACGTCGGCTGGTCGCACTCCCCCGGCATCGGTCAGCCGGTCGACCTCCTCGGAGACGAACCTCGCCTCGTCGCGCTCGTCGTCGGCGACGTACCCGACGATCCGCTCGCCGTCGCCGGCGTCCGACCACAGCCGCTTGGGCTTGCGGCCGGTGTTGTTGCCGATCACCGAGTTGGCGGCGGTGAGGATGGTCTGGGTGGAGCGGTAGTTCTGCTCGAGCAGGATCGTGGTGGCGTTGGGGAAGTCCTGCTCGAAGTCCATGATGTTGCGGATGTTGGCGCCGCGGAACGCGTAGATCGACTGGTCCGCGTCACCGACCACCATCAGCTCGGCGGGCTCGACCCGGTCGGGGACGCTCTCCACCTCGGTGTCGGCCGGGAGCACCTCCTCCAGCGGGTCGGCGCAGAGCTGGTGGATCAGCGCGTACTGCGCGTGGTTGGTGTCCTGGTACTCGTCGACCAGCACGTGGCGGAAGCGACGCCGGTAGGTCTCGCGCACCTCGGGGAAGGTCGCCAGCAGGTGCACGGTGGTCATGATCAGGTCGTCGAAGTCGAGCGCGTTGGCCTCGCGCAGGCGCCGTTGGTAGAGCGTGTACGCCGCGGCGTACGTCTCCTCCAGCGAGTTGTGCGCGTCGGCGGCGGCCTCCTCGGCGTCGTGCAGCTCGTTCTTGTGGTTGGAGACCCAGTGGAGCAGCGCGTTGGGCTGGTACCGCTTGGGGTCGAGGTCGAGCTCCTTGGCCACCAGGGCCATCAGCCGCTTCTGGTCGGCCGCGTCGTAGATCGAGAAGTTGGACTTGTAGCCGAGCTTGTCGATCTCCTTGCGCAGGATCCGCACGCAGGCGGAGTGGAACGTCGAGACCCACATGATCCGGGCCCGCTTGCCGACCAGCTCCTCGACCCGCTCCTTCATCTCGGCCGCAGCCTTGTTGGTGAAGGTGATCGCCAGCACCGAGCCGGGGTGCGCCTTGCGCTCCTGGATCAGCCAGGCGATGCGGCGGGTCAGCACCCGGGTCTTGCCGGAGCCGGCGCCGGCCACCACCAGCAGCGGGGCGCCCTCGTGCACGACAGCGGCGCGCTGGGGGTCGTTGAGCCCCTCCAGCAGGGCCTCGCGCGTCGGGCCGGAGCGGGGGGCGGGCGGCTCCTCGGAGGCGTTCAGGTGCTCGAGACCGGGGATCGGGAAAGGGGTGCTCATCTCGCCGTCAACCCTACGTGCCGCCGCCCCCGTCCCGATGATCGGAGACGGGGGTGGCGGCGCAGACCAGATGGCGCGCCGTCAGGTGATGGCGTCCTCGGCCAGCCGCAGGAACTCCATGTGCCGCTCGTACTGGTCCAGCACGTCGTCGATGAGCTGCGTGTGGCTGTAGCCCATCACGTCGTAGCCCTGGCCTCCGTCGCGCAGGTGCACCTCGAGGCGGGAGTAGACGTCGTCGCCGCGCGGCGCCCAGCCGCCGTACGCCGGGATCGGCACGGTGCGCTGCTGGACCTTGTAGCTGAACGCCAGCTCCGCCCCGACGTCGGCGGTGAGGACGACGGCGGGCTCGCCGTCCTCCCCGACCACGCTCGTCGCCTCGGCGCCCACGCCCTGGGCATTGAGCTCGCGCGCCACCTCCTCGAGGGCGGGCACCACCACCCGGGCGACGAACTCGTCGACCTTGGCCTGGCCGGGGAAGGTCATCACCCGGCGCATCCGCGCCTGCCACGGCACGTGGCGCCGGTGGTCGGGCGCGGTGCTGCGTCCGGACAGCGCCCCGGGGAGCGCGCCCACCCGGCTGTCGACCAGGTGCGCCTCGAGCGAGAGCGCCTTGTAGAGCCCCCACATCACCGCGATCATCACGAACGCGAACGGCAGTCCGACGATCACCGTCGCGTACTGCAGGGCGAAGATGTTGCCCGCCGCGAGGATCGCCAGGGTCAGCGAGCCGGTGGCGGCCGCCCAGAACATCCGCAGCCGGGGGCCGGCGTCGTCGCTGGCCGAGCGCAGCCGCGAGGACAGGTTCGACATCACCAGCGCTCCCGAGTCGGCCGAGGTGACGTAGAACAGCAGCCCGACCAGGATCGCCAGCGAGGCCACCACCGGGAAGGCGGGGTACTCCTGCAGCAGCGCCCAGAGCCCCTCGGACGGGTCGACCGCCTCGGAGGCGATCCTGCGAACTCGTCGTTGCCCGAGCGGATCTCGCCGATCGCGGCGTTGCCGAAGATCGCGATCCACATCAGGATGTAGCTGAACGGGATGATCATCGTGCCGGCGACGAACTGCCTGATCGTGCGACCGCGCGAGATCCGCGCCAGGAAGAGCCCGACGAACGCCGCCCAGGCGATCCACCAGGCCCAGAAGAAGAGCGTCCAGAAGCTCATCCAGGCGCCGGTGTCCTGGTAGGCGAACGTCTGCATGGTCATGTCGGGGAAGAGCCGCGCGTAGTCACCGACGTTGAGCACCAGCGCGTTGAGCAGGTACGCCGTGCGGCCGGTGACCAGCACGTAGAGCGCGAGCAGGATCGCGAGGAGCACGTTCAGCTGCGAGATCCGCTTGATGCCCTTCTCGATGCCGCTGACCGCCGAGACCGTGGCGATCAGCACCGCGAGCACGATCAGGGCGCTCTGCATCGCCAGCCCCTGGGGCACCCCGAAGACCACGTTCAGGCCCGACGTTGAGGCTGACCACGCCGATGCCCAGCGAGGTGGCGACACCGAAGATGGTGCCGATCACCGCCGCGGTGTCCACCGCGTGCCCGACCGGGCCGTCGACCCGCTTGCCGATCAGGGGGAAGAGCGCCGAGCGCACCGCCAGCGGCAGGTTCATCCGGTAGGCGAAGTAGGCCAGCGCCATGCCCATCAGCGCGTACATGCCCCACCCGGAGATCCCGTAGTGGAACAGCGTCCACACGGTCGCCTCGCGGGCGGCGTCACGGTCTCGCCCTCGAGGAGGGCGGGGTGAGGTACTGGGTCACCGGCTCGTAGACCGCGAAGAACATCAGGTCGGTGCCGATCCCGGCCGCGAACAGCATCGCGGCCCAGGCGCCCGTCGAGAACTCCGGCTTGGAGTGCTGGGGCCCAGGCTGACCGCCCCGTAGCGCGAGAAGCCCAGGTAGACCACGAAGACCAGCACCGCGGTGGTCAGCGCGACGAGGACCAGCCGAACCAGGCGGAGACACAGCCCACGACGCTCTCCAGCGTGCGGAAGGCGTGATCCGGCGCGACGACGCACCACAGGGTCACCGCGAGCGCGACGACCGCGGCCGGGACGAAGACTGGCAGGTTGATCCGGCTGGCCGGGGTCTCGAGGTCGGCGTCGCTGAGGTCGACGCTGCTCATGACCGGCCTCCCATGGTCCCGGCGGGCTGGTTGCTCCCCCGGACGGTGCCGGCCACGGCGTCGTTGCGCGGGTCGCCCTCGGGGTAGAGCGGCATCCCGGCTCCGTGCCGGTAGTAGGGCACGTCGAGCGGCGCGAGCGGGGTGTTGCCGGCGATCAGGTCGGCCGCCTTCTCGGCCAGCATCATCACCGGCGCGTAGATGTTGCCGTTGGTGACGAACGGCATCACCGAGGCGTCGACGACGCGCAGGCCCTCGACGCCGTGCACCCGCATCGAGGCGGGGTCGACGACGCTGTCGCCGTCCGTCCCCATCTTGGCGGTGCACGAGGGGTGCAGGGCGGTCTCGGCGTCCTCCGCGACCCAGTCGAGGATCTCCTGGTCGGTCTCGACGACGGTCCGGGCGAGATCTCCCCGCCGGAGAACGCGGCGAACGCCGGCTGCTCGAGGATGTGCCGCGCCGCGCGGACCATCTCGATCCACTCCTGGTGGTCGCGCTCGGTCGACAGGTAGTTGAACTGCAGCGCCGGGTGCTCGATGGGTCGCGGCTCTTGATCTTGAGCGTCCCGCGCACGTCGGAGTACATCGGGCCGATGTGCACCTGGTAGCGGTGCTCGGCTGCGGGCGGGTGCCGTGTACCGGATCGCGATCGGCAGGAAGTGGAACATCAGGTTGGGGTACTCGACCTCGTCGTTGCTGCGGATGAAACTGTCGGCTCGAAGCGGTTGGAGGCGCCGACGCCGCGGCGCAGAAGAGCCACTCGGCGCCGATCCGGGGCTCGCGCCGGTGCTTCAGCCATGGCGTGATCGAGACCGGCTGCTTGGCGGCGTGCTGGACGGAGACCCTGAGGTGGGCCTGCAGGTCGCGCCGATGCCGGCAGTTCGGCGATCATGTCGATGCCGAGGCTGCGCGGAGGGCGGCCGCTCCGCTCCCGGGCGGCTGCAGCAGCGGCGGGAGTTGATCGGGGCGCCGCAGAGGATCACCTCGCCAGCGGAGACGGCGGCGGCGCGGCCGCGCACGTAGTCGACGCCGGTACGCGGTTGCCCTGCGTGCGTAGGCCGGTGACGTGCGCCAGCGTCCGGATCGTGAGGTTCTTACGGGTCCGCACCGGATGCAGGTAGGCCTGGCTCGCGGACAGCCGGCGGCCGCGGTGGACGTTGCGGTCGAACTTCGCGAACCCCTCCTGCCGGTAGCCGTTGACGTCATCGGTCCGGCTGGCCGGCCTGCTGGACCGCTTCGAAGAAGGCCCCGAAGATCGCCGAGCCGCCGGGCCGCGCGCCAGGACGAGCGGTCGGAGCCGCCGCCACGCGTCGGCACCGGCGGTCGTGGTCTCCTCCGCTTGAAGTAGGGCAGCCGGGCGTAGTCCGGCTCCAGGCCGGCCTCGCGCGCCCCGGCGCGTAGTCGAGCGGGTTGGCCCGCTGGGAGTCATCCGTCGATGCTGGAGGGGCCCCCGAGACCTTCCGCGGGCGTGGTGTCCCGGCGGCCGCCCATGTGCGGCTCCGGCTCGGACTCGGGCTTCCAGCCGTAGAAGCGGTCCCCGATCGGGTAGGGCAGCGGGGCCGGCATGTGGATAAGGGATGAGCCTGGTGTCCGGCGCCCGGCCTCGAGCACGAGCAACGAGGCCCGGGTCGGCCGAAAGCCCGTTGGCAAGGGCCGACCCGGCCGAGCCACCGCCGACGATGACGTAGTCGAAGTGGTCCGTCATGTCCTCACGCATCCTTTGGGGAACCAGCCCTGCGGCTCAGGGCGGGTGTGGTGCCAGATGTGCTTGGTGTGCGGTCTCCGCGAGCCCGGCCAGTCCATCTTCCCGCCGATGCCGCTCTGCTTGTGCCGCCCACTCGGCCGGGCCACGTGGGGGGTAGTCGTCATCCAGCTCATGCCGTGCCGGAGCCGGGCGGCGACCCGCTCGGCCCGCCGGCGTCCGGTCGACACGCAACCGCGGCCCGTGATCGTGTCGTTGGCCAGCGAGACCGCGGCCTGCTCGGCGCGATCCGGTCCTTACCGTGAAGGTCTCCACGGTCAGCACCGGACCGAAGGACTCGTCTGCACGCAGGACATGTCGGCGTCGCACCGGTCGAGGATCGTGGGCAGGTAAGTAGCCGTTGTCGTACGCCGCACCCTCGGGCGGCGCGGCGCCGACCCGGAGCACGGAGCCCTCGGCGAGGCCGGCGGCGACGTACTCCCGACCTTGTCGCGATGGCTGCGCTGATCAGCGGCCCGGTCTCGCGTCGTGGTCGAAGGGGCCGGCGAGCGGATCTGGCCGGCCGGGCGCACGAGCTCGTCGACGAACTCGTCGGGGATCGACTCCTGAGGATCAGTCGCGAGCGGGCTGAGCAGACCCGACCGGAGTCGAGGAAGATCGTGGTCAGCGCCATGTCCAGCGATCTCGTGGTCGGCGTCCGCGAAGACGACGTTCGGGTTCTTGCCGCCCAGCTCCGAGGGCCACCTTCTCGACGGTGGGAGCGGGCGCGGCCATCACCCGACGACCGCTCAACAGGCCGCCGGTGGACACCAGGTCGACCTCCGCGCCTCGGAGGGGTCGGGCCGACGCGGTCGCCCGCCGCGACACCAGGTTCGCGACACCGTCCGGCAGCCCCTCGTCGGCGAGCGTGCGGCACAACCAGATCGCGGTCGAGGGGGTGGCTCACTCGGCTTGAGGACGAAGTGTTGCCCGCCGCGAGGGCCGGGGCGACCTTCCAGGAGGTCTGCAGGAGCGGGAAGTTCCACGGGGTGATCAGGCTGCAGACGCCGATCGGCTCGTGCACACCCGGCTCACGATGTCGGCCTGCCCGGCGTCGACCATCCTGCCCGCGTCGGCCTGGGCGAGGTCGGCGAAGTGCCGGAAGACCGACACGATGTCGTCGACGTCGATCCGGGCCTCGACCATCCGCTTGCCGGTGTCGAGCGCCTCCAGGGTGGCGACGTCCTCCTTCTCGGCCACCAGCCGGTCGGCGACGCGGCGCAGCAACGCCGCCCGCTCGGGCGCGGGCGTGTCCGGCCAAGCCGTTGTCGAAGGCACTGCGGGCGGCGACCGCTGCGGCGAGGGCTCCTCGGCCGTGGCCTCGCTGACTGTGGCGACGTGGCGGCCGTCGGCCGGACAGTGGATGTCACGAGTGGCGCCGTCGGATCGGATCGCCATTTCCCGTCGATGAACAGGTCGTTCATGAGTCGTCCTCACTTCTCGGGGGTGAAGGGGGACCAGGGGAACGTGACAAGGCTCCTACCCCGATCGACCCGACCCTGAACTCCGAGCAGTGAAATGTCTGACCATCGCGATCCGACTGCGGACGATCCGATCAGCCCGCGGCGACGAATCTCAGGCGTGAACGGGCGACCAGAACACCGCGACGCCGACGTTGGTCACGGCGAGCAGCAGCATCAGGACCCACAGTCCCTGCGGGATCCGCTCCTTGCGGGCGTTCGCCATCACCAGCACCAGGAGCACCAGGCCGATCGCGAACTTCACCCCGATCTTCGCGTGGTTGACCGGTCGTCCCCGGCCTCGAGAACGCCGACCAGCAGGAGGCCGGCAAGGAACGCGTGCCGATGCCGTCCCGCATCGCGGAGTTGACCGTCTTCTCCGGGCTCGCCCCCTGGGCGAGCAGTCCACCGATCAGGGCCGCGAAGCCGAGGATGTGCAGGAACAGCAGCACCAGGCGCAGGGTCTCCATGCGCAGAGCGTAGGGGTCCGCCACCTCGGGCGCTTGTTGCACATTCCTTGCAAGTGCGAATCTCGCGTGCCTAGGATTGTCCGGTGACCCCGACGACGATCGACCGCCCCGCGCGGCGACCCCTGTCGACCGAGGAGAAGGGCAGCCTGGTCCGCACGCTGGGCTTCGTGCTCTTCCTGCACGTGCTCGGGGGTGCCCTCCTGTTCGGAGTGGTCGCCCCGCACGAGTACGGCGGCAAGGCGCTCGGCCTCGGTCTCGGGCTCACGGCGTACACCCTCGGGATGCGGCACGCCTTCGACATCGACCACATCGCCGCCATCGACAACGTGACCCGCAAGATGATGGCCGAGGGCAAGCGCCCGATGAGCGTGGGCTTCTGGTTCAGCCTCGGGCACTCCTCGGTCGTCTTCGTCATGGTGCTGCTGATCGCGATCGGCGTCCGGGCGCTGGCCAGCGGGATCTCCGACGAGGGCTCCACGCTCCAGCAGGTGACCGGGGTCTGGGGCACCTCGATCAGCGGGATCTTCCTGATCCTGATCGGCCTGATCAACCTCGCCGCCCTGATCAGCATCGTCAGCGTCTTCCGCGAGATGCGCACCGGTCAGTACGACGAGGCGGAGCTGGACCGCGAGCTCGACAAGCGTGGCTTCCTCAACCGGATCCTCGGCCGGGTGACCCGGGCCGTCACCAAGCCGTGGCACATGTACCCGACCGGCTTCCTCTTCGGCCTGGGCTTCGACACCGTCTCGGAGATCGGGCTGCTCGTGATCGCCGGCGGCGCCGTCGCCGCGAGCCTGCCGTGGTGGGCCGTGCTGACCCTGCCGATCCTCTTCGCGGCGGGCATGTCCCTGCTCGACACCCTGGACGGCGCATTCATGACCGTTGCCTACGGCTGGGCGTTCACCCGGCCGGTCCGCAAGATCTACTACAACATCACGGTGACCGCCCTCTCGGTCGCCGTCGCCCTGATCATCGGCAGCATCGAGCTGCTCGGCCTGCTGGCCGACAAGACCGGCGTCACCACGGGTCCGCTGGGGGCCATCGGAGCCATCTCGCTGGACCACCTGGGCTACGGCATCGTGCTGCTCTTCGTGCTCACGTGGGCGGTGTCGGTCACCATCTGGCGGGTCGGCCGCATCGACGAGCGCTGGAGCGCGCACCTCTCCTGACCGGTGACCCGCCCGGGAGGGCTCGCCCACTTCCGCGAGGCCTCCGCCGGCGAGCGCCTAGATTGGCGGCCGTGGACCTCGTGGTGTTCGAGAGTGGCCAGATCGACCCGACGACCCGGCTGGCCCTTCGGGGGCTGTGGGACCGGGCGTTCGGCAGCCGCTTCACCGACGAGGACGCCGACCATGCCTACGGCGGCGTGCACGTGCTGGTCAGAGACGGCGACGGTCTGGTCGGCCACGCGAGCGCCGTGCCTCGGCCGATCAGGTTCGGAGACGGGCCCTGGCGCGCGGTCGGTTACGTCGAAGCCGTTGCGGTCGATCCGGAGCATCAGGGCCAGGGCATCGGCCGTCGAACAATGCGCAGACTCCACTCGGAGATCTCCGCTCGTTGGCCGGTCGCCCTGCTGTCGACCGGACGCGCCACGGGCTTCTACGAGCTGTTGGGGTGGGAACAGTGGCGTGGGCTCTCGTTCACCCGGACGGCGGCGGGCATCGTCCCGGACGGGGACCATGGCGGGCTGATGATCCTGCGCCCCGATCCGTCGGTGGTCCCCGATCTCGGCGTCGAGGTGACCTGCGAGGACCGGCCCGGCGACGCCTGGTGAACCGAGTGTGCGGGACTGGCCGCCGCGCACCTGATGCCGCTGGCGGTCCAGGCGACAACCCGTTCAGAGCAGGCGGCGGTCCGTGGCCCAGCGGGTCAGCTCGTGCCGGGAGGAGAGCTGGAGCTTGCGGAGCACGCTCGACATGTGGGTCTCGACGGTCTTCGTCGAGATGAAGAGCTCCTTGGCCACCTCGCGGTAGGAGTAGCCACGCGCGATCAGCCGCATCACCTCTCGCTCCCGCTCGGTGAGCCGGTCCAGGTCCTCGTCGGCCGCCGACACCTCGATCGACCCGGCGAAGGCGTCGAGCACGAAGCCGGCGAGCCGCGGCGAGAAGACCGCGTCGTCCTCGGCCACCCGCTGGATCGCCGCCACGAGCTCGGGGCCGGTGATGGTCTTGGTGACGTAGCCCCGGGCTCCCCCGCGAATCGTGCCGATCACGTCCTCGGCCGCGTCACTGACCGAGAGGGCCAGGTAGCGGGTCGCGGGCGAGCCGCCGGTCACGGCGGTACGCCGCATCACCTCGGCCCCGCCGCCGCCCGGCAGGTGCACGTCGAGCAGCACCACGTCGGGGTGGTGCCGGGCGATCGCGGCGACCGCCTCGTCGACGTCGGCCGCCTCCGTGCACACCTCCACCACACCCTCGCCGCAGCCCTCGAGCTCGGCCCGGACGCCGCGCCGGAACATCGCGTGGTCGTCGACGATCACCACGGAGATCGGGCCCGGTCCGGGCTGGTCCGCTGGACGCGCTGCTGCCTCAGCCATGCTGCTCCTCCTGAGTGGACCTGGGCAGCCGCAGCCGCACCTCGGTCCCGTTGCCCGGTGCGGACAGCACCTCGGCGGTGCCGCCGTGGCGCTGCATCCGGCCGATGATGCTCTCCCGGACTCCGAGCCGGTCCGATGCGGTGGCACCCGGGTCGAAGCCGACACCACGGTCGCGGACGAAGACGTCGACCGCACCCGGCGTCACCTCGGCGTAGACGTCCACGCGGCCGGTGCCGGCGTGCTTGGCGGCGTTGGTCACGGCCTCGCGAGCAGCGGCCACCAGCGGGCGCAGCGCATCGTCCAGGGCGCAGTCGCCGACGCTGACCACGTCGACCGACACCCCGTGGGTGTCCTCGACGGCGGCGGCCACGCCGCGCAGCGCGCTCGCGAGGGTGCTCTCGTCGCTGGACTCGCCGACGTACAACCACGCGCGCAGGTCGCGTTCCTGGCTGCGCGCCAGCCGGGCCACGGTCGGCGCGTCCTCGGCGTTCTTCTGGATCAGGGCCAGGGTCTGCAGCACCGAGTCGTGCAGGTGGGCGGCGACGTCCGCCCGGTCCTGGGTGCGTACCCGCTCGGCCCGTTCGGCGGTGAGGTCGGAGGCCAGCCGGTAGATCCACGGCCCGACCACGATCCCGATCCCGACGACGCCCAGCAGCGCCGCCACGGTCACGTCGCGGGCCATCGCCAGCGTGCCGCTGCGCGCCGAGAAGAGCGCGACGGCCGTGACGACCAGGGCCAGCCCGGCCGCCAGTCGGGCGTACGACGCCCACCCGCGGTCGCCGAGGACGACCCGCAGCGGGTCGATCCGTCCGGTGGTGTCCAGCCAGCGTTCCCGCTGGGCCTCGTCCGCCTGTCGCCAGAGCAGGCCGACCCCGACCAGCCCGATCACGAGGGGCCAGTACACCTGGGCGTTGCCGAGGATCGCCTGGAGCAGCAGCACCACCCCGAGGGCGAGGGCCGCGAGGGCCACGACCGGGCCGGCGTCGGCGAGCCTGCGAGTGAGCCGCGGCCGGCGACCGGTGCGGGTCGCACTCTCGAGACCGGGCGCATGGCGCTCGAAGCGGGAGTCAGATGGCAGCACCAGCCAGAGCCCTGCGTAGAGGGCGACGCCCAACCCGCCGAGGAGGGCGGCGCACACGAACCCGACCCGTAGCCAGAGGACCGGCAGACCGAGGTGCCGGGCCAGTCCGGCCGCGACGCCGCCGATCAGCGGCTGCTGGGTGTCGCGGGTCGCTCGGCGCACCTCGGCGGGAACCGTCGGGATGGCCGGGTGGGGCCCGGCGACCCCGGGTGTGCTCCCCGTGGAGGTGGATGCGCTGCTCATGAGGGGTCAATCGTCACACAGGGCGGCCCGCCCGACCATGAGGAGCGACCCCGGCCCGACCCTGAGATCGCGGCGGGCTGGACCGCTCAGGATCAGGGTCGTCCCCGATGGTCCCGACGCCCTCCAGCCCACAGGATGGAGTCATGTCCACGACACCGAGTCCCCCACCGCAGCAGCCCCCGTACGACAGCTCGTACGACGCCCGTACCCGCCACCGGCCGACCAGGCCCCGGGGACCGGACCTCGGGTCACCGGCGAAGAGGTCCGCGACCTGGGCCGGCTGCGCCGCTCGGTGACCGACCGCAAGATCGCCGGCGTCGCCGGCGGTCTGGGCAGGCACCTCGACGTCGACCCCCTGGTGCTCCGGGTGACCTTCGTGGTGCTGGTCTTCTTCGGCGGCGCCGGACTGTTGCTCTACGCCGCCTGCTGGCTGCTGGTCCCCGAAGAGAGCTCGGAGAAGGCTCCCTTCGGCCTCGACGAGCGCAACCGTTCGGTGGCACTGATCATCGCCGGGGTGCTGGCCGCGCTGGCCCTGATCGGCGACTCCTGGGGAGCCTTCTGGTTCCCCTGGCCCCTGGCGGTGATCGCCCTGCTCGTGGTGCTGCTGCTGAGCCGACGCGATCGTCGCGACCAGGCCGGCCAGCCGCCCACCGCGATGCAGGCGGCTCCTGCCGCGTACGCCGCCGCACCCGGCCAGCCCTACGGCCCCTACCCGCCGTACGCGCCCGCACCCCCGCCTCGGCCGGCGACCCAGCGGGGGCCCGTGCTGTTCGGCTTCACGCTGGCGCTGGTCGCCCTCGGCATCGGCGTGCTGAGCATCGTCGACATCGCCGGCGCTCCGGTGGTCGCCTCGGCCTACCCCGCACTGGCGGTCGCGATCGTCGGCGTGATGCTCCTCGTCGCCTCCGGCTTCGGCCGCGGCGGTGGGCTGATCCTGGTCGGGCTGGTCGCGACGCTCGTCCTGGCCGCCACCACGGTGGCCGATGAGTGGGAAGGCACCGTACTTGCCAAGACCCCGACCTCCGCCTCCTCCGTCCTCGACCGTTACGAGCTCGGCGTCGGCGAGCTGGTGCTTGACCTCACCGACGTGAGCGACCTGGACGCTCTGGACGGTCGCACCATCGTGGTGCGAGGCCAGTTCGGGCACCTCGAGGTGATCCTCCCGACCGAGCTCGACGTCACCGCCCGAGCTGTGGTCAACGGGCCCGGAAGCATCATGCTCTTCGGCCACAAGTCGGAAGGGATCGACGTGTCGGACACCCGGTCCATGGGCGACCGGCTGGACGCGCCGGACCTCACCATCGTCAGCGAGCTCAACTTCGGAGAGATCGAGGTGCACCAGTGATGACCCAGCCCATGTCAGAGCCCATGTTCCAGACCATGAACCCGCCGCAGCCGGCTCCTCGGCGCTTCGCCCGGCACCCGCTCAACATCGGCCACCTGGTGATGGGGCTGGCCTTCCTCGGACTGGTCGGCATCTGGGCCCTGGTCCAGGCCGACGCCGTCACCGGCGACGACATCCGCTGGCTGCTGCCGGTGCCGTGGGTCCTGGCCGGGGTCGCCGGCCTGCTCGCCAGCACGCTGAGCGGCCGCGGCCGGGAGCCAGCCGGACCCCACCCCGGGTGGACGGCTGGGTGGACACGCCCGCGGACCACGAGCCGTTCCCCCAGACTGACCAGCAGACCGACACCCCCACCGACGAACCACCGACCCGCAGGAGACCCGATGAGCACCCAGCCCACCCCCCAGCAAGCCCGGCAACCAGCGCAAGCTGGTGCGACGTACCGACGACCGGATGATCGCCGGTGTCTGCTCCGGGATCGCCGTCCATCTGGGCGTCGACCCGACGTTGGTCCGGATCATCACGGCCGTCGGCGCGGTGTTCAGCTTCGGCACCGTCGCGGTCGCCTACGTGGTGGCCTGGCTGCTGCTCCCCGAGGGCTAAGCTCATCGGGCCGGGTCAGAATGGTGACGTGAGCCTCCCGCACCTCGGCACCCTGGTCCCGCTCCCTGCCCTCGAGCGACCCGACCTGCTCGCGACCCCGGTCGAGGAGCTGCTGCGCACCTGGCCGCACTCGGCGGACGTCTCCGTCGTGGAGATCGACCCCGAGCTCGCCGACACCGCGGCGATGACCGCGGCGTACGACGTGCCGCTCACGGCGAGCGCGAACTGCGTGGTCGTCGCCGGGCGGCGCGACGGCGAGGAGCGGGTCGCGGCGTGCGTCGTCCGCGCGGACACGCGGGCCGACGTCAACGCCCTGGTCAAGCGGACCCTGGACGTGCGCAAGGCGTCCTTCCTGTCGATGGAGCGGGCGGTCGAGGAGTCCGGCATGGAGTACGGCGGGATCACCCCGCTCGGCCTGCCGGCGCACTGGCGGCTGCTGGTCGACGCGCGAGTGGCGGAGATCGAGGTCGCGATCGTCGGCTCGGGCGTACGCCGCTCCAAGCTGCTGCTGCCCGGCTCCGCCCTGGCGCTGGTCCCCGGCGCCGAGGTGATCGACGGACTGGGCCTCTGAGGTCCAGAATGGGCCATGCGCACGAAGGACAGCTCGGCGGCGGCCGCTCGGTGCTGGTGGTCGCAGCTCGGGGCAGCCCCCGTTCCGGCTGGTCGATGACCCTGCGTAACCGGTGGCGCACGGCGGCCACCGGGCTCCTGCTGTCCGCCGTCCTGTCCGGCTGCAGCGGCGGCGGCACCCCTCCCGAGGCTGCGCCTCCCGCGCCAAGCGTGCCCACGCTCTCCCCGGTCCAGCTCCCCCCGCCCGGGCCGCCCAGCGGCCGTCTGCTCGCTGACCTGCGCCAGTCCTCCCGGGACGCGGCGCTCGGCCGGATGGAGGTGTGGCTGGCCAACGACACGCGCCGAGACGTCACGCCGACCAGGATCCGCTACCTGGACCCGCGGTTCCGCGGGCCGCTCACCGGCGAGCGGCTGCGCCTCGACCCGTCCCGCTCGGAGCGCGGCTACCCGCTGCCCCTGCCCCGGCGACCGGCCTGCGACCCGGTGGAGGACACCCGGGAGCACCGGGCAGGGGTGCTCGTCGTGGTGCACGACGGGCGTCGCACCCGGCTGCCGGTCACCGACGACAACGACGTGGTGGCCCGCTACGTCGCCGCGCGCTGCCTCGAGCTCGCCGTCGGGCGGGTGGCCCGGCTCCGACTTCGCCGACGCCGTCCCCGCCGACGCCTCGGGCGCCGGGAGCACCGGAAGGCTGACGCTGGTGGTCCGTCCGCGCGGCGTGCCGGGGCACGTGCTCCGGATCGACTCGGTCGGCGGGACCCCGCTGCTCGGGGCGGCCGGACCCGCAGGCTGGACCCCCGAGGTCCGGGTCCGGAGCGACGGCCCGGTCCGCCGGATCGAGCTGCCGGTACGACCGGCCCGCTGCGACGACCACGTCTTCATGGAGGCCGCCGGAGGCACGGCGTTCCTGGTCCGGCTGACGCTGGACGGGAGGCCCGGCCAGCTGGTGCTCCGGATGGCCCCCGCAGGGCGCCTCGAACGCGATCGCGTTCGCCCGGAGCTCCTGCGGTCTGGACGGCTGAGCGACCGAGCCTCGAGGCGCTGCCGATAAGCATTCGCCCCGGGGGGCGGCAGTCCGTACCGTTTGCCCGTGCGCACCCTTCCTCTCGATCACCCCGGTGTGGCCGACCACCGCTCCCCCGGCCGCTTCCTGTGGTGGCTCGCGCGCGGGCAGTGGCACACCCTGGCGGCCGGGATGTTCTTCGGCATCGTCTGGATGAGCACGCAGGCCCTGATGCCGGCGGTGATCGGCCTCGCCATCGACCGGGGATCGCTGCCAAGAACACCGACGAGCTGACCACGTGGGCTGCCGTCATGCTCGGCATCGGCCTCGTCCAGGCGGTCAGCGGCATCATGCGCCACCGGTTCGCGGTCACCAACTGGCTCACCACGGCGTACCGCACGGTGCAGCTGGTCGGCCGCCAGTCCGTCCGCCTCGGTGGCACCCTGTCCCGCAAGGTCTCCACCGGCGAGGTGGTCGCGATCGGCACCAGCGACCTGTCCCACCTCGGGAACGTGATGGACGTCAGCGCCCGCTTCGCCGGCGCGATCGTGTCGTTCCTGCTGGTCTCGGTGATCCTGCTGCAGACCTCGGTGACGCTGGGACTGCTGGTGCTGATCGGCGTGCCGGTCCTGATGCTGATGGTCGGTCCGCTGCTCGCCCCGCTCCAGCGACGCAGCATGCGCCAGCGCGAGCTGATGGGCGAGCTGTCCAACACCGCCAGCGACATCGTCGGCGGGCTGCGGGTGCTGCGCGGGATCGGCGGCGAGCAGGTCTTCCACGACCGGTACCGCCGCGAGTCCCAGCACACCCGTCGGGCCGGCGTCGAGGTCGCCAAGCTCCAGTCGCTGCTGGACGCCCTGCAGGTCTTCCTGCCGGGGGTCTTCGTCGTGATCGTGGTGTGGCTGGGTGCGCGGTACGCCGTCCAGGGCCGGATCTCTCCCGGTGAGCTGGTCGCCTTCTACGGCTACGCCGCGTTCCTGATGATCCCGCTGCGGACCGCGACCGAGTACGCCAACAAGCTGATCCGCGGCCTGGTCTCCGCCCGCCGCGTGTGCCGGGTGCTCTCGCTGACCCCGGACGTGACCGACCCCGAGATCGTGGCGCCGTCGCCGCCGCCCGGCTCGGACCTGTTCGACGTCCGCAGCGGGCTGCACGTGGCTGCCGGGCAGCTGGTGGCGATCGTCAGCGACCAGCCCGACGAGTCGGCGGAGCTGGCCGACCGGCTCGGCCTGTGCGCGCCCGTCCCCGACGACGACGTACGCCTCGGCGGGGTGCCGCTCACCTCGCTGCTCGGTGCGGAGGTCCGGCGCCGGATCGTGGTCTCCGACACCGGGAGCGTGCTGTTCTCGGGCCGGCTGCGGGACCGCCTCGACGTGACCGGCACGGGTGCCGGCCCTCGAGCCGACATCGTCGACCGCGCGCTCGACACCGCGTCGGCCGACGACATCCTCGAGGCGCTGCCCGACGGCCTCGACAGCCTGGTCGCCGAGCGCGGCCGCAGCTTCTCCGGCGGCCAGCGCCAGCGCCTGGTCCTCGCCCGGGTGCTCACCAGCGACCCCGAGATCCTGGTCCTGGTCGAGCCGACCTCGGCCGTGGACGCGCACACCGAGGCGCGGATCGCGTCCCGGCTGCGCGCCCAGCGGGCCGGGCGGACCACGGTCGTGGTGAGCTCCAGCCCGCTCGTCCTCGACGCCGTCGACCAGGTCGCCTTCCTCCAGAACGGCCGGGTGATCGCCACCGGCCGGCACGGCGACCTGCTGGACACGCACCCGGCGTACCGCGCCGTGGTCACCCGCGAGACCGCGGTGCCCGCGAGCGCGCGCGCCGTCGCGGCCTCGGCCGGCGACGTACCGCTGGAGGTGACCCGATGAGCGTCGGGACCATGCTGCCCGTCGCGGACGGCAGCGCCGTACGCCGCTACGCCGCCTCGATCGCGCGCGACCACCCGCGGCTGCTGTGGGGCGCGCTGTCCCTGCACGGCCTCGCCGCGCTGGCCGCGCTGGCCGCACCACGGCTGATCGGTGACCTGGTGCAGGCCGTCGAGACCGGGACCACGGTCGGGCACGTCGACCGGATCATGCTGCTGCTCGGTGGCTTCCTGCTGGCCCAGACGCTGCTGACCCGCTACGCCCGCTACGTCAGCCAGGTGCTCGGCGAGCAGGTGCTCGCCCAGCTGCGCGAGGACTTCGTCGGCAATGCGCTGGCGCTTCCGGTCGGGGTCGTCGAGTCGGCCGGCTCCGGCGACCTGCTCACCCGGACCAGTCGCGACGTCGACCAGCTGGGCTGGTCGGTGCGCTGGGCGCTGCCGGAGTGGACCATCGCGGCGGTCACCGCGGTGCTCACCTTCGCCGCCGCGCTCAGCGTCGGCTGGTGGGTGGCGCTGCCGTGCCTGCTCGGCCTGCCGCCGCTGGTCGTCGGCCTGCGGTGGTACCTCGCCCGCGCCAAGGCCGGCTACCTGCGCGAGAGCGCGTCGTACTCCGCGATCAACGCGACGCTGACCGAGACCGTCGAGGGCGCGCGCACCGTGGAGGCCCTCGGCCTGGCCGAGGAGCGGATCGGGGCGATCGATGACGACATCAAGGAGTCGTACGCCGCCGAGCGCTACACGCTGTACCTGCGGACGGTGTTCTTCCCCAGCATGGAGATCGCCTACCTGATCCCGACCGTGACCACGCTGCTGTTCGGTGGCTGGCTCTACACGCAGGGGCAGGTCTCGCTCGGTGACGTGACCGCGGCGACCCTCTACGTGCAGATGCTGATCGACCCGGTCGACCGGATCGTGTCCATCCTCGACGAGCTGCAGATGGGCGCCGCGTCGCTGGCCCGGCTGCTCGGCGTCGCGCAGGTGCCCGACGACCGCGAGGTGACCGGGGCGGCTCCGGACGGCGAGCAGATCGACGCCGCCGACGTGCGCTTCGCCTACGTCGACGGCCGCGACGTCCTGCACGGCGTCGACCTGTCCGTCGGGGTGGGTGAGCGGATCGCGATGGTGGGTCCGTCCGGGGCCGGGAAGTCCACGCTCGGCCGGCTGCTGGCCGGGATCCACCCGCCCCGCACCGGGTCGGTGACCGTCGGCGGGGTCGGCCTGGTCGAGCTGCCGCTGGCCGAGCTGCGCGGCCACGTCGCGCTGGTGACCCAGGAGCACCACGTCTTCGTCGGCACCCTCCGCGAGAACCTCGCGCTGGCCGCGCCGCCCGGCGCCGACGACCAGCAGATCCGTGGCGCGCTCGCGGCCGTCGACGCCCTGGACTGGGTCGACGCACTGCCGCACGGCCTGGACACCGTCGTCGGCTCCGGCGGTCGCGCCGTGACAGCGGCGCAGGCCCAGCAGATCGCGCTGGCCCGGCTGGTGCTGGCCGACCCGCACACGCTGGTGCTCGACGAGGCCACCTCGCTGATCGACCCGCGGGCCGCGCGCCACCTGGAGCGCTCGCTGGCCGCCGTACTCGAGGGGCGGACCGTGATCGCGATCGCCCACCGGCTCTTCTCGGCGCACGACGCGGACCGGGTCGCGGTGGTCGAGGACGGCCGGATCAGCGAGTTCGGCTCGCACGACGAGCTGGTCGCCGCCGGTGGCTCCTACGCCGCCCTCTGGGACTCCTGGAACGGCAAGCACTGACCCGTCGCGTGTTCACGCAGATTCACGCCGACCCGTCGCTTGTTCACGCGAAATTGGCGCCGACCCGTCGTTTGTTGACGGGGGTCGCGCCGACTCGGCGTCAACAAGCGACGGGTCGGCGGGTCTCAGGCGTCAACAAGCGACGGGTCGACGCCTGAGATCTGGATGCCGGAGTGGGTCTTGTACCGGCGGTTGATCGAGATGAGTACGGCGGTCAGCGGCTCGAGCTGGCGGGCCAGCCGAAGCTTCCCGGCGTCGAGCCCGTCCCGGTCGGTGACGCACCGGGCCAGCCCCATCGCGACCGCCTTGGCGTCCCTGTCGTCGCCGCAGACGAGCACGTCCTCGGCCAGGAAGTCGTCGTCGCCCCACAGCGTCACCGCTGAGACGTGGTGGAACGCCCCGACCACCGTCGCCTCGGGCGCGAGGCGCTGGGCCGACTCCGCCGCCGACCCCTCACCACCGTCGACGACCAGCCCGAAGGCGCCGCGCTTGTCGAAGCCGAGCGGGTTCACGCACGAGATGACCACCTTCCCGGTCAGGCACCCGCCCTCCGCGAGGGCCCCGACCAGCTCGTCGTGGCCGGCGTACGGCACAGCCAGCAGTACGACGTCCGCCTCCGCGCAGGCGTCCGCGTTGGCCGCGCCGGTCACCGACCCGGCGCCCGCGACTCCCGCCAGCCGAGCCGTGACCTCGTCGGCGGTCGCGGCCGCCTTCTCCGCTGCTCGCGAGCCGAGCACCACCGCGTGGCCGTGCCGGGCGAACCGGTAGCCCAGCCCCTTGCCCTGAGGACCTGTGCCGCCGACGACGGCGATGCGATGGAAGGTCATGCGTTCTCCTGACAGCTCCTGCTCGGGTGGTGCAGCGATGATCCCACCCCCGCCACAGCCGCCGGGACGCACCGGACTCCCTTGCTATCGTGACAGTGGTTCTGTCACGATTCCGACGCCCAGCACCGACTCGGGCGCCCACCCGGAGCAAGGGGAAACATGAAGCTCTCGATGCCGCTCGTCTACGCCGGGAACCCCCGGGAGAGCGCCGACCACGTGGCGCAGCTCGAGCGGGCCGGCCTGGACACGATCTGGGTGGCCGAGCCCTACGGCTTCGACGCGCCCACGCTGATGGGCTACCTCGCCGCCAAGACCGAGACCGTCGAGATCGGCGCCGGCATCCTCAACGTCTACTCGCGCACCCCCGGCGCCCTGCTGCAGACCGCCGCCGGCCTCGACAACGTCTCCGGGGGCCGGGCCGTGATCGGCCTCGGCGCCTCCGGCCCGCAGGTGATCGAGGGCTTCCACGGCGTGCCCTACGACAAGCCGCTCGCCCGGACCCGTGAGATCGTCGACATCATCCGCCGCGGCCTGCGCCGCGAGACCCTGGTCAACGACGGCATCTTCAAGCTCCCCCTGCCCGAGGGCCAGGGCACCGGCCTGGGCAAGCCGCTCAAGCTGCTCAACAAGCCCGAGCGCCCGGCCATCCCGCTGTTCGTTGCCGCCCTCGGCCCGAAGAGCGTCGCCGGCGCCGCGGAGTACGCCGACGGCTGGCTGCCGTTCCTGTTCCACCCGGAGAAGGCCCACGACGTCTGGGGCGCGTCGCTGGCCGCGGGCGCAGCCAAGCGCCCCGACACGCTCGCTCCCCTCGAGATCTCGGCCGGTGGCATGGTCGCCATCGGCGAGGACGTCAAGGACCGGCTCGACCTGATGCGCCCCATGTACGCGCTGTACGTCGGCGGGATGGGCGCCCGCGGCAAGAACTTCTACAACGACCTGGCCTGCTCCTACGGCTACGAGCAGGCCGCCACGGAGATCCAGGACCTCTACCTCAACGGCAACAAGCGGGACGCCGAGGCGAAGGTGCCCCTCGAGTGGCTCGAGGCGGGCAACCTGGTCGGCCCCGCGTCGTACGTCCGGGAGCGGATCGAGGCCTTCCGCGAGGCCGGGGTGACCAGCCTGCAGGTGACGCCCGCGACCGAGGACCCGGCGGCGACCATCGCACAGGTCAAGGAATGGGTGTCGTGAGCAGCTCGATCCTCGAGCAGGAGCACGAGGACTTCCGGTCCACCGCGCGCGCGTTCCTGGCCCGCGAGGTGGTGCCCTTCCACGAGCAGTGGGAGCGCGACGGCCAGGTCTCCCGCGACGTGTGGCGCCAGGCGGGCAAGCAGGGACTGCTCTGCTTCGACGTCGACGAGGAGTACGGCGGCGCCGGGACCCTGGACTTCCGCTACAACATGGTGCTGGCCGAGGAGATCACCAAGGTGGGGGCCACCGGGCTCGGCTTCGGCCTGCACACCGACATCATCGTCCCCTACATCAGCCAGCTCGGGACCGCCGAGCAGAAGGCCCGCTGGCTCCCGGGTCTGGTCAGCGGCGAGCTGATCTCGGCGATCGCGATGACCGAGCCGGGCGCGGGCAGCGACCTCCAGGGGATCCGGACCAGCGCCGTCGACCAGGGCGACCACTATGTCCTCAACGGCTCGAAGACCTTCATCAGCAACGGGATCATGGCCGACCTGGTCGTCGTCGTGGCACGGACCGACCCGGACGCCGGCCATCAGGGCATCAGCCTGCTGGTCGTCGAGTCCGGGATGCCCGGCTTCGAGCGCGGCCGCAACCTCGAGAAGATGGGGCTCAAGGCGCAGGACACCGCCGAGCTCTTCTTCGCCGACGTCGTCGTGCCCAAGGAGAACCGCCTCGGCGACGAGGGCTCCGGCTTCGTGTCGCTGATGGTGAACCTGCCCCAGGAGCGGATCTCGATCGCCGCCATCGCGGTGGCGGCCTGTGAGCACGTGCTCGAGCTCTGCCTGGCCTACGCCCGGGAGCGGGAGGCCTTCGGCCGGCCGATCGGCAAGTTCCAGCACAACCGGTTCCTGCTCGCCGAGATGGCAACCGAGGTCCACATCGCCCGGGTGTTCGTCAACGACTGCGTGCTGAGGCTGAACCGCGGCGAGGTGGACACCTCGCTGGCCTCGATGGCCAAGTGGTGGACCACCGAGCTGCAGAACAAGCTGGTCGACCAGGGCGTGCAGCTGCACGGCGGCTACGGCTACATGATGGAGTACCCGATCGCGAAGGCGTACGTCGACAGCCGCGTGCAGACCATCTACGGCGGCACGACCGAGATCCAGAAGGAGATCATCGGGCGGGGGCTCGGGATCTGATCACCCGGGCCGCTCATGGAGCACCTGCTCACGCATCGGCCCCAGCACCGACCGACGGGGCAGGTGCCCGTCTCGGCAGGCTGATCGGCAGACTGCTCCCATGAAGCGACCTTGGGTCTGGCCACTGCTGATCGTGCTCGTCTGGCTGTTCGTGGGCGGTCCGCTCGGCTCGTTCGTCGGCCAGCTCGGCAACGTGCAGGAGAACGACAATGCGTCCTTCCTGCCCGAGAGCGCCGAGTCGACCCAGGTCCTGGAGACCCTGACCGGCTTCCAGGAGCAGCAGACCACGCCGACCACCGTCGTCTTCGAGCGCGCAGGCGGGCTCGTGGGCTCCGACGACCAGGCCATCGCGGCGTACGCCGAGGAGCTCGGCCAGCTCGACGGCGTCGCCCGGGTGCAGGGTCCGAT
This sequence comes from uncultured Actinomycetota bacterium, assembly GCA_963826415.1. Lineage (GTDB taxonomy): Bacteria > Actinomycetota > Actinomycetes > Propionibacteriales > Nocardioidaceae > Nocardioides. The sequence goes on along the minus strand of CAWGWW010000016.1, from coordinate 26,497 downwards.
CCCCTCCGACGACGGTGCGGCCGCCCAGCTCGTCGTCCAGCTCGGAGGCAGCGACGGCGACGCGATCGTCGAGGCGGTGGACGAGATGCGGGTGGTGCTCGACGACGTGCCGGCCGGGCTGGTTGCCTACGTGGGCGGGCCGGGCGGCATCACTGCCGACCTCGTTGCGGCGTTCGCCGCCATCGACGGGCTGCTGCTGCTGGTGGCGCTGGGCGTGGTCCTGGTGATCCTCGTGGTGGTCTACCGCACGCCCGTGCTGCCGTTCGTCGTGCTCTTCTCGTCCATCCTGGGGCTCGGCATCGCCGCTGCCCTGATCTACGCCCTTGCGTCGGCCGACCTGATCGCGCTCAACGGCCAAAGCCAGGGCATCCTCTTCATCCTCGCCATCGGCGCCGCCACCGACTACTCGCTGCTGCTGGTCGCCCGCTTCCGCGAGGAGCTGCGCGACCGGGAGTCGAAGTACGAGGCGATGCGCGTCTCGTTGCGCGCGGTCCTCGAGCCGATCGGCGCCTCGGGGGTGACGGTGATCCTGGGCCTGCTGTGCCTGCTGCTCTCCGACCTGGCCAGTCTCAGGGGCCTCGGCCCGGTCGGCGCCATCGGAGTCGCCGCCGCCATGCTGGTGTCGCTGACCTTCCTACCGGCGGCGCTGGTGCTGCTGGGCCGCAGGGCCTTCTGGCCTCTCGTGCCGGCCTACGGCTCAGAGCACACGAACACCGAGGGCCTGTGGGCCCGCGTCGCGCAGCTGGTGCGCGATCGGACCATGGCGGTGGCCGCCGTGACCACCGTGGTGCTGGCGATCTTCGCCGGCTTCGCCTTCACCCTCGACGAGGATCCCGTCCCCCAGACCGACCTGTTCCTCACCGCCGAGGAGTCGGTCGCCGCCCAGGACGTGCTCGAGAAGCACTTCGACGCCGACACCGCCAGCCCGCTGGTGATCGTGGTGCCCACCGCCCAGCTGGGTGCCGCCATCGACGTCATCGGAGACGACCAGGGCGTCTCGCAGGAGAGCAACGGCCCCCAGCCGCCGGTCGCGCCGATCCCGGACGCAGACGACCCCCAGCAGCCACGCAGCGTCGACGGTCGGAGCATCGTGCTTGCCGACCTGGCCGACGGCAGCGAGACCGAGGCCGCGACCGAGACCGTGCAGCGCCTGCGCGGAGACCTCGCCGAGGTCGACGGGGAGATCCTCGTGGGCGGAACGACCGCGACCCTGCTCGACACCCGCGAGACGACCGGTCGCGACCGCGCCGTGGTGATCCCCGCGATCCTGCTCGTGATCTTCGTGGTGCTGGCGCTGCTGCTCCGCTCGCTGACGGCCGCCGGGCTGCTCATCCTCGCCAACGTGCTCTCCTTCGGCGCGACGATGGGTGTCAGCGCGCTGGTCTTCGAGCACGTCTTCGGCTTCCCGGCCAGCGACCCCTCGACCGTGCTGATCGGGTTCGTGTTCCTCGTCGCCCTGGGCATCGACTACTCGATCTTCCTGATGACCCGGGTCCGCGAGGAGTCGCTGCGGCTGGGCACCCGGCCCGGCATCCTGAAGGGGCTCTCGGTCACCGGCGGTGTCATCACCTCGGCCGGTGTCGTGCTCGCGGCGACGTTCGCGGCGCTCGGCGTGGTGCCGCTCATGTTCCTCGCCCAGATCGCCTTCATCGTCTCCTTCGGGGTACTCCTGGACACCCTGGTCGTGCGCTCGCTGCTGGTCCCGGCGATCTGCTACCTGGCCGGTCCGCGCACCTGGTGGCCCTCCGAGCTCGCGTCGGCCGCGCAGCCCGGGGAGCTGCCGGTCCGTTGAGCCACGGGGTGCGACGACTCGACCGGTCTGGACCGATTCTCCGCCCTGCGAGGCTGGGGGCGGGCTCGGGGGCTCGATCAGGGGAAACCCTGATGGAGAACGTCCCCGCCCCGTGATGGAGTTGGCCCCATGCATCGACAGATCGCCGGCAAGCTGACCGGCCCCGTGACCAAGTGGCTCGTCGTCCTCGCCTGGTTGGCGATCGTCGTACCCGGTGCGATGTTCGGCTCCAAGCTGGCCGACGTGCAGAACAACGAAGCCGCCTCCTGGCTGCCGGCGTCTGCGGAGTCGACCCGCGCCCTGGAGAAGCTGGCGCCCTTCCAGGACCCGGACGCGATCCCGACCCTGGTCGTCTACGAGAAGACCTCCGGGCTCACGCCGGAGGACCTCGCTGCCGCGAAGGCCCAGGCGGCGGAGATCCAGCAGCTCGACGGCGTCGAGGGCCAGGTCCTCGGACCGTTCCCCTCCGCCGACGGAGAGGCGCTGCAGACCGCCGTGACGTTCAACTTCGGCAAGAACGGCTGGGAGGACATGCCCGACGCCGCCAGCGCCCTCGAGGACATCGCCCAGATCGACGGCGCCGACGTCTACATCGCCGGGGCCGGAGGTCAGGCCGCGGACTCCTTCGAGGCCTTCTCCGGCATCGACAGCACCCTGCTCCTGGCCACGCTCAGCGTGGTGATCGTGATCCTGCTGCTGACCTACCGCAGCCCGCTGCTGTGGCTGCTCCCGATCATCTCGGTCGTCTTCGGTCTCTTCACCAGCCTCGGCCTGGTCTACCTCCTGGCCAAGTACGCCGGCCTCACCGTCAACGGCCAGAGCCAGGCGATCCTCAGCATCCTGGTCATCGGCGCAGGCACGGACTACGCCCTGCTCCTGGTCGCGCGCTACCGCGAGGAGCTGCGCCGGCACGAGAACCGGCACGAGGCGATGGCGTTCGCCCTGCACCGGGCTGCGCCGGCGATCCTCGCCAGTGCCGCCACCGTGGCGCTCGGCATGCTCTGCCTGATGTTCGCCGAGATGAGCTCGACCGCCGGCCTCGGCCCAGTCGTCGCGATCGGGGTCGGCGTCACCTTCCTGGTGATGGTCACGCTGCTGCCCGCGATGCTGGTCATCGTCGGCCGGTGGATCTTCTGGCCCAAGCGGCCTGCGTACAGCTCGACGCCAGCGAGCGGGACCGGTCTCTGGGCCCGGGTCGGCAGCCGGATCGCCGGGAACCCCCGTCGCGTGTGGGCGGTGACCGGTGCGCTGCTCGTGATCGCCTGCCTCGGCCTGGTCCGGCTCGACACCAACGGGCTCGCCACCGAGGACCAGTACACCAAGGACTTCGGCTCGGTGCTCGGCCAGCGCGCCCTCATCGAGCACGGCCTGTCGGACGCCTCGCTGCCGCTCCTCGTGGTCGCCAACGCCGACCGGGCCACGGAGGTGACCCAGGCGCTCGCCTCGGTCGAGGGCCTCACCGAGGCGACCGAGCCGGTCGTCGCGGACGGCGTCGCCTTCACCACCGCCGGGTTCACCGGCGACCCGGCCTCCCAGGAGGCCTTCGACAAGGTCGAGGCGGCCCGGGACGCGGTCAGCCAGGTCGAGGGGGCCGATGCCCTGGTCGGCGGCTTCTCCGCCGTGTACCTCGACACCAAGATCGCCTCCAACCGCGACAACCTGGTGATCATCCCGGTCGTGCTGCTCGTGGTGCTGCTGGTGCTGATCCTGCTGCTCCGGGCACTGACCGCGCCGCTGATCCTGATCGGCACCGTGGTGCTCTCGTTCGGCGCCGCGCTGGGCATCTCGGTGCTGCTCTTCGAGTACGTCTTCGGGTTCGCGGGAGCCGACGCGTCGTTCCCGCTGTTCGCGTTCGTCTTCCTGGTGGCGCTCGGCATCGACTACAACATCTTCCTGATGACCCGGGTCCGCGAGGAGACCCCGAAGCACGGCACCAGACGGGCCTCGCTGATCGCGCTCACCTCGACCGGAGGCGTGATCACCTCGGCCGGCGTCGTCCTGGCCGCGACGTTCCTGGTCCTCGGGACGCTGCCACTGGTCTTCCTCGCCGAGCTCGGCCTGACCGTCGCGCTGGGGGTGCTGCTCGACACGATGATCGTCCGCTCGGTGCTGGTCACCGCGATCAACCTCGACCTCGGTGGCCGGATCTGGTGGCCGAGCAGCCTCGACCGTGGCGAGGGCGAGGTCGTCGCACCGGACGACGAGTCGGAGCTGGCGCTGACCCGCTGACCCGGCAGAGGGCACGGCGACCGGACCGAGACCCGCGGCGGGCCGGGCCGCGGATAGCCTGAGCCCGATGAGCGACGCGCCGACCCCCCAGCAGGTACGCCGGTCACTGGCGCGCGCCGAGCGAGGTGCCGCTCTCGACGTGGAGGAGGCGGCCGTCCTCCTGGCCGCCCGGGGCGAGGACCTCGACCGGCTGTGCACGGTGGCCGGTCGGGTCCGCGACGCCGGCCTGGTCGCCGCCGGCCGGCCGGGAGTGGTCACCTACTCCCCCAAGGTCTTCATCCCGGTCACCCGGCTCTGCCGGGACCGCTGCCACTACTGCACGTTCGTCACGGTCCCCGGCAAGCTGCCGGCGCCGTACCTCTCCCCCGACGAGATCCTCGACGTCGCCCGGAAGGGCGCCGAGCTGGGCTGCCTCGAGGCCCTGTTCACGCTGGGCGACCGACCCGAGGACCGCTGGCCCGAGGCCCGTGCCTGGCTCGACGAGGCCGGCTACGACTCGACGCTCGCCTACGTGCGGGCGATGGCCATCCGCGTCCTCGAGGAGACCGGGCTGCTGCCGCACCTGAACCCCGGCGTGATGACCTGGGAGGAGCTGAACCGGCTCAAGCCGGTCTCCCCCTCGATGGGGATGATGCTCGAGACCACCTCGCGGCGACTGTTCGAGGAGAAGGGCGAGGCTCACTTCGGCTCCCCCGACAAGGACCCGGACATCCGGCTGCGCGTCCTCGACGATGCCGGACGGCTGTCGATCCCGTTCACCACCGGGCTGCTGGTCGGGATCGGCGAGACCCTGGCCGAGCGGGCGGAGACGATCTTCGCGCTCCGGGCCACCTCGCGACGGTTCTCGGCCGTGCAGGAGGTGATCGTCCAGAACTTCCGGGCCAAGCCGGACACCGCGATGCGCCATGCCGACGACCTGGGTCTCGAGGAGTTCCGGGCGACGATCGCGGTCACCCGGATCGTGCTCGGCCCGAAGGCCCGCCTCCAGGCCCCACCCAACCTGGTCGACCTGAGCGAGTGCCGCGCCCTGCTCGAGGCCGGCGTGGACGACTGGGGTGGCGTCTCGCCGCTGACCCCGGACCACGTCAACCCGGAGCGGCCCTGGCCGTCGCTCGACCGGCTGCGCGAGGTGAGCGCCGCCTGCGGCTTCGAGCTGCGGGCCCGGCTCACCGTCCATCCCGAGTACGTCCGCCAGGGCGAGCCGTGGCTCGACCCCCGGATCTCGGCCCACGTCGCCGCGCTGGCCGCCGACGACGGGCTTGCACTGCCCGGCGTACGCCCGACCGGCCTGCCCTGGCAGGAGCCCGACGGCGGCTTCGTCGCCGCGGGCCGCACCGACCTGCACCGCGAGGTCGACACCACCGGCCGGACCACCGACCGCCGCAGCGACTTCGACGACGTGTACGGCGACTGGGACGAGCTCCGCGCCGGGATAGTCCGTGACGAGAAGGCCGCGACATCGCCGGAACCACGACCCTTGCGTCACGGACTATCCGGGCAGTCGGCGCTGGTGGCGGCGGAGCGGGACCCGGCCGGGCTGAGCGACGAGCAGGCGCTGCTGCTGATGACCGCCGAGGGCGACCTGCTCGAGTCCGTCTGCCGGCTGGCCGACGACCTGCGCCGCGAGGTGGTCGGGGACGAGATCACCTACGTCGTCAACCGCAACATCAACTTCACCAACATCTGCTACGTCGGCTGCCGCTTCTGCGCGTTCGCCCAGCGCCGGACAGACGCCGACGCCTTCTCCCTGTCGCTGGAGCAGGTCGCCGACCGGGCCCAGGAGGCGTGGGAGCTCGGCGCCACCGAGGTCTGCATGCAGGGCGGGATCGACCCCGAGCTCCCCGGGACCGCGTACTTCGACCTGGTCTCCGCGGTGAAGCAACGGGTCCCGGACATGCATGTCCACGCCTTCTCGCCGATGGAGATCGTCAACGGCGCCACCCGCACCGGGCTGTCGGTCGAGGACTTCCTGATCAAGGCGCGCGAGGCCGGGCTCGACACCATCCCCGGGACGGCGGCGGAGATCCTCGACGACGAGGTGCGCTGGGTGCTGACCAAGGGCAAGCTGCCCAGCAGCACCTGGATCGACGTGGTGAGCACCGCGCACCGCGTCGGCCTGCGGTCCAGCTCGACGATGATGTACGGCCACGTCGACAACCCGAGGCACTGGGTGCAGCACCTGCGGGTGCTGGCCCGGATCCAGGACGAGACCGGCGGGTTCACCGAGTTCGTCCCGCTGCCGTTCGTGCACACCTCCTCCCCCATCTACCTGGCCGGCGTGGCCCGGCCCGGCCCGACCCTGCGCGACAACCGCGCGGTCCACGCTCTCGCGCGGATCCTGCTGCACGGCCGGATCCCGAACATCCAGACCTCGTGGGTCAAGCTCGGGGTGGACGGCACCCGGCAGATGCTCCGGGCCGGTGCGAACGATCTCGGCGGCACGCTGATGGAGGAGACCATCTCCCGGATGGCCGGCTCGGAGCACGGCTCGGCCAAGACGGTCGAGGAGCTGCACGAGATCGCGCACGGCGTCGGTCGCCCGTTGCGCGAGCGCACCACGACGTACGGCGCCGTCGCCACCCGCTGACCGGAGTCCCCGGGAAAGACCGAGACCACCCGCGCGCAGCGCGCACGGGTGGTCTCGAGACGTGGTGCTCAGCCGGTCAACCGCGTCCGCTGCTGGAGCGGGCGCGCCGCGACACGGAGTCGATCGCCACGGCCAGCAGCAGCACGCCGCCGGTGACCATGAACCGCACCGACGAGTCGACGCTCACCAGGTTCAGGCCGCTGGTGATCGCCTGCAGCACGATGATGCCCAGCAGCGCCGAGTACGCCGTACCGCGCCCACCGAAGAGGCTGGTGCCGCCGATGACGGCCGCAGCGATCGCGGTGAGGTTGGTGTCGGTGGTGCCGCTGGCCTGCGACACCGAGGTCTGCAACCCCGCGGCGAGCAGCCCGCCGACCGCGGCGAGCATCGAGCACAGGCAGAAGACCGAGATGTAGACCCGGTTCACCTTGATCCCCGACCGACGGGCGGCCTCCACGTTGCCACCGACCGCGAACAGGTGCCGGCCCCAGCGGGTCTTGCGCAGCGCGAGGTCCATCACCACCACCAGCGCCACGAAGAAGAGCCACAGGTAGCTCCAGCCGCGGTCGATGTTGATGTAGTAGGTCAGGAAGCCCAGCCCGATCGCCAGCGCCGCCGTCTTGGCGACCGCGAACTGCCACGCCGGGGCGCTCAGCCCGGCCCGGCGTCGGGAGTAGATCCCCCAGGCCTGTGCGGCCAGGTAGAGCAGCACGATCCCCGCGACCAGGATGTACGACGCGGTGTCGCCGACGAACTTGAACCGGGTGTACTCCACCAGGAACGAGTTGTTCGGCAGGTTGATCGTGCCGTTCTTGCCGAGCACGTACAGCAGCAGGCCCTGGAACCCGAGGAGCCCCGCCAGCGAGAAGACGAACGACGGCACCCCGATCCGGGTGTAGAGGAAGGCGTAGAGCAGCCCGATCAGGAGGCCGATCGCGACCGCCGCGAGGATCGCGGCGAACATCGAGTAGCCCTTCTCGACGACCAGCACGGCCATCGAGGCCGCCGCGAGCCCGCTCACCGAGCCGACCGAGAGGTCGATCTCGCCGAGCAGCAGGACCAGCACGATGCCGAGCGCGATGATCCCGGTCGGCGCCGCGAACTGGCTGATCGCGACCAGGTTCCGCGAGGAGAGGAACACCGACTCGGCCGAGTAGAAGCCGATGCTGATCACGATCAGCCCGATGATCACCGGCAGGCTGCCCAGCTCGCCGGAGCGGAGCCGGTTGCCCACCAGCTTGGCGTAGCCCGCCAGCCCCTGGGTCTTGATCAGGCGCTCGTCGGCCAGGTCGGCCGCGACCGCGGACTGGGTCGTCTCGGTGTCAGCCATCCTGTCCTCCCTGGTCTCCTGCGTCGATCGCGTCCGTTGCGTCCGTACGACGCTGGGCACGGGAGGCGACCACGTTGTCCGAGGCGCCGGTGATGGCGGCCACGAGGTCCTCGGTGCTCACGTCCTCGGTGCGGAACTCAGCCGCGTTGCGGCCGAGCCGGAGCACCACGATCCGGTCTGCCACGGCCTGGACATCGGCCATGTTGTGACTGATCAGGATCACGCCGTGACCGTTCTCCCGGAGCCGCTCGACGAGGTTGAGCACCTCGGCCGTCTGGGCGACACCGAGGGCGGCCGTGGGCTCGTCCAGCATCACGACCTTCGGGTCACCGATCAGGCTGCGGGCGATCGCGACGGTCTGTCGCTGACCCCCCGACAGCGCGGCGATCGGGATCCGGACCGACGGGATCTTCGCGGACAGGGTGCGCAGCAGCCGCCACGACTCCTTCTCCATGGAGACCTCGTCCAGGACGTGCCCGTGGTGCAGCTCCTGACCCAGGAAGAGGTTCGCCACCACGTCGAGGTTGTCGCACAGGGCGAGGTCCTGGAAGACGGTGGCGATCCCGAGCGCCTGGGCCTGGCTGGGACCGGCGACGGAGACCTTGCGCCCGGCGAAGATGACGTCGCCCGAGTCCTGCTGGTAGACGCCGGAGATGACCTTGACCAGCGTCGACTTCCCCGCGCCGTTGTCCCCCACGAGCGCGACGACCTCGCCGGCCGCCACGTCGAGGTGGACGTCGGTGAGCGCCTGCACCGCACCGAATCTCTTGTTCACCCCGGTCAGGGACAGAACAACGTCCCTGACCGGTGCTTCCGTCGTCGTGGTACTCATCAGCTGAGGCCAGCCGCCTTGCAGGCGTCCGCGTACTCAGCGGTGCAGATGTCGTCGACCGTGTAGAACTTGTCGGCGATCAGGGTGTCGCCCACGTTGTCCTGGGTGACCACGATCGGGTCGAAGATGAACGACGAGACGCCGTTGAAGTCGGTCGTCTCGCCGACGTCCTCACCGTTGACCAGCGCGACCGCGACCTCGGCGGCCTTCTCGGCCTCGATCGGGATCGGCTTGTAGATCGTCATGGCCTGCTCGCCGGCGATGATCCGCTGGATCGCGGCGATCTCGGCGTCCTGGCCGGTGATCGGCGGGAGCGCGTCGGACTTGACGCCGGCACCGGTCAGGGCGGCGACGACGCCACCGGCCTGGCCGTCGTTGGCGGCGTAGACGCCCTGGATCTGCGAGGGGTCCCGCTTGCTCAGCTGGTCGGTGACGAACTGCTGGGCGTTCTCCGGGCTCCAGTCGGGGTTGTCGTACTCCTCGAGGATCGTGACGCCGCTGGAGTCGAGGACGCTGTGCGCGCCGGCCTTGAACTGGGCCGCATTGGGATCGCTCGGGGCACCGTTGAGCATCAGGATGTCGCCCTTGTCGCCCATCGCGTCGACGAGCGCCTGGGCCTGCATCTGGCCGACGGTCTCGTTGTCGAAGGACATGTAGTAGTCGACGCCCTCGATGAAGCGGTCATAGGCGATGACCTGGGCGCCGGAGTTCTGCGCGCTGGTGACCATGCCCCCGGCTCCCGCGCCGTTCACCGGGTCGAGCACGATGACCTTGGCGCCCTGGCTGATGGCGGTGTCGACCTGCTGGCTCTGCTTGGCCTCGTCCTGGTCGGCGTTGAAGTAGGTCACCTTGCAGTCGCTGCACAGCTCCGCGACCTTGGCCTCGAAGAGCGGCTTGTCGAACGTCTCGTAGCGCGTGGTCTTCGACTCGGGAAGCAGCAGGGCGATCGTCTTGCTCGAGTCGCCGCCGTCGGTGGAGGTGCTGTCGTTGGCGCCGCACGCCGCGAGGCCCGTGGACCCGATGACGAGGGCAACCCCCAGGGCTGCCAGGCGGTGAAGGGGTGTGGACACGTATCTCTCCTCGGGTGAGGGGCCGCGGATGGCCCAAGTGACGGATCCAGTGTCGGACGTCACAGGCTTGTCGTCAAGATCTGAACGCAAAAAAGATCATGCCGCACTGTTGCCGTCTTTTTCCATCACCTCTTGACGACTAGACCTTGCGAGATGCACAGTTCGTGCATGCGCCAGCCACGTACCGATCGCCCAGCGGCTCATGCCCCTGGGTCGACCGCCTCGTTGCGGACGGCCAACCAGCACCGCGTGCTCGACGTGCTGCGAGGCGACAGTGCCGGCGAGGCGACGCCGGAGGAGATGACCTTCACCCAGGCTGAGCTCGCGCGGCTCACCGGCCTGGCGCCGGCAACCGTCTCCAACATCGTGCGCGAGCTCGCCGGCTCCGGCCTGGTCGAGACCGATCCCGGCAGCGGACGGCGCGGCTCGTCGGTGCGGCTCGCCCAGGACGCCGGCCTGGTCGCCGGGGTGGACTTCGGACACAGCCACGTCGCCGTCGCGATCGGCGACCTCACCGGTCGCCTCCTCGGCGAGGAACGCTGCCCGGTCCAGAGCGGGCACGCGCACACCGAAGCGCTGGAGATGGCCGGCGCCATGCTCGCAAAGCTGACCGGCCGGTTCGGACCGGCCAAGCACGTCGGGCTGGGCCTGCCGGCGCCGGTGACCGACGACGTGGTCCGCTCCTCCTCCATCTTCCCCGGCTGGGACGGCGTGAACGCCCGGGTCGCGGCGGAGCAGCAGTTCGGCGTTCCGGTCCATGTCGAGAACGACGCGAACCTCGGCGCCCTGGCCGAGCACCGCCAGGGAGTCGCCCGTGGCCACGACAGCTCGATCTTCGTGAAGATCTCCTCGGGTGTCGGCTCGGGCATCATCATCGACAACCGGATCTTCCACGGCTCGAGCGGGACCGCCGGGGAGATCGGCCACCTGACCCTGGACGACCAGGGCCCGCTGTGCCGGTGCGGCAGCCGGGGCTGTCTGGAGGCGTACAGCTCCTCCGAGACGATCCAGTCGATGATGGCCGGCCAGCTGCCCGGCGCGGCGCTCGACGACATCATCTCGGCCGCTCGCGACGGCCACATCTCCGCGCAACGCGCCTTCGAGGACGCCGGACTGCACCTCGGCTGGGGCCTGGCCAGCATCGTGAACCTGCTCAACCCGGCCGTGGTCGTGATCGGAGGCGACATGGCCCGGGCCGGCGACCTGCTGCTCGAGTCGGCCCGGATGGGCCTGCGCCGGCACGCGCTCGACTCGGTCGCGCTGACCCCGGTGCTCGCCAGCGAGCTGGGCGAGCGGGCCAGCCTGGTGGGTGCGGTCATCCTCGCCGCCGAGCACATCGACCTGCTCGCCGACGCCGTGGCGGAGGCGTGAAGCCCGCCGGTTCCGGGTAGGAGGTCACCCACGTCGGTACCGCACCGACAGATCACACCAAAGGAGTCGTCATGCTCTTCCTGCTCTGGATCGTCGCCGTCATCCTCGTCATCGCCGGCATCGTGCAGCTCTTCAAGGGCCAGATGCTGTGGGGCATCGTGCTGATCATCGTGGGCTTCGCCGTCGGCCCCGGCGGCTACAGCATCTTCAGCGGCTGACAGCCCAGCCGAGCGGGCGTGAAGTGCCCCAAGAACTCCCCCGAGTCGGCGTGAAGTCCCCCAAGAACCCCGTCGAGTCGGCGTGAAGTGTCGGGAACTTCACGCCGACTCGGCGTAGGGGGTAGACGGGCGGGCGGCGCTCAGTCGGCCAGGACGATCTCGGCCTCGAAACCTTCCGAGCTCTCCAGGAACAGGGCGGTGTGCTGCTCCCCACCGGCATGCGGGTAGCGGTCGGCGAACAGCTCGTGCCACCCGTGCGCCGACGACTCCGCGCGCATCCGGTCCAGCAGGGCCCGGTCCTCGACCGTGAACGCCAGGTGGTTCACGCCCGGACGCAGTCGGTCGTGCGGCTCGTCGACGAGATCCGGCGAGCGCTCGAGGAAGACGTAGGTCCCGTCGGGATGCGCCCACGACGCCGACTCTCCCTCCGCGGCAGCCACCTCCCAGCCGAGCTCCCCGAGCAGCCAGGCCCACTCGCCCGCTGCGATTCCGGGGTCGCTCACCCACAGGTCGAGGTGGTGCACGGCGCGGATCATCGCGGGCCCCCGACAGAGCCTCGGCCGGCGTACCTGCTGCCCCTGCTGGTCTGCGTCCTCATGCGACCAACCTACGGGGAAACTTGACCAGCAGCCCGGACCCGGAGCCCGCTCCCCGCAGTAGCCTGAAAGTCGGGGGCCTGGCCGGGAGGACACCGTGAGCCACCATCTCGACACGTGGTCGGACGCTCTCATGCACGAGGGCTACCGCCGCATGTTCCGGAGCGTGCCGGGCTCGGTGATCCACGAACAGGACGGTCTCCTGGCCTGCCTGGGCACCTCGCCCTCGCCGGTCGTCGTCAACACGGCGTTCCGGGTGACCCCGCACCTGTCGCCCCGGGCCGCGATCTCCGCGCTACGGGACTTCTACCGGCAGCATCGCCACGGCTTCAGCCTCATCGTCCCCGCGCACGACGACCCGGCACTCGTCCCGGCCGCCGCCGCGGCCGGGCTCGAACCCGTGGTCACGCTGCAGGGAATGCTCCTGACCGAGCCGGTGCACGTCCCGGCGGAGCCGGCTGGGTGCACCACCCGCCTGGTCTCCGACCCGGACCACCTGGCCGGGTTTCGTACGGTGGTCTCCGAAGCGTTCCCGCCCGACACCGCGACGCTGTACGCCGATCTCACGAGCCTGAGCGCGCCCGATCGCGCCGGATGGGTGGTGGAGAAGGACGGCGAGCCGGCCGCAGCGGCGAGCGTGCTGCTGATCGGTGACGGCGCCGTCGTCACCATGGTCGGCACCCGTCCGCGGTCGGGCCGGCGCGGCCTGGGGCAGTACGTCACCCGCCTGGCCTGCGCGGAGGCGTTCGCGGGCGGCGCGCGACTGGTCACGCTGCAGTCGTCCCCGGAGGGAGTCGCGCTCTACGAGCGGGTCGGCTTCCGCACCGTCACGTCGTACGCCGTGCTCAGCGAGGAGTTCGCCGGCTGACTACTCCCACTCGATGGTGCCGGGCGGCTTGGACGTGATGTCCACGGTGACCCGGTTGATCTCGGCGACCTCGTTGGTGATCCGGGTGGAGATGGTCTCCATCACCTCGTAGGGCAGCCGGGCCCAGTCGGCGGTCATCGCGTCCTCGGACGTGACCGGTCGCAGCACCACGGGATGACCGTAGGTGCGGCCGTCGCCCTGGACGCCTACCGAGCGCACGTCGGCCAGCAGCACCACCGGCATCTGCCAGATGTCGCGGTCGAGGCCGGCGCGGGTCAGCTCCTCGCGGGCGATCGCGTCCGCCTCGCGCAGGATGTCGAGGCGCTCGCGGGTGACCTCGCCGATGATCCGGATGCCGAGGCCGGGGCCGGGGAACGGCTGGCGCCAGACGATCTCGGCGGGCAGACCGAGCTGTTCGCCCACCAGGCGGACCTCGTCCTTGAAGAGCGTCCGCAGCGGCTCGACCAGCTCGAACTCGAGGTCGTCCGGCAGGCCGCCCACGTTGTGGTGCGACTTGATGTTGGACGTGCCGTGGCCGCCGCCCGACTCCACCACGTCGGGGTAGAGCGTGCCCTGGACCAGGAAGGCGACCTTGTCGCCCTCGTCGGCCGCAGCGCCCAGCACCTCGGCCTCCGCGGCCTCGAAGACCCGGATGAACTCCCGGCCGATGACCTTGCGCTTCTCCTCCGGGTCGGTGACGCCGGCGAGGGCGGCCTGGAAACGCTCGGCACACTCCACGACGTGCAGCTTGACGCCGGTGGCGGCGACGAAGTCCCGCTCGACCTGCTCGGCCTCACCCTTGCGCAGCAGCCCGTGGTCGACGAAGACGCAGTCGAGCCGGTCACCGATCGCGCGCTGCACGACCGCGGCTGCCACGGCGGAGTCGACGCCGCCGGAGAGCCCGCAGATCGCCCGTCCGGTCTCCCCGATCTGCTCGCGGATCCGCTCGATCTGCTCCTCGACGATGTTGACCATGGTCCAGGTCGGCCGGCAGCCCGCGATCTTGTGCAGGAAGTGCTCGAGCACCTTCTGGCCGTGCTCGGTGTGCATCACCTCGGGGTGCCACTGCACCCCGGCCAGTCCCCGCGCGACGTCCTCGAACGCCGCCACCGGCGTCACCTGGGTGGCCGCCAGCACCGTGAAGCCCGCGGGGGCTGCGGTGACGGAGTCACCGTGCGACATCCACACGCTGTGCTGCGCCGGGATCTCGGCCAGCAGGGTGCCGGGCTCGGTGACCGCCACGGGGGTGCGTCCGTACTCGCGCGCCCCGCTGTGCGCGACCTCCCCGCCCAGGCCCTGGGCCATCAGCTGGAAGCCGTAGCACATGCCGAAGACCGGTACCCCGGCCGTGAAGATCGCCGGGTCGATGGACGGCGCGCCCGCGGCGTACACCGACGACGGGCCGCCGGACAGCACGATCGCCTTGGGCCGGCGAGCGAGCATCTCGGCCACCGGCATCGTGTGCGGCACGATCTCGGAGTAGACCCGAGCCTCGCGGACCCGGCGCGCGATCAGCTGGGCGTACTGCGCGCCGAAGTCGACCACCAGGACCAGGTCGTGCGGCACCGACTCGTGCTCGCCGGCTGGGGGGACGGGCGGGGAGGACGACTGGGACATCCGGGGCTGCCTTCCGACTGCGTACGGCGAGGCCCCAGCGTAACGACGGACTGCCCCAGGAAATGCATCAGGGCCCGGCCGGGGAGGGAGGGTGGCCGGGCCCTGATCGTCCACGCCTCTGCTGGACAGCTGCCTGGACTGCGGGACCCAGCTACTTGGGAGGGAGCATTACTGCTGGGTCCGCTTGCTCAACGAGCCCGATCGGAGCGGGTTACGCCCTGTTCTAGACAGTTCTGCGAGTTTTCCGAATCAACTGACACCGACGATCGGGAGGCGTAGTGCGGCCGGCGCGTCCGGCGGCACGGCGGGCGCCGTCGGCGCCACCGGCTGCAGCCGCTCGTAGCCGGCCCCGAGGCGGGGACGCGGGTCCGGCTCGCCCTTGTTCGGCCAGAAGGACATCGCCCGCTCCGCCTGGGCGGTGATGGTCAGGGACGGGTTCACGCCGAGGTTCGCGGTGATCGCGGACCCGTCCGCGACATGGAGCCCCGGGTGGCCGTAGACCCGCTGGTAGGGGTCGATCACGCCGGTCTCGGAGGAGTCGCCGATGGCGCACCCACCGAGGAAGTGAGCGGTGAGCGGACGGTTGAAGGGCTCGCCGATCGAGCCCTTGGGGGTGCCTCCGAGCAGGCGGGCCATCGCGCGCACCGCCGTGTTGCCGGCGGGGATCCAGGTGGGGTTGGGCACCCCGTGCCCCTGCTTCGAGGTCATGTAGCGCCGACCGGTGACCGGGTCGCGTCGGGTGTAGGTGGTGATCGAGTTGTCGAGGCTCTGCATCACCAGCCCGATCACCGTCCGCTCCGACCAGTGCCGCAGGTCGTAGAAGTCCTTGAGGTTGCGCCGCTGCCGCCACATCTCGAGGAGCCAGGTGCGCCAGCGGGCGGTCGGCCCGTCCCCGTCGGTGAGGACCGTCTGCAGCAGCGACATCAGGTTGCTGCCCTTGCCGTAGCGCACCGGCTCGATGTGAGTGTTGCTGTCCGGGTGGAAGCTGGAGGTGATCGCGATGCCCTGGCTGTAGTCGACCGAGACATCGGGGGCCATCACGCCGAGGATGGACTCGGAGTTCGTCCGGGACAGGAAGCCCAGCCGCGCGGACAGACGGGGCAGGTGACCCTCGTCGCGCATCCGGTGCATCAGGCGTTGGGTCCCCAGGGAGGAGGCCGCGAAGACGACCTGGTCTGCCGTGAGCACCCGGGTGGTCGAAGGTCGCCGGCTCCTGGCCTTGGTGAACTTGACGTGGACGTCGTACCCGCCGGAGGCGCGCGGGGCGACCCGGGTGACGGTGGTCAGCGGCAGCACCCGGGCGCCGTTCTGCTCGGCCAGGTAGAGGTAGTTCTTGACCAGGGTGTTCTTCGCGTTGTGCCGGCAACCGGTCATGCAGGAGCCGCAGCCGATGCAGGCGTTCCGCTCGGGACCGGCCCCGCCGAAGTACGGGTCGGCGACCGCGGCCCCGGGCTCGTGCGCGGGCCCGCCGAAGAAGACGCCGACGGGGGTCGGGTGGAACGTGTCGCCCACGCCCATCTCGTCGGCGACCTGCTGCATGACCTCGTCGGCCGGCGTACGCAGCGGGTTCTCGACGACGCCGAGCATCCGCTTGGCCTGGTCGTAGTACGGCGCGAGCTCCGACCTCCAGTCGGTGATGTGGCTCCACTGGTGGTCGGTGTAGAACGCCGGCATCGGTTCGTAGAGCGTGTTCGCGTAGACCAGCGAGCCACCGCCCACCCCGGCGCCGGACACGATCAGGCAGTCCTTCAGGGCATCGATCCGCTGGATGCCGTAGCAGCCGATCTCCGGCCGGAACATGAACTTCCTGACGTCGAACGAGGTCTCCGGGAACTCGTCGTCCGCGAACCTGGCTCCGGCCTCGATCACCCCGACCCGGTAGCCCTTCTCGGTCAGCCGCAGGGCGGTGACCGACCCGCCGAAGCCGGACCCGATGACGAGGACGTCGTAGTCGAGCTGCTCCGTCGTCCCCGCGGCATCCTTGCTGCCCATCAGGCCCGCCCGAGCTTCTTCATCACGCGCAGGTTCGCGGTCATCAGCTTGGCGTAGGTCTCGTCCGACATGCCGAGCATCGGCCCGAACCGGATCAGGCGCTGGGTGGCGACCGACTGCGACTCGGTGTAGCGCAGGATGCCCTCGCTGCCCTGGCGACGCCCCATGCCGGACTGCCGCATCCCGCCCATCGGCGAGTCGATGCTGGCGAAGGTGGCGCCGAAGGCCTCGTTGATGTTGACCGTGCCGCACGTGATCTCGCGGGCCAGCGCCCGGGCGCGCTTGCCGTCCTGGCTGTAGATCGAGGCGTTGAGGCCGTACTCCCCCTCGTTGGCCCGCGCGACGGCGTCGGCCTCGTCGTGGAAGCGGTAGAGCGCGATCACCGGCCCGAACGTCTCGCTGCCGAAGCAGGCCATGTCGGGGGTGACCCCCTCGAGGATCGTCGGCTCGTAGAAGTACGGCCCGAGGTCCGGCCGGGCCCGGCCTCCGGTGAGCACGCGGGCGCCCTTGGCGACCGCATCCTCGACGTGGGCGACCACCGTGTCGAGCTGGTCCTGCGAGATCAGCGAGCCCATGTCGTTGCCCCAGTCCAGGGTCGCGCCCAGGGTCATCGCCTCGGTGCGCGAGACGAACCGCTCGACGAACCGGTCGTAGACCTGGTCGGCCACGAACAGTCGCTCCATCGAGACGCACAGCTGCCCGGCGTTCGAGAACGACGCCCGGACCGCGCCCTCGGCCGCCTTCTCCAGGTCGGCGTCGCGGAGCACGAGCAGCGGATTCTTGCCGCCGAGCTCCAGGGAGCAGCCGATCAGCCGGTCCGCACAGCCTTGGGCCACGAGCTTGCCGGTGGCGGTGGAGCCGGTGAAGCAGATGTAGTCCGCCCGGCCGATGATTGCCGGCCCGATCTCGGAGCCGGGGCCGGCCACGACCTGCCAGAGGTCGGCGGGGAAGCCCGCCTGCTCGAGCAGCTCGGCGCCGAGCAGCGCGCTGAGCATGGTCTGGGCGTCCGGCTTGGCGACCACGGCGTTCCCGGCGAGCAGCGCGGGGAGCCCGTCGCACAGCGCCATCGTGAAGGGGTAGTTCCAGGGCGAGATGATGCCGACGACGCCCTTGGGCACCCGGTTCACCTCGACCCGGGTCAGTCCGGGCACCACGCCGAGCTTGCGCTCGGTGTCGAGGTGGTCGTGGGCCGTGCGAGCGTAGTACCGAGCGGTCAGCGCGATGTGCAACGGCTCGTCGAAGGCGTGCTTGCGGGCCTTGCCCGACTCCCGGACGATCAGGTCGATGATCTCGTCCTGCCGGTCGAGGACCAGGTCGTGCAGGCGGATCAGCATCGCGGCCCGCTCGTCCAGCGAGGTCCGGGCCCAGGCGGCCTGGGCGCGGCGGGCCCGGACGAAGGCCTCGGCGACGTCCTCGTCGGTGGACTGCGGGATGTGCGCGAGCGGCGCGCCGTCGAGCGGCGAGCCCAGCTCCACGGTCCGGCCGGACGTGGCCAGGATCCGCGTGGTCAGCGCCGCCACGTAGCCGGGCTCCAGGGCGTACGACGCGGTGGCGTCGTACTCCGGGTCGGCCGGGCCGGACACGAGGGGACCGCCGGACGGGGTGGGGCTCGAGGCGCTCATGAAATGCAGCGTAGGTGGCCCAGGTCTCACTCACTACCCCTCAGTAGCCAATGAGACGATTGACACACAGTCGTTATCTGTCAAGCAGTCGGGCGGCCGCCACGGCCTCGAGCAGACCGCGGCCCGCCAGCTCGTCGGCCCGCTCGTTGTCCGGGTGCCCTGCGTGTCCCTTGACCCAGTGCCACTCCACCTCGTGGCGAGCCACGGCGGCCTGCAGCTGCTGCCACAGGTCGACGTTCTTGACCGGCTGCTTCGCCGAGGTCATCCAGCCGTTTCGCGACCAGCCGGCCACCCACTTCGTGATCCCGTTGCGCACGTAGGTGCTGTCGGTGTGGATCTCCACCACCGAGCGCCGCTTCAGCATCTCCAGCGCCCGGATCGGGGCGGTCAGCTCCATCCGGTTGTTGGTGGTCTCCCCCGCCTCGCCACCGCAGATGTCCAGCTCGTGAGTCCCCTGCCGCAGGATCGCCCCCCAGCCGCCCGGGCCGGGGTTCGGGATGCACGCACCGTCGGTGTGGATGATGACGACGGGATCGGGGCTCATGGGCGTGCTGCCGTTCTCGAGAGTTCTGCGGACGGGCCGAGCATGCCACGTCCTGCGTACGCTCGATGCATGCTGACCGTCGCCCTCGCCCGAGCGCTGCGGGATGCCGGAGTGGTGTGGGACCCCTCCCCCGGCGACCGGTTCGTCGTGCCGGAGCGGGACCTCGACCACGAGGTGTTCCTCGTGAGCGACATGGTCATCGAGGTACGCCCGGCGGCGGACGGCTCCCGGTTGCTCGCCTTCAACGGCACGACCGAGTGGGCGCTCGACAGCCTGGAGGTCGCGGACGCGTTGTGGCTACCCCGCGAGGACCAGCTGAGGACGCTGCTCGGGCCGACCTTCGTGAGCCTGGAGCGGGTGGGTTCGGCCACCGGCGGCTACGCCGTGACCGTGCGGTCCGGCGGCGAGCTGGTCCGGCACGTGGACCTGAGCGTCGAGGCGGCGTACGCGCGAGCCCTGCTGGCGACGTAGCGCCCTCCCGTTGCCGCCGATCCGTGGCTCGGGGTCACTCGATGACGACCTCGACCCGCTGGAACTCCTTGAGGTCGGTGTAGCCGGTGGTGGCCATCGACCGGCGCAGCGCACCGATCAGGTTCATCGTGCCGTCCGCGACCCGCGAGGGCCCGAAGAGGATCTCCTCGAGCGTGCCGACGGTGTCGAACTCGACCCGCTGGCCGCGCGGCAGCTCGGCGTGGTGCGCCTCGGCTCCCCAGTGGAACCCGTGACCCGGCGCGTCGGAGGCCCGCGCGAAGGGCGAGCCGACCATCACGGCGTCGGCGCCACAGGCGATCGCCTTCGCGATGTCACCCGAGCGACCGATCGACCCGTCCGCGATCACGTGGACGTAGCGCCCGCCGGACTCGTCGAGGTAGTCGCGCCGCGCGGCGGCCACGTCGGCCACGGCGGAGGCCATGGGCACCGCCACCCCGAGCACCGTGCGGGTGGTGTGGGCGGCGCCGCCACCGAAGCCGACCAGCACACCGGCCGCGCCGGTCCGCATCAGGTGCAGGGCCGCCTGGTACGTCGCGCAGCCGCCGACGATCACGGGCACGTCGAGCTCGTAGATGAACTCCTTGAGGTTCAGCGGCTCGGCCTGGGAGGAGACGTGCTCCGCGGAGACCGTGGTGCCGCGGATCACGAACATGTCCACCCCGGCGTCGACGACGGCCTTCGCGAACTCCTTGGTGTGCTGCGGAGACAGCGAGCCGGCCACGCAGACCCCCGCGTCGCGGATCTCGCGGAGCCGCTGGGTGATCAGCTCGGCCTTGATCGGCTCGGCGTACATCTCCTGCATCCGGCGGGTCGCCTCGAGGCCCTGCAGCCCGGCGACCTCGGCCAGCAGCGCCGACGGGTCGTCGTACCGGGTCCAGAGACCTTCGAGGTTCAGCACGCCGAGGCCCCCGAAGCGGCCGAACGCGATCGCGGTGGCCGGCGACATCACCGAGTCCATCGGCGCGGCCAGCACCGGGAGCTCGAACCGGTAGGCGTCGATCTGCCAGGCGACGCTGACCTCTTCGGGGTCGCGGGTGCGCCGTGAGGGCACGATCGCCACGTCGTCGAAGGAGTAGGCGCGTCGGGCGCGCTTGGCACGGCCGATCTCGATCTCGGTCATGTCAGCGTCCTGTGTAGTTCGGTGCTTCGACGGTCATCTGGACGTCGTGCGGGTGGCTCTCCTTGAGCGAGGCCGAGGTGATCCGGACGAATCGGCCCTTGGCCTGGAGCTCGGGGATGGTGCGGGCCCCGATGTAGAACATCGACTGGCTCAGGCCGCCGATCAGCTGGTGCGCGACCGCCGACAGCGGGCCGCGGAACGCGACCTGCCCTTCGATCCCCTCCGGGACGATGTGGTCGTCGCTGGTCACCTCGGCCTGGAAGTACCGGTCCTTGGAGTAGGACTTCTTGCCCCGGCTCGACATCGCGCCGAGCGACCCCATGCCGCGGTAGGCCTTGTACTGCTTGCCGTTGACGAAGACCAGCTCACCGGGCGACTCCTCGCAGCCGGCGAGCAGCGAGCCGATCATGACCGTCTCGGCGCCCGCGACGATCGCCTTGGCGATGTCCCCCGACTGCTGCAGGCCGCCGTCGGCGATCACCGGCACGCCCGCCGGCGCGCAGGCCAGCGAGGCCTCGTGGACCGCCGTCACCTGGGGTACGCCGCAGCCGGTGACCACCCGCGTCGTACAGATCGAGCCGGGGCCGAACCCGACCTTGACCGCGTCTGCTCCGGCGTCGACGAACGACTGGGCCCCCTCGCGGGTGGCGACGTTGCCGCCGA
This sequence comes from uncultured Actinomycetota bacterium, assembly GCA_963826415.1. Taxonomy (GTDB): domain Bacteria; phylum Actinomycetota; class Actinomycetes; order Propionibacteriales; family Nocardioidaceae; genus Nocardioides. The sequence goes on along the minus strand of CAWGWW010000016.1, from coordinate 5,554 downwards.
TCACCTGGACGTGGCGGGTCGCGGGGTCGGTCTTGAGCTTGCGCACCATGTCGAGCAGGAGCCGGACGTCGCCGTGGGCGGTGTCCGCGACCAGCACGTCGACACCTGCCTCGATCAACGTGGTGGCCCGCTGCCAGGCGTCCCCGAAGTAGCCGATCGCGGCACCGACCATCAGCCGGCCGGCGCCGTCGTTGGAGGCGAAGGGGTGCTGCTCGGACTTCACGAAGTCCTTGACCGTGATCAGCCCGACCAGGCGGTCCTGCTCGTCGACCAGGGGCAGCCGCTCGCGCTTGTGCTTGCGCAGCAGCAGCGTCGCCTCGTCGCGGGAGATGCTGCCGGGGCCGGTGATCAGCGGCATCGGCGTCATCACCTCGTCGACCTTCGTGGTGGCCCACTCCGCGAGCGGGGTGAACCGCAGGTCACGGTTGGTGATGATGCCGAGCAGCCGGTTGTCGGAGTCGACCACCGGGAGCCCGGACACGCGGTACTCGCCGCAGCGTCGGTCGAGGTCCTCCAGGGTGGCGTCGGGGCCGATCGTCACGGGATTCGAGATGATCCCGGTCTGGGTCCGCTTCACGAGGTCGACCTGGTAGGCCTGGTCCTCGATCGACAGGTTGCGGTGGAGCACGCCCAGCCCGCCCTCGCGCGCCATCGCGATCGCCATCCGCGACTCGGTGACGGTGTCCATCGCCGCGCTGACGAGCGGCACCTTGAGCGAGATCTCGCGGGTCAGCCGCGAGGTCGTGTCGATGTCCGTCGGCGCCAGGTCGGAGTGACCCGGCAGCAGCAGGACGTCGTCGTAGGTCAGGCCCAGGGCGGCGAACTTCTCGGGGAGCTCCACGCGTCCATCCTAACGGCGCCGGACGGTCGCCCCGACGCGGCCGAGCCTCACGTGCGCGAGGGCCGCAGCTCGCGCACCGGGACGCGCACGGTGAGCACGTCGGCCGCCATCCGGATCCGGCCACGCAGCCCCGAGGCGAGCACCATCGGCAGCACCGCCTGGTTGTCGGACCGGGTCGTCAGCACGATCTCCCCGGCGCCCCGGGCATGGGCGGCCCGGGCGGCCTCGACGAGCAGCCGCGTGCCGATCCCCCGGCGCTGCCAGGCCACCTCGACGCCGAGGCTCACGTGCAGCGCGCCGGGCTCCTCGGCCCGCAGGGTCAGCAGTGCGCTCCCGATCGGACGCCCCTCGAAGACCGCGCACACCGAGTCGCCACCCACGACGTAGTCGGGGGCCTCCCCCGCGGGTGCGGGGCTCGGGCGGGGTGGCGCGGGCTGTGTCCGTCCCCGGGCGAGCACGTCGGAGACCAGGTCGGCCAGCGCCGAGCCGCGCGCGTACTCGGTGGCGGTGAACGGCGCCGTACGCCGGACCTGGACCTGCACGTCGCCCACGGCCATGTCCATCACGTCCTGGACCGGCGCGAGCTCGCCGGCGACCGGGTCGGCCTCGGCGTCGAAGAGCTGGGCCACCACCTCCGGGAAGGAGGTCGGGGTGGCGAGGATCGTCCTGGCGGCCTGGACGTATCGGGTCGGCTGGTCGGTCAGGGCGACCTCGCTGCAGCGCACCGCGCTGACCGCCACCCCGCCGGAGCCCTCCAGCAGCGCTGCGATCTCGGGCAGCCCCCAGCCCTCCGGCGTACGCAGCACCAGCTCGTCGGTGACCGCCTCGACGCCCGGGAAGATCTGCAGGCCGAGGATGTTCACGCCCAGCCTGCCGCAGGTCTGGGCGAGCACCGCGAGGGCGCCGGGACGGTCGGGCAGGGTGGTGCGAACTCTCCACAACATGACGCCTCCTCAGGGTCGAGGCGCCAGCCTGACGCAGCGACGTTGCCGGGCTGGGTCGCGGATGTTTCCGGGGCGCAACGACTCTCGCGCGTCTACCGGAGGTGTCACGCTGGGCCCATGACCGTCCGCGGAACCGCCCAGGCCCCGCTGCGGCTCGGGCGCCGGGTCTTCGCGCTGGTCAACTCGCGGCCCACCGTACGGATCGCCGCACTGGTCGCCGTGCTGCTCCGGCTTCCGGGGCTGACCCGCCCGATCCGCGCCGACGAGGCCGGCTTCCTGATGGTCGCGCGGGCCTGGCAGCCGCAGCCGGACAGCATGTACGGCCCCTACTTCGTGGACCGGCCGCCGCTGCTGATCGCCGTCGTCAAGGCGTGTGACTGGATCGGCGGGCCGCTGTTCATCCGGGTCGTGGGGGCGCTCGCGGCGGGCCTGCTCGTGCTGACCGCGGCGTACGTCGCCCGGCACCTGGCCGGGCAGCGGGCCGCGCGCTGGACGGCGGTGGCCGTCGCTGCGCTGGTCACCAACGTCCTGGTCGACTCGGTGGCGGTGAAGGGCGAGCTGCTCGCCCTGCCGCTGATCATGGGCAGCTTCGCGCTGACCCTGGTGGCGCTGGAGCGCTCCTCCGCGCGGCTGGCCCTCGGAGCCGGGCTGCTGGCGACGCTCGCCCTCGGCCTCAAGCAGAACCTCGTGGCCGGGCTGGTCTTCGGTGGCGTGCTCCTGGTCGCCTCCTGGCTCGCCCGGCGGATCACGCTTCGTGACCTGGCTCGGCTCGGCTCGGCGGCCGCGGTCGGGGCCTCGCTCCCGGTGGCCGCAACGATGGCGTGGGCGCTGGCCAGCGGCGTACGGCTCTCGACGCTGGCCTATGCGGTCTTCGGGTTCCGCGTGGACGCGTCGCGGGTGCTGAGCGGCACCGAGTCGGAGGCGGTCGAGGCCCGTGCCCTCGTCCTGGTCCTCGTCGCCCTCGGCGCCGGGCTGGCGCTCATCATCGCCGGCTTCCTGGTCCACCTCCGCGACGAGTGGCGGCTGGACCCACCGGTCACGGCGGCCATCCTCGCGGTGCTCGTCGTCGACCTCGCCGCGCTGGCCGTCGGCGGCAGCTACTGGCGCGACTACCTCTTCCCGCTGGTGCCGGGAGCCGCGCTGTGCACGGCGATGCTGGCCCGGCGCAGCTCGCGTCGCGGGATCGCGATGCGCGGGGTCGTCGTCGCGGCGGTCGTCTCGTCGACGCTGGCCATGGTGGCCTGGGTCGGCCTCGCCGTGACCGGACGACAGGCGTTCACCGAGGCGAACACCGGCCTGGCGATCGGAGCCGTCGCCGTCCCGGGCGACACGCTCACGGTGTTCGGCGGTCGGGCCGACCTGCAGTTCGCCAGCGGCCTCGACTCGCCGTACCGGTTCCTGTGGAGCCTGCCGATGCGCACCCTGGACCCCCAGTACGCCGAGCTCAGCGCCCTGGTCGCGGGGCCGGATGCGCCGACGTGGTTCGTGGAGCTGGCGCCGTTCGACTCCTGGGGGAACCCTGCCGGCGCGACGCTGCAGCGCGCCGTGGAGTCGGCGTACGACCTGCACGGCCTCGGCTGCGCGGACCGACCGGTCTACCTGCTCAAGGGCGTCGACCGCCCACCGCTGGACCCGGCCTGCGTGGCCGACCCCATCGTCAACTGAACACCACGCCGACCCGTCGCTTGTTGACGTGAAAAACGCGCCGACCCGTCGTCAATTGACGACGGGTCGGCGCGTTTCAGGCGTCAAGGAACGACGGGTCAGTGGCCGTGGCCGTGACCGGCAGCCGCGGGGGCCGCCTCCTCGTCCTCGGGCTTCTCCACGATCAGCGTCTCGGTCGTCAGCAGCATCGCGGCGATCGAGGTGGCGTTGACCAGTGCGGAGCGGGTGACCTTGACCGGGTCCAGGACGCCCTGGGCGACCAGGTCGCCGTAGGTCTCGGTCGCGGCGTTGTAGCCGTGGCCGATGCCGCCCTCGCGGACCTTGGCGACGACGACGTAGCCCTCGACACCACCGTTCTCGGCGATCCAGCGCAGCGGCTCGTCGCACGCCTTGCGGACGATGCGGACACCAGCGGCCTCGTCACCGGTGAGACCGAGGTCCTTCTCCAGCACCGAGACGGCGTGGATCAGGGCGGAGCCACCGCCGGCGACGATGCCCTCCTCGATCGCGGCACGCGTCGCGGAGACGGCGTCCTCGATGCGGTGCTTCTTCTCCTTCAGCTCCACCTCGGTGGCGGCGCCGACCTTGATCACGCACACGCCACCGGCGAGCTTCGCGAGACGCTCCTGGAGCTTCTCGCGGTCCCAGTCGGAGTCGGTGTTCTCGATCTCGGCCTTGATCTGGTTGACCCGGCCCTCGACCTCGGTCGCGTCGCCGGAGCCGTCCACGATCGTGGTGTTGTCCTTGGTGATCACGACGCGACGGGCCTGGCCCAGCACCTCGAGACCGACCTGGTCGAGCTTCAGCCCGACCTCGGGGGCCACGATCTGGCCGCCGGTCAGGGTCGCGATGTCCTGCATCATGGCCTTGCGGCGGTCACCGAAGGCGGGAGCCTTGACCGCGACGGCGTTGAACGTGCCGCGGATCTTGTTCACGACCAGCGTGGACAGCGCCTCGCCGTCGACGTCCTCGGCGAGGATGAAGAGCGGCTTGCCGGCGGCGATGACCTTCTCGAGCAGCGGGAGCAGGTCGGCGATCGCCGAGATCTTGCCCTGGTGCAGCAGGATGTACGGCTCGTCGAGGACGGCCTCCATCCGCTCGGGGTCGGTCACGAAGTACTGCGAGATGTAGCCCTTGTCGAACTGCATCCCCTCGGTGAACTCCAGCTCGGTGCCCATGGTGTTGGACTCCTCGACCGTGATCACGCCGTCCTTGCCGACCTTGTCGAACGCCTCGGCGAGCAGCTCGCCGATCACGCTGTCGCGGCTGGAGATCGTGGCGACGGACGCCATGTCCTCCTTGGAGTCCACCTCGCGGGCGGCCTCGCGCAGCGCGTCGCCGACGGCCTCGGCCGCAGCGTCCATGCCGCGCTTGATGCCCATCGGGTTGAAGCCGGCGGCCACGGCGCGCAGACCCTCGTGGACCATCGCCTGGGCGAGCACGGTGGCGGTCGTCGTGCCGTCACCGGCGACGTCGTTGGTCTTGGTGGCGACTTCCTTGGTCAGCTGCGCGCCCAGGTTCTCGAACGGGTCGTCCAGCTCGATCTCACGGGCCACGGTCACACCGTCGTTCGTGATGGTCGGCGCGCCCCACTTCTTGTCCAGGACGACGTAGCGACCACGCGGGCCGAGCGTCACCTTGACGGCGTTGGCAAGGGCGTCGACGCCACGCTCGAGCGACTTGCGAGCCTTCTCGTCGAACTCAAGAATCTTCGGCATTGCTCTCCTCAAAGAGATCGAGCCGTGCCCCCGGGCGGACGCCGGGGCGCACGCTCAGGGACACGGCTCAGGAAAAATCAGGAAACGACGGCGAGGACGTCGCGGGCGGACAGGATGAGGTACTCCGCGCCGGCGTACTTGACCTCGGTGCCGCCGTACTTGCTGTAGATGACCTTGTCACCCACGGCAACGTCCAGCGGGACGCGGTTGCCGTTGTCGTCGATGCGACCCGGACCGATCGCCATGACCTCGCCCTCCTGGGGCTTCTCCTTGGCGGTGTCCGGGATGACCAGGCCGGAGGCCGTGGTCTGCTCGGCCTCGAGGGGCTTGACGACGAGGCGGTCCTCGAGGGGCTTGATGTTGACCGACACGATGTCGACCTCCAC
>CAWGWW010000015.1:0-159135 GCA_963826415.1 uncultured Actinomycetota bacterium | reverse complement strand
AGATCAAGGTCGCCCAGGGCGAGCGCCAGATGTGGGCCCAGAACCAGGGCCTCGGCAACTTCGAGCTCACCGGCCTGCCGCCGGCACCGCGGGGGATCCCGAAGATCGAGGTCACCTTCGACATCGACGCCAACGGCATCGTCCACGTCTCCGCCAAGGACCAGGCGTCCGGCCGCGAGCAGTCGATGACGATCTCCGGTGGCTCGGCGCTGAGCAAGGACGACATCGACCGGATGGTCAAGGAGGCCGAGCAGTACGCCGAGGAGGATGCCAGGCGTCGCGAGGCCGTGGAGCTGCGCAACCAGGCCGACTCGCTGGTCTACTCGACGGAGAAGTTCCTCGAGGAGAACGCCGAGAAGATCCCCGAGGACGTCACCACCGAGGTGCGTGGCGATCTGGACGCGCTGAAGGCCACGCTCGAGAACGCCGAGGCGTCGGTCGAGGAGCTCCAGGGCGGCCTCACCAAGCTCGGTGAGTCCAGCCAGAAGATGGGCGCCGCGATGTACGCCGCTGCCGAGGCCGAGCAGGCAGCCGGTGGCGGCACCACCGGCGCGACCAGCGAGGACGACGACGACGTGGTCGACGCCGAGATCGTCGACGAGGCGTCGGACGAGGCGCCCAGCGATGCATCCGAGGATGAGACGAAGTGACTGATCCCCGTCACGACCCACTCGGTGACGGACCCGGGGTGACCTCCGGTGGGGAGTCCGAGGAGCAGGCTGCTCCGGAGACTCCCCCCGTGGGGGGGACCCCCGGTGGCTTCGGTGACGCCGCGGCCGAGATGGCCAACGAGACCGAGGTCGAGTCCGACGAGGTCGCCATGTCGCAGAGCGACGAGCTCGCCGTGACGCAGATGGAGCTGGCCGAGCGGACCGCCGACCTGCAGCGGTTGCAGGCGGAGTTCCTCAACTACAAGCGTCGGGTCGACCGGGACCGCGAGCTGATCCGGGAGAACGCGACGTACACCGCGCTCGCCCCGATCACCGAGGTGCTCGACACCATCGACCGGGCGCGCGACCACGCGCCCCTCGAGGACGGGTTCAAGGCCGTGGCCGACCAGCTCGAGCGGATCGTGTCCGCCGTGGGGCTGACCAAGTTCGGCGCCGTCGGCGACGCGTTCGACCCGACCGTGCACGAGGCGCTCAGCCACATCGGTGAGGACCCGGAGGTCTCGGTGACCACCTGCAAGGTGATCGCCAAGGCCGGCTACCGGATCGGCGACCGCGTCGTCCGGGCCGCCCAGGTGCTGGTGGTGGACCCGGTCGACGGCGAGGCCGGACCGGCCGAGCCGACCGGCGAGACCGACCAGCAGGCTCCGGCCCCGACGACGGAGTAGCCATGCCGCGCAGGACCGCAGCAGACAGGAAGGGGGTGCACGGATGAGTACGACCGATGGCATGCGGGCCGACTGGGCGAACAAGGACTTCTACGCCCAGCTGGGCGTGAAGAAGGACGCTTCCGCGGACGAGATCAAGAAGGCCTACCGCAAGCTCGCGCGCGCCAACCATCCTGACTCCCATCCGGGTGACACCGCCAAGCACGACACCTTCAAGTCGGTCGCCGAGGCCTACGACGTGGTCGGCGACCCCGAGAAGCGCAAGAAGTACGACGAGATGCGCGAGCTCTACGGCGGCAACGGCTTCCGCGGGGGCGTCGGTGGCGCCGGCGGTGCGGGCGGCTTCGACCTGAGTGACCTGCTCCGCGAGCGGGCCGGGGGCGGCGGCGGTTTCGGTGACATGTTCGGCGACATCTTCGGTGGCAGCGCCGGCCGCGGCCGACCCCAGCAGCGCCGTCCGCAGAAGGGCTCCGACGTCGAGACGACGGCGACGATCAGCTTCACCGATGCCCTCGAGGGCGTCACGATCTCGCTCCGGCTGACCTCGGACGCCCCGTGCCCCGACTGCTCCGGCACCGGCGGCAAGCCCGGCACTCGCCCGCACATCTGCCCGGAGTGCGAGGGGTCCGGCTTCGTCGTCGCGTCGGTCGGTGGCGCGTTCTCGATGAACGAGACCTGTCCCGCCTGCGGTGGCCGGCAGCTGGTGTACGACGAGCCCTGCCCGACCTGCCACGGCAACGGCCGGGGGCTCTCGGCGCGCTCGATCCAGGCGCGGATCCCGGCGGGGGTGAAGGACGGGCAGCGGATCCGGGTCCGCGGCAAGGGCGCCGCGGGCGAGAACGGCGGCCCGGCGGGCGACCTCTACGTCGTCGTCAAGGTCGCCCCGCACCGGTTGTTCGGTCGCAAGGGAGACAACCTCACGCTCGAGGTGCCGGTCTCGTTCGACGAGGCCGCGCTCGGCGCCGAGATCAAGGTGCCGACCCTCGGCGGCGCGGCGGTGACCCTGAAGATCCCCGCAGGCACCCCGAACGAACGCACCTTCCGGATCCGGGGCCGGGGGGCGCGCAAGTCCGACGGCACGACCGGCGACCTCTTGGTCACCATCGCCGTGCACGTGCCGGCGGTCCTGCCGGACGAAGCGCGCCGGGCGCTCGAGATCTACCGTTCCGCGATGTCCGACAAGCCGTTGCGCAGCAACCTCTTCACGAGTGAGGCGTGATGCCTCGCGACTTCCTGCCCCCCGGCCCGGACGCCGCGGTCTTCGTGATCAGCGTCGCGGCCGAGCTCACCGGCCTGCACCCGCAGACGCTGCGCACCTACGAGCGGCTCGGCCTGATCACCCCCGGGCGCACCGTCGGCGGCGGTCGGCGCTACTCCCACCGCGACATCGAGCTGCTCCGGGAGATCGCCGACCTCACCTCGTCCGGGATCGGGATCGAGGGAGTACGCCGGATCCTCGACCTCGAGAATCGCGCGGCCGCCCTCGCCGCCCGCAACGAGGAGCTGGTCGCCGAGCTGCAGGCGACCCGGCAGGCGCTGCGCCGGGCGCGCACGCGGCGTACCGACCCGTTGCAGCCGGCGAACAAGCTGCCCGTGCTGCGGCAGCCGACTCCCGGACAGGCCCTCGTCGTGTGGCGCCGCCACCCATGACCGGGTGCCGCCGCCGGCCCTCAGGGGTAGTCGCGGTTGAGCGGGAAGGGTCGCACCAGCGCGGTCTTGGGAGCGGTCGCCACCCGGTTGAGGTGCAGGGCGATGCTCCGCAGTGAGACGCCCTTCTCGATGAAGCCGACCGCCCCGAGCGCGATGGCCCGCTCGGTCATCGCCGTCGCGCCGATCGCCGACAGGATCACGACCCGCGTCGAGGGGCTGACCCGACGGATCTCGGGGAGGATCGCCAGCCCACTCTCGTCGGCCAGGTGCAGGTCGAGCAGCACGATGTCGACCTCGTGCGCCTCGATGATCTCGAGTGCTCGGTGGCCGTCGGCGGCCGTCCCGACCACGGTGAAGCCGTCTCCGAGCAGGCTGAGCTCGAGCATCTCGCGGACGTCGTCGTGGTCGTCCACGATCAGCACGCGGATCCAGGCATTCTCCGGAGCGGCGGGGGGCTCGGGCGTCGCTTCGAGGACCTGTGGCGCTGGCGCGGGCCGCTTGAAGAACGGCAATCTCCCCATGATCCGGAGTTTAGGTTGCCACGACGCGATCACGGTGCTGCCACGCCTGTACGCACCGCCCCCACGTCCCACGCTCCCCGAGGAAGGATGACTCCATGGACGCCGGAAAGTTCACCACCCGCAGCCGCGAGGTGATCGAGGCGGCGCAGCTGTCCGCCACGACGGCCGGCCACAGCGCCACCGAGCCGATCCACCTCCTGGTTGCGCTGCTCCGCCAGCAGGAGGGCACCGCGCGCAGCCTGGTCACCAAGGCCGGCCTCGACCCTGAGCAGCTGACCCGGGCCGCCGAGGCGGTGCTGACCGCCCTGCCCACGGCGAGCGGAGCGACGGTCCAGCAACCGGGCGCCTCAGCCGCTCTGACCCGCGTGCTGGCCGGCGCCCTCGACCTGGCCAGCGGCATGAAGGACGACTACGTCGCCACCGAGCACCTGCTGATCGCGATCGCCGGCACCGACAGCTCCGCCCAGAAGGTGCTGACCGACGCCGGCCTCACCGAGCAGGGCCTGCGGGAGGGGCTGACCGCGGTTCGCGGCAACCGGCGGGTGACCAGCCCGGAGGCCGAGTCGACGTACGAGGCGCTGGAGAAGTACTCCGTCGACCTGACGAGCGCGGCCGAGGACGGGCGCCTGGACCCGGTCATCGGGCGGGACGCCGAGATCCGCCGGGTGGTGCAGGTGCTGTCCCGGCGTACCAAGAACAACCCCGTCCTGATCGGTGAGCCCGGTGTGGGCAAGACCGCGGTCGTCGAGGGGCTCGCCCAGCGGGTCGTGGCCGGTGACGTGCCCGACTCGCTGAAGGGCCGCCGGGTGCTGAGCCTGGACCTGGCCGCGATGGTGGCCGGTGCGAAGTACCGCGGCGAGTTCGAGGAGCGGCTCAAGGCTGTCCTCGAGGAGATCAAGGACGCCGGCGGGCAGATCATCACCTTCATCGACGAGCTGCACACGGTGGTGGGCGCCGGTGCCGGCGGGGACTCCGCGATGGACGCGGGCAACATGCTCAAGCCGATGCTGGCCCGCGGTGAGCTGCACATGATCGGCGCGACCACCCTCGACGAGTATCGCGAGCGGATCGAGAAGGACCCGGCTCTGGAGCGCCGCTTCCAGCAGGTCTTCGTCGGTGAGCCGAGCGTCGAGGACACCATTCAGATCCTGCGCGGCATCCAGGAGAAGTACGAGGCCCACCACGGCGTGCGGATCACCGACGCCGCGCTGGTGGCCGCCGCGACGCTCTCCGACCGCTACATCCCCGGGCGGCAGCTGCCGGACAAGGCAATCGACCTGATCGACGAGGCCTCGTCCCGGCTGCGGATGGAGATCGAGTCCTCCCCGGAGGAGATCGACCAGCTCCGGCGGGCCGTGGAGCGGCTCAAGATGGAGGAGTTCGCGCTCGCCAAGGAGACCGACGAGGCCTCGGTCGAGCGGCTGGAGCGGCTCCGTGCCGACCTGGCCGACCGCGAGGAGGAGCTGCGCGGGCTGGAGGCCCGCTGGGAGCAGGAGAAGCGGAGCCTCGAGGGCGAGGGTGAGCTGCGTCGAGAGCTCGACCAGCTCCGGATCGAGGCCGAGCGGCTCCAGCGCGAGGGTGAGCTCGGCAAGGCCAGCGAGATCCTCTACGGCCGGATCCCCGAGCTCGAGCGGCAGATCAAGTCCGTGGAGGAGGCCGAGAAGGCCGACGCCGGCGGCCTCGAGCCGCTCGTCGGTGAGGAGGTCGGAGCGGAGCAGATCGCCGACGTGGTCGAGGCCTGGACCGGGATCCCCACCGGCCGGATGCTCGAGGGTGAGACCGCCAAGCTGCTGCGGATGGAGGAGGTCGTCGGGGAGCGGCTGATCGGGCAGCGGCAGGCGGTCAACGCCGTCAGTGACGCCGTGCGCCGCTCGCGCGCTGGGATCAGCGACCCCAACCGCCCCACCGGGTCGTTCCTGTTCCTCGGTCCCACCGGCACCGGCAAGACCGAGCTGGCCCGGGCGCTCGCCGACTTCCTCTTCGACGACGAGCGGGCGATGGTCCGCATCGACATGAGCGAGTACTCCGAGAAGCACTCGGTCTCCCGGCTGGTCGGGGCGCCTCCCGGCTACGTCGGGTACGACGAGGGCGGCCAGCTCACCGAGGCGGTGCGCCGTCGGCCGTACTCCGTGGTGCTGCTCGACGAGGTCGAGAAGGCACACCCCGAGGTGTTCGACATCCTGTTGCAGGTGCTCGACGACGGCCGGCTCACCGACGGGCAGGGCCGGACGGTCGACTTCCGCAACACGCTGCTGATCCTGACCAGCAACCTCGGCTCGGCGTTCCTGGTCGATCCGACCCTGGACCCCGAGAAGAAGCGTGAGTCGGTGCTCAGCGTGGTGCGCTCGTCGTTCAAGCCGGAGTTCCTCAACCGGCTCGACGAGATCGTCCTCTTCGACGCGCTGACGATGGACGAGCTCACCCGGATCGTCGACCTCCAGCTGGCGCTGCTCGAGAAGCGGCTGGCCGTTCGCCGGATCAGCATCGCGGTGACCGATGCGGCGCGCACCTGGCTGGCCGAGACCGGCTTCGACCCGGCGTACGGCGCGCGACCGCTGCGCAGACTGATCCAGACCTCGATCGGGGACCCGCTCGCCAGGATGCTGATCGGAGGCGAGGTGAACGACGGGGGTAGCGTTCAGGTGGACCGGCCCTCCGAGGGCGAGGGACTGACCCTCTCCGCGGTCTGACCGACGACTTGATGGAATGGACCCCATGGAATCCCCCACCGGTCCCGCCCGACCACGTCAGGTCACGCTGGCCGCCTGGCTGATCATGCTGGGCTCGGCCTTCGTGGTCCTGGCGATGTTCGAGCGGGTCGCGGGCCTGCACACCCTGGAGACCCAGGAGACGGTGCAGACCTTCCTGTCCGAGCCCCCCGGCAACAGCCTCGGGCTGGGACTGCAGACGGTGCAGTCCCTGCTGCACACGATGGCGATGGTGGCGGCCGGTTGCGCGACGGCGGCTGCGATCCTCGGCTTCCAGGTGCTGCAGCGCAGTCGCAGTGCCCGGGTGCTGCTCTCGATCCTGGCAGTCCCGCTGTTCCTGAGCGGGCTGCTCTCCGGCGGGTTCCTGTCGTCGGTCGTGGCCGCGGCGGTCGCCATGTTGTGGTTCCAGCCGTCCCGGGACTGGTTCAACGGGGTGACCCGCGAAGCGCCGCCGACGCTGGCCGCCAGCCACGCGTCGACGCAGCCGAGTCCGCCGACGCCGGGCTCGGCGCCGACCCAGCCGCCGGCGTACCCCGGGTTCGGCACGGCGCCGGGTGCGGCGCCGGGTGCGGGATCACCCTCGGAGCAGGACGCCCGGGTCTGGGCGATGCTCGGTGGCCGGGGCGCGCCGGCGCTGCCTGCCGCGCCCCGTCCGCCCGCCGTGACCCGCGCCGCAGTGGTCACCGGGATCTTCACCACGCTGACCATCCTGGTGATGGGGGCGAGCATCGTGGTGGTGGCCACCGACCCGGCCCTGGTCTTCGACCAGCTGCGCCGGACCAATCCCGAGCTCGTCGACCAGGGCATCTCGGAGCAGGCGATGGTCCAGCTGGTCTACCTCTTCGGCGGCCTGGCCATCGCGTGGTCGCTGGCCGCGGTCGCGTTCGCCGCCCTGGCCTTCCGGCGGGTCGGGTGGGCGCGTCCCGCGCTCGTCGTCTCCGCCGCGATCTCGTCCGTGTTCAGCCTGCTCGGGACGATGGACAGCATCCTGCTGGTGATCCCGCTGATGGGCAGCGTCGCGACCGTCTGGTGGCTGACCCGTCCGGAGGTCCGGGAGTGGTTCAGCCGGCGGTGAGGTCGGCGGCGAGGAGCCGGCGCAGGCCCTCCTCGATCAGGTCGGGCTCCTTGCAGAACGCCCAGCGGACCAGGTGCCGCCCGGCCTCGGCGTCGTCGTGGAACGCCTGGCTGGGGATTGCCACCACACCGGCCCGCTCGGGCAGGGCCAGGCAGAACGCCATCCCGTCGTCCCACCCCAGGTGGCTCACGTCGGCGGTGGCGAAGTAGGTGCCCTCGGGGCGGCGTACGTCGAGACCGGCGGCCGCCAGCCCCGAGCAGAGCAGGTCGCGTCGGCCCTGCAGCTCCGCGGCGAGCTTGCCGGGGAAGTCCGGCTCCTCGTCGAGGGCGTGCGCGATCGCGGGCTGCAGCGGCGAGCCTGAGGTGAACGTCAGCCACTGCTTCGCGGCCAGCACCGCCCCCACGAGGTCGGCCGGACCGGTCGCCCAGCCGACCTTCCACCCGGTGAACGAGTACGACTTGCCCGCACTCGACAGCGTCAGCGTCCGCTCGAACATGCCGGGCAGCGTCGCCAAGGGCACGTGCTCGTGCTCGTCGAAGGTGAGGTGCTCGTAGACCTCGTCGGTGATCACGGTCAGGTCGTGCTCTCGGGCGACCGCGGCGATCCCTTCCAGCTCGGCGCGGGTCAGCACGGTGCCGGTCGGGTTGTGCGGGGTGTTGATCAGCAGGAAGCGGGTCCGCGGACCGACCGCCGCCCGCAGGGCGTCCAGGTCGAGCCGGAAGTCCGGGGCGCGCAGGGTGACCGGACGGCGTACGCCGCCCGCCATCTGGATCATCGCGACGTAGGAGTCGTAGTACGGCTCCAGCAGGACCACCTCGTCGCCGGGATTCACCAGCCCGAGGACGGCCGCGGCGATGCCCTCGGTGGCGCCGGTGGTGACCACCACCTGCGAGTCCGGATCCAGCTCGAGGCCGTAGTGCCGCTGCTGGTGCCGGGCGATGGCCTGGCGCAGCGGAGGTACGCCGATCCCCGGCGCGTACTGGTTGTGCCCGGACTGCAGGGCGGCGACCGCCGCGGCGATCACCGCCGGGGGACCGTCGACGTCGGGGAAGCCCTGGCCGAGGTTCACCGCCCCGGTCCGCGCAGCGAGGGCGGACATCTCGGAGAAGATCGTGGGCGGAATGCCGTGGAGTCGTTGGGCCAGCATGCCTCGACCCTACGGCGGCGGTCCCGCGTTGCGGCGGCGGGAGCGCGGGCGGCTAGATTGCGACCGTGACCGACGCACCGAGGGTCGACGACCCTGACCTCGCCGCCGACATCGATGCGTGCTGCCGTCTGACCGGGGAGTTCACGCTCCGCTCGGGCCAGGTGGCGCCGGAGTACTTCGACAAGTACCTCTTCGAGTCCGACCCCCACCTGCTCGCCCGGGTGGCCACCCAGATGGTCGATCTGCTCCCGGCGGGCACCGAGCTGCTCGGAGGCCTCGAGCTCGGCGGCATCCCGATCGCCACGATGCTGAGCAGCCTGACCGGACATCCCGGCCTGTTCGTGCGCAAGAAGGCCAAGGAGTACGGCACCTGCAAGCTGGCCGAGGGTCCGGACGTCGCGGGGCGACGGGTGACCATCATCGAGGACGTGATCACGACCGGGGGCGCCGTCCGCGACGCCACGCGTGCCCTGCGTGACGCCGGTGCGATCGTCGAGGTCGTGGTCTGCGCGATCGACCGCAGCCCGGCGGGGGAGAACCCGCTCGCGGACGTCGGTCTCGAGGTCAGGCCGGTGCTGACCAAGGCCGACCTGGACGCCGCCCGTGGCTGAGGTCGGGCCTGACGCCGAGGTGGACTCGAGCGTCGGGGCCACGCGGCGCTCGCGCGGACAGCTGCCGTTCGACGTCGGTCGCGGCTTCCTGATCGGCACGGCCGAGCTGGTGCCAGGCGTCTCGGGCGGCACGGTCGCCCTGGTCACCGGGGTCTACGACCAGCTCATCGACTCCGCCCACCACGTCGTCTCCGCGCTGCGCCGTCTGGTCACCGGCCCGGACCGGCTCGCCTCCGCGCGCGCCGAGCTGCGGCGTACCGACTGGTTCCTGATCGTCCCGGTGCTGCTCGGCATGGTCACCGCCGTGCTGAGTATCGCGGGCGTCATGTCGAGCTTCGTGACCGAGCAGCCGGAGGCGGCTCGCGGGCTGTTCTTCGGTCTGGTAGCGATCTCGGTCTTGGTGCCGGTGCGCATGCTGCCGCCCGGCCACCGATCCCGCTGGTTCGAGCTGGCCCTGGTCGTGGTCGTCGCGGTGGCGACCTTCTGGCTGGTCGGGCTGGCGGGCCGAGGCGCCGAGGCGGAGCCGTCCCTGCTGGTGGTCTTCGCTGCCGCGGCCGTCGCCATCTGCGCCCTGGTGGTCCCCGGGGTCTCCGGGTCGTTCTTCCTGCTCACCATCGGGCTCTACACCGTCACGCTCGACGCGATCCACGACCGCGACCTGGGCTACCTCGCGGTCTTCGGGCTCGGCGCCTTCGTGGGGCTGGCGTCGTTCGTCCAGCTGCTCAACTACCTCCTCACGCACCGCCGGCGCATCACGTTGCTGGTGATGATCGCGCTGATGCTGGGCTCGCTGCGGGCGCTGTGGCCCTGGCAGTCGGTGCCGCGGACGGCTGCCGACGGCGAGGCGCACGGCCCGGGGGCGCTCCTGGCCCCCTACGCCCGTCCGCGTCGGTGTCCTCGGCTCTCGGGCTGCCGGGTGGCCGTGCTCTTGGTGAGTCTCGCCGACTCACTCCCATGACGATGACGGGATCGCGAGAAGCCAGGATCGCGATGATCGCCTTGTCGATGTTCTCGCCGAGACTCGGGAACGCCGAGCCGAGGAAGAACCCCAGCAGCATGATGCTGACCACCCAGACCACGGCGCCCACGAAGCTCCACAACAAGAACCTCGCCCGTCATCCGGGTGACGCCCGCGACGACGGTGATGAAGGTCCGCACGAACGGGACGAACCGGCCGATCACCAGGGCCTTGTTGCCGTGCTTGTCGAAGAAGACCTGGGTCTGGTCGAAGTACTTCTTCTTCAGGAAGCGGCCGTCACGTGCATAGAGCGGTTTGCCGACCGCGCGACCGATCTCGTAGCCGGCGACGTTCCCCAGGAAGGCCGCAGTGGTCATCAGCACCAGCGCGACCAGCAGCTCGATCGCCGGGGAACCGGAGAACAGGTCGATCTTCTCGGCGGAGATGAACAACCCCATCGCGAACAGCAGTGTGTCGCCCGGCAGGAACGGGAAGAACAGCCCGCACTCGATGAACAGGAAGACCAGACTGAGCCAGAACAGCTCGGCGCCGAAGCGGTCCAGCAACCAGTTGGGGTCCATCCAGTCCATGCCCAGCAGCAGGGGTGAGTCGAGGAGGAGCACACTCCTCAACCTACCGGGGTCCCCACCGGGTCCGCCCGTCCAGCCGACAGGCGGGCGATCCTAGGGTCGCGGCCATGGCAGGGGCGGGAGCGAGGGCGACGCGAACGGCGGGCGCCGTACGACCCGATGCCGCACGGCCCGGCCGAGGTCGGCGTCGGGCCCTGGGAGGGTCCGCTGCCCCAGGGTGAGCAGTACGACGCGGCCCTGCTGGCCGAGGGTGACCGGCGCAACGTCGTCGACCGCTACCGCTACTGGTCGATGGAGGCGATCGTGGCCGACCTCGACACCCGGCGCCACGACTTCCACGTCGCGATCGAGAACTGGCAGCACGACTTCAACATCGGGACCATCGTGCGCTCGGCGAACGCCTTCCTCGCCGCCGAGGTGCACATCGTCGGCAACCGACGCTGGAACCGCCGCGGGGCGATGGTCACCGACCGCTACCAGCACGTGCGCCACCACGAGACGGTCGCCGACCTCGCGACGTACCTGCACGAGGCTGGCGTGCGGCTGCTCGGCATCGACAATCTCCCCGGTTCCGAGCATCTCGAGACGATGACCCTGCCGAGACGGGTCTGCTTCCTCTTCGGGCAGGAGGGCCCGGGCCTGTCCGACGGCGCGCGCGCAGAGTGCGACGGCACCTTCTCGATCGCCCAGTTCGGCTCCACCCGCTCGATCAACGCCTCGGCAGCGGCGGCGATCGCGATGCACGCCTGGGTGCGGACCTACGCCGACCTGTCCGGTGACGCCGCCTGGCGTGGCTGAGCCACCCGACCCCCTGGCCCGCCGCCGCCAGCGCCTCGTCAGCCTCGGCCAGTGCCGCGTCCGAAAGGGCCGCCCG
The DNA here is from genome assembly GCA_963826415.1 of uncultured Actinomycetota bacterium. Classification (GTDB taxonomy): domain Bacteria; phylum Actinomycetota; class Actinomycetes; order Propionibacteriales; family Nocardioidaceae; genus Nocardioides. The sequence continues at coordinate 147,665 of CAWGWW010000015.1, read as the reverse complement.
GAGCCTCACCAGCCCGCGCGAGGTGCTGCTCTTCACCGTGCCGGCGGAGATCCGCAGCTCGGCCGCGGTCTCCTCGACCGACAGACCCAGCCAGTGCCGAAGCAGGACGACGCGCCGCTGCATCGGCGGGAGCTGCTGCAGCGCGTCGAACAGCGCCGAGCGTTCCTCGTAGGGCAGTTCGGTCCGGGCGGCCCGATCGTGTGCGTCCAGTCCCGGTCGCTCACGACGCCAGGGCCGGCGGGACTCGTCGATGTTGGCGCGGACCATGATCTGTCGGGTGTAGGCCTCCTCGCGGCCATCCTGGTGCAGCCGCGGCCAGGCAAGGTAGAGCTTCGTCAGCGCGGTCTGCAGCAGGTCTTCGGCGCGGTTCCAGTCGCCGCAGATCGCGTACGCGATCCGGCGCAGGTGCACCTGTCGGGCGATCACGAAGTCGGCGTACTCGCGATCGACCGTCTCTCGAGAAGCGCTCCTCATCGCAGGCCCTCGCCGGACGCGTACTGCGAGCGGGCGTAGGACAGCATCTCCTCGAAGGTGGCACCCACGACGTCGTTCGGCGGGGTGGTGAGCACGTCCAGCTCGCCGTCGATCAGCCTCCAGACCACGAAGTAGGCGAAGTCGTCCTCGGCGGCCCGTACCAGCGCGGCCCCCGTCGGTGTCCCCGCTGGGGCGAAGGACTCCCCGAGCGCGGGGGCGTCGGTGCGCTGGAGGATCTCGCTGCCAGGGGTCGCGACGACCTTGCCCCGCGCGGTGAGCCGGACGGTGTCCGGCCACCCGTCGGCCCCGGGAACGGCCGGCCCCACCTGGTCGGCGACGTAGTCGGCAAAGCTCGCCCAGCCGTTGCTGGGCTCGGACAGCGAGAGGCCGTCGCTGGAGGCTCTGTGCTCCGCGATCACCCACATCCGCCGCTCCTTGAAGGTGAGGTCGAGGGCGACGGACGTCTCAGGGGACGCGTAGTCGTACGGGTTCTCGATGCGCTCGTGCACCACCACACCCGGCCGGATCTGGAGCTCGCCGTCGACGTAGCGAACCGGGGTGTTGGGCTGCCAGGGCTCCGCCGCCGCGCTCTCGGTGGGTGACGGTGATGCCGGGGTCGGGTCGGTCGCGATCATTGTCCCGTCGGCGGCGGGGCGTCGCCGGGGCCGACCGCCCACGCCGCACCGCCCAGCGCGGCGACCACCGCGAACGCGGCGAACCCGCTCGCGACCCGGCGACGCGCCAACGCCTTGTGTCCCGCGTCGATCCGGTCCTCGACCGGCCGCGGTGACGGCCCTTCGCCGAACGCACGATCGATCTCCGCGTGGAGCTCGGAGAATGACATGGCCCCCGCCTCTCGTTTCCAGCCTCTCAGAGATGGATACGGAGCGCGGGGGCCATTGGTTGCCGACCGGGACGGGGAATAGTCCGCCGCCCCGCGTGTCAGCGCTTCTTCCAGGCCTTGCGGCAGGCCTTGAGGTCGAGCTTCAGCTCGTCGCCCCGGTCCACGAAGACCTTCGAGGTCTGCAGCACCTTGCCGGCCTTCGTCTCGCAGGTGAGGGTGTACCGCTCCTTGACGCCCTGGGTGGTCACGGTCGTCGCCTCGAACAGCTCGGAGGTCAACGTGTACGACGGCGTGACCGACGCGTAGTTGATCACCCGCAGCACGTAGGTGCCGGGCTGGGCGCCCGGGACCTCGACCGACTCCTTGAGCGGCGGGGCCTCGCCCGAGCTGCCCACCTCGGTGAGTGAGCCGTCGGCGTTCTTGCGGTAGACCTCGAGGTCGAGGTCGTCGGGGGTCTCCCAGTCCAGGGCGACCCGCCACACGTCAGCGGTCTTCCCGGAGATGGTGAACTCGTGGTCGGCCTGGTCGAGCGGTGCCACCGAGCCGGTGAACTCCTCGCCGGCGTACGGCGTGGCAGCGGGCTCGCGGTAGGTGCGCGACTCGACCACCGGCCGGGTGGAGGGGTTGACCAGCCAGGAGAAGGTGCCCTTCTTGCCCAGCACGGTGAGCGTGCTGTCGACGCCGTCGGTGAAGGTGCTCTCCCAGGTGGGGGTCTCGAAGCTCTTCGCCAGACGCAGCACGGCGCCCTTCGGGGCCTTGCCGGTCAGGGTGCCGCTGGCGGTCGGGTCGACCGCGTGCTCGAGGGCGATCAGGTACGCCGCGCGGTTGCCCTTGCCGGCGTAGTCGCCGCTGCCGAGGTACTCGTCGACGACGTCCTCGAACGGCGGGTGGAACTCGTCCGGCCCGATCTCGAAGGTGTAGCCGAAGCCGCCGGTGGCGTTGTAGGACCAGTCCTCGGTGGTGCCGGTGGTGTCGTAGAGCTGCCAGCCGTGGATGTTCTGGTAGCCGTTCTGGGCGGCCATGTCGGCGCCGAGGTCCTTGAGCGCCTTCTCGTCGGGGGCGTCGCCCACCGGGATGCCGTCCGGCCCCTTGGTGTTCGGGTTGACGCCGTTGGGCCGCAGGATCAGGTTGCTGAAGGTGTGGTTGGAGATCAGCATCGTCACCTGACGCTCGGCGACCAGGTCACGCACGTTGAGCGTCTCCGGCTCCGAGAACGCGCTGGCACCCCGGTACGTCGGGTCCGCAAGGCCGACCTCGACCTCGTCGGCGTTCGGCTGCGGTCCGGCGGCACCGGGGCCGCCCCAGAAGCCGCCGTAGTTGCGGTTCAGGTCGACGCCGAGGCCGAAGCCGCCGGGGCTGCCCAGGGTCGCGCGGCAGCTGCCGTCGGGCGTGTCCTGGCCGTCGACGACCCGGCAGTTCTTGCGCTTGTACGCCTGCCCGGGCGTGGCGAGCATCGTGCTGGTGCCGCCCAGCGGGTCCTGCTCGTCCAGCGCGCGCAGATCCACCAGCTCGCCGTCGGTGCGGGACAGGTCGAAGCCGTCCACGTTGACCACGGGCACCACGATGACGCGGGCCCGGTCGAGCAGACCCGTGATCCGCTTGTTCGACCCGTAGCTCTGGACCAGGTCGATGGCGAACTCCATCGCGTTCTCGCCCGACGGCCACTCCCGGGCGTGGTGCAGGCCCATCAGCAGGAAGGTCGGCCGGCCACTGGCCGGCTCCGTCACGTCGCTGCCGATCTCGACGCCGTAGATCGCCTTGCCGTCGAGGCTGGGCCGGGGCATCTCGAAGCGCTGCACCAGCTTCGGGTGGTCCTCGGCCAGCGTCTCCATGTCGGTGTTGTAGTCCGCGAGCGTGCGGTAGCTGGTCCGGCCGGACGGCAGCGGGGACTCCGCGACCGAGGCGGCGTACGCAGCGTTGAGCTCGTTGAGCTCGCCCTCGCGGCGGGTCAGGTTCGCGATCCGGACGTCCCAGGTGAGCCCCGAGTCCCGGAGCGCGTCGAGGTCGGCCGGCGTGTGGAGCACGACCTCGATGTAGTCGTGTCCGGCGTGCTCGGTCAGGTCGAGCCCGAGGTGCTGCAGGTGCTGCTTGGTCGCAGCGGTCGGGGTGTCGACCGTGACCAGCTGCGGCGCGAACCCCGGCTCGGCGGGGCTGCCGGCCAGGGTCGGCTGCGCCAGGGCGGTGCCGGTGAGGGCCAGGGCTGCGAGGGTCGCGGCGAAGGCGGTGCGTGGGCGAAGGGAACGGCGGGTCATCGTCGTACTCCTGGGAGACGGGGCGAGGCAACCGAAGAGCTGCCCTCCGCCCTCACCAACGCGTCGGCCCGGCTTAGGTCACGTCACCTGCCCGGGCCAGCCGTGGTCGGGTGCCTCTCGGAGCGGGTCCCGTCAGTTCGATCGCGAGGACAGTCCGGCCTCGAGGCGGGCGAGTCCGCGTGCGGTGTGGCTCTTGACCGTCCCTTCGCTGATCTGCAGCTCGGTCGCCGTCTCGGCGGTGGAGAGCCCCAGCCAGTGCCGCAGCAGCACGGTCTTGCGCTGCATGGTCGGCAACGCCTGCAGGGCGTCGAAGAGGGCGGACCTCTCCTCCGGCGGCAACGGCTCGCGCGCCGGGGCCGTCCAGGCCGTCGAGCCCGGCTCGCTCCCGGCGCCAGGGGCGACGTGACTCGTCGATGTTGCTGCGCACGATGATCGTGCGCACGTAGGCCTCCTCGGTGCCGCCGCGGTGCACCCGCGGCCAGGCGACGTACAGCTTCACCAGCGCGGTCTGCACGAGGTCGTCGGAGCGGTGCCAGTCGCCACAGATCGCATACGCGATCCGGCGCAGGTGGGCGCGCCGGGCGCGGACGAACTCGACGTACGCGGCCTCCTGCTCGGCCCTCATCTCGCGGCCTCGTCGCGGGCCCGCTCCCTGGCCAGCTCGCTGTTGTACCGCTCCCAGGCCCAGTCGAGATACTCATCGATCGTGGTGCTCCCAGCCACGGAAGCCTCGACCGGCAGATAGAGCGGCTCGCTGTCTGCCGACTGGGTGGCCAGCACGAACCACTGGGTACCCTGCCAGACCACCTCGGCCACGGCGGAGCGCTCGCTCCGCTCGAAGTCCGGGGGCAGGGGTGGCGACGACCGTTGCTCGACGATCTCGACACCCTGCTCGGCGGGTGACAGGCTCTCGCCCTGGTCGAAGGTCACGAGCGCCAGCAGCGGCTTGCCCTGCTGCAGGGCGACGGCCTGATCAAGCCAGAGGTCGAACCGGGAGTAGGAATCCCCCGCCCTCTCGACACTGCTGCTCCGGCCCTGGGGGGAGGCCTCCAGCAGCATCCAGTAGCGGATCCCGTCGTAGTCGAGTGCCACCCCAAGAGACTGGTTCGGTGGCGTGGCCCCCATCGGGTTCTCGTCTCGTCGGACCAGACGCACGCCCTTGCGGAGCTCGAGGCCGTCCGTGCCCAGGGTCGCGAGCTCGTCCGGGTAGGGCGTCCGCAGCGACACGGTCCCGGAAGGGTCGTCGTCCGGCACCGCCGGCTCGGTCGCCACCGGCGGAGCCGGGCTCGCGGAGCTGCCACCGGGGCCGATCATGGCCAGGGCGCCTCCTCCGAGCGCGAGGACCAGCACCAGAGTCGCCGACCCCTGCAGGAGTCTCCGACGGGCGCGGGCCCGTCGACCTGCCGCGAGCAGGCGGTCGAGGTCGGGCTCGGGTGGACCGTCACCGATGGCTGAGCTGATCCGTGCAGCAAGGTCGGTGTGGTTGATCATGTCGGCTCCTCGGTCGTCTACCTCGGAGACGGAGCTCGCGGGGATTCGGTTGTCACTTCCCCGCAATCGCCTCGAGGGGCGCTCAGTGCGCGCCGTCGGGTGACGTCAGGTCCCGCAGCAGCCGACGGTGGGCGAGCTCGGCGACGGTCTCCCGGGACGGAAGGTCGGCGACCAGGTACGCGCGCCCGAGCAGCCCGTCGGGCGTGAAGGAGATGCTCTGGCTCACCCGGCAGCGCCGCGGTCCGAGCGCCTCCACCGTGGTGCGCAGCACGACCCGGCCCGGAGCCCGGACCGCGGCCTCGAGCACCAGCAGGTGCTGTTCGTGGTCGGCCTCGGCGACCTCCCAGAAGCCGGCCTTGTCGCCCGTCGTCAACACGGGCGTCCCCGGCGGGCGGGCGTGCCGGCCGGTGCCGCCGAGCAGCCGGTCGACCGCTCCGCGGATCACGAACGGCGCGGCGTCGACGTACCACTGGGGTCGGTCGTAGCCCGACGCGACCACCGACCAGGCCCCCGGTGCGGGCTGGTCGAGATCGCTGTAGCGAACCGACTCGTGCAGGCTGGTCCAACGGCGCATGACCCGAGGCTACGGGTAGGCGGCGGTGTCCGAGCGTTGGACGTCGCGCAGGTGCATTCCTACGACCCGGGAGTAGCCACTAGGGTGAAAACGCCGTCAGGACGTACTGCCCGAGGAGCCCGAGATGCCCATCGCCACCCCTGAGATCTACGCCGAGATGCTCGACACCGCCAAGCGGGACGCGTTCGCGTTCCCGGCGATCAACGTGTCGTCCTCGCAGACGCTGAACGCCGCCCTCAAGGGCTTCGCCGACGCCGGCTCCGACGGCATCATCCAGGTCTCCACCGGCGGGGCGGACTATCTGTCCGGCCATTCGATCAAGAACATGGTCACCGGCTCGGTGGCCTTCGCGGCGTACGCCGCCGAGGTCGCCAAGGGCTACCCGGTCAACATCGCCCTGCACACCGACCACTGCCCGCAGGACAAGCTGGACAGCTTCGTGCGCCCGCTGGTCGAGATCTCGGCCGAGCGGGTCGCCCGTGGGGAGCTGCCGCTCTTCCAGTCGCACATGTGGGACGGCTCGGCCGTGCCGCTCGACGAGAACCTCAAGATCGCGCGCGAGCTCCTCGAGCGCTGCGCCGCTGCCCGGATCGTCCTCGAGATCGAGGTCGGGGTGGTCGGCGGTGAGGAGGACGGCGTGGTCGGCGCGATCGACGACAAGCTCTACTCCACCCCCGAGGACGCCCTCGCGACCGTCGCCGCACTGGGCACCGGCGAGCACGGTCGCTACCTGACCGCGCTCACCTTCGGCAACGTGCACGGTGTCTACAAGCCGGGCAACGTCAAGCTGCGTCCCGAGATCCTCAAGGCCGCCCAGGAGGCCGTCGTCGGCCAGCTCGGCCTGGAGGCCGGCGCCAAGCCGTTCGACCTGGTCTTCCACGGTGGCTCCGGCTCGAGCGCCGAGGAGATCGGCGCGGCCGTCGACTTCGGCGTGATCAAGATGAACGTCGACACCGACACCCAGTACGCCTTCACCCGCCCCATCGCCGGGCACATGTTCCAGAACTACGACGGCGTGCTCAAGGTCGACGGCGAGGTCGGGAGCAAGAAGGCCTACGACCCGCGGGCCTGGGGTAAGGCCGGCGAGGTGGGGATGGCTGCTCGCATCGTCGAGGCCTGCGAGAACCTGCGCTCGGCCGGCAAGAGCCTGAACGGCTGACGGCGCCGCCAGCTGTAACGCGGGGTTATTGACGCTGAACAAGCGTCACACGACGTACTCAGCGTCATGGACACCGCGTTACAGCGGGCGGGCGCGGTGGGACGGCGGCGGACCACCATCGGCCAGGCGCTCTCCACAGCTCGAGCGGTGACCCGGTCGTCCACCGGTCGGCGGAGGAGCCCGCAGCTCCTGGCGTCCGCCCGTCAACGATCGGGGGATGCGACCTCAACTGGCTGCCCTCGCCGCTCGCCAGTCCGGCCTGGTGACTCGCCGCCAGGCCGTGCAGTGCGGCTACACCGAGCGCGAGCTGCGCACCCACACGGCCGTGGCCGGTGCCTGGGTCGTCGTGCGACGCGGCGTCTACGTCGAACGCGAGATGTGGGACCGGCTCGACGAGGGCGGCAATGACGGCAGGTGGCGGCTGCGCGACCACGCGGCCAAGCTCGTCATGAGTGCCGAACACGTGCTGAGCCATGACTCGGCCGCGCGATCCATCGAGCTGCCGTTCCTGGCACCGCGGCTGCGCCTGGTCCACGTGACCCGTCCGGGGGTGGGCGGCTCGCGGACCGAGCACGGGGTGAAGCACCATCTCTCGCGACTCAGACCGGAGCAGCAGCGGTCCGAGGACGGACTCCAGGTGACGAGCATGGCGCGCACTGCGGTCGACCTCGCCCGCGAGCACGGATTCCTGACCGGGGTGACGGCCTGCGACGGCGCCTTGCGCAGGGGTGTGTCGCGACCGGAGCTGTCGGACCAGCTCGAGAGCATGACCTGCTGGCCCGGCATCACCCGAGCTCGCGCTGCGGTCCAGCACGCCGACGCGGGCGCGGAGTCGATCGGGGAGTCGCTGGCGAGGGTCCTTGTCGCCGAGCTGGACGTGGGTCCTGTGTCGACCCAGTTCCCGGTCAGGACCGAGCGGGGGATCGCCTGGTGCGACCTGCGCGTCGGTTGCCACGTGTTCGAGTTCGACGGCCGGATCAAGTACCTGCGCGAGGCGGAGGGTGGGGTCGCCGGCCGCCCGGTCAGCGACGTCCTCTGGGACGAGAAGCGCCGCCAGCACGACGTCTGCGCCGTGGGGTTGGGCATGTCCCGCATCGTCTGGGACGACCTCTGGGGCGCGGGCAGGGAGCGAGCCATCTCCAGGCTGAGCGCCGAGTACGCCGTGACCCGCGCCCGGTTCGGCGACGAGCTGCCGGAGCACCTGGCGCGGTTCGCTCGCGAGCACACCAGGCGACGTACTGGCTGACTCGTCGAGGGCGGCGGTCATCTGCCGCGGTGTTCTCGACGCTGAGTGCGTTGCCTACGCCTTGTTCAGCGTCAATAACCCCGCGTTACAGCAGGGCGGGGCCGACGACGCCCGGGCCGCGGGCATCGTCAACACCCGGGCATGGACAATGCATTCCATGAACCACATCGATCTCATGGCCGGCCCCCCTCCCACCCAGCTGCCGGTGGACCCCTGCGCCGCCGAGCTCGAGGGCGGTGCCGCTCCCGCCGACGTCGTACGCCGCAACCCGGCGTCGCCGTTCGCCTGGGCGGCGTTGGCCGACCAGGCCCGCGCCGACGGTGCCGACGACGTGACCGTCTACGCCTACTCGCGGGTGGGCTACCACCGCAGCCTGGACATGCTGCGCCGCAACGGCTGGAAGGGCCACGGGCCGGTCCCGTGGGAGCACGAGCCCAACCGGGGCTTCCTGCGCTGCCTCGCGATGCTGGCCGCCAGCGCCCGCGCGATCGGCGAGACCGAAGAGTGGGACCGCTGCTCGGAGTTTCTGCGCGACTCCAGCCCGGCGGCCTACGACGCCCTGCTCGGCTGACTCGGCCGAGCCGCCACCCCGGCCGTCAGGGCTGCAGCAGCGACCGCACCCGGTCGGTGCCGAGCGCCACGATCAGCGTGGGCAGCCGGGGACCCCGGTCGGCGTCGACCAGCAGGTTGTAGAGCAGCCGGAAGAACTCCTTCTGGTCCGCCTTGACCTCGTCGGTCGGGTCGGCGTCGAGGGGCAGCCCGTGGGTCAGCTTGGGGACGCCGTAGACCAGTGAGGTGACCGGCTCGAGCTCGAGCTCGTCCGGCTCCGCGGCGAGGCCCTCGAGCAGCAGGTCGAGCCACCGCTGCTCCCGCTCGGTGAGGGACGCGAGCCGCTCGGTGTCGGGGGCGGTGCGCACCGTCGTGCGGTCCTCGGCCGCCACGAACTCCGAGGTCCAGGTCATGGCGCGGGTGAGCCGCGGCTCGAGCTCGTCCACGGAGCCGTGCGCGTGGCCGACGTGGGAGACGATGCGGCCGATCTGCTCGGCGCTGCCGGCGGTCACGTCGGCCACCGAGGAGAGCACCCGGAACGGCACGACGACCTGCGGGGTCGACAGCCGGCCGGCGGTGGAGGTCGCCGAGGCGCGCTCGAAGGCGAGCACCTGGGCGTCCCGCTTGGCGGGGTCGGCGGCCTTGCGGCCGAGCGCGTCCCACTCGTCGTAGAGCCGCACCACGTCGGGGCCGAAGTCGATGTTGAACGCCTGCTTGGGCTGGCGGCGGGTGTAGAGCCAGCGCAGGATCGGGGCCTCCAGCACCTTCAGCGCGTCGGCCGCGGTCGGCACCCCGCCGCGCGACGAGGACATCTTGGCCATGCCCGCGACGCCCACGAAGGAGTAGCCGACGAACGACGGGGCCCGGCCGCCGTAGATCTCCTTCACCAGCTCCTTGCCGACCGTGTACGACGACCCGGGGGTCGCATGGTCGACCCCGCCGGGCTCGAAGTCGACGCCCTCGACGGACCAGCGCATCGGCCAGTCGACCTTCCAGACCAGCTTGCCCTCGTGCTGGGTGGACAGGTTGGTCACGCCCTCGAAGAGGCAGACGTCGCAGGTGTAGGCGAGGTCGGTGGTGTCGTCGTCGTACGACGTGACGGTGGTGGTGTCCCGGCCGCAGTCGCGGCAGTACGGCTTGTAGGGGAACCGGGCGAGCTCGTCGGCACCCGTGGGCTCGTCGTCGAGCGCGACCGACTCGGAGTAGTCCTGGGAGCCCTCGATCTCCGGGTCCGCCGCGACCGGCTCGGCAGCCTTGGTCCGGTAGCGCGCCATCACCCGCTCGATGTCGGCGCGCCGGTTCACGGCGACGAGGATCTCCTCGACGTAGCGACCGGCCCGGTACTGCTCGGTCTGGGAGACCTCCTCCATCTCCACGCCCAGCTCGGCAAGGGCCAGCTGCAGCGGCTCCTTGAAGTGCTCCGCCCAGGAGACGTGGCACTCCCACGGGTCCGGCACCGCCGACAGCGGGCGCCCGATGTGCTCGGCCCAGGCCGGGTCCACCCCGGCCGGCACCTTGCGCAGGCGGTCGTAGTCGTCCCAGCTGTGCAGGTGGCGTACGGCGAGGCCGCGTCGGCGGATCTCCTCCACGACCAGGTGGACGGTCAGGAACTCACGCAGGTTGCCGAGATGGATCGGGCCCGACGGGCTGGCCCCCGAGGCGCAGGTGATCAGCTCGGCGCCCTCGCCGGCGTGCCGGATCGCGTCGTCGGCCGCCCGGGTGACCCAGTCGTGGGGCTCGGTGCGGGTTCGGGTGGCCTGCTCGCCACGTGCCATGGGATTGCTGCTCCTGCTCAGTGTGGTCCGGGTGTCCCGCAGGTGCGGGGTGACCCGGGCGCACGCTACCGGAGGTGCCGGACCGGACTCGAACACGGCCGATCGGTGGGTGGGGCCAGCCGCAGGTCTGGGGACAGGGGAAGGGCGCCGGAGTCGTCCCTGCGGCGATCCGGCGCCCTGTCCGTGCATCGGTGTCGGCGACCTCATCCCCCGATGTGGGTCGTGACTCGGTGCGCCCCCGAGATCGGTGGCGCGCCGCCTGACGCCCCTTCAGAATCGCATGACCCTTTCCGGACACATGGTCACGAGGGGCCGCTGGCACTAACCTGCCAGCATGACTCGGAAGACGACCTCGTCGCTGCTCACCGCGCTCGGCTGCACCCCGGAGCAGGACCGTCTCTACCACCAGGCGCTGGCGCTGCCGGGCGCCGACGTCTCCACGGTGGCGATGGCTGCCCAGGTGGGCGAGGACGAGCTCCTGGAGGAGTTCCAGGACCTGATCTCGGACGGGGTGGTCCGGGTCGAGAAGGGCCGGGTGCACGTGCTGCCCCCGGCCGAGGCGTTGCGTCGGGTGCTCGTGGGACAGGCGGAGCAGAACGCCCGGACCGGCGAGCGGTTGCGTGACCTGGCGGCGGCGATCCCCTATCTCACCGGACCGACCGGAACCGGTCACGACAGCAAGGCGCACGCGATCGACGGCGAGGTGAGCGGCAGCCGCGACCTCAAGCAGATGTTCAACGAGCTCCTGGAGCAGCACTCGGGCGACCTGTGCTGGCTACGACCGGACCAGTGGCAGCCCGCGTACCTGCGCGCGGACCCCGATCGCGAGGCCGCGATGGCCGCGATGGTCGCCGGGCTGATCGCGGCGGGGCGGAGCTCACGGGCGATCTACCCGGTCCGCGCGCTCTGGGAGGCGCCGGAGAAGCTGCAGGTGCGGGCCCGCAACGGCGAGCAGATCCGGGTGGTGCCCGAGGTGCCGACGCGGCTGCTGGTCATCGGCTCGGCGCTGATGGTGGTGCCGGAGCCGTTCGGTTCCTCCGAGGAGCCGCGCCTGATCGTCCGGCAGCGCGCGGTCGTCCAGGGCTTCTCGCTGCTCTTCGAGCTGATGTGGGAGCGGGCCTCTCCGGTGTCCGACCTCGAGCAGGGCGAGCCACGCCCTGACCTGCGCCGGCTGCTGCTCCAGCAGCTGGCGACCGGGGCCAAGGACGAGCAGATCGCGCGCACGCTGGGGATCAGCCTGCGCACCGTCCGTCGACGCATCGCGAACCTGCTGATCGAGCTCGGGGTCGACTCGAGGTTCCAGGCCGGCGTCGAGGCGGTGCGCCGCGGCTGGCTCTGATCAGTCGGCAGGATCCAGGATCGGGGGCAGGGTCAGCCGGCAGGATCATCGAGTAGGCCTCGGTCTCCACGTGCCAGGTGCGCTGCCGCTCCGGACCGGAGATCTCGCCGTCGGCGCTGATCCAGAACGGTCCGCCCGAGACCGACACCGAGGAGCCGCACAGGTGGATCACGTCCTCGTGGCCGTGGTGCGTCGCGTTGGACAGCCTTGCGGCGTACCGCAGCCGGGCCACCCGGCCCACCGCACGGGAGATCATCACGTCGACCACGCCGTCTCGGGGGTCGGCGCCGGGCGTCAGCTCGGTGCCACCCCCGACCGACGGACCGTTGCCGACCGCGACCATCAGGACCGGTTCGTCCACGTCGTTGACGACCGTGCCGTCGACCTCGACCCGGAGCCGGATGATCGGCGGGTTCAGGGCAGTCAGCGCGGCCCCGATCGGGTAGCCGATCTTGCCGAGGTTGATCTTGCCGACCCCGACCGACCCGAGCCGTTCCTTCCAGCGGGCGCCCCGGCGGCTGGCGTTGGCGCCGGCCCCCACATGCACTCCGTTGACCACGACCGTGCCGACCTCGTCGACGACGACGTCGACCGTGCGGACCTTGCCGTCGAGGATGACCCGGGCGGCCTCCTCGATGTCCAGGGGGATGCCGAGCCCGCGCGCGAAGTCGTTGCCGGTGCCCAGCGGCAGCAGGCCCAGGACGGCGTTCTTCAGGTCGTTGCGGCGGTGCAGGGCCGCCACGACGGCGTGCAGGCTGCCGTCGCCACCCGCCACGATGATCCGGCGGCTCCCGGCCCGGTGCAGCACCCCGTCGAGCTCGCCCGGGTTGGACGTCTCCTGGACCTCGACCGACGCCCGCTCGCGGAGCAGGGTCAGGGCGCGCCCGAGCGTCTCTTCGTCAGAGGTGCCGGCGCCGCTGTTGGTGATCACGAGAAGCGGGTCCATGGGGCGGAGACTACGCGAGCCACCCTCGTGGTCCCGACCTTTGGTAGCGTGATGCCGCAAGAGCCCCGGCGCGCTGTTGCCCGGGGCTCGACGCATTTTCCGCAGTCCACGAATTGAGGGGTGAGCGATGCCTGCCATCGTGATCCTCGGCGCCCAGTGGGGCGACGAGGGCAAGGGCAAGGCGACCGACCTGTTGGCGCAGCAGCAGGGCGCGGGCTCGATCGACTACGTCGTCCGCACCAGCGGGGGCCACAACGCCGGGCACACCATCGTGGTGAACGGCGAGAAGTTCGCCACCCACCTGCTGCCCAGCGGGATCCTGACGCCCGGCGCCACGTCGGTGATCGCCAACGGGGTCGTGGTCTCGCCCGAGGCGCTCTTCCGCGAGCTCGACCTGCTGATCGGACGCGGTGTCGAGGTGGCCGACCTCGTGGTCAGCGCCAACGCGCACGTGATCGCGTCGTACCACTCCACGATCGACAAGGTCACCGAGCGGTTCCTCGGCAAGAACCAGATCGGCACCACCGGCCGCGGCATCGGCCCGGCGTACGCCGACAAGATCAACCGCGTCGGCATCCGCATCGCGGACCTCTTCGACGAGGGCATCCTGCGGGAGAAGGTCGAGGCGGCCCTCGACGTGCGCAACCACCTGCTCGCGAAGGTCTACAACCGCCGCGCGATCGAGGTCGACGCGGTCGTCGAGGAGCTGCTGTCGTACGTCGACCGGCTCCGCCCGATGGTCGCGGACACGTCGCTGTTGCTGAACAACGCGCTCGACGCCGGCCAGACCGTGCTCTTCGAGGGCGCGCAGGCCACGATGCTCGACGTCGACCACGGCACGTATCCGTTCGTCACCAGCAGCAACCCCGTGGCCGGTGGCGTCTGTGTCGGCGCCGGGGTCGGCCCGACCCGGATCGACCGGGTGATCGGCGTGATCAAGGCGTACACCACCCGGGTCGGGGCGGGCCCGTTCCCGACCGAGCTCTTCGACCAGGACGGCATCGACCTGCAACGGATCGGCGGCGAGATCGGCGTCTCCACCGGGCGGACCCGCCGCTGCGGCTGGTACGACTCGGTCGTCGCCCGCTACTCCAGCCGGGTCAACGGGCTCACCGACTACTTCCTCACCAAGCTCGACGTGCTCGACACCTGGGAGCGGATCCCGGTCTGCGTGGCCTACGAGATCGGGGGCGTGCGCCACGAGGAGATGCCGATGACGCAGACCGAGTTCCACCACGCCACGCCGATCTACGAGTACTTCGACGGCTGGCAGACCGACATCTCGGGCTGCCGCTCCTTCGAGGAGCTGCCCAAGAACGCCCAGACCTACGTCCAGGCCCTCGAGCAGGTCTCCGGCACCCGGATCTGGGGCGTGGGGGTCGGCCCGGGTCGCGAGCAGACGATCGTGGTCCACGACGACTGAGCGCCGAGCACTAGCCTGACGACCGTGACCACCACGCCTGCGTCCCACCCGTCCGCCCCGCTGACCGTCCTCGTGATCGGCACCGGTGGCCGCGAGCACGCGCTGGTGCGGGCCCTGGCGGCCGACGCGACCGTGGCTGCCGTGCACGCCGCCCCCGGCAACCCGGGGATGTCCGCCCTGGCCACGCTGCACCAGGTCGACCCGATGGACGGGGAGGCGGTGGCCGACCTCGCCGAGGCGCTCGCCGCCGACCTGGTCGTGGTCGGCCCGGAGGCGCCCCTGGTGGCCGGTGTCGCCGATGCGCTCACCAACCGCGGCATCTTCTGCTTCGGACCGTCCGGGGCGGCCGCCCGGCTGGAGGGGTCCAAGGCGTTCGCCAAGGAGGTCATGGCGGCCGCCGAGGTGCCGACGGCGCGGGCGTACGTCTGCACCACGCGGGCCGAGGCCGAGGCCGCGCTCGACGAGTTCGGGCCGCCGTACGTCGTGAAGGACGACGGCCTCGCCGCCGGCAAGGGCGTCGTGGTCACCGAGTCCCGCAAGGCCGCGCTCGACCACGCGGAGGGCTGCGACCAGGTGCTGGTCGAGGAGTACCTCGACGGACCCGAGGTCTCGCTCTTCGCGATCACCGACGGCACGACGGTCTATCCGCTGCAGCCCGCCCAGGACTTCAAGCGCATCTACGACGGCGACCGCGGCCCCAACACCGGCGGCATGGGGGCCTACACGCCGCTCCCGTGGGCGCCGGCCGGCCTGGTCGACGAGATCCTGGCGACCGTGCTCCAGCCGACCGTCGACGAGATGGCCCGGCGCGGGACGCCGTTCGCCGGCCTGCTCTACGCCGGCCTCGCGCTCACCTCCCGCGGGACCCGCGTCGTCGAGTTCAACGCCCGCTTCGGCGACCCGGAGACCCAGGCCCTGCTGGCGCTGCTCGACTCGCCGCTGGCCCCGCTGCTCTACGGCGCCGCGACCGGCACGCTGGCCGACGTGCCGGTCCCGCGCTGGAAGTCGGGGGCCGCGGTCGCCGTCGTGCTCGCCAGCGGCGGCTACCCCAACACGTCGTCCTCCGGTGAGGTGATCAACGGCATCGACCGGGCCGAGGAGGTCGCCGACGTGCACGTGATCCAGGCCGGGACGGCACGCTCCGGCGACGACCTGGTCACCGCCGGCGGCCGGGTGCTGGCCGTGGTCGCGACCGGCACCGACCTGGGCGCCGCCCGCGACGCGGCGTACGCCGGTGTGGGCGCCGTAGAGTTCGAGGGCGTCCAGCACCGCAGCGACATCGCCGCGGCGGCGGCCGACTCCACCACCCCGTCCTGAGGAGACCCTCCACCGTGCCCGTCTCGAACGTCGCCGTCCCGAACGTCCTGGCCACCCGCTACGCCGGGGCAGACCTGGCCAGGATCTGGTCGCCCGAGCACAAGATCGTGCTGGAGCGGCAGCTCTGGATCGCGGTGCTCGAGGCCCAGCGCGACCTCGGCATCGACGTGCCGGACGGGGTCGTCGAGGCGTACACGAAGGTGGTCGACCAGGTCGACCTCGCCTCGATCGCGGCGCGGGAGCGGGTCACCCGGCACGACGTGAAGGCGCGGATCGAGGAGTTCAGTGCCCTCGCCGGCCACGAGCACATCCACAAGGGGATGACCTCCCGCGACCTGACCGAGAACGTCGAGCAGCTCCAGGTCAAGCAGTCGCTCGAGCTGCTCCGGGACCGCGCGGTGGCGGCCCTGGTCCGGCTCGCGCGCCTCGCCGGCGAGCACGAGCTCACGGTGATGGCCGGCCGGTCGCACAACGTCGCAGCCCAGGCCACCACCCTCGGCAAGCGGTTCGCCAGCGTCGCGGACGAGATGCTGATCTCCCTGGAGCGGGTCGAGGACCTGCTCGGCCGCTACCCGCTGCGCGGCATCAAGGGCCCGATGGGTACCTCGCAGGACATGCTCGACCTCCTCGACGGTGACGCCTCCCGGCTCGACGAGCTCGAGCAGCGGGTCGCCGCCCACCTCGGCTTCGAGCGGGTGCTCACCAGCGTCGGCCAGGTCTACCCGCGCTCACTCGACTTCGACGTGCTCTCGTCGCTGGTGCAGCTGGTCGCCGGGCCGTCCAACCTGGCCACCACGATCCGGCTGATGGCCGGCAACGAGATCGTGACCGAGGGGTTCAAGGAGGGGCAGGTCGGCTCCTCGGCGATGCCGCACAAGATGAACACCCGCTCCTGCGAGCGGGTCAACGGGCTCGCGGTCGTGCTCCGGGGCTACCTGTCCATGGTGGGCGAGCTGGCCGGTGACCAGTGGAACGAGGGCGACGTCTCGTGCTCGGTGGTGCGCCGGGTCGCGCTGCCGGACGCGTTCTTCGCCGCCGACGGGTTGTTCCAGACCTTCCTGACCGTGCTCGACGAGTTCGGGGCCTTCCCCGCGGTCATCCAGCGCGAGCTGGAGCGCTACCTGCCGTTCCTGGCCACCACCAAGGTGCTGATGGCAGCGGTGCGCAACGGCGTCGGTCGGGAGACCGCGCACGAGGCGATCAAGGAGGCCGCCGTCGGGGTCGCGCTCGACATGCGACGCGGCCAGGCCGAGAACGACGTCTTCGCCCGACTCGCCGCCGACGACCGGCTCGGGCTCACCGCCGAGCAGCTCGAGTCGCTGGTCGCCGAGCCGATCACGTTCACCGGCGCCGCGGTCAGCCAGGTCCAGGCGGTGCTGCGCCGGGTGGCCGAGGTCGCGGCCCGCTACCCCGAGGGTGCGGCGTACTCGCCGGGCGCGATCCTCTGAGCTGAGCAGGACCGAACAGAACCCGGCTGCAACGAAACGCTCGGGGCCGGACATGAGGGCAGCATGAACCATCTCGGGGCAGATCATGGGGCAGACCGTGACGACGCGTTCCGCCGGCTGTACGCCGCCCACTTCGACGCCATCCTCGGCTTCGCGCTGCGCCGGGTCGACCGGCCGGAGGACGCGGCCGATGTCGTCTCCGAGACGTTCCTGGTCGCCTGGCGCCGGCTCGCGCACGTGCCGGCGGAGCCCGAGACGCGGCCCTGGCTGTACGGCGTGGCGCGGCGGGTGCTGGCCAACCACCGGCGCGGCGAGGGTCGCCGCGGGGTGCTGGGGGAGCGGCTGCGCCGCGAGCTCGCCACCCACGTGCCCGACACCAGCGACGACGTGGTCCAGCAGGCCGACGTCACCGCGGCGATGCGCCGCCTGAGCGGTCGCGACCAGGAGGTGCTCCAGCTGCACCTGTGGGAGGGCCTCGCGCCGCGCGAGATCGCCGAGGTCCTCGGCCTCACCACGGTCGTGGTCCGACCCCGGCTGTCGCGGGCCAGGGCTCGGCTCCGCGAGCTCCTCGGCAACGATCCGCAGCCACCCGGACATCTCCTCTCCAGCAGCACCCAACAGAACGCCCAACCCTCCCGGAAGGAGTGGTGATGAAGCCCAGGCTGACCGACAAGCTGACCGACCGGGCCGTCTCTGAGCTCCCACTCGCTGCCGGGCGGGCACACCTCCTGGAGGAGATCATGAGCACGCCCGTCCTCGACACCGTCACCCACCAACCTCCTCGCAGCCCGCAGCGCCGCCGCTGGCTGGTGCCGGTCGCGGCGGCCGCCACCGTCGCCGCCGTGGCGATCGCCTCGGCCTGGTGGCCCGGCGGCGACGCCGCGCCGACCCCCGCGCCCCAGCTCAGTCCGGCCGCCCCCGTGGCGCCGGCCCCGGCGGAGGACGCCGGCGGCTACCGGGCGGTGCTCGATGCGCCCGGCTGGCAGGTCGTCAACGTCGAGGAGGCAACGCGCAACGGTTCCGTGGCCTACCAGCGCGGCAAGGCCAGCGTGGAGATCTCCTGGGCGCCTGCGGCGTCGTACCAGGGCTACGTCACCGACCGCGAGCACATCGTCGAGCCACCGGCGCCCGGGGAACCGGTCGAGGTGCTCGGCGCGCCGGCCCAGCTGTGGGCCTACAGCGCCACGGACCACACGGTGATCCGCGAGGTCCGGCGCGGGCACTGGATGGAGATCCGGGGCGGTGGCATGAACCGGGCCGCCTATGACGACCTGCTGGCCCAGCTCCGGCTGGTCGACCTGGCGGGCCTCGAGGAGGCGCTGCCGCCGGAGTTCGTCGGTGGGACCGAGCGTGCCGACTCGATCGACGCGATGCTGCAGGGCATCTTCGACGCGGCCGGCGCCACCCTGCCGGACGGGGTCGAGGCGTCCTCGATCCGCTCGGACGAGGTGGATCCGTACCACCTCGGCGCGGATGTCGCCGGCGGTGTGGCCTGTGTCTGGCTCGACGAGTACGCCGCCGCCTCGGCCGCCGGCGACAGCGGTCGGGCCGACGAGGCAGCGCGAGTGCTGTCCACGTCCCGCGACTGGCCGGTGCTGCAGGACATGGCCACGGAGGGTGGGTACTCCGACGTCGTGTGGGAGTACGCCGACACGGTGGCCGGCGGGACCACGCCCGAGGGCTACCGGGGCGGCCTCGGCTGCTGACCTCGACCCGTCCGGCCGGTGTCGCACCGGCCGGACGGGCACCCGTCGTTTACCGGTGTGGCGCAACCGGGAAGGATCGGGTGGTCCGACCGGGTTCCTCCTGAAGCCAGGCCCGTCGGCCGACAGGAGTGAGAGGCCATGCTGGATGCGCCCGTGCGCCGCGTGCTCGCGCCTGCGCTCGACGCCACCGCAGGCCTGCTCGATCGGACGGGGGTCACCCCGCTGGCGCTGACCGCCGCCGGTTGGGCCGTCGGAGTCGCCGCCTGCGTGAGCGCCGGCACCGGCCACTGGACGCTCGCCCTCGTGCTCTGGTTGGTCAACCGGCTGCTCGACGGTCTCGACGGTGCGGTGGCCCGTCGTCGTACCGCCACCGACCTCGGCGGCTTCCTCGACATCGTCGCGGACTTCAGCATCTACGTCGGCTTCGTGGTGGCTGTCGGCATCGAACGCCCCGAGGCCCGGATCGCCTGCCTGGTGCTGGTCGCCGCGTACTACGTGTCCGGCACGGCGTTCCTCGCCCTCTCCTCCATCCTGGAGCGCCGCGGCGAGGACCAGCAGGTGGCGGACGGCCGCTCGCTGCTCTTCGTCGGCGGCGTCGCCGAGGGGACCGAGACGGTCCTGGCCTACGTCGCGTTCTGCCTGATGCCGCAGTACGCCGAGCAGATCGCGTGGATCTTCGCCGCGGCCGTCGCCGTGACCGCCCTGCAGCGGGTGGCACTCGGTGTGCTCACCCTGCGCCGCCCCGCACTGCCCCACGGCAGCGCCCCCCTCGAGGAGAACATGTGACGCGCCGCCCCCGCCTGACCCTGCTGCTGGCCGCCGCGTTCCTGGCCCTCGTCGGCTGCTCCGGCTCCGACCCGGCCGGACCCGTGGTCGCTGCCGACGACTGGGGCGCCGTGCTCGCGGAGGCGGACGGGCAGACCGTGAACTGGTACATGTACGGCGGCGACGACGTGCTCAACACGTTCGTCAACGGTGAGGTGGCCGACCGCCTGGCCGACCTCGGGGTGACGCTCAACCAGGTCCGGATCAGCGACACCGCGGACGCCGTCAACAAGGTCCTCGGTGAGCAGCAGGCGGGCCGCACCAGCGGTGGCTCGGTCGACGCGATCTGGGTGAACGGCGAGAACTTCGCGACCGGGGTCCAGGCGGACCTCTGGCGCTGCGGCTGGGCGCAGCACCTGCCCAACGCGCAGTACGTCGACCTCGAGGCTCCCGAGGTCGCCAACGACTTCGGCGTACCCGTGAACGGCTGCGAGGCCGCATGGCAGCAGGCGAACTCGGCGCTGGTCTACGACAGCGCCGACCTCGCCGCCGAGGACGTCGCCTCGGTGACCGCGCTCTTCGACTGGGCTCGGGCGAACCCGGGCCGGTTCACCTACCCGGCACCGCCGGACTTCACCGGCTCGATGGCGGTCCGCACGATCCTCTACGACACCATCGGTGGGCCGGGGAGCCTGGTCCGAGCTGCGGACGAGGACGCCGACGAGTACGCCGCCGCCACCGCCCGGCTCTGGCAGCGGCTGGGCGAGGTCGCGCCGAGCCTGTGGCGCCGGGGGGAGACCTACCCCCAGAGCCAGGAGGCGGTGGAGAAGCTCTACGCGGACGGGGAGATCAGCGCGTTCTTCACCTACGGTCCCGGTGCGGTCGGCCAGAAGGTCGCCGACGGCATCTACCCGGCGACGACGCGCGAGGCGGTGCCGTCGATCGGCAACATCAGCAACGTCAGCTTCGTGGCGATCCCCGCGAACGCCGCCAACCAGGCGGCCGCGCTGGTCCTGGCCAACGTGCTGCAGGAGCCGGAGGTGCAGCTCGCCCTCTACCGCGCAGCAGGCGTCTACCCGGCGATCGACGTCACCCGCACCAGCCCGGACGTGCAGGACCGCTTCGCCGCGGTCGAGGTGAGCCGGTCGGTGCTCACCCTCGACGAGCTGACCCGCAATGCGCAGCCCGAGCTGGCCAGCACCTACCTCGCCCGGATCGAGAAGGACTGGACGGCCGAGGTGCTCCAGAAGTAGCCATGCGTCGACTCACCGCTCCTCCCGAACCCGTGCGGGTCGCCCTGCTGCTGGCGCCCGCGCTGGTCGTCGTGGGCGTCTTCTTCGTCGGTGGCGTCGCCCAGGCGTTGCTGCAGAGCCTGGGCCACCAGCCCCTCCTGGGCGACACCGAGTGGTCGTTCGACGCCTACCGGACCGCGTTCGCGGACCCGGCGTTCCGGTCCTCCCTCCTGCTGACCCTGCGCATCTCGCTGCTCTCGACGATCGCGGCCACGGTCCTCGGCGTCGGGTTGGCGCTGGCGGTCCGCCGGCTCGGGGGCCGGGGTCCGATGACGGCCCTGTTCCGCAGCACGCTCGCCGTCCCGCACCTCGTGGGGGCGTTGTGCATCGGGCTGCTGCTCTCGCCGTCCGGGCTGTTCTCTCGGCTGGCCCACGCGGTCGGGCTGGTGTCGAGCCCCAACGACTTCCCGCTGCTGGTCAACGACGCGTTCGGGTGGGGGATCATCGCCGAGTACACGTGGAAGGAGACGCCGTTCATCGCGGTCGTCGCCCTCGCCGCCCTCGGGCGCAACGTGGTCGAGCTCGAGGACGTGGCGCGCACGCTCGGCGCCGGTCGGGGCCGTCGGCTGCGCAACGTCACCCTGCCGCTGCTGGCGCCGCCGGTCGCGGCCGCGTCGGTGCTGGTCTTCGCGTTCGCCGCGGCGTCGTACGAGGTGCCCCGGCTGCTCGGGCGACCGTTCCCGGCGACGCTGCCCGTCGTCGCCTTCCAGCGGTTCCGGGACACCGATCTCGCCGTACGGCCGGAGGCGATGGCGATCGCCACGATCCTGGCGGTGCTGACGATCCTGATCGTGCTGGCCTACCTGACGCTCGTCTCCCGGCTCTCGAGGCGGTCCCTGTGAGCGACACCATCACCGGCCCGTCGAACGGCACCCCGAACACCACGTCGAACGGCGGGCTGCGCCGCGCGCTGCTCCTCGGGATCACCGTCGCGCTGCTGCTGCCGCTCCTGCCCCTCGTGGTCTGGGCGGTCTCGGGCTCCTGGCGCTACCCCGACCTGCTCCCGCCCAGCCTCAGCAGCCGCGGGGCGGGGCTGGTGACCGGCGGCGAGGTGGTCCGGGCGCTGGTCACCTCGCTGGGCATTGCTGCGGCCGTCGCGGTGCTGGCCAGCGCGATCGGCTTCCCGGCCGGTCGCGCGATCGGTCTGCACCGCTTCCGCGGCCGCCGGCTGGTGCAGTTCCTGCTGCTGGCGCCGGTGATCGTGCCGGGGCTGGCGGTGACTCTCGGGTTGCAGATCTTCTTCGTCCGCTACGGGCTCGCCGACACCGTCGCCGGCGTGGTGCTGGTCCAGCTGATGCCGACCGTCCCGTACGCCGCGACCCTGCTCGGCGCCGCCTTCGCCAACTTCGACCGGGACTACGAGCGACAGGCTCGGGCACTGGGGGCCGGCCCGCTGCGTACGGTGCGGAGTGTGACGCTCCCACTGCTGCGCCCGGCCCTGGTCACCACCGCGCTGCTGACCTTCCTGATCTCCTGGAGCGAGTACATCCTCACCCTGCTGATCGGCGGCGGCCGGGTGACCACGTTGCCGCTGCTGCTCTTCGCCGCGATCGAGTCCTCGGACCGCACGGCCGCGGCGGCGCTGGGGCTGCTGGTGATCGTGCCGCCGGTGCTGCTGGTCCTCGCCGTCGGGCGCGTCTTCGGACGCCGCGACGAGTCACTGCTGGCGCTGGCCCGTGGCTGACCAGAGGACCGGACCCTCCGCCGGCCTGGCGCTGTGCGGCGCCCGGGTGCACTTCGGGAGCGTGCGAGCGGTCGACGACCTCACGCTGGAGGTCGAGCCCGGTTCGTTCACCGCGCTGCTCGGCCCCTCGGGCTGCGGCAAGAGCACCGCGCTCGCGGCGATCGCCGGGCTGCTCGAGCTGACCGACGGTGATGTGCTGGTGGACGGCGCCTCGCTACGCGGACTGCCGCCGGAGAAGCGACCGGTCTCGTTGGTCTTCCAGAAGCCGCTGCTCTTCCCGCACCTCACGGTCGCGCAGAACGTCGCCTTCGGCCTGCGGATGCTGCGTACCCCTCGCGACCGGACCCGTCGCGAGGTGCGCGACATGCTGGAGCGGGTTCGACTCGGGGACCTCGCCGGTCGCCGGGTGGGCGAGCTGTCCGGGGGGCAGGAGCAGCGGGTCTCGCTCGCCCGGGCGCTGGTGCTGCGGCCGCGGGTGCTGCTCCTCGACGAGCCGTTCTCGCAGCTCGACGCCGACCTCCGCCGCGAGATGCGCGCGCTGGTCCGCGGGCTGCACGACGAGTCCGACGTGACGACGGTGTTCGTCACCCATGACCAGGACGAGGCGGTGGAGGTCGCCGACGAGATCGCCCTGATGCTGGACGGCTCGCTGGCGGGGCGAGGCACGCCCGAGGCGTTCTACACCCGACCACCATCGCTGGCCGCCGCCCGGTTCTTCGGCAGCACCAACGAGCTGCGTGGCTGCTGGCGCGAGGGGAGGTTCGAGACCCGCGACGGCTCGGTCCGCGTGCCGGTGGTCGGCGAGCCCGGACCTGCGCTGCTGGTGATCCGGCCGGAGTCGATCCGCCTGACGCGGCCCGACGACGCATCGGCCGGTGCCGCGGGAGCAACCGTGCTGGGCACCCGCTTCGCGGGCAGCCACGTCGTCGTCGAGCTGACCCTCGCGGACGGGCAGCCGCTGCGGGCGCACGCTCCCGTGGGCACGGCGATCTCCGCGGGCGACCGCTGCGCGGTCGTCCTGCCACCCGAACGGTGCACGGCGTTCGCCGAGCCCGGCCCGGCCGGCGGTGACCGGGCATGACCCGCACCGGGTACGTCAAGGGAGCGCTGCTGCTGCTCCTGGTCGCCGGAGCGATCGCGCTCCAGGTGACCGTCGGGCTGCCCGACCAGGCCGAGCTCCGGGCGGTGCTGGACGGGCTGGGGTACGTCGCCTACCCGGCGTTCATCGCGGTGTACGCCGCGACCTCGCTGCTGCCCGCCGGCCCGACCGCGCTGCTCACCATCGTCGGGGGTGCGCTCTTCGGCTTCCCGGCGGCGCTGGTCTGCGTGCTGTGCGCGGCGCTGCTGGGTGCCGTGGGCTCGTTCTTCATCTCCCGCTACCTGGGGCGCGACCTGGTGCGCGGGATCAGCGGAGAGCGGCTGCTGGCGCTGGACCGGAAGGTGGCCGAGCACGGGTTCGGCACCGTGCTCCTGGCCCGGCTGGTCCCGCTGGTGCCGTTCAGCGCGGCCAACTACGCGTTCGGACTCACCTCGGTGACCGGGCGGTCCTACGTCGCCGCCACCGCGCTCGGCATCGTGCCCGGCACGGCGCTCTACGTCGCGGTGGGGGCGTACGGCGCCGAGCCCGGGTCGTGGCCGTTCGTGCTCGCGATCCTCGGGCTGGTGCTGCTCTCGCTGCTGGGCGTGCTGCGTTCCCGCCGGGACCGGACCGGCGCCGAGCCGATCGAGTCGATGTAACGCGGTGTCATGGACGCTGGGTGCGCCGCCTGCGCCGTGTTCAGCGTCAACAACCCCGCGTGACAGCCGGTGCTGCCGGCCTCAGCCTCGGCTCATCCAGCGCCGCCGGACGGCCGCGAGCAGGCGGGTGGCCCGTTGTGGCAGCGGGGCCTCGAGGTCGCTGCGTGCTTGCGCCAGCCCTGCCTTCCAGACGCCGTCCGACCAGGTCGGGTAGGCGTGCATCGCCCCGGCCACCGAGCGGCCCTTGGCGCCGAGCTGACCGGCGAGCACCGCCTCGGCCAGGCTCTCGCCGGCGCGCGGCCCGACCACGCTGGCCCCGACCACCCGGCCCTTGCGGTCCAGCACGAGCGTGGAGTGCCCGCCGGTGCGTCCCTCGGCCACCGCGCGGTCGACCTCGGTGTGCGGGACGGTGCGGACCGAGAGCCCGGGGCGGTCGTCGTCCACGGCCACGCCGAACGCCGCCACCTCGGGCTGGGTGTAGGTGACGCGGGGGACCAGGTCGGGCTTGACCGTGCGGCGCAGGCCGAGGATGGCGTTGCTCGCGGCGAGGCTGCCGTGGGTGCCGGCCGTGTGCGTGAACGGCGCGTGGCCGGTCAGGTCGCCCGCTGCCCAGATCCGCGGGTTGGTCGTCCGCAGCCGGGCGTCCACGACGACGTGGCCGGAGTCCTGCAGGTCCACGCCCGCGGCCTCGAGCCCGAGGTGCGCGGTGCCCGGGCGGCGGCCGATGGCCACCAGCAGGTGCTCGGCGACGATCGAGGAGCCGTCGGCCAGGTGGACCCGGTGTCCAGCGCCGTGTCCCGACCCCCCGGCCGGCTCGACCTCGGTCACCGCGACGCCGACCCGCACGTCGATGCCGTCGTTGCGGAACGTCGTCTCCAGCACCGCCGAGGCTGCGGCGCTCTCCTTGGACAGCAACCGGTCCTCGGCCTCCACGATGGTGACCCGCGAGCCGAGCCGCGCGAGGCCCTGGCCCAGCTCGCAGCCGATCGCGCCGCCACCCAGCACCAGCAACGTCTCGGGCAGCCGGTCCAGCTGCCACACGGTGTCGGAGGTCAGCGGGTCGGCGTCCGCCAGGCCGGGGATGCCGGGGACCAGCGGGTTCGAGCCGGTGGCGAGCAGCGCCTGGCGGAAGCGGACCGGTTGTCCGTCGATCTCGGCGGTGTCGCGGCCGGTGAACGTCGCCGTGCCCCGGGCCACGTGCGCGCCGGCCTGACGGAGCGCGTCAGGCGAGTCCACCGGGGCGATCGTGCTGATCGCTGCGCGCACGTGCGCCATCACCGCTGCGAAGTCGACGTCGACCTGCCCGACGTGCACCCCGAGGGCGCTCGCCTCGCGAGCCTCGGCGGCTGCGTGCGCTGCGGCCAGCAGTGACTTGCTCGGCACGCAGCCGGTCCAGAGGCAGTCGCCGCCGGTCAGCTTGCGCTCGACCAGGAGGACGGTGGCCCCGAAGCCCGCGGCCGTGTGGGCGGCGACCAGACCGGCGGTCCCGCCGCCGACGATGAGGAGGTCCCACGCCTTGCCGTCCGGCGCGGCGATCGGGTCCGACGCCACTGGTCACAGGTGGGAGCGTCGATCACGAGGTCACCCGACCGCAGCCGGTCGGCGACGTCCTCGAGCCGGGCGATCCGGGCCGGGTCGGGCCGCAGCCGGCCGCGTACCCGGTCGAGCGCCGCCTTGACCGCGAGCTGCTCCGCCATCGAGGTGGCGCACCGCGAGCAGATGCCCAGGTGGTGCTCCAGGCGCGCGACCTCGGCCTCGGTGAGCGGCACGGAGGGGTCCGCGTCGAGATACCGCTCGAGGTGCCGGCCGGACCACCAGCAGGTCACCATCGTGCCGATCAGCTTCATGAGCGGTCCCCGCCTTCGGGGTGGCGGTGCGGCAGGTGGGCGCGCAGCCGGCTTCGCGCCCGGCTGAGCCGGGACATCACGGTGCCGACCGGGATGTCGAGCAGCTCGGCGGTCTCGGCGTAGGTCAGCCGGTCCACGTCGACCAGCAGCACCACCCGGCGGAACCGCACGTCGAGGGACCTCAGCGCCTCGTCGATGTCGGCGTCGAGCTGACGCTCGTCCAGCAGCTCCTCGGGGGAGGGGGACCGGTCCGCGCCGAAGGCCGGGCGGTGCGCGGAGAGCTCGTCGTCCTCGACGTAGACCGGGCGCTGGCGACGGAGGCTGTTGAGATGGGTCCGGCGCAGGATCGTGAACAGCCACGCCCGCGGGTGCCGGCCGTCGAAGCCCTCGATCGCCCGGTAGGCCCGGATCAGGGTCTCCTGCACCACGTCCTCGGCATCCGACCACGACCCGGTGAGGGTCCGCGCCACGCGCAGCAGGGTCTCGATCTCGGGCTCGACCCAGCGCTGGAACAGCACCTGCTGCTCCTGCTGATGTGCGACCAGAGCCTCACTCACGTCTGGGGAACCCTGCGAGGGCTCGGCATCCTTCCCGCGTCGACGACTCATCGGCGATCGCCCGCGCCGTGCTTCGTCCCCACCGCGACCCGGATGTGGCCCGCGCGGTGGGAGCTGCTGGTGACCTCGTCGAGCTCCTCCTCGGGCGCCCGCCACGGCTCCCGGTGCGGGTCGGCGCCGCCCGTGTACGCCGCAAGCCGCGCCAGCGGCCACCAGCCGAGGCCCAGCCCGGTCGGCAGGGACAGGTCGACGACCCCGGCCCGGCCACCGGGACGCAGCGTCCCCAACGCCTGCGCCCAGACGCCACGCCAGTCGTCGAAGATCGACAGCGAGTAGGTGAACAGCACGGCGTCGTACGGCTCGGGGCCGACCAGGTCGGTGAGCCGCGACGCATCGCCGTGCCGCAGCTCGACGTTGGACCAGCCGGCTGCCTCGATCCGGTCGGCGGCCTGCCCCAGCATCGCCTGGCTGGCGTCGAGCCCGGTGAGGTGCCCGGCGTCCCCGATCCTCTCGTGCAGCAGGGGGAAGCTCAGCCCGGTGCCGCAGCCGACATCGAGCACCCGGTCGCCGGGGCGCAGCCGCAGCTGCTCGATCGCGGTCACCCGGCCGACGCGGTAGACCGGCCACTCGCCGGACAGCACGTCGTACAGGCGGGCGCCACGGGAGTAGCGCCCCGCTCGGAGGAGGTTCACCCCACCAGCATGGCGTAATGCCGGTCACGCCCGAGCGGGCCTCGGGACGCAGCGATTTTGTTCGCGTCGGTGGTACGCCGACCATCGGGACATGTCCTCTCCCGTCACCGTCTCCATCACCCGCCACCTCGACCCGGGCCGGGACGCCGAGATGGTCAGCTGGATGCAGGCGGGGATCTCCCTGGCCGAGCGGTTCCCGGGGTTCCTGGGGGCGGGGTGGGTGAGACCCGAGCGGGACTCGGAGACCTGGCACGTGCTCTACCGGTTTGCGGACGCCGAGTCGCTGGCGACGTGGGAGTCCTCCCACGAACGCCAGTGGTGGCGCGACTCGTCCGGTGGGCTCGGCGTCGTCGAGTCGCGCGTCGAGCGGGTGACGGGTATCGAGGGATGGTTCGACGACCCGACCAACCGCGACGTCCGCGACCTCCGCATCTCTCCCAGCGCACCGCCGCGCTGGAAGCAGGCGGTCGTCATCTGGCTGGTCTTCTTCCCGCTGAGCCTGGCCGCCACGTGGGCGGCCGGCCGACTGGTTCCCGACCTCGTGCTGGCCCTGCGGGTGCTCGCCACGACCCTGGTGATGACCCCGGTGATGACCTACCTGGCGCTCCCGTGGGTGACCCGCACCTTCGCGTGGTGGCTGCAGGGCAGGCCGGCCCCGTGGCGTCGCGACGCCGCCTGAGCCCTTCCGCCGACCCTTGCCTCGTGGCAGGGTGCCGGCATGACATCAATCTCGGGAATGTCCTTGTCCACCCCTGCCCCCACGACCTCCGGCCGGCGCCGGCTGCGAGTCGGGGGCACGTTCGCGGCCCTCCTCCTGGCCATCGCCGGCGTCTTCGGATCCGCCGGCGCAGCCTCCGCGGTGACGCAGGCCAGCGCTGCCTCGCAGTTCAGCGCCGCCGGGATCACCTGGAGCTCGTCGGGCAACTGCACGAACCGCAACAACTCCACGTGCACCTCGTTCGAGGGGATCCGGCAGGCCACCATCGACGGCGGCAAGACCCTCAAGAGCGCCAGCGGCTGCTCCCTGAACATCACGGGAGGCACGGAGACCGGCCACTCCAACGGCACGTACAGCCACTGGAACGGCTACAAGCTCGACTTCACCCGCACCACCTGCCTGACCAACTGGGTGCACAACACCTACACGTACATCGGTCAGCGCAGCGACGGTGCCGCGCAGTACCAGGCGGCCTCGGGCAACATCTACGCCGACGAGGGCAACCACTGGGACGTCACCTACTACACCTGCGGCTGCTGAGCGGCCCACGCCCTAGGCTGGCCGCGTGGCTGAGCTGAACATTCCGTCGGCGCCCGTGGTCCCCGGCGCCCGGCACCTGCACTCGGGCAAGGTCCGAGACCTCTACGAGCTCGAGGGCGGCGACTTCGCCGGCCACCTGTTGATGGTGGCCAGCGACCGGATCTCCGCCTTCGACTTCGTCCTCGACACGGTGATCCCCGACAAGGGCGAGATCCTGACCCGGATGTCGCTGTGGTGGTTCGGCCGCCTCGAGCGGCTGGTGCCGCACCACGTCCTGTCGACCGACGTACCCGAGGAGGTCCGGGGGCGTGCCGTGGTGTGCGAGCGGCTCGCGATGTTCCCGGTCGAGTGCGTCGCCCGGGGCTACCTGACCGGCTCCGGGCTGCTCGACTACACCGCCACCGGCGAGGTCTGCGGGGTGTCGCTGCCTGACGGCCTCGTGGACGGAAGTCGGCTCCCGGAGCCGATCTTCACGCCGGCGACGAAGGCAGCGGTCGGGGACCACGACGAGAACGTGTCGTACGACGCCGTGGTGGGCGAGATCGGTGCGGCCGCGGCGGCCGAGCTGCGCCGTCTGACGATGGCGGTGTATGCGGAGGCCGAGGAGATCGCCCGGCAGCGGGGGATCATCCTGGCCGACACGAAGTTCGAGTTCGGGAGCCGGCCGGACGGCACCACCGTGCTCGGCGACGAGGTGCTCACCCCGGACTCGTCGCGGTTCTGGCCGGCCGACGACTGGCGGCCCGGCCGCGCCCAGCCGTCGTACGACAAGCAGATCGTGCGCAACTGGCTGCTCTCCCCGGAGTCCGGCTGGGACCGGGCCTCGGGGGAGGCCCCGCCGGCGCTGCCCGACGAGGTCGTCGAACGGACCCGCAACCGCTACGTCGAGGCCTACCAGCTGCTGACCGGGGAGACCTGGTGAGCGATCGGCGGGTGTCGATGCCGGTTCCACCGGAGGTGGCGTTCGACTACTTCGTCGACCCGCGCAGGCGGCCCGAGTGGCAGTCCAGCCTGGCCCGGGTCGAGGAGGTCACGGGTGAGCCGCGGGTCGGCCAGACCTGGGTCGACGTGACGAAACCGGGGCCTCGCCCGGTCATGGAGACCACCGAGCTGGACCGCCCCGGGCGGTGGACCGAGCGCGGCACCTGGCGCGGGATCTCCGCGGTGCTCACCCTGGAGTTCTCGCCGGCTGCCGGCGGCTGCGAGGTGGCGTACACGATGCGGCTCGACGGCCGCGGACCGCTGGTCCTGGTGACTGCCGTGCTCAACGTGGTCGCCCCGCTCGCGGTCCGCGCAGATCTGAGACGTGCGGCGGGCATCCTGTCGCGGGGTGCCGACGGCTGAGTAGGTTGGGGCCACCGCTCGACTCCCGCCCTGTTCGTGCTCGTGATGGAGGCCGCCCGTGTACAACCTGTCAACCCTGCTCGAGGACAGTGCCACCAGGTACTCCGACCGTGACGCGGTGGTGCTCGGAGACACCAGGCTCACCTACGCCCAGGTGAACGGGGCCGCCAACCAGGTCGCGAACCTGCTGGTCTCCCGGGGCATCGAGCCGGGCGACAAGGTGGCGCTGAGCTGCCCCAACCTGCCCTACTTCACGATCGTCTACTTCGGCATCCTCAAGGCCGGGGCGACCGTGGTGCCGCTCAACGTGCTGCTCAAGGGCCGGGAGGTGGCCTACCACCTCGGCGACGCCGAGGTGAAGGCGTACTTCTGCTTCCAGGGCACCCCCGAGCTGCCGATCGGCCAGGAGGGCTACGCCGGCTTCCAGCAGGCCGAGGGCTGCACCGAGTTCTTCGTGATCACCGCCGACCCGGCTGCCGAGTCACCGATCGAGGGCACGGAGACGATGGGCCGCGCGATGGCGCAGCAGCCGCCGACGTTCGAGACGGTCGCGACCGACGAGGACGACACGGCCGTCATCCTCTACACGTCCGGGACGACCGGTCAGCCCAAGGGTGCCGAGCTGCGGCACCGCAACATGCGCGACAACGCGCTGAGCGGGGCGCCGCTCTTCGGCGCGGATCCCGAGCGCCCGGACACCTACCTCTGTGTGCTCCCGCTGTTCCACTCGTTCGGCCAGTCCGTGGTGCAGAACGGCGCCTTCGCCTACGGCGGGACCGTGGTGATGCTGCCGCGCTTCGAGGCGGGTGCGGCGTTGGGGCTGATGGCCCAGGAGGGCGTGACGTTCTTCGCCGGCGTGCCGACGATGTACTGGGGTCTGCTGGGTGCGCTCGAGGAGAGCCACATCGACGTCGAGGCGCTGGCCAAGCACCTGCGGGTGGCCGTGGCCGGTGGCTCCGCGCTCCCGGTGGAGGTCCACAAGGAGTTCCAGAGCCGGTTCGGCGTCACCATCCTCGAGGGCTACGGGCTCTCGGAGACCTCACCGGTGGCGAGCTTCTCCAAGCTCGGCGAGCCGGTGCGGCCCGGCTCGATCGGGACCCCGATCCCCGGGGTGGAGATGAAGCTGCTCGAGCCGGACAGCTGGGACGAGGCCGAGGACGGTCCGGACGCGATCGGCGAGATCGCGATCAAGGGCCACAACATCATGAAGGGCTACTACAACCGGCCCGAGGCGACCGCCGAGTCGATCCGGGACGGGTGGTTCCGCTCGGGCGACCTGGGTCGTCGCGACGAGGACGGCTGGTACTACATCGTCGACCGGTCCAAGGACATGATCATCCGCGGTGGCTACAACGTGTACCCGCGGGAGATCGAGGAGGTGCTGATGACGCACCCGGCGGTCTCGCTGACGGCCGTGATCGGCGTACCGCACGAGAGCCACGGCGAGGAGATCAAGGCCGTGGTGATCCGCAACGAGGGTGCCGAGGTGACCGAGGACGAGCTGATCGCCTGGGGCAAGGAGCAGATGGCGACCTACAAGTACCCGCGGATCGTCGAGTTCGTGGACGCCCTCCCGATGACCGCGACCGGCAAGATCCTCAAGCGCGAGCTCAGCTGACGCTGGTACCGCAGCGTCACCTCACGCGAACGGGTTCGGCAGCGCCCCGGGC
This sequence comes from uncultured Actinomycetota bacterium, assembly GCA_963826415.1. GTDB lineage: Bacteria > Actinomycetota > Actinomycetes > Propionibacteriales > Nocardioidaceae > Nocardioides. The sequence goes on along the minus strand of CAWGWW010000015.1, from coordinate 116,276 downwards.
AGCTGGGCCAGGAGCTCACGGGCCTGGGCCGCGCTCTTGTGCTCGACCAGCACCTCGTACTTCGTCGCCACCACCTGGGTGACCGAGGAGAAGTCGCGCTGACCACGCGTCGCTGCGTATCCGACCAGGGCCCAGACCAGGCCGAAGAGGACACCGACCAGCATCGTCGACAGGATCGTGGAGACGAGGTTGTTCTCGGTGAACAGCGTGAAGATCAGGCCGATGAACAACCCGAACCACGCCCCGCTCAGCGCCCCGCCCATCGCCACCCGGGCGGTGGTCAGCCGGCCGGTGATCCGCTCGATCCGCTTGAGGTCGGTGCCGACGATCATGCACTGCTCGACCGGGAACTTCTGGTCCGAGAGGAAGTCGACCGACTTCTGGGCGGCGGCGTAGTCGTCGTAGACGGCCAGGGACTGCGGGAACTCCAGCTTGAGAGGGGAGGCTCCGCGAGACGGCGTTGACATGCTCATGGGTCCAGTCTGCCCTGACCGGGCCGCTCGGCACACGACTGCCTAGACTGAGGCTGCAGACACCCCCCGCACCCAGGAGCCTCGCCGTGCCCCGACTCGTCGTCGATGTGATGCCCAAGCCCGAGATCCTCGACCCCCAGGGCAAGGCCGTGCAGGGCGCACTGCCCCGCCTGGGATTCACCGGCGTCACCGACGTGCGTCAGGGAAAGCGCTTCGAGCTCGAGATCGACGGCGAGATCACCGACGAGGTGCTCGCCTCGGTGCACGAGATGGCCGAGACGCTGCTGTCGAACCCGGTCATCGAGGACTTCGTCGTCCACCTGCCCGAGTCCGCCACCGCCGAGCCCCGCGCATGAGGGTCGGCGTCGTCACGTTCCCGGGCTCGCTCGACGACGTCGACGCGCAGCGCGCGGTCCGGATCGGCGGCAACGAGGCGGTCGCGCTCTGGCACGGCGACCACGACCTGCGCGGCGTCGACGCCGTGGTCCTCCCCGGCGGCTTCTCGTACGGCGACTACCTGCGCTGCGGCGCGATCTCCCGCTTCTCCCCGGTGATGACCGAGGTGATCGAGGCGGCCGGCAAGGGGATGCCGGTGCTCGGCATCTGCAACGGCTTCCAGATCCTCTGCGAGTCGCACCTGCTGCCCGGGGCGCTGATCCGCAACGACCACCGCAAGTTCGTCTGCCGGGACCAGCGGCTCCGCATCGAGAACAACCGCACCCCGTGGACCTCGTCGTACGACGAGGGCGCCGAGGTCACCATCGTGCTGAAGAACGGCGAGGGCGGCTTCGTCGCCGACTCCGCGACGCTGGACCGGCTCGAGGGCGAGGGCCAGGTGGTGGCCCGCTATCTCGGTGGCAATCCCAACGGCTCCCTGCGCGACATCGCCGGCATCACCAACGAGCGCGGCAACGTCGTCGGCCTGATGCCGCACCCCGAGCACGCGGTCGAGGACCTCACCGGGGCGGGCACGGACGGGATCGGGTTCTTCACCAGCCTGGTCGAGCAGTCCTTCGCGTGAGCGGGCCGCTGGGACTGTTCCGCCGCGTCGCCATCGCCGAGGCGGTGACCTGGGCGCTGCTGCTGGCGGGGATGTTCCTCAAGTACGTCACCGAGACCACCGAGCTGGGCGTCCGCATCTTCGGGATGGTGCACGGGATCGTCTTCGTGACCTACGTGCTGGTGACCCTGGTGGTCGCCGTCGACCAGCGCTGGACGCCACGCCGTTCCCTCCTCGGCCTGTTCTCCGCGGTGCCGCCGTTCATGACCCTCTGGTTCGACCGGCACGTTCAGCAGGACCAGGGGCGGCCCGGCCGGTGGCGGATCCTCGACCTCCCGGCCGACGACGAGCGGCGTACGACGCCCGAGCGGGTCACCGCGTGGCTGCTGCACAACCCGCTCCGGGGAGGTCTCGCGGGGGCCGCCGCGGTCGCCGTCCTCACCGGACTGGCGTTGCTGGTGGGCCCGCCCACGAGCTGACCACAGTCCGCGTTGCCTGCGGTCTCCGTTCGCCGCGGTCACCCGAGTGGTGACCGGTCCCCGCATCCTCGCCGAGGCACGTCGACCCAGCGGGGAACGACACCCGAAGGGCGACGGAACCGCGTGCGACCGCTTCGCTCAGCGCCGACGGACCCCGGCGGCGAGCGCCTTCCACGACTGCGAGGCGACGACGCCGGAGGTCTCGACCCCGGCCTTGTCCTGCCAGCGGCGGAGGGCGGTGTCGGTGCGTCGGTCGAAGACGCCGTTGATCGGGAGTCGGGCCTTGGACAGCGCGGCGTTCAGGGCCCGCTGGACCCGGCGTACCGGAGCCCCGGCGGAGCCGAACTTGAGCACCGACCGCTCGCCGGCGATGAACAGTGACATCCAGTTCGGCCGCGACCAGGTGGTGCTGACCTCGAAGCCACGCTCGGCCTGCCACGCGTTCACTGCCTGCACGGTCTTCGCCGAGTAGCGACCGTGGATCTTGCGCTTGTAGAGGCCCTTCTCCTTGAGCAGGCACTGCAGCGCCGCGACCTGGACCGGGTCCGCGACCTTGCTCTCGGTGGCGGGCTTGAGCACGCGGTAGCGATCGGTGTCGATGTTCACGCCGTCGCAGTGGGTCTCGTCCGCGGCCCACGAGCCTCGTCCGACGTCGAGGAAGTTGCGGTCGATGTTGATCCGGACCCCGCCCCAGGTCTCGTCGTGACCGCCCTGGTACTGCTTGACCCGGGCGTGCGGCCGCCAGCCGTCCTCGCGGATGTACGACGTGGACGTGTTCGCGACGCCGTCCCAGCGGGCGATCCAGATCGCGTCCGGGAGGTTGAACTCGCCGGGGCGGTTCATCCGGGCATTGTCGAGCATCGCGATGCCGGAGCTGGCGCTGGAGTAGACCCCGGAGACGTACCCGACCTTGTGCAGCTGACGGGTCCAGGCGCTCAGGAAGGCGAGCGCCGACTCCCGGCAGTGGGTGTTGCCGGAGTCGAAGCCCTCGAGGTCGTACCAGAGGGTGCTGCCGTTGGTGATGCCGAGCGCCTGTGCGGCCGCGACGGCAGAGCCGGCCTCGGCCCGACCCTGCTTGCGGGCGAGGCTGTACTTGCCCTTGCGGCCCGGCTTCGGCTTGATGGTCTCGTCGTCGCCGTACCGCGGGAAGCGCGGCTGGCAGGAGGCCTGCGGGCCGAGCGTGATCGGCAGCAGACGCCAGCCCTTGGCCAGCTGCTTCCGGATCCACGTGGGCGTCAGGTTCGGCTGATTGCGGCAGGCGCGGGAGTCGCCGGAGATGTAGATGCCCACGGCCAGGAACGGCGAGTGCTTCAGCCAGGTGTTCATCGCCTGCTGGGTCGGCGCCAGGCACTGGTCGAAGCCGTACCCGGTGAAGTCGCCGGGCGTGACCACGTTGTCGCCCGCGCGAGCCTGGGCGGGTGCCGCTGCCGGGGCCGCGGCGACCGTGCCGGACGACGTCCCGAGCGACAGCACCAGGCCGGCGGCGAGGGTGACCGCGGCGGTCCTGCGGAGCGTGCGGGGGCGGGGGCGGGGGCGTTCAGCGGGGCGGGACCAGAGGCGAGACATGGCGAGCATCTCCAGAGGAAGAGGAAGCGGGCGGTGTGGAGAACTCAGCCACCATAACCTCACAAGTCACACCAGTAACGGGAGTTGGGGAAACTCGATCGCCAAATCTCGGCACCCGGTCCGGGACCGCCGACCGGTGACCGGTGCGGCGCAGGAGGCCCGCGTCTGCGCCGGTAGATTGGCGTCCGTGCCTGAGACCACCCAGTCCGCCGGATCCGCCACCACGCTCGACCCGACCCACGAGCCCACGATCGAGCGAAACCTCGACACGGTCGCCGTCGCCGCCGAGGACCCCGCCCGCGAGCAGCCCTGGGCCGATCTGGGCCTGAAGTCCGACGAGTACCAGTCGATCCGCGAGATCCTGGGCCGCCGCCCCACCAGCAGCGAGCTGGCGATGTACTCGGTGATGTGGAGCGAGCACTGCTCCTACAAGTCGAGCAAGGTGCACCTCAAGCAGTTCTCCGAGATCCCCCAGGAGACCCCCCATCCCGACGGCGCCCGCCCGATGCTGGCCGGCATCGGTGAGAACGCCGGCGTCATCGACATCGGCCATGGCTACGCGGTCACGTTCAAGGTCGAGTCGCACAACCATCCGTCGTACGTCGAGCCGCACCAGGGTGCCGCCACCGGCATCGGAGGGATCGTCCGCGACATCCTGGCCATGGGGGCCCGCCCGGTCGCGGTGATGGACCCCCTGCGGTTCGGCCCGCTCGACGCCCCCGACACCCACCGCGTGCTGCCCGGGATCGTGTCCGGGGTCGGCGGCTACGGCAACTGTCTCGGGCTGCCCAACATCGGTGGCGAGGTGGTCTTCGACGAGAGCTACCTGGGCAACCCGCTGGTGAACGCGCTCAGCATCGGCGTGCTGCGCCACGAGGACCTGCACCTCGCCAAGGCGAGCGGCGCCGGCAACCAGGTCATCCTGTACGGCGCACGGACCGGCGGCGACGGCATCGGCGGCGTCAGCGTGCTCGCCTCCGAGACGTTCGACGCGGCCGCAGACGGAAAGGGCGGGCCGGCCAAGCGTCCGAGTGTGCAGGTCGGTGACCCGTTCATGGAGAAGCTGCTGATCGAGTGCACGCTCGAGATCTTCGCCGCCGACCTGGTCGCGGGGATCCAGGACCTCGGCGGAGCCGGGCTGTCCTGTGCCACCTCCGAGCTGGCCAGTGCGGGCGACGGCGGTATGCACGTCGAGCTCGACCGGGTGCCCCTGCGCGACTCGACGCTCGCTCCCGAGGAGATCCTGATGAGCGAGTCCCAGGAGCGGATGATGGCGGTCGTCGAGCCCGCCGACGTCGACGCCTTCCTCGCGATCTGCGCCAAGTGGGACGTCGAGGCGGTCGTCGTCGGTGAGGTCACCGACACCGGGCGGCTGCACATCGACTGGCACGGCGAGCGGGTGGTCGACGTGCCGCCACGCAGCGTCGCCCACGACGGCCCGACGTACCACCGACCCTTCGCCCGCCCCGCCTGGCAGGACGCGCTCCAGGCCGACGGCGCGGAGAAGCTGGCCCGTCCCACGACGGGGGACGAGCTGCGCGAGACGCTGCTGCGACTGGTGGCCAGCCCCAACCTGTGCGACAAGTCGTGGGTCACCGACCAGTACGACCGCTACGTGCGCGGCAACACCGTCCTGGCCCAGCCCTCCGACAGCGGGATGATCCGGGTCGACGACGAGACCAACCTCGGGGTCGCGGTCTCCACCGACTGCAACGGGCGCTTCACCAAGCTCGATCCCTACACCGGGGCGCAGCTCGCGCTGGCCGAGTCCTACCGCAACGTCGCCACCGGCGGCGCCACCCCGCTGGCGATCTCGGACTGCCTCAACTTCGGCTCGCCGGAGGACCCCGACGTGATGTGGCAGTTCGCCGAGGCCTGCCGCGGCCTCAAGGACGCCTGCCTCGAGCTCGGCATCCCGGTCACCGGCGGCAACGTCAGCCTCTACAACCAGACCGGCGAGACCCCGATCCTGCCGACGCCGGTGGTCGCCGTGCTCGGCGTGATCGAGGACGTCACCCGGCGTACGCCGTCGGCCTGGTCCGCGGCCGGGGACCGGGTCTTCCTCCTCGGCGAGACCCGCGAGGAGCTCTCCGGCTCCGAGTGGGCGCACGTGGTGCACGGGCACCTCGGTGGACTGCCGCCCCGGGTCGACCTGGCGGCGGAGCGGTCGCTGGCGGAGCTGCTGCGTGACGGGGTCGGGCTGCTGACCAGCGCCCACGACCTCTCCGACGGAGGGCTTGCCCAGAGCCTCGTCGAGGCCGGGCTCCGGCACGACATCGGCGTCACGGTGGAGCTGCCCGGCGATGCCTTCGTCCATCTCTTTGCCGAGTCCGGTGCCCGGGTCCTGGTGACCGTCGCGCCCGGCGACGAGGACCGGTTGGCCGAGCTCAGCGAGCGCCATGGCGTGTCGCTCACCCCGCTCGGCGAGACCGGCGGCGACTCGGTCGTGGTCCGCGGGGAGTTCAGCACACCGCTGGCAGAGCTGCGCGCGGCCTGGTCCGCGACCCTGCCCGCCGCCATGGCGTGATGCTCACGTGGACCGACGGCGCTTCCTGGCGCTGCCCGGCCTCGGCGCGCTCGGCGCGCTGCTGGGCGCCTGCTCGACGGATCCCGACGAGCCGGCCGAGCCGCTCGTGAGCAGCTCGAGCCGGCTGGTCTCCTACGGCGAGGACCCCAGCCAGGTCGCCGAGCTGTTCCTGCCCGACGGGCCCCCGCGTGGCGTGGTCGTGGTCATCCACGGCGGGTTCTGGAAGGCGGCGTACGACCGCTCGCTCGGGCAGCCGCTGGCCGCCTCGCTCGCCGACCGGGGCTGGGTCGCCTGGAACCTCGAATACCGCCGGGTGGGCAACGGCGGCGGGGTGCCGGCGACTCTCGACGACGTCGCGGCCGGGATCGACGCCCTGGCCGACGTGCCCGACCTCGACCTGTCGACGGTGGTCACGCTCGGCCACTCGGCCGGTGGCCACCTCGCGGCGTGGGCTGCCTCGCGGGGCCGGTTCGAGCGTTGGGCGGGTGGGGTCGACGTCACCGCGGTGATCTCCCAAGCCGGCGTCCTCGACCTGCAGGCGGCGTACGACGCAGGTCTGGGCGGGGGAGCGGTCGAGGCGTTCCTCGGCCACGCTCCCGGGCCCGACGACGCGGCCGCCGACCCCCAGCAGCAGCTCCCGCTCGACGTGCCGGTCTGGTGCGTGCACGGCCGCGCCGACGACATCGTCCCGATCAGCCAGTCCGAGGCGTACGTCGCCGCCGCCACCGCCGCGGGGCCAGCGCCGAGCTGGTGGAGGTCGAGGGCGACCACTTCACCGTCATCGACCCGTCCTCGGACGCCTGGGCGAAGACCCTGGCCATCCTGGAAACTCTCACCTGACGCTGGCGGCCGCGCCGCGCACGGCCGCCCGCGCCGCCCGCCGCTGCAACGCGGTGTCCAGGTCGCTGAGTGTGCCTTCTGCAGCTTGTTCAGCGACCGTAACCCCGCGTTACAGCAGGCGGGCGGGCGGGGCGCGTAGCGCAACGGCGGCCTGGTGGCACTCCTGGTACGGACCTTCGGCCCGTGTCCGGCCGGCTCCGGCGTGACACGGTGGTCTGGCCCCGCCGTCGTACCGAGGAGACCGCCGCATGTCCAGCGCCACGTCCACCACCAGCGAGACCCAGCACGCCATCGACGAGGCCGAGATCGACCGGCTGGACCTCTGGTTCCGGGCTGCGAACTACCTCGCGGTGGGTCAGATCTACCTGCTCGACAACCCCCTGCTCGAGCGACCGCTGGTCGGCCGAGGACGTCAAGCCGCGGCTGCTCGGCCACTGGGGCACCACGCCCGGGCTGAACCTGCTCTACACCCACCTCAACCGGCTGATCCGTGCGCGCGACGTCAACGCGATCTTCCTCGCCGGGCCCGGACACGGGGGGCCGGCGGCCGTGGCGAACGCCTGGCTGGAGCACACCTACAGCGAGGTGTACCCGGCCATCGGCTACCACCGCCAGGGCATCCAGGCGCTCTTCCGGCAGTTCTCGTTCCCGGGCGGCATCCCCAGCCACGTCGCGCCGGAGACCCCCGGCTCGATCCACGAGGGCGGCGAGCTCGGCTACGTGCTCTCGCACGCGTACGGCGCGGCCATGGACAACCCGGACCTGGTCGTGGCCGCGGTGGTCGGGGACGGCGAGTTCGAGACCGGGCCGCTCGCGGCGTCCTGGCACGCCAACAAGTTCGTCGACCCGGTCCACGACGGTGCGGTGCTGCCGATCCTGCATCTCAACGGCTACAAGATCGCCAACCCGACCGTGCCCGCGCGGATCCCCCGCCCCGAGCTGGAGAGCCTGCTGCGCGGCTACGGCCACGAGGTGCTCACCGTCGAGGGCGACGACCCCCGCGACGTGCACCGGCAGCTGGCGGCCGCGATGGACACAGCTCATGACGGGATCCGCGCCATCCAGATCGAGGCGCGGGAGGCGGCCGCGGAGGGCCGCTCCGTCGAACGCCGCCCCTGGCCGATGATCCTGCTGGTCACCCCCAAGGGGTGGACGGGTCCGGCCGTCGTGGACGGCAAGCAGGTCGAGGGCACGTGGCGCGCCCACCAGGTGCCGCTCGCCGAGACCCGGGAGAACGACGCCCACCGCGCCCAGCTCGAGGAGTGGATGCGCTCCTACCGGCCCGAGGAGCTCTTCGACGCCGACGGCGTACCGATCCCGGAGATCCGGGCGCTCGCCCCCGACGGGCCGCGTCGGATGAGTGCCAACCCGCACGCCAACGGTGGGCTGCTCCGGGTCCCGTTGGTGCTGCCGGACTTCCGCGACCACGCCGTGGCGGTCAGCGAGCCCGGCGGCTCGATCCACGAGCCGACCCGGGTGCTGGGCCGCTACCTGATCGACGTGGTTCGCGACAACGACACGAACTTCCGCATCTTCGGCCCCGACGAGACCGCCTCGAACCGCCTGGACGCGGTCTACGAGGTGACCGACAAGGTCTTCGCCGGGGAGATCCGGGATGTCGACGAGCATCTCGCGCACTCCGGCCGGGTGATGGAGATCCTCTCCGAGCACACCTGCCAGGGCTGGATCGAGGGCTACCTGCTGACCGGAAGGCACGGGCTCTTCAGCTGCTACGAGGCGTTCATCCACCTCGTCGACTCGATGTTCAACCAGCACGCCAAGTGGCTCAAGACCACCCGGGAGATGGGCTGGCGACCGCGGATCTCCAGCCTCAACTACCTGCTCAGCTCGCACGTGTGGCGCCAGGACCACAACGGCTTCTCCCACCAGGACCCCGGTTTCATCGACCACGTCGTGAACAAGCGGGCCGAGGTCGTGCGGGTCTACCTGCCGCCGGACACCAACACCCTGCTCTCGACCATGCAGCACTGCCTGGAGAGCGAGCACTACGTCAACGTGGTCGTGGCCGGCAAGCAGCCCACCTTCGACTGGCTCGGCGCCGACGAGGCCGACCTGCACTGCGCTCGTGGTCTGGGCATCTGGGAGTGGGCCTCCAACGACGACGGTGACCCGGACGTCGTCATCGGCTGCGCGGGCGACGTACCGACGCTCGAGGCGCTCGCCGCGGTGTCGCTGCTGCGTCGGCACCTGCCCGAGCTGAAGATCCGCTTCGTCAACGTCGTGGACCTGATGCGGCTGCAGGACGAGAAGGAGCACCCGCACGGCCTCTCCGACCGCGACTTCGACACGCTCTTCACGACCGACAAGCCGGTCATCTTCGCCTACCACGGCTACCCGTGGCTGATCCACCGCCTGACCTACCGGCGGCGACAACCACGCCAACCTGCACGTGCGCGGCTACAAGGAGGAGGGCACGACCACGACCCCGTTCGACATGGTGATGATGAACGAGATCGACCGCTACCACCTGGTCCTGGACGTGATCGACCGCGTGCCGGGTCTCGGCTCGAGGGCGGCGCTGGTGCGCCAGGAGATGATCGACACGCGGCGCCGGGCCCGGCAGTGGACCCGCGACCACGGCGACGACCTGCCCGAGGTGCGTGAGTGGCGCTGGAGCCAGCAGGCCGAGCCCGGCCACGGCCACTCGCCGTCGACCACCGCCGCACCCGCCTCGGGCGCCGACAACCTGTAGGGGTCAACCGAGCAGAGCGACCGCCTGCCGCGCGATCGCGAGCTCCTCGTTGGTCGGGACCACCAGCACGACGACCGGCGAAGCGTCGGTGGAGATCCGGCGCGGGCCGGCGTCGGCCGCTGCGTTGCGCTCGGCGTCGATCTCGAGGCCGAGCCTCCCGAGTCCCGCGAGGGCGTCGGCGCGCAGCCGTGGCACCCGCTCGCCGATGCCGGCGGTGAAGGTGAGCACGTCGGCGCCGCCGAGGACGGCCAGGTAGGCGCCGACGTACTTGCGCAGCCGGTGCACGTAGACGTCGTACGCCGCCCGCGCCAGCTCGTCGCCGGCGTCGAGGGCGGCCATCAGGTCACGGAAGTCGTGGTGGCCGGCCAGGCCGGCCAGGCCGGCGCGATGGTGCAGCAGCCCCTCGAGGCGGTCGAGGTCGAAGCCACCGTGGCGCATCAGGTGCAGCAGGATCCCCGGGTCGAGGTCGCCGCCGCGAGTGCCCATGACCAGCCCCTCCAGGGGAGTCAGCCCCATCGAGGTGTCCACCGGGCGACCGCCCCGGATCGCCGCGGCCGAGGCGCCGTTGCCCAGGTGCAGCACGATCTGGTCCAGGTCGGAGAGGTCGCGTCCGAGGAATCGCGCAGCTTCGCCGGCGACGTACTCGTGGCTGATGCCGTGGGCGCCGTAGCGGCGGATCTCCTCGCGGGCGGCCACGTCGCGATCGAGCGCGTACGTCGCTGCCGCGGCAGGGAGGTCGGCGAAGAAGCCGGTGTCGAACACCGCGACCTGCCGCAGGCCGGGGTACGCCGCGCGAGCGCTGCGGATGCCGGCGACCGCTGGCGGGTTGTGGAGCGGGGCGAGCCGGGCTACGTGCTCGATCTCGATGAGGACCTCGTCGTCGACCACGGTGGCGTCGGCGAGCCGTGAGCCGCCGTGGACGACGCGGTGCCCGACGGCGAACAGGCCGGCCTCGGTCACGCCCTCGGCCTCGATCCGGTCGTGCACGGTCGCGAGCGCGGCCTCGAAGTCGGTGACCCGCTCGACCTGCCCGTCCAGGGAGGCGATGCCGGAGCCGGGATCGACGACCTGGTACTTCAACGACGACGAACCGGCGTTGAGCACCAGCACCTGCCGCGATCCGTGCTGCTCCATGGGCCTCCCGTCCAACAACCGCAGTCCCGGCCCTCCCGCCGCTGTAACGCGGTGTCCAGGTCGCTGAGTGTGCCTCGTGAAGCTTGTTCAGCGACCATAACCCCGCGTTACAGCAGGCGGGCGGGCGGCGCTCGGGTCGGTCAGCGAGCGACCGGGTCGCCGGCGTGCCGGTGGTGCGCGCGGGCCTCGCGCGCCTGCCACCGGAGGCGGCTCGTGGCCGGTCGAGTCGCCGTTGACCGAGCGGGTGCTGCGGGAGTACTTCGCGATCGCGTGGGCGATCGCAGCACTGTTGGCCTTCAGCGCCCGCGTGTCCAGGTTGGCGAGGTTGTCGCAGGACTGGTGGTAGCAGGCGTCGTACGCCGCACCGGCCTCGCCGCCGAACTGCACCGCCTGCTCGGGCGTCTTCACGCCCTCAGCGCCGGTGAACAGGCCGCCGGCCGGCACGTTGAGCGCGATGAACGGGCCGTAGTCGCTGCGCCCGCTGAACGGCGTCTCGTCCGAGCCGGTCCCGAGCTTGTCGAAGAAGCGGTGGAACATCCGCTCGATCGAGCCGGAGCCCGCGGGACCAACCGCTGCCCCGTCGTCGGTGCCGTACGTCGAGTTGTCGCCGTCGTAGACCATCAGCGCGTAGTTGGGCGAGCCGACCATGTCGAAGTTCAGGTAGAGCGCGATCTTCCGGAAGGCGTTCTCGCGGTTGGTCGACAGCTTCTCGACGTAGTGCTCCGAGCCGAGCAGTCCGAGCTCCTCGGCGCCCCACCAGGCCAGTCGGACCCGGTTGTTCGGCTTCTCGTGGTGGGCGAGCTGCTCCGCGACCTCCAGCAGCACGGCGCTGCCGCTGCCGTTGTCGTTGATCCCGTGGCCGTCCTGGACGCTGTCGAGGTGGGCGCCGGCCATGACCACGTTGCGCTTGGACCCGCGGGTCTCGGCGATGACGTTCCACGTCTGGCGGATCTCCGACGCGGTGGTCGCGGCGACGTGTGCCTGGGGGCTGCCGGTGGCCAGCGACTCGCCGATGGCGAAGCTGGTGCCCATCGAGGGCACGGTGCCGACGGCACCGCCCAGGGTGCCCGAGAACGCGTCGGTCCGGCCCTCGGTGCCCTGGTTCATCACGATCACCGCGGTGGCGCCGGCGTCCTGCGCGTTGACCACCTTGGTGGCGAAGGTGCAGGTGCCGCGGCGAACCAGCGCGATGTTGCCGGCCGTGAACCCGTCGAAGTCCGCCGCCTCGCAGCCGCTCGTGGAGTTGGCGAGGTCGGTGAGGTTGAGGTCGACCGCCTCGACGGGCGCCGTGACGTCGCCGGACCCGGAGTAGGTCATCAGGCCGTAGTCGGTGTCCTCCTCGTACGTCGTCGGCGTCGGCGAGGTCTGCTCGAAGACCGACGGCGCGAGCTGGGCGAAGTACGGGAAGTCGAACTCCTGCACCTTCGGCCGGTAGCCGGCCCGCTCGAGCCGCTTGACGACGTAGTTGCGCGAGGCTCGGTAGCCCGAGGTGCCGGCGGAGCGGTCGCCGTGCCGGTCCCCGATCCGCTCGAGGCGCTGCAGGTGCTGCATCACGCCACGCACCTTGACCTCGTCGGCCAGGTTGCCCGAGTGGTGGCCCGAGTGGTTGCCCGAGTGGCCCCCGCGCGAGGTGGGCTCGTCGGCGACGGCGACGGTGGGCGCGCTGGCCGCAATGGTGGCGGCGCCGGCCAGGAGCGCGACGGTGCGCGCCCAGCGGGCGCGCGAGGATCTGTCGTTCACGATGGTGTTCCCTTCCCGAGAAATCCGAGATCGTCGAGAGAGCGCCCCGTCCGGAGCGCACGAGGCCTCACCGTAGATGTGGCGTGCATCACTCACAACCATGCGGAGGGGTGAGTCGCCGACCGGTCACGCGTCAGGCCACGGAGCGGAAGGTCGGTAACCTCGCCCCATGCCCGTCCGACTGCGCCCCGCGGACCCTGCCGCCGTACGCGCGGCCCTCGCGCACCACGACCGCACGCCTGCCGAGGACCGGCTGCTGAGCAAGCACTTCCTGGCCGTCCTCGCTGAACGGGCGCCCGGCAACTCGGTCGAGGTGCGGGTGCCGCCGTACGCCGCCGCGCAGGTGATCGCGGGTGTCCGGCACACCCGGGGCACGCCCCCGGCGGTGATCGAGACCGATCCCGAGACCTGGATCGCGCTGGCCACGGGGGAGCTCACCTGGGCCGCCGCCGAACAGGCCGGACGGGTCCGCGCCAGCGGCGAACGCGCCGACCTGACGGCGTACCTCCCGCTCGCCTGACCACCCAGTCCCCGTCGCTGGGCCGGCGGATAGGTTGGCGCGCATGAGTGAGATCAACGGCATCGACGACATCAGGAACCGCGTCCAGGCGATCCTGCCCGGCATCCGTCAGGACCTCGAGGACCTGGTCCGGATCGAGTCGGTCAGCGCCGACCCGGCCCGCGCCTCCGAGGTGCAGCGCAGCGCCGAGGCGGTCGCCGAGCTGTTCCGGGCCGAGAGCTTCGACTCGGTCGACATCGTCACCGCCGGCGGGGGCGCGCCCGCCGTGATCGCCCACAAGGCCGGCCCCGCCGGTTCGCCGACCGTGCTGCTCTATGCCCACCACGACGTGCAGCCGGAGAACGACCACGCCGAGTGGGACTCGCCGCCTTTCGAGCCGACCGAGCGTGACGGCCGGCTCTACGCCCGGGGCGCGGCCGACGACAAGGCCGGTATCGCCGCCCACCTCGGTGCGTTGCGGGTGTACGGCGACGACCTGCCGGTCAGCGTCACGATGTTCATCGAGGGCGAGGAGGAGGTCGGCTCCGACACCCTGCCCGCCCTGCTCCTGGCGCACCAGCAGGCGCTGGCCGCCGACGTGATCGTGATCGCCGACTCCGGCAACTGGGACATCGGCGTCCCGGCCCTGACCACGAGCCTGCGCGGCCTGGTCCGCGCCGACGTCGAGGTCCGCACGCTCACCCACGCGGTCCACAGCGGGATGTGGGGCGGGCTCGTGCCCGACGCGCTGATCACCCTGTCGCGGCTGATCGCCACGCTCCACGACGACCGCGGGAACGTCGCGATCGCCGGGCTGCACAGCGGGCCGGCCGCCGACGTCGACTACCCCGAGGACCGGCTGCGCGCCGAGTCCGGCGCCGTCCCGGGCATCGAGTGGATCGGCGACGGTTCAGCGGTCGAGCGGCTGTGGACCAAGCCGTCCCTGTCGATCACCGGGCTCGACGCACCGAAGGTCGACGGTGCCAGCAACACCCTGGTCGCGTCGGCGCGGGCCAAGATCTCGCTGCGGGTCGCGCCCGGCGACACCGCGGAGAACGCCCTCGCCTGTCTGCGCCGGCACCTCGAGGAGCACGTCGCCTGGGGCGCCGAGCTCACGCTGAACGTCGTCGACACCGGCGAGGCGACCAAGATCGACGCCACCGGACCGGCGTACGACGCCGCGCGGCAGGCGTTCGCGGAGGCGTGGGACGGCACCGAGCCGGTGGACATGGGCGTCGGTGGCTCGATCCCCTTCATCGCGGAGTTCCTCGACGCTTTCCCGAAGGCGAGCGTGCTGGTGACCGGGGTCGAGGACCCGGACACCCGCGCGCACGGAGCGAACGAGGGCCTGCACCTCGCGGAGTTCGAACGGGTCGTGCTGGCCGAGGCGCTGCTGCTGCGCAACCTCGGAAAGCTCTGAGCCGACCGACCGGCTGACCGGCCGACCCTTCGGCCGATCCCTCAGGCAGGCGGAACGACGGGCGGGACCGCGGGCAGGAAGACCCGGAACGTACTGCCGCGACCGAGCTCGGAGTCCAGCTCGATCCGGCCCTTGTGCCGCTCGACGATCCGGCTGGCGATGGCGAGCCCCAGGCCGGTCCCGGGCTGGGCCACGGCGTCGGGGTTGGAGGACCGGAAGAACTCCGTGAACAGCTGGCGCTGGTCCTCCTCGGAGATGCCGAGCCCCTCGTCGGCGCAGGTCAGCAGGATGTCGTTGCCGCGTCGGGTCAGGCTGATCCGCACCTCACCGCCTGCGGGGGTGTACTTCACGGCGTTGCTGACCAGGTTGGCGCAGACCTTGTCCAGCTCGTTGGCGTCCCCATGGGCGAAGAGCGGCTGGTCCGTGGCCTCCACGACGACGCTCAGCCCCTTGTTGTCGGCAGCCACGCCGCTGAGCTCCACGACGTCGAGGAGGATGCGGTGCAGGTCGACCGGCGCCGCGATCACCGGGTTGCTCGGGTCGCCGACCTTGGAGAGCAGCAGCAGGTCCTCGATGACGAGGGAGAGTCGTCGCGCGCCGCGCTCCATCACGTCCAGCGACCGTCGTACGACCGGGGTGACCTCGGGCTTGTTGTCCAGCATCTCGAGGTGTCCGATGATCGCGGTGAGCGGGTTCTTCAGCTCGTGGGAGACGGTGGCGATCAGCTGGCTCTTGTACGTGTCCAGCGCCTGCAGCTCCTCGACGAGGCGGTGCTCACGCTCGAACGTGCGGGCGTTGAGGATCGCGCGGCCGAGGTCGTGCCCGATGTCCAGTGCCGCCGCGGCCTCGACGTCGGTCCACTCGTGCGCGCCGTCGGCCCGGGTCAGCACCAGGTTGCCCAGGCACTCCGGCCCGGCGCCGAGCGGCGCGAACAGGATCGAGCCGATGCCGGTGGCGGCCAGGTAGTCGAGGATCAGCTCGCCCTCGTGCTGGGAGATCGACGGGCCGAAGCCCCGGTCGGGGCAGACCACCTCGACCCGCTGCATCACCCAGGCGTTGCGGGCGGCGGCCTCGGCGACCCGGACCAGCTCCTCGGGAAGCGCGTCCATCGACCCACCGGAGGAGTAGATGGCGCCCGCGCCGACCGCGTCGTCCGGGAAGGTCTGGATCCACATGCCGAGCGCCTGAAAGCCCTCGACCAAGGCCTCCCGGCAGTCGGAGAGGATCCGGTCGAGGCTGAGCTGGGCACTGGCCGTCCGCACGATCCGGCGGGCCGCCTCGGCCAGCCGGACCTGCTCCGCCAGCGCCTCGCGCTCGAGGGCCGTGATCACGGCGCGTCCAGCCTGCAGGGCGTACTTCTCGAGGACCAGGCGCTGCTCCGCCCCCGGGCGCTTGCCGTCGAAGGGCAGGTCGATGGACAGGGTGCCGCGCAGCACACCGTGGTCGTCGAGGAGGGGTGCGATCAGCAGGTCGAGCGGATGCCAGGCATCCGGTCCCTCGATCGGGGTCATGTCGGGGACCCAGCCCCAGGCCTCGCCGGCGCCGTTCTCGAGGCGCTCGTGCGGCACGAAGCGGAGCAGGCCCCACTCGTCGGCATGCTCGAGCTCGTCCATCAGCGAGCTCACGGGAGTGCGGACGCCGGTGAGCTGGGCGCGCGCCTCGTCGCTGCCGGCGACGGCCATCACCTCGAGCTTGCCGTCGTCGCGGGCCACGCTGATCGCGGCCACGCCGAAGCCGGCCAGCTCGGTGACGCCCTCGGCGATCGTCTGGAGCGCGTCGCGGGAGGGATGCCCCCAGGTGGTCGCCGACGGGCCGCGCAGCGGCTCGATGTCGGTCGCGTTCAGCCCCATTGCTCCCCCGATCGTGCGGCTGGTGTGTCCGATGGTACGACCAACCCTCCATCAGGTCTCGCAAACCGGAGGATACGGCCCGGCAAATATGAGTCGTGGCCGACCGGCCCTAGACTCGGGGCCGTGCCCCACCCCAGCAACGCCCGCAAGGGCGGAGACGGCCGGCTCACCGCGGCCCTCGACCCGCACGACCAGGGACCGCAGGACGCCTGCGGCGTGTTCGGCGTCTGGGCGCCCGGCGAAGAGGTCGCCAAGCTGACCTACTTCGGGCTGTACGCCCTGCAGCACCGGGGCCAGGAGTCCGCCGGGATCGCGGTCAGCAACGGCCGCCAGATCCTGGTCTACAAGGACATGGGCCTGGTCTCGCAGGTCTTCGACGAGACCACGCTGGCGTCCCTCAAGGGTCATCTCGCGATCGGCCACGCGCGGTACTCCACGACCGGGGCCAGCACCTGGGAGAACGCGCAGCCGACGTTCCGCCCGACGTTCGACGGGTCGATCGCGCTGGGGCACAACGGCAACCTGATCAACACCCACGAGCTCGCCGAGATGGTCGCCGACCTGCCCGGTCCGAGCGACGAGCTCGAGCTGCAGGACCGGAACACCCACGTGTCGACCAACGACACCGGGCTGGTCACGGCCCTGCTGGCGCACCACCCCGACTCCACGCTCGAGCAACGAGCGCTCGAGGTGCTGCCGCAGCTGCACGGTGCCTTCTCGTTCGTCTGGATGAACGAGAACACGCTGTACGCCGCCCGCGACCCGCAGGGCATTCGCCCGCTGGTCCTGGGCCGCCTCGAGCGGGGCTGGGTCGTCGCCAGCGAGGACGCCGCCCTGGCCACCATCGGCGCCAGCGTGATCCGCGAGGTCGAGCCGGGCGAGATGATCGTGATCGACGAGGACGGGCTGCGCTCCCACCGCTTCGCCGAGGCCGCACCCAAGGGCTGCGTCTTCGAGTACGTCTACCTGGCCCGTCCCGACGCGACGATCGCCGGACGCAGCGTGCACAAGGCCCGCGTCGAGATGGGTCGACAGCTGGCCCGCGAGTTCCCGGTCGAGGCGGACCTGGTGATCCCGGTCCCGGAGTCCGGAACGCCGGCCGCGGCCGGCTACGCCGAGGAGAGCGGGATCCCCTTCGGACAGGGCTTCGTCAAGAACGCCTACGTCGGCCGTACCTTCATCCAGCCGAGCCAGACCCTGCGCCAGCTCGGGATCCGGCTCAAGCTGAACGCACTGGACCACATGATCCGCGGCAAGCGGATCGTGGTCGTCGACGACTCGATCGTGCGCGGCAACACCCAGCGCGCCCAGGTCCGGATGCTGCGCGAGGCGGGCGCCCGCGAGGTGCACGTGCGGATCTCGAGCCCGCCGGTGAAGTGGCCCTGTTTCTACGGCATCGACTTCGCGACCCGTGCCGAGCTGATCGCCAACGGGCTCAGCCCCGAGGAGATCGCCGCCAGCGTGGGCGCCGACACCCTGGGTTACATCTCGCTCGACGGGATGATCGACGCGACCGCGCAGACCCGCACCAACCTGTGCACGGCCTGCTTCACCGGTGAGTACCCCATCGACCTGCCGGACGAGAGCCTGCTCGGCAAGCACCTGCTCGAGACCTCGCTGACCAGTCCGACCATGGGCAAGGCGCTGCCGGTGCTCAACAACCCCTGATCGTCCCCCCCTGATCGTCCCCCCCTGATCGTCCACTGACTGCGGAGAAGCCAGATGACCCAGCCCGATGCAGACCCGGCCGGCCGGCAGGCGGGGCAGAACGCCTACGCCGAGGCGGGCGTCTCGATCGAGGCCGCCGACAAGGCGATCGAGCTGATGAAGGTGTGGGTGGAGAAGTCGCGCCGCCCCGAGGTGATCGGAGGCCTGGGCGGCTTCGCCGGACTCTTCGACGCCTCGGTCCTCAAGGGCTACGAACGACCCCTGCTGGCCACCTCCACCGATGGTGTCGGCACCAAGGTCGCCATCGCGCAGGCGATGGACGTGCACGACACGATCGGCTTCGACCTGGTCGGCATGGTCGTGGACGACCTGGTGGTCTGTGGCGCCGAGCCGCTCTTCATGACCGACTACATCGCGACCGGACGGGTGGTCCCGGAGCGGATCGCGGCGATCGTCAAGGGCATCGCCGAGGCCTGCCTCGAGGCCGGCTGCGCACTGATCGGCGGCGAGACCGCCGAGCACCCGGGTCTGCTGGCGCCCGACGAGTACGACGTCGCGGGCGCGACCACGGGAGTGGTCGAGGCCGACCGCCTCCTCGGCCCCGGCCGGGTCCGCCCGGGTGACGCGGTGCTGCTGATGGAGGCCAGCGGCCTGCACTCCAACGGCTACTCGTTGGTCCGGCACGTGCTGCTCGGCGCGCCGGAGGACGGCGGCGCCGGCTGGACGCTCGACCGCGACATCCCGGAGCTGGGCCGCACGCTCGGAGAGGAGCTCCTCCACCCGACCCGGATCTATGCCAAGGCCTGCCTCGAGCTGGCCGAGCGCACCCGCACCCACGCCATGTCGCACGTGACCGGCGGTGGGTTGGCCGCCAACCTGGAGCGGGTGATGCCCGAGGAGCTCACCGCGACCATCGCCCGCGGCACCTGGACGCCGCAGCCGATCTTCGACATCGTCCGGCGGGTCGGCAAGGTGCCGCAGCCCGACCTCGAGCAGACCCTGAACTGTGGCGTCGGGATGGTGGCCCTGCTGCCGCCCGAGGACCTCGACACCGCCATCGAGGTGCTGGCCGGCCACGGCATCCGCGCCTGGGCCGCCGGCGAGGTGACCGCGGACGGTTCGGTCTCGGGCGACCAGGCGGGCCGGGTGACGCTCACCGGGCAGCACCCAGGCTGGTAGATCGCCGTCCCGGCACCGCTCCGAGGGAGCGGGTACGACGCTCCGCTGAGCGTGGCGGAGCGCCGGATTCGGACTCGCCACGGGATTTCGGGGGCCGGATGTGCGGGAACAGCCACGCAGCAGGTAGCGTTGCACCCACGACAAAACGTTGAGGAAGCCCGGGAGCCACAGAGCCCCGGCCGAGTTGCGAGGGGGCTGACCCTATGGGGCGCGGCCGAGCTAAAGCCAAGCAGACGAAGGTCGCTCGCGACCTCAAGTACCAGACCCACGAGACGGACTTCGGGGCGCTGGCCAACGAGCTGCACGGCCAGAGTGGGACCACCGAGCCCGACCCGGTCGATCCGGAAGAGATCGAGAAGTGGTCGGACTACGCAGAACCCCGTCGCGACTGACCCCTGCAGGGGCACGCGAGCACCGGTTCACCGGCGACTCCTGACGCACCGGAGGCAGCTGCCACCGGAGCATCGGGGTCGCCGGTGAACCGGCGCGCGTTCAGCGGTTGAGCCAGATCCCGCGCAGGCGACCGACGTCGCGCATCCGACGCTCGGCGAGCCGGTCCGCCGCGATGGCCGGCGGCACGCCGTCCGCCGCCGCCAGCTCGAAGACCCGGCGGGTGGTCTCGAAGATGCCGCTGGCGCGCTGCTGGGCCCGCTCGAACGAGAAGCCCTCGAGCTCGTCGGCCACCTGGATCAGCCCGCCGGAGTTCACGCAGTAGTCGGGCGCGTAGAGGATGCCCCGGTCCTCGAGAGCCTTCTCGATCCCGGGGTGGGCCAGCTGGTTGTTCGCTGCGCCGCAGACGATCTTGGCGGAGAGGACCTCGACCACCTCGTCGGTGATCGCGCCGCCGAGCGCACAGGGGGCGTAGACGTCGAGCTCCGAGGCGACCAGCTCCTCGGTGGTCTCGACCATCGCGACCTGCGGGTACTCCTCGCGGATCGCGTCCATCGAGGGGCGGTACACGTCGGTGATGGTCACCGAGGCGCCGTCCTCGATCAGGTGCCGCACCAGGTGCCGGCCGACCTTGCCGACGCCGGCCACGCCGACGGTCCGCCCGGCCAGGCTGGGTGACCCCCAGGCCACCTCCGCCGCGGCTCGCATCCCCTGGAACACGCCGTACGCCGTGAGCACGGAGCTGTCGCCGGCGCCGCCGTGGGCGGAGGTCCGGCCGGTCACGTAGGAGCACTCGCGGGCGATGTGGTCCATGTCCACCGAGAACGTCCCCACGTCGCAGGCGGTGTAGTACCGCCCGTTCAGCGACTGCACGAAGCGGCCGTAGGCCCGCAGCAGCGACTCCGACTTCAGCGTCGCCGGGTCCCCGATGATCACGGCCTTGCCGCCGCCGAGGTCGAGCCCGGCGAGGGCTGCCTTGTAGGACATGCCGCGGGAGAGGTTCAGGACGTCCTGCACGGCGTCGGCGGTGGAGGCGTACGGGTAGAAGCGGGTCCCACCGAGCGCCGGGCCCAGGGCCGTCGAGTGGATGGCGATGATCGCCTTCAGGCCGCTGGCGGGGTCGTTGGCGAAGACGACCTGCTCGTGCTCGGCGCCGAGCTCGAAGACGTCGGTGCCGGTCGGCCCGGAGGTCGGCCCGGAAGTCGGCCCGGAGGGGGTCTGTGCAGACATGGGGGGTGCCCACTTTCTGTGCTGGCCACGGGGTGGGTGGCACGTCGGCGGACCGCAGGGGTGGCGCGTGTCCGTGATCACAGCGTAGAGCGCAGCGGTGGCCGGCACGAAATGGTCGGCGGCCGGGGTCGCCGGGCATGGAACTTGGCTCCCGAGGGCACCATGTGTGCTGACGGACCGTCCGGTCCGCGGGATGAGAGACAGGGCGGGTCGATGGGGATGCGGATCCTGGTCACGGGAGCGTCCGGATTCGTCGGGTCCCACCTGGCCCGGGCGCTCGTCGAGGCCGGCCACGAGGTGCGCGCGATGACCCGCCGCCCGGACGACTACGACGGCGCCGGAGATCCGGTGGCCGGTGACATCTCCGACGAGGAGAGCCTCCGGGACGCCCTCGACGGCGTCGATGCCGCGTTCTACCTGGTGCACTCGCTCGACTCCACGGACTTCGAGGCCAGGGACGCCGCCGCCGCGCGTGCCTTCGGCGCTGCCGCCGCCGCGGCGGGGGTGGACCAGATCATCTACCTGGGTGGGCTCGGCGCCGAGGGCGCCGAGCTCTCACCACACCTGCGTTCGCGTCGGGAGGTCGAGCAGCTCCTCGGGGCCGACGGAGTGCCGGTCACGGTGCTGCGGGCGGCGGTCGTGGTCGGTCATGGCGGGATCTCGTGGGAGATGACCCGCCAGCTGGTCCGCAGCCTGCCGCTGATGCTGGCGCCCGACTGGGCGCGCACCCGTACCCAGCCGATCGCACTCGAGGACGTCGTCCGCTATCTCGTCGGTGTGCTGGGCCACCCCGAGGCGATGGGACGGGTCTTCGAGGTGGGCGGCCCGGACGTGCTCAGCTACGAGGACATGCTGCGCCGGGCGTCGGTCGTCCAGAACGGTCGCGACGTGCCGGTCTTCTCCGTGCCGATGCTCAAGGGCCGGCTGGTCAGCCAGCTGGCGGCCGAGGCGTCGTCGTACTGGCTGTCGCTGATGACCGAGGTGGACCAGGCGACCGGGCGCAACCTGATCGAGTCGATGAGCACGGAGGTGGTCGTGAGCGACCACGCGATCCGAGACCTGGTCGACTTCGAGCCGATCGGGTACGACGACATGGTGCGCGCGGCGCTGCAGGCGCGGCTGCGCGAGGGCCTGACCCTGTGAGCTGAGGGCGCGACGGGCAAGGCGTCCCTCGGGCAGGGGCTCACCCTTCGGGACGAAACGGAAAAGCGCCAACAAGGGCCTTACTCGGCTAGCCTCGACAGGTGGACGTCTCGACTCGGCACAATGTCGCCATCTCCGGCAACCCCGACGGGCAGCCGATGCTGTTCGCACACGGGTTCGGCTGCGACCAGAACATGTGGCGTTTCGTCGCACCCGCCTTCGAGCGGGACTTCCGGGTGATTCTCTTCGACCACGTCGGCGCCGGTGCCGCAGACCCGTCCGCCTACGACCAGGACCGGCACTCCTCGCTCGACGGCTACGCCGAGGACGTGCTGGCCATCATCCGCGAGCTCGACCTCCACGACGTGATCTTCGTCGGGCACTCGGTCTCCTCGATGATCGGCGTACTCGCCGAGCTGCAGGAGCCCGATCGCTTCGCCCGGCTGGTGCTGGTCGGCCCCTCCCCGCGCTACATCGACGAGCCGGGCTACGTCGGCGGGTTCGCCGAGGCAGACATCTCCGAGCTGCTCGACTCGCTGGCCAGCAACTACCTGGGGTGGTCCAGTGCGATGGCGCCGGTGATCATGGGCAACCCCGACCGTCCCGAGCTGGGCCAGGAGCTCACCGCCAGCTTCTGCCGGTCGGACCCTGCGATCGCACGGCGGTTCGCCGAGGTGACCTTCCTGTCCGACTCCCGCGAGGAGCTGTCGCGGGTCTCGACCCCGACCCTGGTGCTGCAGTGCTCCAACGATGTCATCGCACCGGTCGCCGTCGGCGAATACGTACGCGACGCGATCCCGGCCAGCAGCTACCGGGTGCTGCAGGCCACCGGTCACTGCCCCAACCTGAGCGCCCCGGAGGAGACCACCGAGGCGATCTCCGCCTTCGTCCGCGTGAATGCATGACCATGGACCTCGGCCACGCCCAGGCATTGGAGGCCTTCCACGAAGCGCTGGTCCGCGACGACCCGGAGCTGCTCTACGAACGGGCGCCGTGCGGCTTCCTGTCGACCAGCCCCGACGGGACCGTGCTGAAGGTCAACGAGACCCTGCTGACCTGGCTGGGCTACTCCAGTGAGGAGCTGGTGGGCAGGCGCAGCTTCGTCGACCTGCTCACCGTCGGCGGCAAGCTCTACCACGAGACGCACTACGCACCCATGCTGCGGATGCAGGGCACGGTCCGCGAGATCGCGCTCGACCTGGTCCGGGCGGACGGGGGCCGGATCCCGGTGCTGGTCAACGCGAACGTCGGGCTCAGTGAGCTCGGTGAGCCCGCGATCATCCGGATCGCGCTCTTCGACGCCACGGAGCGCCGGGGCTACGAGCGGGAGCTGCTGGCCGCCAAGGAGCGCGCCGAGGAGTCCGAGAGTCGGGTGCGCGACCTCGCGCACGCCCTGCAGAACACGCTGATCCCACCGAGCCTGCCGCACATCGACGGCCTCGAGGTGGCGGCGAAGTTCCGACCGGCCGTGGCCGGGATCGATGTCGGCGGTGACTTCTACGACGTGTTCGCGATCGGCCCGGACGAGTGGGTGGTGGTGATCGGCGACGTCTGCGGCAAGGGTGTCGAGGCCGCCGGGCTGACCGCGCTCGCCCGGCACACCATCCGTGCGGTGGCCGTGGGCCTGCACTCGCCGGGAGCCGCGCTCGGCGCCCTGAACGACGCCCTGCTGGCCAGCGAGAGCGACCGCTTCTGCACTGCGACGCTGGTCCATCTGCAGCGCGAGGGCGGGTCGTGGCGCGCGGTGATCGGCTCGGCCGGGCATCCGGCGCCGCTGCTGGTCCGGCCGGGCGGGACCGCTGTCCCCAGCCTGGCCGCCGGGCCGTTGCTCGGGGTCATGGAGGAGGTGGAGTTCGACCAGGCCGAGATCGTGCTCGAGCCCGGGGACCACCTCGTGCTCTACACCGACGGTGTTCTCGAGGCCCGCCGGGATCTCGAGTTCTTCGGCGAGGAGCGGCTCGTCGCTGCTGTCGTCCGGCACCGCGGATCGGCCGCCGGGATCGTCGCCGGACTGGTGGACGAGGTGCTGGATTTCCAGCACGGGGCGCCCCGCGACGACATCGCGGTCGTGGCGGTGGGGGTTCCGCTCGCCTCCGCCGAGGGCTGATCCGACCCGAGGCGCGTTGCAGGAACCTGCATTGCGAAACCCTGACCCGGTCTCAGCGCGACGTCGGCGTCCGGGTCTTCGTACGATCCGTGGGTTCCGGCCGCCACGCGCGGCTCCTCTCGGGAAAGCAAGGTTCTCCATGCGCTCGCTCGCCGCTGCTGCTCTGGCAGCCTCCACCGTGATCACCCTGGGCACCACAGCCCTCTCCGCCCCGGCCGTGTCAGCGCCCGGACTCGCCGCCGGGGTCCCGGCCGCCGCGGCGCCGTACATCGTGGTGCTGGAGGACGGCGTGGACGCGCGGGACCTGGCCCCCCAGCAGGCCGGGCAGCTCGGGTTCGAGGTCGGCCACGTCTACCACTCGGCGCTGCAGGGCTACTCGGCCAGCATGGCGCCGGCCGTGGCCGCCGCGGTCGCCGACCTGCCGGGCGTGCGCTGGGTGCAGCCGGACGAGGCGGTGAGCATCGACGCGCAGACGACGCCGACCGGGATCAACCGGGCCAACGCCGACGCCAGCCCGACCGCGAAGATCAACGGTGCCGACGAGCGGGTCGACGTGGACGTCGCCGTCATCGACACCGGTGCCGACCTCACCCACCCGGACCTGAACATCTACACCGCCGGTGCCAAGAACTGCTCCATCGGCGCGATCAACGCCAACGACCTGCACGGGCACGGCACCCACGTCTCCGGCACGATCGGTGCGATCGACAACGGCGCCGGTGTGGTCGGGATGGCGCCCGGGGCCCGGATCTGGCCCGTGAAGGTGCTCACCGACGCCGGGACCGGCCTCAACTCCGACGTGATCTGCGGGATCGACTACGTGACGGCGAACGCCTCGAAGATCGAGGTCGCCAACATGAGCCTCGGAGGCGACGGCGCCGACGACCAGAACTGCGGCAGGACCAACGACGACGCCATGCACCAGGCGATCTGCAACTCGGTCGCTGCTGGGATCACCTACGTGGTCGCGGCCGGCAACGACTCCGCCGACGCCTCGACGTCGACCCCCGCGGCCTACGACGAGGTGATCACCGTGAGCGCGCTCGCCGACTTCAACGGCCTGCCGGGTGGCGGCGCACCCTCCACCTGCCGCTCGGACGTCGACGACACGTTCGCGGACTTCTCCAACTACGGCGCCGACGTCGACATCATCGCGCCCGGCGTGTGCATCCTCTCGACCTGGATGCTCGGTGGCTACAACACGATCTCCGGCACCTCGATGGCGAGCCCGCACGTGGCCGGGGCCGCGGCCCTGTACACGTCGACCCACCCGGCGGCCTCCCCGGCGGCGGTCAAGGCGGCCCTGCAGAGCGCCGGCACCCTCGACTGGAACAGCTCCGACGACAAGGACGGCACGAAGGAGCGACTGCTGGACGCCAGCACCTTCTGAGCCGCCCCACCACACCGGCCGGGGGCCGGACCGTCATCGCGGGGGACGGTCCGGCCCCGGCCGCGTCACAGCCCGGGAAAAATCAACGACCCGCGACAGGTGTGACCGTCGTCACACCGGGGTAGGGCTGTCCCGAGACGCTACGGGTGCGTCAGAAGGAGAAGTGGGCCCATGAGCCGCAAGTCGCCATTGGTGGGTGAGCTGGCCGCCGAGTTCGCCGGCACGATGATCCTGATCCTGTTCGGAGTGGGCGTCGTCGCCCAGGTGGTCACCTCGCCGGACGGCGGCCTCGGTGACCACGACTCCATCGCCTGGGCCTGGGGGATCGGCGTGACCCTGGGGGTCTACGTCGCAGCCCGGCGCTCCGGCGCCCATCTGAACCCGGCCGTGACGGTCGCGCTCGCTGCCTTCTCCGGCTTCAGCTGGCGCAAGGTGATCCCCTACTCGCTGGCCCAGACCGCGGGTGCCTTCGTGGCGGCGCTGATCGTGCGGGCGTCGTACGCCGACCTGATCGCGACCGTCGACCCCGAGCACACGATCAAGAGCCAGGGCATCTTCTCCACGCTGCCCGGCAACGGCGTCGGCGACGTCAGCATCCCCACCGCGTTCCTCGACCAGGTGGTCGGCACGGCGATCCTGGTCTTCGTGATCCTGGCGCTCACCGCGCAGTGGAACAACCCGCCGCTGGCCAACATGGGACCGGTCGTGATCGGGCTCCTCGTGGTCGGCATCGGCATGGCCTGGGGGGCGAACGCCGGCTACGCGATCAACCCGGCCCGCGACCTGGGGCCGCGGCTCGCCTCGCTGATGACGGGGTACAGCGGCGCCCTCTACGACCAGCACGGGCAGCTCTACTTCTGGTTGCCCATCGTGGCGCCGATCCTCGGGGGGTTGGTCGGCGGGTTCCTGTTCAAAGTGCTGATCGCCAACCACACTGATGAGTCCGACCTCGGTGAGGAGCTCGACGAGTTCGCCTACGACGGAGGCGAGGCCGGCGCGGTGAGCGAGCCAGCCGCCAAGAGCTGAACCACCGAAGGCACCGGGGTCTTCCGGCCCGGACGCCAGACCCAGACCGCAGAGTTCCGCACAGACAGAGAGGCTTTCCCATGGCTGACTACGTCGGCGCCGTCGACCAGGGCACCACGAGCACCCGCTTCATGATCTTCGACCACGACGGCCGCGAGGTGGGCCGCCACCAGCTCGAGCACGAGCAGATCATGCCCAAGGCCGGCTGGGTGGAGCACAACCCGGTCGAGATCTGGGAGCGCACCAGCTCGGTGATCAAGACCGCGCTCGGCAAGTTCGGCATCGACGCCGAGGACCTCGCCGCGCTCGGGATCACCAACCAGCGTGAGACCACGGTGGTGTGGAACCGCAAGACCGGCCGCCCCTACTACAACGCCATCGTCTGGCAGGACACCCGGACGGACCGGATCGCCTCGAAGCTCGAGCGCGACGGCCACGGCGACCTGATCCGCGAGCGCGCCGGGCTGCCGCCCGCGACGTACTTCTCCGGCGGCAAGATCCAGTGGATCCTCGAGAACGTCGACGGCGTGCGCGAGGCGGCAGAGGCCGGGGACGCGATCTTCGGCAACACCGACTCGTGGCTGATCTGGAACCTCACCGGGGGCACCAACGGCGGGGTGCACGTCACCGACGTCACCAACGCCAGCCGCACGATGCTGATGGACCTCGAGACCCTGCAGTGGGACGACGAGCTCCTGGCGCTCTTCGACATCCCGCGGGCGATGCTGCCCGAGATCCGCTCGTCCAGCGAGCCGGACGCCTACGGCGTCACCCGCAGCGACGGTCCGTTCGGGGGCGAGGTCAAGCTGACCGGGATCCTCGGCGACCAGCAGGCGGCGACCGTCGGGCAGGTGTGCTTCGAGCCCGGCGAGGCCAAGAACACCTACGGCACCGGCAACTTCATGCTGCTCAACACCGGCACCGAGCTGGTCCGCTCGAAGTCCGGCCTGCTGACCACGGTCTGCTACAAGTTCGGCGACGAGGATGCGGTCTACGCCCTCGAGGGCTCGATCGCGGTGACCGGGTCGGCCGTGCAGTGGCTGCGCGACCAGCTCGGCATCATCAGTGGCGCCTCGCAGAGCGAGTCCCTGGCGCGGCAGGTGGAGGACAACGGCGGCGTCTACTTCGTCCCGGCCTTCTCCGGTCTCTTCGCGCCCTACTGGCGCTCCGACGCCCGCGGCGCCATCGTCGGGTTGTCGCGCTACAACACCAACGCACACCTGGCCCGCGCCACGCTCGAGGCGATCTGCTACCAGAGCCGCGACGTGGCCGAGGCGATGGAGGCCGACTCCGGGGTCAAGCTCGAGGTGCTCAAGGTCGACGGTGGGGTCACCGCCAACGAGCTCTGCATGCAGATCCAGGCCGACGTCCTCGGGGTCGAGGTGAGCCGGCCCGAGGTCGCCGAGACCACGGCGCTCGGCGCGGCGTACGCCGCTGGCCTCGCGGTGGGATTCTGGAAGAACACCGACGAGCTGCGCGAGAACTGGAACGAGGCCAAGCGGTGGTCGCCCGAGTGGGATGATGAGCAGCGCGAAACCGGTTATCGCCAGTGGAAGAAGGCGGTCGAGCGCACCCTGGACTGGGTGGACGTCGACTAGGCCACGCACGCACGGCCGGCTCGGCGGCAGCGCACCCTGCACCACACCGACGCGGGAACCACCCCCGGACCCGCCCACAGGAAGAGGTAGCGACGATGAGGCCGATCGCGCTCTCGCCGGAGTTCCGTCAGCAGTCCCTGCGCGCGATGGCCGAGGACGAGCTCGACATCCTCGTCATCGGCGGAGGCGTGGTCGGCACGGGCAGCGCGCTCGACGCCGCGACCCGCGGGCTGCGGGTCGGTCTCGTCGAGGCCAGGGACTTCGCGTCCGGCACCTCGAGCCGGTCCAGCAAGCTGATCCACGGCGGGCTGCGCTACCTCGAGATGCTGGACTTCCGCCTGGTCGCGGAGGCCCTCAAGGAGCGCGGCCTGCTGATGGAGGTGCTGGCCCCGCACCTGGTGCGCCCGGTCGCGTTCCTCTACCCGTTGCAGCACCGTGGCTGGGAGCGCTTCTACGCCGGCGCCGGCGTCGCGCTGTACGACGCGATGAGCCGGGCCTCCGGCCGCTCGACGATGCCGCTGCACTCGCACCTGACCCGCCGGGGGGCTCGCCGGCTGGTCCCGTCGTTGCGCAAGGACGCGCTGGTCGGCGCGCTGAAGTACTACGACGCCCAGATCGACGACGCCCGGCACACCATGTTCGTGGCCCGCACCGCGGCGGCGTACGGCGCGCACGTGGCCTCGCGGGCCCGGGTCGTCGACCTGGTCCGTGAGGGCGAGCGGGTGACCGGCGCGGTGGTGCGGGACCTGGAGAGCGGCGACACGTTCACCGTGCGGGCCAAGCAGGTCGTCAACGCGACCGGAGTCTGGACCGACGAGACCCAGGAGCTCGCCGGGCAGCGCGGCATGTTCCACGTGCGGGCCAGCAAGGGCGTCCACCTCGTGGTGCCCAAGGACCGGATCCGCTCGGAGGTCGGGCTGATCCTGCGCACCGAGAAGTCCGTGCTGTTCGTGATCCCGTGGGGCCGGCACTGGATCATCGGCACCACCGACACCGACTGGGACCTCGACAAGGCCCACCCGGCGGCCAGCGAGGCCGACATCGACTACCTGCTCGACCACGTCAACGCCGTGCTCGAGGTGCCGCTGGCCCGCGAGGACGTCGAGGGCGTGTACGCCGGGCTCCGTCCGCTGCTCGAGGGGGAGTCGGACGCCACCTCCAAGCTCTCTCGCGAGCACGCCGTGTCGCACCCGGCGCCCGGCCTGGTGGTGGTCGCCGGCGGCAAGTACACGACGTACCGGATCATGGCGAAGGACGCCGTCGACGAGGCGGTGTTCGCGCTCTCCTCGCAGCTCGACCGACGGGTGCCGGCGTCGGTGACCGAGAAGATCCCGATGCTGGGGGCCGAGGGCTACGAGGCGTTGTGGAACACCCGCCACGACCTGGCCCGACGCTCGGGACTGCACCAGGTCTGGGTGGAGCACCTGCTGCACCGCTACGGGTCGCTGGTCCATCAGCTGCTCGCGGTCATCGACGCGGACCCGTCGATGGGCCAGCCGCTCGCGGGGGCGCCGGACTACCTGCGGGCCGAGATCGCCTACGCCGCCAGCCACGAGGGCGCTCGGCATCTCGACGACATCCTCACCCGGCGTACCCGGATCTCGATCGAGACCTTCGACCGCGGCCTGGGGGCGGTCGAGGAGGTCGCGGAGATCGTCCGCGGGATCCTGGGCTGGAGCGACGAGCAGGCGACCGTGGAGATCGAGCACTACCGCAAGCGCGTCGCCGCGGAGCTCGAGAGCCAGCAGATGCCCGACGACGAGACCGCGGACGCGGCGCGGCTGGGCGCCGCCGACGTGGTGCCGCTCTCCTGACCCGGCTCGGGGATGATCCCGGCATGACGGACGCGGGTGTGGTGATCCTCGACGGCGGGCTCTCCAACGCGCTCGAGGCGCGCGGCGCCGACCTCGGCACCGACCTGTGGACCGCGCGCGTGGTGCTCGAGCAGCCTGCCGAGATCGTCGCGGTCCACCGGGCCTACTACGCCGCCGGCGCCGACGTGGCCACCACGGCGAGCTACCAGGCCAGCGTCTCGAGCCTGGCCGCGGCCGGCCTGGACCGGTCGGCCGCCGAGGAGCTGCTACGGACCACCGTCCGACTCGCTCGACGCGCCCGTGACGAGGAGCAGGACGCCGCTGGCCAACGGCGGCTGCTCGTCGCGGCGTCCGTGGGTCCCTATGGCGCGGTGCTGGCCGACGGCTCGGAGTATCGCGGCGACTACGGCCTCACCTCCACCCAGCTGCGCGACTTCCACGGCCCACGACTCGAGGTGCTCGCCTCAGCCGGCCCGGACCTGATCGCCGTCGAGACCATCCCCGACCTCCGGGAGGCCGAGGTGCTGGTCCCGCTGCTCGACGAGCTCGGACTGCCCGCGTGGTTCTCCTACTCGGTGAGCGAGCAGCAGACCCGGGCCGGCCAGCCGCTGGCCGAGGCGTACGCCGTCCTGACCGGGAGCACCAGCCTGGTCGCCGCCGGCATCAACTGCTCGGCGCCGGTCGAGGTGGCGGGTGCGCTGGAGATCGCCGGGTCTGCGACCGGCCTGCCGGGGGTCGCCTACCCCAACCGTGGTGAGGCGTGGGACAGCGTCGCCAAGCAGTGGGTGGGGGAGCAGCCCCTCGACGTCTCGCTCGCGCCCGGCTGGGTCGCCGCGGGCGCGGCGTACGTCGGCGGCTGCTGCCGGGTGGGCGCCCGTGAGATCGCGGATCTCGCCGCGATGCTGCGCCCGGTGACGTGACGTCGGGGGCTAGCGTTGGGCGATGGACCAGCAGACGAGCTGGGCTGAGCTGGCGACCGGCATGCGGTTGCCCTTCGTGTCGGTTGGTCCCAGCGCCGCGACGCCGGTGCTGCTGCTGCACGCCTGGGGCGAGTCCCGCCGATCCTTCGACCGGCTGATGCCGATGCTGGACGACTCCGTTCACGCGGTGGCAGTCGACCAGCGGGGCCACGGGGAAGCCGACAAACCGAGGGACGGGTACTCCCTGGCCGCGTTTGCGGAGGACATCTCTGCCTTCATGGAGGCCGTGGGCATCGACTCCGCGGTGTTGCTGGGCTCCTCGAGCGGCGGCTACGTCGCACAGCAGGTGGCGGTGCTCAGCCCACACCGCGTGGCCGGTCTCGTGCTGGTCGGCTCGCCACGCAGCCTGCAAGGCCGGCCGTCGTTCGCCGACGAGGTCGAGCGACTCAGCGATCCGGTGGACGAAGCCTGGGTCAGGGCGTCGCTGACGTGGTTCCCGATGTTCCATCCCGTCCCTGAGTGGTACGTCGAGGATCGCGTCCGGGATGGGGCCCAGACACCCGCCCACGTGTGGCGCGAGACCTTCACGGGGCTCTGCGACGCGACACCCCCCACCGACCTGGGGAGCATCACGTGCCCCACCCTCATCCTCTGGGGCAACCGTGATGGGGTGCTGGCCCGCGAGCACGAGGAGGATCTCGCCCGCGCCATCCCCGGCTCGCGGATGATCGTCTACGAGGACACCGGCCACCTCGTTCTCTGGGAGCAACCCGACCGGGTGGCTGCTGACCTGATGGCCTTCGTGGCGGCTCTCCCGTAGTCAACGTTGGCCGAGCAACGCGTCCGGTTCAGCGTCCCGCCAGTGTCCCGCCAGGATGATCCACGGGCGCCTCCCCCAGGGGCGTCCCGAGCTGGTGGCTGACATCCGAGCCCTCCGGGTCCCACCTCGGCAGCAGCCGGTCCAACCACGCCGGGAGCCACCAGTTGGCGTCGCCGAGCAGCTTCATCGTCGCGGGCACCAGCACCAGCCGGACCAACGTCGCGTCCAGGAAGACCGCGGTGGCCAGGCCGAGGCCGAGCATCTTCAGGAGGGGGTCGTCGCCGGACCCGAAGCCGACGAACACCGACACCATGATCGCGGCACCGCACGAGATGGTCCGTGCCGTGACCCCGATGCCCCGCACCACGGCGTAGCCGTTGTCACCGGTGCGCAGGTACTCCTCGCGCACCCGCGAGAGCAGGAAGACCTCGTAGTCCATCGACAGCCCGAAGAGGATCGCGAACATGAACAGCGGGATGAACGAGATGATCGGCATGGTGGCCTCCAGCCCGATCAGACTGGCTGCCCAGCCCCACTGGAAGACCATCACCAGGACGCCGTACGCCGCGCCGACGCTCAGCAGGTTCAGCACCGCCGCCTTGAGCGGCACCAGGAGGGAGCGGAACAGCACCATCAGCAGCAGGAAGGACATCGCCACGACCGCGACCAGGAAGATCGGCAGCCGCTCCTCGACGCGCTGGCTGAGGTCGGACATGGTGGCCGTGTAGCCACCGACATGCGCGGTCGCCGGGCTGCCGGCCAACGCCCGGGGCAGCACCTCGCTGCGCACCCGGTCGAGCGTCCGCGCCGTCGCCACCTCCTGCGGTGACGTCGTCGGCTGGGCGATGATCACGGCGACGTCGGACGCGACACCCACCGGGGCGGCCGTGGCCGAGGCGATGCCCGGGTCGGCCGCCAGGGCCGCCACCAGCCCCTCCACCACGGACCGGTCCCGCGAGACGTCGACGGCCACGACCATCGGCCCGGCGGCGCCGGGGCCGAAGCCCTCGGCGACCAGGTCGTAGGCCCGGCGCTCGGTGCGCGCCTGCGGGTAGCTGCCCTGGTCCGGCAGCCCCAGGCGCAGGGCGAGGACGGGCGCGGCCAGCGCAAGCATGAGCAGCGTGCCGGCGACGGCGTACGCCGCCGCGTGCCGGGTGACGTGGGCCCCCCAACGCGACCAGCGCAGCACCGCGGCGTCGTCGGCCCCGCTCCCGTCGCCGTGCCGGCGCCGGGCCAACAGTCCGCGAGTCCGCAGGCGCTGGCCGGCCAGCCCGAGCAGGGCGGGCAGCAGCGTGATCGCTGCCAGCACCATCACCAGCACCACCGCCGAGATGCCCACGCCACCAGCGGTGACGAAGGGCAGCCCCGCGAAGGCCAGCCCGAGGACCGCCACGACCACGGTCCCGCCGGCGAAGACGACGGCCTGCCCGGCGGTCGCCAGTGAGCGGCCCACCGACTCCGCGACCGGCACACCCGCGGCCAGGTACTCCCGGTGGCGCGAGAGCAGGAACAGTGCGTAGTCGATGCCCACGCCCAGCCCGACCATGGCCCCCATGACCGGAGCCCAGATCGGGATGTCGACCAGCAGCCCGAGAAGTGGCAGTGAGCTGGCGCCCACCAGCAGCCCGAACAGCGCCACGGCGAGCGGCAGCCCGGCGGCCAGCAGCGAGCCGAAGGCCACCAGCAGGATCAGCGCCGCGACGACCAGACCGAGCAGCTCGCCCACGTTGGCGGGCGGCTGCTCCAGGCTGGAGTAGAGGTCGCCGCCCGCCTCGAGACGCAGCGACGACGAAGCCCTCGTCTCCGCCAGGACCTGCTTCACGCGTCCAGGTCGGAGGCGGCGAGCTCGCCGATCTCGGGGTACTGCACCCGCACCAGCGCCACCCGCTGGTCCGGAGAGAGCTCCTCGGTCGTGCCCAGCACCTTCGGCAGGTCACCCACGGCCGAGACCAGCTGGTCCAGATCGGCCCGGGCCTCCCGCGAGTCGACGAACGTCTCAGTGCCCTGGTCGGAGATCGCCACGACGTACGCCGTGAGCCCGCCGGCGCCGCTGTCGGCGCTCGCCAGCAGGTCGGCGGCCGCCTGGGAGTCGGTCCCGGGGGCCGCCATCGAGTCGTCCAGCTGCTTCCCGAAGCCGGCCGAGGCGGCGACGACCAGGACCGAGAGGAGCACCCAGGCCCCGATGGCAATCCAGGGACGCGTGGCCGACCAGCGTCCCCAGCGGTACAACATCCGCGACATGGCTTCTCCTAGCTCCGTGGCCCGGCCTCACCGCCGGGTGGTTCCACGCTCGCGGAGCAGCGGCCCCGGCACATCGGCGTCGAGGCCGGACCCGCCTCGGCCGTTGGGCGGAGCGGCGTCTCGTGCTTTCGGCCGGTCCCCGAGGCCTCGGAGATCTCTACGCTGGGTGGGTGATCACCACCGCCCTGCGCTCCCTGTGGGCCGAGCCCCGCGCCGCAGACGCTCCCGGACGGATGTGGCGCGACTGGGTGCTGGTCGGTGTGGCTGATGGGGACGGCGCTGCTCGAAGGCGTCTTCCGGGACGACGTCACCTGGCGGCCGTTCGTGACGATCGTGGCGGTGGGGGTTGCGCCGGTGCTGCTCTGGCGGCGTACCCATCCGCTGGCCTGTGTCGTGGTGGCCTTCGGTGCCGCGCTGGTGTTGGGGCTGGCGAGCCTGACGAGCGGGGTCTCCGGTGTCGGCCTCAACACCATGGTCTTCGTCCTCGTGTTCGTCTACGCGCTGGTCCGCTGGGGTGCGGGGCGCGAGATCGTGATCGGTCTGGCGGTGGTGCTCGTCGCTGCGGTAGTCGGCACGATTGCCGACTACACCGGGGCTGCCGAGACCATCGCGGGGTTCGCGCTGCTGGCGGCGGTGTCGGCGGACGGCGCGGCGTTCCGCTACCGCGCCGAGAGCTGGCGCCGGGCGTTGGAGCAGATTCGTGGCCAGGAGCGGGTCGGCCTCGCGCGAGAGCTGCACGACACGGTCGCCCACCACGTCTCGGCGATCGCCGTGCAGGCGCAGGCAGGCCGGGCGATGGCCGGACAGCGGCCCGAGGCGGCGCTCGAGGCGCTGACGGTCATCGAGACGGAGGCATCGTGGACCCTCGCGGAGATGCGGGCGATGGTCCGGGTGCTGCGCGACGGAGGGCCGGCTGAGTACGCCCCCCAGCGCGGCGTTGTCGACCTGGCTTCCCTGGCCCGCCGCGACCCGGTCCCGGTCGTCGACGTCGAGCTGCCGGCCGACCTGGCGGGACTGCCGCGCCAGCTCGACGCGGCGGTCTACCGGCTGGCGCAGGAGGCGCTGACCAACGCCCTGCGGCACGCCCGCCATGCCTCGCGGGTGGAGATCCGGGTCGTCGAGGACGCCGGAACCCTACGGCTGCGCGTGACCGACGACGGTCAGATCGACCCGGCGCTGCCTGTGAGTCTGGGCTTCGGGCTGCTGGGGATGACCGAGCGCGCCCAGCTGCTCGGCGGCACCCTCCAGGCTGGACCGGCGCCTGAGGGCGGATGGGCAGTCGACGCGGAGCTGCCGACGGGGGTACGCCGATGACAGTGCGCGTGCTGGTGGCCGACGACCAGGACCTGGTGCGCACGGGCCTGTCGATGATCCTGGACGCGCAACCCGACATCGAGGTCGTCGGACAGGCCGCCGATGGCCAGACTGCCGTCGAGCTGGCGCGTCGGCTCCGCCCCGACGTGTGTCTGGTCGACATCCGGATGCCCGGACTCGACGGCATCGAGGTGACCGAGCTCCTTGCCGGACGGGGAGTCCCGGACCCGATCGCGGTGGTGGTGATCACGACGTTCGACCTGGACGAGTACGTCCACGGCGCGCTCCGGGCCGGCGCCAGAGGGTTTCTGCTCAAGGACGCCGGGCCGGAGCTGCTCGTCCAGGCGGTCCATGCCGCCGCCGCCGGCGACGCCCTGATCGCGCCCAACATCACCCGGCGGCTGCTGTCCAGCCTGGCCGCCAGGACGCCGGCGACGCGACGTTCTCAGCCGGTCGAGCCACTCACCGACCGGGAGGAGCAGGTGCTGACCCTGGTCGCGCGCGGGCACACGAACGCCGAGATCGCGGCCGAGCTGTTCATCGGCCTGACGACCGCGAAGACCCATGTCGCGAGCCTGCTCACCAAGATCGGTGCCCGCAACAGGGTCGAGATCGCGATGTGGGCCTACGACACCGGGCGCGTGGGGGAGTGAGGCCGCGCGCGGCGGCCCACCCAGGGGTTCACGTGTAGGCGAGGAAGTAGAGCACACCGCCGAGGCTGGCGAGGACGCCGAGCATCACGGCCGCCCCGCCCAGTGCCCGGGCCCACGCGATCTCCGACGCGTTCGTCGCCTGGAACGCCACCGCGGTTGCCGCGAACGGGATCAGCGCGATCACGAGGCGGCCGAGCTCCGAGGGCAACACGGAGGAGGGGCCGGCGATCAGGTTGTCGAGCGCACTCCAGGCGCCGAGCAGCAGCGCAACGATGAAGGTGAACGAGGCGATGACGCGCGCGTCGGCACTGGTGTTCATCTGCGGAGAATAGGGCGTGGCCTCGGGTCGACCCGACGACACGCCCTGCGATGATGACGCCCCACCGCGCTGGTCAGGAATCTCGAGCACACCAGGAGGAGCTATGCGCAACCTGATCGTCACCGAGCTCATCAGCCTCGACGGCGTCGTCGACTCGCCCGGCGGAGGGGAGCATCCTCGAGCCGGCTGGACCTTCAAGGAGGTCGACTTCGACCCAGCCGCCTACGAGATCAAGGGCCGCGAGCAGGACGAGGCCGCAGCGATGCTGCTGGGAAGGGTCAGCTACGAGGAGTTCGCCCCGGTCTGGCCTGGCATGACCGAGGAGTTCGCCGGCTACAACGCGATGCCCAAGTACGTCGTGTCGACCACGCTCACCGAGACCGACCCGGCGTGGCAGCCCACCACCGTGCTTGGCTCGATCGATGAGGTCGCCCGGCTCAAGGACGGGGATGGCGGACCGATCATCGTCCACGGCAGCCCGACCCTGGCTCAGGGTCTCGCGGCCGCCGGTCTTGTCGACCGCTACCACCTGCTGGTCTTCCCGGTGGTGCTCGGCGCCGGCAAGCGGCTCTTCACCGACGGTCCCGAGACCGGCCCGAGCCGGCTCGAGCTCGTCGAGCACGCCCGCTACGACAACGGCATCACCCTCGCGGTCTACGACGTCCGGCACTGAGCGTGCAGCGCAGACGAACGGGGCCGGACCAT
The DNA here is from genome assembly GCA_963826415.1 of uncultured Actinomycetota bacterium. Lineage (GTDB taxonomy): Bacteria > Actinomycetota > Actinomycetes > Propionibacteriales > Nocardioidaceae > Nocardioides. The sequence continues at coordinate 79,518 of CAWGWW010000015.1, read as the reverse complement.
GGCGGTCCGACCCCGTTCGGTGCTGCTGACCCGGCGGCTGCCGGGCTTGTCCGGCGCTACTTGGTGTCGACCGCCGTCAACGTCACGTCGGCGGCAACGCCGGCGTAGTTGTTGGTGACCACGTAGACGGTGCCGGTCGGGATGGCCCCGGCCTCGTTGGCCGCCGCGGTGGCGATGGAGCCGAGGACCTTGCACTCGTCGTTGTAGAAGTACACGTCGAGGTCAACGGCCGTGGGCCCGGCGGAGAGCGACATCTTGTGCGCCCCGTCGCCGAAGTCCTCCGGCAGCTCGGTCACGTGACCGTCGGTGTCCTGGGACACGGGCGGGAAGATGCAGAACTCGGCGAGCTCCGTGCCGACCACGCCGCCGTCGGTCTCGTTGCCACCGGGGTTGGTGCCGGCGATCGTGAACGACTCCACGAAGTCGGGGTCCAGCGGCTTCGGCGGCAGCGGCGTGATCGCGCCACTGGTCCCGAACACCTGCAGGTCACCGAACTGCGCGTTGGTCTTGGTGTCGCCGAGCGCCTCGTCGGCGAAGACCCGGAGGTACGACGCCTGCACCGGCGACGCCAGCGTGAACGTCTTGTAGTGCACGTCGTCGACGGTCGGACGCGGGACCGCGTAGCTGAAGGCGTCCTCACCGATCGGCTGGGTCTTCCAGTTGACGCCGTCGTTCGAGGTCTGGACCGTGAACGACTTGACCGCCTCGAACCGCGAGGTGGTGAAGGCGCTGACCTGGAACGAGCTGATCTTGGAGGGCTGGGCCAGCTTGATCACGGCGTTGCCGGAGCCGACCTGGGTCTTCCAGCGGGTCAGCTCGGTGTCGTCGATGAGCGACTTCGCGCCCTTCGAGGACGACGAGACGATCTCGGCACCGTTGGCGATCGAGGCGAGGTTGGGGCTGAGCCTGATCGTCTTCTTGAACGTCTTGCCCTCGGCGAGGTCGAAGTCGGTGATCGTCTGGGCGCCGAACCCGCGGGCCTGGATGGTCAGCGGGTAGTGGCCGGCCACGGCCTTGGTCGTGACCATGCCCTTGGCGTCGGTGACGGCGACCGGCGTGACGCCGGCCTCCAGCGTGCCGAGGATGACGTTGGCGTCCTGGATCCGGTCACCGGTGGTCGCGTTGACCAGCTTGACCGTGACGGTGCCGTTGCGCTCCGGGTTCTGGTGCGTGAACGACGGGGTCGGGTCGATGTCGTTCGCCCCGGTCGGGTCGTCCTCGGTCACCTCGTTGGAGGCGCCGGTGCCCATGCCGTGCTTGGCGAACTGGCCGTACACCGTGTCCTGGAGGACGTCGAAGTCCGCAGCCCGGTGGTACCGGATGTCCAGCGCCTTCATGATCGCGGTGCGCATGTCGAGCATGCTCGGGTCGTTCGGGGCCAGCGGCATCGCGTCGGTGACGATGAAGGACGCGATGGTGGCGGCCTTCTGCTCGCCGTACTTCTTGACCAGCGCGCGACGCATGTCCCACAGGGTCGCGGTCCAGATCTCGCCGTCGGAGTGGACCTCGGGGCCGCCGAGGTCGTAGCCCATGTCGCCGAAGTTGGCCTCGGTGTCGTTGTAGGCCCAGTTGCGGATCCCGCGGTCGTCGTTGCCGGTGACGTAGGCGCCGAGGACCGAGTCCTTCTGCAGGCCGTTGCGGTGGGTGTAGTTCAGGGCGTACCAGTCGCCCCAGCCCTCGCCCATCGAGCCGGACTGGTGACCGGCGAGCGCGCCGTCCTCGGTGCCGACGTACCGGTTGGAGAGGCCGTGCGCGTACTCGTGCTCGATGACGCCGGCGTCGAAGGAGCCGTCGCGGCAGGGGCCCTCGAACGCGTCGTTGATCGGCTCCCAGAGGAACATGCCGCTCCACGGGGCGATCCCGTCGGGCAGGGTGAGCATGTAGGCGTTGTCGCGCCCGGTGTACGTCGGCGAGCCGCCGCTGATCGCACCGGCCTGGACGAGGCCCATGATCGGGTCGCCGCCGTCGGTCTGGAAGTTGCCGGCGCTCTCGGTGAACCCGTACGAGTAGAACTCGTCGTGGACCCGGTTGTGCTGGTAGAAGAGGTTGGTCGACGCGGCGTCGGAGTCCTGGGCGTAGGACGGCGGGACCGCCTGGCACTCGGAGGTGCCCCATGCGTCGGGGAAGCCGAAGTTGAACTGCCCGGTCGGGGCCACCGTGCGGTTGGCCTGGTCGGCCGGTGCGATGAAGTTCGACCAGTTCTTGAAGGTGTCGGCGTTGTTGCCGAACGTGGTGACGCCGACGCCGGTCACACCGGTCGGGTCGACGTAGCCGCCGGGCGACTCCTTGGTCGGGCCGAAGCTGACCTTGACCGCCTTGCCGCCACCCGGGGCGCCGGGGTAGTTCGGGTAGACGATGCCCTCGGCCTCGTTCTGCACGAGCGACTGCTTGTAGAGCACCTTGCCGGTCTCGGCGTCGACCAGGACGTCGTACGCCTCGTCGAGCGACTGGATGAACAGCACCCGGTACACGGCTCGGGCGCCGTCGGCGGTCGGGAAGACCGCCTTCTTGACGTAGGACTCGGAGGCGAGCCCGGTCTTGAACTTGTCGAAGCCCGCGGCTGAGCCGTCGGCCTTCGTGGTGATCGACGGAGCGTGGAGTGCGGAGGCGACCATGGTGAGCGCGGCCGAGGGCGCGAGCTTGTAGCTGCCGAGCAGGGCGGTCTTGGGGGCGATCGAGCCGGTCAGGGACAGGACGCGACCCTTGCCGTCCACGGCGAGGCCCATCGACCCGCCGCGGCTGGCGGCGACGCCATCCACGGTCTGGGTGAGGTTGACGACCGTGACGTTGAGCTTGGCCAGCTTGTGGTTGCGGGTGACGCTCAGCGAGCTGACGTCGGCCTTGGTCAGGCCGAAGGCGGCGCGGTTCTTGGTGACGAAGGCGCGGGCGACCTTGACGGCGGAGCCCGTGCGGGGTCCGGAGAGGGTCTGGCCGGTGCCGGGAGTGATCGTCCGGGGGGTGCCGAAGCGGTTGTCCCAGGTGACGCTGGTGTCGCGGCCGCCGCGGCGTACGAGCGCCTTGACGGCGTCGCGCTGGGCCAGGGTCGGCTTCACGAGGGCGCTGCCCAGTCGGGTGTCGACCGTGCCGGCAGCGTCCTGCTGGGTGCTCGAGGCGTGGTTGTCGGTGACCGCCTGTGCGGCCGGCATGTAGCCAGTCGCAGCAAGAGTCGTCGCGGCCGTGGTGAGGATGCTCACCGCGGCCATCGAAAGTCCGTGACGCATGAAGTGCCTTTCGTCGGAACCGTTCCGCCGTGGGTTGGGCGGTCGGGTGCTTCAACGAGCAAGTAGGACTCAGGTCACGTTTGCCCCACCACCCACAGGGAAGCCTGCGCCGACCCGTCGCTTGTTCACCCGAAAATGCCGCCGACCCGTCGCTTGTTCACACGAAACGACGCCGACCCGTCGTCAACTAACGACGGGTCGGCGTACTGGGGCGTCAACAAGTGACGGGTCGGCGTACTGGCGGCGTCAACGAGCGACGGGTCGGCGTGCTGGGGGCGTCCCGCGGAGGAGGAGGGGCTGGCCGATCCGGAGCTGCTCGCCGACGGGCTCGCGGACGGACTCGCAAACGGGCCCCCGTCGGGCTGGCGAAGCCCGAGAGTGACCGTCGAAGGGGCGAGTGCTCGAACGTCGGTACCCAGCGCCGAGATCCAGAAACCTACGCCGCCTCACGAAGCTGTCGGAGCTCGTCACGCAGGCGGCAGCTCACCCAGCCGGCGGTGCAGCGCCTCGGCCGTGCGGAGGCTCAGCGCAGCCAGCGTGAGCGTGGGATTCGCGGTGCCGACGGTCGGGAACACCGAGCTGCCGACGACGTAGAGGTTGGGACAGTCGTGGCTGCGACCGTCCGCGTCGACGACCGAGGTGGCCGGGTCGTCTCCCATCCGCGTGGTCCCCATCAGGTGCCCGGCGCCGAAGGCGATGTCGCTGTGGTTGCGCCGGCTGGCCGCGAGCGCGTCGAAGAGCTGCTCGTGCACAGCCTGGGCCGCGGACATGCCGGCGCGCGAGTACTCCCCGACCCGGAACGCGATCCGCGGCCGCGGCAGCCCGATCGGGTCGAGCTGGTCGAAGGCCGGGGTCACCCGGTTCTCGGGATCCGGCAGCTGCTCGGTGAGCGAGGCGAAGCGGATCGCCCGCGAGACGTGGTCCTCCCAGCGTCGCGCCAACGCCTTGCCGCCCTCGCGGAGGCGCACGAACGCCGGACGTCCGGACCCCTCGGCGAACTCGGCAGTCGGGTCCCCGATGGGGAAGCGGAAGCCGTCGTTGCCGATCTCGATCCGGAACGCCGACCGCCGGTCGCGGGCGGTGGACTCGCGGGTGGACTCGATGCCGCTCGTGGCCAGGGGCCCACGCTGCGGGTAGACGGGTTCGGCGGACAGCGCCCAGGACAGCTGGATCGGGTGGTCCATGAGGTTGCGGCCCACCTGGTCGGAGCCGTTCGCGATGCCCCGCCCGCCGGCGCTCATCAGCAGCAGCTTGGGGGTCTCGACGGCGTTGGCCGCCAGCACCACGGCCCTCGCGCCAACGGTGGCATCCGTGCCGTCCGGCCGCCGGTAGCTGACGCCGCGGGTGGTCCCGTCCGGGCGCAGCAGCACGTCGAAGACGACGGCGTCCGCGACGATCCGGGCGCCGGCCTCGGCTGCGAGCTCCAGGTGCACCAGCGCGTCGTACTTGGCGGCGATCGGGCAGATCGGGATGCAGTTGCTGTTTCCCTCGCACCTGGGCCGGTCGTTGAAGGTCTCGGTGTTCCGGGCCTGTGGGGTCGGCTCGAGCCGGAGTCCGATGCGCGCCGCGGCCCGGCCGACCACTGCGTCCAGGTAGCTCGTGGGCACCACGTCCATCGCGTAGCCGGCGCTGCGGGGTGAGCCCAGGTCCCGGGAGTCCTCGCCGGCGACGCCCAGGGCGCGCTCGGCACGGACGTACCAGGGCTCGAGATCGTCGTAGCCGATCGGCCAGTCCAGCCCGACGCCGTACCGGCTGCGCATGGCGAAGTCGGAGGGCAGCAGTCGGGGGCAGCTGCCCAGCCAGTGCCAGGTGGTGCCGCCGACGATGCGCTGGTAGGTGCTGCCGAACGGTTCCGGTCCGGCCTGGACGAAGTACCCCGTGCCGGGGACCCCGATGTCGAGCACGCTCGGTCGCTGCGCGTGGTCGGCCGACGGGTAGGGCGACTCGGGCACCTTGGGGAAGGCGTTGCGGAAGGTCTCGACGGCCCGCTCGCGGTCGATCCGGGGCCCGGCCTCGAGCACGATGACGCTGGCGCCCGCCTGGGCGAGCCGCCACGCCACCAGCGCGCCGGCCACACCGGAGCCGACGACCACGACGTCGGCGAACGAGGGCTCGGGCGCGCTCATGGCCGGCGCTCCCACTTCGGGAAGCCGATCTTGGTGCTCGCCGGCTCCGGGAAGTCGAGCGTCGTCCAGGCGAGCGCCTCGAGGTAGTCGATGGTGCGCCCGTCCAGCAGTCCGGAGTACCAGAGCTCCAGGATGCGCTGGGCAGTCGCCGCGGTGGCCGGGTCGTTCAGGACCCCGCGGTGGACGAGGGCGGCGAAGGTACGTGGCGGATCGGGTGCACGGACCCCGGCCCCGACCAGTGACCGCAGCGGGCCGGCATGGACCGGGTCGGCGGTCAGTGCGGCAAGGTACGCCGCGCCGGCGCCCTCGGGCAGGTCGGCGACGTCGTCGGTCAGGAGCTCGCTGAGCTTCAGGAATTCGTCCAGGGTCACCGGCCCGGCACGCCGGGCGGCCCACGCTCGGGGCGTGAGCGTGGTGAGGACTCCGCCGGCCGCCGCGGTGCTGACGACGAAACTCCGTCGTGAGAAGTGCACGATCAAGCGCTGCTCGTCGTTGGTCGTCATGTGCCGGCCCTCCACCTCGGGTGGTTCGCCTGCCCCACAGACCATGCTGCGCCCGCTGCCCCGCGGGGTCAAGGCACACCCGATGCCGGGTACGAGGCCGGGTCGGGTGTCGACTTCACCTCAGCGGACGCGCCCTTCAGCAGCGCGCTAGTCCCCCCGAATTTTGGGGGCTGTGGGTCCCCAGGGCTGGACGTAACTTGTTCCTGCGGTGCGCTCCGGCCTCCTCCACGGACCACTCGGGCCCCGGACCGGACGCCCGCTCAGGAGTCGTGATGTGGCGAAAACTGCTCTCGATCATGCTGGCCGCCGGGGTCGCCCTGGCCTTCTCGTCCCTCGCTCTGGGATCACCCGTCGAGGCGCACCGGGGCGGTGACGGTGGCGGGGGCCACGGCCACAAGGTGAAGATGTACGACGACTGCGACCCGGCGTCGTTCAACGCTGCGGTCGGGCCGGGGGCGTGCACGGGCGACGGCGAGACGACGTTCGACGCCTTCATCGCCCAGCTGCTCGCCACCCAGCAGGCTGAGGACTGGGAGTTCGATCCGTCGATGCTCCGCGTCCGGCAAGGGCGTCCGGTGATCCTGGAGAACGAGGGCGGTGAGACGCACACCTTCACGCTGGTCGACGAGTTCGGTGGTGGCTTCGTTCCCGAGCTCAATGAAGTGCTGGGCCTCGAGCCGGTCGACGAGTGCGCCACCCATGACGCCCAGGGCCACTTGGTGCCGCGGCCGCCATCGCCTGTCAACGTGTTCGTCGCCGCGGACCGCGAAGGTGCCTTCAAGACCGCGCGTCTGACGCCCGGAACCTATCGCTTCGAGTGCTGCATTCACCCGTGGATGCAGGTCGTCCTGACCGTGCGAGCCGACTGAGGGAGTGACCACCACGCCGGCTGGGTGCTGGCGCGGGTGGGTCGCCTCCGGTTCCGCCGGCTTGCGCAACTCTTGAGGTTTTGCCGCGGTTTCTCTTGAGGCGACCCAGCCACAGTGGGTGATCTCGACGTAACGCCGCTGACCGGATGTCGCGGGGGTCGAGAGGCCGGGGGGGTCCATCATGATGCGCAACGCACGCAGCCGCGGGCAGCGGGGCGCGGCGGCCATCGAGTTCGCCCTCGTGGTGCCGATGCTCCTCTCGCTGCTCTTCGGCGTCGTCGACTACGGACTGTGGCTCAACGACTCGCTCAACGTGCGCCAGGGCATCCGCGAGAGCGCCCGCTACGGAGTGGTGAAACGGTTCGACCGCCCGGGTTGCACCGGCACGGACATGCAGAAGTACGTGTGCAAGGCCAAGGCTGAGATCGCCTCGGTGGTCGGCCCGTCGTACGTCCGGATCGTGATCCCGGCCGCCGGCTGGAAGCGCGGCGAGGCGCTGCTCGTCTGCGGGATGGTGAAGTCGTCGGGTCTGTCCGGCCTGGTGCCGCTGCCCGCTGACGGACTCATCAAGTCGACCACGACGATGTCGATCGAGAGCGACACCCCGATCCCGTCCGGTGGAGCCAACCCCGGCGCGGTCTTCGGTGACGCCGCGCCGAGCGGAGCGAACTGGTCATGGTGCGTCTGAGCCGGGCTGAACGGCGGCGGAACGAGCGCGGTGCGGTCGCGATCGTCACCGCCATGGTGGCCATGGTGCTCTTCATCGTGGCGGCCCTGGTCGTCGACCTCGGCCTGGCTCGCGACGCACGACGGCAGTCGCAGAACGCGGCCGACTCGGCCTCGTTGGCCGCCGCCAACGTGCTGTACGGGAACACGGTGAAACCGGACTTCGCCGCGGCAGTGGCAGCCGCGAAGGCCTACGCGGCGCAGAACTTCGGGATCACCGCGGCCGACTGGAGCGCCTGCACCGACCCCTCAGCACTGCGGTACCAGCCCGCCGGCACCTGCCTGCATCTCGTTCCAGAACGCGGCGAGCTCCGTGCTGGACCTCTCCAAACCGGACACGATCCGGGTCCGGGTCCCGGTCCGTGAGCTCGGCTCCACCTTCGGGGGTGCGGCCGGCGTCTCGAAGGTCCCGATCCGGGCCGAGTCCGAGGCAAGCCTCAACACCTTGACCTTGCCGCCGTGCGCCCTGTGTGTCCTCGGGACGGGGAGCCACAGCCTGCAGAACGGCAACATCAACGTCAGCGGCGGCAAGGTCCACTTCAACGGCAACGTGACGTCCTCGTCCGGCAGCGTCCTGATGAGCGACCCCGATCAGCCGATCACCGTGCAGGGCATCCTGAGCGGGACTGCGAGCGTCAACCCGACGCCGCTGAGCGGTCAACCGCTCATGCCCGACCCGCTCGCGTTCATGAAGATGCCGGAAGACCTACCGGTGTACTCGACCCTGTCCGTGAAGACCGACCCGTGCGCAGCGGGATCGGCCGGAGGCCCCGGCATCTACGGCGGCTACGCGTTCTCAGGGAGCGACTGCACGCTGCAGCCCGGCCTCTACGTGATCGGCGGCAACGGCAGCAACGGTTCGCAGTGGTCCACCAGCGGCAACGTCAAGGTCACCGGAGTGGGGGTCACGCTCTACTTCAGGTGCGGGACCAGCAGCGTGCCCGCTGGTTGCTCGTCCGCGGGGGCGGGAGGTGCCTGGATCAGCAGCAGCGGCGGTGGCACCTGGGAGCTGAAGGCCCCCACGTCGGGGGACCTCAAGGGGATGGCGCTGCTGTACGACCGCAACAACACCAGCACCATGGAGCTCAAGGGCAACAGCGTGGGTCAGATCGTGGGCACTCTCTACGGGAAGAGCGCGACGCTCGCGATCAGCGGCAACGGGTGTGCCACCGGGTTCCGCTCCCAGTTCGTGGTCAACGACGTGCAGATGAACGGGAACCCGGCGTGCATCCAGTCGACCTACGCGCTCGCGGACAACGTCGACCAGCCGCCGACCGAGCTCCGGCTCACCCGGTAGCCCGAAACCGGGACCGGCTCGGCGAGCGACAGCTCCTCGATGGCCGGCCAGGTCGTGGCGTGCGCCTTCACCAGAGCCTCGGGCGAGTCGATCGCCAACCAGGGCAGGCCGGCGGTGTTGACCCCGACGACCGGGTGCTGACGCGTGATCGCGCTGACCGCTGCGCCGAGCTCGGCACCCTGCCGACCGCTCACGACCAGCTGCGCGGCGGCCTCGAACGCCGCATCGGCGGCGTCCGCGGCCAGGTGCAGCAGGCCGACGCTCTCCCCGTCGCTGACCAGGGTCGGCAGCTCTCGGCCCATCCGGATCAGGCGGCCTCCGCGCAGGTGGACCTTGGTCTGTTCCTCATCCTCGCCCGAAGAGCCGTCGAAGACGATCGCGCTGCCTTCGGTGGTCAGGAGTCGGCTGAGGAGCTCATCGGGGAACAAGGCGTCGCCGTTGACGACGACCAGATCGTCGCTGCCGGTTGCCCCCGAGGCCAGGTGGAAGGCGTAGAGGCTGTCGGTCTCGTCGTGCCGGTCGTTGTGGATGAAGCTCACGTCCGGGACCGCCGATCGCACCTCTCGAGAACCGCGTCCCACCACGACATGTACGGCGTCCGCGCCGGCCCGACGCAGTGCGTCGAGCTGGTGCTGCAGCAGGGTCCGCCCGCCGACGCGGGCCAGGCAGGTGGGGGACGCACCGGTTCCGTGCGCCGCGAGGATCACTGCTTCCATGCTGCTGCCACCCCTGTGTCGTCCGCCCGAGGGTTGATGACGGTCATCTCGAACGTACGAAGGCGACCTCACGCCAACCTTGCGTGACCCGACTCGACCCTCAGACGACGTCGAAGAGCTCGGTGTGGATCCGGCGCGAGGGGATCTCCCATTCGTCGTGCAGGATCCGGCTCGACGCGGCGACCATCGGGCCGGGTCCACAGATGAAGTAGTCGAGGTCGGCCCGGTCGGGATGACCGGGCAGCGCCTGGTCCAGGATCTGCTCGTTCAGCCAGCCGATCTCGCCGCCCCACTCCTGCGGCGGCTCCTCGAGCACCTCCACCAGGTGCAGGTCCAGGCGCCGGTCGAGGTGCTCGGCGTCGGCCCGGTGCAGCAGGTCGTCGGCGGTGCGACCGGCCACGATGAGTACGACCGGACGTCGGTCCCGCCGGTCGGCCAGCGTGCGCAGCATGCTGAGCATCGGCGTGACCCCGACCCCGCCGGCCAGGAAGACGAACCCCCTCGACGGCAGCCCGTCGAGGGTGAAGGTCCCGTGCGGCCCGTCGAGGTGGACCGTGCGACCCGGCTTGAGGCCGGCCAGGATCTCGCTGAAGTCACCCAGCGCCTTGACCGTGAACTCCTTGCGCCAGGGCCGGGTCGCCGCGGAGGCGATCGTGAACGGGTGCTCCTCGAAGACGAACGGCGAGTCGCCGATCTTCAGCCACGCGAACTGTCCGGGCCGGAAGTTCAGCCCGGAGTGCCCGACCGGGTGCAGCACGACGGTGACGGCGGAGTTCGACTCCACGCGGACCTCGTCGACGACGTACCGGTTGCGGCGGGCGCGCAGTGGCCGCCACACCCAGCGGTACACGGTGAGCAGCACCATGAACGCCGCGAGCACCGTGAACCAGGCCGCCCCCGGGCCGTACTCCGTGAGGTCGCGCAGCCACCACACGTGCAGCGCGCTCGCCACCAGCACCACGTTGGCGAGCCCGACGTGCACGAGCCGCCACCCCTCGTACCGCGGTCGCCTCCGTCTTCGGCTGACCGCCAGCGGCACCATCGCCAGCAGGGCCAGGGTGGCGGTCGTGCCGGCCCACACCCGAGGCGGCGCGTTGCGCAGGTCCAGCACGCCGAAGCCTGCCTCGGCCCGCAGCAGGACGAACGCGACGTGCACGAGCACCAGCCCGACCACAACCAGGGCCAGGAAGCGATGGCTGCGCAGCAGCGTCTCGACACCGAGGTAGGAGGTCACCGCGCGGATCCGACTGGGGAGCACGAACGCGGCCACCAGCAGGGAGGCAGCGGTCAGGCTGACGGCCAGGGAGGCCAGGTGCAGGGAGTTGCGGCCGCGTGCCGAGGTCGGTGCCGTCGCGAGGACCGCCAGCGGAACGAGGACCGAGACCACGACGAGACCGACCCACAACGCGGGGGCGAGACGGCGTCTGGCAGCGCCACCCCCACTACCGATCTGCCAACGCGGCCCGCCGCTGTGGCGGCCGTCCATCGAACTTCCTGTCTCGGGCGGAACAACGACGAGTGGTGGGAGGTCACGCTCGACCGGGATGCCAATCAGGGTCCGAGCGTGCCCCGTGCTTCCGGTCCGGAATCAACCAACTGCCATCTTCCTCCCACGTGCGCGCTGGCACAACCGGTGGGGATCAGTCGCCGGGCCACTCACCGGTCCACCGCTGGAAGAGCCGGGCACCACTGCGGTCGACGGCGGCCTTGACCGCGGCGAAGATCGCTCCCTGGACCGTGGCCGCGAGGAGGATCTCCCCCATGCGGTACTCCGACTCGAGCGCCTTCGGGGCATCGGCCCCCTCACCCGCGGACACCCGCTTCCAGACCTGCTTGAAGACCTGGCCCGCGGCTACACCGGCCACGATGCTGCCGACCAGACCGACGGGGCGGTAGAGGATCTTGGCCGACGTGCTGGTGTGTTCCTCAGTGCGCATCTGATTGCTCCTTCTCGGGTTCCTCTGCCTGGCCGCCGGTACGCCGCAGTGCGCGCGCCCGCTGGACGTCGCTTTCGTGCTGCGCCTCGGCCTTGTCGATCTTGCTGGTGTCGCGCAGCGGCAGCTGGATCGACTCCTCGGCCGCGATCCCCGCCTGGAGCTCTCGCCCTCGCTCGAGCTCGGCATCGAGCTCGGCCCCGAAGAGCAGCGCGAGATTGGTCAGCCACAGCCAGAGCAGGAAGACGATGACCCCTGCGAGCGATCCGTACGTCTTGTCGTAGCTGGAGAAGTTGGCGATGTAGAAGCCGAACGCGGCCGACGCGACTGACCACACCACGATCGCGAGCGCGGCGCCGGGGCTGACCCACCGCAGCTTCGGCTGCTCGACGTTGGGGGTGGCGTAGTAGAGCAGGGCCACGATGAGCCCGACCACGACGAGCATCACGGGCCACTTGACGATCTCCCAGACCAGGACGGCGGTCGACCCGAGCCCCACGGCGCTGCCGACGGCCTCGGCGGCCGGCCCGGTGACGACCAGGCCGACCAGCACCAGGGCCGACAGGATGACGAGGACCAGCGTGATCGCCAACATGGTCGAGCGCAGCTTCACGAACGGGCGCCCTTCGTCGACCTCGTAGACCCGGTTCATCGCGCGCCCGAAGGAGCCGACGTAGCCGGACGCCGACCACAGCGCCGACGCGAGCCCGAGCACCAGGGCGATCCCGGCGCCCGAGGTGTTGCTCAGCTGGGTGAGCGTGGGGGCGAGCGTCTCGGCGGCCGACCCGGCACCCACGTCCCGCAGGATGTTGAGCAGTGTGTCCACGGTGTTCGGTCCCTTGCCCAGCAGACCGACCAGGGACATCACCGCCAGCAGCGCCGGGAAGAGCGAGAGCACGGCGTAGTAGGTGAGGGCGGCCGCCAGGTCCGTGCACTGGTCGTGGGAGAACTCCCGCATCGTCTTGCGGGCGACGTACTTCCAGGAGGGTTTGGTCAGGTCGTCGGGGGAGTCGGGCTTCGTCGAGCGCTCACTCATCGCCGACGTCTCCAGACGACGAGGGCGACGGCCGCGAGGACGAGCCCACCTGTGACGGCGAGCAGGTGGGTGCCGTGCTCACGACGGACGGTCTCGACCCGGCGCGCTGCCCGGTGCTTGATGTCCAGCTTCTCGCTGAGCGCATCGACGGTCTCTCCGAGCTGTCGTCGGGTCTCCTCGATCTCCGCGTGCAGCTCCTCGGTCGTGGGCTGGCCGTTGTCGGGGCGCTCAGTGCTCGACATCGTGGTGCTCCTTCACGGTCCGGACGTCCTGCTTGACGCTGTCCACCGAGTCCTGGACGGGCGGCGGGGCGGCGCTGACCTGCTGCTTGCCCACGAACGCCGCTGCGCCTGCCGTCGCGAACAGCACCAGCGTCACGATCAGAGCCGCGAGCCAGGGCGGGAGGACGAGGGCGAGGGCGAGGATCACCGTGGCGATCAGCGCGCCGACGCCGTACAACGCCAGCGCCCCGGCGGTCCCGAACAGCCCGATGCCGAGGCCGGCGTGGCGGGCGGCCTCCTGGAAGTCGGCTCTCGCCAGCTGCATCTCGCTGCGGATCAGCTGAGCGGTCTGTTCGGAGGCGCGGGAGATCAGCTGCGGTGTGGACAGCTCGTGCGGGTCGGGACTGGTCGTTGCTCTGGTCTCGTTCATCAGGCGTCTCCTGGTGGATGGGGCCGGAACTCCTTGACTGGTCAACCCATACCCACGAGCGCCGCGGGTATGCCCCGACACCGGACGTACCGAGTTCTGGTGATTGCGCTCGGCCCGGGACGGGTCGACATTGGGAGGTGGTCGACCGCGGGACGCGCTCGGGGCTGCGACGTCCGGGTCGGTCTCGGAGGATGGACATGCGCGGCCCACGTTTCATTGTCGGGGCGCTGCTGGCTGTCCTGATCGCGCTGCTCCCTGCCGCGCCCGTCGGGGCGGCCCCGCCGGCCGCACCCACCCAGATCGCCCCCGCCAACGGGGCGCAGGTGCAGGTCCCGTTCACGCTGTCGTGGTCCCAGGTGCTCGATCCCACGGCGGTGAACGGCGGCTACAACTGGGAGATCAGCACGAACTCCGCGTTCTCGCTGCTCGTCGCCCGGGACTCCACCCGCGCCAGTGAGCCCGAGGACACGGTCAGTGGACTGGCCAACGGGACCTACTTCTGGCGGGTCCAGGCCGTGAACGCCACGGTGGAGATCGGCCCCTGGTCCGCGACCCGGAGCTTCGAGGTCACCGGTGCCGGACCGGACTCACCGGGGACGGCGACCCTCGACCAGCCGCAGGGCGGGACGCAGTTCCACCCCTGGGAGAAGATCACCTGGACCTGGAGCGCCGTACCCGGGGCGGTCAGCTACACCGCGGAGTGGTCGCAGGACTCCCGCTTCCTCCCCCCCCCCGTGAACGCCACGACGTACCAGCGGCTGGGCAACATCCCCGACCCGATCGACGGCATGGCGTTCGGCGACAGCCTGCAGGGGACGTGGTTCATGCGCGTCTCCGCCGTCGACGCGCAGGGCGTCCAGGGGCGGCCCTCCAACGTGATCAGCTTCAGCGTCCTCTACGGGAACCCGGTCGGGCCGCCGCCCACGATCATCGCGCCGGTGGGGAACCCGACCCTGACCCTGCCGATCACCCTGACCTGGACCGACGGCTACAACCCGCAGGACCTCGGGTACGAGGTGCAGGTGTCGAGCTCGTCGAACTTCTCCACGATCGAGCAGCCGACAGCGGGTCACACCGACCCCCGTCGCGTGCTGAACTCGCTCACCGCCGGTCAGAAGTTCTGGCGGGTGCGCTCGCACCAGGGCAGCGCGTCGGCGACGACCGCGGCCGTCACCGCCTGGTCGCAGACGGGCACGTTCACCGTCAGCTCGGCCCCAGCGGTCCCGGCCTCTGTCACGCTCACGCGCGATCCGTTGTACAGCGACGCCGAGCAACGGTTGAGCGTGCAGCTGACCGGGCCGGCCCCAGCGGGAGGAGCTCAGGTCCAGCTGACCAGTAGCCACCCGAGTGCCCTGCCCGTCCCGGCATCGCTGACCATCGCTGCGGGCTTCGCCGTGAGCGGTGAGGTGATCCTGCATGCGGGTCAGGTCACGGCGGCGACCCCGGTCACCGTCACCGCGACCTACAACGGGACGTCAGCCACGCGGACGATCACGGTGCAGCCGCCCACCCTCAAGACCGACCCGTTGCAGCCGGTCGTGAAGGCCACCGGAGGGGCGGACCTGACGGGGCGACTGGATCTCGCGGGTGGCGGACTCGCGCCGGCTGGTGGGGTCCAGGTCAGCGTCACCAGCGACTCGACCGCCGCGTCGGTGCCGGCATCGGTGACGATCCCGGCGGGTGCCAACTCGACTGCGTTCACCATCCAGACCAGCCCCGTGCCGACGACCACCACGGTCACGATCCGGGCCACACACGCGGGGGTGACCGCCCAGTGGCAGCTCACCCTGCACCCGGCTCCGAGACCGGCGTCGTTGACCCTCAACCCCGCCGCGACCACCGGAGGGTCGCAGGGCATCGTCACGATCCCGACCTCTGCCATCGCCGGCTTCGACCAGCTGGTGCGTGTGACCAGCAGTGACCCTGCGGTAGCCAGCGCGCCCGAGTTCGCGACGATCCCGGCCTCACAGGACTTCGGCCGTTTCACCATCACCACGAAGCCGGTGACCGCCACGACCACGGTGACCTTCTCCGTCGCCGGCGGCGGGACGACGGTCTCGGCCGATCTCACCGTGCACCCGACGCTCCCGGCGTTGACGGGCCTCACCGTCAGCCCGACGAGCGTCTCGGGCGGCAGCTCAGCCACCGGGACCGTCACGCTGGCGAGCGGTGCTCCCGCCGGTGGCGTCCCCGTCACCCTGGGCAGCAACCAGCCCGGCGCAGCCAGCGTGCCGCAGACCGTGACGGTGGCGGCCGGCGCGACCAGCGCCACCTTCACCGTCACGACGTTCCCGGTGGACACGACCACGGTGCAGCTCAGCGCCTCCCTCGACGGCGTCTTCAAGTTCGCGGCGCTGGGCGTCACGCGGGCCGCCCCACCCCCTGCACCGGCCGCGCCCTCGCTGCTCAGTCCGGCGAACGGCGCCACCGTGGCCCAGCCCGTCGCCCTGGACTGGAGTGACGTCTCCGGTGCCGCGAGCTACCGAATCCAGATCGACGACTCGAGCACCTTCTCTGCGCCCTTCGTCGTCGACACCGTGGTGACGACGTCGCAGTTCACGGCCCCGAACCTGTCAACGAGCAGGCACTGGTGGCGGGTGCGAGGAGTCAACTCGGGCGGGGTCGAGGGTGCCTGGTCGTCCGCACGCAGGTTCACCCCTCAGGCGGCTCCGGCGACCGCCAGCCTGACGAGCGTGGCGGTCAGCCCCTCCTCCGTGGTCGGCGGCAGCAACGCCCAGGGGACCGTGACCCTGACGGCCGCGGCGCCGACCGGCGGGGCATCCGTGACCTTGTCGTCGAGCAGCAACGCCGCGACGGTGCCGGGCACGGTGACGGTGCCGGCCGGCTCCACCAGTGCGACGTTCCCGGTCACCACGTCCAGCGTGACGACGTCCACGCCGGTGACCCTGTCCGGTGTGTACGCCGGGGTCACCCGCAGTGCGTCGTTGACGGTCACTCCACCGGCGCCGCCTCCAGCGCCTGCCAGCCTGACGAGCGTGGCGGTCAGCCCCTCCTCCGTGGTCGGCGGCAGCAACGCCCAGGGGACCGTGACCCTGACGGCCGCGGCGCCGACCGGCGGGGCATCCGTGACCTTGTCGTCGAGCAGCAACGCCGCGACGGTGCCGGGCACGGTGACCGTGCCGGCCGGCTCCACCAGTGCGACGTTCCCGGTCACCACGTCCAGCGTGACGACGTCCACGCCGGTGACCCTGTCCGGTGTGTACGCCGGGGTCACCCGCAGTGCGTCGTTGACGGTGACGCCTCAACCGCCGCCGACGTCCACTGCAACGCTCTCGGTGACGGCAACGGGTCGCAGCGGCGAACGGGTGACCTCGAGCCCGGCCGGGATCAACGTGAACGTCGGCAGCACCGGGTCGGCGTCGTTCGCCACCGGGACGTCGATCACGCTCAGCGTGGCGGGTGGCCGGGACGCGATCTGGTCCGGCGCCTGCTCGAGCGGCGGCAACAAGGCACGCAGCTGCACCTTCACCCTGACCGGGAGCACCTCGGTCACCGCGAACGTGCAGTGAGTCTGACCCGCCTCGGCTCGAGATCGACGTGGTTTTCCGCACCCGTTCGGGGGTAGGGGTTGCAGTCGAGTGGCTCGTACGCCGGTACGGCGCGAGCCGGCCGGACGAAGGAGGCGGCGATGGTCACCAGCCTGACCCACGGCGAGGAGCGGCTGCGCGAGGCCGGACACCACGGGCTCGGCCGGGCGCTGCGGGAGTTCCCCTGGATCCATCTCGGTCTCGGCCTGCTGGGCAACCTGCTCTTCTTCGTCGGCAGCGTGCTGTTCTTCTGGGAGAGCACCAAGACGCTGGGCGTCTGGCTGTTCGTCCTCGGCAGCCTGGGGATGCTGGTGGGCTCGATCGGACAGCTGCTGGTCAAGATCGAGGAGCGGGCCTCGAGCTCCCAGTCAGAACAGCCGAAACGTACAAGCGCCTGAGCGGTGGGCGGCGGGAGAGTGCTCTGCATGACAACACTCATCCGCACCACCGTGACCGCCGCTCTCGCCGCCGTCGCTGCCACGTCCGTCGCCACCATGGGGACCGCCTTCGCAATCCCCAGCCCCGCCGGCGGCCCGGACGTCCGATCTCCCGGTGCCCAGTCGGGTGCCGAGGCTGGCGCCCGGTCCCAGACCGTGCACTACCAGCGCTACTGCGACGACGGCGGCACCTACCAGACGCACAAGCTGACCGACGACGGCCCGGCGTTCATCGAGGGCACCCGCGAGAAGTTCATCAACGTCGATGCCGACTACGACGGGTCGCGGCGGGTCTACACCTGCAGCTACGCGGTCATCGGGCACCCGGAGTTCAACGGCGTGGTCCAGAGCATCCGGGTCCACCGCTAGGCACGTGCACCCCCGGTGACAGGGAAGTCGGGGGCGCGCACCGACGGAGTCGCAGGTCAGTTCTCGGACCTGCGGCTTCGTGGGCGGTGCAGCCGCTGCGGCCGCTCGGGCGCGAAGCGCCTGCTCGGCCACGCGCTCGCCCTCCCCACCAGGGTGAGGAGGGCGGGCAGCAGCAGCGAACGCACGACGAGCACGTCCAGTGCGATCCCCACGCACATGAAGAACGCGAGCTGCCGGAAGGGCACGAGCGGCACCACCGACAGCAGCCCGAAGCTCGCCGCCAGGGCCAGTCCGGCCACCACGATCGCGGCGACGGTGCCGGGCATGGACCGGATGATCGCCTCCGGCAGGGGGCGGGTGCGGGCCTCCTCCCAGACGTTGCCGACCGCGAAGATGTTGTAGTCGGAGCCGAAGGCGAGCAGCAGCACCGCGCCCGCGAAGGGGACGTAGAACGTGAGGCCCGCACCGGGTTCGAGGTGGTCGAAGAGCAGCATGGTGAGACCGAGTGAGGCCGCCAGCGAGAGGACGCTGCCGACCAGCAGGTAGACGGCCGCGACGAGGGCACGCAGGAAGATCACCAACATCAGCAGGTTCGCGCTCAGTGCGGCGATCGCGATCCGCACCAGGTCACCAGTGGTCTGGTCGACGATGAACGCCGCTGCAGCCGTGTCCCCGGCCAGACCTATCCGCGTGGTCTCGAGACCGCTCTCCTCCAGCAGACCGGGAAGTCGGTCCTGCAGAGCGGAGATCGAGTCGATGGCGGTCGCACCCAGAGCCGGGTCCTCGAGGACCAGCAGGTAGCGGGCTGCCGAGCCGTCCGCGGTCGACAGGACGTCGGAGTCCAGACGTCGGGGCAGGGTGCCGGGGCTGAGTACGCCGGCGACACCGGGCTGTTCCGCGAGGAGGACGCCGAGGGCAGACAGCTCGTCGCGTTGCCGGCCGAGCCCGTCGCCTTCGACCAGCACGGTCGTGGGGGACAGGATGCCGGGGGCGAAACCGGCTCGTGCTGCGTCGGCTGCCAGCCGGACCCCGCTGTCCGGGGGCAGGGAGCCAACGAACGAGACGCCCAGGTTGAGGCCGAGCAACGGGGTGGCTGCGACCGCGAGTCCGGCGACCGAGCATCCGACGACGATCGCTGCCACGTCACGGCGGTGTGCGAGGGCAGAGAGGAGGCGTACCGCGAGTGACGGCCGGGCGTCCGCGCGGGGTTGGTCCGACGGCTTGGGCCGGCTCGGCCAGAACGACCAGGCTCCGAGCGTGGCCATCAGGGCCGGCACCAGGGTGACCGCCACGAACAGGCCCATCAGGACCGTGAAGACCAGGGCCGGGCCGAGCGCCCGGAAGAAGAGCGACTCGGCGAACATCAGGGCCGCCGTGCCGGCCGCGACGGCGAGGCCGGCCACCGCCACGATCGGGCCGTACGACGCCGTGGCCCTCCGGGCGGCCTCCAGCCGGTCGGCCCCGGTGGCGAGCTCTCGACGCATCGCCGACAGGTAGAACACGACGTAGTCGGTCACCACGCCCAGCAGCAGGGCGACGATGACGGGCTCGAGCTCGCTGGGCGTGGAGACGCCGACCAGCTGTGCCACCGCGCCGGAAAGCCGGAGTGTGAGCACGTAGGCCACGCCGGTCGTGAGGGCGGCGACCAGCGGTGCCACGACCGAGCGGAAGGCGCCGCCGACGATGAGCAGGATCGCGCCCAGGATCAGTGTCTCGGCGAGCGGCAGGGAGTCCCGGATCATCTTCCCCTGCGCCGCGCGGGCGGGCACGGAGCCCGTGACGCCCACGACGTGGTCGCGCGGGGCGAACGAGCGCTCGGCGTACTTGCGGGCAGCGCGGGTCTGCGCGGTGAACGACACCCCCTGGTCGAAGAGCAGATAGGTCAGCGCGGTCGTCCCCTGCTCCGCCGAGCCCGGGAAGGCGCCGAGCTCGTTGGTGATCGGCAGTGCGCCCCGCAGCTTGCGCAGTCCCGGTCGGGGGCGACGGGTGACGTCCAGGGCGTTCACCACCGTGCGTGCCTGCGCGAAGACCGACAGGCCGTTGGGATCACGCTGGACGACGGTCGTACGTCCCTGGAGCGGGAACCCGAACAGCTCGACCGAGCGCAGCTCGGTCGCCACCGCAGGGGTGTTCTTCGGGAGCAGGCCGTCGAGGTCGCTGCTGCCCTGGGTCTCGGAGAGCGTCGGCAGGATGACCAGTGAGCTGAAACAGGCGGCCGCCCAGAAGGCGATGATCCACCACCGGAGCCTGACCAGGAGACGGGCCGCAGCCCCGGCGAACCTTCCGCCCTCCGGGGTCTCGGGCGGGTCGGATCCCGGCATCATGCCCCCAGCGGCGGGGTCATCCGTCGGCCGGTTGCGGCTCGGCCGCGGAGCGACGTCGGGCAAGCCGTAGCGGGAGGTACAGCCCGGCGATCGGGGTGGTCGGCATGAGGGCGATCGCCAGGCCGAGGAGCAGTGCGAGCTGCCGGAGCTGGGACTTCACCTCCTGCCCACGCGAGGCGACCTCGGCTCCGGTCGCGGAGATCTCCTTGCCGAGCTCCGCCGGGCGCTCGCCGATGACGGGGACACCACCGACGGCCTCGAGTGCCTCTCCCGACGAGCCGATGGCGCGCCCGGACGAGGTCACCGTGTCGCCGAGGTCGGAGAGCTGCCAGATCGTGTAGCCGGACCAGCCTCCGATGACGAGCCACAGCACGAACCAGAAGATCACCAGGCCGTCCAGCAGCCGTATGGTGGATTGGTCGGCGGTCCGGAGTTGCAGGCCCATCACGGCAATCTAGTCGTGAAGGGGTGCAGCCGAACAGGTCTCACTGGGGCCGCCTCACCGACGAGGAGGCCCACATGACCGACCCCCAGGCGCCCCAGCCCGCAGAATCGAGTAGCGGCGGCCAGTCCACCGGCGGTCCGATGACCCACTGGGGCATCGCCGTCGCCCCCGCGGCGGCGCTCGTGGTCGGGCTGCTTCTCGGCGGTCTGGTGGTCGGGGTCGCCGGGGGCGGGTCGTCACCGAAGGCCGAGACCACCGTGACCGCGACGCCGACAGCCGGCTCGACGTCCACTGCGGACACCGCCGTGATCGTGCCGCAGGAGTGCTTCGAGGCCGCGCGGACCGTGCGCGACGTCACGGCACTGATCCGGGAGAACGTGACGGCGATCCGCGAGTTCCGGGGCCAGGCGATCATCGAGATGCTCAACGAGCTCGAGGACCTGAGCCAGCTGGCCAACGACCAGGCCGACGCCTGCTCGGAGGTGCGGATCACCCCGTCGGGGGAGCCGTCGTAGGCGGGTAAAGCTCGACGTACGACGAAACTCCCGCACGTCGGGGGAGACGCGGCGACCCGCACGCCGATGCGAGACTGCCGGACGTGACCAGCGGTGGGCGCTTTCCCTCGGCATCGTTCCTGCGGTACTGGCGAGCCGGCGCGGTGTCGGGGCTCGGCACCTACGTCACCCTGTTTTCCCTCCAGGCCCTGGTGGTGCTGACACTTCACGGCTCGGCGGCCGATGTCGGTTGGCTCAACGCCGCGCGCTGGTTGCCGTACCTCGGCTTCGGACTCGTGGTCGGCGCCATCGTGGACGGGCGTCGGCGGCTCCCCCTCATGGTGACCACCGACCTGATCCAGGCCGCCCTGCTCCTGACGATCCCGCTGCTGTGGTGGCTCGAGGTGCTGTCGTTGCCGGCGCTGCTGGTGATCGTGCTGGGCTTCGGCACTGCGTCGGTGGTCAATGCGGCCGCGACGATGTCGGTGCTGCCGCGGCTGGTCGAGCGGCAGCACCTGCAGCCGGCCCACGCCCGCATCGACGGCGCCGACGCGGTGTCCTCGGCGGCGGGCCCGGCGCTCGGCGGACTGCTGGTCTCCGCTGGTCGGGGCCCCGCTGGCGGTCCTCGTCGACTCGCTGAGCTACCTCTACTCGGCGCTCACCCTGCGCCGGATCGACCTCGACGAGCCCGCACCGCGCACCGGGGTCACGGCGAGAGGTCTCCTGCGCGACGTGCACGACGGCCTCCGCTGGGTCTACCGCGGCTCCGGGTTGGCACTGCTCGCACTCTCGACCCATGCCTGGTTCGTCGGACACGCGATCGTGGGGGTCGTGCTCGCCCCGTACGTCCTGCGCACGCTCGACCTCACGGCGTACCAGTTCGGCATCGTCGGGGCAGCCGGTGGAGTCGGCGCCGTCCTCGGCGCAACCGTCACCACCCGAGTCGGTCGGCGCCTGGGCACTGGCCAGACCATCATCGTGTGCCACCTCATCACGACGCTCGGCGTGATCGCCCTGGTGCTCGCCGGGCAGGAGATGGGGACGGTGGGGGCGATGGCTGCCCTGGTGGTCGGCCAGAGTCTCTACGGTCTCGCGATGGGGATGAGCAACTCCCACGAGACGAGCTACCGCCAGCTGGTCACGCCGGACGAGCTGCAGGCCCGCACCAACACCACCATGCGATCGCTGAACCGCGCGGTGATGGTGGTCGTCGCGCCACTCGCCGGAATCCTCGCCGACGCGTGGGGGATCCGTCCGATGCTGGTGCTGGCGGCCGTGATCTTCGCGCTGGTCGCGGTGGGGCTGGGATCCAGCTCCTTCCGCGAGGTGCGCGCCCCAGCATGAAGAAGCCGCAGGCCAGGGATCCTGACCTGCGGCTTCGGTGCTTGTGGGCAGGGGCGGGGTCGAACCGCCGACCTTCCACTTTTCAGGCGGACGCTCGTACCAACTGAGCTACCTGCCCAAGCGAGCGAAACCATACCCGAGAAGTCGGGCGGCCACGAAAACGGGCCACCGGACGGAATTGGTCGCCGATGTGGGCCGCCTCTATGCTGTCCCAGCAGTCCGGCCCCCATCGTCTAGCGGCCTAGGACGTCGCCCTTTCACGGCGGTAGCACGGGTTCGAATCCCGTTGGGGGTGCAGCCTGAGGTGCCTCTTGGTGGCGGGTCCGCTCGATTGGGAAACGCCGGTATCGATGGGTTAGAGTTCCACCGCTTCGCCTGCACAGGATGCAGGGGGAGAAATGGCCCCGTAGCGCAGTTGGTTAGCGCGCCGCCCTGTCACGGCGGAGGCCGCGGGTTCGAGTCCCGTCGGGGTCGCAGATCAGACGCTCCGGATCCCCAGGATCCGGAGCGTCCTGCATTTCCGGGCAGTGGGACGATGGCGCTGTGCCGATCGAGATGGACCCAGCCGACTTCGACGCCTTGGTGGACCGGGCGCTGGACGAGATCCCTGCCGAGATCGCGGGCCTGGTCGAGAACCTCGTCGTCCTCGTCGAGGACGAGCCGCCCGAGGGCGAGCCCGACCTGCTCGGCCTCTACGACGGGGTCGCGCTCACCGAACGCTGGGGGACCGCGCCGATGGAGCTCCCGGACCGGATCTTCATCTTCCGCGGCCCGCTGCTGGACATGTGCGACACCCGGGAGCAGCTGGTCTCCGAGGTGCGGATCACCGTGGTGCACGAGATCGCCCACCACTTCGGGATCGACGACGCCCGGCTGCACGACCTCGGGTACGCCTGACCGACCAGCAGACCGATCTGTCGACCGGTCAGCCGACCAGGAAGCCGAGAGCACAGGCAGCCAGCGCCAACGGCACGGTCGCGACGGCGTACGCCGTACCTCCGGCCCAGCCGTGCTCCTGCGTCTTCACGGCGAAGGCCGAGTAGGTCGTGAAGGCCCCGCAGAAGCCGGTGCCGAGCAGCGCGAACGCCGAGTCGCCCAGTGACAGCGCCGAGAAGAGACCGAGCAGGAACGACCCGGTCAGGTTCGCCAGCAGGGTCCCCCACGGGAACCGGCCGTCGAGCCAGTGCCCGGCGAGGTAGCGCAGGGAGGCGCCGAGCGACGCGCCGAGCGCGACCAGGAGCGGCGTCACTCGTTGCCCTCCTCTTCCTCGAACTCGTGCTGCGCGACGGGGCTCGACCAGTGGTGGGCCAGGGCCACCGCGGCGACGCAGGCCACCAGCGTGGTCAGGAGGTACGCCGCGGCGAGGCCGGCTCGCCCGTCGGCGAGCAGCGTCCGGGACTGCTCCGAGGTGGTGGACAGGGTGGTGAAGCCCCCGAGCACGCCGGTGCCGAGCCCGACCACGAGGACCCGGCTCCGCCGGATCGCCTCGACTGCGGGCAGGGTGGCGAGCACGAACGAGCCGACCAGGTTGATCCCGAACGTGGTCCACGGGAAGCCCGAGCCGTCGGGCACCACCTCACCCAGCCACCAGCGCAGCAGTGCGCCGACAGCGCCTCCGCCCGCGGCCGCGGCGACCAGCCGCAGGGGAGGGGCGGCGCTCAGCACGCGGGGTTGCGTCGACTCGTCACAGAGGGATCGTGCCACGGCTGCGGAGGCTGCCCACCGCACTGGCGCACGAACTCGCCGAGGAACCAGCGCTGGAAACTTCGCTGGTCGTCGCTCCGGGCGAGCGAGAGCAGCCGCTCCTGCCGGCAGAACGAGTCGGCCAGGTCGAGCAGCTCGAGGAGGCGGCCGAACTGGGTCGCGGCGTCCGCCGGGACGCACAGGCGCAGGTCCTGGGACTCGCGGCCGGCGCGCAGCGCCTCCTCGATCTGGTCGGCACCCAGCCCGTCCCGCAGCTCCGGCTCGAGCGTCCCGAAGAGGTCGGACAGGTTCTTCGCGAGCGGGTAGTCCTCCTCGTGGGCGAAGGCGAGCAGGCGGACCTCGCGGCGGAGCTCCCGGTAGTGGTGCTGGAAGCGCAGGTGGCTTTCCGGGGGCACGCCCAGCACGTCGATCCACACGTCGCCACTGCCGGGCGAGCGCGTCACCGGGGCGTCGGAGAGGCCGGAGATGACTCCGGTGGCCGGGTCGTCACCGGTCTCCTGGGCCGGCACGAACCACACGACCTTGCCGTCGCCCTCGACCTCGGCCCCCCAGGCCTGGGCGCAGCGCGCGACGATGGCCAGCCCGCGGCCGAAGGTCGACAGCAGCTCGGCGTCGCTCTCGGCCATCGGCTGGGGCAGGGTCGGCGGGTCGGCGGAGGCGTCCCGCACCTCGACGCGGGGGTGGTCGCGGGTCCCGCGGACTCGCACCAGGACCGGTCCGCGTGCATGCAGGAGCGCATTGGTGACGAGCTCGGTGACGCCGAGCCCGGCGCACTCGGCGAGGTCGCTGCGTTCGATGTCGTGGCAGACGTCGATGACCCAGTGGCGGGCTTGTTGCACGCCACGGGGACCTTGGCCCAGGGTCAGGGCAGGTCGGCTCAACGGCATTGAACTCCACAAGGGTTGGACAACAGCGGGTCGGCTGTTACCGGTGTGTCTACCCGGAGGGGCGGTTCGACAAACACCGACCGGGGCCGCGTGGCGGGCGTTCACGGGTGTGGATCCGCCGGGCGGACAGGATTGGTCAAGCATCCGGTCCGGCGTGACAATGAGGTTCGTGGATCCGCTGGTCGGCGCGGTCCGACGTCGCGTGAAAGGTTCGCCATGACAGCCACGGAGGCAACGTCCCCCCGTCACCAGGTCCTGCTGATCGGCTCGGGATTCGGTGGGCTCTTCGGTGCGAAGGCGCTGCGTCGCGCCGACGTGGACGTGACGATGATCGCCAAGACCACCCACCACCTCTTCCAGCCGCTGCTCTACCAGGTCGCGACGGGCATCCTCTCCGAAGGGGAGATCGCCCCGCCCACCCGTGAGGTGCTGAGCAGCCAGAAGAACGCGCAGGTGCTGCTCGGGGAGGTCACCGAGATCGACCTCGAGGCGCGCACGGTCACCTCGCACGTGCTCGGCCGCTCGAACGTCTCGTCGTACGACTCGCTGATCGTGGCCGCCGGCGCCGGCCAGTCCTACTTCGGCAACGACCACTTCGCCGAGTTCGCGCCCGGGATGAAGAGCATCGACGACGCCCTCGAGCTGCGCGGGCGCATCTTCGGAGCCTTCGAGATGGCCGAGCTGGGCGCCAAGCGCGGCGACAACGTCGACCACCTGCTCACGTTCGTGGTGGTCGGCGCGGGCCCCACCGGCGTCGAGATGGCCGGGCAGATCGCCGAGCTCGCGCACCGCACGCTCAAGCGGGACTTCCGGGCGATCAACACGCGCACGGCCCGGGTGATGCTGGTCGACGCGGCACCCCAGGTGCTGCCGCCGTTCGGAGCCAAGCTGGGCGCCAAGACCAAGCAGGAGCTCGAGAAGCTCGGGGTCGAGGTGGTGCTCGGCGCCATGGTGACCGACGTCGACGAGCGCGGCATCGAGATGAAGTTCAAGGACGGTCGCGCGGAGCGGATCAACGCCGTCACGAAGATCTGGGCCGCTGGAGTGCAGGCGAGCCCGCTCGGGCGGACGCTGGCCGAGCAGACGGGGGCCGCGCTGGACCGGGCCGGTCGGATCCAGGTCAACCCCGACCTGACGCTGCCGGGGCACCCCGAGGTGTTCGTGGTCGGCGACATGATCTCGCTCGACAACCTGCCGGGCGTGGCGCAGGTGGCGATCCAGGGCGCGAAGTACGCCGCGAAGGAGATTCAGGGACGTCTCGACAACCGCCCGCCGCAGCCGCCGTTCAAGTACTTCGACAAGGGCTCGATGGCGATCATCAGCCGCTTCCGCGCGGTCGCCATGGTCGGCAAGCTCCGGCTGACCGGGGTGATCGCCTGGCTGATGTGGCTGGCCGTGCACCTGGTCTACATCACCGGCTTCAAGAACCGCGTGACCGCCGTCCTGCACTGGTTCATCTCGTTCCTCGGTCGGGGTCGCTCGGAGCGCACCACGACCGAGCAGCAGATCTTCGCGCGCAGCGCGCTCGCCCGGCTGAAGCGGGGCGCCACCGACCTGGTCTCCGAGCCGGGGGCGTACGACGCCGCCGGGGACATCGTCGAGACCACGCGACGAGCCGAGCTCGAGGCGCGGGCGCGGGAAGAGGCGCGGCTCACCGACGCCGGCGAGCGTGGCGTGCCGGTCGGCGACCGGCACTGACCGGACCCGGTCAGCTCGGGACGTGTCGGCTCAGAACTGGTCGACCGGGTCCGGGCGGTAGAACTCGAAGACCGGCATGAACGCGTGCGGGTCGACCATCGAAGCGTCGACCACGAACGGTGCCATGCCGCGGCGGTGGAAGATGACCTTCCAGCCGCCGCTGCCGGGACGCCCGACGACATCCACGACGGTGTAGTGACTGGTCAGGTCGAAGCGGTGCAGGGCACCGTTGGCGACGACCTCGAGCTGGCCCATGCGCACGGTCAGCTTGGCCACCACGGCACTGGCGCGGGTGGCCCAGATGATCAGGGTCAGGCCCGCGAGGGTGCCGGCGATGCCGATGGTCACGGTGGTCCGCTCCTGGTAGGCCTCCAGGCCCGCGAAGGCGGTGGCGGTGGCGGTGACCAGCAGGACCAGTCCCAGCACCCGCTGGGTGCCCTTGCGGGGTGCGAACTCCACCACCATCGGGAACTGCGGCGCCGGTGCCGGCGGCTCCTGCAGGCGACGCTCGGCTGCCTGCTCGGCACGTGCCTCGCGACGACGGGCGATGGCGGCGGCTCCGCGAGTGAGCAGCATCTTGGTCGTGGACGTGGTCGACCGGCCAGCGGTCTCGGGCTCGCCGGGCTGGGCGACCGGGACGGAGACGGGTGCGGGTGACGGGACGGGTGCCGCAATCGACGCCGCCGCGGGCGCCGGGTCGTCGTCCTGCTCGATCTCGACCTCGGCAGACTCCGGCTCGTCGGGCTGGACCTCGGGCTGGACGTTGGCCTCGGGCCGGACCTTGACCTCGGGCTGGACCTTGACCTCGGGCGTCCGCGTCGGCGCGGGTGCCTGGGGCCCCGCCGGAGGTACGGCGGCCGTCGTGGTGCGGGGAACGGGTGGGCCCTGCCGCGCTTCGCGCGGTGCATCCGCACGACGCTCGCCGAGCGACTTCAGCAGCGCCTCGATCCGCGCTTCCGCGTCAGGAAGCCGGGGCGCGGGGGTCATGGTGGCGTCGGGAGGAGCAGAGTCGGCGCGGGCGGTGGGGGCAGCGACAGCGGGGTCGGCCACCAGGGGCTCGGCCACGGTGCCAGTGCCGGTGTCGTCAGCAGACCCGGACCGGTCGGCCGGCACCTGGTCGTGGAGGTCGATCTCCTCCACGGGCTCGGGGACCGCCTTGAGGTGGGCCGTGGACCCGGTCGTCGAGCTGGGGGCGCGCTCGGCCACGTCGTTGGCCTGCTGTTCTTGCTCAGCGAGCCAGCGATCGAACAAGCCGAAAGCCGACTCGTCGTGGATCCCCGGATTCACATTCCGCATGACTGAAAAACTACGGGGTGATAGTGGGGTTATGTGGCGGTATGGGAATGTCTGGCCATCTCATACCAGTTTTCCCGGTTTCCCTGCGGACCGACACGCGGCTTCCTACAATGACCCGGTTTGGCTGAACGTCAACTGAGCCCCCGGAGTGGCTCCGGGGGCTCAGTCGTGCGATTGGTTCGTGACGAGGCTGACTAGTCAGCGGTCAGCTGGTCACTTGGTGTTGACGGTGATCTTGGCGGTGCCCACGAGCAGGCCGCCCTTGACCGCGTCGGTGTCGAACGTGCTGTTCAGCAGGCCGGCGGCGTCGTCGGAGACGAGGACCTTGGTGCCCTCGAGGATGGCCGTGTTGCCCTTGGTGGCCAGCGGCTCGAGGGTGCGGCCGTCGAGCTGGAAGAGGAAGGCGCTCTGGACGACGGACTTGCCGTTCACCGCGACGTCGCCGTAGACCCGCGAGACGCCCGGGTCGACGTTCAGGTTGGTGAGCTCGACCGTGGTGCCTCCGGCCTCGAGCGACAGGCCCGACCCGACGTGCTGGATCTGGCCGATCACGTAGGGGGAGACGGTGCCGGGCTTGAACACGGTCACGTTGCCGCCGGAGATGGGGAAGACGAGTGAGCCATCGACGAGCTTGGCGGAGCCGACGCACCCCGGGCGTCAGCTTCAGGGAGGCCAGGGCGTCCGTGAAGCCCTTGTCCAGCGCAATGGCGGTCGACTCGCCCGAGAGGCTGTCGATCGCGGCGACGGCGGCGGGAGCAGAGGAACCCGTGTCGGCGCTGGAGTCGGTGCTGCAGGCGGCCAGCGGAACGGCGAGCAGGGCGAGGCCGGCGATGGCGGCGAGGTGACGCTTGGTGGCGGTGAGCTTGCGCATGAGATGGACATCCTTTGGCTTGATGGGGGGACGGGGCCGGTGCGGCCCGTTGTCTGGATGTCATTCGGAGCGTGCAGCGCAGCGGATTGGATGAATGTTTGACTATCTGTCCAGCGGGAGCAGAGAGCTGCAGGGGGAGATGTCGCCGAGCGGGACCGGTGCGAGCTGGAGCAGGCGACGGCGGGGCAGGACAAGTGCGTGAGTAGGCCCCGTGGGACTCGAACCCACAACCAAAGGATTAAAAGTCCTCTGCTCTGCCAATTGAGCTAGGGGCCCGGGACGTGCGGACAATAACCGGGAGAACCCTCGGGACAACCCGGTGACGATCACCGCACGTTCGCGGGGAGTCAGAGTATGCCCGCTCAGCCATGGCCGGTCCCGTCGGGGGCCGGCTGCCAGCCCGAACGCGATGCCGCAGATCGAGATGGCGGTGGGAAGCCCCCCGAGACGCGGTCGGGGGTTTGGCGAGCCTTCAGGCAGCGTGGTGCCCAGGGTCGCCGACGGCTCCGGCATGCCGGTGCTGGATGTGGTTCCGGGCCCGCACAGCCCAGCCTTCGGCGTACAGCGCCCAAGCACCCACGACCAGCGCCACGAGCTCGGAGATGTTGGCGGTGATGACATAGCGGCCCGTCCATGCCTCGTGCACCCCGAACAGCCCGACGGTTGCGGAGATCACGAAGGCCGCCAAGGTGCTCGCTCCGAAGCCCATGGCCACGAGCAGCGACGGCCAGCTGCGCCACCACAGCACCGCGACGGCGATCACCAGGGCGGCGACGGCGTTGAGCAGGAAGGACGGGCCGATCACGCTGATGTCGCGGAACCCGTCCGCCCAGAGCTTGAGGTGAACCGCGCCGGACACCAGGACGGCGGCGGCCACGATCATGCGTAGCTTCACGGGAACTGCACCTCCTCGGCGGACGACGCTGTCGTCCTAGGAAGTAATACGAGGCCGCTGCCCGAAAGGTTCACCCGGAGGCCTGCGTCAGGCCGCACCGATGTCTGGGGCACCCGCCCAAACGGGCCCGAGTGACTCGAGGGCGGATCACCTCGGGCGCGAGGGCCGGCTGAGGCCGGCTGGGTCGGGTCAGTCGCAGTCGCGGCAGATCGGCGGGTCGATGGAGACCATCACGCTGCGGGCGTGCAGCAGGTAGCAGCGGGAGCACTGGAGCTCGCCCTCCTGGAGGGGCTTGACCTCGACCTCGAGCAGCTCGTGGGAGAGGTCGGCACCGGGAAGCTCGAACGACTCCGCTTCGGTCTCGTCCGTCTCGTCCATCTTCGGGGCCTGCCGCTCGCGGGCGTTGCCGCGCAGCTCCTCGATCGAGGAGTCCTTGTCGCCGGCCTCTTCACCTTCGCGGACCCTCGGGGCGTCGTAGTCGGTCGCCATCAGGTTCTCCCTCTCACACCATGTACCAACGCCGCTGCTGGGGCGTTGTGGGGCGCAACCTACCCACCAAACTGGACAGAATCCTCATCCGCGACCGCCAGCTGGACCGCAGCGCCCCCATCTGAGCGCCGATGGGACGGATGGGAGTCGAGATTTCTATCGACTGCACCCGATCGCAGCCGCCCTCGCACCGGACGCGGGGTGCCCGGAAGCACCGTGGTCGGCCCGGGCCGCCACCTCATCGATGGGGCAAGAACCGCAGGTTTGAGAGTCTCAAGGCTACGGCCGGGGACCAAACTGCAGGTCTTCGGGCGAGCGCGTCAGGGGGTGTCGGAGTCCGGGACGTCGGGGGCCTGGACGTCGGGGGCCTGGACAGGAGCCAGCGCCTCGCCCTCACAGCAGTTGGCCTTGAACTTGCAGTGCGGGCAGAACCATCGGGTTGAGATCGGGTCGAACTCGTGGCCGCAGGCCATGCACGAGTAGTAGCCGCTCACGATCTTCCTCCTGGGTCCGGTCGCCGGATCCGACCATCTCACGCGCCAGCGGCCACTCCGTCCAGCCACTCCGTCTCGCCACAGCGGGTCAGGGACAGCTGGTCAGCCACTCCCGGAACGGCATCTTGGTCGGGGTGAACCCGTTGACGGTCCGGGCGGTCCGGGTGAAGTGGGCACTGTCGGAGAAGCCGGCCGCGTGGGCGGCGTCGGTCGCGCTCGCCCCGGTCGACAGGTGTCGCATCGCCACCATGTAGCGGTGCCACAACAGGTAGCGGCGCACCGGTACGCCGACCTGCTCCCGGAAGAGGTGGTGCAACCGGCTCTCGCTCAGAGTGGCGATCCGGCACAGCTCCTCCACACCCGGCGGCGGTGAGGGCGCTGCCCGGAGGTGGTCCAGCACCGCGCGGATACGCGGGTCGTACGCCGGCTCCGAGTCCGGCTCCGCGCCGAGCGCCCGCAGCGCCTCGCGCCACTTCTGATGGGCGGTGGCGCAGTCGTCGTCCGCGACACCGCTGAGCCGCTCGACCAGGGCCGCGGTGATCGCGGGGTCGAGCAGCACCGACGGCTCGCCGCGGAGCAGCTGCCGCCGAAGGAGCCGCCCGGTGGGACTCTCCGACTCCACCCAGCCGATCGCGGTCAGGGCCCCGGCGCAGTCGAAGCCGTGCTCGGCGCCGGTGTCGATGAGCAGCCCCGGCGCGCTCCGCCAGGCTCCGTCCAGCCACACTCGCGGCGCCCCCTCGATCCCGACCGACAGCTGCAGAGCGCCGTGCGAGTGCGGGTCAGCCTGGAGGAAGTCGGTGATGACCAGGAACTCCGTGGGCCACAGGAAGCCCCGGATGCGTCCGTTCGCCGAGGTCACTGCGGCCACTTCGGGGTCCCCCTCCCGGCCGGCGGAACCTCAGCAGCGAGGAGCCTGATGGACGTCGCCGCGACGGTGGCGACACCCGGCAGCCTACGGACGGATCGGAGCAGAGCCTGACTGGACGCGCTGCGTCAGTCGCCGGCCTCGGCCGCGATCCCCTCGACGTCGAGGATCGTGAGCCGTCCGCGACCCAGGCGCAGCAGCCCACGGTCGGCGTACTCGCCCAGCACCTTGGTCGCGGTCTCGCGGGAGGTCCCGGCGAGTGCCGCGACCTGTTCGTGGGTGAGGGTGACCTGGACGCCCCGCCCCAGGAGTCGCTGCGGCTGCTCCTCGGCGAGCAGGCGCAGCGTCGAGGCGATCCGCTGCGGCACGCTCTTGAACACGCTGTCGCTGAGCCGACGCTCGAGCTGGGAGACGCGGTTGCCGAGGATCTCCGAGATCCGGGCCGCGATCCGCGCGTCGGAGAGCAGGAACCGCTGCACGTCGCTGCGGGTCATCA
The DNA here is from genome assembly GCA_963826415.1 of uncultured Actinomycetota bacterium. GTDB lineage: Bacteria > Actinomycetota > Actinomycetes > Propionibacteriales > Nocardioidaceae > Nocardioides. The sequence continues at coordinate 47,783 of CAWGWW010000015.1, read as the reverse complement.
CACAGACCGCCACCGAGTCCAGCGCCTCGGCGAAGTTGTTGTGCATCTGCTGCCCGAGCACGACCATCTCGCCGAAGATCATGCCGGGCGTGATGATCGCCGTGGTCAGGGCGCGGCCGTCGGGGGAGACCCGGAAGATCCGCACCCGGCCTCGTTTCAGGATGAACAGGCGTTCGGTCGGCTGCGGTGGCGAGTAGATGATCTCGCCGGCGGCGAACTCCTGCATGGGTGCGGCGGCCGCGATCACCCCCATCTCGGCCTCGGAGAGGTCCGCGAAGATCTCGACCTCGGACATGCACCAGAGGTCTTCGGAAGCCTGGCCACGCCGCTCCACGTCAGCAATCTCCTCACAGCGGCCGGGTGCCCACGGGGCCATCTGGCGAGCCGGGTCGCCCAGCCTCTGCACCACACAGTACGCCGCGGGCTCGCCCGCGGACCTCGGCTGCGCGGTCTGCTCCGAGAGGCTGCTCACGCAGCAGAACCTAGGCCCAGCAAGGGCTCCCGCTCCGTGACGCCGGTTACCGAGTGGCCGCTTTCCCGGGTCCGGGGGAGGGCTCGGGTGACCGTTCGGCAGACCGGGAATCCGATCCAGGTGACCCGCCTCGCAACGCCCCGGTCGCCCGATGTTCACGCCGCCAGTTGAGAAAAGCGTGTCCGGAATGCCCGGGTGGGGCCGAGGCTTGCTACTCTCGACCCAGCAGCAGGTGCAAGTTCCAGCAGGTCTGACGCCCGCGGAGTTTGTGATCCAACGGCGTTTCTTCTTTGTGGTGCCAATATCCACGGGTCGGAGCGACGTGTCACCGCATCTGATGCGAGGCCGTCGAGGTGACGGCCTTTCGCACCGATATAGGAGTACAGAGCAATGGCTCAAGGCACCGTGAAGTGGTTCAACGCCGAGAAGGGTTTCGGCTTCATTGCGCAGGAGGACGGCGGCGACGACGTTTTCGTGCACTACTCGGCGATTCAGACTCAGGGCTACAAGTCCCTGGACGAGAACCAGAAGGTCGAGTTCGACGTCACGCAGGGCCCCAAGGGTCCTCAGGCTGAGAACGTCCGCGCGGTCTGATCGCGTAGGAAGACCCGGACAGCACCTGTCCGACCAGTCTTCAGAACGAGGCCCCACCCTTTTGGGTGGGGCCTCGTTTCTGTTCCGGGCCGTCCGGTACTACCCTCGGGCCGGCCTGCTCGCGAGATCGACCTGCGCGCCCAGGTGGGTGGTGTCACGGGCGCAGATGGAACGCACCGGGGGGCCCGATCGGGCCATATTTGACCCCGAGGGTTTCATGCGGGGTGCCGTCGGGCACGCTGGAACCAGGGGGGCGACATCGACGCAAGCGAGGAGTCACACGCGTGCACGACCAGTTCGACGTTTCCCTCGAGGACGCCGACCTCCTCGGTGAGGTCGAGCTCACCACCAACCTCATCATCGCCGCGAGCGAGCGCGATGAGCACCTCAGCGACTCCGAGATCGACGAGGTCCTCGGAGTCGAGCCTGAGTCCCCGACCAGCACCTGAGCCGCGCCCACCCGCCTGCGCGGGATGACTTCCATACCCCAGGGGGGTATGATGTGAGCATGGCTGACGCGGAGCACGGCTACATCCACCGCAAGGACGACTACCTCAAGCGGCTGCGCCGGATCGAGGGGCAGGCGCGCGTGATCCAGCGCATGGTCGAGGACGAGAAGTACTGCATCGACATCCTCACCCAGATCTCGGCGATGACGAAGGCCCTGCACGCGTCTCGATCGGTCTGCTCGAGGAGCACAGAACCACTGCGTCGTCGACGCCGCGCGCAAGAGCGACGACGAGGCCTGCGAGAAGGTCGCCGAGGCCGTCGACGCCATCTCTCCTGGTCCGCTCCTGAGCGATCGCCGTCTCATGACGAACCTGGGGCCGAGGCTTGCTACTCTCGACCCAGCAGCAGGTGCAAGTTCCAGCAGGTCTGACGCCCGCGGAGTTTGTGATCCAACGGCGTTTCTTCTTTGTGGTGCCAATATCCACGGGTCGGAGCGACGTGTCACCGCATCTGATGCGAGGCCGTCGAGGTGACGGCCTTTCGCACCGATATAGGAGTACAGAGCAATGGCTCAAGGCACCGTGAAGTGGTTCAACGCCGAGAAGGGTTTCGGCTTCATTGCGCAGGAGGACGGCGGCGACGACGTTTTCGTGCACTACTCGGCGATTCAGACTCAGGGCTACAAGTCCCTGGACGAGAACCAGAAGGTCGAGTTCGACGTCACGCAGGGCCCCAAGGGTCCTCAGGCTGAGAACGTCCGCGCGGTCTGATCGCGTAGGAAGACCCGGACAGCACCTGTCCGACCAGTCTTCAGAACGAGGCCCCACCCTTTTGGGTGGGGCCTCGTTTCTGTTCCGGGCCGTCCGGTACTACCCTCGGGCCGACCTGCTCGCGAGATCGACCTGCGCGCCCAGGTGGGTGGTGTCACGGGCGCAGATGGAACGCACCGGGGGGCCCGATCGGGCCATATTTGACCCCGAGGGTTTCATGCGGGGTGCCGTCGGGCACGCTGGAACCAGGGGGGCGACATCGACGCAAGCGAGGAGTCACACGCGTGCACGACCAGTTCGACGTTTCCCTCGAGGACGCCGACCTCCTCGGTGAGGTCGAGCTCACCACCAACCTCATCATCGCCGCGAGCGAGCGCGATGAGCACCTCAGCGACTCCGAGATCGACGAGGTCCTCGGAGTCGAGCCTGAGTCCCCGACCGGCACCTGAGCCGCGCCCACCCGCCTGCGCGGGATGACTTCCATACCCCAGGGGGGTATGATGTGAGCATGGCTGACGCGGAGCACGGCTACATCCACCGCAAGGACGACTACCTCAAGCGGCTGCGCCGGATCGAGGGGCAGGCGCGCGGGATCCAGCGCATGGTCGAGGACGAGAAGTACTGCATCGACATCCTCACCCAGATCTCGGCGATGACGAAGGCCCTGCACGCGGTCTCGATCGGGCTGCTCGAGGAGCACATGAACCACTGCGTCGTCGACGCCGCGCGCAAGGGCGACGACGAGGCCCGCGAGAAGGTCGCCGAGGCCGTCGACGCCATCGCCCGGCTGGTCCGCTCCTGAGCGGTCCGCCGTCCTGCCGGCAGTCCAGCCGGACCCACCCGAACCCCCAGGAGGAACCCGATGAGCGAGACCAGCACCTGGCACGTGAGCGGCATGACCTGCGGACACTGCGTCTCCTCGGTCACCGAGGAGATCAGTGAGCTCGACGGCGTCGAGAGCGTGGACGTGGTCCTCGAGACGGGCGCGGTCACCGTCACCAGCGCCACCCCGCTCGAGCGAGACGCCGTCCAGGCGGCCGTGACCGAGGCGGGGTACGCCCTGGTGTGAGCCCGGCTGACCCGGCCGCACAGCAACCGCAGCAGACGCAGCGCAGACGACCCGGACGACCCCGAGGAGGCGACGATGAGCACCGACGTGGAGCTGGCGATCAGCGGGATGACCTGCGCGTCGTGCGCCAACCGCATCGAGCGCAAGCTCAACAAGCTCGACGGCGTCACCGCCACGGTCAACTACGCGACCGAGAAGGCGAAGGTCGCCTACCCGGAGACCGTGTCGCCCGAGGACCTGCTGGCCACCGTTGCGGCCGCCGGCTACTCCGCCGCCCTCCCGGCGCCCGAGCGACCGGCGGCGGGAGCCGACGAGGCCACCGACCGACGCGACGTGGAGCTCGACGCCCTGCGCCAGCGGTTGGTGATCTCGGCAGTCCTGACCGTCCCGGTCGTGCTGATGGCGATGGTGCCGGCCTTCCAGTTCACCAACTGGCAGTGGGCCTCGCTCACGCTGGCCGCCCCGGTCGCCGTGTGGGGCGCCTGGCCCTTCCACCGGGCCGCCTGGACCAACCTGCGGCACCGCACCACCACGATGGACACGCTCGTCTCCACCGGGGTCCTGGCGGCGTTCGGCTGGTCGCTGGTCGCGCTCTTCTGGGGGACTGCCGGCATGCCCGGCATGACCCACGCCTTCCGGTTCACCGTCGAGCGCACCGACGGACTGGAGAACATCTACCTCGAGGCAGCCGCCGGCGTCACCACCTTCCTGCTGGCCGGGCGCTGGTTCGAGAAGCGGTCGAAGCGCAACGCCGGGGCCGCCCTGCGCGCCCTGATGTCGCTCGGTGCCAAGGACGTGACCCTGCTCGTCGACGGAGTGGAGCAGTCCGTCCCGGCCGAGCGCCTCGCCGTCGGCGACACCTTCGTGGTCCGCCCCGGCGAGAAGATCGCCACCGACGGGGTCGTCGAGAGCGGCACGTCAGCCGTGGACGCCTCGATGCTCACCGGTGAGCCGGTCCCGGTCGAGGTCGGTCCCGGCTCCGAGCTCAGTGGGGCGACGGTCAACGCGGGCGGCCGGCTCGTGGTGCGCGCCACCGCCGTGGGTGGCGACACCCAGCTCGCCCAGATGGCCCGGCTGGTCGAGGACGCCCAGAACGGGAAGGCCGAGGTGCAGCGCCTCGCCGACCGGATCTCGGGGATCTTCGTCCCGATCGTCATCCTGCTCTCGCTGGCGACGCTCGCCACCTGGCTGCTCGCCGGCGGCGGTACGGCGGCTGCGTTCACCGCCGCCGTCTCCGTGCTGATCATCGCCTGCCCGTGTGCCCTGGGCCTGGCGACGCCCACCGCTCTGATGGTCGGGACCGGCCGGGGCGCCCAGCTCGGCATCCTGATCAAGGGCCCCGAGGTGCTCGAGGCGACCCAGCGCATCGACACCGTCGTGCTCGACAAGACCGGCACCGTCACCACGGGCAGGATGTCGCTGGTCGACGTGGTGCCCGCGGTCGGCGAGTCCGCCGCCGACGTACGACGCCTGGCGGCCGCCCTCGAGGCGGCCTCCGAGCACCCGATCGCGCGCGCCATCGTCTCCGCGGCCGGCCCGGACCTTCCGGAGGTGACCGGCTTCGCCAACATCGAGGGACTCGGCGTCGAGGGAAGCGTGGACGGTCGCGGGCTCCTGGTCGGCCGTCCGCGGCTGCTCGAGGAGCGCTCCCACGCGGTCCCCGACGAGCTGACCGTCGCCATCGACGAGGCCGAGGCCGCCGGGCGCACCGCTGTCGTGGTGGCCTGGGACGGGCGAGCCAGGGGCGTCCTCGTCGTCGCCGACACCCTGAAGCCCACCTCGGTCGAGGCGGTCCGCCGGCTGCGCGACCTGGGGCTCACCCCGGTGCTGCTCACCGGCGACAACGAGCGTGCCGCCCGGGCGGTCGCCACCGAGGTCGGCATCGACGAGGTGATCGCCGAGGTCCTGCCGGCCGACAAGGTGGACGTGGTCAAGCGGCTGCAGTCCGAGGGGCACGGCGTGGCGATGGTGGGCGACGGGGTCAACGACGCGGCCGCCCTGGCGCAGGCCGACCTGGGCCTCGCGATGGGCACCGGCACCGACGTCGCCATCCAGGCCAGCGACCTGACGCTGGTGCGCGGCGACCTGCGGGTGGCTGCGGACGCCGTACGGCTCGCGCGACGCACCCTGGGCACGATCAAGGGCAACCTGTTCTGGGCCTTCGCCTACAACGTCGCCGCGCTGCCGCTGGCCGCCGCCGGGCTGCTGAACCCGATGCTGGCCGGCGCCGCGATGGCGCTCTCCTCGGTCTTCGTGGTCAGCAACAGCCTGCGGCTGCGCAGCTTCCGATGAACCACCCCCGGCCTGACCCCGGCTCCTAGGGTGAGGTCATGACCGACGCGATCGCGCTCGACGGAGTTGTCAAGAAGTTCGGCACGGTCCGTGCCCTCGACGGCCTCGACCTCCGGGTGGTCACCGGCGAGGTGCACGGCTTCGTGGGGCCCAACGGCTCCGGCAAGTCGACGACGATGCGCGTGCTGCTCGGGCTGCTCCGCCACGACGCGGGCACGGTCCGGCTGCTCGGGGGTGACCCCTGGGCGGAGGCGGCCGACCTCCACCGCCGGATCGCCTATGTGCCCGGCGACGTGAACCTGTGGCCGAACCTGACCGGCGGTGAGGTGATCGACCTGCTCGGACGGATGCGCGGCGGCCTCGACGAGAAGCGTCGCGCCGAGCTGCTGGAGCGCTTCGAGCTGGACCCGACCAAGAAGTCGCGGACCTACTCCAAGGGCAACCGGCAGAAGGTCGCGCTGGTGGCCGCTCTCGCCTCGGACGCCGAGCTGCTGCTGCTCGACGAGCCGACCTCGGGTCTCGACCCGCTCATGGAGGCGGCGTTCCAGGAGTGCGTCCGCGAGGCGATCGGTGGGGGTGCCACCGTGCTGCTGTCGAGCCACATCCTCGCCGAGGTCGAGGCGCTCTGCGACCAGGTGAGCATCATCCGCGCCGGCCGCACCGTCCAGAGCGGCACGCTGGCCGACCTCCGTCATCTGACCCGCACCACCGTCGTGGCCGAGACCACCTCGCGCCCCGAGGGCCTGGAGCTGCTGGCGGGGGTGCACCACTCCGAGTTCCATGACGGCCGGGTGACCTTCGCGGTCGACACCGACCACCTCGACGAGGCGATGAGGCTGTTGAGCGAGGCCGGCATCCGGGCGCTCACGGCGCACCCGCCGACGCTCGAGGAGCTCTTCCTCAGGGAGTACGGCGACGAGGTGACCGGGTGAGCGACTTCACCGGCACCGGCCACCTGATCCGGCTGATCCTGCGGCGGGACCGGATCCGGCTGCCGATCTGGATCCTCTCGATCACGGCGCTCGTCGGCTCCACCGCCGCGGCCGTGGTCGGCCTCTACGACACCCCGGACAAGATGGCCGGCTACGCCAGGACGGCGGACGGCCCGGCGACCAAGCTGCTCAGCGGACGTCCCGAGGGGCTCGACAACGCCGGCGCGATCACGGCGTACGAGATCTCCGTGACGGGGCTGATCGCGCTCTCGCTGATGGTGATCTTCCTCGTCGTTCGCCACACGCGGACCGAGGAGGAGACCGGGCGCGCCGAGCTGCTCCGGTCCACGGTGACCGGGCGGCACGCAGGCGTGCTGGCGACGGTGACCGTGGCGGCCGCGGCCAGCCTCGTGATCGGTGCGCTCGACAGCATCGTGCTCGTCGCTGCCGGCACTCGACGCGAACGGCTCCCTCCTGCACGGCGCGGTCCTGGCCGCCACGGGTGTGGTCTTCACGGCTGTCGCCGCAGCCGCCGCCCAGATCACGGCGGCCTCGCGCGGGGCCCTCGGCATCGCCGGTGGCGTGCTGGCGTTCCTCTTCGTGCTCCGCGGCATCGGGGACCTCGGGGGCAACTTCCTGACCTGGCTCTCGCCGCTCGGCTGGGCGCTGATGAGCCAGCCGTTCGGCGCCGCCCGCTGGTGGGTGCTCGCGCCACTCGTGGTCCTGGCCGGGGTCCTGGTCGTCCTCACGACGTGGCTCACGGCCCACCGCGATGCCGGCGCGGGCCTGCTGCACGCCGGCCCCGGGTCGCCCCGCGCGCCGGCCTCGCTGGGTACGGCGACCGGCCTGGCCTGGCGGCTGCAGCGGGGCGCGGTCCTCGGTTGGGCGATCGGTGTCTTCCTGGGTGGCGCCATGCTCGGCTCGGTCGGGCCGTCGATCAACGACATGCTCGAGTCGAACCCCGACCTGCAGCGGTTCTTCGACCTCACCGGCGGAAGCCCCGTGGACGCGTTCCTGGTGACGGCGTTCGCGCTGATGGCCGTGCTGGCGGCCGGCTTCGCGGTCTCCTCCGCGCTGCGCCTGCGGTCGGAGGAGACGCTCGGCCGCGCCGAGGTGCTGCTGGCCACGGGGATGTCCCGCACCCGCTGGGCGGTCGGCTCGCTCACGGTCACCGTGCTCGGCACCGTGGCGATGATGCTGCTCGTCGGGCTGGGCACCGCGGTGACCTTCGTGCTCACCACCGGCGACGCGGCATCGTTCGGCGGGATCGTGGCGGCGGCTGTGGTGCAGACCCCCGGCGTGCTGTTCCTGGCTGCGGTGGGGGTGTTCCTCACCGGGTGGCTGCCTCGCCTCAGCAGCGTCTCCTACCTGCTGCTGGCGTTCGTCTTCGTGCAGATCTACCTCGGGACGCTGCTGAAGTTCCCGGACTGGGTCAACGGGCTGTCGCCGTTCCACCACCTGCCGGGGATGCCGCTGGCGGAGTTCGCGGCCCTGCCGACCGTCTCGGTGCTGGGGGCCGCCCTGGTGCTGGCCGGGGTCGGCATCGTGGGCCTGCGCCGCCGAGACCTCGCCTGAGCAGGCAGTTCGCCGATTCGGGCCCACCCTGCGCGCGGCGGTAGATTGGCGGCCTATGGCTGTTCACGATGACGTACGACCCCGGCGCACGTTCGCGGTGATCAGCCACCCCGATGCCGGCAAGTCGACGCTCACCGAGGCGCTCGCGCTGCACGCGGCCGTGATCTCCGAGGCCGGCGCCGTGCACGGCAAGGCCGGCCGGCGCGGCACCGTCTCCGACTGGATGGAGATGGAGCGGGCCCGCGGCATCTCGATCACCTCGGCCGCACTGCAGTTCAACTACCGCGACCACGTCGTGAACCTGGTCGACACCCCCGGTCACTCCGACTTCTCCGAGGACACCTACCGGGTGCTGTCGGCCGTCGACTCCGCCGTGATGCTGGTCGACGCGGCCAAGGGCCTCGAGCCGCAGACGCTCAAGCTCTTCCAGGTCTGCGCCCACCGCGGCATCCCGGTGATCACGATCATCAACAAGTGGGACCGTCCCGGCCTCGACCCGCTCGAGCTGATGGACTCCATCGAGAAGCAGATCAAGCTGAAGCCGACCCCGCTGACCTGGCCGGTCGGGATCTCCGGTGACTTCCGCGGCGTCCTCGACCGGCGTACCGGCGACTTCATCCAGTTCACCCGGACGGCCGGGGGCGCCACCCGCGCGCCCGAGAAGCACATGTCGCCCGACGAGGCCGCCGAGGTGGCCGGGGAGGCCTGGGAGGCCGCCTGCGAGGAGCACGAGCTGCTCAGCGCCGACGCCGCCGACCACGACCAGGCCCGCTTCCTGGCGGGGGAGACCACCCCGGTGCTCTTCGCCTCCGCGCTGCAGAACTTCGGGGTCGCCCAGCTGCTCGAGATCCTGCTCGAGCTGGCGCCGGCGCCCACCGCCGCGGTCGCCCTCGACGGCGGCGTGCGCCCGGTCGGACACGACTTCAGCGCCTTCGTCTTCAAGGTGCAGTCCGGCATGGACGCCGCGCACCGCGACCGGCTCGCCTACGCCCGCGTCTGCACCGGCGTCTTCGAGCGCGGGATGATCGTCACCCACGCCGGCACCGGCCGCCCGTTCGCCACCAAGTACGCCCAGGCCGTCTTCGGCCGGGAGCGCTCCTCGGTCGAGACCGCCTTCCCCGGCGACGTGATCGGGCTGGTCAACGCCTCCTCCCTGCGCGTCGGGGACACCATCTACGCCGGTGAGCCGGTGCAGTACCCGCCGATCGCCAGCTTCGCGCCCGAGCACTTCGCCACCGTGCGGGCCGTCGACAGCGGTCGGTACAAGCAGTTCCGCAGCGGGATCGAGCAGCTCGACCAGGAGGGCGTGGTCCAGGTGCTCCGCTCCGACCTGCGCGGCGCCCAGAACCCCGTCCTGGCGGCCGTGGGCCCGATGCAGTTCGAGGTCGTCGTGGCGCGGATGGAGTCGGAGTTCAAGGCTCCCGTGCGGCTCGAGACGCTCGCCTACACCGTCGCCCGGCGTACGACGGCCGCGGACGCCGCCGTGCTCAACGGCGTACGCCAGGTCGAGGTGCTCGCCAAGTCGGACGGGACGCACCTCGCGCTCTTCCCCGACCTGTGGCGGGTCAAGTCCGTCGCCCGGGACCACCCAGACGTGGTGCTCGAGGCGTTGCCGGCCAGCAGCGGCTAGACCGCTCCCCGAGGGGTCCGGGCCTCTTCTGTAACTCGTTTCCCACTTTCTTTTCTTGCTCCACGTATGTCCTGGATGGAGGGCCCTTCGTGCCCACGACAACTGTTGTCCCGCCTGTCTCCGACGATTCGGTGCGCCATGCGTTGCGCACCCCCCGCATCCTGCGCCGCGAGCTCGTCGCCGGGCTCGTCGTCGCGCTCGCGCTGATCCCCGAGGCGATCTCGTTCTCGATCATCGCCGGGGTCGACCCGCGCTACGGCCTGTTCGCGTCGTTCACGATGGCGGTCTCGATCGCCTTCCTCGGTGGCCGGCCCGCGATGATCTCGGCGGCCACCGGTGCCGTCGCGCTGGTGATCGCCCCGGTGGCGCGCAACTACGGCATCGACTACTTCATCGCCACGGTGATCCTGGCCGGTGTGATGCAGGTGCTGCTCGGCGTCGCCGGGGTGGCCCGGATGATGCGGTTCATCCCTCGCTCGGTGATGGTCGGCTTCGTCAACTCGCTGGCGATCCTGATCCTGCTGGCCCAGCTGCCGCACCTGGTCGACGTCCCCGTGCTGGTCTACCCGCTGCTGGCGGCCGGCCTGATCGTCCTGGTCGGGCTGCCCCGGCTGACCAACGTGGTGCCGGCGCCGCTGGTCGCGATCGTGCTGGTCACGGCGTTCGTGATCGTGATGGGCCTCGACGTCCCGAACGTCGGCGACGAGGGCACGCTGCCGAAGTCGTGGCCGTCGTTCTTCCTGCCGGACGTGCCGTTCACCTTCGAGACCCTGCAGATCATCGCGCCGTACGCCCTCGGGATGGCGCTGGTCGGCCTGCTCGAGTCGCTGCTGACCGCCAAGCTCGTCGACGACATCACCGACACCCACTCCGCCAAGACCCGCGAGGCGTGGGGGCAGGGCGCCGCCAACGTGATCACCGGCTTCTTCGGCGGGATGGGTGGCTGCGCGATGATCGGGCAGACCATGATCAACGTGAAGGTCTCCGGTGCCCGCACCCGGATCTCCACCTTCGCCGCCGGAGTGTTCCTGCTGATCCTGGTCGTCGTCTTCGGCGAGCAGGTTGCGACGATCCCGATGGCCGCGCTGGTCGCGGTCATGATCATGGTGGCCGTCGGCACCTTCGACTGGCACAGCGTCCAGATCGCGACGCTGCGCCGGATGCCGAAGAGCGAGACCACCGTGATGGTCTCCACCGTCGTCGTGGTCGTCGCCACGCACAACCTCGCCATCGGTGTCGTCGTCGGCGTCCTGGTGGCGATGACCCTCTTCGCACGCCGCGTCGCGCACCTCGCCGAGGTCGACCGTGAGCTCGTGGAGGACGCCGACGGTAGTGTTCATGCTCGGTACACAGTGACCGGCGAACTTTTCTTCGCATCCAGCAACGACCTCTTCGAGCAGTTCGAGTACGCCGCGGACCCGGAACGGGTCGTCATCGACCTGACCGCGTCGCACGTCTGGGACGCCTCGACGGTTGCCGCGCTGGACGCGATCACCACCAAGTACGAGCGCAAGGGCAAGACCGTCGAGATCCACGGCCTCAATGTGGTCAGCGCCGCCATGCACGGGCGCCTGACCGGCCAACTGTCATAACGCTGACCTGAGTCAGCCTGAAGGGAATCACCCATGAGCCACCCGCATCCCGAGCTCCAGAAGCCGCCGACCCTGCCCAAGGGCGGCCTGCGCGTCGTCGCCCTCGGCGGGCTCGGTGAGATCGGTCGCAACATGACCGTCTTCGAGCACGAGGGATCCCTGCTGATCGTCGACTGCGGGGTGCTGTTCCCCGAGGAGCACCAGCCCGGTGTCGACGTGATCCTGCCCGACTTCAGCTGGATCAGGGACCGCCTCGACAAGGTCGTCGGCGTCGTACTCACGCACGGCCACGAGGACCACATCGGCGGCGTGCCGTACCTGCTGCGCGAGCGCCCCGACATCCCGCTGATCGGGTCGCGGCTGACGCTCGCCCTGATCAAGGAGAAGCTCAAGGAGCACCGGATCCGTCCGGAGCTGCAGGAGGTCAAGGAGGGCGACCACGCCAAGCTGGGGCCGTTCGACTGCGAGTTCCTCGCGGTCAACCACTCGATCCCCGACGGCCTCGCGGTCGGCATCCGGACCAAGGCCGGCCTGGTCCTGCACACCGGTGACTTCAAGATGGACCAGTTCCCGCTGGACAAGCGGATCACCGACCTGCGCGGCTTCGCGCGGCTCGGCGAGGAGGGTGTCGACCTCTTCCTGACCGACTCCACCAACGCCGAGGTCCCCGGGTTCACCACCTCCGAGAAGGAGCTGGCGCCGGCGATCGAGCAGGTCTTCCGGACGGCTCCGCGTCGGGTGATCGTCTCCAGCTTCGCCAGCCACGTGCACCGGATCCAGCAGGTGCTGGACACCGCGCACGCGCACGGTCGCAAGGTGGCGTTCGTCGGGCGCTCGATGGTCCGCAACATGGGCGTCGCGCAGGACCTGGGCTACCTGAACGTGCCCAAGGGCCTGATCGTGCCGCTGGACCAGCTCGAGCGGCTGCCCGCCAACAAGGCGACGCTGATCTGCACCGGCTCGCAGGGGGAGCCGCTGGCCGCGCTGTCGCGGATGGCCGCGCGCGACCACAAGATCCGGGTCGGCGAGGGCGACACCATCCTGATGGCCAGCTCGGTGATCCCGGGCAACGAGAACGCCATCTCCAACGTGATCAACGGGCTGACCCGCTGGGGCGCGAACGTCGTACACAAGGGCAACGCGAAGGTGCACGTCTCGGGCCACGCCAGCGCCGGCGAGCTCGTCTACTGCTACAACATCGTCAAGCCCAAGAACGTCATGCCCGTCCACGGTGAGTACCGCCACCTGCGGGCCAATGCCGACCTGGCGATCAGCACCGGCATCGACAAGGACCGGGTGGTGCTCTCCGAGGACGGCGTGGTCGTCGACCTGGTCGACGGCAAGGCCAAGATCACCGGGAAGGTGCGCGCCGGGCTGGTCTTCGTCGACGCGCAGACCGTCGGTGGCGTGACCGAGGCGACGCTGAAGGACCGTCGTACGCTCGCCGAGGAGGGTGTCGTCACGGTCCTCGCGATCGTCGATGCCGACTCCGGCAAGCTCGCCGACCCGCCGGACTTCCTGGTCCGTGGCTTCGAGCACGAGCCGAAGGCGTTCGACCCGGCCGTCCAGGTCATCGAGCGGACCCTCGCCCGGGCCGCCTCGGAGGGCATCGGCGACCCGCACCAGCTGGAGCAGATGATCAGCCGCGACGTCAGCCGATGGAGCCACAAGACGTTCCGGCGCAGCCCCCTGATCATCCCGATCGTGATCGACGCCTGATCAATCCACGCCGACCCGTCGTTTGTTGACGTGTTCGGTACGCCGACCCGTCGTTTGTTGACGTCTTCGGTACGCCGACCCGTCGCTTGTTGACGTGTTCGATACGCCGACCCGTCGTTTGTTGACGTGAACCCGCACTGGCCCGCCCGGATGTCCGAGCGGGTCGGTGTGTTTCTGGTGGAAACAAGCGACGGGTCGGCGTGTTTCCGACGTCAACAAGCGACGGGTCGGCGTGTTCTCGGTGTGAACAAGCGACGGGTCAGCAGGTGGCGAAGAGGACCGGGCCGGTGCTGAGGTCGGAGAGCACGTACTGGCCCTCCTTCGGCTCGAGGTCCATCCGGACCAAGCGGCCGTCGGCGACCACCTGCCCCACCGTGAACCGGTCGGTGAAGTCGCCGCCCTGGCCGGGCGCGGGGCCGCTGACCAGCGCGGCGCGGGTGTCGGCGTTGGTGCGGGCCTGGTCGTCGTTCTCGAACGACATCACCACCCGTACGCCGAGATCGGGCTGCACCGACATCGCGAAGCCGGTCACCGGGTTGACCTTGCCGGCGGCCCGCAGCAGCGCGTCGGCCTCGGCCTGGTTGGCCGGGTCGGCCTGGCTCATCGCCAGCGCTGAGCACGTGTAGGAGCCGGTGTACGCCGAGGCGGAGACCGCTTCGCCGGAGGCCGCCACGACCGTACGCAGCTCGTCCGCCACCCCGTCCCCGGCCGCCGCGTCGTCGACCGCCTGGGCGAGGAACTCCTCGGTGTCGCTGGTGAGCAGCAGCTGGTCGTCGGCGTCCAGGGCGACGTACTGCAGCTCCGGGGTCAACCCGGAGCCGATCGTGCTGAGCAGGTCCGGGCCCCCCAGCCACACGCCGGTGTCGTCCGCCGGCCGCGTGTAGCCGAGGTCGACCAGCCGATCCTCGAGCGCCGCGAAGTCCACGGAGTCGGTCAGTCGCAGCATCACCACGGCGCCCCTCGCGGACTGGCTGAACAGCTCCCACTCGGCGGTCGCGGGGGAGAAGCCGAAGCTCGTCTGCATCTCGGGCGCGGACTGCAGCAGCGCCGACGCCGACGTCAGGTCGGCGTCGTACCCGCGGTCGAGGAAGTCGCTGACGTCCTGCGCCGACGAGTCGGCCGTCAGCCGGGCGCCGAGCTCGTCGCGTACGGCGCTCCAGTCGGTCCAGGAGAGCCGTTCACTGTCGGCGGGGGCAAGGGTCGCGGCCCGCTCGAACTCGGTGCCGGGGGTGCCGCGCCACCACAGGAACCCGGCCACGACGAGGACGATCACGAGGGCGCCGGTCACCGCGATCGTGACGCGTTTCCGCACGGGGTCTCCTGTCCGGCCGGTGGTGGTGTGAGACTAGCCGCATGGCCGACAAGCGGGCGCCCAAGGCGGCCCCCCCGACGCCCGAGCCCAGCAGCAGCCGTCGAGACGTGCTGGCCGCTGGAGCGGTGGTCTTCCGTCCCGGCCGGCAGGTGCTGCTGGTCCACCGCCCGAGGTACGACGACTGGTCGTTCCCCAAGGGCAAGCTCGACCCCGGCGAGCACGTGACGAGTGCCGCCGTGCGCGAGGTCGAGGAGGAGACCGGGGTCCACGTCCGCCTCGGCGTGCCCCTGACCGGCCAGCGCTATCCCAACGGTGGCGGCCGGATGAAGTCCGTCGCCTACTGGGTGGCGCGCGCGGTGGGCGACGACGACGTCAGTGGCTACCGGCTCAACGACGAGATCGACGGCGTCGAGTGGGTGCCCTACGAGGAGGCCCTGACCCGGCTCACCTACGCCTATGACCAGGAGACCCTGCGCGAGGCGAAGCCGCACCGCCGCAAGACGCACGCAGTGGTGGTCCTGCGCCATGGCCAGGCCCGCTCTCGCAAGGCCTGGCACAAGGACGACCGCCGGCGACCGCTGCTGCAGGCCGGCCTGCTGCAGGCCGAGCGGGCGGTGCCGTTGCTGGCGGCGTACGGCGTGACCCGCGTCGCGAGCTCGAGCAGCACCCGCTGCCTGGAGACCGTCCAGCCGTTCGCGGACACGACCGGCTGGCCGCTGCAGGAGTACGACGAGCTCAGCGAGCAGGACGTGACGCCGGAGGCGGCGACCAAGATCGTGAGCGACCTCGTGGACGCCGGGACCGGAGCAGTGATCTGCACGCACCGGCCGGTGCTGCCGCTGGTCTTCGAGGCGCTCGGGGTCCCGGAGGCGAAGCTCGAGGCCGGCGCGATGCTGGTCGTCCACCTCCGGCAGGGCCGGGTGGTCGCGACCGAGACCCACGGACCGCTCTGAGGCTGCGAGGTGTACGTCTGGAGCGCGTTCGTCAAGCGGTTCCGGCCGAGTTCACGTGATGGCCGTCTCATTCCCGACCCGACGTGGTCCATTGGGCGGTTCGAGTTCACCCCTCGTTCACCCACGCCCGCCGGTCCGGTCACTTCGGCTCCCTAACTTCGCTGCTGTCATCACACACAGACATCAGGAGTTGAAGTGACCAGCACTTCCATCCGCCGGGCAGTCGTGCCCGGTATTGCCGCCCTCACGCTCGCCCTGTCCGCCTGCGGCGCCGGCAACGAGGCCTCCGGTGACAGTGGCTCGGCACTGAGCGGGACGCTCAACGGCGGCGGCTCGTCCGCCCAGGAGTCGGCCCAGGGCGCCTGGCGCGCCGGCTTCCAGTCCGCCAACAGCGGCGTGACCGTCAACTACGACCCGGTCGGCTCCGGCACCGGGCGCGAGAACTTCCTGTCCGAGGCGTACCTCTTCGCCGGCTCCGACTCGGCGCTCAGCGCCGACGAGGGCGAGATCGACGCCGCCAAGAAGCGCTGCGGTGGCGCCGACGCGATCGAGGTCCCGGCGTACGTCAGCCCGATCGCCGTCGTCTTCAACCTCGAGGGTGTCGACTCGCTGCAGCTCAGCGCGCCGGTGATCGCCGCGATCTTCGACGGCAAGATCACGTCGTGGGACGACCCCAAGATCGCCGCGGACAACCCGGACACCGAGCTCCCGGCGACCAGGATCACGCCCGTGCACCGCTCGGACGACTCGGGCACCACGACGAACTTCACCGACTACCTGGCCAAGGCCAGTGACGGTGCGTGGGGCCACGAGGCTGACGGCATCTGGCCGATCCAGCGGGGCGAGGCCGCCGAGGGCACCTCCGGCCTGGTGGCCGCGGTCAAGTCCGGTGACGGCACGATCGGCTACGCCGACGAGAGCCAGGCCGGTGGCCTGGGCATCGTCGCGATCAAGGTCGGCGAGGAGTACAACACGCCGTCCGCCGAGGGTGCCGCGCAGGTGCTCGCCGCCTCGCCGCGCACCGAGGGCCGCGCCGACGTCGACATGGCGATCGACGTGGACCGCAGCACGACCGAGTCCGGCGCCTACCCGCTGATGCTCACGTCGTACCTGATCGCGTGCCAGACGTACGCCGACGCGAACGACGCCGACCTCGTCAAGGGCTACCTGTCCTACGTCGTGTCCGAGGAGGGCCAGCAGGCCGCCGCGGACCAGGCCGGCTCGGCCCCGCTCGACGCCAGTTTGCGTGACGAGGCAGCGGGCATCATCGACCAGATTGCGGTTAAGTAGTCTCGATCTCGATCTCGAGCACCGCGGGGTTGCGGCGGACCGGAATCACCGGTCCGCCGTTTCCCTGCATCTGATGAGGAGTACGAGAGAGCCAGTGTCAGCCCCTCCGTCTTTGGCCCCGACCGAACCCGGGCCCGAGGTCGCCGGCCGCACCGCGCGTCCGCCGCGCAGCCGTGGCGACCGCATCTTCGCCGGCACCGCTCGCGCGGCCGCCCTGGTGATCGTGGCCGCCCTGGCCGGGGTCTTCGTCTTCCTCTCGGTGGAGGGCTTCCCGGGTCTCAGCCAGAGCCCGTCCACCTACGCGCCGAGCACCGACTTCCTGTCGTACGTCGGCCCGCTGGTCTTCGGCACCGTCCTCGCCGCCGTCCTCGCGCTGATCCTGGCGGTGCCCTTCGCCTTCGGGATCGCCCTGTTCATCTCGCACTACGCGCCACGACGCCTCGCGGTGCCGGTGGCCTACGTGATCGACCTGCTGGCCGCCGTGCCCTCGGTGGTCTTCGGGCTGTGGGGGGCGCGCTCGCTGGCGTCCTGGCTGGTGCCGGCGCACGGCTGGCTCGCCGACCACCTGTCGTTCCTGCCGTTCTTCGCGGGGCCGGCGTCGGTGACCGGCAAGACCATCTTCACCGCCGGGATCGTGCTCGCGATCATGATCCTGCCGATCATCACGGCGATCTCCCGCGAGATCTTCGCGCAGACCCCTCGGCTCAACGAGGAGGCGGCGCTGGCGCTCGGGGCCACCCGCTGGGAGATGATCCGGCTCTCCGTCTTCCCCTACGCCCGCTCCGGCATGGTCTCCGCCGTGATGTTGGGCCTCGGTCGCGCGCTCGGGGAGACGATGGCGGTGGCGATGGTGCTCTCCGCCAGCCCGATCGTGACGCTCAACCTGATCTCCAACACCAACCCCGCCACGGTCGCCTCCAACATCGCCTCCAGCTTCGCCGAGGCGACGCCCGCCAAGCTGAACGTGCTGATCGCGACCGGTCTGGTGCTCTTCGCGGTGACCTTCGCGGTCAACTTCGCGGCCCGCTGGATCGTCAACAGCAGCGAGCGGAAGATGAGCCGATGACGACCGACACCGCTGCGCCGTTCGTGTCGCCGTCGATGGCGCACCCGCGGCTTCCGCGCTGGGCGCCGGCCCTGATGGGGGTCGTCGCGGTGGCCGGCGCAGGGCTGCCTGCGCTGCTGCTGGGCTGGGGACTCGGCGCCTGGCTGGCGCTGTCGCTGGTCGTGTTCCTGGTCGCGCTGCCGGCCTGGTCCTGGAGCGTGGAGAACCGACGCGCGGCCGTGGACCGGCTGATGACCTCGCTGATCTGGTCGGCGTTCGGGATCGCGGTGCTGCCGCTGATCTGGCTGCTCTGGACGGTCGCCCGGGTCGGGGCGCCGAGGATGAGCGTCGAGTTCCTGACCTTCTCGATGCGCAACATCGTGGGCGACGGCGGCGGGATCTACCACGCCCTGCTCGGCACGCTGCTCGTCACCGGGATGGCGGCGCTGATCTCGGTCCCGGTCGGGCTGTTCGCCGCGATCTACCTCGTCGAGTACGGCAAGGGCACCAAGCTCGGCAAGTGGATCACCTTCCTGGTCGACGTGATGACCGGGATCCCGTCGATCGTCGCCGGTCTCTTCGCGCTGGCGCTGTTCGTGCTGTTCTTCGGGCCCGAGGTCCGGATGGGCTTCGGTGGGTCGGTGGCGCTGTCGCTGCTGATGATCCCGATCGTGGTGCGGTCCGCCGAGGAGATGCTGCGGCTGGTGCCCGACGACCTCCGCGAGGCGTCGTACGCGCTCGGGGTGCCGAAGTGGCGCACGATCACCAAGGTCGTCCTCCCCACGTCGCTCGGGGGCATCATCACCGGCGTCACGCTGGCCGTGGCGCGGGTGATCGGGGAGACCGCGCCGCTGCTGGTGATCGCGGGCAAGACCGACTCGGTGAACATGAACCTGTTCCACGAGCGGATGACCACGCTGCCCGTCTACATCTACTACTCGTTCACGCAGCCGGGCATCGCCCCGGCCGGCGGGGGCGAGGCGCCCGGCATCGCGCGCGCGTGGGGGGCCGCCCTGGTCCTCATCGTGATCGTGATGGTGCTGAACCTGCTGGCGCGCATCGTCGGCAAGATCTTCGCCCCCAAGAAAGGCTGAGCCGCACTCATGGCCAAGAGCATCGATGTCTCCGACCTGAACATCTACTACGGCGACTTCCTCGCCGTCGAGGGTGTCAACATGACGATCAAGGCCCGGTCCGTGACCGCCTTCATCGGTCCGTCGGGCTGCGGCAAGTCGACCATGCTGCGTTCGTTGAACCGGATGCACGAGGTGATCCCCGGGGCCCGCGTCGAGGGCAAGATCACCGTCGACGGGCAGTCGCTCTACGACCCCTCGATCGACCCGGTCGCCGTACGCCGTCAGATCGGGATGGTCTTCCAGCGGCCGAACCCGTTCCCCACGATGTCGATCTACGACAACGTCCTGGCCGGCAACCGCCTCAACGCCAAGAAGATGAAGAAGTCCGAGGGCGACGCGATCGTCGAGCGGGCGCTACGGGCGGCGAACCTCTGGACCGAGGTCAAGGACCGGCTGAACAAGCCCGGCATGGGGCTCTCCGGCGGCCAGCAGCAGCGGCTCTGCATCGCGCGCGCGATCGCGGTCGAGCCGCAGGTGCTGCTCATGGACGAGCCCTGCTCGGCGCTCGACCCGATCTCCACGTCGGCGATCGAGGACCTGATCCACGACCTCAAGTCCGACTACACGATCGTGATCGTGACCCACAACATGCAGCAGGCGGCCCGGGTCTCCGACGAGACCGGCTTCTTCAACCTCAAGGCGACCGGCGAGCCCGGGCACCTGGTGGAGTTCAACCCCACCAAGAAGATGTTCACCACCCCCGACAACGAGTCGACCGAGGCGTACATCTCCGGCCGCTTCGGCTGACCCGCCCCCGCCGACCGGGCGTGAAGTACCCCAGAACATGCGCCGAGCCGGCGTGAAGTGCCCAGGAAATGACGCCGAGCCGGCGTGAAGTGCCTAGACACTTCACGCCGAGCTCGACGTGCAGTGTCGAGGTCACTTCACGCCGAGTCGGCACGGGGTCACTTGAAGGTGACGCTCACCTGCAGCTCGTCGCCACCGTCACGGGTGTTGGTGACGGTCAGCACCGTGCCCGAGCCGGCCACCTTGGTGGACGCCCACGGGTTGGCGGCGGACCAGTAGCGGTCCGCGTCCGAGTCGTCGAACGTCGCGATCGCCGGGCTGGACGGCACCGTCTTGGCCACACCGTTGCGGTGGAAGGTCACCTCGTCGGTGGCCTCCTGCCCGAACGTCGCGTCGAAGGGCTGGCGCCGGTTGCCGAGCTTGGCGCCGCCGTCGAACACGATCGGGTGCCGGTCGGGCGTCGACCGGCAGCACCTCGCCGCCGCCGGGGTGGGTGCTGGTGTTGTTGTCGGAGTACTCACCGTTGGCGAACCACACGAGCATGCCGTTCTGGTAGGGGAACCGCTCGACCCAGTCCGGCTTGGTGGTGCCCCAGCCGAAGTTGTACGGCCCCGTCCTCAGTGTCTCGTCGTAGCCGCTGTAGACACGGTTCTCGGCGAAGTACATGTCGTGCACCTGACGCGAGGTGGTGCCGGAGATGATGCTGAACCCCTTCGCGGTCCAGGCTCCGGTGCCGTCCTCGACGTCGTCCACGGTGGTCGTGCCGTCCACCTCGACGGCGATGTCGTCGAGATAGGCCTCGCTCTGCACGCCTCCGTCGGTGGCGACACGGAACCGGAACAGCACGTTGTCACCGACGTAGGACGACAGGTCCCACGACTTCTGCGACCACTCGAAGATGCCGTCGATCGCGGTGCCCACCTGGGTCCAGGTGGTGCCACCGTCGGTCGACACCTCGCCGTAGAGATAGTCGTAGTCCTGCTCGAGGCCGCCCTGGACCCACGCTGAGACCGAGGCGGAGGTCGCCCCGGTGAGGTCGATGGAGCGGGAGAGCGTCGAGGTCAGGTTGTCGCCGTAGCCGCTCCACCACTCGGCGGAACCCGAGTGGGGCTTGTTGCGAACCGTCGTGACGGTGCGCTCGGGCAGGGGGATGACCAGCGCCTGGGCGGACCCGGTCTTGGAGGCCAGGTCGGCCGGGTTGAGCTTGACCGTGCTGTCCTCGCCGAACTGGACCGTCTTGTAGTCGAGCCAGCCGAGCTGGAGCTTCTCCCACGGACCCATGTAGCCGGGCGTGGTGCCGATCGCGTCGCCGCCGTGGTTGAGCCATGAGCCGCCGCTCATCAGCGTCCAGAACCCGGTGCCGTTGTCGCCGCCGGCGGTGTCGTACAGGTCGGGCAGGCCCAGGTCGTGGCCGAACTCGTGCGCGAAGACGCCGAGGCCGCCGTTCTCCGGCTCGGTCGTGTAGTCGCCGATCCAGATGCCCGAGTCGCCGAGCGGTACGCCGCCGGCCTTGTTGAAGTCGGGCCCCTTGGCGCCGGCCTGGTTCGAGTAGGCGTACCAGCGGTGCGACCAGATGGCGTCGGCGCCCTGGGCGCCGCCGCCGGCCTCTTCGCCCTCGCCGGCGTGGATCGCCTGGAAGTGGTCGATGTAGCCGTCCGGCTCGTTGAAGACGCCGTCGCCGTCGTAGTCGTACCGGTCCACCCGGTCGAACTGGGCGAGGTAGTCCTTGATCTGCTGCGGGCTCTTCCCGGCGGCGACCTGGGCGTCGTACCAGGAGGCAGCCGTGTCGCGGACGAAGGGCCAGTAGGTCGACGCGCTGCTCACCTTGTTGGAGCCGTAACGCGCCTCGTTGTAGGGCACCGTGACCCAGTCGGAGACGTCGCCCTGGGCGAGGAAGCGGCCGTTGGACTGCTGGGCGTAGAAGTCCTTGAACGACTCACCCTCGCCGAACATCAGGTCGGTGTAGTGCTCGCGGTCGAAGTCGGCGACCCAGTTGGTCGAGTTGTCGTCGGTGGAGTCGCCGTCCCAGTCGCGGTCGGGCTCCGGGATCTGGTTGTGGGTCGGGCCAGTCGTGCCGCCGGTGACCGGGTGGACCTGGTCGCCGAACTCGACGAGAACCGTGAAGATGTCCTCCTCGCGGTTCACCGGGTAGTCGACGTACTTGGACTTGGTGCCCTTGCCCTTGACCTCGATCACCCGGTTCCCGTTGATCCTGGTGGTCGCAGCCTCGCCGCGGACGAGCTTGGAGACGGCGTCCTTGCGCACCTCGGCCGCGGCGTCCGCGAGCGGGTTGGGCAGGTTGTCGGGCTGGGAAGCCTGGTTGGCGGCCGGGTCGCGGTCACCCTGTTCCGGGCTTCGGGGGGCTGCTTGAGCCTGCATCGGGGCAGTAAGGACGGCGGCGACGAGCGCAACCGTGGCAAGACCCGAGACAGCGCTCCATGAGCGCTTCTTCACAATTCCTCCTGTGTCGTGTGCGCCGGATGAGGCGCAAGGGGTATCTCAACACAGGAACGGGCGCTTGCCGAGGGGTGCGGGGGGATCACTTCCGGCTGGCGGGACCCCGCGACCCGGCGTGAAGTGCCGGGCACTTCACGCCGACTCGGCCTGGTGTGAGGGGCACTTCACGCCGCTCGGCCTGGTGTGAGGGGCACTTCACGCCGGGTGGGCGGGTCAGGGGAGC
This sequence comes from uncultured Actinomycetota bacterium, assembly GCA_963826415.1. GTDB lineage: Bacteria > Actinomycetota > Actinomycetes > Propionibacteriales > Nocardioidaceae > Nocardioides. The sequence continues at coordinate 25,525 of CAWGWW010000015.1, read as the reverse complement.
TGGAAGACGTACCGCAGCAGCCAGTAGACGGTGGCGGCGACGAGACCGGCCATCGGGAAGGTGAGCACCCAGGCCGTCACGATCGAGCGGGCGACTCCCCAGCGGACGGCGGAGAAGCGCTTGGTCGCGCCCACGCCCATCACCGCGGAGGTGATCGTGTGGGTGGTCGAGATCGGTGCCTCGAAGACGTACGCCGTGGTGTACAGGACGGAGGCCGCGACCGACTCGGCGGCGAAGCCGCGGGGCGGGTCGAGGTGGATGATCCGGCGACCCAAGGTCCGCATGATTCGCCAGCCCCCCGAGTACGTACCCAGCGAGATCGCGGTGGCAGCCGCGATGATCACCCAGAGCGGCAGCCCGTCGTCCTTGGCGACGTACCCGCCGGTGAGCAGGGCCAGGAAGATCACGCCCATCGTCTTCTGCGCGTCCTGCAGCCCGTGCCCGAGAGCCATCGCGGCGGCCGAGGCGGTCTGCGCGAGCCGGAAGCCGCGGTTGGCGCGCCCGGGGCTGACCCGGCGGAAGATCCACATGATCGCCACCATCACGAGGAAGGCGACCGAGAAGGCGAAGATGGGGGAGACGATCATCGGGATCAGCACCTTGTCGGTGACCTTCGCCCAGTCCACCAGCGTCCCGGACGCCATCGCCGCCCCGACCAGCCCGCCGATCAGCGCGTGCGAGGAGGAGGACGGCATCCCGAAGTACCAGGTGATCAGGTTCCACGTGATGGCCCCGACCAGCCCGGCCATCACGATGACCAGCCCGTGGGTGCCGTCCGGGGGCGAGATCACCTCGGAGACGGTGGTGGCGACCTTCTGGCCGAGGAAGGCGCCGACGAAGTTCATCACCGCCGCGAGCACCAGCGCGACCCGCGGGGTGAGCGCCCGGGTCGACACCGAGGTGGCGATGGCGTTGGCGGCGTCGTGGAAGCCGTTCGTGTAGTCGAAGACGAGAGCGACGACGACTACCGCGATGATGATCGCGAGTTCCACCGGTCAGGACTCCTTGACCGCGATCTGCTCCACGATGTTGGCGACCTTCTCGAACGCGTCGATCGCCCCCTCGAGGGACTCGACCACGTCCTTCAGCTTGAGGACCTGCATCGCCTTGAACTCGCCGCCGAACAGGTTGGCGAGGATTCGCCGGTGGTTGCGGTCGCCGTCGTTCTCCAGCCGGTTGATCTCGATCCAGTACTCGTCGAGGTTCTTCATCGACTTGAGCTGCGGCATCGCCTCGGAGGTGAGCTCCGCACAGCGCCGGATCACCTCGACCTGGTCGAAGAGCTCGCTCGGGAAGTCGCGCACCTCGTAGAGCAGGATCTGGTCGACGACCTCGTCCATCATGTCCATCACGTCGTCGAGCCCCGAGGCGAGCGCGTAGATGTCCTCGCGGTCGAACGGCGTCACGAACGTCTGGTTCACCCGCTGCACGATCGCGTGCGTGGTCTCGTCGGCCTCGTGCTCGGCGGTCCGCATCCGCTCGGCCACGGCTTCTCGGTCCGCCCCGTCGCTCATCATCTCGGAGAGCAGCCCGGCGCCTTGCACAAGATGCTGGGCGGCGTCGCTGAACAGGTCGTAGAACCCGGAGTCAACCGGACGGAAGCGAAAGCGCACAGGAACTCCAGGTGATCAGGACGAGAACGGCCAACATGCTAGGGGCAGCGTGCGCGACGCGCCCAGTCCGAGGGGTCGGTTGTGGTCACGACGACAGTGTGCGCCGCTTGCGCTGCCGCTCGATCAGCGCCTCCTGCAGGTGGACGGTGCCGTCGTTGAGGACCCACGCGCCGTCGCTGCCGAGCAACCAGGCGCTGGTGTCGTCGTCGAACGACAGGTCCAGCAGCGCCTTGATCGCCGCGACGTTCTCCTCGCCGGGCAGCCGCACCAGCACCTCGACGCGCCGGTCGAGGTTGCGGTGCATCATGTCCGCGGAGCCGAGCCAGGCCTCCGACTCGCCGCCGTTCTCGAACCAGAACACCCGGCTGTGCTCGAGGAAGCGCCCCAGCACCGAGCGCACCTCGATCGACTCCGACAGCCCCGGGACGCCGGGACGCAGGGAGCAGATGCCGCGCACGATCATCTGCACCGGCACCTCGGCCTGTGAGGCGAGGTAGAGCGCGTCGATCACCGCCTCGTCGACCACCGAGTTGGCCTTGATCCGGATCATGGCCGGCCGCCCGGCGCGGTGGTGCTGGATCTCGCGGTGGATCCGCTCGACCAGCCCGGTGCGCACGGAGTCGGGCGCCACCAGCAGCTGGTCGTACGACGCGTTGCGGCTGTACCCGCTCAGGTTGTTGAACAGGTGGGCGATGTCCTCGCCGATCCGCTCGTCGGTGGTGATCAGCCCGAGGTCCTCGTAGCTGCGGGCGGTCTTGCCGTTGTAGTTGCCGGTGCCGATGTGGGTGTACCGCCGGATCCCCTCCGGCTCGTCCCGCACCACCATGGCCAGCTTGCAGTGCGTCTTGAGCCCGACCAGGCCGTAGACGACGTGGCAGCCGGCCTGCTCGAGCTGGCGCGCCCAGCGGATGTTGGCCTGCTCGTCGAAGCGCGCCTTGATCTCGACGATCACCAGCACCTGCTTGCCGGACTCGGCGGCGTCGACCAGGGCGTCGATGATCGGCGAGTCCCCGGAGGTCCGGTAGAGGGTCTGCTTGATCGCGAGCACGTGCGGGTCGGCGGCGGCCTGCTCGAGGAAGCGCTGCACGCTGGTGGCGAAGGAGTCGTACGGGTGGTGCAGGAGTACGTCGTTGCGCCGGGTCGCCTTGAACACGTCGACCGGCGCGGAGGACTCCACCTCGGCCAGCCGTGGGTGGGTGCTCGGCACGAAGGCGGGGTACTTCAGCTCCTCGCGGGACAGGTCGGCGATGCCGTGCAGGCCGCTGAGGTCGAGCGGGCCGGGCAGCCTGAACACCTCGTCCTCGGTGACGCCCAGCTCGGAGATCAGCAGGTCGAGCACCTGGGGGGCGATCGACTCCTCGACCTCGAGCCGCACCGGCGGCCCGAAGCGCCGCCGCAGCAGCTCCTTCTCGAGCGCGGCGAGGAGGTTCTCGGCGTCGTCCTCCTCGACCTCGAGGTCCTCGTTGCGGGTGACGCGGAAGGTGTGCACCTCGAGCACCTCCATGCCCGGGAACAGCCGCTTGAGGTGCTCGCGGATCACGTCCTCGAGCGGCACGAAGCGCTGGTTCTCCAGCGGCACGAACCGGCTGAAGATCTGCGGCACCTTCACCCGCGCGAAGTGCTCCTTGCGCGTCTTGGGGTTGCGCACCAGCACCGCGAGGTTGAGCGAGAGACCGGAGATGTAGGGGAACGGGTGCGCCGGGTCGACCGCGAGCGGCGTCAGCACCGGGAAGACGCGGTCCTTGAAGAGCCGCTTGCAGTACTTCTGCTCGTCCTTGTCGAGCTCGTCCCACCGGACCAGCTCGATGCCCTGCTCGGTCAGCGCCGGCACGATCTCCTCGCGGAAGACCAGCGCGTGCCGCTCGAGCAGCTCGCGGGACCCGGTCCAGATCTGCTCGAGGACCTCACGCGGCAGCAGCCCCGACGCGGCGCGCACGGCGACCCCGGCCGCGATCCGGCGCTTGAGACCGGCCACCCGGACCATGAAGAACTCGTCGAGGTTGCTGGCGAAGATCGCGAGGTAGCGGACCCGCTCCAGCAGCGGGAGGCTCTGGTTCTCCGCCAGCTCGAGCACCCGCTGGTTGAAGTGCAGCCAGGAGATCTCCCGGTCGAGGAAGCGGTCGTCGTACTTCTCGACGGCCGCGAGGGCGTCGTGGTCGGGGACGTACGGCGGGTCCACGTCGAAGGTGTCGCCGGAGGCCTGCGCGTCGGGTGGCGTGATGGCGGGGCTGGCAACGGACTCGGGACTCATGAGGCCCAGTGTGGCACCGGGCTCCGACCGCCCGCAGCCCACGCGGGTGCGCGAGGATGCCTGCATGCTGCTGCTCGCGTTCTCCGCCACCCTGCTGGTCGCGGTGCTGGTCTCCAGCCTCGCGCACCGCACGATCCTGTCGACGGCGGTGCTCTTCCTGGCTGCCGGATTCGTGCTCGGCGACGGCGCGACCGGCGTACTCACGCTGGCCCCGGACGACCCGATCGTCTCCGTGCTCGCGGAGCTCGCCCTCTTCGCGGTGCTGTTCACCGACGGGATGCGGGTGGGCTGGCGCGACCTGACCAGCGCCTGGCGGCTGCCCGGTCGCGCGCTGGCCCTCGGCCTGCCGCTGACCCTGCTCGCGACGGCGGCGCTGGCGCACTGGGTGGTCGGGCTCGACTGGACCCAGTCGCTGCTGGTCGGCGCCGTGCTCTCCCCGACCGACCCGGTCTTCGCGGCCGCGTTGGTCGGCAACGAGAAGGTCCCGGGCCGACTGCGGCACCTGCTCAACGTCGAGTCCGGGGTGAACGACGGCCTCGCGCTGCCGTTCGTGATCGTCCTGCTGGCGGTGGCCGACAAGTCGGGGGACCTGCACGCCGGCGAGCTGTCCTTCGAGCTGGCGCTCGGGATCGCGATCGGGGTGGTCGTCCCGCTGGTGGCGATCTGGCTGGAGAAGCTGCCGTTCCTCGCCGCGTCCGTGCGCTACGAGGCGCTGAACGCGGTCGCGATCGGACTGCTGGTCCTCGCCCTTGCCCAGTACACCCACGCCAACCTCTTCCTCGCGGCGTTCGCGGCCGGGATCACGGTCGCGACGTACGGGCACCAGCAGCGGGAGTCGTTCGAGGAGTTCGGGGAGCTGGCCGCCGAGCTGCTCAAGCTCGCCGCGCTGCTGGTCTTCGGCACCCTGATCACCCCGTCCCTGCTGGCCGACCTGCACTGGTCCGGGTGGATCTTCGCCGTCCTGGCGCTCTTCCTCGCCCGGCCGCTGGCCCTGGCGATCGCCTTCCTCGGCAGCCGGTTGCGCGCCCGGGAGCAGGCCGCGGCGATGTGGTTCGGCCCGAAGGGGTTCGCGTCGGTGGTCTATGCGCTGCTGGTGCTCGAGTCGGGGATCGAGGACGCGGAGTTCCTGTTCCACCTGTTCGCGGCGACCGTGGCGCTCTCGATCGTGCTGCACTCCTCGACCGACGTGGTGGTCGCCCGCGGCTTCGACGACGACTCCGAGACCCCGACCTGGCACGGACGGCTGCAGCGGGTGCGGGCGCGCGTGGGCGGGCGTACCCGCGAGTAGCCACGGCCAGTAGGTTCGTCCCGTGACGATCACCGACCACCTGTCCTCGGCCGCCCGCCGCTCGGAGCGGCTCGTCTTCCGCGCTGCGATGGGGCTCCCCGAGATGGTCCAGCGCCGGTTGGCCGGGCGACCGGTCGTCCGCGACGGGCAGACCCTGGCCGTCGACACCCAGCTGATGCTGCGCCTGCAGCACGTCGCCCGGGAGCCGGTCGTCGAGAGCCTGCCGATCTCCCTGGGACGTACGGCGCTGCGCCGCCAGGCGATCCTGGCCGGGGGAGACCAGCCGATCGGCGCGGTCCGTGACCTGCGGGTGGCGGAGCTGCCCGGACGTCTCTACGTCCCCAGTGCCGTGTCCGGCGACGGGTCGGAGGACGGGTCGGCACCGGGACCGCTGCTGGTCTTCTTCCACGGCGGCGGCTGGATCTACGGCGACCTCGACTCCCACGACGCGTCCTGCCGCTTCCTCGCCGAGCGCTCGGGGGTCCGCGTGCTGTCCGTCGAGTACCGGCTCGCCCCGGAGGCGCCGTTCCCGGCCGCCTGCCAGGACGCCGAGTCGGCGTACGCCTGGGTGGTCTCGAACGCCGCCTCGCTCGGCGCCGACCCCGCCCGCCTCGCCGTCGGCGGGGACTCGGCCGGCGCCTGCCTGGCGACCACGACCGCGATGACGGCGGCGCGGCAGGGGCTGCCGCTGGCCTTCCAGCTGCTGATCTACCCCGGCACCGACCACACGGCGTCCTCGGAGAGCCGCGAGACCTTCGCCGAGGGCTTCTACCTGACCCGCGGCTTCATGGAGCTCGCCACCACGACCTACCTGCCCGCGGGCACGCCGCTGGACGACCCGCTGGCCTCACCCCTGTACGCCGACGTGCCCGCCGGCCTGGCTCCGGCGTACGTCGTGACCGCGGGCTTCGACCCGCTCCGCGACGAGGGGGAGGCCTACGCCCGCAAGCTGGCGGACGCGGGGGTGGAGGTGGAGCTCAAGCGGTTCCCCGACCAGATCCACGGCTTCTTCAACATCGTCGGGGTGGGGCGCACCGCCCGGGCCGCCAACGCGGAGATCGCGGCCAAGCTGGGAGCCGCGCTCGCACAACCTTCGTGAGCATCCGGTCATGAACCCCGCGGAGACCACCGCGAGGGGGTTTCTTTGAACGGCGGTGGTCCGTCCGTCCCCCCACATCCGGGCGGGCCACCGCCTCGTGGTTCCGCCTCGTGGTCACCGCCGGGGCGAGCGGGTCAGTAGACCAGCGCCTGCACGTCGTCGGCCAGGATCTCCTCGGCGAAGAGGGCCGCCCCGGCCACCCGGATGCCGGTGATCACGTCGCCCTCGCCGATCCCGCGGCGTACGGCGCACTGGGTGCAGACGGTGACCTGGCCGGCCGCGATCACCGACGCGAGCAGGTCCGCCAGGGGGGCGGCGTGGGGGAGCGCGAACTCCTCGGCCCGACCCGGCAGCCCGAACCACGCGGCCTCGCCGGTGAGCCACAGCGACACCGAGGCGCCCGCGGCCGCGGCGGTTGCGGCCACGGTGAACGCCTGGTTGCAGCGCTCGGCGTCCTCGCTGCCGCAGGTGACCTTGACGACCAGGGGGCGTGACATGAGCCCAGACTAGACTCGCGGCATGCCTTTCGAGCTTCCCGAGAACCTCCACCCCGACTGCGGCCCCCTGGCTTGGATGCTCGGCACCTGGCGCGGAAGCGGCCACGGTGACTACCCGACGATCGAGCCCTACGAGTTCGGCCAGGAGCTGATCTTCACCCACGACGGGCGCCCCTTCTTCCACTACATGGCCCGCGCCTGGATCACCGACGAGAACGGCGAGAAGGTCCGCGACGGAGCCATCGAGACCGGCTTCCTGCGCTGTCGCCCCGAGGGCAAGGTGGAGATGCTGCTGACGCACAACACCGGCTTCGTGGAGATCTGGTACGGCGACGCCCAGGGCGGCAAGCTCGACCTCACCACCGACGCCGTCGCCCGCACCCACTCCGCCAAGGAGTACGTCGCGGGCAAGCGGCTCTACGGCAACGTCGAGGGCGACCTGCTCTACGCCTTCGACATGGCGGCGATGGGTCAGGCGCTCCAGCCGCACACGTGGGCGCGCCTGGTCCGGGTCTGAACGCCATGGCCGAGGACGGGAGCGACCACCTCGCCGAGAAGCTGCGCGGCAGCGGCTATCGGCTCACCCCGCAGCGCGAGCTGATCCTGCGGGCGGTCGAGGAGCTCGGCCACGCGACCCCCGACGAGGTGCACGCCCACGTGCGGGAGCGCTCCTCGGCGGTCAACGTCTCCACGGTCTACCGGACCCTCGAGGTGCTCGAGGAGCTCGGCCTGATCCGGCACGCGCACCTCAGCGACCGGGCCCCGACGTACCACTCGGTGACCGACCACGAGCACTTCCACCTGGTCTGCCGGAATTGTCACAAGGTCACCTCTGTTGACCCAGAGGTACTGGTGCCGCTGCGGGACCGGTTGCACGACGACCTCGGCTTCGTCGTGGACATCGGGCACCTGACGATCTTCGGCCACTGCACGGACTGCCACACCCACGGAAGCGACGGCCACACCCATGTCTGACCCCACGACGAGCAACCCCACCCGCACCCCCAGCCCCCTGCTCGGCCTGCCCGGAGCGGTCTCCGGCGACGGGATCGACCGCGACGTGGCGGCCCACTACGGCTCCTTCAACGGCGAGCAGCGGACCCTCGAGGCCGGCGACGGCTTCGTCGACCTCTCGCACCGCGACGTGCTCCGGGTCGAGGGCCCGGACCGGCTCACCTGGCTGCACTCGCTGACCACCCAGCACCTGCTCCAGCTCGCCCCCCAGCAGTGGACCGGCGCGCTGATCCTCAGCCCCAACGGCCACGTCGAGCACGCCTTCTACGGCTACGACGACGGCACCGCGTTCGTCGCGCACACCGAGCCGGGCCAGGCGGCGGCGCTGATCGCCTTCCTCGAGAAGATGAAGTTCATGATGCGGGTCGAGGTCACCGACGTGACCGACCAGCTCGCCGTCACCTGGCGCCCGGCGAAGGTCGGCGGGGCCACCTCGCCGTACGCCGGCTACGAGTTCGTGCCGCGCGACCAGCTCACGGCGTACGCCGAGGCGGCGGGGCCGGCGTGTGGCCTGTGGGCGTTCGAGGCGCTCCGGATCGCCCGCGGGGAGCCGCGCCTGGGCATCGACACCGACCACCGGACCATCCCCAACGAGGCCGGCTGGATCGGCAGCGCCGTCCACCTCGACAAGGGCTGCTACCGCGGCCAGGAGACCGTCGCGCGGGTGCACACGCTCGGGCGGCCGCCGCGTCGGCTGACCCTGCTGCACCTCGACGGCTCCGAGAACCGGCTGCCCGCGCCCGGCGCCGAGCTCATGCTCGGCGAGAAGGTGGTGGGCACGGTCGGCTCGTCCGCACGGCACCACGAGCTCGGCCCGATCGCGCTCGGCCTGGTCAAGCGGAACGTCGCCCTGGACGCGGCGCTCACCTGCGACGGCATGTCCGTGGCCCAGGAGGTGCTGGTCGACCCCGAGGTCGGGCTGCACGTCCGCCCCAAGCTGCGCTGACCCGGGCGGCCTCCGGACCCGACCGGGGCCGCCCGAGCGGCATGGCCAGACCACCTTGCTGGGTGCAGGCCCGAAGCGGATAGTCGAGACGGACCAGGCTTCGAGCCTCGACGAAAGGTCCACCCATGTCTCGCTATCTGTTCCAGGCCACCTACGAGAACGCCGGGGTCAAGGGCATTCTCGCCGAGGGCGGCACGCGTCGACGCGAGGCCGCTGCGGCTGCCATCGAATCCGTCGGCGGCACCCTGGAGAGCTTCGACTTCGCGTTCGGCGACACGGATGCCCTCGGCGATCGCCGACTTCCCCGATGCAGCCAGCGCCGCAGCGCTCTCGCTCGATCATCAACGCCAGTGGGGCCGTGAAGATCAAGCTGACCCCCCTGCTCACTCCCGAGGACCTGGACGCCGCGGCGAAGAAGTCCCCGTCGTATCGTCCGCCGGGTGGCTGAGGCCGGTCGTTCCCAGTCGGCTGGCATGCTTGGCGGATGCTTCGTTTCTTGCTGGTCGTGCTGCTGCTGGGGGTCCTCAGCGCCCTGACCCTGATGCTGCTCGCCGGTCACGGACCGTGGTCCGGCGACGACGATCTGGCGGCTCGACGAGAATCACGGGCTCAACAGCGGCGACGTCCCGGTGCTCGGGATGTGGGCGTTCGGCTCGGTCCTGGCGCTGGCGCTGCTGCCCCGCGGCCAGCGCTGAGACCAGCCCGGGACCGGGTCGCTCAGGACGCCATCGCCACCACGAACGGGTTCTGTTCCGCCTTGCCCCGCACCGGCTCGACGGCGTACTCCAGGAAGCCGTTCGACCCGACCCGCACGATCGACCACCAGCCGTCCTGGAAGACCGGGACCAGCACGTGGTCGCTGTCCTCCCAGGCGGCGGTGTTGTAGAACGCCTGGGACTTGCGGTTGCTGGACCTGCTGAAGCGCAGCTCGCCAGTCCCGGACCGGTACATCGCGATCACCCCGTGGCCGATGCCGTCGTGGTACGCCGGGTCCGCCAGCACCGTCGAGCCGTCGGGGGAGAACGAGACCAGGGTGTGATCGCAGGTCGACCAGCCCTGGAACTCCCCGCCCCCGAGCAGCTTCGAGCAGCTGCCGAAGTCGTCGATCTCGTCGAAGCCGATGGTCAGGCCGGTCTCGCTCTGGTCCACGATGGACAGGAAGCCGCCATCCTGCACCGGTTGCGTCCCCGCCTCGGTGACCTCCCAGGGCTGCCAGGTCGAGTCCGCGACGTTGACGATGACCGCGCAGGACGAGGTCGCGCAGTCCGGGCCGGCCTGGCCCTCGGTGTCCACGTCGACCCCGGTGACCGGGCCGAGGCGGAGGTCGGAGCCGGGGACCGGGTCGCCCAGCGGCCTCGGCTCACTGGCCCAGCCCTCCCAGATCATCACCTGGCCCGACATGGTCAGCCACGCCACGATGCTGCGCTGCCGGTTGACGCTGAGGCCCCAGTCGCTCCGCACCGGGTCGTGGAACGAGCCGTCGGTGTCCTGGATCTCGACGTACGTCCTTCCGTCGTCGAGCGTCTGCCAGACCCGCGACCCGTCGGCCATCTTCACGAACCGGTAGGGCGCGTAGGCGGTCCCCACCTCGACGGTGACTCCGTCGGTGAGGTGCAGCGTGTCGTCGAGCGACGTACTCCACCTGCGGCGTGGCGCCGGTGGGCAGGTCCGAGACGTCGAGCACCCCCGGTGCCGGTTGCGCCAGCCCGGTGTGGGTCGGAGCGGTGGTCGGGGCCGGGTTCGGTCGCTGGGCGGCGGTCGGGGCGTTGCTGTCTCCGCCGTGGGTGGCCAGGGCGGCGCTCGCTCCGATGATCGTCACGGCGGCCATGGAACCGACCACGGCAATGATCGTGCGGCGGCGTCGGGTGGCCGGGGCGGTGTTCGACGCGGCTGCGCGCGCCCGAGACGTGAGCTTCATGTGTCCTCCGTAGGTCGTCACCTAGGAGACGTCGCCGCCGCCGGTTTGGTTGCGGCCGAGCGGGATCAGGCCTTGCGGCGGTACATCACGTGCGTGTCCGCGGGGGAGTGCTCGAAGCCGAGCCCCTCGTAGACCGCGATCGCCGGCGCGTTGTCCGACTCCACGTAGAGCATGACCTCCGCGACCCCCCGCTCGGCGAGGTGATGCAGCCCGGCCAGCGTGAGCAGCTTGCCCAGCCCCTGGCCCTGCGCGGTGGGGTCGATGCCGACCACGTAGACCTCCCCGAGCTCGGCGGAGTGCTTCTTGGTCCAGTGGAAGCCGAGCATCTTCTCCCCGGACATCGCCACGATCAGTCCGGCGGGGTTGAACCACGGCTGTGCCATCCGCTCGGCGAGACTGCTCTCGTTCATCGCGCCCTGCTCCGGGTGGTCGGCGAACGCCGCGGCGTTCACCCGGATCAGCTCCGCCTCGTCGCCGAGCTGGAAGCTGCGCACCTCGACACCGTCGCGGGGAGCGACGTCGGGCAGCGCCAGGGACGTCGGGCGCCGCATCACCCAGAGCTCACGCACCCGGTCGAAGCCGTGCTGGGAGGCCAGCGCCTCGGCGTGCGGGTGCTCCCCGTGCGACCAGGCGCTGAGCTCGCCGTCGACCTCGTCGAGCACCTCGTGCAGCAGGCTGTCGCCCAGCCCCTGCCCGCGGGAGTCGGGATGGACGACCAGGGTGAGCTCACTGCCGTTGAGCAGCGCGAACGCCTCGTCGCGGACCCAGCAGCGCACCTCGTCCGGCCGGTGACGCAGGGCGAGCAGGGTGGCCTCGTCCATCGGCGCCACCCCGTCGTGGGCATGGGCGGCTTGGGCGATCTCCTCGAGGGTGCTCACGTGCCACAGCCTAGGAGAGGTGTCAGGCGCCCTGCTCGGCGCGCACGCCTTCGCTGGTCGCGGTGGCATCCGCACTCGCCTCGGCGCTGGCGTCCTTGTTGGGCAGCACGAACCGGTAGCCGACGTTGCGCACGGTGCCGATCAGGATCTCGTTCTCGGGACCGAGCTTGGCGCGCAACCGGCGTACGTGCACGTCGACGGTGCGGGTGCCGCCGAAGTAGTCGTAGCCCCACACCTCCTGCAGCAGCTGCTGGCGGCTGAAGACCCGGCCCGGGTGCTGCGCGAGGTACTTGAGCAGCTCGAACTCCTTGAACGTGAGGTCGAGCGGCCGGCCGCCGATCCTGGCGGTGTAGGTGACGTCGTCGACGACGACCTCGCCGGAGCGGATCACGTGCGACTCGGGGTCGTCGGCGTCGCGGCGCGCGGCGAGCCGGCCGATCGCGAGCTTGATCCGGGCCTCGAGCTCGGCCGGGCCACAGGTGTGCAGCACGACGTCGTCCATGCCCCAGTCCTGGTTGATCACCGAGAGGCCGCCCTCGGTGACGATCAGCAGCACGGGTACGTCGGTCCCGGTGGTCCGGATCAGCCGGCAGAGGTCACGGGCGTGCGCGAGCTCCTGGCGGCCGTCGACGAGCAGCAGGTCCGAGCTGGGGGCCTCGAGCAGGGCGCTGCCCTCGGAGGGCAGGATCTTGACGTGGTGACCGAGCAGCGCGAGGCCGGGGAGCACCTCGGCGGAGGGCTGCAGCGCGCTCGTGAGCAGCAGAAGCGTGCTCATGGTGGTCTCCTCCCGGTCGGGCAGGGGCCGGGACGCAGCGCTGGGCCTCGGTCGTGGGTGGAAGAATACCGAACCATGAGCATCGGGTCGGTCGGATCGCAGTCGGATGAGACACGCGTCATCACCGTGCACTACTGGGCCGCGGCCAAGTCCGCGGCCGGGGTGGCGGGCGACGAGCTGCCCGTGGACGGGCCGATCTCGCTCACCCAGGTGATCGACCGGGCCGCCTCCCTGCACCCCGGGACCCGGCTGCCGGACGTGCTGAAGACCTGCTCGACGCTGCTCGGCGACCGGCCGGTGAGCGCCGAGGACCCCGACGAGGTGGTCGTCCCCGTCGGGGCCACGGTGGAGTTCCTGCCGCCGTTCGCCGGCGGCTGAGCCGGGAGCCGCCCCCCGTACGGCGGCCCCCGGCGGCCCGAGATGCCTCAGGCCTCGATGGCGGTGCGCTCGCTGTCCTGCGAGCCGGCCGTGACCTCGATCTTGCGGGGCTTGGCCTTCTCGGCGACCGGCACGCGCAGCCGCAGCACGCCGGTGTCGTAGGACGCCTCGATCTTCTCCAGGTCGAGGTTGTCGCCCAGCACCAGCTGTCGGCTGAAGGCGCCGACGGGACGCTCGGAGGCGAGCATCTCCCAGTCGCCGTTGCGGGCCACCCGCTCAGCGCGGACGGTCAGCACGTTGCGCTCGACGTCGAGGTCGATGGTGTCCGGGGAGACGCCGGGCAGGTCGAACTCGATCACGAACTGGTCGCCCTCGCGCCAGGCGTCCATCGGCATCACCGCGGGACGGTTCGTGGTGCCGAAGATCTGCTGGGTCAGCCGGTCCAGGTCGCGGAAGGGGTCGGCGGTACGCAGCAACATCACAAGTCCTCCTTCGATGTGTGGGTCGGTGTCGGTGGTTCTGGTGTCCCGCTGGATCTGTATCAGCGGATACATATTTCTTATACTCTGTCTCATAGCCAGATTTCAAGTCCCGATTTTCCCGCCGAGGTGAGGTCCATGACGCAGCCCCCGACCGGGCCGGAGCTGGGCGCCGCCCAGGGCGTCTTCGGGATCTCGGTGGCCGCCGACATGGCCTCGATGCAGGTGCAGAACCTCCGGGTCTACGAACGCCGCGGCCTGCTCGAGCCGGACCGCACGCCGGGCGGCACGCGGCTGTACAGCCTCGAGGACGTCGAGCGGCTGGTCCGGATCGGTGAGCTGCTCGCCGACGGGCTCAACCTCGCAGGGATCGCGAAGGTCCTCGAGCGCGAGGACGAGGTGCGCCGGCTGCAGGCCGAGGTCACCCGGCTGCAGGGGGCGACTCGTCCGCCCGATGCCTGAGCGGAGCCTTGTGCGGCCCGGCTACGCTCGCTGACAGCGAGGGGAGTATCCCGCAACGACGTGCACCGTCAATACGTCCGACCAGGTCGGTCCGGTGCCGGCGACCGCGATCTGCGGTGGGAGAGACCTCCATGGCCCTGAGGTGGCATGGAGGTAGTTCTGATGGTGGTTCCCCTGTGGGCATGGGCGGCTGTCCTGGCCCTGATCGTGAGCATGTTGGCGCTCGACCTGATGGCTCATCGCACCGCACACGTGGTGTCGGTGCGCGAGGCCGCGGTCTGGTCGGCCATCTGGGTGACGCTCGGACTGGCCTTCGGTGGCGTGGTCTGGTGGGCGTACGGCGGGGAGGCCGGCGGTGAGTACCTCGCCGGCTACCTGATCGAGAAGTCGCTGGCGGTCGACAACGTCTTCGTCTTCGCCCTGATCTTCGCGTGGTTCGGGGTGCCCCGGCAGTACCAGCACCGGGTGCTGTTCTACGGCGTGATCGGCGCCCTGGTCTTCCGCGCGATCTTCATCGCCGGCGGGGCGGTGCTGCTCGAGAACTTCCACTGGGTGCTCTACCTGTTCGGCGCGTTCCTGGTCTTCACGGGCTGGAAGATGTTCCGCCATCGCGAGCAGGAGCTGGACCTGAGCCGCAACCTCGCGCTGCGGTTCATGCGGCGCTTCGTCCCGACGACCGAGGAGTTCGACGGGCAGAGGTTCTGGGTGCGCCGGGCGGGCAGGTGGGTGGCGACTCCGCTGTTCACGGTGGTGGTGCTCGTCGAGTTCACCGACATCGTCTTCGCGGTCGACTCGATCCCGGCGATCTTCGCCGTCACCGACGAGCCGTTCCTGGTCTTCACCAGCAACGCCTTCGCGATCCTGGGCCTCCGGGCGATGTACTTCCTGCTCGCGGACCTGATGCACCGCTTCGTGCACCTCAAGGCCGGGCTCGCGGCGATCCTCGTCCTGGTCGGCGCCAAGATGCTGCTGATCGACGTGTGGAAGGTGCCGATCTGGCTCTCCCTCGCAGGGATCGTGACCTGCCTGGCCGTCGCCGTGGTCGCCAGCCTGCGGGCGACCCGTGACGTCCCGGCTCGGGAAGAAGTTCGGCAGGTGCGTGGTTGAGTGCGGCATGACTACCGGAGCGTGGGTGCTGGTCGTGGCCGTGGTGGCCGCGATCGGCTTCGGCCTCTACCGGGCCGCGACCGACGGGCGGTTCTCCGGCACGCACCGGGTCCGCGGCGTCGAGTCGCCTGCCGACGCCGAGGCGGAGGCCCCGCCGGTCTCGGTGCTGCACGGCGCGGACCTGGCCCACGAGCTGGGGGAGCGGGCCACGCTGCTGCAGTTCTCCTCGGCGTTCTGCGCGCCCTGCCGGGCCACCCGGCGCACCCTGGGCGAGATCGCCGACGTGGTGCCCGGGGTGGTCCACATCGAGGTCGACGCCGAGCACCACCTCGAGCTGGTCCGCCGCCTCGGCATCCTGCGTACGCCGACCACGCTGGTCCTCGACGCGGCCGGCGCCGAGGTCACCCGCGCCGCCGGCGCGCCGCGCAAGGAGCAGGTCCTCTCGGCCCTCGCGGCGATGGCGTGATGTCCAACATCTGGATGGCCGTCTCATCTGATAAGACGGCCGTTGTCGGCCGGGACCACTCGGCCCCTACTCTCTTTCACATGTCCTCGACCTGGCTGACCAAGCGACGCGCAGTGGATCACTGCCGCACTCGCTCGTCGCTGTGTCGAATGTCCTGACGGGACGCATCACCCACCCCGCTTCCGCCCGCTGAGTTCGTCCGGCCCTCGCCGCGAACCGCTGGACCAGGGAAGCCGGATCCCACCCTCGTCTCTCGGCGAGATCGTGATGCGCCCGTGCCTCGTGCACCCAGGCCCTTCCCACTCAGCAGGAGAGACATGTCCGTCCACACCACCAGCCGGCACACCACGGCCACCCCAGCCAAGCGGATCGACCCGCGCGGCCCGCAGTTCGGCGCGGCGATCACCTCGGTCGTGCTGGCCGTCGTGCTCCTCGCCCCGACCGCGGTCGCGATCCCGGTGCTCGCGGTCCAGACCGTGCTCTTCGCGATCGGGGCCGGGCTCGGCGTGCAGCGCACCCCGCACGCCTGGCTCTTCAAGACCTTCGTCCGGCCGCGGCTCGGCGCTCCCCGGGACCTCGAGGACGTCGCCCCGCCGCGCTTCGCCCAGGGCGTCGGCCTGGCCTTCGCCGTGGTGGCGCTGGTCGGCTTCCTGACCGGGGCAACCGTCGTCGGTCTGGTCGCCACCGGCTTCGCCCTCACGGCCGCCCTGCTCAACGCGGTCTTCGCCTACTGCCTGGGCTGCGAGATGTACCTGCTGCTCAAGCGCGTCTCCACCAGCGCAGCCGTCGTCATCACCCGCTGAAACCAACCCACGATCGTCATCCGTCACGCCGGCCACCGGCGTCCCCGAAAGGTAGAACCATGAGCCGCGACAACTCTCTCGTCAGCACCCAGTGGGTCGAGGACCACCTCGACGACCCCAGCATCGTGATCGTCGAGGTCGACGAGGACACCACGTCGTACGACAAGGGCCACATCAAGGGCGCCATCAAGCTCGACTGGACGACCGACCTGCAGGACCAGGTCCGCCGCGACTTCGTCAGCAAGGAGCAGTTCGAGGCGCTGCTCTCCGACCGGGGCGTCTCCAACGACCACCGCGTCGTGCTCTACGGCGGCAACAACAACTGGTTCGCCGCGTACGCCTACTGGTACTTCACGCTCTACGGCCACCAGGACGTCGTGCTGATGGACGGTGGACGCAAGAAGTGGGAGCTCGACTCCCGCGAGCTGACCGACGAGCTCCCCGAGCGCCCGAAGACGTCGTACACCGCGCAGGAGCAGGACCTCTCGATCCGCGCCTTCCGGGACGACACGGTCGCCGCGATCGGCGTGAAGAACCTGATCGACGTCCGCAGCCCCGACGAGTACGCCGGCCGCCTGCTCGCCCCGGCGCACCTGCCGCAGGAGCAGGCCCAGCGCGCCGGCCACGTGCCGACCTCGCTGAACGTGCCCTGGAGCAAGAACGCCAACGACGACGGCACCTTCAAGTCCGACGAGGACCTCAAGGCGCTGTACGCCGACGTCGGGATCGACGACTCCAAGGAGACCATCGCGCTGTGCCGGATCGGGGAGCGCTCGTCGCTGACCTGGTTCGTGCTCAAGGAGCTGCTGGGCCACGAGAGCGTGAAGAACTACGACGGCTCGTGGACCGAGTACGGCTCGCTGGTCGGTGTCCCGATCGCCCTGGGCGACGAGCCCGGCGCGGCCGAGGGGAGCAACTGATGTGCGGCGCGACTGAGGGCGGGCTCTCGCTGGACGGCGTGAACGTCGCCAAGGAGGCCGTGATCCAGGGCCAGGTCACCCGGGACGGTGCCCCGGTGGGCAGCGCCTACGTGCGGCTGCTCGACCGGACCGGCGAGTTCACCGCCGAGGTGCCCACCTCGGCGACCGGGCACTTCCGGTTCTTCGCCCGCGAGGGGGAGTGGACGCTGCGCACCCTGGCGCCCAAGGCGGAGCCGGTGGACAAGAAGGTCGTCGCTGCGGTCGGCTCCGTCGCAGAGGTCGCGTGTCGATCTGAGGGGACGTGGATGGATCTTCGGCCTGTGACGTAGGCCTCGCGCGGGTGGCCGGAGGCATTCCGGGCTGGCGTCGTCTGTCACGATGGAGGACGTGATCTCGACGGCTCGACTGGCTTCGGCAGCGCTGCTGGCCGCGTATGTCGCGTTCATCGCCATCGTGCTGATGGAGTACAACCCCTTCGTCGCCACCGACGTGGTGTCGCAGTTCGGTCTCTGGCTCCAGGGCCAGGGGGCCCCGTTGGCCATGACGGAGCCGGCGAGGGTGGAGTTCCTGCTCAACGCCGCGATGTTCACCCCGATCGCCTTCCTGGCTGCCATGGCCCTTCCTCGCCACCCCTGGGCCAACTGGGTGGTCTACGGCTTCGTCCTCTCCTGTGCGGTCGAGCTGGTGCAGGGCCTCGTCCTGCCACCGCGGTCCGCTCAGTTCGAGGATGTCGTGGCCAACACCCTCGGCGCCCTGGTCGGGGCACTGGCCGCCCTGCCGGTCTCGCGGCTGCTGGAAAAGCGGAGGTAGCCGCGCGCCGGTGTTAGCCTCCCGGTGTGCTCTGGATCGCGAGCACGCACTCGTTTTCGTCCTTGGGGGATCCACATGCACCTGTCTCGTCCTCGACCGCGCGTCCTCGCGCTGGTGTCGGCCCTGCTGTCGTCAGTCCTGGTGATCAGCACGATTTCCCTGGCCGCGCCTGCGCAGGCGCAGAAGATCAAGCCGGACTTCTGGGGGATGCACGACAACGACTGGACCACGCCGCCGACGGTCCCGGTCGGCTCCGCGAACTTCACGACCGCGGGGACCTACTGGCCGAGCATCGAGACGAGCAAGGGTCGGTTCGACTGGAGCAATCTGGACGCGCAGGTCGCCGCCGCTGAGAGCATGAACGCCCAGCCGATGATCCTGCTGGGGCAGACCCCGAAGTTCCACTCCACGAAGCGCGGCTCGGTCGACTACCTCGACTACATGCCCAAGCTGAAGGCCTGGAAGAAGTACGTCAGCAAGGTCGCCCAGCGGTACGGCACCAGGCTCGACTACCAGATCTGGCCGGAGCCCAACATCGTGCAGAACTGGAAGGGCAGCCCGGCCCAGATGGCGAAGCTCACCGCAGTGGCCTCCAAGGCGATCCAGCGGGCCGCGGGCAAGAAGGCGACCGTGGTCTCGCCGGCGGTGGCGCTGCGTCTGGCCGGGCAGCGCGCCTGGACGATCAAGTTCTTCAAGCAGAAGGTCGGCGGCAAGCAGGTCCACCGCTACCTCGACGCGATCGCGATCGACCCCTTCCCGGAGCAGAAGGGCACGCCGGAGGACTCGTTCAAGATCATGACGTCGATCAAGAAGAAGCTCGCCAAGATCGGCGTGCGCACGCCGATCTGGAACAACGAGATCAACTACGGGGTGGCCGGTGGCGGCGCCTCCACGTCTACCACCTACTCAGTCGCCAAGCAGCAGTCGTACGTGATCCGGACCTACGCGCTGAGTGCCGCCGCGAAGATGCAGCGGACCTACTGGCTGGCCTGGTTCAGCAGCCCCGAGCTGGCGATCAACATGACCGACGCGAACGGGGCTCGCTCTTGCGCCGGCCACGTCGTACCAGGTGGTCCGCTCGTGGCTCAACACGACCAACGTCAAGGGCTGCAGCAAGCAGAAGAAGGGCGGCGTGTGGGTCTGCACGGCCAAGCGCGGGAAGCGCGAGGTCCGCAGGATCTACTGGAAGCCCAGCGGCAAGACCACCATCAAGACCCCGGGATCGACCACCCGGGTCGAGAACCAGAACGGCAACGTGGACACCCGCGGAGGTGCCTACAAGATCCGCGTGGGCTTCCGGCCGATCATGGTGGCCTCGCGCAAGTGAGCCCACGGGCGCCGGGGACTGACCGGGTGCCCCATGGTCCTCGAGCTTGACCGTGTTCCTGCTTGCCCGGTGACCCTGGGTGACGCCGGAGCGCGCGCGAAAAAACTAGACTCTGCGATGGTCCATCCGGAAGGCGATCCTCACAACATGCATACTGACCAGTCCACGGTCCTGGTGACCGGAGGAACAGGCTCGTTCGGCTCCACGATGATCCGCAGGTTGCTCGAGACCGACGTCCGCGAGGTCCGGGTCCTGAGCCGTGACGAGCTCAAGCAGCACGAGCTGCGCCAGGCTCTGGGGGACCCCCGGGTGCGGTTCTACCTCGGCGACGTGCGCGACGAGGACAGCGTCCGCCGAGCCACTCGGGGAGTCGACTTCGTCTTCCACGCCGCAGCGCTCAAGCAGGTGCCCAGCTGCGAGTTCTTCCCGCTCGAGGCGGTGCGCACCAACATCCTGGGCAGCGCCAACGTCATCGAGGCTGCGGACGCCAACGGGGTCCAGAGCGTGGTCTGCCTCGGCACCGACAAGGCCGCCTACCCGGTCAATGCCATGGGCATGAGCAAGGCGCTGATGGAGAAGGTGGCGCAGGCGTTCGCCCGCAACAACCCGACCGCCAGGACCACTGTCTCCACCGTTCGATACGGCAACGTGATGATGTCGCGTGGTTCGGTGATCCCGCTGTTCGTGGAGCAGGTGCGGACGTCCACCCCGATGACGCTCACCGATCCGGGCATGACGCGCTTCCTGATGTCACTCGACGACGCCGTCCATCTCGTCGAGCACGCCTTCGAGCACGCCCGGCCGGGCGATCTGTTCATCCGGAAGGCGCCCGCCAGCACGGTCGGAGACCTGGCCCGGGCCGTCGCGGTGGCGATGGGCCGTGAGCCCGACCTCACGGTCATCGGCACCCGGCACGGCGAGAAGGTCTACGAGACCCTCGCCACGCGGGAGGAGCTGGCCCGCGTCCGAGGACCAGGGCGACTACTACCGCGTGGCGGTCGATGCTCGCGACCTGAACTACGCCGAGTACTTCGATGAGGGCGACCCGCACGAGGCGGAGATCGACGACTATCACTCCCACAACACCGAGCGCCTCGATGTCGCGAGCGTCGTGGACCTGCTGCAGGGGCTTCCCCAGTTCCGGGCGCTCGTGGCGGCCACGTGACCTCCTTCTGGGTCGCGCTCGGCATGTCGCTCGCACTGACCGGCCTGGCCGTCCCACTGCTGCGTCGGTGGTCAGTCATCGATCGGCCGAACCATCGCTCGTCGCACATCGTGCCCGTCCCACGAGGTGGTGGCGCGGCCGTCATGGTGGCAGTCGTGGCGGGTGCTGCCGTCGGTGGATGGCCGGACGTCTGGTCGGTGGTGATCCCCGCTGTGCTGCTGGCGATCGTGGGGCTCACAGACGACCTCCGTTCCCTTCCAGCACGACTGCGCTTGACTGCCCAGCTCGTCGTGGGGGCCGGTCTCTGCGCGTGGGTGGCCGGCGGCGGGACTGCGTCAGGAACTTCCCTGCCGATTCTCCTGGTCATCGGACTCGTCGGCTTTGTCGGCTTCGTCAACGCCTTCAACTTCATGGACGGGATCAACGGCATCTCGGCCCTGAACGCCATGGTGTCGGGAGCCTGGTTCGCCTGGCTCGGTCACAGCAATGACCTTCCGGGTCTCGTAGTCATCGGGTCCGTGGCGGCCGGCGGCGCCCTCGGATTCCTGCCGTGGAACGCGACGGCGCGGGTGTTCCTCGGCGACGTCGGCAGCTACGGCATCGGCGCGCTCCTCGCCGGAGCAGCGATCTTCGCGTGGGCAGGAGGAGTGCCGAGTCTGCTCGCCATCGCTCCGTTGCTCGTGTACCTGGCCGACACCTCGTGGGTGATCCTGCGCCGTGCCCGAGCGGGGAAGTCACTCCTCGAGGCGCACCGGGAGCACGCTTATCAGCGCCTCGTGCAGCAGGGCTGGTCCCACCTCGCCGCGGCCGCCTGGAGTGCCGGAGTGTCGGGTGCCTGCGTCCTGCTGCTGGCCTGGCTCTACCCGGACAACAGGGTGCTGGCGGTCATGCTGACGGTGGCGCTCCTCGTCGCCTACCTGGCCAGTCCGCGTCTTGTCGAGAGCCGACGCGACGAAGGTGTCGTGACGACGTGAAGATCGCCTTCATCACGCAGTGGTACGACCCCGAGGTCGGCTCTGCCGCCATCCCCGGAGCCGTCGTCCGCGCCCTCCAGCAGCGCGGCCACGACGTCGAGGTCATCACCGGATTCCCGAACTATCCCTCCGGACGTCTCTATGACGGGTACCGCCTGCGGCCCTATCTCCGGGAGAAGGTCCGCGGGGTCACCGTGCATCGGCTGCCCCTCTACCCGAGCCACGACTCCTCGGCCGTTCGTCGCATGCTGAACTTCCTGAGCTTCATGGTCAGCGCGACGGTCCTGGGCCCGTTCTTCGGGCGTCGGTGCCAGGTCGCCCTGGTCTACTCGACGCCCGCCACCGTGGGCCTCGTCGGAATCGTCCTGCGTGCCCTGTTGAGGCGTCCGTTCGTGCTGTACGTCCAGGACCTCTGGCCGGACACATTGACGGCGACGGGGATGTTGCCCGGCAGGCTCACGAGACCCGCCGAGTGGATCCTCCATCGATTCTGCAACCGGGTGTACAAGTCCGCTGCCCACATCGCCGTGATCTCGCCGGGGATGAAGACGTTGCTGATGAGCCGGGGGGTGCCGGAGCAGAAGATCGACGTGGTCTACAACTGGGTCGACGAGCAGCTGTTCCAACCGACGCCGACGCAGGCGCGTGAGGACGGCCGGTTCGAGGTCATGTACGCCGGCAGCATCGGCAAGGTTCAGGGACTCGACGTGGCCGTCCGCGCCCTGGCGCAGCTCCGACCGGAGGAGGACGTCCGGCTACGCCTGATCGGCAGTGGCGGGGAGGTGTCGGCCCTGCAGCGCCTCGCGCAGGAGCTGGGCGTCAGCGACCGAGTCTCCTTCGAGGGGCCACGGTCCGTGGGCGAGATGTCGGAGGTGATGGCTACCGCGCATGTCCAGCTCGTGTGCCTCAAGGACGATCCCTTGTTCCACCTCACGATGCCCAGCAAGATCCAGGCGATCCTCGCGACCGGAAGACCCGTGATCACGTGCGCCCCGGGAGATGCGGCGGCACTCACCACGGCGTCCGGCGCCGGCTGGGCGGTCGCTCCCGGGGACGCCTCAGGCCTGGCCGAAGCGATCCGGGAGGCGCGCTCGCTCACTCCCCACCAGCTCGACGAGCTCGGCAAGGCAGGTCACGTGTACTACCAGGAAAGACTGTCGGCGAAGGTCGGCTCCGAGCTGCTCGAGGCCGCCCTGGCACGTGCCGCGGGGGGTGGACACCGTGCGTAGGCGGGTCGTGCTCATCGGTGCCACGGGGTTCGTCGGCTCCGCGGTGGCCGAAGCGCTCTCGTCCCACGGTGACGTCGTGCCGGTCGCGTCCCCCCGGTTGACCTCGGGGGCCCGGACGGTCGACGAGCTCCGGCAGGCCGTTGCGGCCCAGGAGCTCGTGCGCGCAGAGCTGGTGCGCCAGTTCGCCGACGCAGATGTCGTCGTCAACGCCGCAGGCGATCCCGATGCCTCGTCGCTGGATCACGACGTCCTCTTCGGTGCCAACGCCCTGTTGCCGGGCGTGCTGCTGGCGGCCGCCATCGAGGCGGGGGTGCCCCGGTTCGTCCACGTGAGCTCCGCTGTCGTGCAGAACGACCGCCCGACGCTCGATGCGTCCGAGGACATGGACGGCTTCTCGCCCTACTCAGCGTCCAAGGTGTTGGGGGAGCACGTGCTCCGGGCCGCGACGGCTGCGGGTTGCGACGTCGTCCGGTACCGACCGCCGTCCGTGCACGCGCCCGGGCGCCGGGTGACGAGGATGATCGCGCGGATCGCCGGCTCACCGGCGGCCACGGTCGCCCGACCGGGCCAGCAGCCGACCCCCCAGGCGCTGCTGCCCAACGTCGCGTCAGCGGTTGCCTTCCTCGCGACCACCGACAAGGTGCCTCCCGCGGTCGTCCACCATCCTTCCGAAGGGGTGACCGTGACGACCCTGATGAGCGACCTCTCCGGTGGGCGCTCGCCGCTGCGGCTCCCGCGTGCGCTCGCTCGCTCGCTGGTGGCTGCGGCCAAGCTGGTCGGACGGGTCCACCAGCCCACGGCGGCCAACGCCCGACGGCTGGAGCTGCTCTGGCTCGGTCAGGCGCAGGCCCCCAGCTGGCTGACGGACGCCGGGTGGCAGCCGCCGGTCGGTCGAGAGGGCTGGCAGTCGCTCACGACGGGGGAGACCCGATGAAGATCGCGATCACCGGTGGCCACGGATTCCTCGGGTGGCACACCGCCTGCCGGCTGCGCGCCCTGAACGGCGTCGACGCGGTCCGCATCGGGCGGCAGGAGTACGCCGACCCCGCAGCGGCTCGCGGCAGCCCTGGATGGCGTCGACGCCGTGCTCCACCTGGCCGGGGTGAACCGTGCCGAGACCGACGAAGAGGTCGAGGAGGGCAACGTCGCGCTCGCCCGAGGCCTCGCCGACGCCCTCGCTGGCCAGGATCGGCCGATCGACGTGGTCTACGCCAACTCGGTCCAGGCCGAGCTGGACAACCCCTACGGCCGGGGCAAGGCCACCGCCGCCGACCGTGCTCGCGCGGTGCCGTCCAGGCCGCGGGAGGCCACTTCGCCGACCTGCTGCTGCCCAACCTCTTCGGTGAGCACGGCCGACCGGCGTACAACTCCTTCGTGGCGACGTTCGCCCACGAGGTGGCTGCCGGGCGCCGGCCGAGCGTGACCGGCGACCGCCAGATCCCGCTGCTGCACGCCCAGGACGCTGCGCGCGAGTCCTCGACTCGATCGGGCGCAGCGAGCGCCGGACGGTCGAGGGCGAGCCGCGCGGGATCGGCGAGGTGCTGGCCCTGCTCGAGACGGCGCACGCGCTGTACGCGACGCGCGGCGAGATCCCCCCGTTGCCCGGTCGCTTCGAGGTCAACCTCTTCAACACCTACCGCGCGCCGCCTTCCCCGGCATGTGGCCGCTCGCGCCGCAGGTGCACGCCGACGAGCGCGGCGAGCTGTTCGAGACCGTCCGTGCCCACGGCGGCACCGGGCAGTCCTTCGTCTCCACCACCAGGCCCGGGCGACGCGCGGCGACCACTACCACCTGCACAAGGTGGAGCGCTTCTTCGTGGTGCAGCGGCGAGGCCGAGATCAGCTCTGCGCCGGCTGCTGCACGACGACGTGGTGACCTTCCGGCTCAGCGGCGACCGCCCGTCGTTCGTCGACATGCCCACGCTGTGGGTGCACAACATCCGCAACGTGGGCGACACCGAGCTGGTCACGATGTTCTGGGCCGACCAGCTGCTCGACCCCGAGAACCCCGACCAGTACCCCGAGAAGGTGGCGCCTGCCGTGAAGGTGATGACGATCGTCGGGACCCGCCCGGAGATCATCCGGCTGTCCCGGGTGATCGCGCGGCTCGACGCGACGGAGGGGATCGACCACGTCCTCGTGCACACCGGCCAGAACTACGACCACCAGCTCAACCAGGTCTTCTTCGACGACCTCGGCCTGCGGGCGCCCGACCACTACCTCGACGTGGACACGCATCGCTCGGGTCGCGTGCTGGGTGGCGACGCTGATCAAGACCGAGCAGGTGCTCCTGCAGGAGCAGCCCGACGCGGTGCTGGTGCTCGGCGACACGAACTCCTGCATCGCCGCGGTGATGGCCAAGCGCATGCGGATCCCGACCTACCACATGGAGGCCGGCAACCGCTGCTTCGACGAGAACGTCCCGGAGGAGACCAACCGGCGCCTGGTCGACCACGTCGCCGACTTCAACCTCGCCTACACCGAGCACGCCCGCCGCAACCTGCTGGCCGAGGGTCTTCACCCGCGCCGGGTGATCGTGACCGGGTCACCGATGCGTGAGGTGCTCGAGCACTTCCGCGACCAGATCGAGGCCTCCGACGTCCTCGAGCGCTCGGGCTCGACGCCGGGTGGCTACTTCCTGGTGAGCGCCCACCGCGAGGAGAACGTCGACCGCCCGGACCGGCTCCGCTGCTGCTCGACTGCCTGGAGCGGGTGCAGGCGCGTGGCGACCTGCCGATCGTGGTCTCGACGCACCCACGCACGCGGAAGCGGCTGGAGGCCTCGGCGAGACCGTCGACGGAGACGATCCGCTGGCATGGAGCCGTTCGGCTTCCACGACTACAACCACCTCCAGCTGCGAGGCCGCCTGCGTGCTCTCGGACTCGGGCACGATCGCCGAGGAGTCCTCGATCCTCGGCTTCCCGGCCATCACGCTGCGCGACTCGATCGAGCGGCCCGAGGCGCTCGACTCCGGCTCGATCATGATGACCGGCCTCGACGCCGGACGACGTCGAGCAGGCGGTCCGATCGCCATGGCCGACGGACCGGTGACTGCTCGATTCCCGCCGGCTACGAGATCGCCGACACCAGCAACCGGGTCGTCCGCTTCATCGTGTCCACGGCGAAC
>CAWGWW010000014.1:0-84234 GCA_963826415.1 uncultured Actinomycetota bacterium | reverse complement strand
CTCGACTCCGTCACCCGGGTCCACGGCACCGGCGCCACCGAGGTGCACGCGCTGCGCAGTGTCTCCTTCCGGGCGCACCCCGGCGAGCTGGTCGCCGTGATGGGCCCGTCCGGCTCGGGCAAGTCCACCCTGCTCACGCTGGCCGGCGGGCTCGACGCTCCCACGACCGGCACGGTGTCGGTCGAGGGCCAGGACCTGGCCACGCTGGGCAACAAGGGTCGCGCCCGGATGCGGCGAACGTCGATCGGCTACGTCTTCCAGGACTTCAACCTGATCCCCGCCTTGACCGCGGCGGAGAACGTCGCCCTGCCCCGCGAGCTCGACGGCCAGGGGTCGGGTGCAGCACGCAAGGCGGCCCGGGCAGCGCTGGACGAGGTCGGGATCGGTGAGCTGTGGAACCGGTTCCCGGACGACATGTCCGGCGGACAGCAGCAGCGAGTGGCGATCGCTCGGGCGATCGTGGGGGAGCGCCGGCTGATCCTGGCCGACGAGCCCACCGGCGCGCTCGACACCGAGACCGGCGAGGAGATCCTCCGGCTGCTCCGAGCGCGCTGCGACGCGGGTGCGGCCGGCGTACTCGTGACCCACGAGGCTCGGCACGCGGCCTGGGCCGACCGGGTCGTCTTCCTGCGGGACGGAGTGATCGTCGACGAGTCCGGCGCGGACCCGGTCGACGACCTGCTCGAGACCGGGCTGGGTCGATGAGGGGGTCGATGAGTGGGTCGATGGGCTGGCTGAACGGGTGGCGGCTGTCCCTGCGCCTGGCCAGACGGGAGGCCATGCGGGCCAGGGGCCGCAGCATCCTGGTGCTCGTCATGATCGCGCTGCCGGTCCTGGCCGTCAGTGCGGCTGCCGTCGTGATGCAGACCCAGGACGTCTCCACGGTCGAAGGGCTGGACCGGCGGCTCGGGGCAGCGCAGGCCGAGGTCGTCCGGACGCAGGACCCGAGCGCCGGCCAGGTGCTGCAGGCTCCGGACCCTCACGACTTCATGACGTGGACCGGCGCGGCGGTGGGCGAGCCGGTGACGGCGAAGCGCGTCTCCGCCATGCTCGGCGGAGCCCGCCTGGTGGCCCGGCGGCAGGGGTCGGTCGGCGTCGTGACGCCGCTCGGGGTCGCCGACGCCGAGGCCACCGAGATCGACCTGCGCGACCCGCTGACGGCGGGGCTGTTCCGGCTGACCTCCGGTCGATGGCCGTCGGCTCCCGACGAGGTGGTGGTGAACGCCGCCCTGGTGGCCAAGGGGTACGCCGTGGGCCGACCGCTCGACCTGAGCTACGACGAGTCGACGGACCCGACGATCGTCGGCGTCGCCGAGTCCACCACCGTGCGCGACCGACCCGTCGTGGCCGGCCCGGCAGGCAGCCTCGGCGCCGAGCTCCTGGAGAACGGGATGGGCAGCGACAGCTGGCTTGTCGACGGCGCCCCGGTCAGCTGGACCCAGGTCCGGCAGCTGAACCAGCTGGGAGCGGTGGTGCTCTCCCGGGCCGTGGTGATCGATCCGCCTCCGTTCCCGCCCGAGGTCCAGGAGCTGGTCGGACAGCGCACAAGCGATCTGCTCGCCGTGATCGTCCTGGTTGTCGTGATGGCACTGCTCGAGGTCGTGCTGCTCGCTGGGCCGGCGTTCGCGGTCGGCGCCCGGCGGCAGTCACGCAACCTCGCCCTGATGGCGGCCACCGGCGGGACCCCCGCCCAGTCCCGGCGCGTGGTCCTGGCCGGGGCCGTGGTGCTCGGGGGTGTCGCGGCCGGGGTCGGGGTCGGGCTCGGCGTCCTCACCGGCTGGGCCGCCCTGCCGTTCGTGCAGCGCTTCTCCGGAGCCTGGTTCGGGCCGTTCGAGGTGCCCTGGCGCTATCTGGCCGCGATCGCCGCCTTCGGTCTGCTCAGTGCGTTCCTGGCGGCCGTGGTGCCGGCCTGGATCGCGTCGCGCCAGGACGTCGTCGCGGTGCTGGCCGGCCGGCGGGGCGACCGCAAGGCCTCGCTGCGCTCACCCCTGCTCGGCCTGCTCCTGCTCGGGCTCGGCATCGCCGGCGCGGTGTACGGCGCCACGGCGCAGGGCAACGGCGAGCTGTTCATCGCCGGCTCCGCGATCCTCTCGGTGCTGGGCATGGTGCTGCTCCTCCCCGTCGTGCTGGTCGTGCTGGCCCGCGGTTCCGCGCGCCTCCCGCTGGTGCTGCGCTACGCCGTCCGGGACGCCGCCCGGCACCGCAGCCGCACCGTCCCCGCCGTGGCTGCGGTCGCGGCGACGGTGGCGGGAGTGGTGGCGCTGGGCATCGCTACCTCCAGCGACGAGGCGCAGTACCGCGCCACCTACGAACCAGCGCTGAGCGCCGGCGTCGGCGTGGTCACCCATCCCGGGATCGTCGGGGACTGGTCGGCGCTGCAGGCAGCGGTCGAGCGGGCCATGCCTGGGGTCAAAGCCACGGCAGTGAACGGGGTGATGGAGCGAGACCGGAACTCCTACGTCTACGCGGACGTCACGGTGCCCGGGCTGGGTCCGGTGCGCTCGAGCTACGGCTCCACGCTGGGATCGAGCCAGCTGGTGAGCGAGTGGCGAGCTGCCGCCCGGCCTGTTGGGGATCTCCGACGAGGACCGCCGGGCCGCCGAGGCCGAGCTGGCGGCCGGCGGGGTCGTCGTCTTCGCCGATCGCCCGGTCGAGACGACCGGGTCCGGATCGCGATCGACCGGTTCCACCCCGGGCGACGAGGACCGCCACGGAGCACCGGCCGGCAGGCTGCCGGCGTACTTCCTGTGGTCCGGCGGCGGCGCCGACCGGACCCCAGTTCGTTCTCTCGCCCGAGGCCGCCCGCCAGCTCGAGGTCACGGTGGCGCAGGTGGGGATCGCTCTCTCCGGAGCCGAGATCACGCCGGAGCAAGAGGCCGACCTCGTCGAGATCGTCGGAGGAATCTCCACCGACGCCTCGGTCTACGTGGAGCGCGGGTACCAGCCCAGCGACACGACGGTCGTCGTCCAGCTGATCCTGGGCGCCCTCGGTGCCGTGCTGATGCTCGGCGGCACGCTCACGGCGACCTTCCTGGCGTTGTCCGACGCCCGCCCCGACCTGGCCACCCTGTCCGCAGTGGGCGCCGCCCCCCGGACCAGGCGTGGGGTGGCCGCGGCGTACGCCGTCGTGGTCGGGGCGGTCGGCGCACTCATCGGAGCAGTGATCGGGTTCATCCCGGGGATCGCGATCACCTATCCGCTGACCTACCAGCCGGGCGACTCCGTCACCGTCGAAGGGTCCGGCTTCGCGTCGGCGTCGGGAGTCTCGGTGGGCCCGTTCCTCGACATCCCGTGGTTGCTGATCGCCACCCTGGTGGTCGGTCTCCCGCTGCTCACGGCGCTGATCGTCGGTGCCACAGCACGCTCCCGGCTCCCGCTGGTCGCCCGCCTCGACTGAACGTCGTCCCAACTTACAGACAGGGTTGACTGTTTGTTGGCCGACGACCATGCTGACCGGATGACCAGCCAGCCCGCGACCTCTGCTGGGACCTCCCGAGTTCCCCAGGAGGAGCGCACCCGGCTGATGCGGGCCCGGCTGCTGGAGGCCACCGTCGAGTGCCTGGTCGAGCGCGGCTTCGCCGGGACGTCGACCACGCTGGTCTCCGAGCGGGCCGGGGTGAGCCGGGGAGCGCAGCTGCACCACTTCCCGACCAAGAACGACCTGGTCGTGGCGGCGGTCGAGCACCTGACCGAGGTGCGTGGCGCGGAGCTGGCCGCAGCCGCGGACAGGCTGCCGCGAGGCCCGCGGCGTACCCGCGCGGTGCTGCAGATGCTCGGGGACCACTTCTCGTCCCCGGTCTTCATCGCCGCCCTCGAGCTCTGGGTGGCGGCCCGCACCGATCCCGCCCTGCTGGCTGCGGTCGGCCCGCTCGAGCAGCGGATCGGCCGGGAGACGCACCGCCTCACGGTCGAGCTGCTCGGGGTCGACGAGTCGCGCCCCGGCGAGCGCGAGCTGGTGCAGGCCACCCTCGACCTGGTGCGCGGTCTCGGCCTGGCCGACACGATCGCCGACGACGCCCGCCGCCGCAGTCGGATCCTCGACCGCTGGGCGCGCGCGCTCGACGCCACCTTCGCCACGCCGGACCAGGAGACCCCATGACCGAGCGCACCCGCCCGAGCGACAGCCTGCTCGACAGCCTGCTCGACGACCTCGCCGCCGAGGGGGACCAGCTCTGGAACGCCGTGGCCGGGCTCGACGACGCCGCGTGGAGTACGCCGACCCCAGCCGTCGGCTGGGACGTGTCGACCCAGATCGCCCATCTGCTCTGGACCGACGAGGTGGCGGTGATGGCGGCGACCGACCAGCAGGCCTGGGACGAGCTGGTGCTGCAGGCGGCGGCCGACCCCGACGGGTTCGTCGACGCGGCGGCCCTCGAGGTGGCCCGGCTCAAGCCGGCCGCCTTGCTCGCCCGCTGGGGCTCGGCTCGGGAGTCGCTGCGCACCGCCCTCCGCGAGCTGCCGCCGGGACAGAAGCTGCCGTGGTTCGGGCCGCCGATGTCGGCGGCGTCGATGGCGACGGCCCGGTTCATGGAGACCTGGGCGCACTCGCTGGACGTCTTCGCCGCCCTCGGACTCGACCCGGTGGTGACCGACCGGATCCGGCACGTGGCCCACCTCGGGGTCCGCACCCGGGACTTCGCCTTCTCGGTCCATCGGCTGCCGGCTCCGCGCGAGGAGTTCCGGGTCGAGCTGACCGCCCCGTCGGGGGAGCTCTGGGCCTGGGGCCCCGAAGGCGCGGCCCAGCGGGTCACCGGCTCGGCGTACGACTTCTGCCTGCTGGTCACCCAACGCTGCCACCGGCACAACACCGACCTGGTGGCGACCGGCGCGGACGCGGACGGCTGGCTCGACATCGCCCAGTGCTTCGCCGGTCCACCCGGCACGGGACGCGAGCAGCGGTGAGCCCGACCACTCCCCACGTGCTGCGGATCGGGAACTGCTCCGGCTTCTACGGTGACCGGCTCTCCGCGATGCGCGAGATGCTCGAGGGTGGGCAGCTCGACGTCCTCACCGGGGACTATCTCGCCGAGCTGACCATGCTGATCCTCGGCAAGGACGCCCTGAAGGACCCGGCGCTGGGCTACGCGCGGACCCACCTGCGCCAGCTCGAGGACTGCCTCGGGCTCGCGCTCGAGCGCGGCGTCCGGATCGTCAGCAACGCCGGTGGCCTCAACCCGGCCGGGCTCGCCGACCAGGTGCGCGAGCTGGCCCGGGGTCTGGGGCTGGACGTGGCGGTCGCCCACGTCGAGGGCGACGACCTGCGGGGCCAGAGACGCGAAGGGGGCTTCGAGGGTGCGCTGACCGCCAACGCCTACCTCGGCGGGTTCGGCATCGCGGCGGCGCTGCGCGGCGGCGCCGAGGTCGTGGTGACCGGCCGGGTCACCGATGCGTCGCTCGTGGTCGGGCCGGCGGTCGCGCACTTCGGCTGGGCGCCGACGGCGTACGACGAGCTCGCCGGCGCGGTGGTCGCCGGGCACGTGCTGGAGTGCGGTACGCAGGCCACGGGGGGCAACTTCTCGGGCTTCCGCTCGCTGCCCCGGTCGGCCCAGCCCCTCGGGTTCCCGATCGCGGAGATCTCGCCGGACGGGTCCTGTGTGATCACCAAGCACGACGACACCGGCGGGGCGGTCACCGTGGACACGGTCACGGCCCAGCTGGTCTACGAGATCCAGTCCACGCAGTACCTCGGCCCCGACGTCACCACCCGGCTCGACTCGGTCGAGCTCACGCAGCGGGCCCCGGACCGGGTCGCGATCAACGGCGTACGCGGCCAGGCGCCGCCGGCCCGGCTGAAGGTCTGCGTCAACGAGCTCGGCGGGTGGCGCAACTCGATGGAGTTCGTGCTGACCGGGCTCGAGATCGAGGCCAAGGCGGAGTGGCTGCAGGAGCAGCTCACGCCCCTGCTGAGCGCAGCCTCCGTCACGTGGACCCGGACCGCCCTGCCCGCTCCGAACGCGGACACCGAGGAGGGTGCGTCCTGCCTGCTGCGATGCACCGTGCAGGACCCGAAGCCCGAGCCGGTCGCCCGCGCGTTCACCGGACCCGCGGTCGAGCTCGCGCTCGGCTCCTACCCGGGGTTCACGCTGACCGGCCCGCCCGGGCCGCCGACGCCGTACGGCATCTACCGGGCCGAGTACGTCGACCGCGCGGTCGTCACCCAGACCGTGGTCCACGCCGACGGTGCGCGGGAGGTGGTCCCCGACCCCACCGAGTTCGCCGAGCCCGAGCCGGCAGCCGGGATCCGCCCCTCGCCGTACCCGGCGCCGCCCGACTCGCTCAACCGACGACTGCCGCTCGGCACGTTCGTGCACGCGCGCTCGGGCGACAAGGGCGGCGACGCCAACCTCGGGCTCTGGGTCGCACACGACGGCTCTGACAAGTACACCGCCAGGGTGACCTGGCTGGCCAAGCTGGTCACCGCGAAGAAGATCCGCGAGCTGGTGCCCGAGGCCGCCGACCTCGAGATCGATGTCTACGTGCTGCCCAACCTCGGCGCCGTCAACGTCGTGATCCACGGCCTGCTCGGCCAGGGGGTCGCGGCCTCCACCCGCTTCGACCCGCAGGCCAAGGGGCTCGGCGAGTGGGTCCGGTCGCGGTTCGTGCACATCCAGGAGGGCCTGCTGTGACTGCCCCCACCCGAGTTGGTCCCCGTCGTCACAGCTTCACCATGGGATGCAGTCGAACTGCCACTTCCCACGGCGAATTCACCATGGGAAGCGACACTTCGACTGCATCCCGTGGTGAAGCAGCGCACGGTGAAGCAACCCCGAGAGACTCGGCATGATCGCCACCCTCACCGACGACCGCCGGGCACTGCGGGACGCAGCGAGCGAGTTCGTACGCCGCGAGGTCGCGCCGTACCTGCAGGAGTGGGAGGACGCGCAGACCGTGCCGCGAGAGCTGCACCTGGCCGCGGCCGAGCAGGGACTGCTCGGGGTCTCGTTCCCCGAGTCGGTCGGCGGGGAGGGCGGCGACCTGCTCGACTCGATCGCGCTCCAGGAGGGGATGTTCGAGGCCGGGGCGTCCAGCGGGCTGATGGCCGCGCTCTTCACGGGCGGCATCGCGCTGCCCCACCTGGCGGCGAACGGCTCGGCCGACCTGGTCGACCGCTTCGTCCGTCCCACCCTGGCCGGCGAGAAGATCGGTGCGCTCGCGATCACCGAGCCCGGTGGCGGCTCCGACGTCGCGGGCCTGCGTACGACGGCCGTCCGCGACGGGGATCACTACGTCGTCAACGGCACCAAGACGTTCATCACCAGCGGCGTACGCGCCGACTTCGTCACCACCGCGGTGCGCACCGGCGGCGAGGGGTACGCCGGCGTGAGCCTGCTGGTGGTCGAGAAGGGCACGCCCGGCTTCACCGTCGACCGAACGCTGGCGAAGATGGGGTGGCACTGCTCCGACACCGCCGAGCTCTCGTTCGTCGACGCCCGGGTGCCGGTCGCCAACCTGGTCGGGGCCGAGAGCTCCGGCTTCGGGCAGATCGCGGAGCAGTTCGTCGTCGAGCGGATCGCCCTGGCCGTGCACGCCTACGGCATCGCGGCGCGGTCGCTGGAGCTGACCGCGGCGTACGCCCGCGACCGCAAGACGTTCGGCCGCCCGCTGGTCGCCAACCAGGTCGTGCGCCACACGCTGGTCGAGATGCACCGCCAGGTCGAGGTGGCGCGCAGCTACACGCACGCGGTCGCGGCGCGTCACGTCGCCGGGGAGAACGTCGTGGCCGAGGCGTGCCTCGCCAAGCAGACCGCCGTCGACTGTGCGACCTACGTGTGCGACCAGGCCGTCCAGCTGCACGGCGGCACGGGTTACCTGCACGGGACCGAGGTGGAGCGGCACTACCGCGACGCCCGGATCCTGCCCATCGGAGGAGGAGCCACCGAAGTGTTGACCGATCTGGCCGCGCGACTGCTGGGGTACGCCCCATGAGCAACCGCGACGCGATGCTCGCCAAGCTCGCCGACCTCGACGCCGAGCACGCGAAGGCAGTGGCCGGCGGCGGCGACAAGTACGTCGCCCGCCACCACGCCCGCGGCAGGCTGATGCCCCGCGAACGGATCGAGCTGCTGATCGACGAGGGGTCGGCGTTCCTCGAGCTGTCCCCACTGGCCGGCTGGGGCTCCGACTTCGCCGTCGGGGCGAGCGTGGTCACCGGCATCGGCGTGATCGAGGGCGTCGAGTGCCTGATCACCGCCAACGACCCGTCGGTGAAGGGCGGCGCCTCCAACCCCTGGACGGTCAAGAAGATCTTCCGGGCCTCCCAGATCGCCGAGGAGAACCGGCTGCCCACGGTCTCGCTCGTCGAGTCCGGCGGCGCCGACCTGCCGACCCAGAAGGAGATCTTCATCCCGGGCGGCAAGCTCTTCCGCGACCTCACCCGGTCGTCGGCCGCCAAGGTCCCGACGATCGCCCTGGTCTTCGGCAACTCGACCGCGGGTGGGGCCTACGTCCCGGGCATGAGCGACTACACCGTGATGGTCCGCGAGCAGGCGAAGGTCTTCCTCGGCGGTCCGCCGCTGGTGAAGATGGCCACCGGGGAGGAGTCCGACGACGAGTCGCTCGGCGGCGCCGAGATGCATGCGCGCACGTCCGGCCTGGCCGACTACCTCGCCGAGGACGAGCACGACGCGCTGCGGATCGGCCGGCGCATCGTCGCGCGGCTCAACTGGCGCAAGGCCCGTCCCGAGGCGGTGCGGACCTGGGCCGAGCCGGATGCGGACCCCGACCAGCTGCTCGACCTGGTCCCGACCGACCTCAAGGAGCCGTTCGACCCGCGCGAGGTGATCACCCGGATCTGCGACGGCACGAGCGAGCGCAACGGGCAGCCGTTCGACGAGTTCAAGC
Source organism: uncultured Actinomycetota bacterium (assembly GCA_963826415.1). Classification (GTDB taxonomy): domain Bacteria; phylum Actinomycetota; class Actinomycetes; order Propionibacteriales; family Nocardioidaceae; genus Nocardioides. The sequence continues at coordinate 75,393 of CAWGWW010000014.1, read as the reverse complement.
CGCTCTACGGCCCCTCGCTGGTCACCGGCTGGGCCCGGATCCATGGCCGCCAGATCGGGATCCTCGCCAACGCGCAGGGCGTGCTCTTCTCCGAGGAGGCCCAGAAGGCGACGCAGTTCATCCAGCTCGCCAACCAGATCGACGTCCCGCTGCTCTTCCTGCACAACACCACCGGCTACATGGTCGGCAAGGAGTACGAGCAGGGCGGCATCATCAAGCACGGCGCGATGATGATCAACGCGGTCAGCAACTCCACGGTCCCGCACCTGAGCGTGATCATGGGGGCGTCGTACGGCGCCGGGAACTACGGCATGAACGGCCGCGCCTTCGACCCGCGCTTCCTCTTCACCTGGCCGTCGGCGAAGTCCGCCGTGATGGGCCCGGCCCAGCTCGCCGGGGTGCTCTCGATCGTCGCCCGGGCCGCGGCCGAGGCCAAGGGCGCGCCGTACGACGATCAGGCGGACGCCGGGATGCGGGCCTTCATCGAGTCGTCGGTCGAGGAGCAGAGCCTGCCGCACTTCCTGTCCGGGATGCTGTACGACGACGGTGTGATCGACCCTCGCGACACCCGCACCGTGCTGGCCATCTGCCTGTCCGTGATCGACAACGCAGCCTTCAGCGGCACCGACCGCTTCGGCGTCTTCAGGATGTGAGCGGGATGACGATCACGCGACTGCTGGTCGCCAACCGCGGCGAGATCGCGCGCCGGGTCTTCGCGACCTGCCGCCGGCTCGGCATCGAGACGGTGGCCGTTCACTCCGAGGCCGACGCGCACCTGCCCTTCGTGGCCGAGGCCGACCACGCCGTGCCGCTGCCCGGCTCGGCTCCCGCGGAGACCTACCTGCGCGCCGACCTGCTGCTGGACGCCGCCCGGCGCAGCGGGGCCGATGCGATCCACCCGGGCTACGGCTTCCTCTCGGAGAACGCCGACTTCGCCCGCGCCGTCCTCGCCGCCGGCCTGGTCTGGGTCGGCCCGGCTCCGGAGTCGATCGAGCAGATGGGCTCCAAGATCGCGGCCAAGGAGCTGCTGGCCGGAGCCGGCGTCCCGGTGCTGGCCAACCACGCACCGGACCAGGTGACCGAGGCCGACCTGCCCCTGCTGGTCAAGGCGTCTGCCGGCGGCGGCGGCCGCGGCATGCGGATCGTGCGTACGCTCGCCGAGCTGCCTGCCGAGACTGCCCGGGCGGAGGCGGAGGCCCTCTCAGCCTTCGGCGACGGCACCGTCTTCCTCGAGCCGTACGTCGAGCACGGTCGCCACATCGAGGTCCAGGTGGTCGGTCACGCCGACGGTGTGCTGGTCCTGGGTGAACGCGACTGCTCGATCCAGCGACGCCACCAGAAGGTCGTCGAGGAGTCCCCGGCCCCCGGCCTGTCGGAGCAGGCCCGGAGCGCCTTGCACGATGCCGCCCGGGCGGCGGCGGAGGCGATCTCCTACCTCGGCGCGGGCACGGTCGAGTTCCTGGTGGACGCGAGCGACCCGACCCGGTTCTGGTTCCTGGAGATGAACACCCGGCTCCAGGTCGAGCACCCGGTCACCGAGCTGGTGCACGGAGTGGACCTCGTCGAGCTGCAGATCGCGGTCGCCGAGGAGCGGGCGCTGACCCCGACTCCGACCGGCGACGCGACCCGAGGTCCCGTCGGGCACGCGATCGAGGTCCGGCTGTACGCCGAGGACCCGGCGTCCGACTGGCAGCCGCAGAGCGGCACCCTCGACCTGCTCGAGGTCCCCGGGGTCGCGGTGGAGTTCGACCGGCTCGACCGGTTCGGACTGCGGCTGGACTCCGGTTTCGTGACCGGGAGTGTGGTGTCGACGCACTACGACGCGATGCTCGCCAAGCTGATCTCCTGGGCGCCGACCCGGGAGCAGGCGGCCCGTCAGCTCTCCGCAGCCCTGGCCAGGGCCCGGGTGCACGGCGTCACGACCAACCGGGACCTGCTGGTCGGGATCCTGCGCGACGAGGCGTTCCTCGACGGCCGGCTCAGCACCGCGTTCCTGCAGGGGGGCCTGGTTGATCGATCGATCGATCAACGCGGAGGTACCCCCCGCGACGCGGCCACCGCTGCCGCCATCGCGCTGGCCGAGCAGGCCCGGAGCATGCGCACGGTGCAGCGGGGCGTGCCGGTGGCCTGGCGCAACGTCGTCTCCCAGGCCCAGGTGACCAGCTTCCACACGGCAGCGGCCGAGACCGCCGACCGGCTCGACGTCGTGTGGCTCGGCGGCCGGGACGGCTACCTGGTGGACGGCTACGACGTCGTCGCGGCGAGTCCGGATGCGGTGACGCTGAATGTCGACGGCGTGACGACCAGGTACGCCGTCGTCGTCACCGGTGAGCACGTCGACGTCGACTCGCCGGGCGGACACGTCCGGCTCACCCGGGTGCCGAGGTTCACCGACCCGGCGGCCGCCGTCGCCAGCGGCTCCCTGCTCGCCCCGATGCCGGGGACGGTCGTGAGCGTGGCGGTCGAGCTCGGCGCCGCGGTCGTCGCAGGCCAACCGGTCCTGGTCCTGGAGGCGATGAAGATGCAGCACACCGTGGGGGCGCCGTACGACGGCACCGTCACCCAGCTGGACGTGAAGGCCGGGACCCAGGTCGCCTCCGGCGAAGTCCTGGCCGTGGTCTCGAGTGACCCAACCATCGAGGAGCAGGCATGACCCAGATCGCCTTCAGCGAGACCGACGAGCGCCAGGCCTTGCGCCGTGAGGTGGCCAGGCTCGCGAAGACCTACGGCCGGGACTACTTCACCGCCCAGGCCCGCAGCGGTGGCAAGACCACCGACCTGTGGCTGGAGATCGGCAAGTTCGGCTACCTCGGCATCAACATCCCCGAGGAGTACGGCGGCGGCGGGGGCGGCATCGGCGACATCGCCGCGGTCTGCGAGGAGCTGGCCGCCCAGGGCTGCCCGCTGCTGATGATGGTGGTGAGCCCGGCGATCTGCGGAACGGTGATCAGCCGGTACGGGACCGAGGAGCAGAAGAAGCAGTGGCTGCCGGGGATCGCCGACGGCACCGGCACGATGGCGTTCGCGATCACCGAGCCGGACGCCGGCACCAACTCGCACAACATCTCCACCACCGCCCGCCGCGACGGCGACGAGTGGGTGCTCACCGGCCGGAAGATCTACATCTCCGGGGTCGACGAGGCCGACCACGTGCTGGTCGTCGCCCGCACCGAGGACGCCCGCACCGGCAAGCTCAAGCCGTGCCTGTTCGTCGTCCCCACCGACGCCGACGGACTCGAGTACCGCCCGATCCCGATGGAGATCGTCTCCCCGGAGCTGCAGTTCCAGGTCTTCATCGACGACGTCCGGCTGCCCGCCACGGCGCTGGTCGGCGACGAGGACGCCGGTCTGGTGCAGCTGTTCGCCGGGCTGAACCCCGAGCGGATCATGGCGGCGTCGTTCTCGACCGGGCTGGCCAGGTTCGCGCTCGAGAAGGCGACGGCGTACGCCAAGGAGCGCACCGTCTTCAAGGACCCGATCGGCTCCCACCAGGCGATCGCGCACCCCTTGGCGCAGTCGAAGATCGAGATCGAGCTCGCCCGGCTGATGACGCAGAAGGCCGCGGCGCTGCTGGACGCGGGTGACGACCTGGCGGCGGGTGAGGCAGCCAACATGGCGAAGTACGCCGCCGCGGAGGCCGCGTGCGACGCCGCGGACCGGGCCGTGCAGACCCACGGCGGCAACGGGATCACCGAGGAGTACGGCATGGCCGGGCTGCTGGTGGCGACCCGAGCCGGACGGATCGCGCCGGTCAGCCGCGAGATGATCCTGAACTTCGTCGCGATGCACTCGCTGGGCCTGCCCAAGTCCTACTGAGGCGCCGGCAGGCGACCGTTCCAGCCACCGGGCCGATACCGTGCGGACGTGAGCCCACGAGTCGGCCCGGTGGACCGGGTCCAGCGCCGTTTCCCGCTGTTCGGGGTGCCGATCGCGATCATCTACAAGTACTTCGACGACCAGGGCAACTACCTGGCGGCGATCATCACGTACTACGCGTTCATCGCGATCTTCCCGCTGCTGCTGCTGGCCTCGTCGATCTTCGGGTTCATCCTCGAGGGGCGTCCCGCGTTGCAGGCCGAGGTCCTCAACTCCACGCTGAGCCAGTTTCCGATCATCGGGGAGCAGCTGGGGCGTCCCGAGGGACTGCAGGGATCGACCGCCGGCGTGGTGATCGGGTCGTTGGCGGCGCTCTACGGCTCGCTCGGGCTCGGCCAGGCGATCCAGAACGCGATGAACATCTCCTGGTCGGTGCCGCGCAACAGTCGTCCGAACCCGTTCCTGCTCCGCCTGCGCAGCCTGCTGCTCCTGGCCACGGCCGGTCTGGCGGTGCTGGTGCTCAGCGTGCTGTCCGCCCTGAGCAGCAGCACCGAGGTCTTCGGCCCACGGGTCAACACGACCCTGCGCTGGCTGATCCTGGTCGCCACCTTCTTGATGATCGGCGCGGTGCTGACCCTGCTGTTCCGGCTCGCGGCCGCCGGTGACCGTGGCTGGCGCAGCGCTGCCCCGGGGGCCTTCGTGGTGGCGGTGCTGTGGCAGGCAATCCAGTACCTCGGCACCCTCTACGCCACCCGGGTGCTGGCGGAGACCACCGCGATGAACCAGACCTTCGGCCTGGTCCTCGGACTGATCGGGATCATCTACATCGCGGCCGTGACCGGCGTCCTCGGCATGGAGGTCAACGTGGTGGTGGCACGGCACCTCTGGCCGCGCGCGCTGCTGACGCCGTTCACCGACCGGGTCGAGCTGACCGACGCCGACCGCAAGGCCTACGGCCTCTACGCCCAGGCCCAGCGCCACAAGGGGTTCGAGACCGTCGAGGTGTCGTTCGCCGCCCGCCGGGACGAGCCGGAGGAGCAGGCCGAGCCGACGGAGCCGGCCGAGCCGCACGAGCCGGCCGACGACCGGCCCTAGCCGCGCAGCAGCACGCGCAGCCGGGCCAGGGTCTGCTCGCCCAGCCCGAGCCCGGCACTCAGGTAGGTCTCGAGCGAGCCGTAGGAGCGCGCGACCGCCAGGTAGGACGTGGCGAGGTAGCCCTCGTCCGCGGTGAGCACCCGCTCGAAGACCCGGACCATGGCGGGGCCGCGTCCGCTCTCGACCAGGGTGGCGTACCAGGCTCGGGTGGCCCGCGCGCCCTCGTCGGCGGCGAGGTAGTCCGCGAGAACCTGCTCGTCGGGTACGCCGGCGAGGTGCAGCAGCAGGGCCACCGCCCAGCCGGTCCGGTCCCGGCCGCTGGTGCAGTGGATCAGCTGCGGCCCGTCGATGGTGGCGACCCGGCTGAGCATCGCGCCGAGTGACCGCCGGGCTGCGGGATCGTCGACGAACCCGCGGTACATCCGCTCCATCATCGCGACGGCGGCCGCCTCGTCGGGCAGCTCGAGCACCTCGTCCACGGGGACCCCGGGCACCGGGAAGCCCTCCCAGGCGGCGCCGGGCAGCACCGCGTCCGGGTGCGCTGCCACCTCGTCGGGGACGCGGAGGTCGTGGATCGCCCGCAGCCGCAGCCCGGTCAGCGCGAGCACGTCCGCCGGGCTCGGTTGCAGCTCGCTGGAGCGGTAGAGCACCCCCTGACGGAGCCGGTCGCCGTCGGCCGTGCGCAGGTCCGGGGACCCGGCGACGTCCCGGAAGTTGTCGACCGAGGTCACGCGTGTCTGCTCCGTGCTCCCCACCGGCCGAAGCATACGGAGGCCAGGGGCGCGGGCCTCACCGCAGCGGCACGAACAGGTAGTTGCCGTGCCGCGTCACCGCGGGCGGCCCCTCGCTCGCGGCCACCACCCGGAGCAGCCTGCCCGCGACCGGGATCACCATCCGGCCTTCGTCGGTGAGCTGGGCGACCAGGTCGTCGGGCAGGGTGCGGGCCTCCGCGGAGACCAGGATCCGGTCGTACGGCGCCTCCTGCGGTCGGCCCAGCTCGGCCGGGTCGGCCTGCTCGATCCGGGCCCACGGCTGGCCGGTGCGGGTCAGGTTCGCGGAGCCGAAGTCGACCAGGTCCGGCTCCAGCTCGACCCCGAGCACCAGCCCGTTCGGTCCGGTGAGCTCGGCGAGCAGCGCGGTGGTCCAGCCCGAGCCACAGCCGACGTCGAGGATGCGGTCTCCCGGTCGCACGTCGAGCAGCCGCAGCATGTCCGCCACCGTGCGCGGCTGCGAGTTGGTCTGTCCGTGCCCGATGTCGAGCGGGCCGTCGTGCGCCGCGCGGTCCCGCATCCGCGCCGGCAGGAAGTCGACCCGCGGATGGGCCCGGAACGCAGCGCTCACGGCGTCCATGTCTCGATTCAAGCACCCGGAGGGCACCGGGAGCGGTCAGCCAGCGGTCTTCGGGGGCAGCGGGAAGAACATCGAGGTGCGCTCGGCGTACTCCGGGTAGCCCTCGCGCTGCATCATCGTCCGCTCCAGCAGCCGGGCACCGGTCGCGAAGACCAGGAAGTAGGTCATCCCGAGCGGTGCCACGATCGTGAGCACGCCCGGCAGCCAGCCGGAGGCGAGCCCGCCGACCAGCCAGATCCCCCACCAGACACAGGCGTCGCCGAAGTAGTTGGGGTGCCGGGTCCAGGCCCACAGGCCGCGGTCCATCACCGGGGACCGGTCCGGATCGGCCTTGTACGCCGCGAGCTGGGCGTCGCCCACGGACTCGACGACCAGGCCCACCAGCCACAGCAGACTGCCGGCGACCACGACCGGCCACCAGCGCACGCTCAGGGCGGCACCGACCTGGACCGGCAGGGAGATCAGCCAGAGGGCGAAGCCCTGCACCAGGAAGACCTTGCGGACCGCAACCGCCATCCCGACCTCGGAGACCGGGCCACCGAGCAGCTCGGTGTAGCGCGGGTCCTCGCCGTGCCCGACGGCCCGGCGGCGGATGTGCCAGGCGAGGCGGAACCCCCATGTCCCCACCAACGCCAGCACCAGCCACCGCCGGGCCGCTCCCTCATCCGCCGCGAGCGCCGTCGTAGCGGCGATCGCGACGAATCCCAGTCCCCAGGCGACATCCACGATCGAGACCCGGCCGATCGCCCGGGCGATCAGCGCGGTCACGGTCATCAGCACGGCCGCGGTCGCGAGCGCGACGAGCATGGCCAGCAGGACGTCGTTCACGGGGAAGTCATCGGATCAGACCTCGCGGGGCCGGCTCAGCGTGAACTGCTGCACGTCGAGGTAGCCCGAGGCGAACCCGGCCCGCGAGTAGTCGAGGTAGAAGTGCCACATCCGCAGGAACGTCTCGTCGAAGCCCAGCTCGAGCACCCGGTCGGACGACGCGGTCACCGCCTCGTCCCACTGGCGCAGGGTCTCGGCGTAGTGCTGGCCGAAGGAGAGCCGGCCGGTCACGCGCAGGTCGGTGTGCTCGCGGGTGACCTGCTCGACGGCCTCGACCGACGGCAGGAAGCCGCCCGGGAAGATGTACTTGTGGATCCACGTGTAGGTGCTGCGGGTCGCGAGCATCCGGTCGTGGGGCATGGTGATCGCCTGGATGCCGGCGCGGCCGCCCGGGGCGAGCACCCGGTCGATGGTCCGGAAGTACGTCGGCCAGAACTCGTGTCCGACCGCCTCCACCATCTCGACCGACAGCACGGCGTCGTACCGCTCGTCGCTGCGCGCACCGGTCGAGACCGCGCGGTAGTCGCAGAGCTCGACGGTGACCCGGTCGGTGAAGCCGGCAGCCTCGATCCGCTCGCGGGCCAGGGTCTGCTGCTCGCTGGACAGGGTGACCGAGAGGACGGTGGCGCCGCGGCGCGCGGCCCGGATGGCCAGCTCGCCCCAGCCGGTGCCGATCTCCAGCACCCGGGAGCCCTCGCCGACGTGGGTCTGGTCGAGCAGCCGCTCGATCTTGGCCCCCTGGGCGCCCTCGAGGTCGTGGGTGTCGTACGGCGCCGGAGCCTCGAGGTAGTGCCCGTGGTCGACGACCTCGCCACCGAAGAGTGCGGAGGAGTAGCTCAGCGTCGGGTCGAGGAAGATCCCGAACAGGTCGTTGGACAGGTCGTAGTGGTGCGCGATGTTGTCGCGTGTGTGTTCCTCGATGCCGAGCTCGGTGTGCGGAGGACGCCGGACGACGGCGGCGCGCAGCCGCTGGAGGCTCTGCGGGACCAGGTCCTGGATCTCCGCGGCCAGCACCGTGAGGAACCCGCCGAGGTCCTCGGCCTCCCAGGCGCCGGTCATGTACGACTCCCCGAAACCGATCAGCTGGTCGCGGCCGAGCCGGGCGAAGAACTCGTCGGGGCGGCGGACGGTCATCAGCGGGCCGCCCTTGCCCACCGTGCGGGCCTTCGAGCCGGCGCTCGCCGCGATCTCCACGGTGACGTGGAGGCGGCCGACGGCGCTGAGGAACAGGCGCCGGGCGACCCGGGACGAGACGGCCGTCCGGAGACCGGCGGGGACGCGGTCGAGCCCGGGCCAGAGGTCGGTCGTGGGGCGAGCGGGAGCGAGGGTCATGACACGCCTTCCTGGTGGTGTCGCGGCCGGGGCCGGAGGGGGAGCCGACGCGCCCACAGCCAGATGCCGTGGGCGCGGATGAGCAGGGCGCCGCGCAGGGCGGCCGGGGCGGCCCGCCAGGGGCCGGTCGAGCTGCGAGTCCCGCTCAGCGAGGCGCTGAAGACGGCGCCGTCGTCGCTGTGCAGGGTGACCGCGATCTGCAGCCGGTCGCCCGGCACCGGTACGGCGAGCTCGTAGCTGCCGTCGGTGCCGTGGAACGGCGAGACGTACATCTGCTTGGCGGTGGTGGCGCGACCCTGCTCGTCGGGGTGGACGAGGTAGGCGTGCCGGTCGCCGTAGGTGTTGTGCACCTCGACCACCGTGGCGACCTGGGCGCCGTCCCGGTCGAAGCACCAGAAGACGCTGATCGGGTTGAAGCAGTAGCCCAGGGCGCGGGCGTTGGCGGCCAGCAGCACCCGGCCGCCGTCCAGGGTCAGGTCGTGGCCGGCCAGGAACGCCTCGAGGTTGGCCCGGATCGAGCGGTCGGGGTCGCCGAGGTGGTCGCGGCTCTCGAACCTGCCGAGGACACCGTGGTCGGGCAGGTCGTCGACGTCGACCAGCCAGCAGTGCGAGGCGTGCTCGAAGGTGCGCTGGAACGGTCGGCGACGGGTGTGCCGGATCGTGGTCCGGTAGACGGCGGGCGTCTCGGGCAGCTCTGGTGCTGCGGCCCGGTCCGTCGAGGCCCACTCGAGCCCGAGGTGCTCGGCGGCGGCGAGTCCGGACCGAGCGCCGTCCTCGTGGAAGCCCCAGCCGTGGTAGGCGCCGGCGAAGGCGATCCGCTCGGTGTTGATCGACGGGAGCCGGCGCTGGGCGGCCACGGACTCGGGGGTGTACAGCGGGTGCTCGTACTCCATCCGCTCGAGGACCGTGGCCGGGTCGACCAGATCCTCCCCACCGAGGGTCACCAGGTAGCGGGTCTTGGTGTCGAGCCGCTGCAACCGGGTGAGGTCGTAGGTCACGGTGACGTGGCCCTTGGCGTCACGCGGGCGCAGGAAGTTCCACGACGCGCGGGCCCGCTCGGCTCGCGGCATCAGGGTGGTGTCGGTGTGCAGCAGCGCGGTGTTGCTCGAGTACGGCATCGCGCCGAGGACGTCCCGCTGGCCGGCGGTCGGCTCGGCGAGCATGGTCAGGGCCTGGGCGGGGTGGGTGGCGATGACCACGGCGTCGTACGTCGAGACGGTGCCGTTGCCGTCGGTGAGCTCGACCCCGGTCGGCGTCTCGAGCACGGAGGTGACCTTGCTCCCGGTGCGGATCTCGGGGAGCGCCGCGGCGACCCGGGTGACGTACTCGCGAGAGCCGCCGGTCACCGTGCGCCAGGTCGGCGAGCCGAAGATCGCGAGCATGCCGTGGTGCTGGAGGAAGGCGAAGAGGTAGCGAGCCGGGTAGTCCAGGGACAGCTCGGGGTCGCAGGACCAGACGGCCGCGACGACGGGCTCCATGAAGTGCCGGATGAAGTACGCCGAGAAGCGGCCCTGCTCGAGGAACTCGCGCAGCGTGGTGTCCGCTGCGTGCGAACCGGCGGCGTTCTCGGTGGAGGCGAGCAGGCGGCGCGCGCGGCGGTGGAAGCGGGGGATCTCGCCGAGCATCCGGAGGTAGCCGGGACGGGTCAGGTTGCGCCAGGTCGGGAAGACGCCGCTGGCGCCGAGGGCGCCGGCCCACTCGAGACCGGTCGCGTCGTCGCGGACCGACATCGACATGTCGGACTCCTGCGTCGGCACGCCGAGCTCGGCGAAGAGCCGGAGCAGGGTCGGGTAGGTGCGCCGGTTGTGCACGATGAAGCCGGTGTCGATCGCCAGTCGGCGAAACCCCTCCTCCACCACGTGGGTGTCGGCGTGCCCGCCGAGCCGGTCGTCGGCCTCGAAGAGCGTGACGTGACCGGTCCTCGAGGCGACGTACGCCGCGGTCAGGCCGGCGACGCCGGAGCCGACGACTGCTACGCGCCTCTCGGGAGCAGGCTCGCCGAGAGGCCCTGGACGGCCCGCCATCACACGTTCTCGAACTCGAACAGGACGACCGGGTCGGACGTCGGCACGTTGGACCCGCCGGCGGGCTCCACGGTGATCCCGGCGCCGACCGCGTTGGCGACGTTGCCGTCGAGCACCACGGTGGCGTCGCTGGCCGACATCAGGCCGGCCGGCACCATGCCGCGCTCGGCATCCTGGAGCCACATCTCGTAGACCTGGTCCTCGGTGAGGGCCGGGAGGTTCTTGGTCGTCACGACGAACTTGTTCAGCGACTTCGAGGCGACCAGGGTGACCTCGCCACCGCCGGCGATCCGACGGGTGTGCGTGGTCGCGTCGGCGGCAGCCAGCACCTGGTCCGCTGCGCTGATCTGGTTCTGGCTCGAGCTGTCGTTGTTCCAGGGCTGCCAGACGGCGCCACCGGCGCCGAGCAGGGCGACGACGGCTGCGGCGGCCACCAGGCCACGCAGCCACGGGCGAGCAGGCCGGTCGGAGCCGAGACGGGTCGGCGTGGACGGCTGGCCCGTCGACTGGCCCGTCGACTGGTCTGGGGACTGGCTTGTCGACTGGCCCGGGTCCGCGACCGGCGCACTGGTGGTCAGCGGCGGCAGCGGGCGGACGGTCTTGATCTCGGCGAGCAGCCGGTCCCGCAGCTCGGGCGGCGGAGCCACGGCGGTGGTCTCGGCGAGCATGGCGGTGGCCTCACGGAGGCTCTCCACCTCGGCGGCGCACTCCGGGCACTGGGCCAGGTGCCGCTTGAACTGGGCACGCTCCAGATCGTCGAGCGCGTCCATGGCGTAGGCGCCGGACAGCGCGTGGATGTCACTCATGCTCCTACTCCCATCGCGTCTCGTAGTCTGATCAGGCCGTCTCGGATGCGGGTCTTGGCGGTGCCGACCGGTAGATCGAGCATGCTCGCCACCTCCGTGTGTGTGTAGCCGCCGAAGTAGGCCAGCTCGAGTGCCTGCCGCTGGACCGCGGTGAGCGTGTCCAGGGCGGTGCGCACCCGGCGGGCCTCGAAGGAGGCCTGGACGGCTTCCGCCGTCGTGTCGTGCTCGATCGGGTGGTTCTTCTGGTGGTACGTCGTGTCGCGCCGGGTGGACGCCTCTGCGGACCGGACCCGGTCGACCGCCTTGCGGTGGACGATCGTGAACAGCCAGGAGATGGCGCTGCCCTTGCGGGGGTCGAACCGAGATGCGGTCCGCCAGATCTCCAGGAATCCTTCCTGGACGACCTCCTCGGCCTGGGCCGAGTCCCGGACCACTCTCAGCGCGAGCCCGAAGACCCGCGAGGAGGTGGCGTCGTACAGCTGGGCGAAGGCACCTTCGTCGCCCAACCCGGAGAGCTTCAGCAGCTCCCCCAGATCAGGCACCTCCGGCGCTCCCCGCAGGGGGGAAGCGCCGGAGGCGACAGGTCGGATCGGGTTCATCTGGTTGATCCTTCCCTGTCTCGGCCCGGGTGGAAACGTCAGGACGGCATCAGGACGGTGTCGATGACGTAGACCGTGGCGTTCGCGGTGGGGATGTTGCCGCACAGGATCTGGGCGTCGTCGCCGGCCACGGTGAAGCTGTCGCCCGAGCCCTCGACGGTGAGCATGTCGCCGTTCAGGGTCTCGTGCTCACCGGCGATCTCGTCCTGGCCGAGCTGGCCCGCGATGACGTGGTGGGTCAGGATCGCCGTCAGGGTCTCCTTGTCGGCGAGGACCGCGTTGAGGTCCTTCTCGGGGATCTTGCCGAACGCGTCGTCGGTCGGAGCGAAGACGGTCAGGGCCTCGGCCGAGTTCAGCGTGTCGACGAGGTCGGCCTCGGTGACCGCGGCGACCAGGGTCTTCAGCAGCGGGTTGGCGCTCGCGGCGGAGGCGACCGGGGCGGTGGCCATGCCGTTGAAGGAGCCGTCACCCGAGGTGGGGATGGCCGAGCAGCCGGGGCCGAAGGTGTCCGCGCCGGCGTCGGTGGCCTCTGAGGACTCCTCGGTGGGGGCGGGAGCCGAGGACGAGGTGGTGTCGGCAGCAGCGTCATCGTTGCTGTCGCTGCCACAGGCGGCGAGACCGAACGACAGGCTCAGGGCGGCGGCGGCGATGCCGGTGTTGCGGGTCAGCGTGTTGAGCTTCATGGGGTGTGGCCTTCCGTAGGTGTGATTACGTGGGTAGTTCGGTGCTGCTGGGGGCAGCGGATTGGTCGGATGCCGATCTTTTTCGCAGCCGTGGGCGTCCGTGTGCGTCAGCTGACGCGGACGACGATTTCCTGGTAGCCGCTCGAGCCGTTGGGGAAGGGCGTGGTGCGGGCGGCGACCTGCATGTCGCCCTCGCCGTCGAACGCGCGCACGGCGAGGCTGTGCTGGCCGGTCTCGGCGGTCCAGGGCAGGTACCACTGACGCCAGTAGTCCTGGCCGGCGGACGGGCCGAGCTTCGCGTCCTGCCAGCCGCCGCCGTCGATGCGGACCTGCACCTTGTCGATGCCCTTCTGGTGCTGCGCCCAGGCGATGCCGCCGATGACGGTGCGTCCGGCATCGACGGTCGCGAGGGGCTTGGGGGTGTCGATCCGGCTGGAGATCTTGATGGGCGCGTCGGTGGCCCAGTCGCGGTTGGTCCAGTACGAGTCCTGCTCGGCGTACGTCGTGAGCGTGATCCGGCTGATCCACTTGGTGGCGCTGATGAACCCGTACAGGCCGGGGACCACCATCCGGGCCGGGAAGCCGTGCTCACGGGGCAGCGACTCGCCGTTCATCCCGATCGCGATCATCGCGTCACGACCGTCGGTGGCGACGCTGTACGGCGTGCCGATCGTCATCCCGTCGACGTCGGTCGAGAGGATCTGGTCGGCCTTGGTGGACGAGACCCCGGCCTTGTCGAGCAGGTCGGTCAGCGCGGACCCCGAGCCAGCGGGCGGAGCCGATGTAGCTGCCGCCGACGTCGTTGGAGACGCAGGTGAGCGTGATGTCCCGCTCGATCAGCGGCATCGCGGCGATGTCCTCGAAGGTGAAGGTGACCTCCTGGTCCACGTCCCCGTCGATGGTCAGCGTCCAGGAGTCGACGTCGACGATCGGAAGGGTGAGCCGGGTGTCGACCCGGTAGAACTTCTCGGTCGGGGTGCGGAACGACGTGATGCCGGGGACCTTGTCGTCCAGGCCGGTCGGGAGGGCCGGAGCCGGGTCGGCGGCCGCCGGGAGCACGAGGTTGGTCAGCTTGGTGCGGTACGACGCGATCCAGCGCCCGGCGCCGCCCATCACCGCTGCGGCGACGGCGAGGCCACCGCCGGCCACGAGAACGCCGCGGCGGCTGGCGGCGGCCGGGCGGTCGGTGTCGCTCTCGGTGTCGGTCTTGGTGTCGGTCTTGCCCAGGGCGGGCAGGGTGGTCGCGCCGGTGGCGAGGCGGTGCAGCAGCCACAGGGAGGCGACGCCGGCCACGGCGGCGGCGAGGCTCGGGAAGAGGTCGGTGAAGCCGGCGGCCGGGCGGGACACGGCGGTGTACGCGGCGATCGCGACGAGGGCGACCAGCATCCCTGCGCCGACGGCGAAGCGGCGACGGGCGAGCACCCCGGCCACGGCGGCCAGGGCGAGGACGCCGGCGAAGACGGACCCGATCAGGATCGCCTTGTCGCTGTTGCCGAACTGGCGGATCGCGAACTCCTTGAGTGGCGTGGGGGTCAGGTCGATCACCTGGGACCCCACTGCCAGCACGGGAGAGGCCGCGGGGTTGGTCAGCCCCGCGACGAGATGGCCGAGGGCAACGCCCACGACCGTGGCCAGCACGCCGAAGACGGCGTAAGTCAGTCGGTTCCTCATGGGGGTTGTTCGGAGCGGAGGGCTTTCCGGATGTGCGGCGGCGACCGGGATGCCTCCGGCCGTACGCGTGCGGCAGGATGGCGCCCATGTCCGACGCCTCGCCCGAGCTGGTCCACTACGCCGTGAGCGACGCGGTGGCCACGCTCACCCTCGACTCCCAGCACAACCGCAACGCCCTCTCGCGGCAGCTGGTCACCGAGCTGCTCGACCACCTGGCTGCCGCTGAGGCGGACCCCACCGTGCGGGTGGTGCTGATCCGCGCGGCCGGCAAGGTCTTCTGCTCCGGGGCGGACCTCTCGGAGGCCAGCAGCGAGGGGATGGCCGTGGGCGCCCGGCGCATCGTCGAGCTGCAGCGGCTGATCGTCGGCATGGACAAACCGGTCGTCACTGCGGTCCACGGGCCGGTCCGGGCCGGTGGGATCGGCATCGTGGCCGCCTCGGACATCGCGGTCGCCTCCGAGGACGCCACCTTCGCCCTCACCGAGGTGAAGCTCGGGCTCGCCGCGGCGATCATCTCGCTGACCGTGCACCACCGGATGAATCCGCGGGCGGCCGCCCTGACCACGCTCGGCGGTGAGGTCTTCCGCGGCGCCGACGCGGCGGCGTACGGGCTCGTGACCCAGACCGTGCCGGCCGATCGCCTGGACGACGCCGTCGCCCAGGTCTGCGCCTCGCTCGCCACCGGCGCCTCGCAGGGGCTGCGCGAGTCGAAGCGGATCCTGAACCGTGACCTGCTCGCCCGGATCGACGCGGACGGTGACGAGCTCGCCGAGCTCAGCGCCCGGCTCTTCGCCTCCGACGAGGCGCGGGCCGCGATGAAGGCGTTCCTGGCGCGCAAGAAGTAGCAGACGCGGGTCAGGTGGGAGCGCCGAGTTCGACGAAGCCACACCGGGGACGGCCCAGTCCGCGGACGTTGTTCGACTGGTCCGCGAGACCCCAGCGCCGATGGAGGAGGTCGGCGATCGAGTCCACCCGGCTCACCCTGCCACGGTCGTCAGCGCGGGTCGTTGTCCCTGCGGAGGGTGTCTAGGACTCGACCTCGTGCCCGCGCATCTGCTCGGGGTCGTAGGCATCGCTCACGGGCTGGCCGAGGCTGCGGAGCTGCTCCGCGGTCGGCAGCACATCGTCGAACAGGCCGAGCGCCCGACCGTGGTCGTCGAGCACGCCTTCCACCCGACCGGAGCGCAGCAGCCCCTCGACTGCCGCCCGGTCCAAGCCGGTGCTCCGGCAGAAGTCATCGACCGGCAGCAGTCCGCGACTCGAGAGGAGCGGCTTGCGCTCCCGTGGGCCACCCATACGACGAGTGTCGCATCGGCCGGCTGATTCGACGAGAAGCCGGGTCTGGACATGCCTGTGGCCCCGCCGGGTGCTGTCTGGCGGGGTGTGGGGCGGTCAGGCTCTTCGATCGTGTGGGGGACCGGGTGCCCGGGGTCGGTCGCGGCTGACGTCGAGGGTGCCGGAGCGGTCGCGGAGGTAGGTGTACCCGTGCGGGCTGGTCCACAGGAAGGTGCCGGCCTCGATGCGGGTGTAGCTCCACCCGCCGTGGGTCTTCAACCGGTGATGTTTCCGGCAGAGCGTGGCGATGTTGTCGCTGCAGGTGGGTCCGCCGCGGTCGTGGGGCTGGATGTGGTCGCTGTCGCAGGAGCGGGCTGATCGGGTGCACCAGGGGAACACACAGCTGTGGTTGATCAGGGTCGATTGCTCGGCGATCCGGTCCGGCACCTCGTAGGCCGTCGACGTGGTGGTGATCGGCCAGGTCGATCACCGGCTTCACGACCACCTGGGCGTCGGGGTTGGCGCACCAGTCGCGGACCTGGTCGGCGCTGATCGGCGAGCGGGTGTTCTCGCACCGGCCCAACCCATCGGCCTCGCCACGGAGCGCCGCCTCGGCGAGGTGGACGTAGAGCACCACCTGCCGCGGCTTTCTCGCCTTCGCGGTTTGATCCGGGTCGTCGTGGGAGTCGGCGCTGAGGTCGAGGGACAACTGTTGCCGGGCGAGCGCACCGACCGCCTGCGCCCGGCGTACGTCGAGCGACTCGGTGGAGCCAAGAGCCTTGAGGCTCTGGGCACCGGCCGACACGGCGGCGTCGAGGTCGAGTGCGTCGGCCACGTCGAGGGTGCCCCACACGTCCGCAGTGCCCTCCAGGGTGGTCTGGGAGGTGCCGATGTTGAAGGACCGGCCGTCGGCGGCGGCCTTGCGGCGGCGTTCGGTCTCCTCGGGCATGAACCGGGCGATCGCCTCCTCGACCAACCGGTCGAGCTGGGCCAGGCGGACCCGGTGCGCGACCGGGGCGACGTGGCGGTCCACGAACCCGGCGGCCTCGGGGGAGAGCAGGATCGTGGCCCGCGCGATCCGCCGTGCCTTCCACGCCACCAGGTCCCCGGCCCTGACCCGGGCCCACACCTTCGGGAGCCGGTACCTCAGCTCGACGGCCTCACCGAGGTAGGCCTTGCCGGCCTCGGTCGCCAGACCGACGGCGGCGGCGAACTCCGCGCCACCGAGAACTCCGCCACCAACGGCGCACCCGGCCCGGCGACGGTGATCCCGGTGTCGCCGTAGGTCCGGTCCCACACGGTGGCGGCCTGGTCGATCGAGTCGACCGAGTGCATGCCCACCCAGGACACCGCGGCCTGCAGGAGCTTGGCCTCGGCCCGGTCTGCGAGCGCGCGTTGATCGCGCACGAAACCGAGCACCGCGGCAGCGGAATCTGCCTCGGTGTGGCTCTCGCGGATCGTCTCGGTCATGGGTCCATTCAAGCCGTCACCACCGACACTTTCCGCGGCCAGAACGGGCCTGTGGAAGCGGTCCACCGGACAGCCCGGTGTGGACCAACGCCGGCCACGCAGGGACCTCACTGGGTCGCTACGCAAGGGCACTTCACGCCGGCTCGGCACCATGATGAGGGCACTTCACGCCGGCTCGGCATCATGACCAGGGCACTTCACGCCGGGTCGACGACACGACCGGTGACATGCCGTCCAGAGCGTCCGGAGGGGCAGGTAGGCTTGTCGACTCGCCAGTCGCCGTTCGCGGCTGGGCACGGGGGAAGTTTCGGGTCTGAGGGGAAGCACGTTGTCTGAAGAGCTGGTCCAGAGCGAAGTCGCGCACGAGCAGGCCTTCGTCGACCGGGTGTACGTCCAGCTCGCCACGTCCGCCAAGGCAGCCCAGCAGCTGGCCCTCGAGGGCCATAGCCGCGGCAAGCTCGGCCACGAGGGCGGGCTGGTCGAGCGGGACGCCATGGTCTTCCAGGCCGCCAAGCGGATCGCGCAGCTCGACGCCGCGCACGAGGGGCTCGTCTTCGGCCGCCTCGACCTCCGCCCGGAGCTCGACACCGAGCCGCGCTACATCGGCCGGATCGGCCTGCGTGACGAGGACCGCGACTCCCTGCTGATCGACTGGCGCGCGCCGGCTGCGGCCGTGTTCTACCAGGCCACGGCCGCGGAGCCGCAGAGCGTCGTACGACGGCGGGTGCTGCGCTGCGTCGGCGGCGACGTGCTCGGGGTCGAGGACGAGCTGCTGGACGCCGAGGCGGAGACCGACCTGCCGATCATCGGCGAGGGCGCGCTGATGGCGCAGCTCTCCCGGGCCCGCGACCGGTCCATGCACTCGATCGTCGCGACCATCCAGGCCGAGCAGGACAAGGCGATCCGCGCCCCCGGCAAGGGTGTCGTCACGATCTCCGGCGGTCCCGGCACCGGCAAGACCGTGGTGGCGCTGCACCGCGCCGCCTACCTGCTCTACACCGAGCGACGTCGCTACGAGAGCGGCGGCGTCCTCGTGGTCGGCCCCAGCGGCGTCTTCATGCGCTACATCGAGCGGGTGCTGCCCTCGCTGGGCGAGACCGCGATCGCGCTGCGCTCGCTGGGTGAGGTCGTGGACGGCGTCCGCGCCACCCGCCACGACGAGCCGGCCGTGGCCGACGTCAAGGGCTCGGAGCGGATGGCCGAGCTGATGCGGCGTACCGCTCGCCAGCAGGCGCCGGGCACGCCGGACGAGTTCAAGATCTTCTGGCGCGACGACACGATCGTGCTCGACCACGCGATCCTGGGCCGGCTGCGTCGCCAGCTGATGTCGCAGGGGCGGCGCAACCGGCAGCTGCCGCGGGTCGCCCACACGCTGCTCGACGCGATGTGGCGCCAGGTCCGCGGCGAGCGCGGCCGGGAGCGGGGCCGCGACGCCTTCAACGACGAGATGATCTCCGACCAGCGGTTCGTGACCTTCGCCATCGGCTGGTGGCCGCCGCTCGACGCCCCGCAGGTGCTGGCCTGGCTGCGCGACCCGGAGTTCCTGTCCCGGGTCGCGGACGGCGTGATCAGCGCCGAGGACCAGCGGCTGCTCTCGAAGTCCTGGAGCGGCGAGGGCGACGGGTTGTCCGTCGAGGACATCCCCCTGCTCGACGAGCTGCGCTACTCGCTCGGCGACGTGCCGGCGAAGACCGAGGACGAGCGCGACCTCGACGACACGCTCTCGCAGGCCGAGGGCGGGGTGGACATGCAGGAGCTGATGACCGCCGCCGACCGCGAGTACGCCCCCACCGGCCGCCCGTGGAGCGCCCCGACCCACCGGATCGAGGACGACGGCTTCGCGCACGTGCTGATCGACGAGGCGCAGGACCTCACCCCGATGCAGTGGCGGATGGTCGGGCGGCGCGGCCGGACCGCCTCCTGGACCATCGTCGGCGACCCCGCGCAGTCCTCGTGGCCGGTGCCCGAGGAGTCGGCGGCCGCCCGCGCCACCGCCCTCGAGGGCAAGGAGATCCACGAGTTCCACCTGTCGACGAACTACCGGAACTCCTCGGAGATCTACGCCTACGCCGCGGCGTACGCCGAGCGGGTCGGCCTCGGCGCCGACCTGCCGACCGCGGTCCGCTCCACGGGCGTCGACCCGAAGGAGATCACCGGCTCGACCGACCTCGAGGCCGCCACCCGCGCCGCCGTGACCGAGATCGCCGGTGAGGTCAGCGGCACGGTCGGCATCGTGGTGCCGGTGGCCCGTCGCTCGGAGGTCAACGCCTGGCTGGCGTCCTGGCCGGAGTTCGCGAACGACGCACCCAACGCCCGCGCGGCGGTCGACTCGTCGGTGGCTCCCTCGGGCGAGGACCGGATCGTGGTGCTGACCGGGCTGGACACCAAGGGTCTGGAGTTCGACGGCATCGTCGTGGTCGGGCCGCAGGAGATCGAGCAGGAGTCGGTCACCGGCCGCGCCACGCTGTACGTCGTGCTCACCCGCGCCACGCAGCTGCTCACCATCCTGTCCTGATCCGTTCGCAGTCCCGCCCTCCACCTCGGGGTGGGACGCGCGTCCCGACCGCCGGGGCGCGTCGTAGGGTTCGCGCATGCCGACGACGACCAGCACCAGTGCCGCCCGGGCCGCGATCGACGCGCTCCAGGGGCACGAGGCCTGGGCGATCATCCGGCGCTCGACCCGGGCCGGGGACCGGGACACGGTCGGCCTGATCGGCGGCAGCCGCAGCGAGGTCGAGTCGCTGCTGGACGTCCCGCTCGAGGAAGGCCTCCCGGCAGCGGGCCACATCGCCGACCGGCTGCTGGCGGTGCCCTTCCGCCAGGTCCGCGAGCGCGGGTTCGAGGCGCACGACGACGGCACCCCGCTGGTGGTCGTCGACATCGAGTCCGAGCTGGAGTTCTCGGTGGCCGACGTGATCGCCGCGATCGACGACACCGGCATCGAGTTCGACGACCGGGGTGGTTTCGAGACCGACGACGCGACGTACGGCGAGCTGGTCGAGTCCGTGATCCGCGACGAGATCGGCCAGGGCGAGGGCGCCAACCTCGTCATCGGCCGGCACTACCGCGCGCAGGTCGCCGACTGGGGCCCGGACAAGGCGCTGACCGTCTTCCGCCGTCTGCTCGAGCGCGAGCGGGGTGCCTACTGGACGTTCTGCTTCTTCACCGGTGACCGCTACCTGATCGGCGCGAGCCCGGAGCGCCACGTGAGCGTGCACGGTGGCGACGTCCGGATGAACCCGATCTCCGGCACCTTCCGGATCCCGAAGCAGGCCACCGACGCCGACGGCGTCGAGGTCGACGTCAAGGGACGGCTGCTCGACTTCCTCGCCGACGAGAAGGAGATCTACGAGCTCTTCATGGTCGTGGACGAGGAGCTCAAGATGATGTGCGACATCTGCAACGAGGGCGGCCAGGTGCTCGGGCCGTTCCTCAAGCCGATGACCCACCTCGTGCACACGGAGTACCTCCTCGCCGGGCGCACCAGTCGCGACGTGCGCGAGGTGCTGCGCGACACCATGTACGCCGCCACCGTCACCGGCAGCCCGGTGGAGAACGCCTGCCGGCTGATCAAGCGCTACGAGTCCGAGGGCCGCGGGTACTACGGCGCCGCGCTGGCGCTGCTCGGCCGGGACTCGGTCGGGGAGCCCACCGCGGACAGCCCGATCGTGATCCGGACCGCCGACGTGGACCTGACCGGTCGGCTGAAGGTGACCGCCGGTGCCACCCTCGTGCGCGACTCCGATGCGGCGTACGAGGTGGCCGAGACGCACGCGAAGGCCGGCGGCATCCTCAGCGCCTTCGGGCTGGTGCCACCCGCGGGGGCGCCGGCCAGCGGGATCGAGGACCTGGCCCGGGACGAGGACGTGCTGATCGCGCTGAACTCGCGCAACCGGCGGTTGAGCACGTTCTGGCTCACCGACCAGGCCGGCGCGCCCCCGGACCCGCGCCTGGCCGGCCGGAGCGTGGTGATCCTGGACGGCGAGGACGACTTCGTGAACATGCTGCGCCACGTGCTCGGCGTGCTCGGCATGACCAGCAGCGTGGTCCGGCACGAGGACTGGACCGACGCGTCGGCAGCCGGTTTCGACCTGGTCATCGTCGGTCCCGGACCGGGTGACCCGCGCGATGGCGCGGACCCGAAGATGGCCCGCCTGCGCGCCGCCGTGGCCGGCCTGCTCGAGGCGGAGCGGCCGTTCCTCGCCGTCTGCCTGGGCCATCAGGCGCTCTGCCACCAGCTGGGGCTCGAGCTCACCTACAAGGACATCGTCTTCCAGGGCACGCAGTCGCCGGTGTCGATCGACGGGCGGACCGAGCGAGTCGGGTTCTACAACACGTTCGTGGCCCGTGGTGGGTCAGACGAGGGGCCGGATGGGCTCGTGATCCAGGCCGACGAGACGACGGGGGACATCCACCTGGTGCGCGGCCCGCAGTACGCCGGGGTGCAGTTCCACGCCGAGTCGATCCTCACCGAGCACGGCTACGACCTGCTCCACGACCTCGTCAGCGGGTTGCTGTTTCCGGACCCCGACCCGCGCTAGCGTGTTTTCCAGGCGTGGGCCCGGTTGAGGCTGCCCCCCAGTTCCGCCGGGTCCACGCCGTCCACGTCCCGGGCCGCTGGATAGGTTGAGCCGGTGGTCGCACCGGACGTGGTCGTCGTGGACCACCACGACTCCTACACGTGGAACCTCGTTCACCTCCTCGCCGCGGTGACCGGGGTGCTGCCGCGCGTGGTGCAGCACGACGAGGTCACCGCCGCCGACGTCCTGCGGCACTCGCACGTGGTGCTGTCGCCGGGACCCGGGCACCCCGACGACCCGGCCGACTTCGCCGTGGGTCGTGAGGTGCTCGCTGCCGGCACCCGGCCGGTGCTCGGCGTCTGCCTCGGTATGCAGGGCCTGGTCACGACGTACGGCGGCACGGTGACGCGCAGCGCCCCGGCGCACGGCGACGTGGCCCTGATCCGGCACGACGCGGATGGGACTCTTCCGTGGTGTCGAGCAGGACTTCCGGGCGGTCCGCTACCACTCGCTCGCCGCGGTCGACCTGCCCGACTGCCTCGAGGTGAGCGCCACCTGCGAGTCGCCGGGCGGCCCCGTCGTGATGGGGGTGCGGCACCGGTCGCTGCCGCTGGTCGGGGTGCAGTTCCACCCCGAGTCGATCCTCTCCGAGCACGGGGCGACGCTGGTCGCCAACTTCCTCGACCTGTCCGGGCGGACGTCGTGACCGGCCCCGGCACGAGCCCCGGCGCTGGCCCCGGCGCGGATCCCGCGACGTACTTCCGCGAGATCGCGGGTGAGCACCGGCGCTGCTTCTGGCTCGACGGCGGGGGCGCGCGGGAGTGGTCCGGCCGCCGGTCGCTGATCGGGTGGCTGGACGACGAGGACGTCTCGCTGAGCTTCTCCGCAACCCGCGGCGAGGTGACCCGGCACCAGGGCGGCGACTCGCGTGTGGTCGGCACGGACATCTTCGCCGCGCTCGAGGACGAGCTGGCCGCGGGCGGGGAGAGCGACCAGTGGTTCGGCTACTTCGGCTACGCCGCGAGACCCGACCTGCCGGCGGCCGGCGACCCGCACCTTCCGGACGCGGTGTGGCTGCGCGCGCGGCACATCCGCCTGTTCGACCACCCGGCGCGGAGCGTCGACCCGCTGCCGAGCCCGGCCGATCCGGGCGCGCACGCGGAGGTGCCGGCGTCGTACCGAGCGGCGTTCGGCCAGGTGCAGGAGGAGCTGCACGCCGGCAACTCCTACGAGGTCAACCTGACCTTCCGGCTCGAGACCACCAGCGACCTGCACCCCGCGGACGCCTACCTGCGGCTGCGCGAGCTCAACCCCGCGCCGTACGCCGGCTTCCTGCAGCACGACGTGCCGGGAGCCCGGGCCTGGCTGCTGAGCTCGTCGCCGGAGCGGTACGCGCAGGTGCGCGCCGACCGGGTCGTCGAGACCAAGCCGATCAAGGGCACCACCCCGCGCGGTGCGACGCCCACCGAGGACGCGCACCTGCTGGAGCGGCTCGGGTCGGAGCCGAAGTTCCGCAGCGAGAACCTGATGATCGTCGACCTGCTCCGCAACGACCTGGCCATGGTCTGTGAGCCGGGCAGCGTCGAGGTGCCGACCTTGATGGAGGTGGAGTCGTACGCCACCGTGCACCAGCTGGTCTCCACGGTGCGGGGCCGGCTGCGCGACGACGTGACCACCGTCGGTGCCCTGCGGTCGCTGTTCCCGGCCGGCTCGATGACCGGTGCCCCCAAGCTCCGCACCATGCGGATCATCGGGGAGGTCGAGGAGACGCCGCGTGGGGCGTACGCCGGCGCCTTCGGCTGGATCGCGGCGGACGGCCGGGCCGACCTGGGGGTGCTGATCCGATCGTTGATGACCGCGGGCGACGGTCGTTACCGGCTCGGCACCGGGGGCGGGATCACGGTCCACTCCGACGTCGCGGACGAGTACGCCGAGTCGCGCTGGAAGGCCGAGCGGCTGCTGCGGGTCTTCGACCGACCGTCGGCGACCGTCGGCGCCGCGGACATCTAGGCGCGGCTGGTGGAGGGCACGTCGCTGTCCGCCGGGGCTGACACCTCCGACTCGTGCGACCGCTCGGAGCCGGGCAGCCGCAGCGCCAGGCGCGTGCCCCGGCCGGGGGTGCTCTCCGCGGTGATGGTCCCCGCGTGCCGCTCGGCCACCTGGCGCACGATCGACAGGCCCAGGCCGGAGCCGGGCATCGAGCGCGACTCCTGCGACCGGTAGAACCGCTCGAAGATGTGCGGCAGGTCCTCGTCGCTGATGCCCGGGCCCTGGTCGTCGACGGTGACGACTCCGTCGGCCAGGCGCACGGTCACCTTGCCGGCGGCCGGGCTCCACTTGGCGGCGTTGTCGATCAGGTTGGTCACGGCGCGCTCCAGCGCCGCCGGCTCACCGACAACCCACCAGGGGGAGGTCTCCACGTCGAAGGTGACCCCGGGGGCGCGCCGGCGGACCCGGACCACCGCCCGGTCCACGATCTCCGAGAGGTCAGCGGACTCGACCACGTGCGTGAGCGGCTCGTCGCGGGCGAGCTCGACGAGGTCTCCGATCAGGGTGGTCAGCTCCTCGATCTGCGCGCGGACGTCGTCCAGCAGCTCGGCGCGGGCGCCTTCGGGCAGCCCGGGACCGTCGCCGGCGTCCACCTGCGCCAGCAGGTCGAGGTTGGTGCGCAGCGACGTCAGCGGCGTACGCAGCTCATGCCCGGCGTCGGCCACCAGCCGGCGCTGGCGGTCGCGGGAGGCGGCGAGCGAGGTGAGCATCTGGTTGAACGCGCTGGCCAGCCGGGCGATCTCGTCGGCTCCCTCGACCGGCAACGGGGTCAGGTCCTCCGTGCGGGCGATGTGCTCGACCGACGAGGTGAGGCGCCGGACCGGCCGCAGACCGTTGCGGGCGACCGCCCAGCCGGCCATCCCGGCGGCGATCACGCCGGCGAGGCCGAAGAGCAGCATCACGCCGCCGAGCTTGGCCAGCACCTGCTCCTGGGCGGTCAGGGACTGGGCGATCACCAGGGCCTGGCCGTCGGTCGCAGCGGGGACGGTGACGACGCGGTAGTGGGTGCTGCCGGCGGTGATGGTGCGGATGCTGGAGGCCTGCTGGCGCTGGGCGACCGCGAGCTCGGGCTGACCGAGGGCGAGCCGGGGACCGAGGTCGGAGGTGAAGACGGTCTGGTTGGAGGTGATGAACGCGATGCGGACATCCGCCGCGCCCAGCGCCCAGGACGGGATCTCGTAGTCGGACGTGAGCTGCCGGAGCGCGGGGGAGCGGGCCGCCTGGGTCGCGCGGTCGAGCAGCGACTCGTCCAGGGTGGACTGCATCTGGTGCCGGACTGTCATGAACGCCCCGACCGCGACGAAGGCGACCGCGAGACCCACGGCCATCGTGGTGAGCAGGGTGACCCGGCTGGCCAGCGACTGCCGGTAGTGCCAGCGTCCGGTCTCGGACGGCGCGGGGGTCATGACTCCTTCAGCACGTAGCCGACGCCACGGACGGTGTGGATCAGTCGGGGCTCGTCGTCGGCCTCGGTCTTGCGGCGCAGGTACCCGACGTACACCTCGAGGGAGTTGGCGGTGGTGGGGAAGTCGTAGCCCCAGACCTCCTCCAGGATGAAGGACCGCTCCAGCACCCGGCGCGGGCGCCGCAGGAACATCTCCAGCAGGGTGAACTCGGTGCGGGTCAGCTCGATCGCGCGCTCGCCGCGGCGTACCTCCCGGGAGGCGATGTCGAGCGAGAGGTCGGCGAAGGTCAGCGTCTCGTCGTCGGTGGCGTTCTGGGGGACGACGCGGCGCAGCAGTGCGCGGAGCCGCGCGAGCAGCTCCTGCAGGGCGAACGGCTTGGTCAGGTAGTCGTCGGCCCCGGCATCCAGCCCCTCCACGCGGTCCCCGACCGCGTCCCGGGCGGTCAGCACCAGGATGGGGACGTCGTTGCCTGCCGAGCGCAGGGCGCGGGTGGCCTCCAGCCCGTCGAGGCGGGGCATCATCACGTCCATCACGACCACGTCGGGACCGATGCCCCCGATGCCGGCCAGCGCCTCGGCGCCATCCGCGGCCAGGCTGACGTCGTACCCGTTGAACTCCAGCGACCGGCGCAGGGACTCGCGCACCGCCTTGTCGTCGTCGACGACGAGCACGCGGGGCTTCGGCACGGCGGTGGTCACCCTTCTACTCTGCCAGCCCCGCCTGAGTCGGGCCTGAGAGTCCCGCTGTCTGCCCCGGAAGCCCGGCAGGGGTGCGCGGGAACACCTAGGCTGGAAGATGGCCCGGGGAGCGTCCGCGGACCGCAGTGGGGGGCTCACGCATGGCATCACGTCTCGGTTCGACGCGCTCACGGATCGCCCTCGTGGCGGCCGTCCTGATGGCGGCCACATCGCTGGCCACCGTCGCCCAGGCCTCGGACGGTGGGCGCCTCGACTCCGCCGGCGACGGCCAGGCCGACCGGGAGCAGCAGGCCGACCGGTCGGGTCGCAGCACGCTGGCCAACAGGGGCGTGGCGAGTGCCCGCGCGGGCGAGGCCGCGGAGCTACCCGAGGGCTTCCGCGACAAGGCCGTTCTCCTCGGACTCGACGAGCCCACCAACCTGGCCTTCGCTCCGGACGGCAAGGTCTTCGTCACCGAGAAGGGCGGGACGATCCAGGTCTTCGACTCGATCGACGACCCCGAGCCGACCCTCTTCGCGGACCTCAACGTCAACGTGATGAACAACTACGACCGGGGACTGCTCGGCATCGCAGTCGACCCGGCAGGGCCGGGTGAGCCTGACGCCGTGTACGTCAGCTACGCCTACGACCGCGAGCTGCGCAGCGAGGAGCCGGCACCCACGTGGGGGGTCGGGAATGCCTACGACGACTGTCCCGACCCGCCCGACGGGCCGGGCGAGACCGACGGCGGCTGTGAGGTCAGCGGTCGGGTCAGCCGGCTCCCGATCGGCGCCGACGGGCTCTGGACCGGCGAGGAGGAGCCGCTGGTCTGGGACTGGTGCATGCAGTTCCCCAGCCATGCCACCGGCAGCCTGGTCTTCGGCCCGGACGGCATGCTCTATGCCAGCGCCGGCGAGGGTGCCAGCTACGACTACGAGGACTACGGCCAGGACGTCGTCAAGAACGACGGCATCAAGAACCCCTGCGACGACCCCCCGAACGAGGGCGGTTCGCTGCGCGCGCAGGACCGGCGTACGTCGGGCGACCCGGTTGGTCTGAGCGGCACGATCATCCGGATCGACCCGAGCACCGGAGAGGCCGCCCCGGACAACCACCTGGCCGGCAGCGCCGACCCGAACGAGCGTCGGATCATCGCCGACGGGATGCGCAACCCGTTCCGGTTCGCGTTCCGCCCGGGGACCGACGACATCTTCGTCGGTGACGTCGGCAGCTACTTCTACGAGGAGATCAACCACCTCCCCTCGGTGACCGGCAAGCCACGCAACTTCGGCTGGCCCTGCTACGAGGGGCCGAAGAAGAACCCAGGCTGGGTGGCGCTGGAGAACAAGGCGCCGATCTGCCAGGGCCTCTACGCCGACAAGTCCACGACGAAGCCGTTCTTCTCGTACGCGCGCTACGGCCAGGTGGCTCCCCACGGCACGGGCTGCGACGTCGGCTCCTCGGCAGTGTCCGGCATCGCCTTCGCCACCAATCCCGGCTACCCGGCGAAGTACCGCGACGCACTGACCTTCTCCGACTACGCCCGCGGCTGCATCTGGGTCTTCGGAAAGAAGGCGGACGGCAGCCCGGATCCGACCAAGGTCTCCACCCTCGTCGAGGGCGCGGCCAGCCCGGTCAACCTGGTCACCGGCCCGGACGGCGACCTCTACTACGTCGAGCTCGGCGTGAACGACCTCGGCTACCCGACCAACGGAGCGGGCGCGATCCACCGGATCCACCACTACGACGGCAACAGCCCTCCGGTGGTCGACCTGCAGGCGGACCAGACCTACGGCGCGCTGCCGCTCAAGGTCCACCTCGACGCGTCGGGCTCGGTCGACGCGGAGGACGACGAGCTCACCTACGCCTGGGACCTCGACGGCGACGGTGGCTTCGACGACACCGAGATCACCGGGGACAACGGCTACCGCACCTTCACCTCGGACCGGACCTACACGGTCGGGGTGCGGGTCACCGACAGCGAGGGCGAGTACGACCAGGCCACGATCGACATCTACGCCAACAACTTTCCGCCGGTCCTCGACGTCGCGTCGCCGACGGCGAAGAAGCGGTGGCGGGTCGGGCAGGAGCTGCACCTCGAGGCCGGCGCGACGGACCCCGAGGACGGCGTGGTCCCGGACTACAAGATCGCCTGGCGTCTGGCCATCCAGCACTGCCCGTCGATCTGCCACACCCACCCGACGAACCAGTGGATCAGCGAGCCGGTCGTCGACTTCAACGCCCCGGACCACGAGTACCCGTCGTACCTGCTGCTGACCGCGTCGGCGACCGACGACCGGGGTCTGACCGCGACGACGTCGTTCAAGCTCAGGCCGAGGGCCACCGCGCTGACCTTCAAGTCCAGGCCGAAGCGGTTGAAGCTGGTCGTCGGCGGCTCCAAGCACCGGACGTCGTACAAGCAGAGGTTCATCGAGCACGGCCAGTTCACCCTCTCTGCGCCGAAGCGTCAGAAGCGCGGCGGAAAGAGGTTCGTGTTCAAGAAGTGGTCGGACGGTGGCAAGCGGACCCACGTCGTGACGACGCCGCGCAGGCCGACCACCTATCGCGCGATCTACCGCAGGAAGTAGGGGCTCAGGCGTAGCGCCGGGCGGTTGCGGCGGCACGAGCGCCGTAGCCGCCGCCGAAGATGCACGCGTGCACCAGCAGCGGGAAGAGCTGGTGCAGCGCGACCCGGTCCTGCCACCCCTCGGCGAGCGGCGACACCTCGTCGTACGCATCGAGGACGCGGGGCAGGTGCGGCAGGCCGAACAGCGACAGCAGGGCGAGGTCCAGCTCGCGGTGCCCCCCGTGGGCGGCTGGGTCGATCACCCAGGCCTGGCCGTCGAGGCCCCAGAGCACGTTGCCGTTCCACAGGTCGCCGTGCAGGCGGGCAGGAGGCTCCTCCGGGACCAGCGCCCCGATCCGCAGCGCGACCGCCTCGACCGCGGCGGCCTCGTCCTCGCTGAGGGCGCCCCGGTCGCGCGCCAGCTTCACGTACGGCAGCAGCCGCCGCGCGGGGTAGAACTCGGCCCAGGAGTCGAGCGGGCGGTTCGGCAGCTGCAGCTTGCCGATGAAGCCGTCGTGGTCCAGCCCGTACGACGGCGCGCCGGCGTTGTGCGTCGTCGCCAGGGCCCGGCCGAAGCTGGCCGCCACGTCGCCGGTGTTCTTGCCGGGCTCGACCCAGCGCAGGATCAGGCACTCGTGGTCCACCCCGAGCACCTCGGGGACCGGGACGCCGCCGGCCTCGGCCAGCCAGCGCAGCCCCCGGGCCTCGGACTCGAAGAAGTCGGCCGGCGCGTGGGGGTGGGTCTTCATCAGGGCCGTGGTGCCGTCGCTGAGGCGGAGCCTGGTCGCGGTCGAGATGTCACCGCCGGCGACCGGCGCCGTGGAGACGACCGAGGAGCCGAGCAGCTCCTCGGCCCGCTTCGCCACGAGCGGCTGCCGGGTCATGGCGTGCCCGCGCCCGACTGAAGAAGCTGTGGCAGTCCCGCGACGATGACCGCGGTGGTGCGCTCGACCATGGCGAGTACCTCCTCGAAGCCGGAAACCCCACCGTAGTACGGGTCGGGTACTTCGCCACCGGGATCGTCCGGATCGAAGTCGCGGAACAACCGGACCCGGCCGTTGCCCGGACCCCGGCCGCTGTCGCCGACCAGCTCCGCCAGGTTCGCCGCATCCATGGCCAGCACCAGGTCGAGCTGGTCGAGCCGGGCCGGGTCGAACTGTCGGGCGCGGTGCCGGGTGGCGTCGTACCCGGCGGCCGTCAGCGTCGCGGCAGCGCGCTCGTCCATCGGGCGACCGACGTGCCATCCGGCGGTCCCGGAGCTGGTCACCTCCACCCGGTCGTCGAGGCCGGCCTCCGCGAGCCGGGCGGCCAGCACCACGTGGGCCATGGGGGAGCGGCAGATGTTGCCCAGGCAGACCAGCGCGATCCGATAGCTCCCCGGCTGCCGGGGCGCCGGGAGTCGCGCGGGGAGAGCGGGCTCGTCGTCCGCGGCGGGCGGCATCAGCCGTCCCGGTCGGAGCCGATCAGCCCGTCGACCACCCAGGTGACCAGCGTGATCACGATGGCGCCGCCGACGGCCACCCAGAAGCCGTTCACCCGGAAGCCGATGTCGAGCTGTTCTGCGAGCCAGCCGGTGAGCAGCAGCATCCCGGCGTTGATCACCAGCAGGAACAGGCCCAGGGTGAGGATGATGAACGGGAACGACAGGAACGTGAGCACCGGCTTCACGAACGACGAGACGAGGCCCAGGATCAGGGCCACGAGGAGCAGCGGCAGCCACTTCTCCTCGAGCTCGGCCTGCCCGCTCGACGGGCCCGTGAAGCGGATGCCGTCGAAGAGCCAGGCCGCCACGGCCAGGGCGACGGCGTTGGTCAGGACCAGGGAGAGTAGTCGGCTCACCCCTCGATCGTAGGCCGCAGGTCAGTGCCGCAGGCGGAGCCGCTCGAGGATGGCGCCCTCGGCGCCCTCGAGGTGCTGCTCGAGCTCCGCCACCGTCGCCTCGACGTCGCCGCTCTCCAGCAGCTGCACCAGACGGGCGTGCGAACCGGCCTGCTCCGGGGCGTTGCGCCGGGCCCGGTCCACCTGGGCGAGCGCGAGCCGCAGCTCGGAGTAGAGGCTCTCGGCCATCGCCATCAGCCGCGGCGAACCCGCCAGCCCGACCAGGGTCAGGTGGAAGGCCAGGTGCCGCTGGTTGAGGACCTGGTACGACGCCTCGTCCTCGACGGCGCGGGTGTAGGCCTCGAGCGCCGCCCGGACGGCGGCCCGGCTGGCCCCGTCGGCGCGGGCCCAGTGGCGGACACCGGCCACCTCGAGGACGACCCGGGCCTGGCAGACGTCGTGGATCGAGTCGGGGTCCGGCTGGGTGACCGAGACGCCACGGTTCGGCTCGCGGGTGGCGAGCCCTTCGGAGACCAGGGTCGCGAGCGCTTCGCGGATCGTCGGCCTGGAGACGCCCAAGGAGTCCGCCAGCGCCACCTCGCGCAGCGGGGTGCCGGACTCGAGCTCCCCGTCGAAGATCGCCCGGTGCAGCTCGTCGGCCACCCGGTCGACGGTGCTGGAGTGCTCGAGGTTGAGGGTCGCGAACGGCTGGCCCATCGGTGTCGTCCTCCACTCCGGCGTCCGTGGACACCCCTCGTCGGTCCCAGTGTGGCCCAGATCCTGCCCGCCATTGTCGGTCAGGTGCGGCGATCTCGCCTCCTCGGCGCCGTTGTGCGAGTATTGTCAGGTTGTCAGACAACATGACAAAGCAGAGGAGGGGAGATGGCACAGCCGCTGCAGTGGGGCCGTCGGTACGTGATGGTCGAGCCGAGCCACTTCCGGGTCGACTACCGGATCAACCCCTTCATGGACGTCGCGAACCAGCCCGACCCCGCGCTCGCCCTGGCCCAGTGGTGCGACCTCGTCGCCACGATCGAGCGCCTGGGCGGCACCGTCGACGTCATCGGCCAACGGCCGGACGCCCCGGACATGGTCTACGCGATGAACCTCGGCCTCGGCATCGTCCGCGCGCCGGCGTCGTCCCCCGAGAACTCGGGGGAGACCGGCCAGCCGCACGTTGTCCTGTCGCACATGCGCTACGCCCAGCGGCGGATGGAGACGGCCACCGCCCAGCTGTGGTTCGCCGAGCACGGCTTCACCACGTCGTACGTCGGCCGCGACGGCGTCGGCGCACACCTCGAGGCCGGCGACGCGTTCGCCTTCGGCGACTCCCTGGTCGTGGGCTTCGGCCCCCGGACCGAGGAGCTGGCGCTCAAGCACCTCGCGCTCGACCTCGGGGTCCGGGTCCGCGGCTTCCGGATCACGCACCCCGGGATGTACCACCTGGACCTGGCCTTCTGCCCGCTGGACGAGACCCGGGCCATCGTGTGCCCGTCGGCGTTCGACGAGGCGAGCGCGGCGGCGCTGCTCGACCTGGTGCCCGACCCGCTCGTGATCACCGAGGAGGAGGCGCTGACCACCTTCTGCGCCAACTCGATCGTGATCGGCAGGACCGTCGTGATGCCGGACTGCCCGGACGGGGTCCGCGCGCGGCTGGAGGAGTGGGGCTTCGAGGTCGTCCTCGTCGACGTCAGCGAGTTCCACAAGGGCGGCGGGTCGATCCGCTGCCTGACGAACCCGGTCGACGTCCGCATCGGTCGGGACCTGCCTGCCGTGCCGGGTGGCGCACTGGTGCTGCCGGCCGTCGGCTGAAAGCCTGGCACTGGGTAGCCTCGTCCCCGTGTTTCCGGTCGGTGGGATAGGCGTGATGTTGCTCGGCACCGCCGTGTCCGGAACCGTGTGCCTGCTGCTCTACCTCGCCCTGCGCCATCGGCTCGGCATCGTCTCCGCCGGCGCCACCGCCGGACTGCTGTGGTCCCTCGTCGTGATCGCGCTGGTCACGCTGATCCCGGCCAACGGTGCGCCGGGGATCATCGCCGAGGGCGCCGCACAGACCGCCTGCTCGTGGGACTTCGGCGGCCCGGCGCCCGACGGGTTCTGGATCTTCGACGGTGGGCAGCGGCTGCTCAACACCCTGCTGTTCGTGCCGTCCGGGGCGCTGCTGGTGCTGTTCCTGACCAGGTGGAGGTCCGGTTGGCTGCTGGTCCCGTTCGGGCTCGGGCTGCTCGCGGCGTACTCCGCCGGGATCGAGCTCGTGCAGCTCGAGCTGGCGCGCCTCGACCGGGCCTGCGACGTCACCGACGTGGTCGACAACGTCACGGGGGCGGCGTTCGGGGTCGGGGTCGGGCTCGTCGCGTCGCTGGTGCTGCTGCCCTGGCGTCATCGCACCGATCGGACCGACGGCTAACCTGACCGCCATGACTGCCCCCCAGCCGCGCGCCAACGTCCTCGACATCCCGCCGTACGTCGCGGGCAAGCCGCCGGCCGCCCGGCCCGGGATCACGTCGTACAAGCTCTCCTCGAACGAGAACCCCTACCCGCCGCTGCCCGGCGTGGTCGAGGCGGCGCGGGGCGCGGTCGACCGGATGAACCGCTACCCGGACATGGGGGCCAGCGCGCTGTACGCCGCCCTCGGCGAGCGCTTCGGCGTGCCGGTCGAGCACCTGTCGGTGGCTACCGGGTCGGTCGGCCTGATCTACCAGCTGGTGCAGGCGTTCTGCGACCCGGGCGACGAGGTGGTCTTCGCCTGGCGCTCCTTCGAGGCCTACCCGATCGCGGTCACGGCCGCCGCCGCGAAGGTGGTGCGGGTGCCCGTCCTCGCCGACGGTCGCCACGACCTCGACGCGATGGCGGCGGCGGTCACCGACCGCACCAAGGTCGTGCTGGTCTGCACGCCCAACAACCCGACCGGGCCCGCCGTGACCCAGAGCGAGCTCGACGGCTTCCTGGCCAAGATCCCCTCCCACGTCCTGGTCGTGGTCGACGAGGCGTACGTCGAGTTCGTGCGGATGGACGACGCGGTCGACGGTGTCGCGACGTACCGAGACCGCGAGAACGTCGTGGTCACCCGGACCTTCTCGAAGGCCTACGGACTGGCCGGCTTCCGGGTCGGCTACGCGATCGCGCCCGCCCCGATCGCCGGGGCGCTGCGGGCGGTCTCGCTGCCGTTCGGGGTCTCGTCGGTCGCCCAGGCGGCGGCGATCGCCTCACTGGAGCGTGAGCCCGAGCTGCTCGAGCGCGTCGACGCGCTGGTGGCGGAGCGGGCCCGGGTGCTGGGCGGCCTGCGCGAGGCCGGCTGGGACATCCCCGATGCCCAGGGCAACTTCGTCTGGTTCGGGCTGGGCGAGCGGACGACCGACTTCTCGGCGGCGGCCGACGAGGTGGGCATCGTGGTCCGCCCGTTCGCCGGCGAGGGCGCCCGGGTCTCGATCGGCGAGACCGAGGCCAACGACCGCCTGCTCGAGCTGGCCCGCGCCTTCTCGCTGTAGGGCGCCGGCGGCGGGCTAGGGTGACTGGCCCGGACGGACTGCTGGGGCGAGGGGGCGGCATGGGTCACGACCACGGGCACTCCGCGGGCCGCGCCGACGACCGCGCGCGGCTGCGACTCGTGCTCGCCGTCACCGGGGTCGTCCTGGTGGTCGAGCTCATCGGCGCCTGGGTGGCCGGCTCGCTGGCGCTGCTCGCCGATGCCGGGCACATGGCGACCGACGCGTCGGCCGTGCTGCTGGCGCTCGCCGCGTCGTACGTCGCGAGCCGGCCGGGCGGACCGCGCTCGACGTTCGGCTATCACCGGGCCGAGATCCTGGCCGCGATGGCCAACGCCCTGGTGCTGCTGGTGGTCTGCGGCTACCTCGCCTACGCCGGACTCAATCGGCTCAGCGATCCGGAGCCGGTCCGGGCCGGACCGCTGATGGCCTTCGCCGCGGTCGGTCTGGCCGCCAACGCGGTCTCGATGCTCGTGCTGCGCGGCTCGCAGACCGGCTCGCTGAACCTGCGCGGGGCCGCCACCGAGGTGCTGGCGGACCTGTTCGGGTCGGTCTTCGCGTTCGGCGCCGGGGTCGTGATCTGGTTCACCGGCTTCCAGCAGGCCGACCCGATCGCCTCACTGCTGATCGCGGCGCTGATCCTGCCCCGGTCGCTGGTGCTGCTCCGGGACTCCGCCGTGGTGCTGCTGGAGATCGCACCGGCCGGGCTCGAGCTCGAGCAGGTCCGGCGCCACCTGCTCGCCATGCCGGGGGTGATCGAGGTGCACGACCTCCACGCCTGGACGATCACCAGCGGGATGCCGAGCCTGTCGGCGCACGTCACCGTGACCGACGAGGCGCTGGCCGAGCACGGGGTCGGCGGCATCCTGGACCGGCTCTGCTCCTGCACGGCCCGCGACTTCGGGGTGCGGCACACGACGTTCCAGATCGAGCCGGTCAGCCACCGGGCCCACGAGGACCTCGGCGAGGCGCACTGACCGCGGCACCTAGGGTGCGCCGGAAGAGGTACGCCGCCGCCGCGCGGGTGTACGCGATCCCGCGGCCGGTCCGGTGGATCAGCGCGCGGGTGACCTCCACGTCGCGCTTCGGCACCAGGTGTCCGGAGAGGTCGGCCGAGCTCACGACGTACCCGCCCGACCGGGAGAGCACGATCGCGTCGAGCGCTCAGCGGGGGTGAGGTCGCAGCGTCCTCGAGAGCCGCGGCCTCGAGCCGGACCAGCGTCTGCTCGATCCCGTGGCGGTTGCGCTGGGGGAAGCCGGCGAGCTCGATGATCGCGGAGCCGATGCGGTTGTAGCGCGAGTAGTCGAAGGACTCGGTGACCTTGGTCCCGCCGTCGACGGGCTCGAGCTCGTAGCGCCAGCGGTGGCCGCCGAAGTGGCGCCACGCGATCAGCCTGTCCTCCTCGAACTCCACCACCCGGTTGCTCATCTTGTACGGCACGCCCGAACAGCTTCATGTCCATCCCGAACTCCGCACCGCGGGAGAGCCGTTCGGGTCCGCGCAGCATCTCGCGCACCGATCCGGAGCCGTCGATCCGTGCGTGCTGGCGGGGGTCGGCGAGGATGGCGAAGACGACGTCGGCCGGCGCGGCGATCGTCGTACTGGCGGAGACGATGCGAGGGGTCATGGGGAGAGCCTACGGAGCGATTGGCGAGCCGACCCCGGGCCCCGGTAGGTTGGGCGGTGCACGATGTGGTGCCGGTCACAGCCCCTCGCGGGGCTGGGCGCCTGGTCGTGGTGCCCGTAGTAGAAGGACCGGGTCAGGCGGCGGAACACCCACTCGCCAGCCAGGCCCGACTCCCCCAGCGGTAAGCGGAGACCCCGTGACGCCGGTGACCTCGAAGGAGTGCACGTGCCCCATCAGTCAGGCTTCGGCCCCGACCTGGCGGAGGTCTTCGGACCCTCGCACCAGGACGGCGGCCCCGAGCTCATCCAGCTCCTCACCCCCGAAGGTGAGCGGGTCCATCACTCCGAGTTCGACATGGACTTCTCGGCCGAGCAGCTCCGCGGCTTCTTCCGCGACATGGTGCTCACCCGGCGCATCGACACCGAGGCCACCGCCCTGCAGCGGCACGGCGAGCTCGGCATCTGGGCCCAGCTCCTCGGCCAGGAGGCCGCGCAGATCGGCGCCGGCCGGGCGCTGCGTCCGCAGGACTTCGCGTTCCCGACCTACCGCGAGCACGGCGTCGCCTACTGCAAGGGCGTCGACCCGCTCGACCTGCTCGGTCTCTTCCGCGGGGTCGACCAGGGCGCCTGGGACCCCAACGCGAACAACTTCGGTCTCTACACGATCGTGATCGGCGCGCAGACGCTGCACGCCACCGGCTACGCCATGGGCATGCAGCGCGACGGCGACGTCGGCACCGGCGACCCCGAGCGGGACGCCGCCGTGCTGGCCCACTTCGGTGACGGCGCCTCCTCGCAGGGCGACGTCAACGAGGCCTTCATCTTCGCCGCGTCGTACAACGCCCCGGTCGTGTTCTTCTGCCAGAACAACCAGTGGGCGATCTCCGAGCCGATCGAGCGCCAGACCCGGATCCCGCTCTACCAGCGCGCGCTGGGCTTCGGCTTCCCCGGCGTCCGGGTCGACGGCAACGACGTCCTCGCGACGTACGCCGTGACCCAGGCCGCGCTGCAGCGGGCCCGCGACGGCCAGGGCCCGACGCTGGTCGAGGCGTACACCTACCGGATGGGCGCACACACCACCACCGACGACCCGACCCGCTACCGGCTCTCCGACGACGTCGAGCGCTGGAAGCTCAAGGACCCCATCGAGCGGGTCAAGGTCTACCTCAAGCGCAACGGTCTGGCCGACGAGGAGTTCTTCAACGGCGTCCAGGACGAGGCCAACGAGCTGGGCGTCCGGCTGCGCGAGGGCTGCAAGGCCCTGCCGGACCCGAAGCCGCTCGACATCTTCGACAACGTGTACGCCGAGATCACCGAGGAGCTCGTCACGCAGCGTGACGGCTTCGCCGAGTACCTCGAGTCCTTCGAGGGGAGCCACTCATGAGTGCCACGCCGAAGATCACGCTCGCCAAGGGCCTCAACATGGGGCTGCGCGCGGCGATGGAGAACGACCCCAAGGTCCTGATCATGGGTGAGGACGTCGGCAAGCTCGGCGGTGTCTTCCGGATCACCGACGGTCTGCAGAAGGACTTCGGCGAGGACCGGGTCATCGACTCGCCGCTCGCCGAGTCCGGCATCGTCGGCACCGCGGTCGGCATGGCCATGCGCGGCTACCGCCCGGTCGTCGAGATCCAGTTCGACGGGTTCGTCTACCCCGCCTACGACCAGATCGTCTGCCAGGTCGCGAAGATCCACTTCCGCAGCCAGGGCAAGGTCAAGATGCCGATCGTGATCCGGATCCCGTTCGGTGGCGGCATCGGCGCGGTCGAGCACCACAGCGAGTCGCCCGAGGCGCAGTTCGCGCACACCCCCGGCCTCAAGGTCGTGGCCTGCTCGAACCCCGTCGACGGCTACTGGATGATGCAGCAGGCGATCGCCTGCGACGACCCGGTGATCTTCCTCGAGCCGAAGCGGCAGTACCACGCCGACAAGGCCGAGCTGGACGAGAACGCCACCCCGGACCCGCTGTTCACCTCGCGGATCGTGCGGGCCGGCACCGACGTGACCGTGCTCGCCTACGGACCGACCGTGAAGACCTGCCTGAAGGCCGCGGAGGCCGCCGCCACCGAGGGCCGCTCGCTCGAGGTGATCGACCTGCGCACGCTCTCGCCGCTCGACATGGGTCCGGTGCTGGACTCGGTCCGGCGGACCGGGCGGGCCGTGATCGCGCACGAGGCGCACGTCAACCTCGGCATGGGCGCCGAGGTGGCGTCCCGGATCACCGAGCAGTGCTTCTACTCCCTGGAGGCCCCGGTGCTCCGCGTCGGTGCCTTCGACACGCCGTACCCGCCGTCGCGGATCGAGGAGGACTACCTCCCCGACCTCGACCGGGTGCTGGACGCCGTCGACCGTTCGCTGGCCTTCTGACCTCGATGTCGACCGTCGAGAACACTCTCCGAAGGAGATCCCATGTCTGAGTTCAAGCTTCCCGATGTCGGTGAGGGCCTGACCGAGGCCGAGATCGTGGCCTGGAAGGTCAAGGTCGGCGACGTCATCGAGATCAACGACATCATCGTCGAGATCGAGACGGCCAAGTCGCTGGTCGAGCTGCCCTCGCCGTACGCCGGCACCGTGCTCGCGCTGATGGTGCCCGAGGGCGAGACCGTCGCCGTCGGGACCCCGATCATCTCGGTCGGTGACCCCAACGAGGCTCCGCCGGCCGCTCCGGAAGGGGCCCCCGCGGCCACGACCGAGGCGGAGATGGAGATCGACCTGTCCAACCCGCGTGCCTCGGGCGGCGGCGAGGGAGAGAGCCTGGTCGGTCGCAACAAGGTCGAGCGCACCGCGATCCGCCGGGCCCGCAAGGGCTCGGCGTCCCCGTCGTCCGAGGCCGCGGCGAACACCCAGCTGCAGGTCCAGGGCGCGTTCGCGCCGGGTGGCGCCCAGTCCGACCCGGTCGTGGAGTCCGACGAGCCGGCCGTGCCCGCGACCTCTGCCCGTCCGCAGGCCGACACGGCGCCGGCGTCGGAGTTCGTCCCGGCACGGGCGACGACCCCGTCCGAGGCCCGGGCGCTGGCCAAGCCGCCGGTGCGCAAGCTGGCCAAGGACCTCGGCGTGGACCTCGCGACGTGCGAGGCCACCGGTCCTCACGGCACGATCAGCCGCGCCGATGTCGAGGCCGCTGCCGGTGGGGCGACGGCGTCCGCTGGCGGGGCGACCCAGACCCAGACCCAGCCGCGAGCCGCCTCGAGCGGCGAGCGCGAACGGCGCGAGCCGATCAAGGGCGTCCGCAAGATGATGGCCTCGGCGATGGTCTCCTCGGCCTTCACCGCGCCCCACGTGACCGAGTGGATCACGGTCGACGTGACCCGGACGATGGAGTTCGTCGACCGGCTCAAGAAGCGCCGGGAGTTCCGAGACGTCAAGGTCTCCCCGCTGCTGGTGCTCTCGCGTGCCGTGATGCTCGCCATGCGGAACACGCCGGAGATCAACTCCTACTGGGACGACGCCGCCCAGGAGGTCGTGTTCAAGAGCTACGTCAACCTCGGGATCGCGGCGGCGACGCCGCGCGGGCTCGTCGTACCCAACGTCAAGGACGCGCAGGAGCACACGCTGCTCGAGCTCGCCGGGGCGCTCAACCAGCTGACGGCCACCGCCCGCGAGGGCAAGACCCAGCCGGCCGAGATGAGCGACGGGACGTTCACGATCACCAACGTGGGTGTCTTCGGGGTCGACTCCGGGACGCCGATCATCAACCCGGGTGAGTCCGCGATCCTCTGCTTCGGCGCGATCCGCAAGCAGCCGTGGGTCGTCGGCGACGAGATCGTGGCGCGGGACATCACCACGCTGGCGCTGTCGTTCGACCACCGGCACATCGACGGGGAGAAGGGCTCGCGCTTCCTCGCCGACGTCGCGGGCATCCTGGAGGACCCGGCCTCGGCCCTGCTCTTCTGATCTGCCCCTCTTGCCGAGTCGGCGTGAAGTGTCCTGAAACCTGTGCCGAGTCGGCGTGAAGTTCCCGGAACTTCACGCCGACTCGGCGTTGTCTGGGGGAACTTCACGCCGGGTCGCTGACGGGGAACGTCACGCCGGGTCGGCGGTCAGGCGTAGCGGCGGGCGCGGTCCTCGGGCGTTCGCGGCCCCGACGCGAGCAGAGTGGTGAGCTCGTACTCCAGCACCGCACCGACCCGCTGGCAGAACTCCTCCGGCTCGTCGGCGGCGTCCGGCTTCTCGGCCACGATCCGGTCCACGATGCCCCGGGCATGCAGGTCGATGGCCCGCACCTGCTGGGCCCGGGCCATCTCCGGCGCGTGGGTGAGGTCGCGGTGCACGATGGCGCTGGCGCCCTCGGGAGGCAACGGGGAGAGCCAGGCGTGCTGGGCCGCGATCACCCGGTCGGCGGGCAGCAGCGCCAGCGCACCGCCGCCGTTCCCCTCCCCGAGCATCAGGCAGAGGGTGGGGGCGTCGAGCATGACCAGGTCGGCCAGGCAACGGGCGATCTCGCCGGCCAGCCCGCCGTTCTCGGCGTCCGGGGACAGCGCAGCGCCCTGGGTGTCGATCACCGTGAGCAGCGGCAGCCCCAGCTCGGAGGCCAGCCGCATGCCGCGCCGCGCCTCACGCAGGGCCTCGGGGCCCATCGGGTGGTCGGTGGTCTGCCCGCGCCGGTCCTGACCCAGGAAGACGCAGGGCGCCTCCCCGAAGCGGGCCAGGGCGATCAGCAGCCCCGGGTCCGCCTCGCCCTGCCCGGTCCCGTTGAGCGGGACGACGTCGCTGGCGGCGTACTTGAGCAGCCGCCGTACGCCGGGCCGCTCCGGTCGGCGAGACCGCGTCACCGCCTCCCAGGTGTCGACATCGGGGATCTCGTCCTCGGCCGGGGCGGCGACTGTCGGCACGCCGTGGTGCGGCGCCCGCAGGATGGTCAGCGCCCGGTCGAGGATGCCGGCGATCTCGGCGGGTGCGACGACGGCGTCGATGATGCCGTGGGCGTAGAGGTTCTCCGCCGTCTGTACGTCGGGAGGGAACGGCTTGTCGTAGAGCGCTTCGTACACCCGCGGCCCCAGGAACCCGACCAGGGCCCCGGGCTCGGCCACGGTGACGTGGCCGAGCGAGCCCCAGGACGCCATCACGCCGCCGGTGGTGGGGTTGCGCAGGTAGACCAGGTACGGCAGGCCGGCGCCCTTGTGTGCCATCACGGCCTGGGAGATCCGCACCATCTGGACGAACGCCGGGGTGCCTTCCTGCATCCGGGTGCCGCCGCTGATCGGGGCCGCGAGCAGGGGGAGCCCCTCCGCGGTGGCCCGTTCGATCGCGGCGACCAGGCGGTTGGCGGCGTCCACTCCGATGGACCCGGCCAGGAAGCCGAACTCGCCGACGACGACAGCGACCCGCCGCCCGTGCATCATCCCCTCGCCGCTGAGGACCGCCTCGTCGACGCCGCTCTTCTCGGTCGCCGCGCGCAGCGCCTCGGCGTACTCCGCGGAGATCCCGGCGCGCACCGGCGGGGCATCCCAGGAGGACCACGAGCCCTCGTCGAGCACGAGCCGGATCAGGTCGGCGGCGGTCAGTCGCTCGGTGTGGGCCATGCGCGAAGGCTAGGGCCTGCTCGCGTGCCAGGCAGCGAGGACCTCCGCCTCCTCGGCCCGCGACAGCCCGGTGACGGTGGCGTCCCGGTGCTCGCGCAGCCAGGCCAGCGTGTCCCGGACGCTCTCCACGAACGGCCGGGTGCGCAGCCCTGCGTCGTACGACGCGGTCACGTCGTGGGTCATCAGCCCGGCGTACTCCGGCAGGGGGAGCCAGAGCGGCACCGACCGGGGGCCCATCCAGGGAGCGACCTGCTGCGACTCGAGGAACTCCTGGTCGACCCAGGTCAGGGTCGTCGGCGAGTCGCTGGCGGCGAAGATCTCGGTCAGGAAGTCGCCGCGGGACGTCGGGTGTGCCGAGGCATCGAAGACCCCCACCTGGCGGGACTCGGCGCTGTCCACGAGCCAGGCAGCCAGGTCGCGGACGTCGATCATCTGGACCGGGTCCTCGGGTGAGCCGGGTGCGAGCACCTCGGGATGTGCAGCGGCGTCCCCCAGTCGGGCCGCCCAGTAGGCCAGGCGGCCGCTCGGGTCGCCCGGCCCGACGATGAGCCCCGGCCGGACCACCATCGAGGAGTCGGTGCCGGCCGCGACGATGAGCTCGCAGGCGGCCTTCATCGCGCCGTAGAACTCGGGCACGGAGGCCGGGTCCTCGTCGCCCTCGATCGGGGCGTGCACCGGCAGGGTGGCGGGGGTGCCACCCGGCGTCGAGTCGTCGGCGTACACGTTCATGGTGGAGACGAAGACCCAGTGTGCGTGGGGGAAAGCCATCACCCCGGCGCGTGCCCACGAGGGTTGTCGGGTCACGTCGATGACGGCGCCGAACTCCGCGTCGGCGAGCTCGAGCGGCATCGGCCCGTCCCGGTCGTAGCGGAGGTGCTCGGCGCCCTCGGGCACCTGGCCCGACTCGCCCCGGCAGGCACAGGTGACGTCATGTCCGCGGCGTACCGCCTCCTCCGCGACCGCGCGGGACAGGAAGACGGTGCCACCCAGTACGAGAACCCTCATCCCCACATCATCGACCCGTCGTCAATTGACGACGGGTCGGCGTGTTTCTGCGTCAACAAGCGACGGGTCGGCGCGCATTTCTGTGTCAACAAGCGACGGGTCAGCGGGCGGGGGAGGAGCGGTCCAGCAGCCAGGAGTCGTAGAAGGCGGTCAGGTCGCGACCGGTCTGCTCGTTGAGCCAGTCGATGAACTGCTCGCGGTTGGCGTTGCCGTCCTCGCGGACCTGCGGCCAGGCGCGGATGATCTCCCAGAACGTGTCGTCGCCGATCTTCTTGCGCAGCGCGTGCCACATCAGGGCGGGGCCGTAGTAGATGTTGCCCTCGCCGAACGTCGCCGGGTCGTAGTCCGCAGGCGGCCCGGACTCCCGGCGCATCTGCGGCTCGAACGACGCCCAGTACCTCATCAGCGAATCCAGCGACTGCCCCGACCGCTCGGCCTCGTAGATGCCCTGGAGGTACATCGCGATGCCCTCGCTCATCCACACGTCGCGCCAGTCCGTGGGGGTGATCTCGTCGCCGTACCACTGGTGCACGATCTCGTGCAGGATCACCTCGCGCGACGTGGTGTAGCGGGTGCGACCGAGCGTGATCATGGTCTGGGTCTCCATGCCGCTGTTGGAGTCGACCAGCACGATGCCCAGCGTCGAGAACGGATAGGGCCCGAGCCGCTGCTCGACCCAGTCCAGCGCCTCGGGGGTCACCCGCATCCGGCGCAGGTCCGCCTTGTTGCCCGGCCTGGTCCAGTAGGTGATCGGGACTCCGCTGGGTGAGCGGTCCTCGGTCATCTCGAAGCGACCGATCGCCACCGTGACGAGGTACGACGCCGCCGGCTCGTCGAGCCGCCACTCGGTCACCGTGTCGGGCCCCTGCTCCTCGCGCGAGAGCAGCTCTCCGTTGGCGACCCCGACCATGGGGGAGGGCGCGGTGATCGTGAACGAGTACAACGCCTTGTCGGACGGCTGGTCGTTGACGGCGTACCAGGAGTAGGCGCCGAACGGCTCCTGCATCGTCCAGACCTCGTCCCGGTCGGTGATCGTCCAGCCGACGGTGCTGAAGTCCGAGCGCGTGGTCGGGGCGGCCACCGGTCGCGGGGTGCCGGAGTAGTCGAGGTCCAGGGTGTAGCGCTCGTCCTCGACGACTGCCGCCTGGACGACGAGGTCCTTGCCGGTGTGCTCGAAGGCGACGTCCTGCCCGTCGAGGCGGACCGAGGAGACCTCGAGCGCGCGCCCGAGGTCGAGCTGGAACTGCCCGGCGTCGGTGGTCGACCGGAAGACCACCGCCTCGTGCGCGGTGAGCGTGCGGCTGTCGGGGGCCCAGGCCAGGTCGAGGTCGTAGGAGAGGGCGTCGACCCCGGGGTCCCCGACCTGCGGGTAGACCCGGTCCTCCACGGGCGTGCTCAGGGCGAGGTCCAGGGCCGGGTCGTCGACGTCGATCGGGTCGGCGCCGCTGACGGGGGCCGCGCTCGCGTCGACGGAGGAGCCCGTGCGCGGCGCGGGGGAGGCAGCCGAAGAACCCCCCGCGTCGCCGCCCGTGCAGCCGGCGACCAGCACGCAGGCCGCGAGGGCCGTGGCGAGTCCGACGCGCCGGTGGGCGGGCCGCTGCGCGGGCATGCGACGACGGGTCACTCGTCGCTCCGCAGCAGGGGGCGCACCAGCTTGCGGCCGTGGTGGATCTGCGCCTTGACCGTGCCCAGGGGTGCGCCGACCTGGCTGGCGATCTCCTCGTAGGACATGCCGTAGACGTCGCGGAGCAGCAGCGGCTCCACGAACTGCGGGTGGTCCACCTCGATCGCCTCCATCGCCTCGAGCAGGTCGAGCCGGGTGCCGGCGATGACGCTGGTGGTGCGGGGGTCCGGCTTCTCGAGGGGCGCGAACTCGCTCGCGACCGCCTGGTTCTTCATCCGCCGGTAGGTGCTGCGGGCGCTGTTGAGGGCCACGACGTGCAGCCAGGTGGTGAAACGACCCCGTCCGTTCCAGGAGTCGATCCGGGTCGCGACGTTGAGCAGCGCGTCCTGGCAGGCGTCCTCGGCGTCGGAGCTGTAGGGCAGCACGCCACGGCAGACGTTCAGTGTGCGCGGGCGTACTGCGGCCAGCAGTGCTTCGAGCGCGTCGCGGTCGCCGCCCTGGGCGCGCCGCGCCAGCTCGTCGACCTCGTCGGCCCCGAGCGTGCTCGCGCCTGTGTCCCACACCATCCCCGAAACCCCTCTCGTCGCCCTTGCAACATAATGCAACGGTGTCCATGCCCTCCCGCCTCGGTCGCTACGTCGTACGACGCCGGATCGGCTCCGGCGGTTTCGCCACGGTCTGGCTGGCGTACGACGAGCAGCTGGACTCCGCCGTGGCGATCAAGGTGCTGGCCGACAACTGGACCGAGGACCACCACGTCCGGCAGCGCTTCCTCGAGGAGGGCCGCTACCTGCGCAAGGTGGAGTCGCCGCACGTGGTCTCGGTCTACGACGCGGGCGAGCTCGAGGACGGCCGGCCCTACCTGGTGATGTCGTACGCCGACCAGGGCACGCTCGCCGACCGGCTCGGGGTCGAGGGGCTCACGCCGCGACAGGCGATCGAGGTGATCGGCCAGGTCGGCGCGGGCCTGACCGCGCTGCACGAGCGCGGCATCCTGCACCGCGACATCAAACCCGCCAACGTGCTCTTCCG
Source organism: uncultured Actinomycetota bacterium (assembly GCA_963826415.1). Classification (GTDB taxonomy): domain Bacteria; phylum Actinomycetota; class Actinomycetes; order Propionibacteriales; family Nocardioidaceae; genus Nocardioides. Next base: position 31,113 of record CAWGWW010000014.1, on the reverse strand, counting down.
CACCGCCGAGTCCCGCGCGGACACCGGCTCCGGTCAGGCTTCCGGCAGCGGTCACGGCACCGGTCACGGGGAGGTCCGGGCGATGGTGGGCGACCTCGGTCTCGGCAAGGCGCTGGACATGTCGTCCCGGCTCACGATGATCGCCGGCACCCCGTCCTTCGTGGCTCCGGAGCAGGCCCAGGGCGAGGGGCTCGACGCACGGGCGGACCAGTACTCCCTGGCGGCGCTCTCCTTCCTGCTGCTGTCGGGCCGGTCGCCGTACTCCCACGCGTCGTTGGCCGCTGCTGCCGCGCCCGGGCCGCCGCCGTCGCTGTCGACCGCGGACCGGCCGTTCCGCGAGGAGGTCGACGCCGTGGTGCGACGGGGGCTCGCCCCGCGGCGGGAGGACCGCTGGCCGGACATCGCGTCGTACGTCGCCGCGCTGGCCGAGGCCCTCGGCGAGGAGAGCGCCCGGGTGATGTCCGGTCCATGGGTGCCCCTGGACCCCGGCCTGACCCAGGCCGCGGCCGCGCCGTCGCCGCGCGAGGTCTCCGGGCCCCTGACCGCGCCGGTCCTGCCCGGACCGCCACGCAGGCGGCTCCGGCGGCGGCTGCTCGGCTCGGCGCTCGCCCTGGCCGTGCTGGCCGGAGGTGGCGCCGGTGGCTACCTCGTCGCGCAACGACTGGCCGGGGCGACCACCCTCAACGACGCGACCGGGTCGCTGAGCGTGCAGGTCCCGGGCGACTGGGGCCGGGCGGTGGCCGCCGAGGGCTGGCGTCCGCCGGAGGCGACGACCGACTTCCCGGCGATCTCGGCCGGGACGGCCCGCGACTGGAACACGACCGGTTCGGTGGGCCAGGGCGTGTTCATCGCGATCCTGCCCGGCACCCGGTTGCCGACCCGGGTCCCGCAGCATCCCGAGTGCGAGAACGCCCAGGAGCCGGTCCAGGACTCGGTGAACGGCGACGCGTCGCTGACGGTCGTCTACACCGCCTGCCCGGCCGGGGTCACCGTCGAACGCGTGGTGCGGGTGGCGTCGAACCGGCTGCTCTGGGTGCAGATCCGCAGCGCCGACCGGGCCACCGCGAACGCCGTGCTGGACGCGGTGGAGACCCACGGGATCTGAGCCGGCCGAGACCACGCGGGCCACGCTCAGCCAGGCGTCCGGGCGCCCTTCGTGACCTTCTCGAGCAGGACCGCGAGCCCGTCCTCGTCGACCATTCGCCCGCTGACCGCGACCTCCACCTCGGCAGTGCCGGTGTCGCGCGGCGAGATCCAGCGCAGCATCTGCAGCCGGGCGTGCTGGGTGCTGTCGACGTAGCGGAAGACCAGGGTGTCGGCGCTCCGGTCGAGGACCTCGAACTCCGGCAGGGTCGACAGGTCGGTGGTCCGGGCCTCCAGGATCTGGGCGACCGTCTGACGCTGGCCGAAGACCATCTCGACCCGTAGCGAGTAACCGTGGTCCGGGTTGCCGGGCAGCGTCCAGCGGTTCTCCGCCGACGCCAGCGAGAACTTCTGCCAGCCGTCGGGCACGGGCACGGTGACCCCGAATGCGCGACCCCCGACGGTGGCGGACCGGAAGTCCAGGTCGGTGCCCAGCGGCGCCATCGGGGGGTCGGGCAGGACGGTGGCAGGCGGGTCCACGGGCACCGACGGCGAGACCGCCACCACGGGGACGGCAGCGCCGCCGACGGCGGTGGGACCTTCGTGGCCGAGGTTGGCGGTGACGAAGCCGAGGGCCACACCCACAGGGGCGAGCGCGAGCAGCGCCCCGAGCGCCCCGATCCTCATGCGGCTCACCGTATCGGCCGCCCGGGTGAGAGTTGCGTCACCGGTGGGCACGCGGTTGGCTGGCGACATGACCTCGGACCTGTTCGACCAGCACCGTGCCCGCCTCGACGCCGCCGTGGCGGCGTCCGCCAGCCGTGAGTACTACTCGGCGTTCGACGAGTCGCCGTCGCCGCGGGTCTACGGCGAGAACGCCGCCGCGGAGGGGAAGGCGGCCTTCGAGGCCTGGCTCGGGACCGAGTTCCCGCTCGAGACCCCCGGCAGCAAGGGACTGGTGGCCACCGAGCGGTCGCCGTTCGGCTTCGACCTCGAGGTCTCCTACCCGCGGGTGGCCGACGTCGACGCCCTGCTGGCGGCCGCCTCCGCGGGCATGAAGCCGTGGCGCGACGCCGGCCCGGACGCGCGCACGGGCGTGTGCCTGGAGATCCTCGACCGCCTGCACGCGCGGATCTTCGAGCTGGCCAACGCCGTGCAGCACACCAGCGGGCAGGCCTTCGTGATGGCCTTCCAGGCCGGCGGGGCGCACGCCCTGGACCGGGCGCTGGAGGCGGTCGCCTACGCCTGGGTCGAGATGACCCGCACGCCGAGCACCGCCGTCTGGGAGAAGCCGGGTCGCGGTGCGCCGCTGCGGATGGAGAAGACCTTCACCGTGGTGCCGCGCGGAGTGGCGCTGGTGATCGGCTGCAACACCTTCCCGACCTGGAACTCCTGGCCGGGCCTCTTCGCCTCGCTGGTGACCGGCAACCCGGTCGTCGTCAAGCCCCACGCGGCGGCGGTGCTGCCGCTGGCGCTGACGGTCCAGGTCTGCCAGGAGGTGCTGGCGGAGGCGGGCTTCGACCCCTCGCTGGTCACCCTGGCCGCCGAGGAGCCGGACGACCGGATCGCCGCGACGCTGGCCACGCGCCCCGAGGTGAAGCTGATCGACTTCACCGGCGGCAACGCCTTCGGTGACTGGCTCGAGGAGCACGCCCGCCAGGCCACGGTCTTCACCGAGAAGGCCGGCGTCAACACGGTGGTGCTCGACTCGACCGACGACTTCGCGGCGATGTGCCAGAACCTCGCCTTCTCCTTCGCCCTGTACTCCGGCCAGATGTGCACCGCACCGCAGAACGTCTACCTCCCCGCCGCCGGCATCAGCACGGACCAGGGACCGAAGACCCCCGCCGAGGTGGGTGCCGGGATCGACGCGGCGTTCGGGAAGCTGCTCGGGGACGACGCCCGCGCTGTCGAGCTGCTCGGTGGCGTGGTCAACGCCGGGGTGCTCGACCGGCTCGAGGGAGCCACCGCGCACGGTGACGTGCTGGTGGCCTCGCGGACGGTGACCCACCCGGCGTACGCCGACGCCACGGTCCGGACCCCGACGCTGATCGCGCTGACCGCGGCCGACGCCGAGGTCTACGAGTCGGAGTGCTTCGGCCCGGTCGCGTACCTGATCTCGACCGGCGGCACCGACGAGTCGATCGGGCTGTTCCGCGACACCGTGCAGCGGCACGGTGCGATGACCGCGGCGGTCTACTCGACGTCCGAGGCGGTGCTCGAGGACGTGCGTGACGCTGCGCTGGACGCGGGCGTGGCGCTCTCCGAGAACCTGCTGGGCGGGGTCTTCGTCAACCAGTCCGCGGCCTTCTCGGACTTCCACGGCACCGGCGCCAACCCGGCGGCCAACGCGTCGTACACCGACGGCGCGTACGTCGCCTCGCGCTTCCGGATCGTGCAGTCCCGACGCCACCTCTGACCCCGGGCCCGCCCGCGGTGGCTTGCGCGCACTCGGGGGCGGTTAGCGTGGCCGGGTGACGAGCCTCCTGATCCGCAACGCCCGTGTCGTCCCCCTGTCCCCGGGCGACGACGTCTCAGACTCGCCGGTCGACGTGCTGATCGAGTACGGCACGGTCAGCGCGGTCGGCCCCGACCTCGAGCTCCCCGACGGTGGGGAAGAGCTCGACGCCGACGGGCGCTGGGTGATGCCGGGGCTGTGGGACCAGCACGTGCACCTGGCCCAGTGGACGCTGGCGTCCGGACGGCTCGACCTCGCGCCGGCCCGCTCGGCCGAGGACGCGACCCGGATGGTGGCGGAGCGGATCGCCGAGTACCCCGACCACCCGGTCATCGGGTGGGGGCACCGCTCCGGTGCCTGGGATCTCGACGTCACCGTCTCCGAGCTCGACGCCGTCTCCGGGGACACCCCGGTCGTGCTGATCAGTGGCGACGGCCACCATGCCTGGCTCAACACCACGGCGCTGATGCACCTGGCGATGCCGGTGCGGGACTCGGTCGTCCGCGAGGCCGAGTGGTTCGCCGCCTACCCCCGCCTGACCAGCCTGGTCGGCAACGACGGCACCTCCCCGGAGGCCTACCGCCGGACGCTGGAGCACGCCGCCTCGATGGGGATCGTCGGCATCGTCGACTTCGAGTTCAGTGGTGGGGCCGAGGAGTGGGCCGAACGGTGGGCGGCCGGCTGCGACCTGCTCCGGATCCGGATGGCGACCTACGCCGACACCCTCGAGGACGTCATCGCGGCCGGGCTGCGCACCGGCGACATGCTGCCCGGCTGCGACGAGCGCGCCACGATGGGCCCGCTCAAGATCATCTCGGACGGCTCGCTGAACACCCGGACCGCCTGGTGCTGCGAGCCCTACGCCGACGCCCACCGGCTCGAGTACCCCTGCGGCCAGCCGAACCTCTCCGGCGACGAGCTGCGGGCCCTGCTCAGCCGGGCGCACGTCTTCGGGCTGGAGGTGGCCACCCACGCGATCGGTGACGCCGCCGTCGCCGAGGCGCTCGCCGCCTACGCCGACACCGGCGCGACCGGGTCGATCGAGCACGCCCAGCTGGTCGGCCGCGACGACGTACGCCGGATGGCCGAGCTGGGTATCCGGGCCAGCATCCAGCCGGCCCACGTCTACGACGACCGCGACCTCACCGAGAAGATCTGGCCGGGCCGCTCGGAGCGGTCGTTCGCGTTCCGCTGGATGCTCGACGACGGGGTCGAGCTCGCGCTCGGCTCCGACGCACCGGTCTCCCCGATGGACCCCTGGCTGGCGATCGCGGCTGCGGTGCACCGCAGCGCCGACGACCGGGAGCCCTGGCACCCGGAGCAGTCGCTCACCGTCCAGGAGGCGCTCGCCGCGTCGGTCGACGGTCAGCCGACCGTGCAGCCGGGCAACCGCGGCGACCTGATCCTGCTGGACCGTGACCCGCTGGCCCCGGCGCCCGACACCGGCGTGCTGGCCGCGACCCTGCGCGGCACCGAGGTCTGCGCCACGATCGTGGCCGGCGTGCTGGTGCACTCCACGTTGTCGGACTGAGCCGCGCCCGCCTCGGGGCGGCAACCGAGGACCGGGCGCCACGGGCCCCCGACGTAGTCTCGATGGCGTGAGCGTCGTACCCGCACCGACCGTGGCCCTGGGCGACAGCTTCGCCCGCGAGCTGGGCGAGCTGGCGCTGCCCTGGCAGGCCGAGGACGCTCCTGCCCCGCGGCTGCTGGTGCTCAACGAGCCGCTGGCCGCGGAGCTCGGCCTCGACCCTGCCGCCCTGCGCGGCGAGGCCGGTGTCCGGCTGCTGGTCGGCAACCACCTCCCTGAAGGGGCCCGGCCGGTGGCGCAGGCCTACGCCGGACACCAGTTCGGCGGGTACTCGCCGCGACTCGGCGACGGCCGCGCGCTCCTGCTCGGTGAGCTGACCGACGCCTCCGGTCGCCTCCGGGACCTGCACCTCAAGGGCTCGGGCCGGACGCCCTTCGCGCGCGGCGGCGACGGGCTCGCGGCGGTCGGTCCGATGCTGCGCGAGTACGTCATCAGCGAGGCGATGCACGCGCTCCGCATCCCCACCACCCGCTCGCTCGCCGTGGTGGCGACCGGTCGACCGGTGCGCCGCGAGACGATCCTGCCCGGCGCGGTGCTGGCCCGGGTCGCCAGCAGCCACCTGCGAGTGGGCAGCTTCCAGTTCGCCGCCGCCAGCGGGGACCTCGACCTGCTGCGCCGCCTCGCCGACCACGCGATCGCCCGGCACCACCCGGACGCCGCGGTGGCGGAGCGGCCCTACCTCGCGCTGTTCGAGGCGGTCGTGTCGGTCCAGGCCGAGCTGGTCGCGCAGTGGATGCTGGTCGGGTTCGTGCACGGCGTGATGAACACCGACAACATGACGATCTCCGGCGAGAGCATCGACTACGGGCCGTGCGCCTTCCTGGAGGCGTTCGACCCGGCCACGGTCTACAGCTCGATCGACGAGGGCGGCCGCTACGCCTACGGCAACCAGCCGGTCGCCGCGGAGTGGGACCTCGCGCGGCTCGCCGAGTCGCTGCTCCCGCTCATCCACGACGACCAGGAGCAGGCGATCGCCCTCGCCGTGGAGTCGCTGGGCGGGTTCCGGCAGCAGTACTCCGCCGCCTGGTCCGCCGGGATGCGCGCCAAGCTCGGACTGCCCACCGGTCTCGACGACGGCGTGGCCACGCCGCTGGTCGAGAGGCTGCTCGCCCTGCTGCAGTCCGGCCACGTCGACCACACGTCGTTCTTCCGCGGGCTGGGGGCGGCCGCGCGCGGGGACGCCGAGCCCGCGCGGGGGCTCTTCCTGGACCTCGCGGCGTTCGACGCGTGGCTCGAGAGCTGGTCGGCCCTGGGGCCGGACGCCGACGCGATGGACCGGGTCAACCCGCTCTACATCCCGCGCAACCACCTGGTCGAGGAGGCCCTCGATGCCGGGACCGGGGGCGACCTGGCTCCGCTCGAGCGGTTGCTGGACGCGGTGACCCGGCCCTTCGACGAGCGTCCCGGGCTCGAGCGGTACGCCGCCCCGGCCCCCGACGACTTCGGCGCGTACCGGACCTTCTGCGGGACCTGAGCCCCACCGCACCCGCGGGCCGGGGTCAGCTCGAGGTCAGCGCCAGCACCCGGTCGGCGACGGCCTGCTGCTCGGCCGCGAAGGGGTGGAAGGCCAGCGCCTGGGAGTTGGTGACGATGCCGTTGACCCAGGGGTCGTCGGAGCAGATGTCGTGGCCGGCGCTGGCCCGGAACATGTCGATGTACTCCGCGCCCGCTGCCTTCGCGCCCCGCTTGACCGCATCCCCGAGGCCCTCGTTGATCTCGCGGCCGAAGGGGTAGTCACCGGTCGCCAGCGGCAGCAGCTCCGGGCAGGTCCCGGACGGCGGCAGGATCTGGGGATAGCCGACCACGATCACCCGGGCGTTCGGGGCGCGGTCCTGGATGCCGGTGACGACCGCCTTCACGCGAGAGCGGATCGTGCGCAGGTCGCGGGTCAGCTTGTTGCCGCCGTCGGACGTGAGGCGCTGCTCGCACGGGTTGCCGGTCGGGTCGGACTCGCGGAGCTGGGAGCAGACGCCGACCAGGGTGCCGAAGAGGTCGTTGTCGTTCCCGCCGATGCCGACGGTGACCAGGTCGGTCTGCTCGGACAAGGCGTCGAACTGGGCAGGCTTGGCCTCGCGACCGGTCTCCTGCACGCCGATCATCGAGGTGCTGTCGGCGCCGACGCAGCTCACGTCGACCAGCGTGGTGCCGGGCATCGCGGCCGCGACCAGGGCGGGGTAGTTGTTGGAGGAGCGCAGGCAGCCGTCCGCGGAGTCGGTGTCCGGCACGCCCGGTGCCGCGGTGTAGGAGTCACCCAGGGCCACGTAGCGCGGGTAGGGCGAAACGGCGTCGCCGTCCGGCGTCTCGCCGGCCGCCGCGGCGGACTTCGGGGGTACGGCGGCCGGGGCGGGCGCGGCGTCGCCGCTCGAGCAGCTGGTCGCGAGCAGCGCGAGGGAGAGCACCGCCGCCGCGACGGCAAGGGGACGGCGGGCGTTGCGGGTCGTGCGGGACCGGTCGGTCATGCGTACCTCCTCCCGGAACGCTACGGGGCCGCACCAACGCGGCGCACTGGCGCCCGCGCTCACCCGCCCGCGCTCACCCGTCCACGCTCACTCCGGGGTGGGCTCACTCCGGGGTCGGCTCGTCCTCGGCCAGCGCCATGGTCAGCGCGAGCACCGTCTCCGGGTCGTCGAGCCGGTCGCCGTAGAGCTCGCGCAGCTGGTTCATCCGGTAGCGGACGGTCTGCGCGTGCACGAACAGGTCGGCGGCGACGTCGTCGCGCCGGCCGTGGTGCAGCAGCCAGGAGCGCAGGGTGGCGGTGAGCTTCTCGGCGGCACTCGGTCTCAGCTCGGCGAGTGGCGCGAGCACCTGGGCGCGCAGATCGGCCAGCGCCTCGGGGTCGGCGCGCAGCACCAGCCGGGTCAGGTGCGCCTCGGTGTCGTCGGCGATGCCGAGGGAACGTGCCCGAGCCGCCCGGTCGTACGACGCCCGCGCCTGCAGCCAGGGCCGCGCCGGGCCGGCGATGGCGCCGCGGTCGGCCAGGGTCCGCAGCAGCACGGGGCGGCTGGAGCCGTGCATGTCCGGCACCAGCAGCAGGGCGCCCTCCTCGAGGTCGGCCACGTCGACCGCCTGCAGGGTGGCGGGCGAGAGCGAGGTCAGCAGCGGCCGGACCTGCGACTCCGGGACCACCACCGCGGTCAGCGTCGTCGGCGGCTCCCAGCCCGCCTGCTCGGCGGTCGCCAGCACGGTCGCGGCGGACGAGCCGTCGAGCAGCTGCCGGGCGATCCGCTCGAGCAACCGTTGGCGGACCCGTCCGGTGGTGGCCAGCTCGTCGGCGTGCCCGGCGACGCTCGCAGCCGAGAGCTCGTCGATGTAGGCGAAGACCAGCTCGGCGAAGGGCACCAGGGTCTCGGCGTCGACGCCGGCGCGCACGGCGGTGGTCGACATCTCCCGCCACGAGACCCGGGCGCCCACCCGGTACGCCGCGAGCAGCGCCTCGGTGGTGCGGCCGCTGCGGGCCTCGCCCCGGCCGAGCTGGTAGGCGCCCTCGACGGCCGGTGCGGTCGGCGTACGCGGGTCGGCGCCGCGTCGGCCGCTCGCCAGGGAGAGGAAGCCGCCGAGGGCGAGCTGGACCGCGTTGCGGATGGTCTCGCCCATCGACCCGCTGAGCGCACCCTCGTAGCTGGGCACCTCGGCGACGATCGCGGTCACCGTCTCGTCGGCGACGGCCGGGATCCGGGCCCGGATCTCGGCGGCGACCTCGGGCGGGAGCTCCAGACCGTGCCCGGCGGTACGGCGGGGCGGGCGACGCGTCATCCGGAGTCCCTCTCGTGGATCTCGGTTTTGTACCCAGCGAACAAATGTGACGTGGATCTTCACGCCCCACGGACAGGACTTTACGCCTGGTGTGCAGGAGAGTCGTCTACATGAGCACAGTTGTCACACCCCGCCCCGTGGCCGCAGGCCCGGAACCCCTCGTGCGCAGCCTGCGCGACCGGCTCCGGCGCCTCGCCGAGGCGGCGGTGACCCCTCGGGACCTCGACGACTTCCTGGACGGCTTCCACCCGTTGCGCGCGGGCACCACGCTGCGCGGCCGCGTGGTCACGGTGCAGCCCGAGACCGCCGAGGCGACCACCCTGGTGATCAAGCCGGGCAAGGACTGGGCCGGCCACGTGCCCGGCCAGTACCTCCGGGTGGGGGTGGACGTGGACGGCGTCCGGTTGTGGCGCACCTACTCGCTGACCCACGCCCGCCGGGTCGACGGCTGCATCAGCATCACGGTCAAGGCGATCCCCGGCGGCGTGGTCTCCAACCACCTCGTCCACAACATCCAGCCCGGCCAGATGCTGCACCTCGGCCAGGCCGAGGGCGACTTCGTCCTCGCGGACCCGATGCCGGCCAAGCTGCTCCTGGTCACCGCCGGCTCCGGCATCACCCCGGTGATCGGCATGCTGCGCAACCTCTTCTCGCGGGCCGTGCCGGTGGCCGCCGACATCGTGATGCTGCACTCGGCGCTCTCGCGCTCCGAGGTCATCTTCGGCGACGAGCTGCGCCAGTACGCCGCGGACGGCCGGCTCCGGCTGGTCGAGCTGCACACCGACACCGACGGGCTGCTCGACGTCGCCGACCTCGACGAGATCGTCCCCGACCTCGCCGAGCGCACGACGTACGCCTGCGGGCCGGTCGGGCTCCTCGACGCGCTCGAGGAGCACCACCACGCGTTGAGCCTGCCGCTGCACATCGAGCGGTTCCGCTCCGGCGTCGTCGTGGCCGGGGAGGGGGGCACGGTCAGCTTCGCCCGCTCCGGCACCGTGCTCGAGGCCGACGGCGCCACCCCGATCCTCGACGCGGCCGAGCAGGCCGGCGTCCTGATGCCGAGCGGCTGCCGGATGGGCATCTGCTACGGCTGCGTGCTCCCGCTGCGCGAGGGCGCCGTGCGCGACCTGCGCAACGGAGAGCTGACCGTGGCCGCTCCCGGCGACGGTGTCCTGATCCAGACCTGCATCAACGCAGCCGCCGGCGCCTGCGACATCGACCACTGATCCGAGGAGTTCCCATGACTGCCCTGCAGAAGAAGTCCGACAACCCGATCGCCCACCTCACCCCCGAGGACATCGAGCAGCTCGGCTACGAGCTCGACGCGATCCGCCAGGACGTGATCGACGAGCGCGGCGCGTCCGACGCGGCGTACATCCGCAAGGTGATCGACGTGCAGCGCAAGCTCGAGCTCGGCTCGCGCGCGGTGCTGCTGGCGAGCGTCTTCCCGCCGGCCTGGGTCGTCGGCACCGCCGGCCTCAGCGTCGCGAAGATCCTCGAGAACATGGAGATCGGCCACAACATCCTGCACGGCCAGTGGGACTGGATGCGCGACCCGAAGATCCACTCCACCACCTGGGAGTGGGACCACGTCACCCCCGCCGAGCAGTGGAAGCACTCGCACAACGAGCTGCACCACACGTACACGAACGTGATCGGCAAGGACAACGACCTCGGCTACGGCATCATGCGCGTCGACGAGGACCAGCCGTGGCACCCGTTCTTCCTGGTCCAGCCGTTCTGGAACTTCCTCAACGCCTGCTTCTTCGAGTACGGCATCGCGGCGTACGACCTCGAGCTCGGCGCGAACATCAAGCGCAAGAAGACCAAGGACCCCGACTTCCAGGCCCGGCTCAAGCAGGTGCTCGGCAAGGTGCGCAAGCAGGCGACCAAGGACTACCTGGTCCACCCTGTCCTGTCGCTGCCGACCGGGTCGTTCCTGCCGACGCTCGCCGCGAACTTCACCGCGAACATCGTCCGCAACGTGTGGAGCCACTCGATCATCATGTGCGGCCACTTCCCCGAGGGCGTCGAGACCTTCGAGAAGCGCTCGATCGAGGGCGAGACCCGCGGCGAGTGGTACCTGCGCCAGATGCTCGGCTCCGCGAACATCTCGGGCAGCAAGGCGATGCACCTGATGTCCGGCAACCTGTCGCACCAGATCGAGCACCACCTGTTCCCCGACCTCCCGAGCAACCGGTACGCCGAGATCGCCCCGAGGGTGCAGGCGCTGTTCGACAAGTACGACCTGAACTACCACAGCGCGCCGTTCCCGCAGCAGGTCGCGAGCGCCTGGCACAAGGTCGTCCGGCTCTCCCTGCCGAACGGGTGGCTGGCCACGACCAACGCGAAGAACGCCGTGCCGCAGCTGAAGCTGCTCTACAAGATGACGACCGGTGGGCCGAAGATCCGTCGGGCCGCCCAGGCCCGGCTCAACCAGCAGGCCCGTCGCGTGGAGACCGCAGCAGCCACGTCCGCAGCCTGATCCCGGGATCGTCCCGGCACTAGGTTGGGTTCGTGCCCGCTGAACGCGACCTCGCCGTGCTGCTCGCGTCGATGGAGCCCGAACGCCAACCGGGTTCGTTCGTCTTCACGACCGGCGACGACCTGCCGGCGGAGGCGCGCGCCGTCGTCGTGGTGCGCGAGGCCGAGGGGGTCACCGCGGTCCTCGAACGCTCCCGGGCGGACGAGCTCGGGCTGGCCTACGACTTCGTCGCCGCCATGATCAGCCTGCGGGTCCACTCGGCCCTCGACGCGGTCGGGCTGACCGCAGCGGTCTCGACCGAGCTCGCGGAACACGGGATCAGCTGCAACGTGGTCGCGGGGTACTTCCACGACCACCTGTTCGTCCCCGAGGCCGACGCCGATCGGACGGTCGCGCTGTTGCGCGGCCTCGCCGCCCGCAGCGGCTAGCGGACCAGCGGCAGCCGGAGCCGGTGGGCGCCGTGCAGGACCCGGTGGCCGAGCTCCTGGTTCACCCGGCGGATCCCCGCGTTGTGCTGCTCGTTCTCGGTGCGGCTGACCTCGGCGCCGTCCGCTGCGGCGTCGAGATGTGCCTGCTGCTTGACCAGCCGGGCCAGCCCGCGTCCACGGTGGGCCGGGTCGACCCCGGTGTAGCTGACGAACAGGAACCCGTCGACCGAGGTGCCGGCCGCGATCGCAGCAGGTACGCCGTCCACCCGGGCGAGCACGGCGATCGAGGTACCCCCGACGGTGGTGCTGAGCAGGTTGGCACAGTCGACCACTGCGCCGGCCAGCGCCTCGGGGTTCGTCTGGCTGGCCTGCAGCATCGCCTCGACGGCGTCCTGGTCCTCGAAGGTCAGCGCGGGACAGCTCTCGAGGCTCACCCCAGCCGGGATCTCGACGGGCGGCAGGTCGGTCAGCGGCAGCTCGGAGGCGATCGCGACCTCCTCCTCCTCGAACCCCCACGCGCCGGCGATCTCGAGGGCGCGGTCCTCGCCGGAGCGGACGTGGCTGCGCAGCTGGACCGCACTCGCCGGGCGTCGCCCGGACAGGGACCGGAAGAGCTCACCGCCGACGCCCTGGCCCTCGGCCTCGTGTCGGACGGTGACCCAGATCGACGTCCATCCCTCCGGTGCGTGGGTGCCGGTGGCGATCCAGCCCCAGCCGAGCAGCTCCCCGTCGGCGTCCAGCGCACGCAGGGTCTGCAGGTCGGGCCAGGACTGGGGGACCATCAGCTGCCAGCCGATGTCCTCCGGTCCCATGGTCGGGTTGCGCTCCGCCGCGAGCCGGATCATCGCGTCGTAGTGGTCGGAGGTGGCTGCGAGGAGGCGCACCCGAGGAGGATGCCAGATCCCGCGGTCGCCCGACCAGATCTCCGCGCCGCAGCTCGGTACCGTCGATGCGGCGCGAAGATGACCTGTTTTGGTCGTGTCCGGTGGGGCTCCTGTGCCGTATAACAAGAGTGGACGCACACCGTGGTGGTGGGCGCCACCGGAGTTTGGGAGAAAGCCCGATGAGATCACTTCCGCTGGCCGTCACGGTCGGTCTGGTGGCCGCCATGACAGCACTGCCCGGCTCGGCGCAGGCCGCCCCGCCCAGCAACGACACCATCCCGGGTGCCGTCGCCCTGGCCCTCAACGAGACCGTCACCCAGGACACCACCGAGGCGACCACCGACCAGACCGACGCCGACCTGAACACCGACTCCGGCTGCGGAGCGCCGTTCACCAACGCCAGCGTCTGGTACACCTACACCCCCGCCGCCGACGGGGCCGTGCTGCTCGACATGTCGGAGTCCGACTACAGCGGCGGCTTCCTGGTCTTCGAGGGGACCCCGACGGCCGACTCCCTGATCACGTGCGGTCCGACGCTGGCCGGCATCGAGGGCGCCACCGGGACGACGTACACGATCATGGTCATCTCCGACACCGAGGTGAACGGTGGCAACCTCGTCCTCACGGCGTCCGACGCCCCGCCGGCGCCGCGCCTCCGGGTGCACCTCGCCCGCCGCGGGCACTTCGACCGCGGCGACGCCAGGATCCACGGCACCTACAAGTGCCAGAACGCCGAGTTCGGCGGGATCTTCACGCCAGATCTCCCAGCGGGTCGGCCGGTTCAAGATCCCGGCGTTCGGCGACAGGGGCGTCAACTGCGACGGGGCGAAGCACACGTGGCGGATGCAGCTTCGCTCCGACACCGGTCGCTACGGCAAGGGCCACGCCAAGGTCCGCACGACCCTGTTCGGCTGCGGGCTCTTCGAGTGCGACGAGAGCCGGGCAGTGCGGCGGATCCGCCTGGTCAAGGGCGACTTCAGGCGACCGAGCGCGGCGGAGACCGCGACCCGGGCGCACACCGCGCGCCGAAGCCCAAGCCGCTCGTGTCCCTGACCTCCCGACGCTGGGGCCAGGGCTGAGCAACGCAGCCGCCGGCTGACCCTCGGGGGTCAGCCCAACGCCGCCGAGACGACCTCGCGCGCCTCGTCCTGTACCTGGGCGAGGTGCGCGGGGCCGCGGAACGACTCGGCGTAGATCTTGTACACGTCCTCGGTGCCCGAGGGCCGGGCCGCGAACCACGCCGACTCGGTGGTCACCTTGAGTCCGCCGATCTTCGCGCCGTTGCCCGGCGCCTCGGTCAGCTTGGCGGTGATCTCCTCGCCGGCCAGCGACGTCGCCGCACGTCGGACGGTGCCAGCGCGCCCGAGCTTCGCCTTCTGGGCCCGGTCGGCCGGGGCGTCGATGCGTGCGTACGCCGGGTCACCGTGCTCGGCGACCAGGTCGGCGTAGTGCTGGCTCGGTGACTTCCCGGTCGCCCCCTGGATCTCGGCGGCGAGCAGGGCCAGCAGCAGCCCGTCCTTGTCCGTGGTCCACGTGGTGCCGTCCAGCCGGAGGAACGACGCGCCCGCCGACTCCTCGCCACCGAACCCGAACGAGCCGTCGATCAGCCCGGGCACGAACCACTTGAACCCGACCGGCACCTCCACCATCGGCTTGCCGATCGAGGCGGCCACCCGGTCGATCATCGACGACGACACCAGCGTCTTGCCGATCTGCGCGGTGGCCGGCCAGTCCGGACGCGCACCGCCGAAGAGGTAGCCGATCGCGACGGCCAGGAAGTGGTTGGGGTTCATCAGGCCGGCGTCCGGGGTGACGATCCCGTGCCGGTCGGCGTCGGCGTCGTTCCCGGTGGCCACGTCGTAGGAGTCCTTGCGCTCGATCAGCGACGCCATCGCGTTCGGCGACGAGCAGTCCATCCGGATCTTGCCGTCCCAGTCGAGCGTCATGAACCGCCAGGTCGGGTCGACCAGCGGGTTCACCACGGTCAGGTCGAGCCGGTGCCGGCTGGCGATCTCGCCCCAGTAGTCGACGCTCGCCCCGCCCAACGGGTCGGCACCGATCCGCACCCCGGCCCTGCGGATGGCCTCGAGGTCGAGCACCTGCGGGAGGTCGTCGACGTACGCGCCGAGGAAGTCGTACGACGCCACGCCGGCGCGAGCGCGGGTGAACGGGATCCGGCGGACGCCGTCGAGGCCGGCGGCGATCAGGTCGTTGGCCCGCTGGGCGATCACCGAGGTCGCATCGGAGTCGGCCGGACCGCCGTGGGGCGGGTTGTACTTGAAGCCGCCGTCGGCGGGTGGGTTGTGCGAGGGGGTGACCACGATCCCGTCGGCCAGCCCCGACGTCTTGCCGCGGTTGGCGCGCAGGATCGCGTGCGAGACCGCGGGGGTCGGCGTGTACCGGTCGCGGTCGTCGACGAGCACGGTGACGTCGTTGGCGACCAGCACCTCGAGCGCGGTGGCCCACGCCGGCTCGGACAGGCCGTGCGTGTCCCGCCCGATGAACAGCGGTCCGTCGTAGCCCTGCTGCTTGCGGTAGTCGCAGATCGCCTGCGTGGTGGCCAGGATGTGGGTCTCGTTGAACGACGTCTTGAGGCTGCTGCCCCGGTGCCCGCTGGTGCCGAAGGCGACCTGCTGGTCGACGTCCTCGGGATCGGGCACCCCGGTGTAGTAGGCCGTCACGAGGTGCGCGACGTCGATGAGGTCCGAGGGCTGGGCAAGCTGTCCGGCGCGGGTTTCGCTCATGGCAGCCATCATGCACCGCCCGAGGGCTCCTAGGCTCGGCTCGTGACCGGACGATGAGCAAGATGGATGACCTGCGCGCGATGCGCGAGGCCCGCTTCGGTGAGACGGCGCCGCGCGCCAAGGCGGCTCCGGCCGCTCCGGCCGAGCCGCCCCGGCCGCGCCGCGGCGGACCGAGCCGCCAGGGGCGCCGGCGCTGGACGCGCCAGAGGAGCGGCGGTGCGGCCACCGCGCGATCAGCGGGCGCAGCTGCACCCGCGAGCACGGGCACGAGGAGAAGAGTCACCGCTACTCCTGAGGGGAGCTCTCGTCGGCGACGGTGGTTCGAGGAGTCCCGGATGCCGAGCCTCTACCGAGACCGATCGGCGTACGCGGCCAGGGCAATGCTCATGATCTCGGGCAGATCTGGAGGTCTGAATGCGACGCCAGCGAGCGAGACAGGCGTCCACCAGCCTGCGGCGAGGACGTTGCCGATCTCTTCGGGTTCGAGGCGGTCGAAGGTGACCTCGACGTGCTCTTGGAGAGGGACCACGAAGTACGTCGAGTCGGCGACATAGTCAACTCCGTCCCAGGAGTAGGCCTGCACTCCGCGGTGCACTGGGGTGGCAAGGCGCTCGTGGTCGACGACGATCCCCGTCTCCTCCCACAGTTCGCGAAGCGCGGCCTCGGGCAACGACTCAGAGGGGTCCACGGCGCCGCCGATGCTCGACCAGTACAGCTCCCCCGGCCGTGCGGGATCCTGCTCCTGGAGCAGCAGGACGGCGCCGGTCGGACTGACGGGGAGAACGCGGGCGGTCACCCGGTGGATCGGCATCAGTCAGCGCCGATCGGTGTCGCACGATCAATCGCCGTCGAAGTGGCGACGTACTCGTCTCCGTTCATTCGGCGACCCTACGACCCGGCGCACGACCTCGGCGGCCGATCCCGCTCCGGCACGTACCGCGCCCGACTGACGCACGCCAACGCGGCCCGCACCGGAGTGCGGGCCGCGTTGGAGGCGTCTACTCCGCGGCGACCGTGCCGATGACGTCGCCATCGGATGCCGTGCCGTCGAGCACCAGCCATCCCGTGCTCGTCCCGGTGACCTCGCCACCCACCGAGATCGTGTAGTCGGCTCCCGCCTCGAGGACAGCGGAGGAGTAGATGTAGGACTCCGAGGCCTTCAGGGTGGTGAAGGACGAGATCTGCGCTCCGTCGGCATCGGTGATGGTGATGAGCGTGTCCGCCGGCACGGTGCCGCCGAACGTGAGCGCGAGCGTGGCCTGGGTGGAGCCCTCTCCCGGCGCGACCGCCATGAGGGCCGTGCCGTTGGCCGCGAGCGTCCCGCCGGAGATGGTGAACACGTCGTCCACGTCGAGGGCACCGTTGCGAACGTCGTCCGTGCCGGAGACCACCAGGGTGCCGCCCGTCATGGCCATGGCTCCGTTGACGTCCACGCCGTCGCTCGTCGTGTCGATCACGTAGGTGCCACCGCTGAGCTCCAGGAACCGGGTGCCGTTGTCCGCCTCGGCGGGACCGCCGAAGCCGCTGCCCTCCATCGCGGACACCGTGAGCGACGCCAGGTCCTCAACGGGGGCGGTCGTGCTCGCCTGATCGTCGGGCCCGCCGGCGCCGGCCATCGGGCCATCGGCCGGGGGAGCCTCGCCACCGGGCGGACCGCCCTCCGGGCGGTCACCCGCGGCTGCGCCGGGGTCGGCAGCCGTGCCGGTGCTCATGTCTGCGGCCGTGTCCGTGAGCGCCTCGACACCACCCGAGACGTTGATGCCGTCATCGGTGGAAACCACCGAGACCTCGCCGCCTGAGAGGTACATGTAGGCACCTTCGATGCCCTCGACGCTCTCGGTGATGCTCACGTTCCCACCCGCGACGCGCAGCACGTTGTCGGAATGGAGGCCGTCGTCGCCCGCGGCGATGGTCAGGTCTCCGCTCAGCACCGTGACCTGACGCGCGGCGTCGACGGCGTCGGAGCCAGCCGCGAGGTCCAGCGTTCCGCCGTCGATCCACACGACCCCCACCGCTGCGTCCGGCTCGTCGGTGACCGACTCGTTGTCGGAGCGCAAGGCGTCACCCTCGACGTTCGCCGTGAGCGTGCCGCCGGTGATCACCAGGTGGTCCTTGCCGCGCACGCCGTCGTCAGCTGCATCGACCGTGACGTCTCCGCCTGCCAGGACGAGGGTGTCCTTCGAGGTGATCGCGTCGGCCGCGTGTGCCGTGACGGACAGCGCGCCCTTGCCCGCGATCCACAGGTCAGCGCTCGAGTACAAGGTCGCGTTGGGGGAGTCCTCGGCCGTCTCGTCCACCGTGGCCCCGGCGGCGTCAGCGAGCACGTTGTCGGCGCCGTCCGCGAGCCACACCACCACCTGCTCGGCGTCGACCACGTTGATCGCGGCCACGCCTGCGGCCGTGATGTCCACGCCGTCGAGTACGAGGTTGACCACCCCATCGGCTGCGTCGACGACGAGCGAACCCGATGTCAGCGTGCCGCTGACGCGATAGGTGCCGGCGGCGTTGATCGTGACGGTGTCACCGTCGACGCTCACGCCGCTGCCACCCTCCGACTCTCCGTCGGCCAGCGTGAGGTCCACGGCGTCGGCCAGGGCAAAGGACAGCTCGGCCTCGCTGATCTCGAGGTCCGCGTAGCTCAGCTCGGGGACGGGTGCCGTCAGGGAGGACGCGTTGACCGCGGACGTCGTGCCCTCGGAGACGTTGGTGGCGTCGGTTCCCGCGCTGCAGCTGCTGAAGAGAAGTGCCGCGGCGAGGGTGAGACCGGCAAGTGCGGTGGAGGGGTGCTTCATGTCAGGGCCCTTCTAGGCAGCCACGGCGTGCGCCGCGGCGGTGGGGGCGTATCGGCGAATGGAGCGCGACCACCTGTTCGAGGGAAGCTCGGGCTGGAGCGCCGCGAGCGATGTGCAGTACTTGCTGATGCGGGCCGGACGAACACCGCTGGCCCACAGGGCGCGATCGACGACGCCGACTGCGCCTGCTGACTTGGTCTCGACGATCAGCAGGTCGCCGTAGTCCAGACGTCGGCCGTGGACATCGATTGCCGCGACGCGCCGGTCCACGGTGACCCGGACGTCAGCCGTCACGAGCGTCACCCGCTGGTACGTCGTCGTCAGCACCTCGGTGAGCTGGTGGGCCCGGTCGCCGATCCGCTCGAACCCACCGACAAAGGTGGCTGCGGCGGCCGGCAGCAGGCCCCCGATCTCCGGCTCGTCCGCGTCGAGCCACTCCCGGCTCTTGACGGTGGCGCCGGATGCCGACCGCATCTTGACCTCGACTGCGCAGGAGCCGGTGTCCAGGTAGCGCCGGGTCCGGACCTTGTAGCGATGGGGCCGGCAGCGGGCCGCGTCCCGGTAGCTGTCCAGCTCGGACGTGTCGTAGTACGTGGAGGAGTAGCCGAAGCTCCGGCGGCCGTCGATCTCGAGCGCGCTCGGGGCAATGGTGAGCGAGGCGAGCACGTTCCCCCAGGTGTGGGCGCGGAGCAAGTACTTGCGGTCGACCCGGGTCTGCAGTGCAGCCTTCTCGTTCACCTCGTCGAGCGTGAGGGCTGGCAGCCCGTGCACGGCATCCAGCCAGGCCGTCATCGGACACCCGCTGTCGCGACGAGCGCCGAGGTCTCGCGCGAGGCGGAGTCGAAGGGGGCGTCCAGCGAGTCATCGACGTCCCGGCCGGTGGCGCTCGTGACGGTGGCGGTCGTGATGGTGGGCAAGGTGAACCTCATGTCGCACACGGTGGTCTCGGAGACCAGGTCCACCTTGCGCAGCGTCACATGGTCGATGCGAGCACCCAGGATGTCGGCGAGCAGGTCGCGGGCCGACGCCTCGTCGGTGACGGCGCGGTCCAGGACCATGGTCTGCTGGCGGGTGCGGGAGAACAGCGCGGGGCTGTCGCCCACAGCGATGACGCCCAGCAGCACCGCCATGAGGGTGAAGCTCACGTACGGCGAGATCGAGGGAAACCCGCCCAGCAGACCGAGCGCGATCGCGGTGAAGTAGTACGCGATCTCGGCGTGGTCCATCTCGGTGGAGCGCAGGCGGATGATCGACAGCACCGCGAAGATGCCGAGGCCGAAACCGAGCGACAGGTCCGCTGTCGCCATCGCGTACGTGACGCCCATGACGCCCACGTTGATGGACAGGAACGCGACGATCAGGTCGCGGCGGCGGTGGCGCGGGAAGTACAGCGCGAAGACCATGAGCGCGATGGCGACGAGATCGGCCGCGATGAAGGTGAAGACAGACATGTGAGTCCTTTGACGTTCGGCGAGTGGAGCCCTTGATGACTCCATGGGACACGACCCACGTCGGCGGAGGCTGTGAGCTGGATGTGCGGCCTCTGTGAAGCCCGTCCCGATCCGCACGTGGCCGGCGGCGCTGTGGAGGACACCGAAATTCCGTGACCCATCCGTGATCTGAGGGGCTGGTTCTCCACAAGATCTGGGGCTCGAAATGTCGGTGCCTGATGGTTGATTGGTCCCATGACGGCGATCGCCCACTCCCCTTCTCGGCACCTGGTGTCGCGGGTCGTGGCGAGCCTGGCCGAGCAGGTGGCCTCGGTGAAGGAGGCCTCGTTGTGGTCGATGTCGGCCGCGGAGACCGAGCAGACGCTGGTGGCCCTGACCCGGCTGACCGGCCAGCTCGCCGAGCTCGAGCTCCGGGTCGCCGAGCATGCCGGGTCGGTCGGGGTCGGGGATGCACAGGGAGCGACCTCGACCGCTGCCTGGTGGGCGCACGCCACGCGGCAGACCAGGCTCGAGGCTCACCGCAAGATGCGTCTGGCCCTCGGCCTCGAGCACTTCCCGGTCGTCCGCGATGCGTTGGCGGGGAAAGAGGCAGGACGGCGGGTGCTGGACGAGTGAACCCGGACTCGACTGCGAGGTCCAGGCCCAGGCGCAGGCTCGCTTGGTGGTGCTGGCGCGCGAGCATGATGCGAAGAGCCTGCGGATCCTGGGCCGACGCATCCTTGAGGTCCTCGACCCGGTCGCCGCCGATGAGGCCGAGGCGAAGAAGCTGGCCGAGGAGGACCGCAAGACCAACGCCACGGAGCGGTTGACGATGTCCCAGGACGGGCACGGCCGGGTGCACGGTCGGTTCACGCTCTCGGCAGTGCAGGGTGCGATGTTGAAGCAGCTCCTGCTCGGCCTGGCTGCCCCCAAGCACGTGGCGGCGACCCAGGGGGCTGGCGTGGAGCGTGCCCCGGGCCCCGAGCGGCTGGGGCGTGCCTTCGGTGAGCTGATCGAGCGGTACCCCGCCGACAAGGTCCCCGCCGCGGGTGGGGCGAACGCGACCGTCGTGGTCACGATGGGCCTCGCCTCGGCGGGGCATCGCAGGTGCTGGACCTGGGGCGTCGACGCAGGTTCCACACCGAGTCCCAACGCATCGCGCTGGCCCTCGAGCAGCGTGGGTGTACGGCCGAAGGGTGTGACTGGCCGCCGGGCATGTGCCACGCCCACCACGAGGTCCCTTGGGGCAAGGGCGGACCCACCACTGTCAGACAGGGCCGGCTGCTCTGCCCACGCCACCACTCCCGCGCCCACGACCCGGAGTTCGAGATGACCAAGCTCCCCGGCGGCAAGGTCGCCTTCACCAGGCGTACGCAGGCCGACCGCCCCCCACCTCGCGCAGGGCACAATGCCTCCGTGGCCGTCGACCTGCACTACCTCTGGTTCGGTGCCGGTCTGTTGGCCATGACCGCCCTCACCGTCGGGCTGGGCAGGTGGGCCCGGATCGGGTTGGGGCTGTTCCCGCTCTGGGCGATCGGGCGGGCGGTCGTCCAGCTCAGCGTGATCGCCCTGCTGCTGCGCGGGATCCTCTCCCTGCCCTGGACGGTGGCGGGGTTCGTGGTCCTGATGCTGACCACGGCGTCGTGGACGGCGATGGGCCGGCTGCGCGACCTGCACCGGGGGCGTCGTACGGCGGTCGTCGGGGTGCTCTCCGGCGCCCTGCTCACCCTGGTCGTCATCTTCGCGCTGCAGCTGGTCGACTTCCAGGTCCGCTACCTGGTGGCCGTGGGCGGGATCATCATCGGCAACTCGATGACCGCGGCCACGCTGTCCGGCCGCAACTTCCTGCGCGGCTCGCGGGCCCGGCAGAGCGAGGTCGAGGCGTGGCTGTCCCTCGGGGCGACGCCGGCGCAGGCCCACGAGGAGATCGGCCGGGAGGCGGTCCGCGAGTCGTTGCTCCCGACGCTCGACCAGACCAAGTCCACCGGTCTGGTCACCCTGCCCGGGGCGTTCGTCGGCGCGCTGTTCGGCGGCGCCAGCCCCGCCGAGGCCGCGCAGTTCCAGCTCGTCGTGCTCGCCGGCATCGCGCTCACCATGACCGTCACCGGCATCGTGGTCACTCGACTGTCCGGCCGTACGCCGTACGTCGTCGCGACCACCGGCTGACGGCTGCTGGGTTCTAGGCTGGCGGTATGGCGCTCCTGCACAAGGCAACGATGACCCCCGGCAAGCTCGATTTGCTCAACGCCTGGCTGCCGCGGCAGTCGTGGTCCGGCGGTGCGCCGGCGATCGAGCAGCTCGGTGCCTACCGGTTCGACGACCCGGCCGGTGAGGTCGGGCTCGAGGCGTTCCTGCTCCAGGGAGCAGACGGGTCGGTCCGGCACGTCCCCGTCACCTATCGCGGGGAGCCGCTGCCCGGCGCCGAGGACCACCTCGTCGGCACCACGGAGCACTCCGTGCTCGGCAGGCGCTGGGTCTACGACGGCTGCGCCGACCCCGTCTGGGTGACCGCCGCGGTGACCGCGATCCTCACCGGCGAGAGCGAGGTCGAGCAGTACTTCGAGGTCGACGGCCGCCGGGAGCTTCGGGAGTCGACGGCCAGCGTTCGCGGCAGCGGTGCGCCCGGCGCCGAGGTCCCGACGCTCGTCGTCTCGCCACCGCACGACGGCGAGGACCGGACCCTGGTCGACGCTGCAGCCGTCGAGCTGGTGGTGGTCCGGATCGTGGGCGCGGAGCTGACCGCGGAGCAGACCCTCACCGGTCGGTGGTCCGGTCACGACCCGGCCGTGCTGGCCGGCGTACGTCGCGCCTGACCAGACCCGTGGGCGGGCCGCTCGCCCGAGCCCACGTCTTGGGGCATGGTGTGCGGGTGACCGACGCGGACGACCCCACCGAGTGGCTGCTGACCGTGCCCCAGCGGGGCAACCAGCAGACCCGCGTGGACGACGCCCATCCCGGTCGCGCCTGGTCGGAGGGCAACCTGGTGCGGCCGCTGATCCACGGCGCGACCTACTTCGCCGAGCTGTACGAGCGCCTCGAGGCCACCCGGTCCGGTGACCTGGTCGTCTTCGCCGACTGGCAGGGGGACGCCGACGAGCGACTCACCGGGGAGTCCGGAAGCGAGATCCTGGCTGTGCTCGGTCGGGCCGCAGCCCGCGGCGTGGACGTGCGCGGGCTGGTCTGGCACTCACGTCCCGCGGCCATGGCCGGCTCCGAGGGCGACAACGAGGAGTTCGCGCAGCTGCTGCGAGCCAACGGCGTCGAGGCCTGGCTCGACATGCGGGTCCGCACCCGGGGCTCGCACCACCAGAAGTTCGTCGTGCTGCGGCACCGGGACGACGCGACCCGCGACGTCGCGTTCGTCGGCGGCATCGACCTGTGCCACTCCCGCCGGGACGACGCCGACCATGGCGGTGACCCGCAGTCCTTCGACATGGCGGCGGAGTACGGCCCCACGCCGCCGTGGCACGATGTGCAGGCGGCGGTCTCGGGGCCGGCCGTGCACGACGTGGAGACCGTCTTCCGGGAACGCTGGGAGGACCCCTCGCCGCTCCATGGCAGCCCCCGCCGCCGGTCGCCCCGTCGCTGGTGGCCTCCTCGTCGAGGCGACCGCGGTCTCCCCCTCGACGTACCGACTCCGCTGCCCCCGCAGCTGCCACCCCCGCCCGCGGTGGCGGGCGGCACGCACGCGGTGCAGCTGCTGCGAACCTATCCCGACCTCCCGGCCAACCGGGACTATCCCTTCGCCCAGGGCGGCGAGCGGAGTGTGGCGCGCGGCTACACGAAGGCGGTCCAGCGCGCCCGCAGGCTGATCTACGTGGAGGACCAGTACCTGTGGGGTCGTCACATCGCGCGCACGTTCAGTGACGCCCTGGAGCAGCACTCCGACCTGCTCGTGATCGGGGTGGTGCCGATGTACCCCGACCTCGAAGGCGTCCTGGGCCGGCTGCCGCAGCAGGAGGGGCGACTGCGGGCGATGCGGGAGATGGTGCGAGCCGCCTCCGACCGGGTCGCGATCTACGGGCTCGAGAACCACGCGGGCACCCCTGTCTACGTGCACGCCAAGGCCTGCATCATCGACGACACCTGGTCCACGATCGGCTCGGACAACTTCAACCGGCGCTCGTGGACGCACGACTCCGAGCTCTCGGCGGTGGTCGTCGACCGGGAGGGCGACTACGCCACCCGGCTCCGGCTGACCCTGGCCGCCGAGCACCTGGACCGCGAGGTCGGCGATCCCGACGAGCTGTTCACGGTGATGGCGGACTGCCTGGAGCCGGCCGACATGTTCGCGGTGTACGCCGAGACCGCGGCGCGGCTGGACGCGTGGTGCGACGGTGGCCGGGTGGGTCCCCGACCCGCCGGAAGACTCCGCAGGCTGCAGCCTCCGCAGCTCGGACCGGTGGCGCGCGCGGTCGCCACGGTGCCGTACGTCTTCCTGCACGACCCGGACGGGCGACCGCGGCGACTGCGACGCGCGGACGACTTCTGAGTCCCGTCCCCGGTGCGCCCTAACCTGCTCCCATGAAGACTGTCACCTGCACCGTCCAGGACGGCGTCGCCCAGGTGCGCCTGGCCCGGCCGGACAAGCTGAACGCCCTCACCCTCGCGACCCTGGACGAGCTCGTCGCCACCGCGCGCGGGCTGCGACAGGACCGGAGCCTGCGCGCGGTGGTCATCGCGGGTGAGGGGGACGCCTTCTGCGCGGGGCTCGACTTCGGCTCCGTGCTCCGTCACCCGGTGAAGATCGCGACCAGCCTCACCCCCAGGCCCTGGCGCGGCACCAACACCTTCCAGGAGGCCTGCTGGGCCTGGCGGCGGCTCCCGGTCCCGGTGATCGCCGCCGTGCACGGGCACTGCCTCGGCGGCGGGCTGCAGATCGCGCTGGCCGCCGACTTCCGCTTCGCGACGCCGGAGTCGCAGTGGGCGGTGCTCGAGGGGAAGTGGGGGCTGATCCCCGACATGACCGGCATCCGGAGCCTCAGCGAGCTGGTCGGGATCGACACCGCCAAGCGGCTGACGATGACCGGTCGGGTGCTCTCCGGCAAGGAGGCGCTCGACCTGGGTCTGGTGACCGGGCTGGACGCCGACCCGCTGGCGGCCGCGGCAGAGCTGGTGGCGGAGCTCGTGACCCGCTCGCCCGACCAGCTGGCGGCCACCAAGCGGCTCTTCAACGACACCTGGACGGCGAGCCCGCGGCGCACCTTCGCGCGGGAGCGGATGGAGCAGGTCCTGCTGCTCGCTGCCCGCAACACCAGGGTCGCCCGCGAGGCAGCCTTCGCGAAGTCCGCACCGAAGTACGGTGCCCGCGGCCGATGAGGTTCCAGCGGACGCTCGCCCTGCTGGGTGTGGCGCTGGCGTGGCGCGCCCTCGGGCCGCTCGTGCCGGTGCTGGCGCTGGCCAGCCTCGGCCTGCCCCGGGTCCGCGACTGGCTGCGGCCGACCTGGCGGGTCGCCGGCACGGTCGGAGCGCTGGCGCTGGCGCTGGTCGGCACGGTGATGGTGATTCCCGACGGCTGGCTGCCGATCCCGCCCGGCTCCGGGTCGCTGGTCACCCCGGCGTACGTCGGGCGCCCGGCGCTGACCCGCCCGCTCCACGCGGTCAGCGTCCCTCGACACCCGGGCCTCGCGCAGAACGGTGACTCCTCGGTGCACGGCGACGCCTGGCGGAGCGACACCTACGCCTGGGCGGGACCGCGCGGCGAGTCTCCGGAGGTGGACACGGCGTGGCTGGGCGGCGAGCAGTGCGCGACGCTGCTGACGGACGCACACGGCCGGCTCGTGGCGCACTGTTCGGACCGCTACCGGCGCACCCTGCGGGTGCTCGACCCGGAGACCCTGCGGCCCCTGGTCGACAAGGGGCTTCCCCAGGACGCCGATGGCGCCTGCCCGATCCCCGACGCCTACCTCGACGACCACGATCGGGTGGTCGTGCCCACCGCGGACCGGGGCCTGCTCGTCGTCGACACCGACGACGCCGAGGGAGCTCCGGACCTGACCACCGCCGCCAGCCACGACCTCAGCGACGTGGTCGCGGCGGACGACTGCGTGGTCGCGGTCCTGCCGGACTGGCAGGGTCGGATCTGGTTCGCCACCACGCACGGCCGGGTCGGCATCGTCGACCCCGACACGGGCGTGAGCCGGGTGCTCGACCTCGGCGAGGCGGTGACCAACTCCTTCGCGATGGACCGCAGTGGCGCCTACGTGGTCACCGCCGAGGCGCTCTACCGCCTGGTCCCGGCGGGCACCGGCCGACCGGCGATCAGCTGGCGCACGGCGTACGACACCGGGGGCGCCCGCAAGAGTGGGCAGCAGGAGCGGGGCAGCGGCACCACCCCGACCCTGCTCGGTCAGGGGCTGGTCGCGATCGCCGACAATGCCGACCCCCGGTTGCACGTGGTCTTCCTGCGCCGGTCGGACGGCGCCGAGGTGTGCCGCGAGGCTGCCTTCGCCGAGGACGAGAGCGCCACCGAGCGCTCGTTGGTCTCGGTCGGGACGGGCGTGGTCGTCCAGAACACCGCCGGGTACGACGGCCGGCTGAGCACCGCCCTCGGACGCACCCCGCCGGGCGGTCTCGCCCGGGTCGACGTGGTCGACGGTGCGTGCACGACGGTCTGGACCTCCGACGAGGTCGCGCCGGGCTCGGTCTCGAAGCTGTCCCAGGGCACCGGGCTGATCTACGCCTACACCAAGCGCAGCAGCTGGTGGGGTGCCGCGGCCTGGTACCTCACGGCCCTGGACGCGCGGACGGGACGGACCGTCTTCGCGGTGCGCACCGGGCTCGGACAGCTGCTGGACAGCCGTGGTGCGCCGATCACGATCACCGAGGCAGGGGCGGTGTACGTCGGCACCGTCGCCGGCCTGGTCCGGGTCCGCGATCGGACGCCGCCCGGTCAGGGGTAGGAGATCCCGGTCGTCCGCTCGCTGAGCTCCCACAGCCGGCGCTGGGCGTCCTCGTCGTACGAGAGCCGGTTGCTGGTCACCACCTGGGGCAGTCCGGACATCTCACCGAGCCCACCCGGCCCGCAGAACGTCGCACCCGGGAGGTCAGCGGTCGCGGCCATCAGGGTCGGCCACGCGCCGGCTTCCGCGGACTGGGAGACCGCCTTGACTGCCGCGTCGAGGATCGACGCCGCGCCACCCGCCGCCCGGCCGACGCGAGGGCCGAACTGGCCGTTGACCACGAGCCGGGTGCCGGAGAAGCCGGGGTGGGCGGCGAGGGCCTTGAGCGGGAGCTCGGCCCGGCGGGCGCGACGGTCGAGCTCGTAGGTGAAGAGCAGGTTGGCCAGCTTGGACCGACCGTACGTCGGCCAGCGGCGGTAGCGGCCCTGCGTGCTGGCGCGCGGGTCGTCGAGCGGGTCGTCGAAGGGGGCAGTCCGGGTGGCCTTGTGCATGTGCGAGGAGACCGTCACCACGCGCCCGTCGTTGCTGGCCACGAGCTGGGGGAGCAGCAGGCCGGTCAGCAGGAACGGGCCGAAGTGGTTCGTCGCCATCTGGAGCTCGAGGCCGTCGACGGTGCGCTGGTGCGAGGTGCCCATCACTCCGGCGTTGTTGACCAGCACGTCGATCGCCCCGACCGCCGCGATCCGCGCCGCTGCCCGGCGTACCGAGCTCAGGTCGGCGAGGTCGAGCACGACCTTCTCCAGGCTGGCGTACGGTGCGGCCCGCAGGATCGAAGCCTCGGCCTCGTCCAGCCGGCTCTCCGTGCGGCCGGCCAGCACCAGGCGGGCGCCTCGGCGGGCGAGCTCCAGGGCGGTGTGGTGGCCGATCCCGCCGACGGTGGGTCCGGTCACGACGATCGTGCGGCCCGACTGGTCGGGCAGGTCGGCCGGGCGCCACACGTCCACCCCGGACAGGTGCGGGGCCATCAGGGCGTCACGTGGAAGGCGGCGACGACCCGCCGGCCGAGGTCCTGGTCTCCCGTGACCTCGATCGCCCCCGGCGCGCGCCGACCACCGGCGAGCAGGATGAAGCTCTCGCGGTCCATGGACAGGCGGGCGGTGGGCTCGGCGGGTATCTCCGGCAGCTGCTCGCCGCGGCCCGCCTCGTTGACGACGTACGCGACCGGGCGACAGTCGGCGACGTCGAGGGCGACGCTGGTGCCGGCCGGGGCGCCGACCTTCTTGGCCAGCACGAACCCGAGGCTCTCGGTGAGGTACTCCGCCGTGTGCCGGGCGGCTCCGTCGTCCATCCCGCCGGGTCGGCCGACGGCCCGGCGGATGTCCTGCTCGTGCATCCAGACGTCGAGCGGGCGGTTGCGGAGCAGCTGGCGCCAGTCCCAGGGGACGCCGCCGAAGACGAGGTCGGGCTTCTGCGCGCCGTCGGTGGGCGGGTCGGCCAGCAGCGCCGTGTGCCGGGCCGTCGCTGCCGCGCGGATCTCGTTGATCAGCTCGTCTGGCGTGCGGTCGCGGCGAGCGACCACGCCCTGCTCGGTGTAGAGCCCCATCAGGCCCCGCACGTGCGCCGGCTCACCGACGGCCACGGTCTCCTCGGGCGCTCCGGCGAGGACTCCCTCGAGGTGCGCGATGTGGGCGGCGACCGCGTGCACGTCCCAGCCGGGCAGGTCGGTCGGGGTCGACCACTGCTCGGCCGGGACCTGTTCCAGCAGGGCCGTGAAGGCGTTGATCGCCTGCCACCACAGGTCGACGTACTCCGAGAGTTCCTGCTGATCGCTCATGCTGCGCAGCCTAGGCGGTGGCTAGTGTTGACTCCCATGGTGATGACAGTGGTGGCTGCCGGTTCCGTGTCCGAGTCCACGCAGAACATCCTCGACTCCTTGGCCAGAGCGGTGCCGCGGGTGGGCCTTGCCCTGGCCGTCCTGGTCGTCGGCTACGGCGCCGCGCGGCTGCTGCGCTGGGGACTGGGCAAGCTGTTGTGCCGTCGACACACCGCGAGCTTCGCCACCGTGATGAGCAAGCTCGCCAGCTGGGTGGTGCTGTTCGTCGTGGTGCTCAGCGCGATCGCGATCGTCTTCCCGTCGGTCAAGCCGGTGGACCTCCTGGCGGGACTCGGCTTCTTCTCGCTCGCCGTCGGGTTCGCCTTCCAGGACATCCTCGAGAACGTGCTGTCCGGGGTGCTGCTCCTGTTCCGCCAGCCGTTCCAGACGGGGGACCAGATCGAGGTGCAGGACCAGGCCGGGACCGTCGAGGCCATCACGATTCGCGAGACCCGGATCAAGACGTACGACGGCCAGCTGATCCTGATCCCGAACCGCGACGTCTACAAGAGCGTGATCCGGGTGCAGACCCACTTCGACCAACGCCGGATCGCGTTCGTGGCCGGGATCGCCTACGAGAACGACGCCCGTGAGGCCTGCGAGGTCGTCGCGGCCGCACTGGCCCGGGTCGACGGGGTGGCCGCCGATCCGGCGCCGGAGGCCCTGGTGCAGGGCCTGGGGGTCTCCACCGTGGACATCGAGGCACGCTTCTGGGCCTCCGCCCGCCAGCACGACTCGCGCCTGGTCCAGCACCGTGCGATCGTCGCGGTCAAACGCGCGCTGGACGAGGCGGGAATCGAGATGCCCGCCGACATCGTCGCCCTCCAGGCCACGCCGAGCTTCCGCGCGGCCCTGCAGGGTGACGCCGAGGTCACGCCGGGGGGCGGCGTTCGGTCGTAGTGGCCGGCGGGCCAGCGTACGGAGTCCGGGCTCAGGCCTCGATGCGCTCCCCGTCGAACGTGCCGGTGCCGCTGAACGCCTCGGCGCCCGTGCCCGCGTCGTAGGCAGTGAACATGTAGGTGCCCTCCACCCGGTCGTCGTCGGCCTCGCCCTTCAGCACGAGCTTGAACGTGAAGCCGGGATCGGTCGGGCCTTCGCCGCGGATGCCCGACCACAACGTCGCGTGGAAGTGGCCGTGGTGTTCGCGCCAGGCACCGACAGCGCTGGGCGACACCGGGTTGATCTCCTGGATGGTCGCCACTCCGCCCTCGGCGAAGCCCACCGCCGCGACCCCCTTGTCCTGAGGGTCGTGGTCGTCGCGGTGGTTGACCACCCAGGCGCCCTCGACGTCATCGTGGCCGTGGTCGTCGCCCTTGCGCCCCTTGGCGTTCGCGCTGCCGGCGAGGACGGTGGTGCTGAGCGCCGTCGCGCCCGCAACCCCGGCGCCCTGCAGAAGTCGCCTCCGATTGATGCTGTCACTGGTCATCGCGCCACTCCTCTGTCCGTGCGGGAAGGCCCTCCCGAAGGACCGGTGCCGGACACCGGCGCCCCCACTCTTCGCCGGTCCGCGGGTGACTTCCATAGCCCGCCGGGGCCGGTACGAATGGGGGGATTCCGGTCCGGCAGGCGGCACCGGGATGAAACGGCTGCCGTCTCGCGTTCAATGTGCCCGTGACCACCCCACACCCTGCCGGCCCGCGCCCCCGAGTCCGCGCCCCCGAGCTTCGCGGCCGCGGCTGGCTGAACACGGGCGGCCGCGACCTCTCGGTCTCCGACTTCCGCGGGCGCTTTCTGGTGCTCGACTTCTGGACCTTCTGCTGTGTCAACTGCCTGCACGTGCTCGACGAGATGCGCCCGCTCGAGGAGAAGTACGCCGACGAGCTGGTCGTGGTCGGCGTGCACTCGCCGAAGTTCGTGCACGAGGCCGACCCGGTGGCCCTGGCCCAGGCCGTCGAGCGCTACTCCGTGCACCACCCCGTCCTCGATGACCCCGAGCTGGTCACCTGGCAGGCGTACACCGCCCGGGCCTGGCCGACCCTGGTCGTGGTCGATCCGGAGGGGTACGTCGTCGCGCAGTACGCCGGCGAGGGCCACGTCCACGCGATCGACGCCCTGCTCGATGAGCTGATCCCGCGGCACGCCGCCCGCGGCACGCTGCAGCCCGGGGAGTCGCCGTACGTGCCACCGGTGGTGGAGCCGACCGACCTGCGCTTCCCGGCCATGGCGCTCCGCCTCCCCGACGGCCGCACGCTGGTCGCGGACGCCGGCCACGACCAGGTCGTGGAGCTCGACGCCGATGACGAGGTGCTGCGCCGGTTCGAGGGGTTCCGGGAGCCCAACGGGCTCTGCCTGCTGCCCGCCGACGTGGCCGCCCAGGTCGGGTACGACGTGGTCGTCGCCGACACCGTGCACCACCAGCTGCGGGGGATCCACCTGGCCAGCGGGCGGGTGGTCGTCGTGGCCGGTGACGGGGAGCAGTGGATGCAGGGCGATGGCACCGGGCGCCTCTCGAGCCCGTGGGACGTCGCCTGGTGGCAGGGGCGGGTGTGGGTCGCGATGGCCGGGATCCACCAGATCTGGACCTTCGACCCGGTCTCCGGAGAGGTTGCCGTCGCGGCCGGCACCACCAACGAGGGGCTGCTCGACGGACCGGTCGCCGAGGCCTGGTTCGCGCAGACATCCGGCCTGGCAGCGGACGGAGAGCGGCTCTGGCTCGCCGACTCCGAGACCTCCTCCTTGCGCTGGTTGGAGGACGGAGTCGTGCACACGGCGATCGGCTCGGGCCTCTTCGACTTCGGGTTCCGCGACGGCGC
>CAWGWW010000013.1:0-185258 GCA_963826415.1 uncultured Actinomycetota bacterium | reverse complement strand
TTCTCGACGGTGACCGAGCCCTTGCCGGTGAGGCTGAGCTGCTCGTAGACGCGCGAGCTCTCCACGGATCCGGTGGCCGAGAGGTAGGCCTTCACCGTCTCGGTGTTGACCACCTCGACGTCGCCGTAGGGGTTGTTCGGGGCGGCCGCCGTGGCGGACGACGCGCCGAGGACGGCGAGCGAGGCGAGCGACGCGGCGCCGACCTTCAGCGATCTGGCGCGGACTGCGCGGGCAAGAAGGGTGTTCACTTGGCGGGCTCCATCATCTCGTTCAGCTCGGTGTCGTCGTGGGTGGTGGCCGCGGCATCGGTCGCGTGCTTGCGGTCGGCACGGTCTCCGGACACGAGCCCGGCGACGACGAAGCCGACGGCGACGGCGAGCAGCAGGCTGGTGCCGGTGCTCACCGAGGTGTCGACGATCTCGGGCGGGGCCGCAGCGTAGGTGAGCTCGTAGGCGCCGGACAGGCCGGCGGTGCCGAGCAGGACCGCCCAGAAGGGCAGCTTCCCGGTGCTCAGGGCCACGGCCCCGGCACAGACCATGACGACGACCCCGACCGCAACGGCACGGCCGGCGGACGTGTCGGGCATGAACCCGGCACGCACGAAGTAGCCGAGCAGGGCGATCACGAAGCCGACCAGGAAGCCGGCGAGCCGGCGGCCGGCGGTGGCGTCGGGCACGAAGGCGACGACGGCACCGAGCGCCAGCCCGAGCAGGGCGACCGACTCGAGACCGAGATCGAGCGCGTCGCTGAGCAGGGTCATGATGACCGCTGCCAGGGCCAGGACCAGCCCGGCGGACAGAGTTCTACGCATTGCGATTTTTTCCCTCCCAGAAAAAATGCCCGACCCTCCCGGCCGGGCGGCGCCTCACCGCATGTGGTAGAGACGCGAAGTGGAACCTACCGGACAGTAGAGTCCGGAGCAGAATCCCGAAACCCCCCGGGGACCAAAAGAGATGGACGACACACGGTCCTCTAGGCTCGGCGGGTGACGACGAGTGCCCGCCCCGCACCGGGGGGCATGCGGGGCGTCCTGCGCAGTGGCGCCGGCATCGCCATCGCGATGGCGGTGATGAACGTCGCCACCTACGGCTTCCAGATGGTCGCGGCCCGCGTGCTCGGCCCCCGGGAGTACGGCGCCATCGCCGGCCTGATGGCGCTGCTGATGGTGATCGGCGTGCTGCAGCTGGGCCTGCAGGCGACCGCAGCCCGGCGGATCGCCGCGGCTCCCGGCCACGTCGCGCAGATCGAGGGCGTCATCCTGCGGGTGACCTACCGGGCGGCCTTCGCCCTCGGTGCCCTGCTGCTCGCCCTCTCCCCTGCCGTCTGGGTGCTGCTGCGACTGGACAGCCTGCTGCCGGCAGTCCTCGTCGCCGTCTCGGCCGTGCCGCTCACGATCATGGGCGGGCAGGCGGGCATCCTGCAGGGTGAGCGTCGCTGGCGGCCCCTGGGTCTGCTCTACCTGGCGGTCGGCCTGCCCCGGGTGGTGATCGGCTCGGCCTTCGTCCTGGTCGAGCCGAGCGAGACCAGCGCCATGCTCGGCGTGACGGTCGGGCTGTTCGCTCCCGCCGTGGTCGGCTGGCTGGCGCTGCGCCGGGGGCGCTCGCCGGGTGAGACCAGCGACGACCACCAGGCCCGGCCGATCCTGCGCGAGACGCTGCTGGCGTCGCAGGCCCTGCTCGCGTTCTTCGTGCTCTCGAGCGCCGACATCGTGGTGGCCCGCAACGTGCTGGACGCCCACAACGCCGGCCTCTACGCCGGCGGGCTGATCCTGACCAAGGCCGTGCTCTTCCTCCCGCAGTTCGTGGTGGTCGTGGCCTTCCCCTCCATGTCCACGATCGAGGAACGACGACAAGCCCTGCTCAAGAGCCTGGTCCTGGTGACCGGGCTGGGCGTCCTGGCGACGCTGGTCGCCCTGATGCTGCCGCGCGTGGCACTCATCTTCGTCGGTGGCAGCGAGTACGCCGACGTCAGTTCGCGCCTGTGGCTGTTCGCCGTGCTCGGCACCCTGCTCTCCCTGCTGCAGCTGCTGGTCTACTCGGTGCTCGCCCGCCAGGGGCGCCGCTCGTCGTACGTCGTGTGGCTGGCGGTCGCCACACTCCTGGTCTCCAGCGTGTGGCTGGACACGCTGGGCGGGTTGCTGATGTTGATCGTGTCGCTCGACACGGCGCTGTTCCTGGCTCTGCTGTGGCTCAGCCTCTGGCGGATGCGGACCACCTCGGCGGCCCACACCGTCGGCTGAGCAGCGCCGCGGCACTCGCGTCCGGCGCGCGCAGCGTGGTCAGTGCGCGGCTTCGTGCCAGCTCTGCCCGGTGCCCACCGACACGTCGAGCGGCACCGCCAGCTCCGCCGCGCCGCCCATCTCCTTGCGGACCAGCGCCTCGAGCGCCTCCCGCTCCCCCGCAGCCACCTCGAAGACCAGCTCGTCGTGGACCTGGAGCAGCATCCGCGACGAGAGCCCGGCCTGCGTGATGGCGTGCTGGACGTTGAGCATGGCCACCTTGATCAGGTCCGCCGCCGAGCCCTGGATCGGCGCGTTCAGCGCCATCCGCTCGGCCATCTCGCGGCGCTGGCGGTTGTCGCTGGTCAGGTCGGGCAGGTAGCGGCGGCGACCCCGGATCGTCTCGGTGAAGCCGGACTTGCGGGCCTCCTCGACGATCCCGCCGAGGTAGTCGCGGATCCCACCGAAGGTCTCGAAGTACTCGTCCATCATCCCGCGGGCCTCGCCGGGCTCGATGCCGAGCTGCTGGCTGAGGCCGTAGGCGGACAGCCCGTAGGCCAGGCCGTAGTTCATCGCCTTGATCTTGGCGCGCATCTCGACGGTCACCGCGTCGGCGGGGACGTCGAAGACCCGCGCCGCCGTGATCGAGTGGAAGTCGCGGCCGGACCTGAACGCCTCGATCAGCAGGGTGTCCTCGGACAGGTGGGCCATGATCCGCATCTCGATCTGGCTGTAGTCGGCGGTCATCAGGCACTCGTAGCCGGGGCCGACGACGAACCCTTCCCGGATCCGGCGCCCCTCCTCGGTGCGCACGGGGATGTTCTGCAGGTTGGGATCGGTGCTGGAGAGCCGGCCGGTCGCGGCGATCAGCTGGTTGAACGTGGTGTGGATCCGGCCGTCCTCGGCGACGGTCTTGAGCAGCCCCTCGATGGTCTGCCGCAGCCGCGAGACGTCGCGGTGCCGCAGCAGCGCGAGCAGGAACGGGTGCTCGGTCTTCACGTAGAGCTGCTGGAGCGCGTCCGCGTCGGTGGTGTAGCCGGTCTTGGTGCGCTTGGTCTTCGGCATCCCCAGCTCGTCGAAGAGCACCACCTGGAGCTGCTTGGGCGAGCCGAGGTTGATCTCCTTGCCGATCACCCCGAACGCCTCCTCGGCGGCCTTCTTCACCTCGCCGGCGAAGTGGCTCTCGAGCGACTCCAGGTGGGCGGTGTCGACGGCCACCCCGGTGCGCTCCATCTGGGCCAGCAGATGCACCAACGGCAGCTCCACCTCGGCCAGCAGCCGGACCCCGCCGTGCTCCTCGATCGCCACGTCCAGCGCCGAGGCCAGGTCCAGCACCGCACGGGCCTGGAGCATGGCGGTGTCCGCCGCTCCGGTGTCGGTGCCCTCGAGGGTGTCGAGGCTCAGCTGGCCCTGCCCGCTGTCGGCGGTCTCCTGCTTGAGCTCACGCTTGAGGTAGCGCAGGGTCAGGTCGGCCAGGTCGTAGGACCGCTGGTCGGGTCGGACGAGGTACGCCGCGAGGGCGGTGTCGCTGACCAGCCCGGCCAGGGGCCACCCGCGCGCCGCCAGCGCCTGCATCGGACCCTTCGCGTCGTGCAGCACCTTCGTGGACGCTGCGTCGCCGAACCAGTCGGCCAGGGCCGCGTCGTCCTCCGGGGTGACCTCGGTCGCGTCGAGCCAGGCCGCGGTGCCGTCCTCCGCCGCGAGCGCGACCGACCAGACCTCACCGGTGCCGGCCCGCCAGCTGCCCTGCACGGCGACGCCGGTGCGGGTGGTCGCCTTCGTGGCGTGCTCCTCCAGCCACGCCGCGGCACCCCCCGGCGCCAGCCGGGAACCGGCCATCTCGAAGCCGGAGTCGTCGATCTCCTCCTCGGACTCCAGCGTCTCGAAGAGCCGGTCCCGCAGCACCCGGAACTCCAGGCTGTCGAACAGGTTGTGCACCTCGTGGCGGTCCCAGGGCCGCACGGCGAGCTCGGCGGGGGTGAGGTCGAGCTCGAGGTCACGGACCAACGCGTTGAGGTGCCGGTTGCGGATCACGTCGGCCAGGTGGGCGCGCAGGCTCTCGCCCGCCTTGCCGGTGATCTGGTCGGCGTGGGTGATCACGTTGTCGAGGCCGTCGAACTGGTTGATCCACTTGGCCGCGGTCTTGGGCCCGACGCCCGGGATGCCGGGCAGGTTGTCGGAGTCCTCCCCGACCAGGGCGGCGATCTCGGGGTAGCGGTGAGGCGGCACGAAGTACTTCGCCTCGACGGCGTCGGGCGTCATCCGGGCCAGGTCCGAGACGCCGCGCATCGGGTAGAGCACGGTCGACCGGTCGGTGACCAGCTGGAGCGAGTCGCGGTCACCGGTCAGGATCAGCACGTCGATGTCGTCGGCCAGCGCCTGGGTGACCAGCGTGGCGATGATGTCGTCGGCCTCGTAGCCGTCCTTCTTCAGGTACGGGATCCGCAGCGCGTCGAGCACCTCCTCGATCAACGGCAGCTGGCTGCTGAACTCCGGTGGGGTCTTGTTGCGCTTGGCCTTGTACTCGGCGTACTGCTCGAGCCGGAAGGTCTGCCGGGAGACGTCGAACGCGACCGCGACGTGGGTGGGGCGCTCGTCGCGCAGCACGTTGATCAGCATCGACGTGAAGCCGTAGACGGCGTTGGTGTGCTGCCCGGTCGTGGTCGAGAAGTTGTCGACCGGGAGCGCGAAGAACGCGCGGTAGGCCAGCGAGTGGCCGTCGAGGAGCAGCAGCCGGGGACGGACATCGGACGCGGGCGCGGAGACTGGCACGGGGCGACTCTATCCGCCGTCACCGACGGTTCGGAGGTCGGCAAGAATGAGCCCATGAGTGACGATGCCGGCACCCCCGGCCACACCGCGGCTGCGTCCCCGTCCGTCGACGAGATGATCGCCGCCATGCCCGAGGGCATGGGCGCCCTGAACGACAAGATGGGTGTCGAGCTGCTCGAGATCTCCGCGGAGCGGGTGGTCGCGACCATGCCCGTCGACGGCAACACGCAGCCCTACGGTCTGCTGCACGGCGGCGCCTCGGTCGTGCTCGCCGAGACCCTCGGGTCGATGGGATCGGCCGTGCACGCGCACCCGGACCGGCTCGCCGTGGGCGTCGACATCAATGCCACGCACCACCGCGCGGCCACCTCCGGCATCGTCACCGGCGTGGCCACCGCCGTCCACCTCGGTCGCACCATGGCGACCTACGACGTGGTGATCACCGACGAGCGCGGCAAGCGGGTCTGCACCTCGCGGATCACCTGTGCGCTGGTGCCGGCCGAGCGCGTGGGGCGCTGAGCGCGGTCAGCTCAGCTGGGCCTCGGCGAGCTCCCCGAGCTCGCTCAGCGGCTGGAGCGTCGGGGCCGGCGGCTCCGGCTGGACGATGTTCCGCAGCGACCGTCGAGCAGCAAGCACCTGGGTGAGCTGGCGGGCGTTCGGGCGGTGGCTCGACGAACGCCGAGCCGACAGCTTCGTCCGCACCAGGTGGGTGCTGGCGACCCGCAGCATCGCCTGGGGTCCGAACGTGAGCCGGGCCATGAACCGGTTGGCGTCGCGCGAGCCCGACGACGCGGCCGTGGCCAGGTGCGCGATGCCGAGCTCCTCGGCGTACCCCACCGAGGCCTCCATCAGCGCGCGGCCGACTCCGCGGCGGCGGTACTGCGGGAGCACATGGGGCGAGACGACCTGCAGGGTCGGCTCGAGGTTGAGCGGGCTGAGCGTGTCGATCCGCAGGTAGACGGCCCCTGCGGGCTCGCCGTCGTACTCCGCGACCACCACGCGGTCCTCGGTGGTCGCAGCGGACTCCAGCACCCGGAGCAGGTCGGCGATGCGCTGGTCGCTGTCGCGGCGGAGCACGTCGCTCCACACCTCGGCGAGGAACGTCACGTCGGAGGGCAACGCGCAACGCACGGACACCAGGGCTCGGCTCATTCGATTCATCCCCCATGTGGGTGTGCGGCTCGGATGCCGCTCTCCTGGGTCCCCCGACCGCGACATCCGACGGCGAGACTACGCTGCACCGACCCAGCCCGGAAGGGGAGTCCCGTGTTCATCGGAATCGGCACCGTCGTCAACGTCGCCACGGTTCTTCTCGGCGCCGGGATCGGGGTGCTGCTGGGCCACCGGCTCCCCCAACGCACCCGCGACGTCGTCACCGATGCCCTCGGGCTGGTCACGCTGCTCATCGCGGGAACGGCGGCCGTGGCGGTGCTCGACCCCGCCCTGGCCGCCGCCGTGGGCTCGAGCGCCCCGATGCTGATCGTGCTCGGCTCGCTGCTCCTCGGCGGGATCGCCGGCTCGCTGCTGCGGCTCGAGCAACGAGTGGAGCGGCTCGGCGGCTGGCTGCAGTCGCGGCTGTCCGGCGAGACCGGCTCGGCCGAGCGGCACCGCTTCATCGAAGGTTTCGTCGCCTCGTCCCTCCTCTTCTGCACCGGCCCGCTCACGATCCTCGGATCCCTCAGCGACGGGCTCGGCAACGGCGCCGACCAGCTCTTCCTCAAGGCGGTCCTCGACGGCTTCGCCGCGATCGCGTTCGCCGCGTCGTTCGGGTGGGGCGTCGCCGCCAGCGCGCTCACCGTGCTCGTCGTGCAGGGCAGCCTGACCGGTCTCGGCCTGATCCTGGGCGACGTGCTGCCGGCCGCTCATCTGGCGGCGCTCACGGCGGCCGGGGGGCTGCTGCTGGTCGGAGTCGCGCTGCGGCTGCTCCGGATCCGCGAGATCCCGGTGGCCGACCTCCTCCCGGCCCTGGTGGTGGCCCCGATTCTTGTGCAACTCACCGTTGCGCTTCGTTGACGTAACGGTTCGCTAACGACAGGGTGCCGGGTGAGCCCGCACACGTCAGGCGCACCTACGGTGACAGGGCTATGCCTAACCCTCGGGGGCCGGGCTGCGGTGAAGTGCACTAACGCGACAGAAAGGTTCACCCCGTGAATCGATCCAAATCCGCCTCTTGGACCAGTTTGATGGCCGGCACCGCCGTCCTCGGCCTGGTTCTTTCCGCTTGTGGTTCCGACAGCTCCACGGACGCCACCGATGACACCAGCACGAGCCCCACCACATCGGAGTCGTCCGGCGCGACCGAGACGTTCACGAACGACGAGTGCAAGGCCGGGCAGAAGAGCACCGACGCCTTCAAGGTCGGCGGCATCCTGCCCCTGACCGGCAACCTGGCGTTCCTCGGCCCGCCGGAGGTGGCCGGAGTCGGTCTTGCCGTCTCCGACATCAACGCCGCCGGTGGCGTGGACGGCGTCCAGGCCTGCCACGACATCCAGGACTCGGGCGACTCGACCGACATGTCGGTCTCGACCTCGTCCGCGGGCACCCTGGTGGCCGGCGAGCCGTCGGTCGTGATCGGTGCCGCGTCGTCGAGCGTCTCGCTCAACGTCGTCGACACCTTCGCCGACAACAAGATCGTCGAGGTCTCCCCCGCCAACACGGCGGTCGACCTCAGCGGCTACTCGCCGTACTACTTCCGCACCGCTCCGCCGGACGGCATCCAGGGCAACGCGCTGGGCACGCTGATCAGCACCGACGGCTACTCCAAGGTCGCCTTCCTGGTGTTCAACGACACCTACGGCACCGGGCTGCGCAACGCGGTCCAGGAGACCATCGAGGCTTCCGGCGGCAAGGTCGTCTACGGCGGCAAGGGTGACGGCGACGAGTTCCCCGCCGGTCAGACCACGTTCTCGTCCGAGGTCGGTGGCGCTCTCGCCGCCAAGCCGGACGCGATCGTCGTGCTCGCCTTCGACGAGACCAAGCAGATCGTCCCCGAGCTTGCTGCTCAGGGCTGGGACATGTCGAAGACGTACTTCTCGGACGGCAACACCGCCGACTACAGCAAGAGCTTCGAGAAGGGCACGCTCGAGGGCGCCCAGGGCACCATCCCGGGTGCTGACCCCGACTCGGCCTTCAAGGACCGGCTCAGCGGCTGGTCGGAAGAAGCTCAGGGTCAGGCGCTGACCGACTTCGCGTACGGCGCGGAGTCCTACGACGCCGTCATCCTGGCGGCCCTCGCGGCCGTCAAGGGCGGCGACACCAGCTCGCAGACGGTCCAGGAGAACTTCGCTGCCGTCTCGGGTGCCACCGGAGGCGAGGAGTGCACCTCCTACGCCGACTGTGCCGCCCTGCTGGCCGACGGCGAGGAGATCCAGTACACCGGCCCGTCGGGTATCGGTCCGATCGACGACGAGAACGACCCGTCGTCCGCGTTCGTCGGCATCTACACCTTCAACGCCGACAACAAGAACGAGCTCACCAACTCGGTCGAGGGCGCGAAGGGCTGATCGCCCGCAGATTCACCAGCTAGAGCCGAGAGGCCCCGGACCGCAAGGTCCGGGGCCTCTTCGCTGTCTTATGCAGCACGACCTCGAGCTCGACGGGCACGAAGCCCAGCTCGTGGTTGATCGCCCGCATCCACGTGTTCTGGTCATCGCTGCTCGTCCGGACGCGCGCCGCGCTCCCGTGGGCGCGAGCGGCGGAGAGGCACGCGCTCTTGACGACGGCCCCGAGGCGCCGGCCGCGGTGCTCGGGGAGCACGAGGGTGCCCTCGACCTGCGCCGGGCGCTCGGGGTCGGTCGTCACGACGAGACAGGTCCAGGCGGCGACGTTGCCGAGCCGGTCGAGCGCGACCGACTCGATGGCCGTGCGCCCCTGCTGCGTCCAGAGCGCGATCTCGGCGTCGTACTCCTCGGTCGTGACCGGCGTGGGCTTCCACTCGAGGTCGCCGCTGGGCGCCTCGGCGTCCACCATCCCCTTGAGCACGCCGACCTGCGTGCGCAGCCCTGCGGGTACCCCGTTGACGTGGGTCGACACCGAGTAGCCCACGAGGTGGTGCCAGGTCGGGAATGGCGGCGCCGAGAGGTCCAGCTCGACCACCGTCTCGGTCGACGCTCGGGAGTAGCCGAGCGGCTGTGCGAACCCTTCGACGAGGTCCTCGAGGTCGTCCGGGGTCGGGCGGTAGGCGCTGGCGACGAAGGCGCTCCGCGCTGACCGGGCTCAGCGTCTCGAGGTCTCGGGCCAGCAGGCTGCCCACGCCCGTGCGCTGGGCCCGCGGATGGACCACGACGTCGACCCACGTCGTGTCCGGCGTGTCCCGCGCCGTCATCGCGGTCGCCACACCGACCAGGGTCCCGCGGTCGAAGGCTCCGACGAGGCGGCGGTCCCACCCGTCAGCCGCGCGCCAGCCGAGGATCCGGGCGGCCTCTCCGAGAGGCGTCCACCCCGGTCGCACCAGCCTGGTCGCCGCGCACTCCACGGCGTACGCAGCGGCCAGTGCCGCGTCGTCGGTCAGCTGGAGGCGTCGGAGGTCCACCGCGGGAACCTACCAACCGCGGAGCCGAGAACACGATGACCCGCCCGGTTTCCCGGGCGGGTCAGCGCGACGGTGCTCTCAGTGCTTGTGGTCGGGGTGCTCCTGCTCAGCGGAGGCTTCCTTGTCCGCGTCGACGTCCTCGGCCAGCGTCCCGAGGTAGAGCTCGATGACCTTGGGGTCGTTGGCCAGCTCGCGCCCGGTGCCGGTGTAGGCGTCCTTGCCCTGGTCGAGGACGTAGCCCCGGTCGCAGATCTGCAGACAGCGGCGGGCGTTCTGCTCGACCATGACCACGCAGACACCGGTCTTGTTGATCCGGCGGGTGCGCAGGAAGGTCTCGTCCTGTCGCACCGGCGAGAGCCCCGCGGACGGCTCGTCGAGCAGCAGCACCGCCGGCTCCATCATCAGCGCCCGGGCCATGGCCAGCGACTGGCGCTCACCGCCCGAGAGCGCACCGGCGCTCTGGTTGCGACGGTCGTGCAGCACCGGGAAGAGGTCCCACATCGCGGCGAGCCGCTCGGTGGCCTTCTTGGGGCGCATGAAGAGCCCCATCCGGAGGTTCTCCTCGATGGAGAGCGACGGGAACACGTTGTTGTTCTGCGGTACGAATCCCACCCCCATCTCGACGAGGTGGTTCGTCCGCTTGTTGGTGATGTCCTGGTCGCCGAGCATCACCGTGCCCGAGTGCACCTTGACCAGGCCGAACATCGCCTTGAGC
Organism: uncultured Actinomycetota bacterium; assembly: GCA_963826415.1. Taxonomy (GTDB): domain Bacteria; phylum Actinomycetota; class Actinomycetes; order Propionibacteriales; family Nocardioidaceae; genus Nocardioides. The sequence goes on along the minus strand of CAWGWW010000013.1, from coordinate 175,022 downwards.
AGGGTGGACTTGCCGGCGCCGTTGGGGCCGATGATCCCGATCATCTCGCCCGGGTAGGCGACCAGGCTGCAGCCGTTGAGGATGTTCACCCCCGGCAGGTAGCCCGCGACGACATCCTTGGCCTCCACGACGGCCTGCTGGGTCTGGACCTGCGCCTGCTCGCTCATTTCGTTCCTCCACCGTGGTGACGGCTGGCTTCCTCGGCAGCGACTTCATCGGCAATCTGGTGCAGCGACTGCTCCTCGAGCAGCGCGTCGTCGCCCAGGTCGGTGTCGTGGTGGGCACCGAGGTAGGCGTCGATCACCGCGGTGTCGGACATGACGCTGTCGGCGGGGCCCTCGGCCACCAACCGGCCCTCGGCCATGACCGCCACCCAGTCGGAGATGTGCCGGACCACGTGCATGTCGTGCTCGACGAAGAGCACGGTCATGCCCTCGTCCCGCAGGGACTGGATGTGCCCGAGCAGCGACTGGGTCAACGCCGGGTTCACGCCGGCCATCGGCTCGTCGAGCATGATCATCTTCGGATCGCTCATCAGGGCCCGGGCCATCTCGAGCAGCTTGCGCTGACCTCCGGAGAGGCTGCCGGCGTAGTCGTGCTTCTTCTCCAGCAGCTTGAACCGGTCGAGGAGGATGTCGGCCTTCGCCTCGATCTCCTTCTCCTGGCTCCGCCACAGCGGCCTGAAGACCGACTTGAAGAGGTTCTCACCGGTCTGGTGCTGGGCCCCCAGCATCATGTTGTCGATGACCGTCATCCGGCTGAGCGCCTTGGTGAGCTGGAAGGTCCGCACCATGCCCGCCTTGGCGACGCTGGAGGCCGACGTCTTGTCGAGCTTCGCCCCGTCGAACGACCAGTGCGCGCCGGTCTTCGCCGACGTCGGCCGGTCGAAGCCGGTGATCAGGTTGAAGAACGTCGTCTTGCCGGCTCCGTTCGGACCGATCAACGCCGTGATGATGCCGCGCTGCACCTCGAGGTGGTCGACGTCGACCGCGGTCATGCCGCCGAAGTTCCGGACGATGTTGTCCACCACGAGGATCGAGTCGGGCTTCGCCGCGCCGGGGGTGCGGTCGACATCCGCCATCAGGGCGACGCGAGCCGCCGGGTCGGCCAGGGATGCCGTCTGGGTGTGCATCGTGGGATCAGACATTGAACCGGAGCTCCCTCTTGTCGCCGAGAATTCCTTGTGGTCTGAAGATCACGATCAGCATCAGCGCGACCCCGACCACGATGAACGAGAACTGCTCGGTCTGCTGGTTGTTCATGATGCTGTCCGGCACGTAGCCGTTGGCGATGCCCTTGATCATGATGCGGGCGGAGTAGAAGATGATCGCCCCCAGCACCGGGCCGAAGATGGTGGCGGCGCCACCGATCAGCAGCGCGGTGTAGCAGAAGAACGTCAGCGAGCGTCCCATCGAGTCGGGCTGGACCGACGACGGCAGCACGTAGAGCATGCCGCCGAGGGCACCGAACATGCCGCCGATGACCAGCGCCTGCATCTTGATCGCGAACACGTTCTTGCCGAGGCTGCGGATCGCGTCCTCGTCCTCGCGGATCCCTCGGAGCAGACGACCCCACGGGCTGCGCACCAGCAGGTAGACCACCAGCAGCGAGACCGCGACCAGGACCCAGGCCACGAAGCGCACCCACCAACCGCTGACACCGGTGTTCTGGTAGTTGACCGGGAACAGGAAGAACAGCAGCGCCACGACCAGCACCGTGCAGACGCCGACGACCACGCGGTTCATGGCCTTGGAGGCCAGCATCTGGCGCCGAGCCACGAGCACGGCCAGCACCACGAGACCGATCGTGACCAGCCAGAGCACGACGCGCATGACGGGAGATCCGTCCGCCACGTCTCGGTAGTTGAAGGAGCTGATCATCGTGTTGCCCGAGCCGAAGAACGACAGGTTCGTGAACGGGTCGCGGTAGGACTTGCCCTGCAGGCCCTGGGCCGCGCCCGTGAGCTCGGTGAGCTTCGTCCCTCGACCGACGTACCGGATGATCTCGGCAGCGGAGATGGTCACGATGGCCAGATAGTCACCGCGGAGCTTCAGGGTCGGTGCGCCGAGCACGAGCGCGAAGACCAGCGCCACGGCGAAGCCGATCAGGATCGCGATCGGCAGGGGTACGCCGCGTCCGACCGAGATCGCGAAGCCGTAGGCCCCGAGCAGCATGAACCCGGACTGGCCGATGTTCAGCAGGCCGGTGAAACCGAAGTGGATGTTGAGGCCGATCGCGGCGATCGCGACGGCTGCGGTCTGCGGCGAGATGGCCTCGCGCAGCATGGCGTTGAGAATTGCCTGGAGAGTATCCATGCCAGCCCTTCCTAACCGATCCGCTCGGGGCGACCGAGCAGACCTTGTGGCCTGACCAGAAGCAGCAGGATGAGAATCAACAGTGCAGTGGCGTACTTGAAGTCACCGGGCATCCCGAGCACCGGCGAGATCTCCACCACGAGCCCGATGATGATCGAGCCGACCAGGGCACCGAACGCCGTGCCCAGGCCGCCGAGCGTCACGGCTGCGAACAGCAGCAGCAGGATCTGGAGCCCGGAGTCCCACTTGATGCCGTTGGTGACCAGGGCGTACATCAGGCCGGAGAGACCGGCGAGGCCCATGGCGACCGTCCAGACGAGCCGGATCACCTTGTCCACGTCGATCCCGGAGGCGGCAGCCAGCGCCGGGTTGTCCGAGACGGCTCGCGTGGCCCGGCCGACCCGGGTCCGCAGCAGCGCATAGCCGACCGCGGCGAGGACCACGATGGCGATGCCCATCGCGATGAAGGACTGGTTGGTCATGGTGATCGGGCCGATCTCCCGGACGGTCGGGTTGTCCTGGACGACCCGGACGGTGCGGGCACCGACGAAGAACTGGAAGCAGTACTGCATGGCCAGCGAGAGGCCGATGGTCACGATCATCAGCTGGGTCAGCCCCAGGCCGCGTCGGCGCAGCGGCTGCCACATCACCCGGTCCTGGAACCACCCGGTGAAGGCACAGATCACGATGGTGAGGATGCCGCCGAGCCACAGGCTCATGCCCTGCAGGTTGATCAGCCCGTAGCCGACCATGCCGCCGAGGCCGACCTGTTCGGCGTGGGCGAAGTTGGACAGCCCGGTGGTGCCGTAGATGAGAGAGAGTCCGACCGAGGCGAGCGCGAGCAGCAGGCCGAGCCGGATGCCGTTCGCGGAGCTCTGGATCAGCTCGTCGACCTTGGAGACCGTGGCCTGGTAGTCCTCGGTGCGGATCTCGATGATCGCGGCTCGGGTGGTCCCGAGCTTCACCTTGGTCAGGTTCACCTTGCCGCCCCCGGTGACCACCAGGTCTGCGGGGACCGACTCTTCGACGACTGCCACGGTGTACTTGCCGGGCTCGGTGACGCTGACGTTCCACTTGCCGTCGTCGCCGGTGGTCGCGGTCTGCTCCTGACCTGAGGCACTCGTGACGGTGATGTCGACTCCGGCGAGCACGCCGTCACCGGCGAGGAGACGGCCCGCGATGCAGGCGTTCTCGGGCGAGGGCGAGCACAGGGTGCCTGCGGCGTTGGCGGGCGGTGACGAGAGGAGGAACAGCAGTGGCGCCAGCAGGAGCGCCACGACCACCCCCGCAGTCCGCTTGCCCACGGTCCGTTCTCGGACTGTGCGTAGAGACGTCAACTCTCGGTCCTCCCTCCACGTGCCCGGTCGGGCACTGCCCGGCAGTCTAGGGGGGAAGAAGGTGACACTGGCCACACAGACCCACCGGAACGGCAGGTTTTGCCCGCCTTTACCGTCTTGTGATCGGGTCGATGCGGCGCTGTTGCCGGTCAGCCGGCCAGGCCCGGTCCATGCGCGACGACGCCCTCCGCGACCTGGCGCATCGACAGCCGGAGGTCCATCGCCGTCTTCTGGATCCATCTGAACGCGTCCGGCTCCGAGAGCTCGAGCTGCTGCTGCAGGACACTCTTGGCACGGTCGACGGCCTTGCGGGTCTCGAGCCGGTCCTGCAGGTCCGCGACCTCCTGCTCGAGCACCGTGAGCTCGGCGAAGCGGCTGACCGCCATCTCGATGGCCGGCACCAGGTCTCCCTTGGAGAACGGCTTGACCAGGTACGCCATCGCACCGGCGTCGCGAGCGCGTTCGACCAGCTCCCGCTGCGCGAACGCGGTCAGGATCACCACCGGCGCGATCCGCTGCCCGGCAATCCGCTCGGCGGCCGCGATGCCGTCGAGCACCGGCATCTTCACGTCGAGGATCACCAGGTCGGGGCGCAGCTCCTCGGCGAGCTCGATGGCCCGCGCGCCGTCGCCGGCCTGGCCCACGACGTCGTACCCCTCCTCGGTGAGCATCTCGGCCAGATCCATGCGGATCAGGGCCTCGTCCTCGGCGATGAGGACGGTGCGGGGGCTCGGGGGCACGGGCTGGGTCACGCTTCTAGGCTATCGGCCGCACCGGTCCCGACGTGCCCGGCTCCGTCCGCGGTCACCACCGAGGCGGTCACCCGGCGCGCCGTCCGGTAGCGTTTCGCCCCGCGCCCCGGTATCCCAACGGCAGAGGAAGCGGTCTCAAACACCGTCCAGTGTGGGTTCGAATCCCACCCGGGGCACGGCTCGTCCCGCGGCTATCGCTGGCTGCGGTAGGCGGGGGCAACCCCGTTGATCGCATCGCCCATCCGGTGGATGCGCAGCGCGTTGGTCGAGCCCGGGATCCCGGGCGGGCTGCCCGCGATGATCACGACCAGGTCGCCCTCCTCCACCCGGCCGATCTTGAGCAGCTGCTCGTCGACCTGGCGCACCATCTCGTCGGTGTGCTCCACCGGATGCGTCTTGAACGTCTCGGTCCCCCAGGTCAGGGCGAGCTGGGACCGGACCGTGGCCTCCGGGGTGAAGGCGAGGATCGGGATCGGGCCGCGCAACCGGGACATCCGCCGCGCCGAGTCACCGCTCTGGGTGAACGCCACGACGTACTTCGCGCCGACCCGCTGGGCCACCTCCGCGGCCGCCTTGGCGATCACGCCACCGCGCGTGTGCGGGTCCCACTCGATCACCTTCACCTGGCCCAGACCGCTGTCGGTGTTCGCGTGCTCCTCGGTGGAGGAGATGATGCGAGCCATCGTCTCCACGGTGTGGATGGGGTAGTCCCCCACGCTGGTCTCGCCGGAGAGCATCACCGCGTCGGCGCCGTCGAGGACCGCGTTCGCCACGTCGGAGGCCTCGGCCCTGGTCGGGGCCGGGCTGGTGATCATCGACTCGAGCATCTGGGTGGCCACGATCACCGGCTTGGCGTTGAGCCGGGCGTGCTCGATCACCTGCTTCTGCAGGAAGGGCACGTCCTCGAGCGGGCACTCCACGCCCAGGTCGCCGCGGGCGACCATGAACCCGTCGAACGCCGCGATCACCTCGTCGAGGTTGTCGATGGCCTGCGGCTTCTCGATCTTGGCGATGATCGGCAGCAGCACGCCCTCCTCGCGCATGATCGCGCGGACGTCCTCGGCGTCGCGGGCGTCGCGCACGAAGCTCAGCGCGATGAAGTCGACCGTGAGGTGGAGTGCGAAGCGCAGGTCGGCGATGTCCTTCTCGGACAGGGCGGGCACGGAGACCGCGACACCGGGCAGGTTGATGCCCTTGTTGTTGCTCACCTTGCCGCCCACGACCACCTCGGTCAGGACGTCGGTGTCCTCGACGGAGACCACGCGCAGCCGGACCCGGCCGTCGTCGATCAGGATCGGGTCGCCGGGCTTCACGTCGCCGGGGAGCCCCTTGTACGTCGTGCCGCAGCTGACCAGGTCGCCCGGGACGTCGCGGGTGGTGATCGTCCACTCCTGCCCCGGGCGCAGCGTGACCGGACCGTCGTCGAAGGTCTCGAGCCGGATCTTCGGGCCCTGGAGGTCCGCGAAGATGCCCACGCCGTGGCCGGTCCGGTCCGAGGCCTCCCGGACCAGCCGGTAGGCCTCGGCGTGGTCCGCCTGGCTGCCGTGGCTCATGTTCAGCCGGGCGACGTCCATGCCGGCCTCGACGAGCTCGTTGATCCGGTCGGGGGACGAGGTGGCGGGCCCGAGGGTGCACACGATCTTGGCTTTTCGCACGCGGCGAGCCTAACCACTTTTGAACGTTCCAACAACTGGATCCCCCCGGTGTCCGGGCCGTGTGGGGGCGACTCAGACCACCAGGGGGCGCTCGGTCGGCGGGATCGGCGCCGGCAGCGTCGTCGAACCGGTGAGGAAGGAGTCCACAGCAGCTGCCGCGGCGCGTCCCTCGGCGATCGCCCAGACGATCAGCGACTGGCCGCGTCCGGCGTCCCCGGCCACGAAGACTCCGGGCACGGAGGACAGGTAGGACCCGTCGCGGGCGATGTTGCCGCGCTCGTCGAGGTCCACGCCCAGCTGCTCGACCAGTCCGGCCTTCTCCGGGCCGGTGAAGCCCATCGCGAAGAGCACCAGCTCGGCGGGGATCTCGCGCTCGGTGCCCTCGATCTCCGTCAGCCTGCCGTTCTCGAACACCACGTCGACCAGGCGCAGCGCCCGGACGTTGCCGTCCTCGTCACCGAGGAACTCCTGGGTCGAGACCGCGTAGACGCGGTCGCCGGCCTCCTCGTGCGCCGAGGACACCCGGAACGTCATCGGGTACGTCGGCCACGGCTGGCCGGCAGGCCTCTCGCGCGGCGGCTCGGGCAGGATCTCGAGCTGGGTGATCGAGGCGGCACCCTGGCGGGTGGACGTGCCGAGACAGTCCGCGCCGGTGTCGCCGCCACCGATGATCACGACGTGCTTGCCGGTGGCGGTGATCTGCCCCTCGACGTTCTCGCCCAGCGCCACCCGGTTGGCCTGCGGCAGGAACTCCATCGCCTGGTGGATCCCGCCGAGCTCACGCCCGGTGATCGGCAGGTCCCGGGCCTCGGTGGCGCCCATGGCGAGCACGACCGCGTCGTACCGGTCCCGCAGCCGGTCGCCGGTCAGCTCGGTGCCGACGTCGACGCCCGCCCGGAAGACGGTCCCCTCGCGGCGCATCTGCTCCAGGCGCCGGTCGAGGTGCTGCTTCTCCATCTTGAACTCGGGGATCCCGTAGCGCAGCAGCCCACCGATCTTGTCCGCCCGCTCGTAGACCGCGACCGTGTGCCCGGCGCGGGTGAGCTGCTGGGCCGTGGCCAGTCCGGCCGGACCGGAGCCGATCACCGCGACGGTGCGGCCCGAGAGCCACTCCGGCGGCTGGGGCCGGACGTTGCCGGACTCCCAGGCCTTGTCGATGATGGAGACCTCGACGTTCTTGATCGTCACCGGGTCCTGGTTGATGCCGAGCACGCAGGCCGTCTCGCAGGGCGCGGGGCAGAGCCGGCCGGTGAACTCCGGGAAGTTGTTGGTCGCGTGCAGGCGCTCGATCGCGCCCTCCCAGTCGTCGCGCCAGACCAGGTCGTTCCACTCGGGGATGATGTTGCCGAGCGGGCAGCCCTGGTGGCAGAACGGGATGCCGCAATCCATGCAGCGCCCGGCCTGGGTCTTGATGATCGGCAGCAACGCCCGTCCCGCGCTTCCGGGATAGACCTCGTTCCAGTCCTGGGTGCGCTCCCCGATCGGCCGCCGGTCGGCGACCTCACGGCCGTTCTTGAGAAAACCCTTGGGGTCAGCCATGGAGCGCCTCCATCATCGCGTTCGCCGTCTCGTTCTCGTCGAGGCCGTCGGCCTCCGCCTTCGCCCTGACCTCGAGGGACTTGCGGTAGTCGGTGGGCATGACCTCGGTGAAGCGGGTCAGCGAGGACCCCCAGTCGGCCAACAGCTCCTCGGCGACCGTGGACCCGGTCTCCTCGAGATGTGTGCGGACCATCTGCTCGAGCTCGACGGCCGCGTCGCCGGTGACCGGGCCCAGCTCGACCAGCTCCCGGTTCACCCGGCCCTCGTCGAGGTCCAGCACCCAGGCCACGCCACCGGACATGCCGGCGGCGAAGTTCCGGCCGGTCGGACCGAGCACCGCCACGCGACCACCCGTCATGTACTCGCAGCCGTGGTCGCCCACGGCCTCGGTCACGGCGCTGGCGCCGGAGTTGCGGACGCAGAACCGCTCCCCCACACCGCCCCGGATGAAGAGCTCACCGGCGGTCGCGCCGTAGCCGATCACGTTGCCGGCGATGATCTGCTCGCCGGCCTCGAAGGTCGCCGACCGGTCCGGGCGGACGACGATCCGGCCACCCGAGAGCCCCTTGCCGACGTAGTCGTTGGCATCGCCCTCGAGCCGCAGGGTGATCCCCCGGGGCACGAACGCCCCGAACGACTGGCCGGCGGAGCCGACGAAGGTGAGGTCGATCGTGCCGTCCGGCAACCCCTCGCCGCCGTACCTCTTGGTCACCTCGTGACCGAGGATCGTGCCGACGGTGCGGTTGACATTGCGGATCTCCACCTGCGCGCGCACCGGCTCACCGGACTCCAGCGCGGTCCGGGCGAGCGGGACCAGCGTGGTCACGTCGAGCGCCCGGTCCAGGCCGTGGTCCTGGATGGTGGTGTTGCGCAGCGCCGCGCCCTCGGGGAGCGCAGGCTTGTGCAGGATCGGGGTCAGGTCGAGACCAGCGGCCTTCCAGTGGTCGACGGCCTGCGCGACGTCGAGCGTCTCGACGGCACCGATCGCCTCGTCCAGGGTGCGGAACCCGAGCTCGGCCAGCAGCTCGCGGACCTCCTCGGCGATGTACTCGAAGAAGTTCACGACGTACTCGGCCTTGCCGGTGTAGCGCTCCCGCAGGACAGGGTTCTGCGTGGCCACGCCGACGGGACAGGTGTCGAGGTGGCAGACCCGCATCATGATGCAGCCGGAGACCACGAGCGGCGCGGAGGCGAAGCCGAACTCCTCGGCGCCGAGCAGGGCGGCGACGATCACGTCGCGTCCGGTCTTCAGCTGGCCGTCGGTCTGCACCACGATCCGGTCGCGCAGCCCGTTGAGCAGCAGGGTCTGCTGGGTCTCGGCCAGGCCGAGCTCCCAGGGACCACCCGCGTGCTTCAGCGAGGTGAGCGGGGCGGCACCCGTGCCGCCGTCGTGGCCGGAGATCAGCACCACGTCGGCATGTGCCTTGGAGACGCCGGTGGCGACCGTGCCCACGCCGACCTCGGAGACCAGCTTGACGTGCACGCGGGCGCTCGGGTTGGCGTTCTTGAGGTCGTGGATCAGCTGCGCCAGGTCCTCGATCGAGTAGATGTCGTGGTGCGGCGGCGGGCTGATCAGGCCGACGCCCGGAGTCGAGTGCCGGGTCTTGGCCACCCACGGGTAGACCTTGTTGCCGGGCAGCTGGCCGCCCTCGCCGGGCTTGGCACCCTGCGCCATCTTGATCTGGATGTCGTCGGCGTTCGTGAGGTACTCCGACGTCACCCCGAAGCGGCCGGAGGCGACCTGCTTGATCGAGCTGCGGCGTTCGGGGTCGTGGAGCCGGTCGGCGTCCTCGCCACCCTCACCGGTGTTGGACTTGGCGCCCAGCCGGTTCATGGCGATCGCGAGGGTCTCGTGCGCCTCCTTGCTGATCGAGCCGTACGACATCGCGCCGGTCGAGAAGCGCTTCACGATCTCGGAGACCGGCTCGACCTCGTCGAGCGGGACCGGCGTGCGGCCGGCCGCCTCGGCGTCCTTGAACGCGAACATCCCGCGCAGCGTCATCAGCCGCTCGGACTGGTCGTTGACCCGGGCGGTGTACTGCTTGAACACGTCGTAGCGACCGGCGCGCGTGGCGTGCTGGAGCCGGAAGACGGTCTCGGGGTCGAAGAGGTGCGGCTCGCCCTCGCGGCGCCATTGGTACTCGCCGCCGATCTCGAGCTCGCGGTGGGCCGGCGCGATGCCGCGACGGGGGTACGCCGCCGTGTGGCGGCGCTCGACCTCCTCGGCAATCGTGTCGAGCTCGATGCCTCCGAGCCGCGAGGTGGTGCCGGTGAAGTACTTGTCGACGACCGCCTGGGAGAGGCCGAGGGCCTCGAAGATCTGGGCGCCGGTGTAGGAGGCGACCGTCGAGACGCCCATCTTGGACATCACCTTCAGCACCCCCTTGCCGAGCGCCTTGATCAGGTTGTTGACGGCCTGCTCGGGCTCGACGCTGACGTAGTAGCCCTCACGGGCCAGGTCCTCGACGGACTCCATCGCCAGGTACGGGTTGACCGCGGCGGCGCCGTAGCCGACCAGGAGCGCCACGTGGTGGACCTCCCGGACGTCGCCGGCCTCGACCAGCAGGCCGACCTGGGTGCGGGTCTTCTCGCGGACCAGGTGGTGGTGCACCGCACCCGTGAGCAGCAGCGACGGGATCGGGGCCAGCTCGGCGGTGGAGTGCCGGTCCGAGAGCACGATGATCCGGGCACCCCCGGCGATCGCGTCGGAGACCTCCTCGCAGATCTCGTCGATCCGCTCGGCGAGGGCTCGCCCGCCACCCTCCACGGCGTACAGGCCGCGCGAGACGTGGGTGATGAACCCGGGCATGTCGCCGTCGCGGTTGATGTGCCGGATCTTGGCCAGGTCGTCGTTGGAGATCACCGGGAACGGCAGCACCACCTGCCGGCACGAGGCCGGCGTCGGCTCGAGCAGGTTGGCCTCGGGGCCGATGGTGCCGCTCAACGAGGTGACCAGCTCCTCGCGGATCGCGTCCAGTGGGGGGTTGGTGACCTGGGCGAAGAGCTGGCTGAAGTAGTCGAACAGCAGTCGGGGCTTGGCCGACAGCGCGGCGATCGGGGTGTCGGTGCCCATCGAGCCGAGTGGCTCGGCGCCGGCGTTCGCCATCGGCGTGAGCAGGACCCGGAGCTCCTCCTCGGTGTAGCCGAAGACCTGCTGGCGACGGGTGACCGACGCGTGCGTGTGCACGATGTGCTCACGCTCCGGGATGTCGTCGAGGTGGATCAGGCCGGCGTGCAGCCACTCGTCGTAGGGGTGCTCGGCGGCGAGCTCGGCCTTGACCTCCTCGTCCTCGACGATGCGGTGCTCGTCGGTGTCGACGAGGAACATCCGGCCCGGCTGCAGCCGGCCCTTGCGGACGATCGTGGCCGGGTCGAGGTCGAGGACCCCGACCTCGGAGGCGAGCACGACGAGGCCGTCGTCGGTGACCCAGTAGCGCGAGGGACGCAGCCCGTTGCGGTCCAGGACTGCGCCGATCTGGCGGCCGTCGGTGAACACGACGCAGGCAGGACCGTCCCAGGGCTCCATCATCGAGGAGTGGAACTCGTAGAACGCCCGGCGGGCGGCGTCCATCTCGGTGTGGTTCTCCCACGCCTCGGGGATCATCATCAACACGGCGTGCGGCAGTGAGCGGCCGCCCATGTGCAGCAGCTCGAGCACCTCGTCGAAGGAGGCGGAGTCCGAGGCACCGGGGGTGCAGACCGGGTAGATCCGGTCCAGGTCGCCCGGGATCAGGTCGGAGGACAGCAGCGCCTCGCGGGCGCGCATCCAGTTGCGGTTGCCCATCACGGTGTTGATCTCGCCGTTGTGCGCGATGAACCGGAACGGGTGCGCCAGCGGCCAGCTCGGGAAGGTGTTGGTGGAGAACCGGGAGTGGACGACGGCCATCGCCGAGGCCACCCGGTCGTCGAGCAGGTCGGGGAAGAACCCGTCGAGCTGCTCGGTCGTGAGCATGCCCTTGTAGGCCAGGGTCCGGGCGGACAACGACGGGAAGTAGGCGTCGGTCTCGTGCTCGGCCCGCTTGCGCAGGCAGAACGCCAGCCGCTCCAGGGCCATGCCCGAGATCCGGGAGCCGGCACCGGCCACGAAGAGCTGGCTGAACGCCGGCATCACACCGAGCGCGGTGGCGCCGAGGATGTCGGGGTTGGTCGGGACGTCACGCCAGCCCAGGACCGAGAGGCCCTCCTCGGCGGCGATCTCCCCGATCCGGCGGCGGGCCTTGCTGACCTGCTCGTCGTCGCCCGGCAGGAAGGCGGTGCCGACGGCGTACGAGAACTGCGCGGGCAGCTCGAAGTCCACGACCTCGCGCAGGAACCGGTCGGGCACCTGCATCAGGATCCCGGCACCGTCACCCGAGTTGGGCTCCGCGCCTGCGGCTCCACGGTGCTCGAGGTTGCGGAGCGCGGTCAGGGCCTTCGCCACGATCTCGTGGCTGGCAACGCCGGTCAGGGTGGCCACGAACGCCACGCCACAAGCATCATGCTCGTTGCGGGGGTCGTAGAGCCCTTGGGGCGGCGGGAATGCGTGCGGAAAAGGCATCAGGCATTCTCCCGTCGTCGTCGGTGTCGGGGGACCTCGACCTGGGTCGAGGGCCGCGCCGACAGGTCGGCAAGGCAGTTCAGGCTTGCAGGGGACGACGCTGGCCCTAGCGGGGAATCAGGCTACCACCGAGTCCGGAGCCCGCCATGCGGGCCGACTGAGGCGCGGACAGCGGTCTCAGTCGGTCGTGAGGTCGGTCTCCTCGGCCGGCTGCGGCGCCCGCCCGGGCAGGTAGACCTCGGTCTCCCGGCCGGGTCGCAATCTGGTGCTCACCACGAAGTAGACGGCCGCCGCCACGAACAGCACGATCGACGTCCAGACGTTGAGCCGCAGACCACCGACGTCCTGGAGCTGGACGTTGTCGATGCGCAGCATCTCGATCCAGCCACGCCCGGCCGTGTAGGCCATCACGTAGAGCGCGACGACCCGCCCCCAGCCGAGGTTGAACCGGCGGTCGGCCCAGATCACCAGGCCGAAGGCCCCGAGGTTCCACAGGAACTCGTAGAGGAACGTCGGGTGGAAGGTGGTGTCGTCCAGGTACCCCAGCGGACGGTGGGCCTCGTCGATCTCGAGTCCCCAGGGCAGGCTGGTCGGCTTGCCGAACAGCTCCTGGTTGAACCAGTTCCCCCAGCGACCGAGGGCCTGCGCGACGAGGACCCCCGGGACCATCGCGTCCAGCACCGGCAGCAGGCGGATCCCGTGGCGCCGGGCGCCGATCGCCACACCGAGGGCTCCGAGCGCCACCGCGCCCCAGATCCCCAGGCCACCGCGCCACACGTAGAGCGCCTCGATCGCGTGGCGACCCGGGCCGAAGTACAGGTCGTTGTCGGTGATCACGTGGTAGAGCCGGCCACCGACGAGGCCGAACGGCACGCCCCAGATGGCGAGGTCGGTGATCTCGCCGGCGGTGCCGCCGCGAGCCACCCAGCGGCGTTCGCCGATCCAGATCGCGACCACGATGCCCAGGATGATCGCGAGGGCGTACCCCCGCAGCGGCACCGGCCCGAGGAACCACACGCCGGACGACGGGCTGGGAATCGACAGGGAGATGGGCACGGCGTCAGTCCTTGGTGGAGAGGAGGGTGCGGATGTCGGAGGCGAACTCGGCGGACGAGGTCTCCTGGGACCAGTAGACGGGTGCCTCGTCGCGACGGTCGATCCCGGTGATCGTGGCACCGTGGGTCACCTCGTAGCCACCCGAGGGCAGCTTCTCGCCCTGGGTGACCCCGACCCCGAAGGTCAGCGCGACGTCGACGATGTCACCCAGGTCACCGGTCACGCCGACGAACTCCGGGTCGACGTGGTCGAGGTAGCGCTCGAGGACCGGTCCGGTGTCCCGGGCCGGGTCGGTGGTCACGTAGACCACGTCGACCTGCGCGCGCTCGGACTGGCTCAGCCGGGTCATCGCGGTCGACAGGTTCGCCATCACGACCCCGCAGATGTCCGGGCAGTGGGTGTAGCCGAAGAAGACCAGCGTGAGCGGCTTGTCCGTGTCCTCGACGAGCGAGTACGGCGCGCCGTCGGTGTCGGTCAGCGGGATCGGGCTGACCTCGAACGGCGGGTCCAGCCTGGTGCCACTGAACGGCAGGTCGTCCGAGGCGCTGCCGCCACCACAGCCGGCGAGCAGGACGAGCGAGGCGAGAGCGACGACGAGTCGTCTACCCACGCCTGACCCCCGAGGCCAGGTCCTCGGTCAGCGCGCCCAGCGCCCGCAGTCCCGCGGCCCGGTCGTCGCCGTGGTCGAGCAGGGCGCGCACGAAGGCGGAGCCGACGATCACCCCGTCGGCGTACGACGCCACCTCGGCCGCCTGGTCGCCGTTGCTCACCCCGAGGCCGACGCCGACGGGGAGGTCGGTCGTGGCGCGGGTGCGGGCGACCAGCGGCCCGGCGAGGTCGCTGGTGGTGGTCCGGGCACCGGTCACCCCCATCACCGCCGTGGCGTAGACGAACCCGCGGCAGGCGGCCGTGGTCATCGCGATCCGCTCGTCGGTGGACGAGGGCGCCACGAGGAAGATCTTGTCCAGGTCGTGCTCGTCCGCGGCCGCGATCCACTCCGGGGCACTGTCGGGCGTCAGGTCGGGGGTGATCAGCCCGGCTCCTCCGGCACTGGCCAGGTCTGCGGCGAACCGGGCGACGCCGTACCGCTCGACGGGGTTCCAGTAGGTCATGATCACGGCCGGCACACCCGTGGCGGCGACCGCCTCGACGGTGCGCAGCACGTCGGAGGTCCTGATCCCGGCCTCGAGCGCCTGCTGGGCGGCGGCCTGGATCGTCGGGCCGTCCATCACCGGGTCGCTGTAGGGCAGGCCGACCTCGATCACGTCGCACCCGGAGTCGACCATCACGCGCAGGGCGTCGATGCCACCGGCCACGTCCGGGAAGCCGGCGGGCAGGTAGCCGACCAGGGCGGATCGCTTCTCGGCGCGCGCCTGCTCGAACGCACGGGCAACGCTCATCGGGTGGCCTCGTCCTCGGCGCGCGGGTCCGTGTCGGGGTCGCCGACCGGCGGCTCCGCAACCTGCTCGGGGTCACCGAGGCCGAACCACTCGATGGCCGTGCCCATGTCCTTGTCGCCCCGGCCACTGAGGTTGATCAGCATGATCGCGTCGGGCCCCTTCTCGGCGGCCAGCTGCTCGGCGACCCGGATCGCTCCGGCGATCGCGTGCGCGGACTCGATGGCGGGGATGATCCCCTCGGTCCGGCTGAGCAGCGCCATCGCGTCCATCGCCTCGGAGTCGGTGACCGGGAGGTAGGTCGCCCGGCCGATGTCGGACAGGTGGGCGTGCTGGGGCCCGACCCCGGGATAGTCGAGACCGGCGGAGATCGAGTGGGACTCGATGGTCTGTCCGTCGTCGTCCTGGAGCACGTAGGTGCGGGCGCCGTGCAGCACGCCGCGGGCTCCGGCGTGGATGGTCGCCGCGTGGCGGGGAGTGTCGACCCCGTCACCCCCCGGCTCGAAGCCGTAGATCGCCACGTCCTCGTCCTCGAGGAACGCCGTGAAGAGCCCGATCGCGTTGGAGCCGCCACCCACGCAGGCCGCGATCGCGTCCGGGAGCCGACCGTACTGGTCGAGGCACTGCTGCCGGGCCTCGTCCCCGATGCTGCGGGTGAAGTCGCGGACCATGCTGGGGAACGGGTGCGGTCCGGCCGCGGTCCCGAAGAGGTACGCCGTGTGGTCGACGCTCGCGACCCAGTCCCGCAGGGCCTCGTTGATCGCGTCCTTCAGCGTCGCGCTGCCGGAGTCGACCGGGACCACCTTGGCGCCGAGCAGGTGCATCCGCGCCACGTTCAGCGCCTGGCGCCGGGTGTCCACCGAGCCCATGTAGACGGTGCAGTCGAGGCCGAAGTACGCCGCTGCAGTGGCGCTGGCGACACCGTGCTGCCCGGCACCGGTCTCGGCGATCACCCGGGTCTTGCCCATCCGCTTGGTGAGCAGCGCCTGGCCGAGGACGTTGCGGATCTTGTGCGCGCCGGTGTGGTTGAGGTCCTCGCGCTTGAGCAGGATCCGGACCCCGACCTGCTCGCTGAGTCGCGTCGCCTCGTAGAGCCGGCTGGGCAGCCCGGCGTAGTCGCGCAGGATCGCGGCGAACTCCTCGGTGAAGGTGGGGTCCGCCATCGCGTCGTGCCAGGCCACGGTGAGCTCGTCGAGCGCTGCCACCAGGGCCTCCGGCATGAAGCGGCCGCCCCACCCGGTGAACGGGTCGCCGAACCAGCCCTGGGCGTCCGCGTCGAAACGACTCGTCTCGAGACCCATCAGCTCTCCTTGATTCCGGTCATGGCGGCGACCGCGCCTCGCGGGTCGCCGTGCTTCACGAGGGCCTCGCCCACCAGGACCGCGTCCGCGCCCTCGGCGACGAAGCGGGCGACCGCGTCGGGTCCGGTGATGCCGGACTCCGCGACGCGGACCACGCCGGCGGGCACCAGGGGCGCGAGGCGCCCGAAGGTGGAGTCGTCGACGGCGAGGGTCTTGAGGTTGCGGGCGTTCACGCCGACCAGCTCGGCCCCGAGGGCGACCGCGCGCTCGGTCTCGGGCTCGTCATGCACCTCGACGAGGACGGTCAGGCCGAGCTCGCGCGCCTCGTCGTACAGGCGACGCAGGAGGTCGTCGTCGAGGGCCGCGACGATGAGGAGCGCGAGGTCGGCCCCGGCAGCGCGGGCCTCGACGAGCTGGTACGACGCGACGATGAAGTCCTTGCGCAGCAGCGGGACGTCCACGGAGGCTCGCACCGCACGAAGGTCCTCGAGCCGGCCGCCGAAGCGCCGCTGCTCGGTGAGCACGCTGATCGCGGCAGCCCCGCCGGCGGCGTACTCGGCCGCCAGGTCGGCCGGCTCGGCGATGTCGGCGAGGTCGCCCTTGCTCGGGCTGCGGCGCTTGACCTCGGCGATCACGCTCGAGCCCGGCGCCCGGAAGTGCGGCATCGGGTCGCGCGGCGGGTCGACGTCGGCCAGGGCTGCCCGGAGGTCGGCCAGGCTGGTGGTCGACTCCCGCTCGGCGAGGTCGATCCGTACGCCGGCGATGATGTCGTCGAGCACGGACGGCGCGTCGGCCTGCACGGATTCCTCCGAAAATGGTTGAGGGGGCAACGGCAAGAGTCTGTCACGCGGTCCCACACCTGCCCGGCGCGCCTCCGGCAATGACCGTCCCCGGAGCCGGCAGCCGCTAACTTGTCGCCGAGAGCACTGCGCGGATGCAGGGCCCAGGACCGGAGGGAACTCCCATGAGCTACGACAGCCCGCCGCCCCCGCCCGGCTACGGCACTCCCCCGGCGTACGGCGGCGCGCCGGTCGGCACCAACAAGAAGGCGATCTGGTCGCTGGTCCTGGGCCTCCTCGGGATCCTGTGCTGCGGGGTGGTCACCGGCATCCCCGCGATCGTCCTGGCGCGCTCGGCGAAGAAGGAGATCGCGGCGACCGGTCAGGACGGCGCCGGTCTCGCGACCGCGGGCCTGGTGCTGGGCGTCATCGCGCTGGTCTTCACGGCGCTGTTCCTGCTCGCCGCGCTCACCGGCAACCTCGAGCTCAGCGGCGACGTCAACGTCGGCTGAGGCTCCGCCGGCGGCGGGTCAGGGCGCGAGCCAGGATCCTGCCGGCAGGTTGCGCAGCACGGTGAAGACCGTGAGCAGGGCGAGCAACGTGATCGACAGCCGGGAGACCAGCACCGGCGAGAACCGCCGGGTCACGCCGCGCCACCGGTCGCTGCTCCAGATCGCGAACCCGAGCAGCAGGAACGGCAGGGCCACCACGAAGGCCAGGTTGCTCGAGGCCGCCCCCAGCAGGTCACCGTTGCCGAGGTCGTTGACCGCCCGCAGACCACCGCACCCCGGACACCAGATGCCGAGCAGCGCGCTGGGGCAGTAGCCCCAGGCCCCGCCCGCGTGCGGGTCCCGCACGTGCAGGGCGAGGGTGGCGACGGTGACCACCCCGGCGGTCATCAGGGGGGCCGCCATCCGCTGCCGGCGGCTCGGCAGGCCCGGCGTGGCTCCGCCGGCCGGTCGGGCGGCGACGGCGAAGGCGGCCATGGTGGCGGACCGGCTCAGTGGCCGGAGCCTCCGAAGCCCAGCTTGCTCATCACGATGAAGACGACCAGGGAGGCGATGCCGATCGCGACGCCCACCCAGAAGAGCGTCATGCTCACCGGGTCGAGCATGAGCGCGACGCCACCCACGAGGAAACCGAGCAGGGCGATCGAGACCGCGCTCCAGGCTGCGGGGGTGTTGCCGTGGTTGTCAGACATGCGGGCTCCTCGGTGCGGGGGGCGCTGGTGCGGGGGCGGCGGCTTGCTGCGCCACAGTCTATTCGGCAGATCAGGCGGTCGGGTCGCGACCCTCGTCCATCGCCTTCCAGAGATCCAGGCTGGACTGGTCCTCCGGCGCGACGGCCGGTGGCGGCGTCCCGGTGCCCGGAGCGTCGTACCGCGTGCCCATCTCGGGCCACCCGGGCACCAGCCGGACGGCGAGCACCGTCGCCGCGAGCGAGAGTGCCGCCGCGACTGCTGCCAGCCAGAACCAGCCAGTGCGGGTGACCTCCACGTCGGTGCCGCCGAGGTCCACGAAGCTCGCGCGCAGCGCGTCGGGGACCGACGAGTAGCCGACCACCACGCTGGCCAGGGTGCCCGCGGCGGCAAGGGCCCCGAGCACGGTGACCGCCCGGCGTACCCACCCGCGGCTGACCAGGACCACTCCCCAGCAGGCCAGGACGACCAGTGCCAGCGCCGCCGCCACCGGCATCTCGGCGGCGTCGGCCGAGATCGCCAGCTCCGAGAACTGGCTCGCCCGCGTCCCCGAGGCCTGTGCCCACGGCTTGTTGCCCGCGACCGCGCCGATGGTGCCGGCCAGCAGCCCGAGCAGCAGCACCGGACCGTAGCTGCGCCGGGAGCGGGGAGTCTGCCCGGAGCTCGACCCGGTGGTGGGCTCACCCATCGGCGCGCGCCAGCAGGACGTCGGCGTCGAAGCAGGTCCGCTCACCGGTGTGACAGGCCGCGCCCACCTGGTCGACCGCCAGCAGGATCGTGTCGCCGTCGCAGTCCAGGCGGGCCTCCTTGACCCACTGGACGTGGCCGGAGGTCTCGCCCTTGAGCCAGTACTCCTGCCGGGACCGGCTCCAGTAGGTCGCCCGTCCGCTCGCCAGGGTGCGGGCCAGCGCCTCGTCGTCCATCCAGCCCAGCATCAGCACTTCACCCGTGTCGTGCTGCTGCACGACGGCGGGCACCAGGCCGTCCGGCGAACGCTTGAGGCGGGCGGCTATCGCGGGGTCGAGGTCGGTCACCGGCCCAGTATCCCGCGCCCCACCACATCCGCCGACCCGGCGTGAAGTTCCCCCGCTCCCCTGCCGAGCCGGCGTGAAGTTCCCCCGGCTGTCGCCGAGTCAGGTGCCCTGCTGGGCGACCCACGACGAGTGCAGTCCGGCGTACACGCTGTCGGCCTGGGTGAGCAGCTCGGCGTGCGGGCCGCGCTGGACGATCCGCCCGCGGTCGACGACCACGACCTCGTCGGCGTTCTCGGCCGTGGAGAGCCGGTGCGCGATGGTGACCGACGTACGCCCGCTCATCAGGCGTTCGAGCGCACGACCGATCCGCATCTCCAGCGACGGGTCGACGGCACTCGTCGCCTCGTCGAGGACCAGCAGGTCGGGGTCGACCAGGTGTGCCCGGAGCAGCGCGACCAGCTGCCGCTCCCCTGCGGACAGCGACTCACCCCGCTGACCCACCTGGGTCTCGAGCCCGGCGGGCAGGCCGGCCACCCAGTCCGCGAGGCCGAGCTCCTCGGCGCTCGCGAGGATGTCCTCGCGGGTGGCGTCGAGCTTGCCGTAGCGCACGTTGGCCGTGATCGTGTCGTCGAAGAGGAACCCCTCCTGCGGGACCAGGACGACGCTGCGACGCAGCGAGCCCGGCGCGATCATCCGGATGTCGACGCCGTCCAGCAGCACCGACCCCTGGTCGGGATCCATCAGCCGGGTGAGCAGCTTGGCGAACGTCGACTTCCCTGAGCCGGTCTCACCGACGATCGCGATCCGCGAGCCCGCCGCGATGGCCAGCTCGATCTCCTGCAGCACCGGCGGCCCACCGGGATAGGCGAACGTGACGTGCTCGAAGTGCACGTCGATCGGGCCTCGCGGCAGGGTCTGCCCGTCCGCGCCGGGGTCGACCAGGTCGGCCGGCGTCTCGAGGATGCCGATCACGCGCCGCCAGCCGGCGATGGCGTTCTGGGCGTCGGTGAGGATCTGGGTGCCCATCTGCACCGGCCCCACGAACAGCGTGACCAGGAAGGCGAAGGCGAGCACCTTGCCGGCCGTGATCTCTCCGGCGAACCCGAGCCAGACACCGACGATCAGCACCCCGGCGTTGGCCAGCCCCGCGGAGACCCCGCCGAGCGAGAACGAGAACGCCGTGAACCCCTGCGCGCGCGTGCTGGCCTGCTTGTGCGCGTCCACCGCCTCGTCGATGCGTCGCTGGGTGCGGGCCTCGACGGCGTACGACCGGACGACCGCGGCACCCACCACGGGCTCGGCGATCGCGGACAGCAGGATCCCGACCTGGCGCCGGACCATGCCGTACGCATCGGAGAGCCGGCGCTGGAAGAACCGCAACGACAAGAACAGCGGCGCGAAGCAGAGCCACACCACGATGGCCAGCTGCCAGCTGTAGAAGAGCATCACCACGGTGGCCACGATCATCTGCCCGACGCTGACCACGAAGATCAGGCCGCCGAACACGAGGAACTGGCTGACCTGGTCGACGTCGCTGGTCACCCGGGCGACGAGCGCACCGCGGCGTTCGGTGTTCTGGGTCAGCAGCGGGAGGTCGTGCACGTGCCGGAACGCCTTGATCCGCAGCGTGGCCAGCCCGCGTTCGGAGACCGTGAACAACCGGCTGGTCATGGCGTACGACGCGATGCTGGTCAGGACGACCGCGAGTGCGGCGACCAGCGCCATCAGCACGGTGAACCGCACGTTCGGGCCGCCGGGGGCGGCCAGGCCGCGGTCGAGCGTCTGCTGCACGGCGATCGGGACGACCACCTGTCCCAGCGAGGCGAGGACGGCGAGCGCCAGCGTGCCACGGATGCCGTCCTTGAGCTCGGGCGAGAAGTCGACCCCGCGGCGGATCGTGGCGAAGGCACCCAGCTCCTCGCCGGTGTCCATCACCGTGCCGCTGGTGCGGGCGGCCGCGGGTGCGGGTGTCGGGTCCGGGCCCGGGCGTGCGCTCGGTCGGATCGTCACTGCTTGTCCCCCGCCAGCTCGGTGTGCTGCTCGTAGGCGTTGACCAGCCGGGCGTACGACGCACTGCGCTCCAGCAGCTCGCGGTGCGTCCCCCGGTCGACGACCCGGCCGCCCTCGAGGTGGATCACCTCGTCGGCCAGTCCGATCGTCGCCTTGCGGTAGGCCACCACCACGAGGGTGGCCCCCGTGTCGCCGGCGCGCAGCGCGGCCAGGATGCGGGCCTCGACCTCCGGGTCGACCGCCGAGGTGGCGTCGTCGAGGATCAGCAGCCGCGGCCGGCGTACGAGCGCACGGGCCAGCGAGATCCGCTGCCGCTGGCCGCCGGAGAGCGACGTACCGCGCTCCCCCAGCCGGGCGTCGAGCCCGTCGGGCAGCGCGGCGACGAACCCGTCGGCCTGCGCCGCGCGCAGCGCCGCCCAGACCTGGTCGTCGGTGATGTGCTCGGCGCCGAGGGTGATGTTGCCGCGCACCGTGTCGTCGAAGAGGAAGGCGGTCTGCGGGACGATCGAGACGGCGCCGGCGAGCTCCCCGCGGCCGAGGTCGCGCAGGTCGGTGCCGTCGAGCAGGATCCGTCCCCCGTCGGGGTCGACCAGCCGGGTCAGCAACGACGTGAGCGTGCTCTTGCCGGACGCGGTCGCGCCGACCAGCGCCACCGTGCGACCGGGCTCCACGGTGAACGTGACGTCGCCGAGCAGGGTCTGGGCCGGGTCGTAGGAGTAGGCGAGGTGCTCGACCTCGAGCCGCGCACCGAAGCCGTCTCCGCGCGTCGTACGGTCGCCGAACTGCATCTCGCCGGTCGCGTCCAGCACCGCCGAGACCCGCCGGAAGCCGACGACGCTGCGCGGGAACTCACCCAGCAGCCAGCCGATCGAGCGGATCGGGAACGACACGATCGTGAGCAGGTAGGCGACGGTCACCACGTCGCCGGCGTCGGTGTCGCCGGACAGCACCCGGCTCACTCCGACCGCCAGCACGATGAGTACGCCGAGGCTCGGCAGGGCAGCCAGCGCCGGGTCGAACATGGCACGCACCCGGCCGGCCCGGATGTTCACGTCACGGAGCTCGTGGGCGCGCGCGGCGAAGCGGTCCATCTCCTCGCCCTCGCGGCCCAGGGTCTTGACCACCAAGGCCCCGTCGAAGGACTCGTGCGCGATCTCGCTGACCTCGGCGCGGAGCTGCTGGGCACGGGTCATCAGCGGCGAGGCGAGCCGCTGGTAGGCGAGGTTGGCGCCGATCACGGCCGGGAAGACCAGCAGGCCGATCATCGCGAGCACCAGGTCGGCGAAGAGCATCTGGCCGATGGCGATCACCATCATCGCGATCGTGCCGACCGCCATCGGCAGCGGCGCGATCGGCCCCCACGCGGCCTCGACGTCGGAGTTGGCGTTGGAGAGGAGCTGGCCGGTCGGGTGCCGCTGGTGCCACTCCATCGGCAACGAGAGGTACTGACGGGTCACCGCCCGGCGGGTGTGGGCCTGCATCCGGTACTGCATGATCCCGGCGCCGAGCCGACGGGCCACGATGCCGACCGCGCGCAGGATCGCCACGCCCAGGAAGAGCCCGAGGACGGCCAGCAGCAGCCCGGAGCCGATCTCGCCGTCGCGGAAGGCGGGGATGACGACGTGGTCGGTCGACCAGCCGAGCACCCAGGCGTCGGCGACGGTGAGCGCACCGAAGAGCAGGCTGCCCAGGGTCGACAGGGTGAAGATCCACGGCTCCCGGCGGATCGCCACGGCCAGCACCGCGAACCCCTCACGCGTGGTCGACCCCCGCTGGCCGATCCCTTCGTCTGCCACCTGGCCGTCACTCCCCGTCTCAGCTCGCCGCCGGTGCGCACCGGCGGCCTCTTCGCAACCGTTCCCGGGAGTCAGGGTATTCCCGCGTCACCCCGCCACCGGCATCAGCGACGGGGTGGGGACCCGGTCTACGCTCGGCCCATGAGCACCCCCTCGCTGGCCCGTCGCGAGCGCCGCGAGCTGTGCACCCTCGCCCTGACGCTGGGTGAGGACGCCCCGACCCTCTGTGGGGACTGGGACGTCAAGGACCTCGTCGTGCACCTGCTGGTGCGGGAGAGCAGTCCGATCGGTGCCGCCGGCATCGCCGTCCCGGCCCTGGCGTGGCTCACCGACCGGGAGATGGCCCGACTCCGGCGGCGGGACTTCGGCGTACTCGTGGAGCGGTTGCGGCGGCCCGGACTGACGCCGTACGCCCTCCCTCCGGTGGAGCGGCTCTTCAACACCCTGGAGTACTTCGTGCACCACGAGGACCTGCGCCGCGCGCAGCCGGGCTGGGAGCCACGGACCCTGGCCGAGGAGGACGAGACCCGGATCTGGCGGGCGATCAGGGTGGCGGGCAAGGGACTGGTCCGGCCCGCCGGAGTGCCGGTGACGATCCGCCGCAGCGACACGGGCGACAGCACGACCCTGCGGGGCGGCGCCGACCCGGTGGTGGTGACCGGTCTGCCGTCGGAGCTCGCCTTCGGGCTGTTCGGCCGCGACCAGGTCCGCGGGCTGGAGTTCGCGGGACCGGCGGACCGTGTTGCTCGGCTGCGGAAGGCCGATCTCGGCATCTGACGGGCGCCCCGCCGCTACGGTCGGCTCATGAAGCGAGTCGTGGTGGTTGCGGTCGGCTGTCTGGTGCTCGGGTCCGGTTGCTCGGGCGCGGACTCCCCCGGCGCGACGAGCTCGTCATCGACGCCCAGTGCCTCGCAGAGTCCCACCGCCAGCCCCACTGAGAGCCCCACCACCAGCCCCACCGAGAGCCCCGCTCCGCCGGCAGGCGTCGAGGTCACCGAGCTGGCGGAGGGACCGGTTGGCCTGGCAGCGGTCGACCGGACGCTCTGGGCAGCCCTGCCCAGGGCCGGCACCGTGCTCGGCGCCGGCGACCGGCAGACGCAGGTCGGCTCGCTGCCGTTGAGGCTGGTGGCGACGCCGGACGGGCTGTGGGTGAGCGTGATCGGCGACGGCTCGTTGGTGCGCGTCGACCCCGACAGCGGCGAGGTCGACCTGCGGGTCAGGCTCAAGCCGCGTACCGCCGAGCCCGAGGGACTGGCGTACGCCGACGGGACGCTGTGGGTGGTCGACCAGGCCGGTGACCGGGTCCTTGCCCTCGACCCAGCCTCCGGGACGGTTCGCGACGAGTACCCCACCGGGCACGAGCCACGCCTGGTCACGGCCGGGCGCTCAGGCGTCTTCATCGGCGACTACAGCGGCGGCTCCGTCTCCCGGGTCGCGGACGGCCGAGCCACGACCAGGAACGCCGGCTCCTGCCTCTCCCCTCAGGGCCTGGCCGAGGCAGCCGGAGTCGTGTGGGTCGCCTGCACCGTCGACGGACAGGTGGTCGGTCTCGATGCGAAGACGCTCAAGCCCCTGGTGGAGCTGCCCGACCTCGAGTACGCCGATGCCGTGGTGGCCGACGGCGACACCGTCTACGTCGTGGGCCAGCAAGGCCCCACCGTGTGGACGATCGACGCAGCCTCGCGCGAGGTCACCGGCGAGCTGGTCCTCGGCGACGCCCCGGCCACCACGGAGAACGTCGATGCGGTCCTGGTGCGCGGGAGTCTGGTGGTGTCGCACCCGGAGACCCGGCGCCTGTACGACGTACCACTCCGCCTGCTCGCCCGCTGACCCGTCGCTTGTTGACGGCTCCCAGCGCCCACCCGTCGCTTGTTGACGGCTCCCAGCGCCCACCCGTCGTCAATTGACGACGGGTCGGCGAGTTCTGGCGTGAACAAGCGACGGGTCGGCGGGTTCTCGGCGTCAACAAGCGACGGGTCAGCGGACGGGGTGGCCGGCGCCGGCCAGGGCCTGCTTGACGTCCCCGACCCGGAGGGTCCCGAAGTGGAAGACGCTGGCGGCCAGCACCGCGTCGGCCCCGGCCTCGACCGCGGGGGCGAAGTGCTCGGCGCGACCGGCGCCGCCCGAGGCGATCACCGGGATCGCGACCTCACGGCGTACGGCGCGGATCAGGTCCAGGTCGAAGCCGGCCTGGGTCCCGTCGGCGTCCATCGCGTTCAGCAGGATCTCGCCGGCACCGAGCTCGGCGGCCCGGACGGCCCAGGCGATCGCGTCCAGCCCGTCGGTACGGCGACCGCCGTGCGTGGTCACCTCGAAGCCGGAGTCGGTGCCGGTCGCCCGCCGCGCGTCGAGCGAGAGCACCAGCACCTGGTTGCCGAAGCGGTCCGCGATCTCGGCGACCAGCTCGGGCCGCTTCACCGCCGAGGTGTTCACCGCGATCTTGTCGGCCCCCGCGCGCAGCAGCCGGTCGACGTCCGCCACCGATGAGACGCCCCCGCCGACGGTGAGCGGGATGAACACCTCCTCGGCGGTCCGCGAGACGATCTCCATCGTGGTCGCCCGGCCCTCGTGCGAGGCGGAGATGTCGAGGAACGTGAGCTCGTCGGCACCCTCGGCGTCGTAGAGCCGCGCCATCTCGACGGGGTCGCCGGCGTCGCGCAGCTCCTTGAAGTTGATCCCCTTGACCACCCGTCCGGCATCGACGTCCAGGCACGGGATCACCCGCACCGACAGCGTCATGGCGCAGGCCGGGTCAGGGCCAGCGCGTCCTCGAGGGTGAAGCGACCCTCGTAGAGCGCGGTGCCGATGATGGCGCCCTCGACCCCCAGCGACACCAGGCCCTGCAGCGCCTCGAGGTCGGCGAGCTCGGTGATCCCGCCCGACGCGACGACCGGCCGCGCAGTTGCGGCGCACACCTCGCGCAGCAGGTCCAGGTTGGGGCCTTGCAGCATCCCGTCCTTGTTGACGTCGGTGACCACGTAGCGGGCGCACCCCTCGGCGTCGAGACGGGCCAGGACGTCGTAGAGGTCGCCACCGTCACGGGTCCAGCCGCGCGCCGCCAGCGTCCGTCCGCGCACGTCGAGGCCGACCGCCACGCGGTCGCCGTACTCCGCGATCGCGGCGGCGCACCACTCCGGCTGCTCCAGCGCGGCGGTGCCGATGTTGACCCGACGGCAGCCGGTGGCCATCGCCGCGGCCAGCGACTCGTCGTCGCGGATCCCGCCGCTCATCTCGACCGCGATGTCGAGGGTGCCGACGATCTTCGCCTGCAGCTCCCGGTTGTGTCCCCGGCCGAACGCCGCGTCGAGGTCGACCAGGTGCAGCCACTCGGCTCCGGCCTCCTGCCAGCGCAACGCCGCCTCGATCGGGTCGCCGAACCGCTTCTCCGACCCGGCGACGCCCTGGACCAGCTGGACCGCCTGCCCGTCGGCGATGTCGACGGCGGGCAGGAGCTCGAGGTAGGAGGCCATGGCCGAAAGCCTAGGAGCCGGCACGGCACGGCCGGACAGGTGTCCACCCGTCATCGCTCAACGAGCCCGGAACAGCATCGTGTGCAGCACCGGCGCGGCCAGCAGGCTGACCATCACCGCCACCGCCCGCGGCTCCCAGGCGTTCGTCGCGAACCACACCAGCACGTTCATCGCGACCAGGACGGCGAACGTCGTGCCGAGCTGCCGGCGTCGGCGGCGAGCCAGCGCGCCGGGTCGCCAGCGAGGCTGGGGCAACCAGGAGCGGGCCGCCTGCCAGCGAGAGGTACGCCGCCGCGTGCGCTCGTCGGCGCGTGCCCGTGCCGCCGCCCGGATCGCCTGCTCCCGCTCGCGCTCGGCCCGGCGCTGGGCGCGTTCCTTGCTCACCGCGGGTGCACCCGGGAGCTCGGCGGGTGGGTCACAGCGCCGACACCCAGTTGCGCAGCAGCGCCGCCCCGGCGTCCCCGGACTTCTCGGGATGGAACTGGGTCGCCGTCAGCGGACCGTTCTCCACGGCCGCGACGAACCGGTCTCCGCCGTGCTCGGCCCAGGTGACCCGAGGCGCGTGCGTGCGGTTGTTGGTGACGAGCGTCCAGTCGCGCACGCCGTAGGAGTGCACGAAGTAGAACCGCTCCCCCTCGATCCCGGCGAACAGCGCCGAGCCCTCGGCGACCTCGACGGTGTTCCAGCCCATGTGGGGGACGACGGGCGCCTGGAGCCGCTCGACGGTCCCCGGCCACTCGTCGCAGCCCTCGGTCTCGACCCCGTGCTCCACGCCGCGCTCGAAGAGGACCTGCATGCCGACGCAGATGCCCAGCACGGGTCGACCGCCGGCCAAGCGCCGCCCGATCAGCTCGGGGCCGTGCACCGCTCGCAGACCGGCCATGCACGCGGCGAAGGCGCCCACCCCGGGCACCACGAGACCGGCCGCGTCCAGCACCGCGGCGCGGTCGGCGGTCAGCGTGACGCCGGCGCCGGCCCGCTCCAGGGCGCGGACGACCGAGTGGAGATTGCCCGAGCCGTAGTCGAGGACCGCGACCTGAGGTCGATCGCTCAAAGCGCGCCCTTGGTGGACGGCACTCCGGTCTCGCGGGGGTCGAGGGCGACGGCGTCGCGGAAGGCCCGGGCGAACGCCTTGAACTGCGTCTCCACGAGGTGGTGCGGGTCCCGCCCGGCCAGCACCCGCACGTGCAGGGCGATGTGGGCGTGGAAGGCGAGGGTCTCGAAGACGTGGCGGGTCAGCGACCCGCTGTAGCCGGGTCCGGAGTCGCCCCCGATCGTGACGTACACCTGCCCCTCGGGCTCGCCGGTGTGCACGCAGTACGGACGCCCGGAGACGTCGACGACCGCCTGCACCAGCGCCTCGTCCAGAGGGACGGTGGCGTCGCCGAAGCGGCGGATGCCGACCTTGTCGCCGAGCGCCTGGCGCAACGCCTGGCCGAGCACGATCGCGGTGTCCTCGACGGTGTGGTGCGCGTCGATGTGGGTGTCGCCCTCGGTCTGCACCGTGAGGTCGACCAGCGAGTGGCGAGCGAAGGAGCCGAGCATGTGGTCGTAGAAGCCCACGCCCGTCGAGACGTCCGCGCGTCCGGTCCCGTCGAGGTCCACCTCGACCACGACCTTGGACTCGTTGGTCTGCCGCTCGATCCGTGCGGTCCTGCTCATCGCCTGCCCTCTTCCGTTGCCATGACCCGGGTGAGTGCCTCCCGGAACGCCATCATCTCGTCCGCCGTGCCGATCGACACACGCAGCCAGCCCTCGGGACCGACCTCACGGATCAGCACGCCGTGGGAGACCAGCCCCTGCCAGACAGCATGCCGGTCGGCGAACGTGCCGAACAGCGCGAAGTTCGCATCGGTGTCCGCGACCCGGAGCCCCTGCGCGCGCAGCCAGTCGACCGTCTCATCGCGCTCGGCCCGGAGCTCGTCGACCCGGCCGAGCAGCTCCGGAGCGTGGCGCAGCGCGGCGAGCGCCACGGCCTGGGTGACCGCCGAGAGGTGGTAGGGCAGCCGGACGACCCGGATCGCATCGCTGATCTCCGGGGCTGCGGCCAGGTAGCCGACCCGGGCTCCGGCGAGCGCGAACGCCTTGCTCATCGTGCGGGTCACCACGAGGTTGCGGTGCCGCGGCAGCAGCTCCAGCGCGCTCGGGGTGCCGGTACGCCGGAACTCGCCGTACGCCTCGTCCACGACGACCAGACCATCACCCGCTGCCTCGCACAGCGTGGTCACGGCCTCCGGGGGCAGCGCGGTGCCGGTCGGGTTGTTGGGTGACGGCAGCAGCACGACGCTGGGACGGTGCTCCTCGACCAGGTCGCGGGCCGCGTCCACGTCGAGCGAGAAGTCGTCGGCGCGCCGGCCCTGGACCCAGTCGGTGACCGTGTCGCGGGCGTACTCGGGATACATCGAGTACGTCGGGGCGAAGCTCAGCGCCACCCGTCCGGGACCGCCGAAGGCCTGCAGCAGCTGGAGCATGATCTCGTTGGAGCCGTTCGCGGCCCAGACCTGGTCGGGCGTGACGCCGTGGCCGAGGTACCCCGCCAGGGCCGAGCGCAGCTCGACGAACTCGCGGTCCGGGTAGCGGTTCAGGGTGGTCGTCGCTTCCGCCACCGCGGTCGCGACGTCGGCGACCACCCGCGCCGAGGGCGGGTAGGGGTTCTCGTTGACGTTGAGCTGGACGGGGACGTCGAGCTGCGGGGCGCCGTAGGGCTCCAGGCCCTGCAGCCCCTCGCGCAGAGGGGGCCAGGTCATCGCGGCCTCAGCGCTCGAACCGGACGCGCACGGCCGCACCGTGGCCCGGCAGGTCCTCGGCCTCGGCCAGCGTCACGACGTGCTCGGCGACCTCGGCGAGCCCCTCGCGGGTGTAGTCGATGACGTGCACGGCCTTGAGGAAGGCGCGCACCGACAGGCCCGAGGAGTGGCAGGCGCACCCGGCGGTCGGGAGCACGTGGTTGGAGCCGGCGCAGTAGTCGCCCAGCGACACCGGGGCGAAGGCCCCGACGAAGATGGCCCCGGCGTTGCGGACCCGGGCGGCGAGCTCGGAGGCGTTCGCCGTGATGATCTCCAGGTGCTCGGCGGCGTACGCGTTGATCACCTCGAGGCCCTGCTCGAGGTCGTCGACCAGCACGATCCCGGACTGACGGCCGGCGAGCGAGGTACGGATCCGCTCCTGGTGGCGGGTGGCCGAGACCTGCTTGTCGAGCTCCGCCTCCACCTCCGCCGCCAGCGTCTCCGACGGGGTGACCAGCACGCTGGCGGCCAGCGGGTCGTGCTCGGCCTGGCTGACCAGGTCGGCCGCGACGTACGCCGCGTCCGCGGTGTCGTCGGCGAGCACCGCGATCTCGGTGGGACCGGCCTCGGAGTCGATGCCGATCACGCCCTTGAGCAACCGCTTGGCGGCGACCGTGTAGATCGCGCCCGGTCCGGTGACCAGGTCGACCCGACGGCACGGCCCGGCACCGTAGGCGAACATGGCGATCGCCTGGGCGCCGCCGACCGAGTAGACCTCGTCGATCCCGAGCAGCGCGCAGGCGGCCAGGATCGTGGGGTGCGGCAGCCCGCCGTGCTCGCGCTGGGGTGACGACGTCAGCGCGATCGACTCGACGCCGGCCACCTGGGCGGGCACCACGTTCATCAGCACGCTGGAGACCAGCGGGGCGAGGCCACCGGGCACGTAGAGGCCCACGCGACCGATCGGCACCATCCGGTGGGTCACCCGGGCTCCGGGACCGAGGTCGGTGACGACGTCGTGCTCCAGCTCGGCCTCGCTGGTGATCCGGAGCCGGCGGATCGACTCCTCGAGCCCCGCACGGATCGCCGGGTCCAGCTCGGCGAGGGCACGCGAAAGCGCCTCGGGCGGCACCACGATGTCGGTCTGCGTGACGCCGTCGAAGCGGGCGCCGTACTCGAGGATCGCCTCGACGCCACGGTCCCGCACGTCGTCGCAGATCGGGCGCACCACCTGCAGCGCGGCGTCCACATCGAACTCGGCGCGCGGCACGGCGGCGCGGTAGTCGACGGGGTCCGTGCGGTCAGCAGCGGCGCCACGAAGGTCGATCCGACGAATCATGGCTCGATTCTAGGTGGCGACCTCGCCACGCCACGAGTCGCGACGGGGACTGGGCAGGAGCGACTAGGGTCGAGGCGTGAGCGACACGCTGCCGATGTTCCCGCTCAACGCTGTGCTGTTCCCGGGCGTGAGCGTGCCGTTGACGGTCTTCGAGGACCGGTACCGCGCGCTGGTGCACCACCTGCTGCGCGTCGACGAACCGGCGGACCGGATCTTCGGCTCGGTCGGCATCCGCGAGGGCTACGAGGTCGGCGACCACGGCGCCCAGTCGCTCTACCGCGTGGGTTGCCGGGTCCAGCTGACCGAGGTGGAGCCGCACGCCGACGGCACCTTCGACATCGTGGCGGTGGGCCTGGAACGGATCGAGCTGGAACGCCTCGAGACCACCGGCACGTTCCCGGTCGGTCACGTGGTCGAGCGTCCCGAGATCCCCGCCCAGGTCTCCGAGGAGGTGCTCGAGCGAGCCCGGGCGACCTTCACGGCCTACCGGGCGGCGCTGACCGAGATCCGCAGCGACCCCTACTCCGGGAACCTCCCGCGCGACCCCACCTACCTGTCCTGGACGCTCGCCGCGGTCGCCCCGCTGCCGATGGCCGAGCGGCAGGCGCTCCTCGAGGCCGAGGACGCCGAGCTGCGCCTCTCGATGGTGACCGACCTGCTGCGCTCGGAGCTCCAGGCGATGAACGTGATCCCCTCGCTGCCGGCGACCGAGGTCGCCCGCACGCGGTGGTCGCCCAACTGACGGCGACCGATGGCGAAGAAGGCTGCCGGAGGTACGCCGGCGACCGTGGCACTGACCCGCGCCGGGGTCGCCTTCACCCTGCACGAGTACGCGCACGACCCGCGCGCCGCCTCCTACGGACTCGAGGCCGCGGACGCCCTCGGGCTGGATCCGGCCCGGGTGCTCAAGACCCTGCTGGCCCAGGTGGACGGCCGGCTCGCCGTCGCCGTGGTCCCGGTCTCGGGGCAGCTCGACCTGAAGGCGTTGGCCCGGGTCCTGGGTGGCGCCCGCGCGGTGATGGCAGACCCGGCCGCCGCGGAGCGGGCCACGGGGTACGTCGTCGGCGGGATCTCGCCGATCGGCCAGAAGCGGGCGCATCCGACCGTGCTCGACGAGTCTGCCCTGAGCCACCCGACCGTCTTCGTCTCGGCCGGGCGACGTGGACTCGACCTGGAGCTGGTCCCGGCCGAGCTGGTCCGGGTGACCGGGGCCGTCACCGGCCCGATCGGCCGCTGAGCCTCAGTCGGTCGTGACCCGCAGCACCGCGTGTGCGGTGTCGTCCTGCTGCCAGACGCTCGCGCCCAGCCCCACGAGCGGAGCGACGTTCTCGGCGGTGTCGAGCTCCGACCCGAGGACGCGCAGCAGCCAGCCGTTGTCGGCATCGAAGTTCACGAAGGCGATCACGCTCGCCCGGTCAGCCTCGCGCACCACGTCGCGGAACACCTCGGAGTCACCGAGCCCACCGTCGCCCACGACGTCTGCGCGGTAGTCGGCATCCGGGCCGATGGCGACCAGGTCGCCCTCGGTCGAGCTGTCCAGGAGCCCGCCTTCCGGCCCGAGGAAGGCGTCGAGCTGGGGGCGCAGCTTGTCCAGGACCTGCTCGATGGCACCGGAGTCGCCCTGCACCTTGACCGCGATCGGCAGGCCGCTGGCGTCGCCGGAGTTGAAGAACTCCTCGAGGTCGAACCCGCTGCCGATCGTCACGGCGAGCGACTCGCCGGTCAGCGTCTCGATGTCCTGGGGAAGGTCCAGGCCGGACTCGTCGCCCATCTCCCCCATCAGCTCCTCCGGCGTGGCTCCGTCCATCGGGGCGGCGATGCGCTCGACGAACGAGGTGAACCAACCGTCGGTGAAGCCGATCCCGAGGGCGGCCGCGGTGTCGTCGGGCAGCGTTGCCAGCACGTCGGAGCCGCGGCCGGTGCCGAGGAGCCGGGTCCCCGGATCGCCCGCCGCCTCGAGCTCGACGGCGCCCCCGCTGAACCGGACGGTCCCGGCCGCACCACCGAAGTCCCGCAGGACGTTGGCGGAGGCGGAGCTGGGATTGCCGAAGTCTCCGTAGTTGTCGACGAGGAAGCGACCGGCCGCCGGGGCGGCGTAGAAGCCCATCACGCCCGGGTCACCGACCTCGTCGGTCCAGCGCTGGTAGTCCGCGTCGTCCGCCAGCGCGCCCGCGGCGGCGTCGTCCACGGTCGACTGCGCGACGTCTGCGGTCTCCGCGACGAACGGCCCAACCACCATCGATCACCCACTCCACGGGCGAGTCGCTGCCGGGTTCGAGGCAGTCCCGCAGCGACGTCAGCCCGGCATCGGCTGCCGTTTCGTCGGTGACCTGGATGACCATGACCGGGCGCGGCTCGTCGGCGCCCGTGTCGACGGCCGCCACGGCGAAGCGATCCCCCAACCAGGGTTCGACGTCGTCGGCGTAGTCCACGCCAGCGCAGTCGCTGCCCAGGCTCTCGTCGAAGACCCACTCCCGGATGTCGTCACCCGCGTCGAGCCCCACCTTGTCCCGGAACGCCGGGAACTTGCGCAGGGTCTTCATCGCCTCGATCTTCTGGGCTCCGCTGGGATCCAGGTCGATGGAGGCGTACGCGAGCGTGGACGCCGGCAGTGCCTCCGCCGGCTGGGCGCCGGTGCTGAGGAAGGACGTCACCGCCCACACCCCGCCGCCCACGACTCCGAGCCCGACGACCACGGCGCCGGTCACCACCGCCGGCCGCCGCGAACGACGGTCGCTGGAGCGGGCCTCGTCGCTGAGCGGGCCACCGCTGCCCTGGTCGAGGTACTCGGGCTGGCCGTCAGACGGCGGAACGGAGTCGGACACGGGTTCTCCCTGGTGGTGGTGACGGGCTGCCACCCGTCGGAAAGTCCAGGCGTCCAGCCTAGTGGCCGGTCGCCGGTCGGGGGCGGTAACCGATCAGGTCGCGTCGACGTGCCGGTCGGCCCGCGCCTGCCCGAGGTAGACCACCAGCAGCCCGACGAGCGCGCCGGACGGGAAGGCCACGAAGGGACTCTGCCCCGCCACCCGGAGCCGGGCCGGAAGCGGGGTGCCGTCCTCCAGCGAGGAGGCCAGGCCACGCGGGTCGGGCGGGCCGGCGAGGACCCCGACCCGGTACATCACCCAGCCGGCCAGTGCCGCCCCGACCAGCACCGCGGCGAGCGTGACCAGCTCGGACCGCGCGAAGAGGAGCGCGACCGCCGCTCCGACGAGGAGCCCGGCGACGGCCGCGACCGCCACGTAGGAGCCGGTGCCGGAGAAGTCGTGGGGCAGGCCCTGCTCGTCGAGGAACCAGCGCTGGTCCACCACCACGCCGCTGGGTGGAGTCCAGATCCACTCCCAGACCAGCCCCGCCACGACTCCCGCGAGGCTGAGCAACCCGACCACGACGACCGCCTGCCACAGCGCAGGCAGCACCGACGTACGCCGACTCCCGCCCTGGGGGTCGGTCAGCTGGTCAGGCATCCGGGACCCAGCAGCTGCTTGAGGTCGGCGAAGAGCGCCGGGCTCGGGGTGACTCGCAGCCGGTCGTCGAGCTTCATCACGGTCGTGGTGTTCCTCGCCATCAGGCGCAGCTGGACCTCGGTCATGCCGGGATGGGTCCCCAGCACGTCGCGCAGCTGCTCGACGACGGGGGCGGTGCACCGGGTCGAGGGCAGGCTGATCACCACCGGACCGGACACGCCCTCGGAGAGGTCGGGGACGGAGACCTCCTGGCCGTGCAGCTCGGGCTGGTCCTTGCTGCGCGACAGCCTCCCCTTGACGGTGAGGATCGCGTCCTCGACGAGGTGGGTGCTGGCCAGCTGGTAGGCGCTGGGGAACAGCAGCACGTCGATCGCGCCGTCGAGGTCCTCGAGCGTCACCATCGCCCAGGCGTCACCGCGCTTGGTGATCTTGCGCTGGACGGAGGTGACCAGACCGCTGATCGTGATCGGCGAACCGTCGGGCCGCTCCTCGTCGAGCATCAGCTGCCCGATCGAGCAGTCGCTGCCGTTGGACAGCACGTGCTCGAGACCCAGCAGCGGATGGTCGGAGACGTACAGTCCGAGCATGTCCCGCTCGTGGCCGAGCAGGGTCATCTTGTCCCACTCGTCGATCTCGGGGATGGTCACCGAGATCCCGAAGCCACTGCCACCGGACGGGTCTCCGGCGTCGTCGAGCCCCGCGAAGAGCGAGTCCTGGCCGATCGCCTCGTTGCGCTTGATGTCGACGTACTGGTCGACCGCGGTCTCGTGGATCGCCACCAACGCGCGCCGCTTGTGCTTCATCTCGTCGAACGCGCCGGCCTTGACCAGCGACTCGACGACCCGCTTGTTGCAGACCAGCGCCGGAACCTTCTCCATGAAGTCGTTGAAGTCGACGTAGCGGCCGTGCTCCTCGCGACCCGACACGATCCCGTCCACGACGTTGCCGCCGACGTTGCGCACCGCGGTCAACCCGAACCGGATGTCGTTGCCGACCGGGGTGAACGTGGCCTGCGACTCGTTCACGTCGGGCGGCAGCACCTGGATCTTCATCCGGCGGCACTCGTTGAGGTAGATCGCCATCTTGTCCTTGTCGTCCTTGACGGACGTCAGGAGCGCGGCCATGTACTCGGGGGCGTAGTGCTGCTTGAGGTAGGCGGTCCAGTACGAGATGAGGCCGTACGCCGCGGTGTGCGCCTTGTTGAACGCGTAGTCGGAGAAGGGGACCAGCACGTCCCACAGCGCCTTGATCGCCGCCGGGGAGTAGCCGTTGGCCTTCATGCCGTCGGAGAAGGGGACGTACTCGGCGTCGAGCACCTCCTTCTTCTTCTTGCCCATCGCCCGACGCAGCAGGTCGGCCTGGCCCAGGGTGTACCCGGCGAGCTTCTGCGCGACGGCCATCACCTGCTCCTGGTAGACGATCAGGCCGTAGGTCTTGCCGAGGATCTCGGAGAGCGGCTCCTCGAGCTCCGGGTGGATCGGGGTGATGTCCTGCTTGCCGTTCTTGCGCAGCGCGTAGTTGGTGTGGGAGTCCACCCCCATCGGACCGGGCCGGTAGAGCGCCAGCACCGCGGAGATGTCCTCGAAGTTGTCCGGTCGCATCAGCCGCAGCAGCCCGCGCATCGGACCGCCGTCGAGCTGGAAGACGCCGAGGGTGTTGCCGGTGCCGAGCAGCCGGTAGGAGTCGGCGTCGTCGAGCGGGAGCTCCTCGAGGACCATCTCCTCGCCGCGGTTGGCCCGGATGTTGTTGACCGCGTCGTCGAGGACGGTGAGGTTGCGGAGCCCGAGGAAGTCCATCTTGATCAGGCCGAGGCTCTCGCAGGTCGGGTAGTCGAACTGCGTGATCATCACGCCGTCGGCCGGCCGCTTGAGCAGCGGGATCACGTCGATCAGCGGCTCGCTGGACATGATCACACCGGCGGCGTGCACCCCCCACTGGCGCTTGAGCCCCTCGATGCCGATCGCGGTGTCCACGACGCGCTTGACGTCGTTGTCGTTGTCGTAGAGCGCCCGGAACTCGCCACCCTCGCCGTAGCGCTTGTGGTTGCTGTCGAAGATCTCCTTGAGGGGCACGTCCTTGCCCATCACCGCGGCCGGCATCGCCTTGGTGATCCGGTCCCCCATCGCGAAGGGGTAGCCGAGGATGCGCGAGGAGTCCTTGACCGCCTGCTTCGCCTTGATCGTGCCGTAGGTGACGATCATCGCCACCCGGTCGTCGCCGTACTTCTCGGTGACGTACCTGATCACCTCACCGCGCCGACGCTCGTCGAAGTCGATGTCGAAGTCGGGCATCGAGACGCGGTCGGGGTTCAGGAAGCGCTCGAAGATCAGGCCGTGCTCGAGCGGGTCCAGGTCGGTGATCCGCATGGCGTACGCGACCATCGAGCCGGCACCGGAGCCGCGGCCCGGCCCGACCCGGATGCCGTTGTTCTTGGCCCAGTTGATGAAGTCCGCCACGACCAGGAAGTAGCCGGGGAACCCCATCGAGGTGATCACCCCGACCTCGAACTCGGCCTGCTTGCGTACGTCGTCGGGGATGCCGTTGGGGTAGCGGAAGCGCAGGCCGGTCTCGACCTCCTTGACCAGCCACGAGTCCTCGTTCTCGCCCTCGGGACACGGGAAGCGCGGCATGAAGGTGCCGTTGCCCTCGGTGAACGAGACGTCGCACCGCTCCGCGATCAGCAGGGTGTTGTCGCAGGCCTCGCGCAGGTCGTACTTGTCGGCCCAGAGCGAGCGCATCTCGGCCGCCGACTTGAGGTAGTAGCCGTCGCCGTTGAAGGCGAACCGCTGCCCCGGGCCGTCGCCGGCCGGGATGTCCATCGTGCTGCCGGAGTTGATGCAGAGCAGGTGCTCCTGCGACGTGGCGTCGGCCTGGTCGACGTAGTGGGAGTCGTTGGTCGCCAGCAGCGGGATCTGCAGGTCCTTGGCCAGCCGGAGCAGCCCGTCGCGGACCCGGTTCTCGATGTCGAGGCCGTGGTCCATCAGCTCGAGGAAGTAGTTCTCGCGACCGAGGATCTCCTGGAAGTCACCGGCGGTCTTGCGGGCGGCGTCGTAGTTGCCGTGCCGCAGGTGCACCTGCACCTCGCCGGACGGGCACCCGGTGGTGCCGATGATCCCGCGACCGTGCTGGGACAGCAGCTCGCGGTCCATCCGCGGGTGCTTGAAGAAGCCGTCGCGCCAGGCACCCGTGGAGAGGCGGAAGAGGTTGTGCATCCCCTCGGTGCTCTCGGAGAGCAACGTCATGTGGGTGTAGGCGCCGCGGTTGGAGACGTCGTCCGGGCCGCCGCCGTAGAAGTTGACGCCCTTGCGCTCGAAGCGCGAGATGTTCGGGGCGAAGTACGCCTCGATGCCGATGATCGGCTTGACCCCGGCCGTCTTCGCCTTCTTGTAGAACTCGTACGCCCCGAACACGTTCCCGTGGTCGGTCATCGCCACGGCCGGCATGCCGAGCTCTGCGGCTCGCTCGGTCAGCGCGGTGAGGCGGGCCGCACCGTCGAGCATGGAGTACTCGGTGTGCACGTGCAGGTGCACGAAGGAGTCGGACGTCCCGGTGGTCGACATGGTGGTCGGGAGGCTCCTCGCAGGTCGAATCGGGCATGCGCCAGCGGCTCGGCCAGGCTCCCGAACGGGGGCCGGACGTCCAACTGGGGGAAGGACGCCAGACTACGCGAACCGCTGGCGCCAGCATGGCAGGGCACACCGACAGCCGCGCACCGCCCGACCCCTCGGGCGACCGGGAGCACCCGGTCGGCGGGTACCGTCGGGGCATGGCTCCCGACGACCGTTCCCGCGAGGTGTCCCCCGACCCGCGCCCCGACCTGCACCCCGAGCTTCCGGCCGAGCTGCGGGGCGTCTCACCGGACCCGGTGCGGGACACCTCGACCCCCGTCTGGGTGCGGCTGGTCGCCCTCCTGCTGATCGTGGCGCTGGTCGGCTACTTCGTGATCGCGGCGTTCTGAGCGTCGCCCGGCAACCGGACGAGGCGCCGCTCAGCGCTCGCCGGCCGCGTCGAGGCTCTCGGTGATGACGGCGTCCACGATGCGGCGCAGCCGCTCGGCGCCGAGTGCGGGCGCCCGGCGGGCCATCGCCTCGGCGATCTGGCGCTCCCGGTCCTCGTCGCGGCCTCCGCCGGGCCGGTACAGCTGAACGGCCCGGGTCAGGGCCGCCCGGCGCGCCAGCAGGTCACCGAGCTGCTCGTCGACCTCGTCGATCAGCCCACGCAGGAAGCCGAGCGGCTCCGAGCCCGGCCAGGCCATCCGCAGGTCCGGGGAGTGCTCCTCGTTGGCGCTGCCGTCGGTGCGCTCGAGCGCCACCAGGTCGCGCCGCTCGTAGAACCCGCGGGCCGGGGTGTTGCTCTCGAAGACCCACAGGCAGAAGCCCTGCGGCCGGATCGCCTTGACCAGGTCGAGCAGGGCGCTGCCCACGCCCTGGCCGGCGACGTCCGGGTCGACGTAGAGCGAGTGCAGCCAGTCCCCCGCGACCACCGCGTAGCCGCACAGCCGATCGTCGGCCTCGGCCACCCAGACGTCCCAGTCCGAGAGGTCCCAGCCGGCCACCCAGGCGCGCACCTCGGCGTCGGAGTGGGCGGCCGGCGGCATGGCGGAGGCGGCGCGAGAGCGCAGGTGCACCTCGGCGATGACCGACCGGTCGTCGGGCGTCGCAGGCCTGAGCAGCACCTCGGCCAGCATCAGTGCGCCTCGCGGACGACCTCGAGAGCTGCTGCGAGGTCGTCGGGGTAGGTCGACTCGTACTCGACCTGGTCACCGGAGTCGGGATGTTCGAAGCCGAGGCGTACGGCGTGCAGCCACTGCCGCTCCAGCCCGACCCGCTTGGCCAGCACGGGGTCGGCGCCGTACGTCAGGTCGCCGACGCAGGGGTGCTTGAGCGCGGCCATGTGCACCCGGATCTGGTGGGTGCGGCCGGTCTCGAGGCGGACCTCGAGCAGGCTGGCGAAACGGTGTGCCTCGAGGGTCTCGTAGTGGGTGACGCTGGCCCGTCCGTCGGACATCACGGCGAACTTGTAGTCGGCCTTGGGGTGCCGGCCGATCGGCGCGTCGATGGTGCCCTCGAACGGGTCGGGGTGGCCCTGCACGAGGGCGTGGTAGGTCTTCGCGACCGTACGGTGCCGGAAGGCGTTCTTGAGCAGGGAGTAGGCGTGCTCGGACTTGCAGATGACCATCACGCCGGAGGTGCCGACGTCGAGCCGCTGCACGATGCCCTGGCGCTCGGACGCGCCGCTGGTGGCGATCCGGAAGCCGGCCGCCGCGAGGTGTCCGACCACCGTCGGTCCGGACCAGCCCGGAGACGGGTGTACGGCGACGCCGACGGGCTTGTCGATCACCACGATGGAGTCGTCGTCGTGGATGATCTTGATCCCCTCGACGATCTGGGGCACCACCACGAGCGGGTCGCGGAGCGTCGGGATCATCACGTCGACGGTGGCGCCCGGGAAGACCCGGTCGCTCTTGCCCACGCCGTGGCCGTCGACGAGGACGTACCCGTCGGCGATCAGCTCGGCGGCGCGGGTCCGGGAGAGGCCGAACATCCGGGCCATCGCAGCGTCCACCCGCTCTCCGGCCAGCCCCTCGGGCACGGAAAGGGTGCGGTGGTCCGCGCTGGTCGTCACGGGGTCTTCTCCTCGGGCTGGGCACGGTCGTCGGTCAGCCGGCCGTCGATCCGGACCCCGCGGAACGCCTGGACCAGGATCAGTCCGGCGGCGACATTGATGCAGATGTCGGCGATGTTGAAGATCGGCCAGTGCGGCAGCATCAGGAAGTCGATGACGTGGCCGCGCAGCACACCGGGGCTGCGGAACAGCCGGTCGGTGAGGTTGCCCGAGACCCCGGCCAGCAGCAGGCCGAGCGCGACCGCCCAGATGGCGCTGCCGACCCGACGGCTGAGGTAGAGCACCACCAGCACGGCGACCATCGCGATGCAGGTCAGCACCACGGTGAACTCGGTGCCGGTGCTGAAGGCGGCTCCGGGGTTGCGGGTCAGGTGCAGGACCAGCACGTCACCGACCAGTGGACGGTCGGGCTGGCCGGTGAGCCTGGCGACGGCGAGCACCTTGGTGCCCACGTCGATGACGTACGCCGTCAGCGCCACGCCGACGAAGAGCCGGATCAGTCGCGCACGGGATGCAGGGAGCCGGGTCGGTTTCGGGTCGGTGGAGTCGCCGGGACTCAGCGACGTTCCTCGCGCTGCTTGCATGTCATGCACAGTGTGGCACGGGGGAAGGCCATGGCCCGCATCTTCCCGATGGGGTTCCCGCAGGACTCGCAGACGCCGTAGGTGCCGTCCTCGATACGCGCCAGCGCCCGCTCGATCTGCGCGAGCTTGTCGTGCTCGTGGCTGAGCACGGTCAGCTCGTGGTCCCGCTCGAAGCTGGTCGCCCCCATGTCCGCCTGGTCGTGACCGGCACCGTCACCGGCGTCACGCATCAGCCCGGAGAGCTCCTCCTCCTGCTTCTGGATGATCGCGCTGCTGTGCTCGCGCTGGGCGTGCAGCTCGTCGAGCACTTCCTTCAGCTCGGGCTTGGTCCAGGCGCCTTCGCCCTCCTTGACCGCGAGGGCGCGCGCCGGCGCCTTCTTCCCCGCAGCTCGCACGGAGGTCGTCTTCGTGGCCGGGGCCTTGGCGGCAGCCTTGGCGGGGGCCTTCTTCGCAGCCGCCACCGTCTTGGCCGGAGCCTGCTTGGTGGCCGCCGAGGTCTTCTTGGCCGGCGACTTCGTGGCCGGCGCCTTCGTGGCGGGCGACTTCGTGGCGGGCGACTTCGTGGCTGCGGCCTTGGCCGGGGCCTTCGTGGCGGGCGCGGCCTTCTTGGCAGCAGCCTTGGCCGGCGCCTTCTTGGCAGCGGGCTTCGTGGGCGCGGCCTTCTTCGTTGCGGCCTTCTTCGCCGCGGGCTTGGCCGGGGCGGCCTTCTTCGCCGGCGTGGCCTTCTTCGCCGGCGTCTCCTCGGTGCGGGTGCGGCGCGAGATCACCTTCCGGGCAGCAGATGCCGCTTGACCGGCAAGCGACTTGCGGGTGCTGCGAGCCATGGAAAGGGCCTCCCTCAGGCGAAACTCGTGTGGCGGCAGCCACACGTGTGCAGGGAGGGTAGCCGCTCGGCGCGACCCACTCAAAGCCGCCCCGCCGTTGAACGAGTCACGGCCGGCCCCCGCAGGGACCGGCCGTGACCGTGCTGACGCTGTGCGGAGGGCTCAGCCCTCGTCCTCGCCGAGGATGGAACGCAACCGCTTGGGCTGCTGCTGCTCGTCGGCCGATCCCGCCGGTGCCTCGGAAGGACCGGCGAGTGCCTCGAGCTGCTGGGTGAAGTAGCTCTTCAGGCGCGAGCGGTACTCGCGCTCGAAGGAGCGAAGGTTCTCCACCTCGACGCTGAGCTTGTCCCGGTCCCGCTCGAGGTCGCCGAACATCTGCTGGCGCCGCTCGGAGGTCTCCGAGTCGAGCATCTGGGCCCGGGTCCGGGCGTCGGCCTCGAGCCGGTCGGCCTTGCTCTTGGCCTCGGACTCGAGCCGCTCGGCCTTGGTGCGGGCCTCGCCGACGATCTTGTCCGCGTCGTTCTTCGCCTCGTCGACGAGCTCGTCGGCGTTGCGGGTCGCGATCTCGAGCAGCCGGGCCGCGGCGTTCGACGCCTGGGGCACCGTCTCCACACGGATGGTCTCGGCGGGGGTGGCGGCGGCAGCCACCACCGGGGCTGCGGGAGCGGGCTCGGGGGCCTTCTCCTCGACCTTGGCAGGCTCGGGGGCCTTGGCGGCCGGCGCAGGGGAACCCTGGGCGGTGGACAACTTCGACCTGAGGTCGTCGTTCTCCTTCGTGAGCCGCGCGAGCTCGGCCTCCACCTCATCGAGGAACTGGTCGACCTCCCCCATGTCATAGCCCTCCCGGAGCCGGACGGGAGTAAAACGCTTGTTACTCACGTCCTCAGGCGTCAGCGGCATGACCTCACCCATTCATTATCGTCAAGAGAAACTGTCGATCGAACAATAGCGTCTGGTTCGCGGCACAGGTTACTCGCGCCCTGGCCACGGCGCGTCATGCGAAGAAGATCGCGCGGTTGACCCGCAGCAGCACGTACGCGCCGATGATCACGATCAGGAAGCTCAGGTCGAGGGCCACGCTGCCCAGACGCAGCGGCGGGACCACCCGGCGCAGCGCCCGGATCGGCGGATCCGTGATGGAGTACACCACCTCGACCACGACCAGGATCGGTCCGCTGGGGTGCCAGGACCGAGCGAAGACCTGGACCCAGTCCACCACGAACCGGATCCAGAGCAGCGCGATGAAGAACCACAGCAGGCCTTCGATGACCTGTCCGGCGATGTTCACAGATGCAACTCAGCTCTGGTTGAAGAATCCGCCCTCGGCGATCCGCTGCTTGTCCTCAGCGGCCACCGTCACGTTGGGCGGCGAGAGCAGGAAGACCTTGTTGGTCACGCGCTCGATGGTGCCACGGGTGGCGAAAACCAGCCCGGCCGCGAAGTCGACGAGACGCTTGGCGTCGTTGTCGTCCATCTCGGAGAGGTTCATGATGACCGGCGTGCCCTCACGGAAGTTCTCCCCGACGGTGCGCGCCTCGTTGTAGGTGCGCGGGTGCAGCGTGGTGATCTTGGAGAGCTCGGCCACGACACCGGCGGGCACACCCGCGGGGCCGGCGCTCGGACGGCGGCGCTCGGCCAGGTCCGCGACCGGGGCCGGACGGGGCTCACGCATCCGGGGCGCACGAGACGGTGCGGCCACCGCGTGGACGTCCTGCGTGTCGTACTCACCGTCATACTCGTCTTCGTAACGACCGGTGTCCTCGAGCAGGCCGAGGTACTCGCCGATCTTGCGCATCGAGCCGCTCATGACTGTGTCCTCCGGTAAATCCGGCACCCTCGTTCGAGGGTGCTGCTGGTGGTTGTGACCCTACTTGATCGAGGGCCTCGGTCCGAGGATCGCGCTGCCGACACGCAC
Source organism: uncultured Actinomycetota bacterium (assembly GCA_963826415.1). Taxonomy (GTDB): domain Bacteria; phylum Actinomycetota; class Actinomycetes; order Propionibacteriales; family Nocardioidaceae; genus Nocardioides. Next base: position 132,429 of record CAWGWW010000013.1, on the reverse strand, counting down.
GTGTGTCGCGCCGGCTTCGACAGCGTCCTCGAGGTCTGCACTCATGCCCGCCGAGAGCCACTGCGCTCGCGGGTGGTCTGCGAGGAAGTCCCGCCGGATCCCGGCCAGCTGGGCGAAGGCTGCAGCCGGGTCGGCACCGAGCGGCGCGACCGCCATCAGCCCGCGCAGCTCGAGCGCGTCGCTGGCCTCGACCTGCGCGGCCAGGGCGGCCAGGTCGGCGGGCACCGCACCGGCCCGGCCGGGTGCGTCCGGTGGGTCCAGGCTGACCTGCAGCAGCACGTCGAGCGGTCTGGCACGCCCCGTGGCGCCGCGGGCCAGTGGACCGACGAGCTTGCCGCGGTCGAGCGACTCCACCACGTCGGCGTACGTCGCGACGGCGGCCGCCTTGTTGCTCTGCAGGCCGCCGATGAAGTGCCAGGTCAACGACAGGTCGGCGCACTCGGCCACCTTGGCCTCCGCCTCCTGGTGCCGGTTCTCCCCCACCTCGTCGACTCCGAGCTCGACCAGGAGCCGAAGGTCGGAGACCGGGAAGAACTTGGTCACCACCACCAGGTGCACCTCGGCCGGGTCGCGTCCGGCCGTGCGGCAGGCAGCCTCGATCCGTCGGCGTACGACGGCGAGGTTTCCCGCGAGCTCCTCGCGGCGGCCGGTCACGAACGCAGCCTGATCAGCCCGGCCAGTCGACCGGCGCCTCGGCCGTCGCGACGGTAGGAGTACAGGTCGGCGGACTCCCGGGTGCACCGGGCTGCGTCGGCGACCCGGACGCCCTCGCGCTCCAGCTGGGCCCGGACCCCGGCGCCCAGGTCGAGCGACGGAGTTCCCCACGAGGTGGTGGCGTACGTCGACGGCTCGACGGCAGCGACCTCGTCCCGGAGCTCCTCGGGCACCTCGTAGCAGGCACCGCACACGTGCGGCCCGATCCAGGCGACCAGCTCACCGGCCCCGTGCTCACCGGCCCCGTGCTCACGCATCCGGGCGACGGTGGCCGGGACGACGCCGGCGGCGACACCCGGTCGACCTGCGTGGGCGGCGCCGACGACCCCGGCGACCGGGTCGGCGAGCAGCACCGGCACGCAGTCGGCGGCGCGCACGACCAGCACGACGTCGGGCCGCGTGGTCACGATGCCGTCCGCCCGGGGCGGGACCTTCGGCCCGGCGCCGTCGGCCACCCGGACCGCCGCGCCGTGCACCTGGTGGAGATCCGCCACCTGCGCTCCGGGCGCGAAGTCGGCGAGCACCAGCGCCAGGTTCGCCGCCGTGTTCTGCTCGGTGTCGTCACCCTCGAGGGCGAGGTTGAGCGAGTCGAAGGGCACGCCACTGACCCCGCCGTGCCTGTCCGTGAAGGCCAGGTCGACGGGGCCGTGGGAGGTGCGGAAGGAGTACACCCCTGCGACTACTTGAGGAAGTCGGGGATGTCCAGGTCGTCGTCGTCGAACTGCACCTGGCGGGGAGCCTTGGCGGCGGGCTTCGCGGCCACCGGCTCCTTGCGCTCCGACGACGGGACCTCGGGCACGGAGGGGCGGAACTGGACGCCGGCCGGGACCTTGTCCGTCTCGCGCTTGGCGGACGCCTGCTTGGCGGCCGCCTTGGTCTCCTCCTGCGTCTGCTGCACCTTCGGCTCGCGGCGCAGCACCGTGCCCTCGTCGCGACGCTTGGGCATGCCGCCGTCGAACCCGGCGGCGATCACGGTCACCCGGACCTCGTCACCGAGGGCGTCGTCGATGGTGGCACCGAAGATGATGTTGGCCTCGGCGTGCGCGGCCTGGGCCACCAGCGCCGCCGCCTCGTTGATCTCGAAGAGCCCGAGGTCCGAGCCACCGGCGATCGAGAGCAGGACGCCGTGGGCGCCGTCGATCGAGGCCTCCAGCAACGGGCTGGAGACCGCCATCTCGGCCGCGGCGACGGCCCGGTCCTCGCCGCGGGCGGAGCCGATGCCCATCAGGGCGGAGCCGGCGTTGGCCATGACGGACTTCACGTCGGCGAAGTCGAGGTTGATCAGGCCGGGGGTGGTGATCAGGTCGGTGATGCCCGAGACACCCTGCAGCAGCACCTGGTCGGCCTGCTTGAAGGCGTCGAGGATGGAGACGTTCCGGTCGCTGATCGACAGCAGCCGGTCGTTGGGGATCACGATGAGGGTGTCGACCTCGTCGCGGAGCTGGGCGATGCCCTCCTCGGCGGAGTTGGCGCGGCGACGGCCCTCGAACGCGAAGGGTCGGGTCACCACACCGATGGTCAGGGCGCCCAGGGAGCGGGCGATGCGGGCCACGACCGGCGCGCCGCCGGTGCCGGTGCCGCCACCCTCGCCGGCGGTCACGAAGACCATGTCGGCGCCCTTGATCACCTCTTCGATCTCGTCGGCGTGGTCCTCGGCGGCACGCGCCCCGACGCCCGGGTCGGCTCCGGCACCGAGTCCGCGAGTGAGCTCGCGGCCGATGTCGAGCTTGACGTCGGCGTCGCTCATGAGGAGCGCCTGCGCGTCGGTGTTGATCGCGATGAACTCGACGCCCTTGAGTCCGACCTCGATCATCCGGTTGACGGCGTTGACACCACCACCACCGATGCCCACGACCTTGATGATGGCCAGGTAGTTCTGTGCTGCTGCCACGGCGGATTCGCCTCTCGCTGATCGTGTCCGGAGCCCGGACTTCTGCTGGGACCGACGCCCTGGTGACCGCCGGTACTGCCTGTCGTGCTGCTGTTCTGCTGTCTGCGCTGGAGCGGTGCTGCTGGTGCTTCGAGTCCTGCTGGCCTGGCGGTGGGGAAGGCGCGAGAGCCGGAAACTGTAACCCTGAACCTGAGGGTTATAGTTATGTCAACCTCGCCATGGCTAGAACAGTAAGGACGGACCGGGGGACGATCCAGCGACACGCCCTGCGCGGCGCGGTGTTTCTCGATTCGTCGCCCGGCACCGGGCGGTCGGCGACCGTCAGCCGGGGGCGCCGGCGGTGGTCGGCTGGCCCGGCACGCTCACGTCGTAGGTCTGGGCCGGGGTGTCGAGCAGTACGGCGAGCACCCGCGCCTTCTGGTCGGACTCCTCCGCACTCCCCCACACGACCTCACGGCCGTCGCGCAGCAGCAGGGAGATCTGGTCCACGGACTCCACCTCGACGTGGTCGACCAGGAGCGCGAGGTCCCCCGGCAGGGCCGAGACCACGCGGGCACCTTCCTCCAGGGCGTCACTGCGGGTGCCCACCGAGGTCTGCACGCGCGGCAGCCCGGCCGGTGCCCGTCGGTAGTCGCGGAACACGACGCCGGTGTCGTCCATCCCCCGGATCCGGCCGCCGATGTCGACGACGGCGACCGCCACCCGCTCCTCCACGGTGACCAGCACCGAGTGCGGCCACTGCCGGGTGACCACGGCGGAGGCCACCGGGGCGAGGGCCTCGACGCGGGTCCGGATCTGGTCGAGATCGACGCGCGCCAGCGGCGTCCCCGTCGGCACCGCGGCCGCGTTGCTGATTTCGTCGGACTGCAGGGTGTCGAGCCCGGCCACCTCGACGTCGGTGACCGCCAGCACCGAGGAGAAGAAGACCAGCCACACCGAGGCGACCAGACCGACCAGCAGGAGCAGCACGGCTGCGACGTACTTCCAGGCCAGCCAGCGCCGCGCCCACTGGCGGCGGGCGAACCGGCGGCGGCTGCGCACCGTGGTCGGGTCGGCGGTCGGGTCGACCGTGGGGCTACGCACCCGCCGCTCCGTCCCCGGCTGCCAGGAGCTCCAGCACCCGCGGGCCGAGCTGGGTGACGCTGCCGGCCCCCAGGGTGAGCACCAGGTCTCCGGGGCGGGCACGGGCGACGAGCTCGGCGGGGACGGCGTCGAAGTCGGCGACGTACGCCACCTGCTCGGACGGGAGCGGCACGGCGGCCGCCACCCCGGCGCCGGTGACGTCGGCGTCGGCCTCCTCGCGGGCGAGGTAGACGTCGAGGACCACGACCTCGTCGGCGGCCCCGAGCGCCTCCCCCATCGCCTCTCCGAAGATCCGGGTGCGGGAGACGAGGTGCGGCTGGAAGGCCACGATCAGTCGCCCGTCACCGGCCACCGAGCGACCGGCCTGCAGGTCACCGGCGATCTCCACCGGCTGGTGGGCATAGCTGTCGTAGACCCGGACTCCCCCGGCCTCGCCCTTGAGCTCCATCCGCCGTCCGGTGCCACCGAACGCCTCGAGCCCGGCGCGCAGGCCCGCGAACGGGAAGCCGAGCCGCAGGCCGACGGCGATCGCGGCCAGGGCGTCGAGGACGTAGTGGCGACCGGGGATCGCCAGCGTCACCGCACCCAGCTCGACCTCGCCGTCATGGACCGTGAAGGTCGAGGTGGCGCCCTCGAAGGAGAGGTTGCTCGCACGCACGTCTGCCTGCGCCGACTCCCCCACGCCGACCACGGTCAGCCCCCGAGCCCGAGCCAGGACGGCGAGGTCGGCTGCCCCCGGGTCGTCGAGGCAGCACACCAGGAAGCCGGCGCGGTCGATGTGGTCGCTGAACTCGGCGAAGGCGGCGCGGTAGGCCTCCTCGGTCCCCCAGTTGTCGAGGTGGTCGGCAGCGACGTTGGTGACGATCGCGGCGTACGGGTGGTAGACGAGGAAGGCGCCGTCGCTCTCGTCCGCCTCGGCGACGAAGAGGTCACCACTGCCGGCGTCGGCATTGCGTCCGGTGGCGGACAGCACCCCGCCCACGGCGTACGACGGGTCGGCGCCGCAGGCGCGCAGCGCCACGGTCAGCAACGAGGTGGTGGTGGTCTTGCCGTGGGTGCCGGCGACCGCGAGCACCCGGTTGCCCTGGAGCACGGACTCGAGCCCGGCCGACCTGGGCAGCATCCGGAGTCCGCGTCGACGCGCTTCGAGCACCTCGGGGTTGTCCTCGCGGGCAGCGGTGGTCACGACGACCGTGTCCGCGTCGGCCAGGTGCGCGGCGTCGTACCCGAGGTGGCAGGTGATACCGAGCTCGCGCAGGGACGGCAGGAACGGCGTCTCCTGGTCGTCGCTCCCGCTCACCGGGATCCCCCGGGCGGCCATGATCCGGGCGATCGCCGAGAGCCCGGCACCACCGATGCCGATGAAGTGCACGCGGCCGAGCCGGTCGGCCGGCAGGATCTCGGTCGGGACGGGCACCCTCATCGGGCGGACTCCAGCACGATCCGGGCGAGCTTCTCGTCGGCGTCCCGCGGGATCAGGGCGGAGGCGGCCGCGCCCATCGAGGCCAGCCGGGCGGGGTCGGTGACCAGCGCCGGAACCGTCGCGGCCACCCATTCGCTGGTCAGGGCCCGGTCGGCCACCGTCAGCCCACCGCCGGCGTCGACGACGAGCCGGGCGTGGTGCTCCTGCTCCCCGTTGCCGATCGGGAGCGGCACGAACACCGCCGGAAGCCCGACCGCGCCGGCCTCGGTGACACTCGAGGCGCCCGCACGGCACAGCACCAGGTCGGCGGCGGCGTAGGCGAGGTCCATCCGGTCCACGAAGTCGCGCACCACGTAGGGCACGTCGGTGGTCTCGGGCGAGGCCTCACCCAGCGGGCCCACCACGTGCAGCACCTGGACACCGGCGTCGGCCAGCGCCCGGGCGGCGCCGGAGACCGCACCGTTCAACCGGCGCGCCCCCTGGGAGCCGCCGGTCACCAGCAGGGTCGGCCGCTCCGGGTCCAGGCCGAAGTGCGCCCGGGCCTCGGCTCGCACGGCCGCACGGTCCAGCTGCGAGATCATCCGCCGGATCGGCAGGCCGACGTACTCGGCCTTGGGCAGCGGCGTGCCCGGGAAGCTGACCGCCACCCGTGAGGCGAGCCGCGCGCCGACCTTGTTGGCCAGGCCCGGCAGGGCGTTCTGCTCGTGGACGACGAGCGGGAGCCTGCGGCGGCGTGCCGCGAGGTAGACGGGGAGCGACACGTACCCGCCGTAGCCGATCACCACGTCGGGACGCACCCGGTCGATGATGGCGAGCGTCGTCCGCACGGCGCCGCCCAGCCGGCCCGGCACCCGGAGCAGGTCGACGTTGGGACGCCGCGGCAGCGGCACCGGAGGGATCAGCTCGAGCGGGTAGCCCGCCTCGGGGACCACCCTGTTCTCGAGCCCGCGCGGGGTCCCGAGGCAGGTGATCTCGACGTCAGGATCCAGGCGACGCAGGGCATCGGCGGTCGCGAGCAGGGGCGAGGTGTGACCGGCAGTGCCACCGCCGGCGAGTAGGACGCGCATCGGGCTCAGCCTAGGCGGTCAGCGGCCGCGGACGCCGACGCGGGCCGCAGCCAGTCCGGCCGATCTGACCCGCCTGCGCTGGGCCAGGGCACGGGCCGCCTCGGGCTCGCGTCGGGCGAAGCCGATCACCAGCCCCAGGGAGACGAGTGTGGGCACCAGGGACGAGCCGCCGTACGAGACGAGCGGGAGCGGGATGCCGATCACGGGCAGCAGCGCCAGGACCATGCCGACGTTGATGATCATCTGGCCGAGCAGCCAGACCACGATGCCGAAGGTGGCGTACCGGACGAACGGGTCACGGCTGTCGCGGGCCACCCGCAGGGCGGCGTAGGCGATGGTCAGGAAGAGCACGACGACCAGCAGGGTCCCGACCAGGCCGAGCTCCTCGCCGAGCACCGCGAAGATGAAGTCGGTGTGGGCCTCCGGCAGGTCGCCCCACTTCTGCTGGCTGGCCCCGATGCCTTGGCCGAACCATCCCCCGGTCGAGAGCGCGTAGAGCCCGTGGGCCGGCTGCCACCCGGTGTCGTGGAAGTCCTTGAAGGGGTCGGCGAAGTTCGTGATCCGGGCCAGCCGCTCGGAGCTGGTCGAGGCGAGGAAGATCGCCGCCACGCTGACCAGCGAGATGCAGAAGATGAAGAACCTGGCCGGGGCGCCGACCACCCAGAGCATGCCCAGCAGGATCGCGAAGAGCACCAGCGCGGTGCCGAGGTCGCGACCGAAGATCACCAGCCCGGTCGCGAAGAGCAGCCCCGGGACCACCGGCATCATCACCTGGTGCAGGCTGCCCAGCCGCCGGTCCTTGTGGGCGTAGACGTGGGCGGCCCAGAGGATCAGCGCGAGCTTGGCGATCTCGGAGGGCTGGATCACGATCGGGCCCAGGGCGACCCAGTTCTGGTTGCCGTTGCGCTCGACGCCGATGAACGCGGTGAGCAGCAGCAAGCCCAGCGAGACGAAGTACCCGGGCCACGCCAGGCGCCGGATCCAGCGTTGCGGCAGCCGGCTCGCGATGAACGCCGCGGGCAGGCCGAGTGCCACCCACATCAGCTGCCGCTTGACGACGGCGTAGGAGTCGCCGCCGCTCTCCTTGAACGAGTAGACGCTCGAGGCACTGAGCACCATGATCAGCCCGATGGTGAGCAGCAGGGCCGAGGCGCCCAGCAGGAGGTAGTACGACGTCAGCGGCCGGTCGAGGGCCGCGCGGGCGGAGGCGAACCAGCTGCCATGGCCACCGTGGGGCGGCGGGACGTCCCCGTCGTGCTCGGTGCGACCGGGGGTCATCGTCGACACTGCGGACCTCCTCCCGTCGGACATCCGCACCGGACGTCACCCTCTCGAGCCACCCAACTTCCTGCGCACCGCCGCGGCGAAGGCGTCGCCCCGCTCGGCGTAGTTGGCGAACATGTCCATCGAGGCGCATCCGGGGGCCAGCAGGACTGTGTCGCCAGGTCTGGCCAACTCAGCCGCCGCGTCCACGATCAGCTCCATCGAGGCGTGCTCACCGACTCGTGCAGGATCAGTCTCGCCTTCGGCCACGACGATGACGGGGACATCCGGCGCGTGTCGGGCAAGCGCCTGGGCGATCACGGCCCGGTCCCGGCCGAGCAGCACCACGCCCCGCAGCCGGTCGCGCACCGCGAGGACGAGGTCGTCGAAGCGCGCGCCCTTCGCCAGGCCCCCGGCGACCCAGACCACCGGGTCGTAGGCCTGCAAGGACGACTGGGCGGCGTGCGGGTTGGTGGCCTTGGAGTCGTCGATCCAGACCACGCCGTCGGCCTCGGCCACGGTGGCGATGCGGTGCCCGTCCGGGCGGAAGGTACGCAGTCCGTCGCGGACGGCGGCCTGGGAGACCCCGTGCGCGCGAGCCAGCGCGGCCGCGGCGAGCGCGTTGGCCACGAAGTGGGGCGCGGGCGAGGCCAGGTCGGAGAGGGTGCACAGCTCGGCGGCGCTCGAGGAACGCTCCTCGATGAAGGCGCGGTCCACGAGGATGTCCTCGACGATCCCGAGCATGCCGACACCCGGCATCCCGAGGGTGAACCCGACGGCCCGGGCACCCTCGCGGACGTCGGCCTCCCGGACCAGCCGCTCGGTCTCCGGGTCGGCGGCGTTGTAGACGCAGGCCCGCTCGACCCGCTCGTAGATGCGCCCCTTGTCGGCGGCGTACTCGCTCATCGAGGAGTACCAGTCGAGGTGGTCCTCGGCGACGTTGAGCACCGCCGCGGACTCCGCGCTCATCGAGTCGGTGTAGTGCAGCTGGAAGCTGGAGAGCTCGACGGCGAAGACGTCGTACGGCTCGGGATCCATCACCGCCTCGACGATCGGCAGCCCGACGTTGCCGACCGCGACGCTGCGCAGTCCGGCCGCCCGCAGGATGTCGTCGAGCATCTGCACGGTCGTGGTCTTGCCGTTGGTGCCGGTGACGCAGAGCCAGGGCGTCCGGTGCTCGGGGTCGCGCAGCCGCCAGGCGAGCTCGACCTCTCCCCAGATCGGTACGCCGCGGCGGCGGGCCTGCGCCAGCAACGGCGACGAGGGCCGCCAGCCCGGCGAGGTGACGACCACGTCGACGTCGTCCGGCAGCTCCGCGGTGGCACCCTTCTCGAGGCGGATGGTGGCGCCGAGGACCTCGAGCAGCTCGGCCTTCTCCGCCTTCTCCGCGTCCGAGGACTCGTCGAGGGCGAGCACGCTGGCGCCGAGGTGGTTGAGGTTGTCCGCTGCCGCGAAGCCGGAGACCCCGAAGCCGGCGACGACGGCGCGGACGCCCTCCCAGGAGTCGTGGCGTCCGAGGTCCTCGGGGTTCACGAGCCGACGACCCACTCGGCGTAGAAGACGCCCAGGCCGGCGGCGACCGAGAGACCGGTGATGATCCAGAAGCGGATCACGACGGTGACCTGCTCCCAGCCCAGCATCTCGAAGTGGTGGTGCAGTGGCGCCATCCGGAAGATCCGGCGTCCCTTGCTGACCTTGAAGAAGCCGACCTGGAGCATCACCGAGAGGGTCTCCACCAGGAAGAGCCCGCCCAGGATGATCAGCAGCAGCTCGGTGCGGGTCAGGACGGCGAAGCCGGCCAGCGCGGCCCCCAGCGAGAGCGACCCGGTGTCGCCCATGAAGATCGCGGCCGGCGACGCGTTCCACCACAGGAAGCCGAAGCAGGCGCCGGTGATCGCAGCCGCCACCACCGCGAGGTCCAGCGGGTCGCGGACCTCGTAGCAGGTGCCGCTCGGGCGAGACCCGGCACGACTGGTTGTTCTGCCAGATGTTCACGAGCATGTAGGCGCCGAACACCATCACCGAGGCGCCGGTGGCCAGCCCGTCCAGCCCGTCGGTGAGGTTCACCGCGTTGCTGGTCGCCGTGATGATCAGCCAGATCAGGATGATCACGACGACCGTGGGCAGGATGAAGCTGTCGAAGTCGCGGATGAAGGAGAGGTGCTGCGAGGCCGGCATCTTGCCGCGGTCGTCGGCCAGGGCCGGGGAGAGGGCCAGGATCCCGAAGACCACCCCGACCACGGTCTGGCCGATCATCTTGGCCTTGCTGCGCAGCCCCAGGCTGCGTTGCTTCACGATCTTGATGAAGTCGTCGACGAACCCGACCAGGCCCATCCCGACGAAGAGGAAGAGCAGCAGCAGGGCGGAGGCCGAGGGCATGCTCTGGGTGATCAGCTTGGCGACGAAGTACCCGATGACGGTGGCGGCGATGATGACCACGCCGCCCATCGTCGGCGTACCGCGCTTGGTGTGGTGGGTGGTCGGGCCGTCGTCGCGGATCTCCTGGCCGTAGCCCCAGCTCGTGAAGAACCTGATCGCCACGCGGGTGCCGAGCAACGAGATCAACAACGCGATTCCGCCACCGAACAGTACGGCTCTCATCGCGTGATCACTCCTCTTCCAGCAGTCCGTCGGCGATCTTCTCCAGGGCGGCGCCGCGGGAAGCCTTGACCAGAACGACGTCCGGCGCCGCGACATTCTCCCGCACCCAGGCCAGTGCCTCGTCACGCCCCACCGTGACGATCGCCTCACCGAGCCACCCGGGGGTGGTCCGGGCGCCCTGCGCGATCCCCGCGGCCACCTCACCGACCGCCACGACGACGTCCACGCCGGAGGCTGCGGCCAGCCGGCCGACCTCGACGTGCGCCTCGGCCGACTCGGCACCGAGCTCGAGCATCACCCCGAGCACCGCGACCGTGCGTCGCGCGCCGCCCGCGCCGATCGCCACCAGCGCCTCGATCGCCGCCGCCATCGAGGCCGGGTTGGCGTTGTAGGCGTCGTTGACCACGACCAGCCCGTCCGCCCGCTCGCGGAGCTCCATCCGCCAGCGGGACCCGGCCTGCGCCGCGGTGAGCGCCTGCGCCACCGGCTCGAGGGGCAGCCCGAGAGCCAGTGCCATGGCGGCAGCCGCAGCGGCGTTGGCGACCTGGTGGGCACCCGGCTGGCCCAGCCGGACGTGGTGCCAGTCGCCGGCGTACCCGATCTCGAAGGACGGGCGGCCGAGGTCGTCGAGCTCCACTCCGCGCCAGGACACGTCGCCGGCGGTGCCGAAGGTCAGACAGGTGGCCCGGGTGCGGTCGGTCATGGCGGCCACGAGGGGGTCGTCCGCGTTGAGCACGGCGACCCCGTCGGCGGGGAGCGCCTCCAGGATCTCGCCCTTGGCGACCGCGATCGCGGCGCGGCTGCCGAACTCCCCCACGTGGGCGGTGCCGACGTTGAGGACCGCCGCCACCCGGGGCGGCGCGATCTCGCAGAGGTAGCCGATGTGGCCGATGCCCCGGGCCCCCATCTCCACCACGAGGTACGCCGTGTCGGCGTCGGCGCGCAGCACCGTGAGCGGGACGCCCAGCTCGTTGTTGTTGTTGGCGGCGGTGGCGACGGTCGGGCCCGCGGTCGCCAGCACCTGGGCGAGGTAGTCCTTGGTCCCGGTCTTGCCCTGGGACCCGGTCAGGGCCACCACCGCAGGGTCGAAGCGTGTCGAGGACGTGCCTGGCCAGGCGACCGAGCGCGACGACCGGGTCGGGCACCAGGACGCCGGGCACCCCCGCTGACCGGACCCCGAGCATCGCTGCTGCGCCGCCCGCCAGCGCCTGGGCTGCGTAGTCGTGCCCGTCGACCCGCTCCCCCGGAACCGCGACGAAGAGCCCGCCGGGGACGGGACTGCGGCTGTCGACGAACGCCGCGCCGGTGACCGCGACCTGCGGGTCCCCGTCCACGACCCCGTCCACGACCCCCTCCACGACACGAGCGATCTCGGCCAGCGTCATCGCGATCACCGTCGGGTCAGCTCCTCGCGCACGACCTGGCGGTCGTCGAAGGGCTGCACCACGCCGTCGATGTCCTGGCCGGTCTCGTGCCCCTTCCCGGCGACCACGACGATGTCGCCGGGCCGGGCCCGGCGCAGGGCCTCGCGGATGGCGGCCCGGCGGTCCCCGAGCTCGAGCACCTCGGCCGTGCCTCCGGTGGCACCGGCGAGCACCGCCGCCCGGATGGTCGCGGCGTCCTCGGAGCGCGGGTTGTCGTCGGTCACCACCAGCACGTCGGCGAGGCGGGCGGCGATCTCGCCCATGATCGGGCGCTTGCCGTGGTCGCGGTCGCCACCGGCGCCGAGCACGATGATCACCTGACCGTCGGTGAGGGGCCGCAGCGTCTGCAGCGACGCCTCGACGGCGTCGGGCTTGTGCGCGTAGTCGACGACCACGACGAAGTCCTGGCCCGCGTCGACCCGCTCGAGGCGACCGGGCACGCCGGGTCCGCCGGCGATGCCCCGCGCGACCCGGGCGGTGTCGAAGCCGGCCTCCGCGCAGGCCGCGATGGCCGCCAGCGCGTTGGCGACGTTGAAGTCCCCCGGCAGCGGGACACCGGCGTCGACGGCGATGCCGTCCGGACCGAGCACGGTGAAGCGCGAGCCTCCGGCGGCCAGCTCGACGTCGACCGCCTGCCAGTCGGCAGTGCGGCCGGTCAACGAGAAGGTCCGGATCGGGACGGTGGCCTCCTCGACCAGCCGGCGACCGTGGGCGTCGTCGACGTTCACCAGGCCGAGCCGCGCACGCTGCGGGGTGAAGAGCGAGGCCTTCGCCGCGAAGTACTCCTCGACCCCGTCGTGGAAGTCGAGGTGGTCACGACCGAGGTTGAGGAACACCGCCACGTCGAAGACGACCCCGTCCACCCGGCCCATCACCAGCGCGTGGCTCGAGACCTCCATGGCGCACGCCGCCACCTCGAGCTCGCGCATCATCGCGAAGAGTCCGTGCAGGTCGGGCGCCTCGGGCGTCGTCAGCGAGGTCTTCACCTCGGTGCCGGCAACCCGGGTCCCGACGGTCCCGATCACCGCAGACCGGATGCCGGCCTGCTGCAAGCCGCCCTCGGCGAGGCGAGTGGTCGTGGTCTTGCCCTGGGTGCCGGTCACGCCGATCATCCGGAGCGACGACGCGGGGTCGCCGTAGACCCGCGCGGAGAGAAGGCCCAGGACGGCCCGCGGCTGTGGCACGACGAGGAACGGGAGGTGCCCGACGAGGCCGGCCTCCTCGGTCGCGCGGGCAGCGCCTGCCGGGTCGGTGAGGACCGCGACGGCCCCGGCGCGCACGGCGGCACCGATGAAGTCGATGCCGTGCACGCGCGCTCCCGGCAGCGCGGCATACAGGTCGCCCGGCCGGATCCGTTGGGAGCTCAGCGAGACGCCGGTGACCGTGCCTCCGAGGTCGCCGGAGGCGGTCAGGGCGGGCTCGGCCCGCGCCAGCCAGGTCGCGAGCTCCGTGAGCGTCGTGCCCCTGGGGCGTCGCGGGCGGGTCCCCGCGAGGAGTTCGTCGCTCACCACGCCGCGAGGCTACCGCCCGGCACCGGAGCCCCGACGACCCCCTGCGGCCGGGGCGCGGTGCTCACCACTCGACCGGGAGACGCGAGGGCCGGGTGCCGGTGGGAGGTACTGCGTAGCGACGCAGCGCGTAGCTCATGATCTTGGAGAACGCCGGCCCGGCGACGGATCCACCACCGCCGCCGTTGCGGGGGTTCTGGACGACGACGTAGATCGTGAAGCGGGGGTCGTCGGCCGGGGCGAAGCCGGCGAACGAGACCGTGAACGTGCCGTCGTAGCAGCCGCACTCGGCGCCCACGCGCTGCGCCGTTCCCGTCTTGCCCGCGACCCGGTAGCCGGGCACTGCGGCACCGGGGGCGACTCCGACCTCGGGGTCCACCACGCGCTCCATCATCATCGCGGTCTGCCGGGCGGCGTCCGTGCCCACCACGCGCCGCGCAGTGGCGGTGTCGGTGCCGATCTGCTGGCCGCGGTCGGTGGTGGCGGTGCCCCGGATCAGGCTGGGCGAGATCCGGACTCCCCCGTTGGCCAAGGTGTTCACGGCCGCGGCCATCTGCACGGCGTTCACCGAGAGGGACTGGCCGAAGGCGATCCGGTCCTGGGTCTGGTGGGTCCAGACGCTCGGATCGGGCAGCAGCCCCTTGGTCTCACCGCGCACACCGATGCCGGTGCGCTTCCCGAGACCGAACTTGGTGAGGTAGCTGCGCAGCTCGCCCTTGTCGAACTTGTCCGCGGCCAGCACGGTGCCGATGTTCGAGGACTTGGCGATCACGCCGGCGAGAGTGAGCTTGATCAGGTCGTGGGGGAACCAGTCGTGGATCACCCGGTCCTGGCGGGCCAGCGTGCCGGGCACCTTCAGCTTGGTCTTCGCGGTCACCTTGCCGGCGTCGATCAGCGCGCTCAGGGTGAGCACCTTCTCCACCGAGCCGGGCTCGTAGACGTCGCTCATCGCCCGGGAGCCGAGGTTCTCCTCGGGCGCCTCGAGCGGCGAGTTCGCGTCGAACGTCGGGTGGTCGGCCAGCGCGAGGATCTCGCCGGTCAGCGTGTCCATCACGATCGCGAGACCGGAGTCGCCGCGGGCGTCCTCGACGGTCTGCCGGAGCACCCGCTGGGTGTACCACTGCAGGTCCTGGTCGATCGTGGTGCGCAGGTCCTCGCCGTCGACCGGCTTCACGATGGTGTTGTCGCCGAGCGGGATCCGGTTGCCCCCGCCGACCTCGTAGCGGGCGGACCCGTCGGTGCCCGCGAGCTGGGCGTCGAAGGTCCGCTCCAGACCGCCGAGAGCCTCGTCGGTGCCGAGGAAGCCGATCAGGTTGGCCGCGACGTCACCGGCCGGGTAGTCGCGCACCGGGTCCCGGCGGGTCGCGATGCCCTCGAAGCCCGCGGCCGCCGCCGCCTGGACGACCTCGGTCGCCTTCGCCGCCGGCACCCGACGGGCGATGTACTCGAACCGGCTGTTGGGCTCGCGGAGCCGGGTCAGGGTGGTGAAGTAGTCGACGTCGAGCTGGCCGGAGAGGAACTTGGCCAGCTGCGGCGCCTGGTCCCGGGTCATGTACGGGTCGGCGACCACCATCAGCCCCTCCACCGAGTCGGCGAGCGGCTCGCCGTTGCGGTCGAGGATGTCGCCCCGCTCGGCGGGGAGCTCGACCTGGACGGTGCCGTCGGCGGCGGCCATCGCGGCGTACGACTTGGGGTCGATGCCCTGCAGCTGGACCAGTCTCGCCCCGAAGACCGACAGCACCACCGCGATCACCAGGAAGCCGAAGCGCAACCGCAGGTTGGGTGAGCCGCGCAGGTTCGTCCGGCGGGACACGGGACGACCGGCTCGCGACTGCGGGCGGGTGGGACGCACGGCGATCTCCGGTCTCGTTCTCAGCGCTGGTTCGCGTGGGGCTGCTGGGTCTGCTGGTCCTGCTGTGACCCAGAGCCATTTCTACCGCCACCGCGGCCGTCCTGGGTCGACGGCGCGCGGGTGCCGGCTGCCGAACCGGCGGTCGACCCGGCGTCCGACCCGGCGTCAGCCGCGTCGCCGGCCGCGCCGGTGGGCCCCTCGGCCGGCGCGTCGACGAACGTCGGCGCCGGGTTCAGGCTCGCGGGGAGCCGCGGCGCCCGCGGCTCGAGGCGCAGGGCGTCGAGCCGGGTGGCGACGGCGGTCTCGCCGAGGATCTTGCCGTCGGACAGGTCGAGGAAGGCCGGTGCGGGTGGGGTCACCATGCCCATCCGCTGGGCCTGGCGAGCGACCCGCTGGGGGTTGCGCAGCACGTCGAGCTCCATCTTCAGGCTCTGCTCGCGGGCGGACAGGGTCCCGGCCTGTCGCTCGAGGTTGGTCGCCGCGAACGACGCCTGCTGCATGGAGGTGTTGAACAGCAGCAGCCCGACCACCCCACCGAGCAGGACGAGGGACACCAGCATCACGAACGGCACCCGGGCAGCCTTGCTGCGCGGACGTGGGACGACGGAGAGGCGGGCTCGCTCCACGGCGGCGCCCGCGATGCGGGGCACCCGGGTGCGGATCTGGAAGGCAGGGCTGCTCATGGCCGGGCTCCGTCGAGGGAGGAGCGGACTCGGGGTGTGTTCATCGGGCGGCTCCTGTGTCGGGACGTACTCGTTCGAGCGCGCGCAGGCGGACTGACGCGGCACGTGGGTTCTGGTCGATCTCGGCAGCGTTGGCCTTCTCGGAGCCACGGGTGACCAGGCGCAGCGCCGGCTCCGACCCGGCGGGGACGAAGGGCAGCTCCTCGGGCACCGTGCTGCGAGTGGCGGCGGTGAACGCCTGCTTGACGAGCCGGTCCTCCAGCGAGTGGTAGGACTCCACCACCACGCGGCCGCCGACGCCGATCGCCGCGATCGCCTCCGGGATCGCACGGCGCAGGACCGCCAGCTCGTCGTTGACCTCCATCCGCAGCGCCTGGAACGTGCGCTTCGCAGGGTGCCCGCCGGTACGTCGCGCCGGCGCGGGGATCTCGGCGTACAACAGCTCGACGAGGCGTCCGGACGTCGTGAACGGCTCGCTCTCGCGCTCGCGGACGATCGCCCCGGCGATCTTGCGCGCGAACTTCTCCTCGCCGAAGTCGCGCAGCACCCGGGTGAGCTCGGCCGCCGAGTAGGTGTTGAGGATGTCGGCCGCCGTGCGTCCCTCGGAGCTGTCCATGCGCATGTCGAGGGGTGCGTCCTCGGCGTAGGCGAAGCCGCGCTCGCGGACGTCGAGCTGCATCGAGGAGACGCCGAGGTCGAACAGGACGCCGTCGACGTGCGACAACCCCTGCTCCCCCAGCACGTCGCCGAGCTCGTCGTAGACCGCGTGGACGGGGGTGAACCGGTCGCCGAACGCCGCCAGCCGCCGACCCGCCAGCTCCAGGGCGGCCAGATCGCGGTCGATCCCGATCACGCGGGCCCGAGCGCACTCGGTGAGGACGGCTTCGGTGTGGCCGCCGAGACCCAGGGTGCAGTCGACGAGGACCGCGCCCTCATGGTCCAGGGCAGGCGCCAGAAGAGCGACGACCCGGTCGAGGAGGACCGGGACGTGGCTGGGAGAGCTCATGGTCGGCGGCCTACCGACCCAGGTTCGTGACGAGCAGCAGGGCGGCCGCGAGTCCGACCGACATCGCGGCGGAGAAGGCCATCACGGCGACGGCCTCCTGGGCAAGGTGTCGCACCCGGCGGACCGGTGCCACTGGTGTAGTGCTCATCTGTCGACCCCGCTCGAAGCGCTGCGTGTGGTGGTGCCCTGCTCGGTTGGCTGCTGCTGTGGAATCCGTAGGACCAGGTCCCTGCCCGCTCCCTCATGGGAAGTCGCCGTCTGGAGCCGGGGAAGTTGCCCCAGAAGGCGAATGCGGAAGCGGGCTCGAGACCTCGTCCTGCGGATTCCTGTGCTGTTGTGACCTGCGGTGGAGCGTCGGGGTCAGACCCCGGGGAAGACCTCTTCGCTGAGCTCGGAGAACTTCGTCTCCTGCTCGGCGGAGTACTGCTGCCAGCGCGCCGGGTCCCAGATCTCGATCCGGTTCATCACGCCGATGACCACCACGTCGCGGCTGATCGAGGCGTACTCGCGCAGCATCGGCGTGATCGTGATGCGGCCCTGCTTGTCCGGCATCTCCTCCGAGGCGCCGGCAAAGAGGAACCGCGTGTAGTCACGGGCCCCCTTGACGGTCACCGGCGCCTCCTGCGCGCGCCGGGTGAGATCGACGAAGTCGGCCATCGGCCACACCGTCAGACAGAACTCCTGCCCTCGAGTCACCACGAGCCCCTCCGTCAGCTGGTCCCTGAACTTCGCCGGGAGGAAGAGCCGGCCCTTCTCGTCGAGCTTGGGGGTGTAGGTGCCCATGAAGAACATCGAGCACCTCCCCTCCCGGTTCCTCCACTGCGCACCACTTTACTCCACTTCCCTCCACCGTCAACCATCAGCCGCGTGTTTCGGCGACCAATCAGGGCGGCTCAAGGTGGGCGGAGGACCCTTCCCGGGACGGCCGCCGCGCTCCGGGTCAGGCGGCAGCGACCCCGTTCCGGGCGGGTCCGGCGCTCGCGACGACTCGGTGGAGCGGGCCGGTGGAGGAGAAGGGAGGGAAAGGTGGGGCGCCGGGGTCTCCTGGCCCGACGCGGCAACCAATCCACGGTCGGCGGCGTCGAAACAAGGTCGCCGAGCCGCTACGCAGATTTTCTGTGACGCCCTACGGTGGACATAGTCGGCAGGAGCCAGGGCTCGGCCGGTGATCGCGCCGCGGCGCGCACGACGCAATTGCGCTCTCGGCGCACCAGGACAGGGAGGACCGGACGTGGGAACGACGCTGGGGTCAACGGCTGGATCGACGGCTGGATCGACGGGCGGGGCACCCACGGGGGCCGCCGGCGGGGCCGATCTCGAGACGCTGGCGCGGGTCGTCGGCCGGGTGCGCTCGAACATCGAGCGGGTGATCGAGGGCAAGCCGGACGTGGTGTCCTCGGCCCTCGTGGTCCTGCTCGCCGAGGGTCACCTGCTCATCGAGGACGTGCCCGGCGTCGGCAAGACGATGCTCAGCAAGGCCCTGGCGCGCAGCATCGACTCCACGGTCCGCCGGATCCAGTTCACCCCCGACCTGCTGCCCTCGGACGTCACCGGGGTCTCGGTGTTCAACCAGAACACCCGCGAGTTCGAGTTCCGCCCGGGCGGGGTCTTCGCCAACATCGTGGTCGGCGACGAGATCAACCGCGCCTCGCCCAAGACCCAGTCGGCGTTGCTGGAGTGCATGGAGGAGCGTCAGGTCACCGTCGACAACGTGACCTACCAGCTCGACTCCCCCTTCATGGTCATCGCGACCCAGAACCCGATCGAGATGGAGGGCACCTACGCGCTCCCCGAGGCCCAGCGGGACCGGTTCATGGCCCGGGTCTCCGTCGGCTACCCGGTCGAGGCTGCCGAGATCGCGATGCTCAACACCCACACGTCGCACTCCCCCCTCGACGACCTGGAGGCGGTGACCGACGCCGCCGAGGTCCGCAAGCTCCACGGGATCGTCGCGCAGGTGTACGTCTCCGAGGCCGTCCAGCGGTACTCCGTCGCCCTGACCGCGGCGACCCGTCGCTCCGACGACCTGACGCTGGGCGCCTCCCCACGCGCCACCCTGCACCTGGTCCGAGCCGCCAAGGCCCTGGCTGCCATGCACGGTCGCGACTACGTGCTGCCGGACGACATCCACACCCTGGCCCGCCCGGTGCTCGCGCACCGGTTGCTGCCGAGCGTCGAGGCCGCCATGAACGGGCGGTCGACGACGGCGATCCTCGACAGCATCATCGCCACGGTCCCCGTCCCCGAGGGGACCCGTGCGTGAGGCACTGGCCGGGCTGACCGTCCGCGGACGGGCGTTCCTCGCTGCGGGGGCCACGGCCATCGTGTGCGCGATCGTCCTCGGGCAGCCTGCGCTGACCAGGGTCGGCGTCCTGGTGCTGGTGCTGCCGCTGGTGACCGCCTTCGTCATCGGTCGCAGCCGCTACCGGCTGGCGCTGGTCCGGACCGTGACCCCGAAGCTCGTCTCCGCCGGGCAGCCCGCCCGGGTGAGCCTCGCGCTCACCAACGAGGGCCGGACACCCAGCGGGGTGCTGCTGCTCGAGGACCACGTCCCCTACGTCCTGGGCACCCGGCCCCGTTTCGTGCTGGAGGGGATCGGCCACGGCTGGCGCCGCCACGTCACCTACCAGGTCCGGTCCGACGTGCGCGGGCGTTTCGAGATCGGTCCGATGTCCGTGCGAGTCAGCGACCCGTTCGGGCTGGTGGAGCTCGGCCGCTCGTTCAGCACCACCGTGCCGCTCACCGTCACCCCCCGGATCACGCCCCTGCCGAACATCCCCCTGGGCGGTGCCTGGACCGGCTCCGGTGACAACCGGCCACGGGCCTTCGCCGCAGGCAGCGCCGAGGACGTGACCGTGCGTGACTACCGCCGCGGCGACGACCTGCGCCGCGTGCACTGGCGCAGCTCGGCTCGGGTGGGTGAGCTGATGGTGCGCCGCGAGGAGCAGCCCTGGCAGTCGCGCGCCACCCTCTTCCTGGACAACCGGCTGCGCTCGCACCGCGGGCAGGGCATCGCGTCGTCGCTGGAGGCGGCCGTCTCCGCGGCGGCCTCGATCGCCGTCCACCTCAGCCACCGGGGATTCACCGTCCGACTGGTCACCGCCACCGGCGAGGACCCCAGCAGCGCCTGGCACTTCCGGGACGCCGACCTCAACACCGGTCCCCTGCTCGAGGCACTGGCCGTGGTCCAGGCCATCCACCGCCCGCACCTGGACACCGGGTGGCTTGCCGAGGGCGCCCACGGAGGGCTGACCGTCGCGGTCTTCGGCAGCTTCGAAGCCATGGACCTGCCCATCCTGCGCCGGATGCGGCACCAGGCCGGCTCCGCCCTCGCGATCGCCCTCGACGTCGACGCCTGGCTGGGCGCGGGGACCGGTGGCCGTGTGGGCGCCGGCGTCGGCACCACCCCGGGGACCGGCGCGGGGACCGGCGCTTCCGCGGCCCAGGCCCTGACTGCCCAGGGTTGGCGACCGGTGCTGCTCGGGCCCCCGGGACCGGCTCGACGGGGTCTGGCAGGAGCTGGGTCGCAGCGGAGTCCCGACCTCCCGTGGCGCCACCCCGGCGCCGCCCGCAGTCGGGGTGATGGCGCCGTGACCCGCCGACGCGAAGGGCTCGCTGCCACCGGCGGGCTGGCCGTCGCTGCCGCGGCGACGACCTGGGCCGCGCTGCTCTCCTGGCGGGGCTTCTCCGAGGTACCCGCCCGGTACCTCGGCCCCCTGTTCGTGCTCGGCCTGACGGTGGCCGGCATCGGTGCCGTGGCACGCTCCTGGCGGCTGCCGGCAGTGACGGTGATCGGCACCCAGCTGCTGCTGACCGGGATGCTCGCGAGCTGGATGCTGAGCGGGTCACCACTGCCGGTCGGCTCGGCCTGGGACCGGCTGCTCCTGGCCTTCTCGCAGGCGTTCACCACCGCGCAGGGGTACGCCGCGCCGATCCCGTCGAACGCGCCGGGCATTCACCCGATCCTGATCGTGAGCGGACTGGCCTGCCTGCTCCTCGTCGACATCCTCGCCGGCACCCTGCACCGGGTGCCACTCGCCGGTCTGCCCCTGCTGACCATCTACAGCGTCCCGGCGAGCCTGCTCGGCGGTGGGGTCTCGTGGTGGGTCTTCTCCCTCACCGCAGCCGGCTTCCTGACCATGCTCTTCCTGCAGGAGAACCAACGGGTCTCGCGCTGGGGGCGCACGCTCGGCGAGGACCCCGCGGCGACCGACCCCTCCGGCTTCGGAGTCAGCACCGGTGCGATCCGGCACAGCGCGGGCAGCATCGGGGCGGCCGCGACGGCGCTCGCCGTGTTCGTGCCCCTGCTGATCCCGACCCTCAGCCTCAGCGTCTTCGACATCGGCAACGGGCCGGGTGGGGACTCGGACATCACCATCACCAACCCGATGACCGACCTCAAGCGCGACCTGACCCAGCGTCCCGACGTACCGGTGATCCGGTTCACCACCGACGACCCGGACCCGGAGTACCTGCGCATCTCGGTGCTCAACCGGTTCTCCGACAACGCCTGGACCTCGGGCGACCGCGACGTCCCCACCGGCAACCTCGCCGACGGGGTGCTCCCCGAGCTGTCGGGCGTGGCCCAGAGCGTCACCCGCACGCAGTACGACTACGAGATGACCGTTTTGCCGAACTTCGACTCGACCTGGCTGCCCACCCAGGCTCCGATCAGCCGGATCCAGGCTCGCGGTGACTGGCGCTACGACGAGTCCACGATGGACTTCATCGCCGGGGACAGCGACCTGACGACGGCCGGACTGACCTACTCGATGACCGCTGTGGACCTCGGCCTCTCCGCGGAGTCGATGGCGCGGACCACCGCCTCGTCGAACGTGGTGGGCAAGGCGTACACCGAGCTGCCGCCCGGCCTGCCCACCCTGGTCCGGTCCATCACGAACGACGTCACCCGGAACGCCCCCACCCGCTACGAGAAGGCGGTCGCGCTGCAGACCTGGTTCCGGGAGACCGGCGGCTTCACCTACGACACCAGCGTCTCCGCGGGCAACGGCACCGACGAGCTGGTCAGCTTCCTCAGCGAGGGCGAGGACGGTCGGGTCGGCTACTGCGAGCAGTTCGCGTCGTCGATGGCGGTGATGGCACGCATGCTGAGCATCCCCGCCCGGGTCGCGGTCGGGTTCCTCCAGCCGACCCAGGTCGGACCGGACCTGTGGGAGTACAGCTCGCGCGACCTGCACGCCTGGCCGGAGCTGTTCTTCCCGGGTTCGGGCTGGGTGCGCTTCGAGCCGACTCCGGCCGATCGGGCCGAGCAGGTGCCCGACTACACGAACCAGGAGGTCGTCACCGGCAACCCGACGGCCCAGCCGGGCAACCCGCGAGCCAGCGAGGAGCTGCCCGACCGCGGCGCCAGCTCCGAGGCCAGCCCCGTGGTGCCGGACTCGAGCACCGACGGCGGAGTCGGGTCGAGCATCCCGTGGCGCTGGGTGCTCGGCGGCCTCGCCGGCGCGGGCTCCCTCCTGCTGCTGCTCCTCGCCCCGCGCGCCGTGCGTGGCACCCGGCGCCAGCACCGGCTCACCGGTGGGCCCGAGTCGGTGTGGGCGGAGCTGCGAGCGACGGCGGTCGACCTGGCGGTGCCGTGGCCGAACGGCCGCTCACCACGCGAGATCCGGGACGTGCTGGTCACCAGCTTCGGCGATCCCGCGCGCTCCCGAGGACGTGGAGCGTCCACGGCACGGCGCGACGTTGGCGCCGGACGCAGTCGAGGCTCTCGACCGGATCGTCCTCGCCCTGGAGCTGGCCCGGTACTCCCGGCACCCGGCGACCACCGGCGAGCTGCGCGACGACCTGGAGCTCTGTGTGTCCGCGCTGCGGGCCGGCGCCTCCCGCGCCACCCAGCGGCGGGCCGAGTGGTGGCCACGCTCGGTGATGTCCCGCTCCCGGAGCACGACCCGCCGGGTCGTGTCAGCGCCGGTCCAGGTCAGGCACGGTCAGATCATCGACCACGTGGGCTGACCGGGTCGGCCGGTCAGGCGGTCAGGTGGGCCGGGCAGGGGCGGTCAGGCAGGTGGGTCAGAAGCCGCCGTTGTCGCGGCGCCGGCGCCAGCGGCTCTCCATCCGCTCCATGAAGGAGCCGGAGGAAGTCCTGCGGGGGCGACGGCTCTTGCCGGAGCGCCCGCCGTCGATCACCCGAAAGCCACCGCCCTGCGAGGGGTGGCCGGTGTGCCGGGGGTCGGCGGCGGCGGTCTGCTGACCGCGGACGGCGGTCACGGCGATCGTGGCCGAGGCCAGCATGATGACGAAGCCGCCGATCCCGACCGCCCAGTACGCGGTGATGGCCCCGGTCATCAGCACCACGACCCCCACCACGAAGGCGACGGCAGCGATGATCGTGCGACGTCGGGCGGACCGGCGCCACGAGGTGCCCCGCAGGGTCGAGGCGAGCTTGGGGTCCTCCTCCACGAGGGCGCGCTCCATCTGCTCAAGCAGTCGGAGCTCCTCTTCGGAGAGTGGCACCGTTCCTCCACAAGTCCAGCGCGTCGGGTCGGGTCGACCCGGATCTGATTCCAAGTCTAGGCAGCGGCCGGGCATCCCGGTAGCCGGGTTCCACAAATTCATGTCAGAAGGCTCTCGCGTTGCGGACTTGTGACCTGTCCGAGGGCGCTCCACCGCTCAGGAAAGCAGGCTGGCCGGTCGCACCGCCGCGGCACCGAACCTCAGGGTCGCCCGGTCGACGGCCCGGTCGGCGTCGGACCAGCCGCGCTCCCGCTCCCCCAGCACCAGCTGCCGTTGCACGGTCTCCCGCAACACCAGCCCCTCGACCCGCACCCCCACCAGCCTGATCCTGGCCCGCTGCAGCCCGAGGCCGTCGTACAGACGGGTCGCGGTGCGGTAGATCTCCTGGGTGACGTCGGTGGCCTCCGGCAGGGTGCGGGAGCGGGTGATCGTGGTGAAGTCCGCGAAGCGCACCTTGATCGTGACGGTGCGCCCGGCCACCTTGGCGACCCGCATCCGACCGGCCACCCGGGCGGCGAGGCGCAGCAGCTCGCGCACGATCACCTCGCGGTCGTCGGTGTCGCGCCCGAAGGTCTCGTCGGCCCCCATCGACCGGTCCGGCTCGTCCGGACCGCGGCGGGCCGTGACCACCCGACGGTCGACTCCCCAGGCGAGCTCGTGGAGGTGGCCACCCAGGCTGTCACCGACCGCCCGTTGCAGGGTGCGTCGCGAGGTGTGTGCCACGTCCCCGACGGTGATCAGCCCGAGTCGGTGCAGCATCGCCTGGGTCTTCTCCCCCACCCCCCACAGCTCACCCACGTCGAGGGGGTGCAGGAAGGAGGTGATGGCCTCCGGAGGGACGATCACCACCCCGTCCGGCTTCGCGCGCCGGCTGGCGAGCTTGGCCACCGAGGGGGAGGCTGCGACCCCCACCGAGCAGGTGATCCCCTGCTCGTCGTGGATCGTCGCCCGCAGCTGCTCGGCGATCTGCCACGGCGACCCGAGCCGCAGCGTGGAGCCGCGGACGTCGAGGAAGGCCTCGTCCAGCGAGAGCACCTCGACCAGCGGAGTGACCCGACGAAAGTTCTCCATCACCGAGGAGGAGACCTGCCCGAACAGCTCGGAGTCCGGCGCCAGCACCACGGCCTGCGGACAGAGCCGCCGGGCGCGGGTGGTCGGCATCGCCGAGCGCACGCCGTACTTCCGCGCGAGGTAGTTGGCCGACAGCACCACTCCGCGATGGCCACCGCCCACGATCACCGGGACGTCCTGCAGCTCGGGACGGTCGCGGGTCGCCACGGAGGCGTAGAAGGCATCCATGTCGACGTGCAGGATCGGGCAGTCGTGGGAGTCGTCGTTCATCGCGACTCACCCGCCCGGTGTCGGGCCGCCGGCCGGGAGCAGGTCAGGTCAGGAGCAGAGCAGGTGGAGCTGAGTCGCCAGGGGGAGGTACTCGGGACGGCCCGAGACGGCGTGCTCGAGCTCGACCAGGGTGCCGGTCGCTCCGGGCTCGAGGTCGTGCAGCGAGCTGGGCACCAGGTCGGCGAAGATCCGGACGCCGTGCACGGCGTCGATCTCGAAGCCGGCTCCGGCCAGCAGCTCCCTGATCTCGTCCTGGGAGAACCGGTGACCCGACCGGGCGGCCGGAGTGCTGTCGCGTGGTCCGGCTGCGGGATCGAGGAGGGCGAGCGCCTGGGAGAAGTGCCCGGCCATGGCCCGGGCGATGACTGCGGCATGCCGCTGGGCGACCAGGAGGCTGAGGGTGCCGCCCGGGCGGAGCACCCCCCGGAGCGTGGCCAGCGCCGCGGCCGGGTCGTCGACGATCTCGAGGACGCCGTGGCACAGCACCACGTCGGCGCTGTCGGCTCCGGCGCTCTCCAGCAGGCTGGAGAGATCGCCCTGCTGACCGGCGACCTCGACCCCGAGCTCGCGGGCGCGGCGCCCGAGTGAGGCCAGGGCATCCGGGCTGGGGTCGACCACCACGACCCGGTGCCCGAGCTCGGCGACCCGTACGGCGAACCCGCCGGTGCCGCCACCGATGTCGAGGACGTCGCTGGCGGCGCCACCCTCCAGCACCGGGCGCAGGGCTTCCCAGACCACGGCGGTGCGGGCCGCACCCCTGCGCTCGCTGGGCCGTTCGTGGGGGCGTTCGCCGACTGACATGACTCCCACCCTAGGGCCCCGAAGGGGGGCTGGAAGTACCGGATCATCCCGGGCTCCCGGGGCTGCGGTGCCACAGTTTGCGTGGCACCAGGTGGTGGGCGTCCTTGGCCTGCTCACCCGCCGGCTTGATGTCGGCGTAGGGCGACAGCTTGAACCCGCTGGAGTGCACCAGCACCCGACGCTGCCCCATCCCGCCCGCGGTCCCCGGTGCCACCGGGTCGCCCGGCCGGGCCACGACCGGTCGGCTCGACCGGCTCTCGGCGGCCCCCTCGACCGCCCCCTCGACACCCACTCCCGCGAACCCCTCGGGGACGACCGCCATCTCCGCGCGCACCGCCTCGATGCCCTGCTCCTGCCAGAGCCGGAACAGGCCGGGCAGCTCCCAGCAGCCGGTCGCCCGCAGGGAGACCCCCCGCCGCCCGGTCCGGCGCAGCTCACCACGCACGACCAGCAGCCAGGAGTGGAAGACCGTGGCGGCGTAGGGCCCCTGGGCGTCCTCGAAGAACGTCGCATCGACCGGACCGGTGGAGTCGTCCAGGGTCAGGAAGATGACCCGTCGTCCCGACCGGATCGGCGGGGTCTGGGTGGCCACCTTCACTCCGGCCACCAGCAGCTCGGCCTTGCTCCGGCGAGACAGCAGGTCACGACTGCGGGTGGTGCCGAGTGCGTCGAGGAACCCGGCATAGCTGTCGACGACGTGCTGGCTGGCGTCCAGCCCGAGGATCTCGAGCTCGGCCGCCATCCGCTCGCCGGCGCTCATCTCCGGCAACCCCGAGACCAGCTCGTCCGGCCCCTCACCCGGGGCGTCCCCGAGGTCCAGCGCGAGCTGGACCGAGGACACCGGCGCCGGGGTCGGCGTGGCCCGGGACTGCGCCGCTGCCTGGGCCCAGACCCCGGGCTGGGCGAGGGCGTGCCGCTCCGGCTGGCTCGCCCGGGCCTCCGCTGACTCCCGGGTCACCTGGTCGGAGCTGTTGCGAGCCGCCGCAGCGGCAGCCCGGGTCTGGGCGGGGGTCACCGCGGAACCGGTCGGCTTGCGGGCGGAGAGCCCCCGACCGCGACCGGCGCGCTCCACGGCCCGGGTGTGCCGGTCGAGCTCGGCGACCTGGAGCAGCAGGTCCCGCCTGGTCACCCTGCCCCGGCGACGTACGCCGTCGACCCGGAGGGCGGCGCCGATGCCGTAGACCGAGTCGAACCCACCGGCCAGCACCAGCCGCTCGGCGATCGGCCGGGAGACCCGGGCGCGCTGCCAGAAGTCGCTGAGCGAGAAGTACGGCCGGGCCGCCGTGATCCGGTTGACCTCGGCCTCGCTGATCCCCTTGACCTCGTCGAGGGCGAGCCGGATGCCGTACTCCTCCGGCGCACCGGGTCGGACGCCGTCCTCGGTCACCCGCTCGACGACATAGCTCTGCTCGCTGAGGTTGACGTCGAGCCCGAGCACGGTGATGCCGAGTCGGCGAGCGTCGTCGAGGATCAACCGCTTGGGATACATCCCCGGATCGTGGGTGAGCACCCCGGACAGGAAGTGCGCCGGCCAGTGCGCCTTGAGCCAGGCCGACTGGTAGGTCGGCAACGCGAACGCCGCGGCGTGGGCCTTGCAGAACCCGAACGACGCGAACGCCTCCAGGATCTTCCAGACCCCCTCCACCACGGAGAGGGAGTAGCCGCGGGCCAGCGCCCGCGGGAAGAACCAGACCCTGGTCTCGGCCATCCCCTCGACGTCACCGAGCGAACGGCGCTTCTCGTCCGCCTCGGCGTAGCCGATCCCGGTGAACAGGGAGATCATCTCGATCACCTGCTCGTGGAAGACCACCACGCCCTGCGTCTGGCCCAGGATCGGACGCAGGTCGTCGTGGAGGTAGGACGGAGACTTCCAGCCCTGCTTGGAGTTGAGGTACGGCGTGATCATGTCGCTCTTGACCGGTCCGGGCCGGAACAACGAGATGTCGGTGATGATGTCCTCGAAGCTGTCGATGCCGGACTTGCCGACGAGCTCGCGCTGACCGGGCGACTCGATCTGGAAGACGCCGAGGGTCTTGGCGGAGGAGATCATCTCGAAGGTCGTCTCGTCGTCGAAGGCCACCTGCGCCTCGTCGTCGAGATCGACCGTCACGTCGTCCACCCGCTTGATCTCGGTCAGGGCGTGGGCCATCGCGGACTGCATCCGGATGCCCAGCACGTCGAGCTTGAGCAGGCCGAGGTCCTCGACGTCGTCCTTGTCGAACTGGCTCATCGGGAACCCTGCGTAGCTGGCCTCGACCGGGGTGCGGTCGAGCAGGGTGGCGTCGGAGAGCAGCACCCCGCAGGGGTGGACCGCGATGTGGCGCGGCAAGCCGTCGAGTCGCTCGACGAGCCGGAACATCAGGTCCAGGCGCTCCTCTCCCAGCCCCGAGGCCCGCAGCTCGGGCAGCTCCCGCAGCGCGTTGCGGGCGTCGCGGGCCCGGATGTGCGGGAACGCCTTGGCGATCGCATCGATCTCGCCCGGCGGCATCCCGAGGGCCGCACCGACATCGCGCACGGCGTGCCGGACCCGGTAGGTGTCCATCATCGAGACGCAGACGCAGCGCTCCCCGCCGTACTTGTCGAGGATCGCCGTGTAGACCTCGAGCCGCCGCGCGGACTCCACGTCCATGTCGATGTCGGGCAGGGCCTGGCGCAACGGGGAGAGGAACCGCTCCATCAGCAGGCCGTGCCGGATCGGGTCGACGCCGGAGATCCCGAGCAGGAAGTTGACCAGGCTGCCGGCCCCCGACCCGCGGGCTGCGCAGCGCACCCCCAGCTCCCGGATCAGGTCGGTGACGTCCCCGACGGTGAGGAAGTACGACGCGTAGCCGAGCTCGCGGATCATCTCGAGCTCGTCGTCGAGACGCTTCCAGATCCGCTGTCGCGGCGCCGAGCCGTAGCGGTCGCCGATCGCGCCCTCGCAGCGAGCCCGGAGCAGACCGTCCGCCGGCCCGGCTCCTGGTGTGAGCCGTGGCTCGAGCCCCTTCCGGCTCAGCTCGAACTCGGGGAAGTGCACCTCCCCCAGCCCCAGGTCGGACCTCGGGTCGAGCGCGCACCGGTCGGCCAGGGCACGGGTCCGGGACAGCAGCTCCCGGGCCGCCCGGGTCGGGTCGGCGGCCAGCCCGGACATCCGGCAGATGTCCTCGGCCACCTCCTGCATCTGCTTGCCGGACTTCAAGAACCCCTCGGCGTTGCCCCGGAAGCTGTCGGGGCCGACCTGGCGCAGGTCGGTCGAGCCGAGCGCGACCAGCCGCCGGGCAGCGTCGAGGACGTCGATGGTGGGGGCATCGTGGCGGTCGGCGTAGCGGACCGCATTGGTCAGGACGGCGTCGAGGCCGGCCTGCCGGGCGACCGCGGCCATCCGGGCGGCATGGGGCGTGGTGCCGGGACCCCAGCTGCCGGCCGACCCACTGGCCGACCCACTGGCCGATCCACTGGCCGCCCTACTGGGCAGCCGGTGGGAGACCAGCTCGATGACGAGGTTCTCGCGCGGCACCAGCTCACGCCACGGAGCCAGCGCCGCATGGGCGAGGTCGTCGCGCCGGCGGGTCGCGGCCCACCCCACCTCGGACGCCGGGCCCAGCAGGACCACGATGTCGCCCGCCCCGAGCGGGCCGGAGAAGAGCTCGGCGAGGAGGTCGAGGTCGAGCACGGGCGAACCGCGCTCACCGGCCAGGTGGGTCGCCGAGACCAGCCGGCAGATCGCCGCCCAGCCGGCCCGGCCGTTCGCCAGGAAGATCGCGCGCGGCAGCCGGTCTTCCCGGAAGGCTCCCCCACGCACCGGTCCACGCACCGGCCCGCCCCGGCGCTCGGCCGGCGAGGACGACCCCGTTGCCGACCGGGGGTTGCGGTAGGCGAGGTCCACGCCGAGCACGGGACGGATCCCTCCGGCGAGGCAGGCCCGGGCGAACTTCACCGCTCCGTAGGTGCCGTCCCGGTCGGTCAGGGCCAGGGTGTCCATCCCGTGCTCGACGGCTCGCTCCACCAGCGTGTGGGGAAGCGAGGCGCCGTACTGCAGGGAGTAGCCGGAGGCCACGTGGAGGTGGGGAAAGGGATCGGACATGGTCAGGCGACCCCGGAGTGTCTCCCGGTGGCGACCACCCGCTGCGGCATCGGTGCGTGGGGCACCAGCCCGAGGGACTGCTCGACCACCGCCAGGAATCGGTCGGCGTCGCGGACCAGGTCGTCGGCCTCACGCTCGGTCGCCGCCCGGGGTGAGCCGGCCTCGGCTGCCGCCCGCTTGCCGGCACCCGCGGCGAAGAACCGGGCCCACTCACCGAGCTCGGGGGCCACCTCGGTGAGCAGCACCCAGGCGTTCTTCTGGGTGCGGCGGCGAGACGGTGCCGGGTGGGCGCGTGCGGCGAGCAGCGCGGCGGCCGCCCGCAGGGCTGCCACGTGGGCGCAGGCGTACCGGGTCGAGGTCTCGTCGGCCGCGATCGCCTCGCTCAGCGACTCTGCCGAGCGGACCAGGTAGGAGTGGGTGGTGGCCGGGAGGGCGTAGGGATTCACGTCGCCTCCTCAGTCCGCACAGCCGACGAGCTGCCAGTGGCCGTCGCCCCAGTCGAAGGACAGGTCGAAGACCCCTCCCCCGTCCAGGGGCGCCTCTCCGTCGGCGACGCCGGCAGCGAACCCGGCCGGACCACGACCGGCCTCCACCCGCCACAGCTCCCGCTCCACGACCAGGTCGCTCGATCCGGCAGCGGCCCCGGGCTCCGGGTCGTCCGACCCGATCACGTCGCGCACCGCAGGCGACTGCCACCAGGGCGAGGTCTCCACCCAGTGCGCCAGCACGGCCCGCACCTTCCACAACTTGCCACGCCACAGGAACTGCTCGGGACCCTCGACACCGGTCACCCAGCCCTTGCGCACGTCCACAGGGTCGTCGTATCGCCTCATCTGGTCGTCCTCTCTCCGGCTCCACCGACCCCGCACCCGACCCCATCGCTGCGGCCGGCCGACGAGGGGCCGGCCCGGCGGGGACGGGGGTCGAGGTCGTCCCCACCGAGCGACGTTCGAACACGTGTTCGAACACACTGAGAAGGTACACCCACCCACGGACAGTGCGTCAAGGCCTCGATCGAGGCAGGGGGAGGAGCCGCCCCCGAACGCTCAGGAGGGGCCGGGGGCGGAGTGCGAGGAGTCGGGCTCCGCGGCGAGCCAGGACCCATGGATGTAGGCGCTGGTGTCGCGGTGCCACAGCAGGACCAGCAGCACGGCGTCCAGCACCAGCGAGGCCCAGGCCAGCACCACGAACAGCAGCGGCGGACCGGCCTGCATCCCGGCCAGCGTGCCGAACCCCAGGAAGACCACCAGGGCGCTCAACGAGAGCCGGGCCCAGTTGTGCCGCTCGATCAGGAAGACGACCAGCACTCCGGTCAGGGCCGCGAAGACGATGAACAGCACGATCGCCACCGGGACGAACGCCGGAGGGGTGACCGAGCTCCCGTCGAACGCCGCCACCCCGCCCTCGGCGAGCATCTCGCGGGCGGTCCGGTGCCCCTCCGCCCAGGACCGGACCAGCTGGTCGCGGAAGACCACGGTCAGCACCGCACCGAGACCGGTCAGCGCGACCAGTCCATAGATCGCCCGGACCGCGTTCGTCACCGAGTCCGGCCGCTGGCGCCTCATCTGATCTCCCTCATCGAAAGCTGTCCTGCTGACTAGGGTCGCAGTATGACGACCGAGCACCCCACGATCACCCGGTTTCGAGACGAGCACGCGCGTCGCGGCGGGACCGGTCAGGTGGTCATCCTCCCTGATGCGGTGCACACCGCCGCACTCGCCGCCGCCGCACTGGGCTGTGAGGTCGGCGCGATCGCCAACAGCCTGCTCTTCGACGCCGGCGGGTCGCCGGTGCTGATCCTCACCTCGGGCGCGCACCGGGTGGACACCGACAAGGTCGCCGCTGCCGTCGGCGTGACAGCCCTGTCCCGGGCCCGGCCGGAGTTCGTGCGCGAGCACACCGGCCAGGTCATCGGCGGGGTCTCCCCCATCGGGCACCCCGCCCCGGTGCCGACCTACCTCGACTCGTGGCTGCGCCGGTACGACGTGGTGTGGGCGGCCGCCGGCCATCCCGCGGCGGTCTTCTCCACGACGTACGACGAGCTGGCGGAGCTCACCGGAGCGGTCGAGATCGAGGTGGAGTGAGTGGACTCGCTCCCCCTGGCCTTCTCCAGCGGCTGGGCCAGCGGCGTCAACGCCTACCTGGTCGTGCTGGTGCTGGGCCTGACCGACCGGTTCGGTGACGCGGCAGCGATCCCCGACGTGCTCGGTCGCTGGGACGTGCTGGCCGTGGCCGGCTTCCTCTACGCCATGGAGTTCGTCGCCGACAAGATCCCCTACGTCGACTCGACCTGGGACGTGGTCTCGACCGCCATCCGCCCCACGGCCGGTGCGGTGATCGGAGTGCTGCTCGCCGGGGAGGCCGACACCCTCGACCAGGCCGTGTCGGGCGTGGTCGGAGGCGGCACCGCACTGCTGTCCCACCTGGTCAAGGCCGGCGGGCGGCTGGCGATCAACGCCTCGCCCGAGCCGGTCACCACCATCACCGCCAGCCTCCTCGAGGACGTCGCGGTGCTCGGGGTGGTGTGGTTCGCGATCGAGCACCCGCGGGCGGCGGCCGCCGTGGCCGCCGTGCTGCTGGCCGCCGGGCTGGTGATGCTCTGGTTCGTCGCCCGGCTGGTCCGTCGCGGCTGGCGCCGCTGGAAGCGGCGCGAGCGACTCCCCGCCTGAGCCGAGAAACCCCTCGCCCACGGGCGACGCGGTGACTAGCGTTCGACCATGCGCACCGACTCCGACCTCGAGGGCGGACTGGTCAACCCGCTCGTGCGCTCAGCGGCCACGGCACGCCTGGCCGAGCTGTACGCCGGGCGCCCGGTGCTGCTCGGTCCCGGGATCCTGGCCGGCTTCACCCCGACGGCGATCAGGCTGCACGAGATCGGCTGTCGGGTGCTGGTGGTCTCGACCGGCCGTGGAGCAGGGCCGGTCCCCGACCCGCTGACCTGCGACGTGGTCGAGACGACGGCGCTGTCCCGTGGGCGGGCGACCGAGTCGGTGACCGAGGAGCTGCGGGCGCACGACCGGCTCGCGCACGACCCCCCGGCCGAGGTCGTGGCCGCGGTCGAGGCGTTCGACCCAGAGCACAAGGGCATCTGGCTGACCACCCAGTTCGTCACCACGGACCAGCCGATCCTCGGCCGCCCGGTGACCGGCGGCCGACCAGCGGCCTTCCTCGCCCTCGAGGACAAGCTGCTGGCGGAGGACATCTGGCGGGCTGCGGACGTTCCGTCGGCGCCGCACCGGATCGTGCCCGTGGAGCACGACGCCCTGGCCGCGGCCACCGCCGAGGTGGCGGGTCCGCTGGGGGCGGTGTGGTCGGGCGATGCCAGGGACGGCTTCAACGGTGGCGGGAACTTCGTGCGCTGGATCCGCGACGCCGCCGACCAGGCCGCCGCCCGCGAGTTCTTCGGCCCCCGCTGCGACCGGGTGCGGGTGCTGCCGTTCCTCGAGGGGGTGCCGTGCTCGATCCACGGCATCGTGCTCCCCGACGGCACGGCCGCGTTCCGTCCGGTCGAGATCGCGATCCTGCGCAGCCCGGCCGACCGACGGTTCGTCTACGGCGGCCTCGGGACGTACTGGGACCCGCCGGCGGCCGACCGCGACCAGATGCGAGCCGCCGTACGCCGGGTGGGGGCGCACCTGCAGCAGGCTCACGGCTACCGCGGCGCCTTCGGCATCGACGGCGTCCTCACCGCGGACGGGTTCCTGCCCACCGAGCTCAACTCCCGGATGTCCGCCGGAGCGGCCACCGTGGCGGCCGTGGACCCGTGGTTCTTCACCCTGCTCCAGGCGAACCTGGTGGCGGGTCGCGACACCGGCGTCACGGTCTCCGACCTGGAGGACCTGGTCCCGCTGATGGACGCCAGACGGACCGGCAAGGCGGTCGCCGTGGCGGAGGGTCGACGGATCGGCGGCAACCATTCGTTCCACCTGTCGTGGGACGGTCGAGCCTTCGCGCGGGCCGAGGCCGAGACCGGCAACGAGCTCGTCGCGGCGGACACCACGACCGGGTTCTTCGCCAAGGTCGACCCGTGCGTGGCCCTGGCGCCCGGTGACCGGCTGGCTCCGGTCAACCTCGCGCTGCTCGAGCTCATGGACCGTGAGTTCGGCGCCGGCTTCGGCCCGCTGGAGGCCGCCCCCGACGTCCGCTGAGCTCCGCGCGGTGCTCCCCCGGGATGGTCCCCGCCCCGACCGGAGGCCGTCGGCGTGGCGCCGTAGGGTGCACGCCATGGCGCGCGTGGTGGTGGTGGGAGGCGGCTACGGCGGCCTGGCCTCGGCGGTTCGGCTCGCCAAGCTCGGTCACGCCGTCACCCTGGTGGAACGCTCGGCCGCAGTCGGCGGCATCCTCTCCTCCGAGTCCCAAGACGGCTTCGTCTGGGACGCCGGCCCGAGCTGGACGCTGCTGCCGGCGGTGATCCGGGATCTCTTCCGCAAGTCCGGGCGTCCGGTCGAGCGAGAGCTGGAGCTCGTCCCCCTCGAGGTGGTCCGCGAGCACTGGTTCGAGGACGGCTCCTCGGTGGCCGTGCCCGGCGGTTCCCGGGCCGCCCAGATCGCGGCGTTCGACGAGCTCGGGCCGGGTCTCGGCCAGCGCTGGGTCGACCACGTGGCGTCGTACGCCGACGCCTGGGACGTGCTGCGCCGCAACTACCTCGAGAACCCGTGGGACCCACGGCACCCGCCCCGGGAGCTGGCCGTGCTGCTGGACAGCCGCGAGGTGCTGCACAAGCGACTGCGTCGGACCCTCAAGGACGAGCGGCTCCGGCTCGTGGCCGGGCACCCGTTCGTCGCCGACGGCCACGACCTGCGCAACGTCCCGGCCTGGCTGGGCGTCACGGCGTACGTCGAGCAGCGGTTCGGCGCGTGGACGGTGCCCGGCGGGATGGCCGCCGTGGGGTCGGCCCTGGGCGCCCGGCTCGCCACCCGCAAGGTCGACGTCCTGACGTCCACCGAGGCGACGGACCTGGTCGTCCGCGACGGTCGGGTGGTGGCGGTGTCGACGACCTCCGGCGAGATCGCCGCGGACCTCGTGGTCTGCGCGATCGACCCGCGTCGGCTGCCCGCCCTCGCCGCCCACGTCGAGCGAACGATGCCGGCGATCCCACCCGTGGTGTGCCATCTCGGTCTGCGGGGCGAGCTGCCGGAGATGCCGCACGAGCTGGTGCTGCACGGCGACCCGATGCTGGTGGTGCGCACCGGCGGGCAGGCTCCCGACGGCTGCGCCGCCTGGACCGTGCACGGTCGCGGACGCCTCGCCGAGGACCTGCTGGTCGCGCTCGCCCGGCACGGGCTCGACGTCCGGGACCAGGTGGTCACGCGGATCGACCGCTCCCCGCGCGACCTGGTCGAGCGCTGGGGCGGCTCTCCCGAAGGAGTGCTGTGGCAGGGCCGCGGCACGGTCCGCCGCCGCCTCGGTCCCACGACCCCGATCGCCGGGGTCTTTGCCGCCGGGGCGCACGCGACACCCGGCGGCGGGCTGCCGTTCGTCGGGCTCTCGGCCGCCCTGGTCGCCCAGTCGATCGGCACGGCGAGCTGACGTCGGTCGTGACCTCGACGCCGACCCGTCGCTTGTTGACAGCTGGGCCGCACTCCTTCGCGCGAGTGTGTCAGCGGCGAGCCGTGACCAGGAGTCGATCCTGACGGCGCCGCCCCGCTCCGGTGTGCATCTCGATGCTTCCGTAGCCCGCGCTGGTCAGCAGACGCTGCACCTCGTCACGAGCCCACGGACGCATCTCAAACAAGAATTCGCTTACTTCAGATGCCCCGCTGCGGCCGCCGTCCAATTCATAGCGTTCCTCCACAACGATGCGCCCGTCGTTCCATGTGGGTCGACTGACGAATCGCAGATGCGAGCCGTCCGGCAGGTCGGCATGCTTGGAACGCCACGCTCCGTCTGCACGGCGCCGGGACATCCCGGCCTCCCGAACGTCGAGCACCAAAACACCACCGGCACGCGTCAGTCCTGCGAAGGCCCGAAGGGCACGGGCTCGCTCGCGGTCCGTCACCAGATCGTTGAGCACGCCCCGAGCAACTACGGCATCGAACGGTCCAGTCAAGCCTGGCGCACACAGGTCTGACACCAGGGCGGGTGCGTCCGGGCAGCGCTTGCGGGCGATCCGCAGCAGAGCCGCCGAAGCGTCCAGGAGGACGACGTCGTGCCCACGCTCGATCAGTGCGGCCGCATGGCGTCCCGTTCCACAACCAGCATCCAGCAATCGGGCGTTGTCGAATCCAGCAGCCCTCACTGCATCCTGCACAGCTGCTACCCACGGATCCACTGGGTCCGTGATGAGCGCGTCGTAGGCGTCGGCGTGACGGTCGTAGAACGGTCGCTCGGCGGCCACGGCAGCGGAAGGTGAAGCCACCTCGACAGCGTGCCAGACGCGATGTCAGCAGCTCGCGGCCCGCACTGTCATCGGCAGTTCCGCGCACCATCAGCGGCGTGATCGCGCGGTTGGGCGCCACGTTCGGTTCATCAAGGGATGCAGATGAACCCGCAGTTCCCATGCTGAGTTCACCGTGGGAAGTGCGGTTTGAGCAACATCCCATGATGAAGCTGTGACGACGGAGCCGGTCTCGGCATGAGAGTGCAGATGAGCGAGTCCGGCGTCGTCGCGCCGACTGGGGACGCACCCGGCGAGCTGGCGCCAGTCGATCTCGCAGGGTCGATCTGCTGGCTCGTGCCGACGGGCCGGGCCGTCCCTCAGAACTCGTCGACCGGCCGGATCTCCACGACGGGGTGAGCCCGGGTCAGGACCTGCGCGGCCTCCACGAGCACGTCGTACTCGTCACAGCTGACGACGAAGAAGCCGGAGATCTGCTCGACGGACTCTGCGTACGGGCCGTCGGTGACCAGTGGGGTCGAGCCCGGTCCGCGCCTGATCGTCCGCGCCGTGCTGCTGGGGGCAAGCCCGGCACCACCCGTCACGGCGCCGCCGCGCGCCGCGAGCAGCTCGGCGAACTCCTGGTCGGTGTCGAAGGTGGCCTGGTGGTCGGCCTCGGTGCCGGCCTCCCACTCGGCCTCGTTGTCGGCGGGGAACATGACGACGTAGTCGGTCATGACGTCCTTTCGCTGCTTCTCGGTGACGGTGTGGACACTGGGGTGACGAGCGGGGCGTCCCCTGTTCGACAATCCGGGCGCGGAGATCTCGCGCTCGCGTCCAGTCCGGCTAGACCGTGATCCGCAGCGCCGCGAAGATCTCGAGCGTCGCCCTGGACCGGTTGAGCGTGTAGAAGTGCAGTCCCGGCGCACCGCCGGCGAGCAGTGCCTCGCAGAGCTCGGCAGCCACGGCGATGCCCTCGGCGCGGAGCGCGGCCGGGTCGGCGCTGTGTGCGGAGATCCGGTCCACGACCTCGGCGGGGACGTCACGACCGGACAGCTCGGCCATCCGCTTGATCTGGTTGAGATTCGTGATCGGCATGATGCCCGGCAGGATCGGGATCTCGACCCCGGCTGCCCGGCTGCGCTCCACGAGCCCGACGTAGTCCGACGCCCGGAAGAACATCTCGGTGATCGCGAACTCCGCGCCCGCCCGCTGCTTGCCGAGCAGGACGGCGACGTCGGCCTCCAGGGTCGCGGCCTCGCGATGGCCCTCCGGGAACGCCGCGACCCCGACGCTGAACCCACCGACGTCCTTGACCAGGGCGACCAGCTCGTCGGCGTACGTGAAGCCACCGTCGGTGGCGGTCCACGGCGACCCGGGGCCGTCCGGCGGGTCGCCGCGGAGCGCGAGCACGTTGCGCACGCCGGCCTCGGCGTACGAGTCGAGGATCCCGGTCAGCTCCGCCCGCGTGTGGCCGACGCAGGTCAGGTGACCCATCGGGGTCAGCGTGGTCTCCCGGGCGATCCGCCCGGTCACCCGCACCGTGGTGTCACGGGTGGTCCCGCCGGCGCCGTACGTCACCGAGACGAACGTCGGCTGATAGGGCTCCAGCTCACGGATCGCCCGCCAGAGCTGCTCCTCGCCGGCCTGGTCCTTGGGTGGGAAGAACTCGAAGGAGTACGACCGCTCGCCCTGGCGGATGCGCTCCCCGATGCCCTGTGGTGAGCCCACTGGCGAGCCCTGTGCCGATTCCGAGACCATGCCGGAAGTCTAGGTTCCTGCCGGTCCCGCGGTGGACCGTGTCCAGAATGCCCGGCGGGCTGATCGCCCGGATCTCCCACTGACTAGTCTCGTCCGCGTGACCAGCAGTGGCAGCACACCCCGCGACCAGCGAGACGGCCACTGGGACGGAGCCGACTTCCGCAAGCGCACCCAGACGGCGCTGGACGAGTTCCTCGACAGCCAGGCCGAGCGGCTGGCACCGCTGGGCAGCGACGCCGTCCGGCTGCTCGCCGAGGCGCGAGTCTCGGTCTCCGGGGGCAAGCGGTTCCGGGCAGCGTTCTGCTACTGGGGACACCGCGCGGTCGCCACCGATGTTCCCGACGAGACGGCCCTGGTCCGGGCCTGTGCGGCTCTCGAGCTCCTGCATGCCAGCGCCCTGGTGCACGACGACCTGATGGACGCCTCCGACACCCGGCGCGGCCGCCCCGCCACACACCGCCAGTTCGGTGCCGACCACCAGTCCGCCGGCTGGCGGGGCGACCCGGAGCAGTACGGCGCTGCGGCCGCGATCCTGCTCGGCGACCTGCTGCTCACCTGGTCCGACGAGCTGCTGCGCCGGTGCGGGCTGCCGCTCGAGCAGGTGGCGCCGGCGCTCGAGGTCTTCGACCTGTGCCGCTCCGAGGTGATCGGCGGCCAGTTCCTCGACGTCTCGGTGCAGGCCCGGGCCCGGGCGGACGTGGACACCGCGATGACCGTGCTGCGCTACAAGTCCGCCAAGTACTCGATCGAGCGCCCGCTGCACATCGGCGCCGCACTCGCCGGCGCCTCGCCCGCAGCGGTGGCCGGCCTGTCGGCGTTCGGACTGCCGCTGGGCGAGGCGTTCCAGCTGCGTGACGATCTGCTCGGTGTCTTCGGTGACCCGGCCACCACCGGCAAGCCCGCCGGCGACGACCTGATCGAGGGCAAGCGCACCGTGCTGGTCGCGCTGGCCCTGGACGCGGCGGCTCCCGCCGACGCTGCCCTGCTCGACCGTTCGCTGGGCACTCCGCTCGACGCCGACCAGGTCGAGCAGCTGCGCCGGATCATCGACGTCTCGGGTGCGCACGCCCAGGTCGAGGCGGTGATCGGCGATCTCGTCGTCCACGCGCTTGCCGCACTGGACCGCACCGAGATCGACGAGCACGCCCGGCAGGTGCTGCGCGACCTGGCCTCGGCCGCGACCGACCGCGTCGTCTGAGCTGGTCGACGGGCGTGCCGACACCCGATCCGCAGGCGCGACGGCACGGGAGCGGATGCGGAAGGATGGGCTCATGCCCGACCTGACCGGCATCCGGCTGACCAGCGGCACCTTCAACCACAGGGCGCAGGTTCCACGCCCGTGACCGGCGATGCCGTGGGTCCGTCACCCCACGACACAGAACTCGTTGCCTCCGGGGTCAGCCATGCCTGTGCCGTCCGCGCAGCCGGCGTCGACGCGGGTGGCCCCGAGTGCCGACAGTCGCTCGACCTCCGCCTCGACCGTTGACGTCGCCGATGGCGCGAGGTCGAGGTGGAGCCGGTTCCTGCCGAGCTTGGGCGCCACCGGCTCGCCACCCCACGTGATCTTGGGGCCTCCGGTGGGTGCCTGGACCGCGGTCTCACCGTCCTGGTCCCAGACCAGGCTCCAGGCCAGCGCATCGCGCCAGAAGTAGCCGATCTCGGCGAGACCGTCACCGGCGAGCGAGCTGAAGAACGGGCAGCCTGCGAGGAAGGTGCCCCCGGGCTCGAGCACGCACAGCTCGTTGCCGTCGGGATCGGCGAGGACCACGTGCTCGGCGTCCGGTCCCTGGCCGACATCGAGGTGCCGGGCGCCCAGCTCGAGCGCTCGCTGGACCGCAGCCTCCTGCTCGTCGCTGGAGGCCGGCTTCAGGTCGGGGTGCATCTGGTTGGGACCCCACTTCTCGCTGGCACCGGCGACGAATCGCAGACCGAAACCCACCTCGGGCAGTGCCGTCAGTGCCGGTGCCCCCCGTTCGACCGTGACGCTCTGGCCCAGCAGACCGCCCCAGAACCCGGCCAGGCGCTCCGGGTCGGGTGAACCGAACGTCAGGGCACTCAGCTCGCACACCATGGCGGTCATTCTCCGGCGCGCGCACGCGGTGTCAATCGAATACCGGCAGAGCGTCCCGGCGGCTCTGCGAAGTCGCTCCCGGGCGTCCAGCTTCAGCGTGGTGTGCGCGCTTCCTGATCCGGTCGATGGGTGGTCTCGGCGAGCGAGAAGAGGTAGGCAAGTGACGGTACGACGAGGACAACGGCGAGGGCCGTGACGACGAGAAGGCCCTGCAGCGTCGCCGGCGCGCCGGCTGCGTCGGCGATGCGGATCTCGTCGACGAGAGCAGGATGAGCGGGAGCGCCCGCCCGACCAGACCGGACCGAAGCGTGGGAGCGTCCTCCTCGAGTGGCAGCAGCCCCGCGAGGGCGACGACCCCCGTGACCAGGCCGACGGCCGGGTCGGCAGCCAGGGAAGTCACGAGATTCCTCGGTGGGCACCTCTGAGGTGGAGCTGCGGACCCCCGGGTGCCCGCCCAAGCGCAATGTCTGGACCGTTGCCATGAGTCCAGGTCGGCCGGCTCGCCGACCTGAGCGACGCGGCGACCCACCGCGCCCGGCGCGCCTGGAGCTCACGGGAACACCCACTGACCCTGGCCGACTGTCGGAGCCCGCAGGTACGGTGCCGGGCATGGCCATCGCTCGATTCCCCAGCATCGTCCTCGACTGCCCCGACGCCGGTGCCCTCGCGACGTTCTACGGAGCAATGCTCGACTGGCAGGTGAAGGTCGACGGCGACTGGGCCGAGGCCCGCGCGGACTACGGACAGTGTCTCTGCTTCCAGCAGGTGGACGACTACACACCGCCCCGCTGGCCGGAGCAGGAGGTGCCGCAGCAGATGCACCTGGACGTGGTCGTCGACGACCTCGACGCCGGCGAGACGGCCGTCGTCGAGCTCGGCGCGACGAAGCACGACCACCAGCCGGGGACGACGTTCCGCGTGTTCCTGGACCCGGCCGGGCACCCGTTCTGCCTCTGCCTCGACTGACCCGAGCAGAGCTCAGTCGAGGTCGGCGACGCCGATCGGCTCGGGACCGTCGCCACGCAGGAGCACCGCGAACGGACCGCCCCGCTCGGCATGGACCCGGGTGCCGAGCACGCTCAGCGCCACCGAGAAGGCCCGCTCCTCGGCCCGGGCGAACGGCCCCCAGCCGTCCCAGAGCAGCACCGTGCCCGCACTGTCGCCGGCCACCACGTCGGTCAGGCAGTCCGCGAGCGCGTCGAAGTTCCGGCCGTAGTGGTCGGGCAGTGACAGCGCGGATCCCACCCCGTCGAGGAACTCGGCCTTCGACTCGTCCCTCCAGCCGTCGTAGTACGCGAACCGCCAGTCGGCGTGTTCGACGGTGTGGCGTACGTCGGCCGCGTCGAAGGCCGCCCGCCACCGAAAGATGCCGGGGGCGACGCGACCGGCCAGGAGTGCCGCCAGTCCGCTCATCGACGGATCCTCTCGAACGACTCGTAGTGGTCCTCGGTCCAGTAGTACTCCCCCGAGCCGCCGCTGACGATGCGGCGCGCGCCGCGGTCGGCGGAGCCCGGCGTGTCCACGGTGTACTCGCGGTAGTACCCGCGCTCCCGATCCGGGAGGATGCCCTCGAAGTTGCCGAACGTGCCACCGTCCTGGTCGTACGGGAACGGGCCCCCGGCCTCGATCAGGGCCAGCGTCTCCGCCGCCTCCGGCGGGAGCGAGTCGAGCTCGACCCAGGTGAGGTCGCTGGACGGATCGGTTGCCGTCGTCGGGCCGGAGCCAGCCGGCTGGAGCCACCAGACCAGCGCTGCGACCAGCAGCGCCAGGACGGCGAGGATCGAACGCCGGTTGGTCACCCGGACCGACTCAGAGGGCCATCGCCTGGGCGCGACGCTTGACCTCGGAGCCCCGGTTCTCGCGCAGCGCATCGATCGGACGGCCGGGCAGCTCGAGGTCGGTGAAGATCCAGGCGATGCACTCGCGGTCGTCGAAGTGGCCGTCGTGCAGCATCGTCAGCAGTCCGGGCAGTCCCTTGACGACCAGTCCGTCCTGGATGAAGTCGGCCGGGATCTGCTGGCCCGCGCCCGGCGAGGGCACCGCTGCGGCGAGCTCGTGCTCGCGGATCATCGTGCGCACCTTGGCCACGGTCACGCCGAGCTCGCGGGCGGCCTCGGCCCAGTCGATCCAGTCGGGGACGAGCGCGCCCAGGTCGACGTCGGCGGGTCCGGTTTCACTCATGGGCCAACTCTCGCACCTGTCCGGTCAGGCGCGAAACCCGCTCCACGCCACGCCGGGGATCCCTCAGCCCCACCTGCCGGGTCGACATCCGTACGATTGGGGTCCCGGTTCTTCCCCATCCGGGCCGCAGGAGGGTCGCTGTGACAACAGATCGGCACGCCCGTACGGGCAGTGGCGCTGGTGCCGACCCCATCACCGGACGGCTGCTCGACGGCCGCTACCGGATCGGCGCCAGGATCGCCCGTGGCGGCATGGCCAGCGTCTATGAGGCCACCGACATCCGGCTCGACCGGGTGGTCGCGGTCAAGGTGATGCACCCCGGCCTCGGCGACGACGACGAGTTCGCGGCCCGTTTCGTGCGGGAGGCCCGCGCCGCCGCCCGGCTCTCCCACCCCAACGTGGTCGCGGTCTACGACCAGGGGGCCGAGCACGGCACCGTCTACCTCGCGATGGAGCTGGTCCCCGGGCACACGCTGCGCGACGTGATCCGCAAGGAGAGCCCGATGTCGCCCGCCCGGGCCCTCGCCCTGGTCGAGCCGATGCTCTCCGCGCTCGCCGCGGCCCACCGGGCCGGGCTGATCCACCGTGACATCAAGCCCGAGAACGTCCTGATCGCCGACGACGGCCGGGTCAAGGTCGCGGACTTCGGCCTGGCCAAGGCGGTCAGCACCGACACCCAGCACACCGCGACCGGAGGGGTGCTGATCGGAACGGTCTCCTACCTCGCCCCGGAGCTCGTCGTCGACGGGCGGGCCGATGCCCGCGCCGACGTCTACGCGGCCGGAGTGGTGCTCTACGAGCTGCTCACGGGCGCCAAGCCGCACGAGGGCGAGTCGCCGATCCAGGTGGCCTACAAGCACGTCCACGAGGACGTCCCGCCGCCTTCTGCGCTGGTGCCCGGCATCCCGGCGTACGTCGACGCGCTGGTCAGCCGGGCCACCGCCCGCGACCGCGGCCTGCGACCCGCGGATGCCAGCGTGCTGCTGCACCAGGTGCACCGGGTCAGCTCCGCGCTGGCCGACGGGGTGTACGACGACCCCGAGCTCACCACCGACCTGGCGCCGTTCCTGCTGCATCCCGACACCGGCGAGCTGGTGGCCGTGGCCGAGCCCGGTCTGGCCTCGCTCCGCCGGTCGGGCGCGGGCACCGACACGGCGGCCGAGCCGTTCGACGCGGCCGAGTTCGCCCTGCTGATGGCGCCGTCGAGCGCGACCGACCCGACGACCACCATCGACCGGACGCCGGTGGCCGCCCCGGCCGGCATCCCACCCGCCACCACCCGGTTGCCCCGACCGGCCCGGCCGGCCCGACCGCCGCGCGGCCCGCGTCGGTCCCGACGGGGTCCCCTCCTGCTGGTGCTCGCGCTGCTCCTCGCCGCGACCGCCGGGCTCGGGGCCTGGTGGTTCGGCTACGCCCGCTACACCTCCACGCCCGGCGTGATCGGTCTGGCGCAGCCGGCCGCGATCTCGAAGATCACCGGCGCCGGACTGGAGGTCGAGCTCGCCGACCGGGCCTACTCCGAGACCGTGGCCGCGGGCCGGGTGATCAGCACCGACCCCGGCGCCGGATCCCGGGTCCTCGACGGTGGCACGGTGACGGTCGTCGTCTCGCTGGGCAAGGAGCGCTACGACGTACCCAAGCTCCGCGGCCTGACCGAGGACCAGGCGCAGGACACCCTGCTCGAGACCAAGCTCTCGTTCGGGACCTCGGTCGAGCGGTACTCCGAGACGGTCCCCGCCGGCACGGTCATCGGCAGCAAGCCGCAGGCCGGCACCACCCTGCGGCCGGGCGCCGCCGTCGACCTGCTGGTGAGCCAGGGCCGGCGACCGATCAAGGTCCGGGACTGGACCGGCAAGGACGCCGACACCGCCGAGCGGCGCCTCGCGTCGAAGGGCCTGGAGGTGGACCGCGCCGCGGAGGAGTTCTCGGACTCCGTGCCCGAGGGTCGGGTCATCTCCCAGTCCCCCTCGAGCGGGACCCTCTTCCGCGGGGACAGCGTGCGGCTGGTGGTCTCCAAGGGCGCCGAGCTGGTCGAGGTCCCGGGCGGGCTGATCGCCTCGGGCGTCGAGTCCGCGACCGCGAGGCTGGAGGCCCTGGGCTTCCAGGTCGACGTCGAACGGCACTCGAGCTACATCGGCCTCGGCTACGTCTTCAAGGTCGACCCCAGCTCCGGCACGATGGTCCGCAAGGGCAGCACCATCACGCTGTTCCTGATCTGACCTGAGCCCACGAACGACAGGAACCGTCTTGGCAGAACTCGGGCAGGCCCGCCGCATCCTCGTCTACGGAGTGACCGGTTCCGGCAAGAGCACGACCGCGGCTCGCATCGCGGAGCGGACCGGTCTCCCCCTCACGCTGGTGGACGACCTGACCTGGGAGCCGGGCTGGGTCGCCGTGGACACGGCGGTCCAGCGGCAGCGGATGACCACCGTCGTCGCCGAGGACCGTTGGGTGGTCGACTCGTCGTACAGCGCATGGCTCGACGTGGTGGTCCCCCGCG
Source organism: uncultured Actinomycetota bacterium (assembly GCA_963826415.1). Classification (GTDB taxonomy): domain Bacteria; phylum Actinomycetota; class Actinomycetes; order Propionibacteriales; family Nocardioidaceae; genus Nocardioides. The sequence goes on along the minus strand of CAWGWW010000013.1, from coordinate 88,406 downwards.
TAGAGCTGATCGTGGGACTCGACTTCCCCCGCTGGCTCTCGCTGCAACGGCTGGTCCGCCGGTCGCTGCGCCGCTGGGCCACCAACGAGCTCGTCTGCAACGGGAACACCGAGTCGCTCCGGCAGCTGTTCAGCCGGGACTCGATCGTCGTCTGGCACTTCCGGTCGTTCCGGCGCAAGCGGGACCGGATGCGGGCGTGGGCTGCCGCGAGCCAGGGAGGTCCGCACGTGCTGCTCTTCTCCCGGCCGCGTGAGCTCGAGGCCTGGCTCGAGCAGCTCGGGACGCCGCCGGGCCCGCGGGCCGTCGCGATCGTGCGCCGGGGAGATGAGGTGCTGGTCATCAAGCGCCACGTCCGCGGTCGGGACTACGCAGTGCTGCCGGGCGGCAGCGTCGAGCCCGGAGAGACCTTCGAGGAGGCAGCCGAGCGCGAGCTGCTGGAGGAGAGCACGCTGCGGGCGCGAGCCGACCACCAGGTGCTGGCCGGCGAGCACAACGGGCGTGAGGCGCGGTACTTCGTGATGGCGGACGTCACCGGCACGCCTCAGCTGTCGGGTCCCGAGCTGGCGGCCCACGGTCCCGACAACAGCTTCGAGCTCAGGTGGGCGCGCGCCGAGGAGCTGGAGCCCCTGGGCCTGCAGCCGGAACACCTGCGCACCGACCTGCCGAAACTGCTCGGTCGCTAGCCGGCGCAGACGAGCGCAACAGGAGGAGACTCGAGGGATGACCACGCACCGCGTCGACCTCCTCGCGCTCGGCTCCGCCGTGCTCACGCTCGTCATGCTCGGCGTCTACCTCGGGATCATGCGAGACCAGGAGGACCGGCCGGCCGCCTGGTACGTCGCCCTGCTCGCCCTCGGCGCCCTCGGCGCCGGCTACGGGGCGAGCCGCGCCGCACCCCGTCGCGACAAGGTCCTGCCGGTCGCGGGGCTGTCCCTCATCGGTGCGGGGCTCCTCGGCATCCTCACGATCGGGCTGCCGATCCTCGTCGCCGGCGTCCTGTGCCTGGTCGCCGCTGCCCGGTCGGCTGCAGCACCGGTTGCGAGCTGATTCCACAGGGCCTCTGTCGGCCGCCGAGAACTGTCGGTGGTCCCTGATGGACTACTCCCATGACCGGCTCCCTTCTCGACACCGCCTTGGTCGCCCCGGGCGTCCGTCCGGTCGTCGAGCCTGCAGCGGTCCGAGGGCTCCGCAGTGTGCTCGAGCGGGTCTCCGAGCTGGACGGTGAGCCGGCCGCGATCGGGGTCGGACCCGATGCTGCGCGGATCGACGAGATGCGTCTCCTCGAGGAGCTCAAGGCAACGGCGGCAGCCGCCCAGGCGCGGGTGGCCCTCGCCTTCGAGCGGTCCCAGCTCGCGCAGCAGCGCCAGCACGGCGTACGACGCGAGCAGCTCGGACGGGGTATCGCCGAGCAGGTGGCGCTCGCCCGTGGCTGTCCCGCGTCGCAGGGGTCGCGGCACCTCGGCTTCGCCAAGGCGATGGCCGAGATGCCCCACACCCTCGCGTTGCTCGACCGCGGGCAGATCGGCGAGTGGACCGCGACGCTCCTGGTCCGCGAGACAGCGATCCTCTCGGTGGAGGACCGGAAGATCGTCGATGAGCGGCTCTGCGCCATGTCGGTCGACACCGGCACCGGCGAGATCCACCCACCGACGGTCGTCGGCTGGACGCCGCGTCGGGTGGAGGGCGCCGCCCGCGCGCTGGCTGCCGAGCTGGACCCCGAGGCAGCGGTCCGGCGAGCAGCCAAGGGTGCCGGCGACCGACGGGTCACGATCCGGCCAGCACCCGACACGATGTCCCGCGTGTGTGGGCTGCTCCCGGTCGCGCAGGGCGTGGCCGCGTGGGCCAGCCTCCGTGCGTCGGCCCGGTCGATCAAGGCAGCGGGCGACGCGCGCACAGAGTCGCAGATCATGGCCGACCTCTTCGTCGAGCGACTGACAGGGCAGCCCACCGCAGCCGCGGTCCCGGTGGAGATCCAGCTGGTGATGACTCCCGACAGCCTGCTCGGCAGCTCGCAGCGCCCGGCCAGGATCGGCGCCGAGGTGGTGCCGGCCGCGACCGCTCGCGATCTGGCCGCGCACCCCGGGGCACCGACGTGGCTGCGCCGGCTCTTCACCGACCCGGTGACCGGCTGCGCCACCACTGCAGATCCACGACGACGCCGGTTCGGCGCCGCGGACGCTCGGCTGATCCGGTTGCGCGACCAGCACTGTCGACACCCGGGCTGTGACGGCTCGATCAGCGACCACGACCACGTGCGCCGGGCCGCCGACGGTGGCCCGACCACGTCGGCCAACGGCCAGGGTCTGTGTGAGGCCCACAACTTGGTCAAGGAGATGCCGGGTTGGCAGAGCCGGGTGCGCGACCCACGACCTGGCCGCCACACCGTCGAGCTCAGCACCCCCACCGGGCACACCTACCGGTCCCAGGCTCCGCCCGCACTGCCCCCGCCTCCCTGATCAGGGCAGATTGTGAGCAGGTCGCGGGCGAGCGCTAGCGTTCGCGCCATGGTCGGCTCCTCCGCGCGCAATCCCATCGGGACGCACGTTCCGGTCGGCAAGGGCCTCGCCGCCGGTGCCCTCGCGACGGCGACCGAGCTGGGCTGCGAGACCCTGCAGATCTTCGTCGGCAACCCGCGGGGGTGGGCGTTGTCCGCGGGCAAGCCCGCCGAGGATGCCGCGTTCCGTACCGCCCTCGAGGCGCGCGGCGTGCGCGCCTTCATCCACTCGCCGTACCTGGTGAACCTCGGCTCGCCCACTCCCGCCACCTACGAGAGGTCCGTGGCCGTCGTGGCGCACAACCTGGTCCGGGCCGCCGAGATCGGGGCGGAGGGCGTGGTCGTGCACACCGGGTCGTTCGTCGACCCGGCGACGGACCCCGAGCAGAGCTCCGAGCGGTACGCCGCCGCGCTGCGGCAGGTCCGCGACGGGCTGCTCCCCCTCCTGGAGGCGCTCGGCGACGACGAGGGCGCGCCGTGGCTGCTCCTCGAGCCCACCGCCGGGCAGGGTCGCTCCCTGTGCGCCGGCGTGGAGGACCTGGACCCCTACCTGGCGGCACTGGACTTCCATCCCAGGGCCGGGATCTGCCTGGACACCTGCCACGTCTTCGCTGCCGGGGCGCCGCTCGACGAGCCCGGCGGGACCACCTCGACCGTCGATCGCATCGTCGAGATCGGCGGGTCCGGCCGGCTCCGGCTGGTCCACGCCAACGACTCGATGGACGTCCGGGGAGCCTTCAAGGACCGCCACGAACGCATCGGCGAGGGCCACATCGGCACCGGGGCCTTCGTCGAGCTGTTCGCCCATCCCGCCACCGAGGGGGTGCCGTTCATCCTGGAGACCCCGGGCTCCCGCGATCCCGGCAACCCCGACATCCCGCTGCTCAAGAAGCTGCGGGCCGCCACGTGACCGAGTCGCGTCGCACGTCCCTGATCGCGACCCTGCTGCTCCTCTCGGTCACCGCGATGTGGGGCTCGACGTTCTTCCTGATCAAGGACCTGCTCGACCGGGTCCCGACCCTCGACTTCCTCGCCGTGCGGTTCACCATCGCCGCGGCCCTCCTCGTGCTGATCGCCCCGAAGGCGCTGACCCGGCTCTCGGCCGAGTCCCGCCGGCACGCCGTCGTCCTCGGTGCCCTCTACGGCCTCGCGCAGATCCTGCAGACCGCCGGGCTCGCCCACACGGCGGCCAGCGTGTCCGGCTTCATCACCGGGATGTACGTCGTCGCCACGCCGCTCTTCGCCGCGGTGCTGCTGCGCAGCCGGATCACCCCGATGACCTGGCTGGCGGTCCTCCTGGCCACGGCCGGTCTCGGGGTGCTGACCCTGGACGGCTTCTCGGTCGGGTACGGCGAGGCGATCACGCTGGTCGCGGCGATGCTCTACGCGCTGCACATCGTCGGGCTCGGCGCCTGGTCACGGCCGACCGAGGCGATGGGCATGTCGATCGTGCAGATCATCGTGATCGCGGCGATCTGCCTGGTCGCCTCCGCTCCCGGCGGCATCGTGCTCCCCGACAACGGTCGTGACTGGCTCTCGGTGCTGTACATGGCGGCGTTCGCGGGGGCGTTCGCGCTGGTGGCGCAGACCTGGGCGCAGGCACACCTGGCCGCCACCCGCTGCGCGATCATCATGAGCATGGAGCCGGTCTTCGCGGCACTGTTCGCGGTCCTGTTCGGCAACGAGTCGGCCACCGCGCGGATGCTGACCGGCGGTGCCATGGTGCTGACGGCGATGCTGGTCGTCGAGCTGCTCCCCCGGCGCAAGGTCGAGGGCGAGGTCCAGCACATCGTGGTCTGAGTCGGGGACGACTGGAGTCTGCCCCAGCCGAAGTGCCCAGCGGTACCGTGGCGTCGCAACCGCGAGCCGTCCGAGGAGACGCCATGACCATCTTCACCGCCTCCGACCAGCTGCGCGGCGTGGAGTTCGTCGACGCGAACCTGCGCGGCGCCCGATTCGTCAGGGCTGACCTGTCCGACGTCGTGATGCGCGGCGTCGAGGTGCGGGGTGCCGACATCGATGCCCCCTGGCTCCTGGACGGCGAGAGCACACTCCTGGTGAACGGGATCGACGTGGCACCGCTCGTCGACGCTGCTCTCGACCGCCGCTTCCCGGGCCGCTCCGAACGGCACGCGGAGCACCCGGATGACCTGCGCGCGGCCTGGGCCGCGATCGAGCACACCTGGACGAGCACGCTCGCGCGCGTCGCGGCGATGCCGCCCGGCACCGTCGACGTGTCCGTCGACGGCGAGTGGTCGTTCGCGCAGACCCTGCGGCACCTGGTGATGGCCACCGACGTCTGGCTGCGCCGAGCGGTCCTGGGGGTGGACCAGCCGTACCACCCGCTTGGCCAGCCGAACGCCGAGTACGAGAGCGACGGCTACGACATGTCGGTGTTCACCTCCGGCACCCCGGCGTACGCCGAGGTCCTGGCGGCCCGCGCGGACCGGGTTGCCCAGGTGCGCGACTTCCTGGCCGACGTCACGACCGACGAGCTCGCCGTGGCGCGGAGCAACCCGTGGAGCCCACAGCACGCCGAGACGACCCTGTCGTGCCTGCACACGATCCTCGAGGAGGAGTGGGAGCACCACCGCTACGCCGTCCGAGACCTCGACGCGATCGAGGCGGCCACCGGGAGGTGACGCCTCGGCCCGGCGGGAGTCCATATGGTGGGTAGCTCCCCAGGGGGCACCGCGACCCGGCTAGCGTTCTTCTCGTGACGCGAACCTATTTCTGCTTCGGACACCTGCCGGGAGCCCCCGTGCAGGCTGGTCGCCCCTAGGCCTCGCCCGCACCCACCACCAACGCCCCCGGCAGTGTCGCGGGGCGTTTCGCATGTCTGGCCCCCTTCGCCGAAGCCGGGACCCAACCGGAAGGACAACACCATGGTCGTCGTCATGTCGCCCGACGCCACCGACGAGGACGTCGCCCACGTCGTCGAACGAGTCGAAGGGGTGGGCGGCGCCGCCTTCGTCTCCAAGGGAGTGGTCCGCACCATCGTGGGCCTGGTCGGTGACCTGGAGTCCTTCCACCACCTCAACCTGCGCACGCTGCGCGGCGTCGCCGACGTGCACCGGATCTCCGATCCCTACAAGCTGGTCAGCCGCCAGCACCATGCGGACCGTTCGACGGTCTGGGTCGGCCCCGCCGGGCACCAGGTGCCGATCGGTCCGGACTCGTTCACGTTCATCGCCGGACCGTGCGCGGTCGAGACCGCGGAGCAGACCCTCGAGGCAGCCCGGATGGCGCAGTCGGCCGGTGCCACGATCCTGCGCGGCGGCGCCTACAAGCCGCGCACCTCGCCGTACGCCTTCCAGGGGCTGGGCCGGCGAGGCCTGGAGATCCTGGCCGACGTCCGGGCCGCCACCGGCCTGCCGATCGTCACCGAGGTGGTCGACGCCCGCGACGTGCCCGAGGTCTGCGAGTACGCCGACATGCTCCAGATCGGCACCCGCAACATGGCCAACTTCGGCCTGCTCCAGGCCGCCGGCGAGGCCGGCAAGCCGGTGCTGCTGAAGCGCGGGATGACCGCGACCATCGAGGAGTGGCTGATGGCGGCCGAGTACATCGCCCAGCGCGGCAACCTCGACGTCGTGCTCTGCGAGCGCGGCATCCGGACCTTCGAGCCCGCCACCCGCAACACCCTGGACATCTCGGCGGTGCCCGTGGTCCAGGCGACCAGCCACCTGCCGATCATCGTCGACCCGTCGCACGCCGCCGGACGCAAGGACCTCGTGGTCCCGCTCTCCCGGGCCGCGATCGCGGTCGGGGCGGACGGCGTCATCGTCGACGTGCACCCCGACCCCGAGACCGCCCTCTGCGACGGCCCGCAGGCGCTGCTCGGCAAGGACCTGCGCGAGCTGGCGCAGGCCGTACGCCGGCTCCCGCCGATGGTGGGCCGCGTCGACGCGAGCGAGCTGGCCCGCACCACCTGAGTGCAGACGGCCCTTCCGAGCGCGCCGCGTCGCTACCCTGACGCTGGAAGCGTGACCCGGAGGGGACCCGATGACGACCTGCTGGAGCTGCGGACGCGACACCGCTCCCGACCGGGCCTGCCCGCACTGCGGTCAGGCGCCGGCGTCCGACTGGCGCACCGACACGGCGGAGCAGCCGCCCGTCGCTGCGGACGATCGCGCCGTCGTCCCCGAGACGACCTACCGGCACCGTGGCCGAGGCCACCTGGCGCCGTGGATGGCGGGCGTGGCGGCGATGGCACTCGGCGTGGTCGGCGCCGCCGGCCTGTGGTTGCTCACCGCAGACCGCAACGACCGCGCCCTCGACTCCTCGGTCAGCGGCCCGGCACCGGACTCCGACGCCACCCCCAGCGCGACCGGGACCCCCACGACGGGCGGAGAGCCGGACCAGGCGAGCCCGTCGCCCACGGAGGAGGACAGCGACGGCCCCGACCCGTCTCCCTCGGGGACGCCGGTGGACCTCGCCCGGCTGGCGACCGCGGTGGTGCCGGCGACCGCCCCGCCCAACCAGGACCTGAGCGGCAACATGGTCCGCTACGAGGCCCGCAACATGCTCGACGGCGTCCCGGAGACCTGCTGGCGGATGGCCGGCGACGCCGCCGGTGAGGAGATCGTCTTCCGGCTGGACGAGCCGACCGCGCTGACATCGGTCGGGCTGATCAACGGCTATGCCAAGTCCGCCACGGACGGCCGGGGACGCGCGCTGGACTGGTACCACGGCAACCGGCGCGTGCTCCGGGTGCAGTGGGTCTTCGACGACGGCACCACCGTCGACCAGACGCTCGGCGACACCTCGACGATGCAACGTCTCCGCATCCGGTCGGTGACCACCGAGACGGTGCGGCTCCGCCTGGTCACGGTCTCGCCTCCGGGCACCGGTCCCGCGGCGCGCAACTACACGCCGATCAGCGACGTCGCCCTCATCGGGCACGCCGCGGCTCGGTCCTGATCGTGCTCGACGCCCTCTCTCCGGCCCGTCGCCGGTTCGTGCTCCTGCTCCTGGGCGGCGTCGTCCTGGCCGTCGTGGCGGTGATCGTCGCCGTCGTGCTCAGCCGGGAGCCGCCGGTGCGCCCGGTGCCGCAGGACTCCCCCGGCCCCGTGCTGCTCGTCCCGGGGTACGGCGGCTCGACCGCGTCGCTGGAGGTGCTAGCGGCGGCGTTGGAGGACGCCGGCCGCACCGCCCTCGTCGTCCCGTCGGTCGGGTCCGGGACCGGGGACCTGCTCGACCAGGCCCGGTCCCTGCACACCGCAGCCCTGGCGGCGCTGGCCGACAGCGGCAGTGTCTCGGTCGACGTCGTCGGCTACTCGGCCGGCGGCGTCGTCGCCCGGCTGTGGGTCTCCGAGCTCGGCGGCGGGTCGATCGCCCGGCGCGTGGTGACCCTGGCCTCGCCCAACCACGGCACCGACCTGGCTGCGCTGGCGGGCGACCTGGCCCCGGACACCTGCCCGGTGGCCTGCCTCCAGCTCGCCTCCGACAGCGACCTGCTGCGGAGACTCAACGCGGGCGACGAGACCCCCGCGGGGCCTCGCTGGGTGACGATCTGGACGACCGACGACCAGACCGTGGTGCCGCCGGACTCCGGACGGCTCGAGGGCGCCACCGGGTTCGCCGTCCAGTCCGTGTGCCCTGGTCTCGACGTCACGCACGGAGACATGCCACGCGACCCCGTGGTGATCGCGATGACCCTGCTGCAGCTCGACACCGGCCCACCTCGCCTGCCCGGCCCGGAGGTGTGTGGTCGCGGCTGAGGCCGCTCAGTCGGTGATGTCCTTGGTGGTGAAGTTGGCCCATCCGGCGGCCAGGAAGACCACCACGTAGACGGCCTGGAGCAGCACGCCGCGCAGCACGTCCCGCCACAGGATCGGGTCGCGGAAGAGGTCGACGAAGGCCAGCCAGTAGCGCGTGGGCAGGAACGGGTGCAGCACGTCCGCGGCGTCGAGGGTGAGCAGGACCGTGGAGGCGATCAGCACGGTGAGGGTGCCGAGCGCGGCTCCGAGAGGCGACTCGCTCACGGTGGACAGGAACAGCGCGATCGCCGCCACGCCGAGCATGCACAAGATCGCGTAGGCCAGCGCCAGTCCCGTGCGCCACAGCATCTCCTGCGTGGACAGCGAGCTGCCCGAGATGCTCGTGGTGGCCGCACCCGCCTCCTGCTTGCCGAGCAGGAGCACACCGACGACGTACGCCGTGACCGCGACGACCACGATCGTCACGACGACGAACGCCATCACGCTGACCAGCTTCGCCACCAGCAGCCTGGTGCGACCCACCGGCCGGACCAGCATGTAGCGAAGCGTGCCGGCCTGGGCCTCGCCGGCGATCGCCTCGCCGGCGGTGATCGCGACCGCGATCGGCAGGAACAGCGGCAGCACGATGGCCAACGCCGCCAGCGGGAACAGCGTGCCGTCGGTGAGCACGGCCGACAGGAAGGCCGGACCGGTGCCGGGGCGCGGTCCGAGGTCGGTGAGGGCGAGCAGCACCGCGACCAGGGTCGGCAGCGCGTCGATCAGCAGGATCGTCACCCAGGTCCTACGGCTGCGCAGCAGCTTCTCGAGCTCCACGCCGATCAGCACCGCGGTCATGTCCGGGCCACCCGGTCCGAGCCCGCACTCGTGGCAGCGAGCACCACGTCCTCGAGGGAGCGACGTTCGGCGGCCAGCGACTGGACCCGGACCCCGGCGCCGACCAGGAGCGCGTTGAGTGCTGCGGGATCGTCTCCGCGGACAAGAAGGCGGTGACCGTCCTGCTGCTCGATCCGGCCGTCGAGCAGCGCCCTGGCCCCGACCCCGTCCGGGGTGTGGACCACGACCCGGCCGGTCGGCTGCTGCAGCACCTCGAGCTGCTCCTGGACGACGAGCCGGCCACGGTCCAGGACACCGACCCGGGTGCACATCTGCTCGACCTCGGCCAGCAGGTGGCTGGAGAGGAACACCGTCGTGCCCGCGGCGTTCAGCTCGACCAGCAGGCCGCGGATCTCCCGGATGCCCTGGGGGTCGAGACCGTTGGTGGGCTCGTCGAGGACCAGCAGCCGCGGGGCCCGGAGCAGGGCAGCGGCCAGTCCCAGCCGCTGGCGCATGCCGAGCGAGTAGGCGTGCACGGGACGGTTGTCCACTCCTCCGAGGCCGACCCGGTCGAGCGCGTCGTCGATGCGGCGGGTCCGGGAGACCCGCGCACCGCCCGCCCCCATGGCGTCGATGAGGCGGAGGTTCACCCGTCCCGAGAGGTGGCCGTAGGCGGCCGGTCCCTCCACCAGCGCTCCCACCTGCGGCAGCACCTGGCGTCACGCCGGCCGGCATCGGCTGTCCGAGCACCTCGATGGTCCCGGAGGTCGCGAGCACCAGACCCAGCAGCATCCGCACGGTCGTGGTCTTGCCGGACCCGTTCGCGCCGAGGAAGCCGTAGATGTCCCCCTCCCGGACGTCGAGGTCGAGATCGTGGACGGCGACGATCCGGCCGTAGCGCTTCGTGAGGCCTCTCGTGCGGATCATCAGTCCTCCTCCGGCAGCAGACGTACGCCGACGGCGAGGTCGTGGGCCGCCTCCAGCAGCGCCGCGCGGGTCAGGGTCCCCGCGACCAGCCAGCCGCCGCTGTCGTCGAACCCGGTCAGCAGCACCCCGAGCGGACCGACCTGCACCACGGTCCCCTCGTCGAGCTCCTCGACCCCGGGGGTCCGCAGGAGCTGCTCGCGCAGCGGCCCGGCCTCGCGGCCACGCATCGGGATCGCGAACACCCGGGTCACCCCGGTGCCGTAGATGCCCACGGCCCGGTCGGCGGCCGCCGAGCGGGTCAGCCCGGCCAGCGTCTCGGGGGGCAGCACCGGTGCGTACTGGTTGGCGGCGTCGGCGATGTCGAGCACGTCGTCGAACTCCGCGTCGGCGCCGGGCGGAGGCGAGAAGCCGGTGCGCTGCGGGCTCGGGGTCCGGTCCGAGAAGCTGCGGAACTCCGAGGTCAGCGCCGGACGGGTGCCGGTGGTGCTGTCGGGCGCGGCGTACACGTCCACGCGCAGCGGGATGCCGGACACGGCGTCGGCCCAGAGGTCGACGTGGTCGATGCTGGACTGCGGTGCCGCCGGAGACAGGCGCAGGCCGAGTCCGTCCCGACCGGCGACCCGCCGCGCGGGCAGCCGGGTCAGCTCGGCGGGGTCGACGTCCTGCAGCAGCAGCCTGGCCACCGCCGGAGGAAGCAGGTCGGCGGAGCGGGGCAGCCGGATGGCTGGGTCGACGCTGGTGGTGACGTCGGCCCTCTCGTAGCTCCACTCCACGGTCGTGATCGGTCCGCGCACCAGGTCGCTCTCACCGCTGGCCAGCAGCTTGTCGACCCGCCAGTCGTCGGTCCCCCGCCACCAGACCCGCATCCTGGTCTGCTGGCCGAACAACGCCCCCACGTCGGTGAACCGGTCGGCGACCGGCAGCTGCAGGTTGCCGCGCGACTCGACGTATCCCGAGTAGTCGCGCGACTCCGACGCCTCGATCCTGGCGAGCAGGCCGGCGGCGTCGATGTCCTGGTCCGACGCCGGCAGGGCGCGCAGCGCGAACGGCGCGCAGACGACCAGCACCACGAGGGCAGCGACGACAACCCAACGGTTGAAACTTGTCACACCTCAGCGTACGTCGGCGAGGTTGGGCGGATCTCCCGGCGCGGAGGCGTCGTCAGCCGACCAGCCGGGCGAGCACCGCGGCGGCCTTGTCGGCGTCGCTGCGGGTCACGTCGAGGTGGGTGACCAGGCGCACGGTGCGCGGACCCACCGCGGCGACCAGCACGCCCTCGTCCCGTGCCGCGGCGACGAACTCAACGGTGTCCGGTCGCGGCACCACCACGATGTTCGTGTCGACTCCGGCCGGGTCCACGCCGCAGGCCTCCGCGAGGACCCGGGCGTGCCCGTGGTCGTCGGCCAGCCGCTCGACGTGGTGGTCCAGCGCGTACAGGCCGGCGGCGGCCAGGATTCCGACCTGCCGCATCCCGCCGCCCATCCGCTTGCGCCAGACCCGTGCCTCGGCGATCGCGTCGAGGCTGCCGACCATCAGCGAGCCCACGGGCGCCCCGAGCCCCTTCGACAGGCAGACCGCCAGCACGTCCGCGATGGCGCCGTACTCCGCCAGCGGGACCCCCGTGGCGACATGGGCGTTCCAGAGCCGGGCGCCGTCCATGTGGATCGTCGCGCCGACGCCGGTCGCGAACTCGCGCAGGTCGCGCAGGTCCTCGATCGGGAGCACGGCACCGCCGGCGAAGTTGTGGGTGTTCTCCACCGAGATCGCTGCCGTCGGGACGAAGAAGGGGCCCATGTCCGGCGCGAACATCCCCTCGATCGCCGGGAGGTCCACCTGGCCATGCGGGTGGATCCAGGTCCGGCTGGTCAGTCCGGTGTAGGCACCGTGGGCGCCGAGCTCGGCGCGCACGATGTGGGCGCTCGCCTCACAGAGGACCTCCTGGCCCGGCGCCACCAGCGAACGGACCGCGAGCACGTTGGCCATCGACCCGGTCGGGGTGAACAGCGCCGCCTCGTGGCCCAGGAGCCCGGCGACCCGCTCCTCGAGCCGACGGACCGTGGGGTCCTCGCCGTAGACGTCGTCGCCCACCTCGGCGCGCGCCATGGCCAGGCGCATCTCGTCGCTCGGCCGGGTGAGCGTGTCGCTGCGGAGATCGATCACCACTCAGGCCTTGCGCAGCATCTCGGCCACGAGGAACGCCAGCTCGAGGGACTGGACCCGGTTCAGCCGCGGATCGCAGACCGACTCGTAGCGGTTGCCGAGGTCCATCTCGAGGAGCTCCTCGCCGCCGCCCACGCACTCGGTGACGTCGTCGCCGGTCAGCTCGACGTGCACGCCACCGGGCCAGGTGCCGAGCGCCCGGTGCACGTCGAAGAAGCCCTGCACCTCCTCGATGACGTCGTCGAAGGCACGGGTCTTGTAGCCCGAGCTCGCCTCGAAGGTGTTGCCGTGCATCGGGTCGCAGACCCAGGCCACGTCGATGCCGGCCGCGTTGACCTTCTCGACCAGGTGCGGCAATCCCTCGCGGATCTTCCCGGCGCCGAACCGGGTGATGAACGTCAGCCGGCCCGGCTCGTTGGCCGGGTTGAGCTTCGCGGCCAGAGCAAGGGCGTCGTCGGGCGTGGTGGAGGGGCCCAGCTTCACGCCGATCGGGTTGCGGATGTGGCTGAGCAGCTCGACGTGGGCGTTGTCGAGCTGGCGGGTCCGCTCGCCGATCCACACGAAGTGACCCGAGACGTCGTACGGCGTCTCGGTCCGCGAGTCGATCCGGGTCATCGCGTGCTCGTACTCCAGCACCAGCGCCTCGTGGCTGCTGTGGAAGTCGACGCGGTGGAACTCGTCGGGGTCGGCCCCGATCGCCTGCATGAAGGTGAGGGCGCGCTCGATCTCGCCGGCGAGCTGCTCGTAGCGCTGGCCGACCGGGGACTCGCGCACGAAGTCGGTGTTCCAGGTGTGCACCTGGCGCAGGTCGGCGTACCCGCCGGTGACGAACGCCCGGACCAGGTTGAGCGTGGCCGCCGACGAGTTGTAGACGTCGACCAGCCGCTGCGGGTCCGGGACCCGCGACTCGGGGGTGAAGTCGAAGCCGTTGACCGCGTCGCCCCGGTAGGCCGGCAACGTCACCCCGGCGCGGGTCTCCAGGTCCGAGGAGCGCGGCTTGGCGTACTGGCCGGCGATCCGGCCGACCTTGACCACCGGCACCGAGGCGGCGTACGTGAGCACGACCGCCATCTGGAGCAGCACCCGGAGCTTGTTGCGGACGTTGTCCGCGGTGACTCCGGCGAAGGTCTCGGCGCAGTCACCGCCCTGGAGCAGGAACGCCTCGCCCCGGGAGACCGCGGCGATCTTGTCCTTCAGGTCGTCGCACTCACCGGCGAAGACCAGCGGGGGCGCGACCCGCAGACGCGACACGGCGGCATCGACGGCGCCCCGGTCCGGGTACGTCGGCTGCTGGGCGGGGCCCATGGCATGCAGGGTCGCCAGATCGGGGATGTTCACCGGACCAGCCTACGCGGGCCCCTCACCCGAAGAAGACCTCAGCCTCGGCGTACTCCTCCCGGCTGACCAGCTTGAGCTCGCCGGTGCCCTCGATGAGCGGGACGCGGATGATCCGGGTGCCGCGCAGCGCCATCATCGTGCCGAAGTCGCCGTCCGCGACCGCGTCGACCGCCTGCAGCCCGAACCTGGTCGCCAGCCAACGGTCGAACGCGCTCGGCGTGCCGCCGCGCTGGACATGGCCCAGCACGACCGCCCGGGCCTCCTTGCCGGTGCGCGACTCGATCTCGCTGGCGAGCCGGTCTCCGATCCCGCCGAGCCGGACGTGCCCGAAGGCGTCGGTCTCACCGGAGACGAGGGTCATGTCGCCGCCCTCGGCCGGCACCGCTCCCTCGGAGACCACGATGATCGGGGCGTACTCCGTGCGGAACCGGTCCTCGACCAGCGCGCAGACGGCCTTGATGTCGAAGGGCTGCTCGGGGATCAGCACCACGCTGGCGCCGCCGGCGAGCCCGGCGTGCAGGGCGATCCACCCGGCGTGCCGGCCCATCACCTCGACGACGAGGACCCGGTGGTGGGACTCCGCGGTGGTGTGCAGCCGGTCGATCGCCTCCATCGCGATGTTGACCGCCGTGTCGAACCCGAAGGTGAAGTCGGTGCCGGAGAGGTCGTTGTCGATCGTCTTCGGGACCCCGACGACGTTGACCCCGAGGTCGGCCAGCTTGGTCGCCACCCCGAGGGTGTCCTCCCCGCCGATCGCGACCAGGGCCTCCACGCCGTCCGCGGCGAGGTTCTCCTTGATCTGCTCCACGCCGTTCTCGATCGCGAAGGGGTTGGTCCGCGACGACCCGAGGATCGTGCCGCCACGGGGCAGGATGCCGCGGCACTCCTCCACGCCGAGCGGCATGGTCAGCCCCTCCAGCGGGCCCTTCCAGCCGTCGCGGTAGCCCAGGAAGTCGAACCCGTGGGTGCGGACGCCCTTGCGGACCACCGCCCGGATGACGGCGTTGAGTCCGGGGCAGTCCCCGCCTCCGGTGAGTACTCCGACGCGCATGTCCACTCCTGTATTGGATCGTTCACATGGAGGTACGACCCTAGTCCCGCGGCAGTCGCGCCCGCCAGTGGCCGGGTCAGGCCGCCACCGCGTCCTCCGCGTGGTTGGTGACCCGCGCCGCAGCCTGCGGCATCGCCTCCCCGAGGCGGACCGCGACCACCGTGGCCACGACCGCGAGCCCCGTCATCACGAGCCACAGCGGGGCGGCTCCCCGCTCGAGGAGCCACGCGAAGAGGACCGGACCGATCGTCGAGCTGAGGTTCCAGGCGAGCTGGATGAGAGAGAGGTAGCGGCCGCGCAGATGAGCCGGCGCGGCCTCGGCCGAGAGCGCGGCGAGCACGGGACCGCCGAGCAGCTCGGCCATCGTGTAGATCACGCCCCCCAGCACGACCACGACGGTCGCCACCGCGAGCGACAGCGCACTCGCCCCGAGGAAGACGACGTACGACGCCACGAAGGCCCCCTGGGTGAGCAGCAGCACCCGGAAGCGGACCCGACCGGTCAACGCGTTGACCACCAGGCCCTGGCCGAAGCCCACCATCAGGCAGTTGATCGTGAAGACGACGCCGATGATCCAGCCCGGGAGGCCGAGCACCGTGACGGCGTACACGGGCAGTGCGATGTTGAGGATCATCATCGGCAGCGAGTAGCAGACCTGAGCCACGACCAGCAGCCGGTAGGAGCGGTCGGCCAGCACGGTGCGCCAGTCCCCCGGCAGCGACTGGTGCCGGCCGGCCACGGTCTCGGGCACGGCCAGCAGCAACCAGAAGGCGACGAGGTACGACACGGCGTTCACCGCCACCACGGCCTGGAACGCCGCGTCGGTGTCCACCGAGACGGCGAGCCCCGAGGCGAGTCCCCCCACGGCGAACCCCACGTTGCGCAACGCCCCGAGGAAGCCGAACCAGCGCTCCCGCTCTCCGGGCGCGGAGATCGCGGCCACGATCGTGCCGTAGGAACCCCAGAACGCCGTGCGCCCCAGCGTGACCACGATGGTCCACAGCGCGACGCCGGCGAACGAGTCGACGAGGAGGTAGGCCGCGAACCCCAGTGCCTGCAGGGCGTTCCCGGCCAGCAGCACGCGCTTGGCCCCGAGCCGGTCGACGAGCGACCCGATGACCGGACCGGCGGGGAGCGACACGAACGACGCGAGCGAGAGCGCGGCGCCCACCTGGATCAGGCTCAGCGGGGTGACCGCGAGGAAGTACAGCATCGAGACCGGCATGAAGACACCGCTCCCCACGGCATCGACGCCGATCGCGGTGACGAAGCGACGATGATCGCCGACAGACGGGAAGCCGAGTCTGGAGAGCACCCGCCCATCCTCCAACTTCAACCCGACCTGAAGGCAAGCGAATTCGAGCCGGGCTGCACCACCAGCGGGCACTACTCTCCCGCCATGACCTTTTCGATCGTGGCCCGGTCCGCAGACGGCGAGTCCTGGGGCGTGGCAGTCGCCTCCAAGTTCCTGGCGGTCGGGTCGGCGGTCCCGGCCGCCGTGGCGCAGGTCGGTGCGATCGCCACCCAGGCCGACGCCAACGTCGCCTACAAGGGGCAGGCGCTGGCCCACCTCGACGACGGCGCCACCGCGCCGGTCGCCCTGCAGCGGCTGCTGGAGGACGACGAGGGTCGCGACCACCGGCAGGTCGGCATCGTCGACCTCGACGGCAACGCGGCCACCCACACCGGTTCGGCCTGTCTCGACTGGGCCGGCGGCGTCACCGGAGACGGGTTCGCGATCCAGGGCAACATCCTCGCCGGCGAGGAGGTGGTGCTCGCGATGCAGGCGGCCTGGGACACCTCCGACGACGACGCTCCCCTGGCGCGCCGGTTGCTGGCTGCCCTCACCGCCGGGGACGACGCCGGTGGCGACAGCCGCGGCCGGCAGTCGGCGGCGATCCTCGTGGTGCGCGACGGGGCGGGGTACGGCGGCCTCGACGACATCGCGGTGGACCTGCGCGTCGACGACCACACCGACCCGGTGACCGAGCTGGCCCGGCTGCTCGACCTCAGCGACCTCTACCTGACGGCGTCGACCGACGAGGAGAAGGTGACCGTCACCCCCGAGCTCGAGGCCGAGCTCGAGGAGCGGGCGCGAGCCCTGGGCGCGCGGGACTTCCATGCCTGGGTCGGCACGGAGAACTACGAGATGCGGGTCGCCGCGGACGGCGCCTGGGTCGACGAGCGGGTCCTGGAGATCCTGCGCGGACAACTTCCTCCGGGATGAGCGTCCTGGCGCTGCACGTCCGCAGCGACGGTGTCACCGCCGTCGCCGTCGATCCCGACGGCTCGGTCGTGACGAGCGGCGGGCACGGGCTCGCGCACCGCGTGCCCCAACCGGGCTGGTTCGAGCACGCGCCCGAAGAGATCTGGCAAGCCACGCTCGCGGCGACCCGCGCCGCCCTGACCGGCTACGACGCGAGCCTGCTCACCGCGGTGGGGATCAGCAACGACCGGGACGTCCTCCTGCTCTGGGACCGCGAGACGCTCGGCTCGCCCCGAGCTGCGATCGGGGGACGGGACCGGCGGGCCGAGGGGAGCTGCGCGGTCCTGCGCGCGACCGGCGCGGAGGACCGGGTCCGCGAGCTGACCGGACGCGCCCTCGCGCCCACGTCTGCTGCGCCGAGGCTGCGCTGGCTGGCCGAGCACGAGCCCCGCACCTGGGCCCTGGTCGAGGAGGGCCGCTACGCCGTCGGGTCGATCGAGTCCTATCTGGTCGCCCGGATGACCCGAGGCACCTGGCACGTGACCGACGTGTCGAACGCCGGCCGGACCCTGCTCCTCGACCTCGGCGACGGGCGCTGGTCCGCAGAGCTGTGCCGGCTGTTCGGCGTACCCCGCGATGCGCTGCCGGAGCTGGTCCCCAGCTGGGGCGAGATCGACACGACGGACGCGCGGTCGTTCTGCGGGCTGTCGCTGCCGATCGCGGGGCTGGCCGGCGACGAGGAGGCGTCGTTGTTCGGGCAGGCGTGCTTCGCGGCTGGGGAGGCGCGGTACCGCAGCGGCGCCGAGCCGCTCATCGTGACCAACACCGGGACCAACACCGGGACCACTACCGGGAACACCACCGGCACCGCCGCGTGGCGGGCACCCGACGGCGAGCTGACCCGCGCCGTGGAGGCCCTCGCCCCGGCCGGAACGCTGCCGTCGGTCACGCGCCTGCGGGTGGACGGGAGGCCGTGGCCGGACGACGCGGGGTGCCGCGACCTGGCCGACCGGCTCGGCCTGCCGGTCGAGCGCCCGCGGGTGACCCAGACCGCCGCGCTCGGGGCGGCGTTCCTCGCCGGCCTGGGCACCGGGGCCTGGGACTCGACCGACCAGCTGCGCGAGGTCTGGCAGCTGGACCGCCGGTTCGAGCCGGCGGC
Source organism: uncultured Actinomycetota bacterium (assembly GCA_963826415.1). Taxonomy (GTDB): domain Bacteria; phylum Actinomycetota; class Actinomycetes; order Propionibacteriales; family Nocardioidaceae; genus Nocardioides. Next base: position 70,535 of record CAWGWW010000013.1, on the reverse strand, counting down.
CGGTTGAGCGACCCTCAGCGCAGGTGGTCGAGCGCAGCGGCGGCTTCGTCCCGCGCTGCCGTCGCGGCGGTGACCGCGTCCTGTGCCTCGGACCGGACGACCTCGGCGTCACTCAGCTCGTCGTCGACCTCCTCGAAGCGGGCCTCGAGCTCGGCCAGGCGCAGCTTGAGCTCGTCGATCTCGGCCTGCACCTGCATGCTCCGCGCTTCCAGCTCGCCGACGTCCGCGACCGCGTCGGCCAGTGCCTCGGCCGCCGAGTCGAGGTCGCCCTCGGCGTCCTCGAGCCGGCGCGTCGCGGCCGCCCGCGCCTTGCGGCCCGCCTCGGGGTCCGGCACGACGTGCAGGTCGGGCCGCGCGCCGGATCGATCATCCGCCTGGTCGGCGCCACTGGGCCGGTCCGGACCGGCGGTCGCCACGAACCCCAGGGCCTCCGGCAGGGCCACCGACCCCGCCACGTCTCCCCCGTCGAGCCCGGTGCTGGACAGCGCCGCGACCAGCAGTCCGCTGCGCAGGGCCTGGGAGCAGCCCTCGTCGACCATGGCCGCGGTCAGCGTCGCCTCGACCTGGTCGGCCACCGCACCGGTGACCCGCTGACCGTGCTCGGCCGCGAGGGCCCGCGCCCGCCCGGTCACGGCAGCGGTGAGCTGGCGGCGCTGCCGGGTCAGGCCGCGCAGCTCCTCGCCGGCCAGGTCGGCCTGCGCCTGCCGGAGCGCCGCGCCCACGGCCAGGACCTGGCCGACCTGCTCGGACTCGTGTCGTACCAGGAGGTTCGCCACCCAGGCGGCGGTCGACGGCTTGCGCAGCGCCTTGACCAGCCGCGAGAGCCCAGGGTCCGAACCCTTGAGGTCCCGTGCCCGTGCGTCCCGCGTCGGGGTGAACTCCGCCAGCGGCAGGCCGTAGAGCTCGTCGGCCACGGCCAGCAGCGCCTCGGTGGGGCCGGACTCCGTGCTCACTGCTGCGGTCCACCCGGAGGCACGTAGCGACCGCGACGATGCTCCAGGACGGCATCGTCGTCGCCGACAGCGACCTCGTCGACGACGCAGGTCACCAGCCGGGACCAGCCCACGTCGCTGCTGCTCTCCAGGGTGACGCCGACCCAGGTGCCCACCCCCACCAGCCGCGGGCCCCAGGCGGTCTGCTCGAACTCCGCCTGCCGGAAGAGCCCGCCGGGAGCCGGCGCGGTGCCGGCGAACGCGTCGGCGAGGCCACGGTGCTCCCAGGCCAGCAGCTGGACCAACCCACGACCGGTGCTCTCGAGTGCCTCGAGCAGGTCGGAGTCCGGGTCCACCAGTCCCAGCACTCGAGCCGGGTCGCCGTTGGCCACCATCAGCGACGAGACGGTCAGACCTGCCCGACCGGCGCCCTCTCCGGAGGTCCAGAGGCTCACCGACCCGCCGAGACGGCCCCGCCAGCGGCGGACCGGGTCGGGCTCGGGATCGAGGAACGGGTGCTCGGAGTGGATCGTCACGCAGCCGAGGGTACGGCGACCCGCCGGCTGGTCGGAGCGGAGCGCACCGAAGTCGTGCTCAGGAGGCCTGCTGGCGCGCCGCCGGGCCGGCCGCCGAGGCCGCTTCCGAGGCTGGGCCGGGCGTCTCGGCGCTCTCCTTCTCGGCCCGCTTGGACTCCTCCTTGGCGCGGGCGGCGTACATGTCGACGTACTCCTGGCCGGAGAGCCGCATGATCTCGTACATGATCTCGTCGGTGATCGAGCGGAGGATGTAGCGGTCGTTCTCCATCCCCTCGTAGCGGGAGAAGTCCAACGGCTTGCCGAACCGGACGACGGGCCGGGTGAACGTGCCGAACTTCTTGCCGGGTGGCGCGACCACGTCGGTCCCGACCACGGCGACCGGGATCACCGGGACCCGGGTCTCGAGGGCCAGCCGGGCGACGCCGGTCTTGCCCCGGTAGAGCTTGCCGTCGTGCGAACGCGTGCCCTCGGGGTAGATCCCGAAGAGGTCTCCCTCGTCCAGGATCCGCTTGGCCGCGGAGAGCGCGCCCTCCGCGGCGGTGGCACCGGACCGGTCGATCGGCACCTGGCCGGCGCCGGAGAAGAACTTCTTCTGGAACCAGCCCTTGAGACCGGGGGTGTTGAAGTACTCCGCCTTGGCGACGAAGGTGACGCGTCTGGTCAGCGTGAGCGGCATGAACAGCCAGTCGGCGTACGACAGGTGGTTGCTGGCCAGGATCGCCGGACCCTCGTCGGGCACGTGCTCGGCTCCCTCGACGTGGGGACGGAAGACGATGCGGAGCACGGGACCGATGGCGACCCACTTCAGGAACCAGTAGAACACCGTTGAGCCTCCCCAAGATCCTCGTGTCGCGCGAGCCGAGCCGTCGCGGGAAGCCTAGACCCTGCCGGACCCCGGAGACACTCTCTGCCTGGTGCAGAATCGCCCCATGACCATCGAGGCACTCTCCGCACCGCTGTCCGTCCCCGCGCGCCCCGAGCTCACGGGGGGACGGCGCATCGGCGTCCTGCTCAGTCACGGGTTCACCGGCTCCCCCGCCTCCATGCGTCCGTGGGGCGAGCACCTCGCCGGGCTCGGCTATGCGGTGGAGGTGCCCCGACTGCCGGGGCACGGGACGACCTGGCAGGAGATGAACCGCACCACCTGGGACGACTGGTACGGCGAGCTGTCCCGGGTCTTCGACAACCTCTGCATCGACAACGACGCGGTCGTGCTCGCCGGGCTCTCGATGGGTGGCGCTCTGGTGCTGCGGCTCGCGGCGGACCACCCGGACCGGGTCGCGGGCGTGGTCGTGGTCAACCCCGCCGTGGCCACCAAGCGGCTCGATGTCCGGTTGCTCCCCGTGCTCAAGCACCTGGTCCCGTCGTTCCCGGGCATCACCAACGACATCAAGAAGCCCGGCGTGCAGGAGTACGGCTACGTACGGAGCCCGCTCAAGGCAGCCCACTCGATGATGCAGGCCTGGCCTCCGTTGGTGGCCGACCTGCCCAGAGTCACCGCCCCGCTGCTGTACTTCCGGTCCACCGTCGACAAGGTCGTCGACGGGCTCTCGCAGCCGCTGATCACCCGCACGGTCTCCTCCTCCGAGATCATCGAGCGCCCGCTCGAGAACAGCTACCACGTGGCCACGCTGGACAACGACGCCCCGCGCATCTTCGACGAGTCCGCGGCGTTCATCGCGAGGGTCACGGCTCCGTAGCGGTTCGTTCGCCCGTCGTCCTCCGGCCCCTCCCCGGGCACTCCCGGCCATAGGCAGCGTTGGCGACGACGACTACCCTCGTCAGGTGCAGCCCGACAGCGACGACGACGCTTGGCGCGCGATCGTCGACAACTACGGCGACCGGCCGGACCTCGGCACGGACGACGATCCGGCGACCGCTGGTGCCGAGTCGGACGAGGCGGATCCGATGGACCCGACGAGGGGCCCGACGATGGACCCGACGACACCGGCTCCCGGCGCAGCGGACTGGGACGAGGAGCAGTTCGTCCCACCGCCCCCGCCACCGCTGCCGGTGGCCTCCCCCGACCGGATGGTCGCCTGGCTCGGGCTCTTCGGCTCACCGGCCGTGCTGCTCACGGCACTGGTCCTCGGCTTCAGCCTGCCGGGCTGGTTCGGCTACCTCCTCGTCACCTGGTTCATCGGGGGGTTCGTCTACCTGGTGGCCCTGATGCCACGCGGACCGCGCGACCCGGGCGACGACGGCGCCCGGATCTGACCTGCTGCCGCCCCGGGGCCGACGGCTGCCGTCCGCCGCCGGCCGAGCCTTGGCTAGGGTGCGTCGCGTGAGTGAGAGCGAGAGCGTCGAGATCACCGGACACCTGATGGACCGCGGCATCCTGGGCCGCGTCCTCGCCGACATCCGGGAGTACAACGGCGACTACACCATCGACCGCTTCGACGTCGGTCGCGAGACCGATGATCCCTCGCATGCGGTGATCACCGTCATCGCCCAGGACGACGAAGCCCTGCAGCGACTGCTGATGCGGCTGCAGACCCGGGGCGTCAACATGGTGGACCCGGGCGAGGCCGAGGTGTCGGAGGCCACGGCCGACGGGGTGTTCCCCGACGGGTTCTACTCCACCACGAACCTCGAGACGCGGGCCCGCGTCGAAGGGCGCTGGCTGCAGGTCGGCAACCCCGAGATGGACTGCGGCCTGATCCTCGAGCGGGCCGACGACGGCACGCCGAGCCGGGTCTACACACTGCCCATGTCCGACGTACGCACCGGCATGCTGGTGGTCTGCGGCGCCTCGGGCATCCAGGTGACCATCCCCAAGCCGACGCGCACCGACGAGGCATTCGGCTTCATGGAGTCGGACGTGTCCTCGGAGAAGCCCCAGGCGCTGCTGGTCCGTCAGGTGGCCGACGGGATGCGAGAGGCCAAGGCGTCCGGGAAGAAGGTGCTCTGGGTGGGCGGCCCCGGTGTCGTCCACACGGGTGCGGCTCCGGCGATGGTGGCCCTGGTCGATGCCGGCTTCGTCGACGTTCTCTTCGCCGGCAACGCGCTCGCCACCCACGACATCGAGTCGTCGCTGTACGGCACCAGTCTCGGCGTGGACCTGGCGCACGGCCACGGCGTCGAGCACGGCCACGAGCACCACATCCGGGCCCTGAACACGATCCGCAAGGAGGGCTCGATCCGTGCGGCAGTGGAGAGCGGAGTCCTGACCGGCGGCATCATGCACGCCCTGGTCCGGCACGACAAGGAGTTCGTGCTGGTCGGCTCGGTGCGTGACGACGGGCCGCTGCCCGACGTCTTCACCGACGTCATCGAGGGGCAGCGGGCGATGCGCGCCAAGCTGACCGACGTCGGGTTCTGCCTGATGGTCGCGACCATGCTGCACTCGGTGGCGACCGGCAACATCCTGCCCGCGTCGATCCCGCTGGTGTGCGTGGACATCAACCCCGCAACGGTGACCAAGCTCGCGGACCGGGGCTCCTCGCAGGCGCGCGGGATCGTCACCGACGTGGGGTTGTTCCTCGAGCAGCTCGCGGGCGAGCTGGTCCCGTCCTACCGACGGCCCTGAACCACGGTTCGCACCAGGTCCGCAGCACCGACCGCCCCGGCCTCCGGGCCCAGGGTCGCGCGCAGCACGGGCGGGATGACGCGGTGCCCGGCCGCCACCAGTGAGCGGGTCAGCGCGGTCCGCGCCGGGTCCAGCAGCCGGTCGCCGGCCGCGGAGACCCCACCGCCCACGACGACACAGTCGGGGTCGAACGCCGCCACCAGGTTCGCCACACCGATCCCGAGCCAGTCCCCCACCGAGGCGAACGCACGACGCGCGACGAGGTCCCCGGTCTCGGCCCCCGCGGTGACCATCGGTCCGGTGAGGTGCTCGGGCCGGCCCGAGCACAGCTCCTCCAGGACCGTCGGCTCCTGACCGATCCGGTCCCGGGCGTACCGGACCAGGGCGTTGCCGCTGGAGTACTGCTCCCAGCACCCGCGGCCGCCGCACTCGCAGGGGCGCCCGTCGGGAACCACCTGCATGTGGCCGAACTCGCCCGCCATGCCGTTTCGTCCCCGGTGCACGCGACCGTCGAGCATCACGGCTCCTCCGATTCCGGTCCCGAGCGTCACCATGACGACGTCGGCCGATCCGCGGGCCGCGCCGTGCGCGCCCTCGGCCCGCGCTGCGCAGTTGGCGTCGTTGTCGAGCGCGACGACGGTGCCCCAGCGTTCGGAGAGCCGCGCACGGACCGGGTCGTCGGCCCAGGGCAGGTGCGGGGCGAACATCACCCGGTCGCCGGACCGGTCGACGAACCCCGCGGCGGCCACCCCGACCCCGGCGATCGGTTGCCCCGCGGCGACCTCGAGGACCGCCGCGGTCATCGCGTCCTCGACCAGGGCCGCGTCCACCCGGCGTCCCGGCGTGGAACGCCGGGCGCTCCGTCCGAGGGCTCCGTCCGCGGTCACCTCGGCGGCGAGCACCTTCGTCCCGCCCACGTCGACACCGATGAAGAGCCCCACCGCGTCGCTACCGACGAGCCAGGTCGGCAGCGCCGATCAGGCCGGCCTTGTTGCCCAGCCGCGCCTTGCGGATCTCGAGAGCGGGTCGGTGCTCGCGGGCCGCCAGCTGCGCGAGGAACGAGGCCCGGGTCGGCTCCAGGAGCAGGCCGTCCGCCTCGCTGACACCACCGCCGACGACGACCACGGCCGGATCGAGGATCTCGGTCAACGACGCGATCCCGGCACCCAGCCAGGTGCCGAGCTCAGCCAGTCGCGCGATCGCGAAGTCGTCCCCCTCCTGGGCGGCCCGGGTGATCACCGGTCCGGTGATCAGCTCGGGGTCGCCGCCCACCCGGGCCAGCAGGTCGGCGGCCTCCGGCAACCGGCCGGCCGCGGCGCGGGTGTCGCGCACCAGGGCGGAGCCGCTGGCGTACTGCTCGAAGCAACCGAGCTTGCCGCACCCGCAGAGGATGCCGTGCGGCACCACGCGCATGTGGCCGATCTCGGCACCGACCCCGAAGGCACCCCGGTAGAGCGAGCCGTCGAGGACCACGCCTCCGCCCACTCCGGTCCCCACCGTGACCAGCAGCAGGTCCTCGACGTCGTGCCCGGCTCCGAAGCGGAACTCGCCCCAGGCCGCGGCGTTCGCGTCGTTCTCGATGACGACGGGGAGGTCGATCCGTTCCTCGAGCTCCGCCTTCAGGTCGACATTGCGCCAGGCGAGGTTGGGCGAGAACAGGACCACTGCGCGCGCCTTGTCGATGTAGCCGGCGGCACCGACGCCCACCGCGGTGATCTCGTGCCGCGAGCCCAGCTCCTGGACGATGTCCGCGATCGCGGTCTCGATCGCGTCGGTGTCGGTCGCCGGCGACTCGACCCGGAGCTCCTCGACGATGGTGCCGTCCTCGTCGACCACGCCACCGGCGATCTTGGTACCGCCCACGTCAATGCCGCAAGACAGGGTCATTCGTCGCTCTCCTCGGGCCAGCCGCCGTCGTGCTCTTCGGAATCCAGGTCGATGTGCTCGACGCCCCCGCCAGGCGGCCGGTCGCTCGCGCCCGGCTCGCCGGGGACGGTGGTGGCCAGCACGCCCGCGACCGCCTGCAACAGCGACGAGGCTGCCACAGCCAGATGGTTGCGCACCTCGGGGCTCGCCAGCCGGACCAGGTGGACGGTCCGGCAGATCGGGCAGTAGGTGCACTCCTCGCTGCCCGTGGCGATGTGCTCCGTGACCTCGTGCGCCGAGCGGGCGGCCTGGTCGGCAAGTCCGGAGAGCCCGTGGCCGAACTCGGTCCCGTGGTCGCGCGCCCAGTCCGAGAGCGCGCCGAAGAGCTTGACCGCCTCGTCGGAGACGCTCCCGACCTCGTCCTCGGGCGCTGGCCCGTCGTCCGGCTCGCTCACGTGACCCACTCCTGCTCGTTTGCGGAGGTTCGCTCCTCGAACCTGACCTGCAGCTCCCCGTGCTCCATCCGCGCGCCCACCACTCGATGGCGAGACAGCCCGCTGGGCAGCGTGAGGAGACGACGATACGACCCCACGGTCACCACGAGGTCGTCGCCGTTCCGGGCGAGATCGACGTCCGCCCGCGAGACGAACGGCAGCGCGAGGTGCAGGACGGCGTTGGCGCCCGTCCTGGCCATCCGGAAGGGACCCTGCCCCAGCGGCGCGGCGAGGGGGTCGTCGCCGTCGTACACCTCGCGCGCCAGCCCGGTCAGCGCCGCCACGCCGACCGGCTCGGCCGTCCGGTAGACCGATCTCCAGACCGGCAACCCGGTGAACGACTGCGCGACCCGTTCCAGGACCTCGTCCTGTGCCAGCACCCAGCCCGCTCTCCAGTCGTCCGCGTCCTCGGCCGGGAACACGCGGTTGGCGACCACCCCGTCGACGCGGTAGCCGAAGAGGGACAGCGTCGTGTACGAACGCCGGGCCTCGGCCAGCACGACGTTCTCAGGGGTGAGCACCAGTCGGACGCTCGCCTCGGGTCCGCACAGCAGGGCCCGTACCTCGTCGAGCTCGGCGTGGAGTCGCTCGACGGCGTCGAAGACGCTGTCGCCGGGCATCGGCACCCCGGCGGCCTTCTGCAGGACCGGGCGGAGCGCCTTGACCACCCGACGCTCCACCGGCAGGACCCGCTGCATGTACCAGCCCAGGGCCTCGGGGAGGGCGAGCAGCCGCAGGGTCTCGGCCGTGGGGGCGCAGTCCACGACGATCACCTCCCACTGACCGCTGAGGGCGTGCAGCCTCAGCTCGAGCAGCGCGAGCACCTCCTCGGCGCCCGGGATCACGGTCAGCTCCTCCGCTGCGACCGGGTCGACACCGGCCACGTCGAGCACCGAGAGCAGGTAGCGCTGGATGTCGGCCCAGGACTGCTCGAAGCGCAGCTGGGCGTCCACCTGCTGCACGAACAAGCGGGGCGCGACCTCGGTCGGCTCGGCACCGACGGAGGCTCCGAAGGCGTCGGCCAGCGAGTGGGCCGAGTCGGTGGACAGCACCAGTGTCCGGTGTCCGTCGGCCGCTGCGAGGGCGGCGGTCCCGGCAGCGATCGTCGACTTGCCGACGCCGCCCTTGCCGGTGAACAGGAGGATGCGCACGATGCCCGGGAGTCGCTCGGCGTCAGCCGTGCGACTCCACGCGCTTCTTGAGCCCCTTGAGCGCGGTGTCGATCAGGATCTTCTCGCCCTTGCGCTTCAGCATGCCGATCAGCGGGATGGAGACGTCCAGGGCGAGGCGGTAGGTCACCTCGGTCGAGCCGCTGCCGAGGTCCTTGAGCACATAGGCACCGTCGAGGGCGCGCAGCATCTTGCCCTCCACCAGCGTCCACGTGACCGACCGGTCGCCGTCCCAGATGTAGGCGAGCGTGTACTCGTCCTTGATCGGCGAGACGTCGAGGCTGAAGAAGACCTGCTCCGCGCGGCCGTCGTCGTACGTCGAGACGACGTCCGCGGTCTGGACGCCCTTGGCCCAGGCCGGGTACTCGGCGAAGTCCGCGATGACCGCCATCACCTGTGCGGGCGGGGCGTCGATGACGATCGAGGACGTCGTCTGCTCGGCCATGGAAGCTCCTGGGAGTCTGCTGGTGGTGCGTGGGCTGAGTCCTGGCGGGGCCCGACGGCATTGCACTTCGGTCAGCGACCCTACCGGATGAGCCACCGCGTCCCGGGCAGCGGTAGCCTCCCCCGGGAAGCCCCCGGCCGGGGCTCCGGAAGCCTGCTGAGGAGGTCCCGTGCGTGAGTTCTCCACGCCCCTGACGATCGAGGTGCCGGCGGTCGGCAACCTGACCGATGACGTGGTGACCAACGCTCGTGAGGCCGGCGACTCCGTGGTGTTCAGCCGCAGGTCCGCCGCCGGGGACTGGCAGGACGTCACGGCCGCAGAGTTCCTGCGCGAGGTCAGCGCCGTGGCCAAGGGCCTGGTCGCGGCCGGGGTCGAGGTCGGCGACCGGGTCGCGCTGATCTCGAAGACCCGCTACGAGTGGACGTTGGTCGACTACGCCATCTGGTTCGCCGGGGCCGTGAGCGTCCCCATCTACGAAACCTCCTCCACCGAGCAGATCGGGTGGATCCTGCAGGACTCGGCCGCCCGCGCCGTGGTCGTCGAGACCTCGGAGCACCGGGCCCGCATCAGCGCTGCGCGCGGCGAGCTCGAGCACCTCAACCACGTCTGGTCGATCACCGACAACGCGATCGAGGTGCTCTCGCGACTGGGAGAGGACATCTCCGACGAGACCCTCGAGACGCGCAGGGCGGCCAGCACCCCGCTGGACCTCGCCACGCTCATCTACACCTCCGGCACCACCGGCAAGCCCAAGGGCTGCATGCTCACGCACGGGAACTTCATGTTCGAGCTCGGTGTGGCCGTCGACGAGCTGTCTCGCCTCTTTGCCAGCAAGCACGCCTCCACCCTGTTGTTCCTGCCGCTGGCCCATGTCTTCGCGCGGATCATCCAGGTCGGCGCCGTGAAGTCCCGGACTCGGCTGGGACACAGCTCGGACATCAAGAACCTCCTCGCCGACCTCCAGGAGTTCCGGCCCACCTTCCTGCTGGCGGTCCCCCGGGTCTTCGAGAAGGTCTTCAACACCGCGTCGCAGAACGCCGCGGCCGACGGTCGCGGGAAGCTCTTCGACCGGGCTGCGGAGACCGCGATGGCCTACTCGCGTGGGCTGGACCGCGGCCGCCCGTCACTGCGGGTCCGCGCCGAGCACGCGGCGTTCAACCGGCTGGTCTACGGCCGGTTGCGCGACGCACTCGGCGGTGACTGCGAGTTCGCCATCTCCGGCGGCGCTCCCCTCGGGGAGCGGCTCGGCCACTTCTACCGCGGCATCGGCCTCACCATCCTGGAGGGCTACGGACTCACCGAGACCACCGCCGCGGTGACGGTCAACCTGCCGGACGCAGCCAAGATCGGCACCGTCGGCCGCCCGCTCCCCGGCACCGCCGTCCGGATCGCCGACGACGGTGAGCTGCTCTTCCGCGGCGGGCAGGTCTTCGCGGGCTACTGGAACGACGAGAACGCAACGCGCGAGACGATCGAGCGGGACGGCTGGTTCCACACCGGCGACGTCGGAGAGGTCGACGACGAGGGCTTCGTGCGGATCACGGGACGCAAGAAGGAGATCCTGGTGACCGCGGGCGGCAAGAACGTCGCTCCCACCGTGCTCGAGGACCGCCTGCGCGGCCACCACCTGGTGAGTCAGTGCATGGTGGTCGGTGACGGCCAGCCGTTCATTGCCGCCCTGGTCACCATCGACGAGGACGTCTTCCCGGCCTGGGCAGCGGCGCACGGCAAGTCCGGCAGCGTGGCAGACCATGTCGACGACCCGGACCTCCACGCCGAGATCGCCCTGGCGGTCGAGGAGGCGAACAAGGCGGTCTCCAAGGCCGAGTCGATCCGCAAGTTCACGATCCTCGCGGAGGACTGGACGGAGGAGCGTGGGCAGCTCACGGCCAGCCTCAAGCTGAAGCGGAACGTCGTGATGCGCGAGTTCCGCGAGGACGTGGCGGCGCTGTACTCCCCCTAGGAACCGGGCTTTTCGGCCACGATCCCGCCTCGGACACTGCGGACCGACACTTCTCCGATTCGACCACGCACGGGGGCCGAGTTGTCTAGAGTTACGGGTGATGTGAGCGTCCTCCAGTCGGAGGACGTCGCAGCGTCTGGACAACACGGGACCGTCGCCGATCATCGGCGCCGGGACCGGTCCTCTCCCGAAAGGTGCCTCCGATGGACCGACGCAGGATCCTCCTCATTGCGGCTGCATTCATTGCCGCCTTGGGCACCATCCTCGTCTTCCTCTACGTCCGCAGTGCGGACGCACGAGCCGAGGCGCGGTTCGACACCGTCAACGTCCTGCGTGCCGTGGCTCCGATCGAGGCGGGCGAGACCATCGAGGACGCGGCGAACAGCGGCAAGCTGGCGCTGCAGCCGGTCCCCCGTGAGCAGCTGCTGCCCAACTACCGGACCAGCATCGACGACCTCCGCGGCCTGGTGGCCACGAGCCCGATCTACCCGGGCGAGCAGGTCATCGCCGACAAGTTCGCCGGCGAGAGCTTCGCCGAGTCCCCGTTGGGCATCCCCAAGGGCGAGCTGGCCATCTCGGTCAACCTCACGGACCCTGCCCGCGTCGCCGGCTTCGTGAACCCCGGCTCCGAGGTCGCGATCTTCCTCAACGGCTCGGACCCGGACACCGGCGAGACGTACACCCGGATGCTGCTCGAGCGCGTCACCGTGCTCGGTGTCGGGTCGACGACACCGGTCTCGAAGACCACCACGGATGCCGAGGGCGGCGAAGTGACCGAGCAGCTCCCGCGCACGCTGCTGACCCTGGCGCTGAGCGGCAAGGACGCCCAGCGCGTCCTGTACGCCACCTCCAACGGTGAGCTCGCCTTCGGCCTGCTCACCCAGTCCAGCACCGTGGACCCCGGACCGCCCGTCGACGCCACCAACCTGTTCAGGTGATGTGAGATGCCTGTAGCCGTAGACAGCGACCCGACCACGGTCACCGACCTGCTGACCTCGCTCCCCGCCGGCGCGCACGGCGTGGACTCCACCAACCGTCTCCAGGCCTGGCTGACCAGGCACGCCGAGGAGTACGTCGTCGTCCTGGGGCCCAACCTCGACTTCGACGACGCGGTGGCAACCTGCGAGCACCTCCAGACGAGCCGCCCCACGGTGAGCGTGATCCTGGTCCGCAACGAGGTGGACACCGTCACCCTCACCCAGGCGATGAAGTCCGGCATGCGCGACGTGGTCGGCATGGACGACCTCGCGGCACTGTCCCGGGCGGTCGAGCGGGCACACCAGCTCTTCGTCGCCCTGCGCGGACCCTCGGGAGCCCTGCACAGCGGCAAGATCGTCACGATCTTCTCGCCCAAGGGCGGGGTCGGCAAGACCACCGTCTCCGTCAACCTCGCACTGGCGCTCAGCGACGGGGGTGCGCGCAAGGTCTGCCTGGTCGACCTCGACCTGGCCTTCGGGGATGTCGCCATCACCATGCAGCTCTTCCCGACCCACTCGATCGAGCACGCCATCGGCTCCCAGGACTCGCTGGACCAGACGATGCTCGCCGGCCTCCTCACCAGGCACGACGACTCGCTGATGGTGCTGGCCGCCCCGAGCCATCCCGATGCCCGCGAGCGGATCACGCCGCCGCTGGTCACGAAGGTGCTGCAGGTGCTGCGCGAGTCCTTCGACTACATCGTCGTGGACTGTGCACCGGCATTCGACGAGCAGACGCTCACGGCGCTGGACGAGACCGACGAGTGCATCGTCGTGGCCGCCCTCGACGTCCCCACGCTCAAGAACGTCAAGGTCGCCCTGGAGACCCTCGACGTGCTGAACATCGCCAAGGGCCACCGGCACCTGCTGCTCAACCGGGCCAACGACGACGTCGGCATCCGTGCCGACAAGGTCGAGGCGATCCTCGGGATGGGCGTGGCCACCCAGGTGGCGACCTCGATCGAGATCGCCGCTGCCACCAACGCGGGACTGCCGATCGTGCTCAGCAACCCCGCCCACCAGTCCAGCGTCGCCTTCCGGCGCCTGGCCAGCGAGCTGGCCGGCGATCCCGTCGCTGACGTGTCCGGCTCGTCCGATTCGGGGTCCGAGAAGGCCCCCCGTCGATTCAGGATCCGCAAATGAGCCTTGCTGACCGCCTTTCGGCCGCCTCGCGTGCCAAGAACCCCCCTGCCCAGGCAGATCCGACGTCCGGGGACGTGGCCGGCGGTGCCCACCGCGGTGCTCCGGACCCGGCGGGGGCCCCTGCCTCGACGCAGGTGGAGCCCGATCTGGCCGCGGCCATGACGAAGTCGACGCCGCCGCGGCCCGCTCCGGAGTCGTCGCTCTCGCAGCGGCGGTCTGCGGTCAGCAAGCAGCAGGACCGGATCGAGGAGCTCAAGGAGAACGTGCACACCGAGCTCCTCAAGCAGCTCGGTCCGCACCTCTACGACGCCAACATGGACCAGAGCGAGCTGGACCAGCGTGTGCGCGCGGTGCTCGCCGACGTGCTCGGCGCCCACGACACGCCGCTCAGCGGAGCCGACCGCACCCGGGTCACCCAGGAGATCAGCGACGACATCCTGGGCTACGGGCCGATCGAGCCGTTCCTGCGCGACCCCGAGGTCTCCGAGGTCATGGTCAACGGCCCGGAGAACATCTTCCTGGAGCGGAGCGGCCGCCTGGTTGCGGCGCCGGCCCAGTTCACCGACGAGGCCCACCTGCGGCGGACCATCGACAAGATCGTCTCCCGGATCGGGCGGCGCGTGGACGAGTCCAGCCCGATGGTGGACGCTCGGCTCCCCGACGGCAGCCGTGTCAACGCCGTGATTCCGCCCCTGGCCGTGGACGGCTCGGTCCTGACGATCCGCAAGTTCGCCACCGACCCGCTGACGGACGAGCACCTGATCAGGTTCGGCAGCCTCTCGCACCAGTCGCGCGACTTCCTGTCGGACTGTGTCCGGGGCCGGCTCAACATCATCGTGTCGGGCAGCACCGGCTCCGGCAAGACGACCACGCTCAACGTGCTGTCCTCCTTCATCCCGCACGACGAGCGGATCGTCACGATCGAGGACGCCGCCGAGCTCCAGCTGAAGCAGGCGCACGTGGTCCGACTCGAGTCACGTCCCTCCAACATCGAGGGCAAGGGCGAGGTCGCGATCCGCGACCTGGTCAAGAACAGCCTGCGCATGCGGCCCGACCGCATCGTGGTCGGTGAGGTCCGTGACGCCTCGGCCCTCGACATGCTCCAGGCGATGAACACCGGCCACGACGGCTCGCTGTGTACCTTGCACTCCAACGGTCCGCGAGACACGCTCTCCCGGCTGGAGACGATGGTGCTCATGGCCGGCATGGACCTGCCGATCCGGGCCATCCGCGAGCAGGTCGCCTCGGCGGTCGACATGATCGTGCACCAGACCCGCTTCAAGGACGGCACGCGCCGGATCACGCACATCACCGAGGTGGGGCGCATGGAGGGCGACATCATCACGCTCCAGGACGTCTTCCTCTACGACCACGCAGCCGGCTTCGACGCCGCCGGCAACACGCAGGGTCTGCTCCGCCCGACCGGCTTGCGGCCGAACTTCATCGAGAAGCTCGCCCACTCCAACGTCACGGTCGATCCGATGATCTTCGCGGCGGATGCGCCGCAGAGATGACCACCATGTCCCGGTTGCTACCTCGCTCCCTGCGCGCGGCCGCGCTCGCGGCCGTCTTCGTCCTCGCGTCCCCCCTGACCGCGCTGGCCGCTGACGACGCCTCCATCTCCCACGTCGAGACCTCGAGCAAGGGCCTCCAGGTCCTGGTCTCGGTGCCCCAGAACGTCGAGGTGGACCTCGCCAACATCTCGGTCACCATCGACGGACAGCAGGCCGAGTCGGAAGCCGCGCTCGCCACGGCGAACACCGACGTACGGCGTACCACCGTCCTGGTGATCGACACCAGCAACTCCATGCGCGGCCAGCGCTTCGCCAGCGCCAAGACCGCCGCGCTGGCGTTCCTCGACGCCGTTCCGGACGACGTCTACGTCGGGATCGTCTCCTTCGCCGGCGACGTGGCCGAGCCGCTGGCGCCCTCCCTCGATCGGGACCAGGCCCGCCAGGTGATCTCGGAGCTCGCGCTGAGCCGACGCACCCGCCTCTACGAGGGCGTGCTCGCGGGAGTCGGCATGGCCGGGACGGACGGCCAGCGCAGCCTCGTCGTGCTGTCCGACGGCGCCGACACCACCAAGACCGCCATCGGCGACGTGACCTCCGCGGTCACCGAGGCCGAGGTGCTGGTCGACATCGTCTCCCTGGAGCAGTCCGGCACAGCGCCGGCCCCGCTCCAGACCCTGGCCGAGGCCGGCTCGGGCCGGGTGATCCAGGCCAGCGCCGAGGCCCTGCGCGAGACGTTCTCGCAGGAGGCCGAGAGCCTGGCCCGCCAGGTGCTCGTGACCGCACAGGTGCCGGAGAGCGTCACCGCGACCGAGGCCACCCTCGAGGTCGAGCTGCCCACGGACGCCGGCGCCCTGAGCGTGCGCGCCTTCACGACCGTCCGCGACGCCACCCCGGCGCCCGCTCCCTCCGGCGGCGAGCCCGCCTCGCCGACGAACGCCCTGCTGCTTCCGGCCTGGGCGATGTACGCCGGAGTCGGTGGGATCGGCCTGGGACTGTTGCTGATCATCGCGGTCCTGGCCCCGGGTCGTGCCGCGCGGAGGCTCTCCCCCGAGGACCGGGTCGCCTCGTACACCGACCGGCTCAACGGCAAGCACGCCGAGGCCGGCGGGGGCCGCCTCGACACCGACCAGGCGATCGCCCAGGTGACCGACGCGGCCGCTGGGGTGCTGCGCCGCACCGGCTTCATCGAAGCGCGGATCACCCGACGCCTCGAGGGCGCGGGAAGCCCACTGAAGTCGTCGGAGTGGCTGCTGCTGCACGCCGGGATCGCGGTGGGAGCCCTGATGGTCGGGCTGCTCATCGGCAAGGGCAGCACCGTCTACGCCGTGATCTTCCTCGTCGTCGGGACGCTGCTCCCCTGGCTCTACCTCGGGCGGCAGAGCAAGAAGCGTCGCAAGGCGTTCAACGGCTCGCTTCCCGACACCCTGCAGCTGATGTCGGGCTCGCTCGCGGCCGGTCTCTCGCTGACCCAGTCGGTGGACACCATCGTGCGCGAGGGCGTCGAGCCGATCGCCTCCGAGTTCAAGCGGGTGCTGATCGAGACCCGGCTCGGAGTGCCGCTCGAAGAAGCCCTCGACGACGTCGCCGAGAGGTTCAACAGCAAGGACTTCGAGTGGACGGTCATGGCGATCACGATCCAGCGACAGGTCGGCGGCAACCTGGCCGAGCTGCTGGAGAACGTCGCCGTGACGATGCGTGAGCGTGAGTACATGCAACGCCAGGTGGCGGCACTGTCCGCGGAGGGCCGGCTCTCGGCCTGGATCCTCGGCGGACTCCCGCCCGGCTTCCTGCTCTACCTTGTGCTGGTGAACCGCGAGTACGTCATGCCGATGTTCACCGACCCTCGCGGGTGGGCGATGCTCGGTGGCGCCGCCATCTGGCTGGTCGTCGGAATCTTCTGGATGAGCCGTATGATCAAGGTTGAGGTGTGACGTGATCGTTCTCTTCGTATTCGGCGTGTTCCTCGTCGCGGTGTCCGTCGGTCTCCTCGGCGCGGCACTCAGGCCCACCAGCGGCCCCACCGGGGTCGGCGGTTCGCTGGCGATGCTGGACCAGATGACCGCACTCCCCAAGTCGATGACCCGCGAGGAGGACGCCCCGTTCGCGGAGCGGGTGCTGGCGCCGTTCCAGGCGCGGGCGGTCAAGATCGGTCGTCGGCTCTCGGGTGGCGACTCCGCAGAGCGGATCCGGCACAAGCTCGAGCTGGCGGGGAACCCGCCCGGCTGGACCGTGGACCGGGTGGTCGGCGGGAAGGTCATGGGCGCCGTGGCCGGCCTCGTCGTCGGCCTCGTCCTCTCCGGAATCCTCGGCTCGTCGTTCACGACCCGGATCGTCATCATGTTCATCGGAGCCGGCCTCGGATTCCTCGGCCCCGGCTTCTTCCTCTACCAGAAGGCGTACGACCGAGGGGCGAGCCTGCAGAAGGACCTGCCGGACGCCATCGACCTGCTCACGATCAGCGTCGAGGCCGGGCTCGGGTTCGACGCCGCCCTGCAGCAGGTGGCCCGCAACACCGATGGCCCGCTGGCGGACGAGTTCTCCCGGGTGCTCAGCGAGATGCAGATCGGCCAGGGCAGGTCGGCAGCACTCCGCGGCCTCGCCGACCGGACCGCAGTCGCGGATGTCCGCACGTTCGTGGGCGCCATGGTGCAGGCCGACTCCTTCGGCATCCCGATCGCCGAGGTGCTGCGGGTGCAGTCCCGCGAGATCCGGGTCAAGCGTCGTCAGCGCGCCGAGGAGAAGGCTCAGGCCGTCCCCGTGAAGATGACCGTGCCGCTGATCTTCTGCATCCTGCCCTGCCTCTTCGTCGCGGTTCTGGGACCGGCTGCCATGAGCATCATGGACAACCTCGGGTGACCGGACGCGAGCGCCAGTTCGCACGCCTGACTGCCGCTGCGCGCAGTTTCGCGCTGGTGGCGCTCGCCGCGTCCATCCTGTGGGCCAGGGACACCTCTGGCCTGCTGGCTCTCGGAGCCATCGCCATGGTCTGGGCTGCGGCACAGCTGGCCCAGACGCAGCCGCGCCTGAGCCTGACGGCGGTCTCCATCATGGAAGCCGCCCTGGTCGGAGGGGTCTGCGGCCTCTCGCTGGATGCGTCGCTCGCAGTGCTGGCCGCGCTGGCGGTGCCGCCGTTCGCGGCGGGTGTCCAGCGCGGGCTACGCGGGGTCGGGCTGGCCCTCTCCGCCCAGCTCACGGTGATCGTGGTCGTGGCCTACACCGTGTCCGGCGGGCTGACCTCCGCCCAGGGCCTGGCGGCCTTCACCTGGAGTGCCACCGGCCTCGGCCTCGGTCTGATCGCGAGCTTCCTGCACTCCTCCCTGCGCCAGGTGCCGGACCCGCTGGCGCCGTACCGCAACGCCCAGGCCCTGATCCGCGAGCTGATCGGCCTTTCCGGCGGTCTGAGCTCCGGCCTCGACCCGGTGCCGCTGGGCGGGGTGATCCTGAGCGCGGTACGCGACGAGCTGCCCGCTGCTGTGCTGGCCCTCTACGTGCCGCGTGGCGACACCCTGACTCCGTTGATCACCAAGACGAGCTCCCCCACCGACGACGCCACCGAGTGCGACGACCTGGCGGTCGAGGCCTGGGCACTCGGACGACCGGTGATCGCCGCTCATGCCTTTGCGTTTCCGCTCGTCACCCAGGCCGGGATCACCGCCGTGGTCGGCGGGCTGCTGTCCGAGCGGCTCGATCCGGGCGTGCTCGGCCTCGAGGACCGGATCGGGCACCTGAGCCGTCTGCTGGGACCCAGCTCCGTCCACCTCGACACAGCACTGCTCTTCGCGGCGTTCCGCGACGCTGCCACTGCCGAGGAGCGTCGCCGGCTGGCCCGCGAGATGCACGACGGGGTGGCCCAGGACATCGCCTCGCTCGGCTACCTCGTGGACGCCCTCGGGGCACGGCCCGCCTCGCCCGAGCAGGCCGAGCAGATCGAGGCCCTCCGGGAGCGGATCACGGCTGTCGTCGCCGAGGTCCGACGTTCGGTGGTCACGCTCCGCACCAGCGTCGGCACCGCGGAGAGCCTCGGCACCGCCATCGGAGCCATCGCCCGCAACCTCACCGAGGTCTCCGGGGTCCCCATCCAGGTCACCCTGGACGAGCGCACCACCCGGCTCCGCTCCGAGGTCGAGGCTGAGCTCTTCCGGATCGCCCAGGAGGCGATGACCAACGCCGTCCGCCATGCCCGGGCCACCAGCATCGACGTGCACTGCCAGGTGCACGCGCCGGGGGCGCTGATCACGGTCACCGACAACGGGCAGGGACTGCAGGAGGCCCGGCCCGACTCCCACGGCCTGGAGATCATGCGCGAGCGTGCGCTGCTGATCGGCGCGACCCTCGAGATCAGCTCGGGACCGTCCGGCGGCACGATGATCTCCGTGTGCACCCCGGAGAGTGTCGGGAGTGGCTCCCAGCAATCGACCGGCTCGAATGCCATGCTGGGTGCATGAATGCCGAGCCCATCCGCGTCATGCTCGTCGATGACCACGAGCTGATCCGCAACGGCCTCGCCGGCGTCTTCGAGCTCGAGGCGGACATGACCATCGCCGCTCTCGCGGGCAGCGTGACCGAAGCCCTGGCCATGTACGACGAGCACACCCCGGATGTCGCCGTCGTCGACCTGCAGCTGCAGGACGGGACCGGCCTCGACATCGTCCGGGGCATCCGCAAGGTCAGCGACACGACCGGGTTGATCGTGCTGACGATGCACTCCGGGGACGACCAGATCTTCGCTGCGATGGAGGCAGGGGCCTCCGGCTTCGTGGGCAAGGATGCGCCGTCCAGCGAAGTCGTGAAGGCCGCGCGGCACGCGTCGGTGGCTCCGCGGTCCTTCCTGTGCAGCGGGCTGGGCGGAGCCATGATGCGTCGTACCACCGCAAGCGCCACCCGGCTCTCGGAGCGAGAGCACGAGGTGCTCCTGCTGCTGGCCGACGGACTGGGCGCAGCCGCGATCGGTGAGCAGCTCTTCATGAGCGAGTCCACGGCGAAGTCGCACATCGCCCGCATCTACCAGAAGCTGGGCGCCAACAACCGCGCCCAGGCTCTGGTCACCGCCATGCGGATCGGGCTGCTCTCGAGCGTTCGCCCCACCAACCGCTGACCTCCGTCGGCCCTCGACCGACCACGTTCGTCGGACCGGCATAGTCCCAATTGACTAGAGGGGCCGAGCCTCGCGCCCGGTCACGCAGCCCTTGCGCTCGACCATAGTTGACGTTGTGAGGCCCACCGGTCTCAACGCCGGTTCCAGAACTCAAAGGGAGACAATCTCATGGTCGACTACATGCGCATCATCCTCAACGCCCGCCTCGCCAAGATGGACGAGCGCGGCGCCTCCGCCGTCGAGTACGGCCTCCTCATCGCCGGCATCGCCGCACTGATCGCCGTCGTCGTGTTCTCGCTCGGCGGCGCGATCAAGGGCATGTTCACCAAGACCTGTGGCGCGATCTCCTCGGGCACGGCCACCTCTTGCTGAACTGATCCAGGGCCTCTCCTGATCGCGCGCAGCTGCCGTGCCATCGCCACGGTGATGGCACGGCAGTTGCGTTTCCAGCCGCTCCGCCCCGGGCCGAGCAGCGGGTTCGTCCTCAGCCTGTGTCCAGGCGCCGCGTGCACCTTCGAAGGAGAAGGCCGATGCTCGACTGACTACGTACCAACCTCGATGCCCGGATCCACCGACATCGGCGAGCGCGGCGCTTCCGCGGTCGAGTACGGGCTGTTGATCGCCGGCATCGCCGCCCTGATCGCGGTGGCCGTCTTCGCGTTCGGTGGTTCGGTCGGTGGCCTTTTCGGGGGCACCTGCCAGGAGATGATCAACGCGGGTGGACAGTCACACCTGCTGATCGGTCTCTCCCCGCGCCGTGCTCCACCACACCCGGGATCGTGAGAACCATCCGATCCCACCAGTCTCGAAGCTCCAGGAGTCCCCATGATCGCCCACCTCTGCCTCCTGCTCGGGTTGCGCCCGACGAGAACCGACGAGAGTGGCACCTCGGCAGCCGAGTACGGGCTCCTGATCGCCGGGATCGCAGCACTGATCGTCATCGCGGTCGTGGCGTTCAGCGACGCGCGTCTGGGTCTTTGAGCTCAGCCCAGCGACCTGGCCACCGCGACACGCACCAGCGTCGTCGGGTGGCTGCCGAACCAGAACTGCGCCCAGGCCGGCGGGGTCGGGTCGGACAGTGAGCGCAGCGCCAGCTGTCGCTGCATGGCCACGAACGCATCGGGGTCGG
The DNA here is from genome assembly GCA_963826415.1 of uncultured Actinomycetota bacterium. GTDB lineage: Bacteria > Actinomycetota > Actinomycetes > Propionibacteriales > Nocardioidaceae > Nocardioides. The sequence continues at coordinate 49,743 of CAWGWW010000013.1, read as the reverse complement.
ACGTCGCCCGCAACGCGTCCACGTCGGCTCGAGTCTCGATCTGCCGGCTGATGGTGCTCTGCACAGGACTGGCGGCCAAGGTCCCGAAGGCCATCAGGGCCAGCACCAGGGGGACGACCGCCGGGTCCGCCATCGACACTCCGCGCCGTCGTCCGAGCCTTCCGACGAGCAGGCCCAGCACGCCAGTGCCGACCAAGACCCCTGCTGCCCCCAGGACAGATCCGGTGAGTACGTCGCGATGACGTGCGTGGGCCAGCTCGTGCGCCACCACTGACAGCGCCTCGGCCTCGGGCAGGTCGTTCACCAGGTTGTCGTAGACGACCACGCGTCGGGTGCCGCCGAGTCCCGAGACGTAGGCGTTCAGGGTCGTCGTACGACGTGACGCGTCGGCGACGAGGACGTCGTCGACGCGCACCTGTTCCTTGTCCGCCAGCTCGAGGATGCTGCTGCGCAGGCTTCCGTCCGGCAGTGGGGTGAACGAGTTGAACAGCGGCTCGACCACGAGCGGATAGACGAAGGAGCCGAGCAGCACCAGGCCTCCGAGCACGGTGCCGGCAACTGCCGGCCAGGCGTGCTGCCAGCGTCGGGCGCACCCGACCAGCACCAGGACGGCCACCGACGGTGGTCACGATCACCACCAGCTGGCCCAGGGCCTGGTCGACCGCGAAACCGCTCCACGACTGCCGACTCAGGTCGTAGGCGAGGTACTGCCGACGCAGGAGGACCGCGAACGGCAAGGTGACGAGGCGCCCGATCAGGGTCAGCGCGGCCACCGCGAGCACGACCCGCAGCCACCACGGCCCACCGCAGCCGCCGGACGAGCCGGACGCCACGGTCCGTGAAGCCGAACCAGGCCGCGACCGCGAGCGAGACCAGCAACGAGCTCCAGCTCCACAGCCGGGCAGTCCGGGCAAAGGTCTCCGCCCGCTGGATCTGCTCCGCCGTGAAGACCGCTTCGGGTGGCGCCGCGGGAGGGGTGCCACCCGGCACGGGGTGCCAGGGCACGAGCCACAGCGAGAGGGCGACGAACGCGACTCCCCCGAGGAGCGCCAGGACGGCTGAGGTTCGCCGGCCGCTCGACCGGTCGTGGGGCCCGGCGTTGGTCGTCACGCGGCCAAGTCTGACAGCCGCTCCCGCCAGGCCCTGGTGAACCCGCGCTCGGTCAGCCCGAAGCCGGTCCGCAGGGCCCGCGCCACCGGCATGCCGTCGTCCACCCGGGCGTAGAACCGGACCAGCGCGCGCTCACCGCCGGCGTCGGCCAGGACCCGGCAGGCCAACCACGCCGCCTCGTACGCGGCTCCGAGGTGGGACGTCGACGTGTCGAACTCCGCTCCCCCGGGCAGGTTGCTCGGTGCGCCCTCGCGCCGGACCTGCTTGATGATCTGGCCGGCGGTCGTCGACAGGGGCAGGTCGACGTCACGCAGGGCGACGTAGTCGGCGAACCCCTCGAGCAACCACAGCGGCGTGGCACTGGTGGCCGCATCCGTCGCGACGTGGACTGCCTCGTGGCTCATCACCACCTGGGCGCCCGCCGGCTGGAGCCGGGCGAAGACGTCAGGGTTCACGAACACGTGCACCGGCGCCTCGGTCGCGAGCGAGCCGTCCACCGTGGTCGTGACCGCGGCGATCTGCGCGTACTCCCCCGGTCCGGCGTCGAGGGCCCGGTCGAGCGCGGCCGCGGACTCGGGAACCTCGACGACCAACGCCGGGCTCCAGCTCCGGAGCACCCGGGTGGTGACCGTGATGGCCGCAGCCGCGCGGCGGGCGTACCGGTCGGCGTCCCGTGCGGCGCCGGCGACCAGCACCAGTGTCGTCGGCGTACGCCGGACCTCGACGGGGCCGGACAGCCAGACCGGGGCGCGCAGGTCGCCCCCGCCGATCGAGACGAGAGCAACCCGACCGTCCTCGAGCGCAAAACCGAAACCGACCTCGGCCTGAGCAGGGACCTGGTCGAACCCGGCGAACTGCCAGGTGACGGCCACGGCTGCCTGCCACGTCCCGTCGGCGCCGAGGGGGCCCTGCTCGTCGAGGTAGCGCACACCGAAGTCCGTGACCCGCAACGCTCGGGCGTTCTCCACCAGCGCGGCCAGGAAAGCGGCAGACGTGCTGTCCCCCGCAGGGGCCAGCGCCCGCGCAGCGGACTCGTCGCCGTCCGTCACGGCGCTGGCGAGCCGGTTGAGGGTCTGGGTGGCCAGGCTGGGCTGGGCCCGGGCAGCCGTCGCGCTCGGACCGGGTCGGGAGGCGACGTAGGGCCCGTCGTCGAGCGCCTGCCAGATCAGCAGGCCGGCGACGAGCACCACGGACAGCGAAAGACCGGCCACCCACCAGCGTGGGCGACCGGTCCTCGACGAAGGGCGATCAGCCAGGGCGAACCGCGCCGACGTACGGCATCGAGTGGAGGCCGGTGACCTGGACGCCTGTGCTGGGGTTGGCGGCGTGCGCGATCATGCCGTTGCCGATGTAGAGGCCGACGTGGCTGATCGGGCTGTAGTAGAAGACCAGGTCGCCGGGGCGCAGGTCGCTCTCCGAGATGCGCGGCCCGGAGCTGAACTGGGCACTCGAGGAGTGGGGCAGCGAGACGCCGGCCTGGGCCCAGGCCATCATGGTGAGCCCGGAGCAGTCGAAGGCGCTGGGGCCGGTGGCGCCGTAGACGTAGGCGTCCCCGATCTGGGCCATGGCGTACCCGACTGCTGCGGAGGCGCGACCGGAGACCGGCACCGACGTCGGGGTGCGGACCTGGTCGCGGGAGACCATCTCCTCGCGCTCGGCGGCCTCGAGCTTGCCGAGCAGTGCCTTGGCCGCGCTCAGCTTCTCGCTGATCAGGGCCTTCTCGTCGCCGAGCTGCTCCTGGGTCGCCTGCAGCTGCGCCGCGCGCTTCGCCGTGGCCGAACGGCGGAGGTCGAGCGCCTGCAGCTCGGTGCCGTAGTCGTCGAAGAGCTGGTTCTGGAAGTCGTTGAAGGCGTCCATCGTGGACAGCTGACCGAGGAAGGCGCCCGGGTTGTCCGACACGACCACCTGGCCGACCGCGGTGAGCCCTTCGCCCTGGTACTGCCGGACGATCGAGTCCTGGACCTGGGCCTGGACGACGCGGAGCCGGTCGTCCTGGCGGCTCTGGTCGGACTTCAGCCCGGCGAGGTCACCGCGCAGCTCCTTGAGCTCGAGCCGGGCGTCGTTGTAGCGCTCGGAGGCCTGCTCCGCCTCGTGGTAGAGCCGGTCGACACGCGTCTGGACGTCGTGGCCGACGGGTCGGCCTGGGCCGACGTCGAGGGGACGAGTCCGATCGTGACAGTGAGCGCGAGACCCGAGAGGGCAGTGATGATTCGCTTCCGGCCGTTGAGCACTGGCGGGCGGTCTCCTTGTGTGTCGTACGCCTGCCGGGTGAGCTGACGGATTCGGGCACGACTTGCCCTACCCCCGCTCCTCGAGGACACGATTCGTGTCCCCTTCTCGCGGGCGATTCACCCCAGATGGGTTGGTTCCCCGGCTCCCGGACCGCCCGAGGCAGTCCGAGACTCAGCGCGGCGCCCGCGCGAACCAGATTGGTCCACTTCCACGGGCACCTGAGCGAGTCAGACTAGTGCGGGAGACCCGCGTGACCAAACCTTCGCCGCGTGTGTTCTCGGACACGGTCGGAAACGTGGCGCCACGTGTGCAACACCGGTCCCACGAGCCTCAGGAGGCCGTCTCGATGTCGATCCCCCGCACCGGTTGCACCAGCCGCAGAGGGGGCACCAGGCCACCCTCGGCGAGGATGTCGAGGGCCCGGACCTCGTCATCGTCGAACATCAGCTCGGGAGGTGGCCCCAGCAGCACGGTCACCACGCAGTCGTGGCAGGCGAGTCCGCGCACCACACAGGTGTCGCAGTCGATTCGTGTCGTCATGTGACCGACCGTTGGCAGGGACCACCGACAGTGGCGTCGGCTGTCGACACGCGGGCCCATGGATGAGTCGATCCCCGGCTCGCAGTCGCGACAATGACTCCATGACCCCGTGACCTTCGCCCGCGTCCCGCAGGGGTCGGCATGCCCGGCGAGTCGCTCCTCGCGCTGGCGTGTCTGGCCGTCTTCGCCTGCTATGCCACGACGACGGCTCGAGGAGAACGTCGCCAACGACGTCCTGGTCGTCGTCCCTGGCCTCATGGCGGATCGCGCACCACGGGCCAGCCCTGGTTCGACGGCTTCCCGCTGGACGAGATCCCCCGACGACCCCGGCCTGCACCCTGTGGACCGCGGTCGCCGAGAACGGCCACACGGCAGTCGTCCGCTCGCCCGGACCCATCGCGGTTGGCATTCCCGCCTATGCCCTGGCCGGCGGAGGGACCGCGGCGGCAGACTTCTCGCTCCTGCCGGGATCGTTGACCGCGGCGGGGTTGGCTGTGGCCTCCCTGCTGTTCCTCCTCCTGGCGCTCCGGCGCACGCAACGCGACGTCGACGCCGCGGCCTGTGTGCTGGCCCTTGGCTTCACGACGCCGATGTGGACGGTCAACGCGGACAGCCTGTGGACCCATGCCGTGACCGTCGTGGGGATCGCTGGGATGGCCTGGGCCGCCGATCGCGGAACAGTGGTGGCTGGTCGGCACCTTCGGCGGCATCGCCCTGTGGGGCCGGCTGCACGTGGCGCTGATCGTGGCGGTCCTGGGTCTCGGCCTCGCGATCTGGCGCCGCCAGCCGAGGATCGCCCTGGTCGTGGGGTCCGTCAGCGGCGTGTTCATGCTGGCTGGCCTCCCTCTGGAGCCACTGGATGTACGGCGTGTGGAGCCCTGCCGGCGCCCTTCCGACCGCCAGCGACTACACCGAAGGGGCGATCACGGAGTCCGGGCTCGACCATCTCGTGAACGAGGCCGGCCTCTGGGTGTCTCCCGACCGCGGCCTCCTGGTGTGGACGCCGGTCCTGGTCCTGTTGCTGCCGGCGGTGGTCCGGCGATGGCCGAGCCTGCCGGACTGGGCTCGGGTCCTCGTGGTGGGCGGGTTGCTCTACTCCGTCGTCCAGGGACTCATGAACGTTTTCGCGGGCGGGTCGTGGTTCTACGGGTACCGGCTCACCCTGGAAGTGCTCGTGTGCCTCTTTCCTGCCTACGCGCTGTCGGTCCGGTCCATGGGACGGTTCGCCGCCGCGGCGAGTCGGGCCGCTGCTGGGACTGCAGTTCGCGGCCATCTCGCTGGGCGCAACGACCAATGGCTTCTTCCTGACGCGTCGAAGACGGCCTGGACGGACAACTCGCTGTTCTGCGCGCTGCGACACAATCCCCGTGCTTGTGGCTCTGGCTCGCTCTGGGCGTGGTCCTGGGCTACCTGGCAGGGCGGGTCTGGCGTGAGCGCCGCATCGGCGGCTCGGCCGACCCGTCCGCCGGTCACGAGGCCGGGCACGACCACCGGAGCACTCGAGGACGGCGCGGGTGAGGTCGACCGCTCCGGTCAGCCCGCGGCCGGGCCGTCGGCGACCTCGGCCCGGGCCACGAGCTCGATCGCATCGGCGCGGCCGCACCACCGACACGAGACCGACTCCACGGTCTCCTGGGTCAGCTCGGTCTCCTCGATGCTGTGCTCGCCAGCCAGATCCAGGTGCCAGAACTCCGTCGTACGCCGGGTGCGGGTCACGTCGAAGCGGGTGAGGTTTCCGCAGCCCGAGCACCGCCACCGGTGGGCCGCGTCCGGGATCGACATGCTCATGGCCGCAACCCTAGTCCGCGCGGCTCCCGCCCATTGTCGGCGCCCGCATCTAGCGTCGAGACCATGAGCAGCGCCGTCCAGCAAGCAGCTTCCCGGTGGGAGTCGCAACGCAGCTTCGACGAGCTCGGCCGCGCCTTGCGCGACATCACCTTCTGCGTGGTCGACCTCGAGACCACCGGCGGCTCGGCCGCCGGCGGCTCGATGATCACCGAGATCGGTGCGGTGAAGGTGCGCGGCGGCGAGGTCCTCGCGGAGTTCCAGACCCTGGTCAACCCCCACACGCAGATCCCGGCCTTCATCGCCGTGCTGACCGGGATCACCAACACGATGGTCGCCGACGCGCCGCCGATCGAGTCCGCGCTGCCGGCGTTCCTGGAGTTCGCTGCCGGCAGCGTCCTGGTGGCCCACAACGCGCCGTTCGACATCGGGTTCCTCAAGCACTTCGCCGCGCAACAGTCGATCGGCTGGCCGCGGTTCGAGGTGCTCGACACCGCCAGGCTGGCGCGTCGGGTGATCACCCGCGACGACGCCCCCAACTGCAAGCTCTCGTCCCTGGCGCAGCTGTTCGGCGCCACCACCACGCCCAACCACCGCGCCCTGTCCGACGCCCGGGCCACCGTCGACGTGCTGCACGGCCTGATGGAGCGCCTCGGCGGCCTCGGCGTGCACACGCTCGAGGAGCTGCAGACCTTCTCGGCCCGGGTCAGCACCGCCCAGCGCAGGAAGCGCCATCTGGCCGAGTCCCTGCCGCACTCCCCCGGCGTCTACCTCTTCCGCGACGACCGGGACCGGGTCCTCTACATCGGGACGTCGCGCGACCTCCGGACCCGGGTGCGCTCCTACTTCACCGCCTCCGAGACCCGCTCCCGGATGGGAGAGATGGTCCAGATCGCCTCCTCGGTCACGGGGATCGAGTGCGCGACGCCGCTCGAGGCCGAGGTCCGCGAGCTGCGGCTGATCGCCGAGCACAAGCCGCGCTACAACCGCCGGTCGCGGTTCCCCGAGAAGGTGCACTTCATCAAGCTCACCCGGGAGATCTGGCCACGGCTGTCGCTGGTGCGCAAGGTGCTGGCCGACGAGGCCGACTACCTCGGTCCCTTCGGGTCGCGGAAGACCGCCGAGAAGACCCTCGCCGCGCTGCACGACACCTTCCCGGTGCGTCAGTGCGCCGACCGGTTGACGCAACAGCCCTCGCGTTCGGCCTGCGTGCTCGCCGAGATGGGCCGTTGCGTCTCACCGTGCGACGGCAGCGTCGACCTCCCGACGTACGCCGCACTGGTGCAGCGGCTGCGCGACAGCCTGCGGCACCGCCCCGACGAGGTCGTCGCCGCGATCAACGCGCGGATGTCCACGCTGGCCGACGACGAGAGGTTCGAGGAGGCCGGTCAGCATCGCGACCGGCTCTCGGCGTTCGTGCGGGCCGCTGCCCGCACCCAGCGCCTGTCTGCGCTCACGCGGTGCCCCGAGGTGGTGGCCGCGCGCCGCGAGGACGACGGCCGCTGGGCGGTGCACGTGGTGCGCTTCGGTCGGCTCGCCGCCGCCGGCGTGATCCCGCCTGCAGCGTCCGCCCCGCAGTTCGTCGACGAGCTGCGTGCCAGCGCCGAGACCGTCGTGACGGCCCCCGGCCCGGTGCCGGCGGCGACGGCCGAGGAGACCGAGAAGGTGTTGCGCTGGTTGGAGTCGCCCGGCGTCCGGCTGGTCGAGGTCGTCGGCGAGTGGACCTGTCCGGTGGCCGGCGCCTCGCGGCACCTCGCCCTGCACGACGCGGTCAACCAGTCCCGGCTCGAGCTGGTCCCGTTCGGCGAGCGCCGGGACCTGTCGTCGGTGCACCAGCCCGTTCGGTAGCCCGAGCCAGCGGCTCGACCGGTTCGCTAGGGTCGCGACATGATCACCGCCATCGTCTTCGTGAAGGCCGACGTCGCCCGCATCCCCGAGGTGGCCGAGGCGATCGCTGCCCTCCAGGGCGTGAGCGAGGTCTACTCGGTCACCGGCCAGATCGACCTGATCGCGCTGGTCCGGGTCAAGGACCACGACGACGTCGCCTCGGTGGTCGCCGACCAGCTCAACAAGGTCGCCGGCGTCACCTCGACCGAGACCCACATCGCCTTCCGCGCCTACTCCCGCCACGACCTGGAGTCGGCGTTCTCGCTCGGCCTCGACTGAACCGTCCGGCGGACGCCGCCTAGTCATATCGGGCCATAGGACAGATCCGCGAGCCCGTAGTCGGCCGGGCGCCGCCTTGCCTACCGTTGCTGTTCCAGACCAACGGAGGGGGCCGCGATGAACAGCACTGCCTGCGTCGTCGTGCCCATCTTCAACGAGGCCGAGGTCCTGGCCTCGGTCCTCGAAGGCCTGCTCGACGGCTTCGAGCACGTCGTCTGCGTCGACGACGGCAGTTCCGACGGCTCGGCCGCCATCGCGGCCGCTGCCGGCGCGGTGGTCCTGCGCCACGCCGTCAACCTCGGCCAGGGCGCCGCCCTGCAGACCGGAATCGACTACGTGCTGCGTTTCACCACCTTCCGAGCACGTCGTCACCTTCGACGCCGACGGGCAGCACGACGTCTCCGACGCGTTGGCCATGCTGGCGCGCGCCCGGGAGACCGGCGTCGACGTCGTTCTGGGGTCCCGCACCATCGGATCGACCATCGACCAGCCGGCGGCCCGGCGCCTGCTGCTCGCCGCCGGGCTTCGCTTCTCCCGCTGGACCACGGGGCTCGCCCTCACCGACACGCACAACGGTCTCCGGGTGCTCAGCCGGACCGCGCTGGAGACCCTGAAGCTCCGGCACCGGGGCATGGCCTACGCGACCGAGCTGGAGACCCACATCGCCCGGCGCGAGCTCTCCTGGGTCGAGCACCCGGTGTCCATCCGCTACTCGGAGTACTCACGAAGCAAGGGCCAGGGCAACCTCAACGCGTTCAACATCCTCTTCGACCTGTTCGCCGCGCGGATGGGGTCATCCGACGTGATCATCAAGATCTTCCTGATCGCGAGCGTCATCGCGGTCGGCGTCTGGTTGCTGCGCGGGCGCCGGCACGGCGGCCGTCTGGCCATCACCCGAATCGCCGGCATCGCTTTCGCCGCCTGCTGGGTGCTCGGGGTCCTCGCACCTGACCTGGTCACCCGGGTCGCGAACCTGGTGGGCGTCGGTCGTGGCACGGACCTGGTCCTCTACGTCCTGGTCGTGGCGTTCCTGTTCACCACCGCGGGGCAGCATCAGAAGCCGGCCGACCTCGACGACCGCGCGGCGGCGCTGACCCGGGCCCTCGCCCTCGTCGAACGCCAGTTGGAGCAGTCGTCGGATCCAGTTATCCGGCGCTCATGACGCGCGAGGCCCCGACGATTCACTTCGTCCTGCCCTACGTCGGCGACCCCGCGTACCTACGACTTGCCGTGGGGAGCGTTCTGGCACAGACAGACCCGCGCTGGCGGCTCACCGTGGTGGAAGACGGGCCGCAAGGACAGGGGGTCTCTGAATGGCTCGGCGCGCTCGACGACGAGCGGGTCACCCACGTGATGAATGCGGTCAATCTGGGAATCAACCGGACCTTCCAGCGTTGCCTGGATCTTTCAGACGGACTTTTCGTCACGTTTCTCGGCTGTGACGACGTCCTGTTGTCCAACTACGTGGCCACCATGACCTCGATGATCGAGTCGAATCCAGGAGCTGGGGTGATCCAGCCGGGAGTCGAAGTCATCGATGCCGACGGACATTCCTGTCTGCCGCTCGCTGACCGGGTGAAGCGCTGGGTCGCGCCTCGTTCGACGACTAGCGTGGATCTCGGTGGAGAGTCTGCGGTCGCTTCGCTGCTGCATGGCAACTGGACCTACTTCCCGTCGCTGTGCTGGCGACGGGACGCCATCGCGCCGCACGGATTCCGGCAGGACCTCCCGACGACGCTCGACCTCGCCCTCCTGATCGACGTGCTCTTCGACGGATGGCGGCTCGCGGTCACACCCGAGATTGCCTTCCGCTACCGCCGGCACGCGCACAGTGTCTCGAGTCTCGCCGCCACCTCCGCCGCACGGTTCGAGGAGGAGGCGCTGCTGTTCGCCCAGGTTCGTCGGCGAAGCCTGCCCACGGGTGGCCGCGGGCCGTCTCGGGCCGCTCGATTGCGAGTGACGTCACGCCTGCACGCCGCCTCGCTGGTCACGCGGGCGCTGGTCCGGCGAACCGCCACCAGCACGCCAAGGTGCTCATCCGGCACGCGGTGGGCGCATGAGCACCCGGTGGCGCACAGCCGCTGAGCGGGTGGGCGCTCTTCACGGTCACCTTCGTCGGGATCACGCTGATCCAGCTGGCCTGGGCCTCGTCCTCCCGCCGTTCCGGGGTATCGACGAGCACGACCACGCGTTCCGGGCCGGCGCCGTGGCTCGGGGCGAGTGGCTGCCCGACTACACCCGGGTCGAGCGGATGGCCGAGGCGACATCGTCAGCCCTCCCGGCGACCTGGTGACCGCCGCACAGCCGATCTGCTCAGGCCTTGGTGTACACCAGTCGCGGACGACTGCTACGCCGATCGCCGAGGTCGCCGACGGGCGGGTGCAGGTCGGCAGCGCAGCAGCCCGCTACAACCCGGCGTTCTACTGGCTCATGGGCACGCCGGCACGTCCACTGGGACGGAGCCGAGGTCGCTCTACGCCATGCGGGCCTTGGCCGCGGCCGTGTCGGCGCCTGCTGCTGGCGGCCGCGATCGTGGTGACGCGTCGGCGGGCAGGTCGATCTGGCCGGGCGCCGCGCTGCTCGTCGTGCTCACCCCCACGGCCACCTACACCACCTCGCTGGCCGCGCCGAACGGGGTGGAGCTGGGCGGCGCGGTTCTGCTCTGGTCCTGCCTGCTGGGTCTGTCTCGGGCCCCCACTCCCACGGCGCAGGTCCGCCCTGCTCCTGGCCGGGGCGCCGTCGCCGGCGCGGTCCCCTTGCTGACGGTTCGCAGCATGGGCCCGCTGTGGTTCTGCCTGATCCTCGGGACCTGGCTCCTGCTGAGCGGCGCACGGGGCGTCGCGCGCTCGCCTCCGCCGCTCGGCCGCTGCTCGTCGGAGCCGCCATGGTCATCGGCCTGCAGCGTTCGCGGCGGGTGTCGCCTGGACGCTCGCCGCAGGCACGAACAACCCGCGGCAACGAGCCGGTCCCGCACAGGCGTCGCCCTGGCCGCACATCGCCGGCGAGGTGCTGCTGTGGCCGCTCCAGGTCGATCGCCGCCTTCCCCCTGCGCAACGAGCCCGTCACCGGCAGCTGGTCTACGCGATCGTCCTGGTGCTGTTCTCGCTGCTGGCGGCCGCGGGCTGGAAGATCGCCCAGCTCGCGTCCGCGTCTGGCCATGGCTGTGACGGTGATCCTTTCGGTGGCTCGTCCCGGTCGCCCTGACCGTGGTCGCGTACTCGCCAGATCGGCACTCGCCTGGCAGGGCCGGTACGGGTGGCCCTACTCCCTCGGGCTCCTGCTGATCGCGGGGTTCTCGCTCGAGCAGCGCCGGGGTCGAGCGCGGTGCGCGACCCGCCGGCTGGTGACCGGCGGAGTCGCGGTGATGGTGCTCGTCGCCACGGTGGTCGCGCAGCTGGCGGTGCTGCGCAGACGAGCTCGCTCGACGAGCCCGCTGGCGCAGGACCCGTCCTGGATCAGGCCCTCCAGCCTGCTCGTGGTCGCGCTGACCGCCTCCGGGTTCCTGCTGCTCGCCATCGCCACCAGCGCGCGGCGGCCGAACACTGCCGTCGCCGAGCACGATCGCCAGGAATCTCGACCGAAGGCAGTCGGCCACTAGCCTCGGCGCATGACATGGCTCCCTGACCACTGGCTCGACATCCTGGGCTGGGGTGGCAGCGCGCTGCTGGTGTTCTCGCTGCTGCAGGCGCGCGTGCTGCGTTTCCGCACGCTGAACCTGGTCGCGTGCGTGATCCTGGTGGCCTTCAACGCCTTCCTGAGCATCTGGCCGATGGTCGGCATGAACGTCGTCCTCGCGGCGATCAACATCTGGTTCATCGTCAAGCTCCTCGGCGAACGCCACGACGAGGCGGTCTTCGAGGTCCTGGAGGTCGGCCCGCGGGACGAGTACCTGCGCCGCACGCTGCGGATCCACGGCTCCGACATCCTGCGCTTCCAGCCGGACCTGCTCTGGGACCCGGCTGACGACGCCAATCGGGCGTTCATGATCCTGCGCGGCGACGAGACGGTCGGCGTCGTGCTCATGCACGCCGAGGGTGACGTCGCCCGGGTGCTGCTGGACTACGTGACGCCGAAGTACCGCGACTTCACCCCGGGCGAGTTCGTCTGGCGGCGCAGTGACGTGCTGCGTGAAGCCGGGTTCCGGACCGTGGTCACGCCGCCCGGCATGGTGGGGGCCTACTACGACCAGATCGGCTTCCGCCGCGCTGAGGAGTCCTACGTCCTCGACCTGTGACCCCTCACCCGGCCGAGGCGGCGACCCATCGGTCGAGGGACTGCATGGCAGCGCCTGAGTCGACCGACGTCCGCGCGCGCTCGATGCCGGCGGCCAGTGCCTCGTCGACGGACCGCTCGGCACCGGCTGATCCGGCCTCGTAGACCGCGAGCGCAGCGCCGGCGTTGAGGAGTACGGCGTCCCGGATGGCGCCCGACTCCCCCGCCAGCACCCGGCGGACCACGTCGGCGTTGTGCTCGACGTCTCCGCCGCGGAGCGCAGCGACGGGGCTCAGCGCGATGCCGAAGGTGCGCGGATCGACACTCTCGGCGTGGACCTCGCCCTCGCGGACCGTCCACAACGACGAGGTGGTCGACGTGGTCAGCTCATCGACCCCGTCGTCACCCCGGAAGACCCAGGCGTCCACGCCCCGGCGGGCGAACACGCCTGCCATCACCGGGCCCATCCGCGGGTCCGCGCAGCCGATCGCCTGAGCGCCCGGACGAGCGGGGTTGGCCAGCGGGCCGAGGAAGTTGAAGCTGGTGCCGATCCCGAGCTCGCGTCGGGGCACCGCCGCATGGCGCATCGCCGGGTGGAACGCCGCGGCGAAGCAGAACGTGATGCCGGCCTCCACGGCGACCTCGGCGACCCGGGCTGCGGGCAGGTCCAGCCGGATCCCGAGCGCCTCGAGGACGTCGGCCGAGCCCGACTGCGAGGAGGCAGAGCGGCTGCCGTGCTTGACCACCCGGGCGCCCGCTCCCGCGGCCACGATCGCGGCCATCGTCGAGATGTTCACCGACATGGACCGGTCGCCCCCGGTCCCGACCACGTCGAGCAGTCGACCGGGCACGGAGATGGGCGTCGCGACGGCGTACATGGCGTCCACCAGCCCGGCGAGCTCGTCGACCGTCTCGCCCTTGGCTCGCAACGCGACCGCGAAGCCGGCGATCTGCGACGGGCTGGCCTCGCCGGAGAGGATCTCCCCCATCGCCCACGCGGTCTGGGCGGCGTCGAGATCGGTGCCTGCGACGAGCGCGCCCAGCACCTCGGGCCAGCTGCTGGGCATCGTGCTGGCCACCGGACGGCTCACCGTCCTCAGGACGTGGCGGGGACGCGCGAGCGCAGCAGGGCGGTCGCGGACTCGGCGAGCTGGATGGGGTCGATCGGGTGCGGCACCGCGGCCTCGGCCCGCGACCAGGTCGCCAGCCAGTCGTCCTGCGGCCGCCCGGTGAGGACCAGCACGGGTGGGCACCGGTAGATCTCGTCCTTGAGCTGCTTGGCGATGCCCAGGCCGCCGGCGGGCACGGCTTCACCGTCGAGGATGGCGAGGTCGATCTGGCCGGCGTCCATGTGCTGGATCACGACGGGCTCGGTGGCGACCTCGACGTACTCCACCTCGGGCAGGTCCGGATGCGGACGTCGGCCGAGCGCGAGGATCACCTGCTGGCGGGTGTTCACGTCGTCGCTGTAGACGAGCACCTTGAGCGGAGCGGGCTTCGAGGAGGTCGAGGCAGTCACGGCCGCGATGCTACCGGTCCTGCTGGCGCACGCGCTGGCGAGCCTCCAGAAGGTCGAGCCGCCGGTCCTCGCGTGCGGCCTCCTTCATCGACGACCGCACCCACTGCGTGAACAGCACGCCGAAGAAGGCCAGCGCGATGAGGTCCCCGGAGCCCCAGAGGATGCCTCCCGCGAGGTGCTGGTCGTCGTAGGGGTCGGGCAGCCAGGAACCCATCGGCCCGGCCGCGAGCGAGGGGTACCAGTCGTGCCCGATCAGGGTGTCCTGGTTCATGATCGTGACGCCCAGGAAGGCGTGGAACGGCAACGTGAGCACCACCAGCAACATCCGGGCTGGGTACCCGACGCGGCCGGGGACCGGATCGATGCCCATCAGCGGCCAGAAGAACAGCGCCCCGATCAGCACCAGGTGCACGTGCATCGCCTCGTGGATGTACGCCGAGTGCAGCGACGCGTCGTACCAGCCGGAGAAGTAGAGCGCCCACGGCGAGACGATGTAGAGCACCAGGGTCAGGGGCGGGAACGACAGCACCCGGGCGAGTCTGGAGTGCAGCAGCGCGAGCAACCAGCGGCGGGGCGTGGGCGGCAGGGTGCGCAGGGCGAGGGTCACCGGCGCCCCGAGGGCCAGCGCGAGCGGAACCAGCATGGCGAGCAGCATGTGCTGCACCATGTGCACGCTCAGCAGCGTCAGGTCGTAGGCGGCGAGCCCCGAGGCGGTGGCGAAGTAGAAACCGCCCATGCCGACCCCGACGAAGGCGACCGTGCGACCCACCGGCCAGCCGTCGCCACGGCGGCGCAGCACCCCGACCCCGACGAGGTAGAGCCCGCTCACCCAGATCGTGATCACGAACGGCACGGGAGCCAGCGACCACTCGCTGAACACCCTGCCCGCGTCGAAGCGCGGAAGCGTCTCCGACGCTGCCAGCAGCACGGTCAGTGAGGTACTCAGCACACTGTGAACAATATGACGTCGAAACACGGGGACCCGGGGTGCCCTCGTTGGCACGCCACGACATAATGGCTTCCGTGGCGACAGCAACTGCGATTCCGGCATCCCGTCTGCACGGGCACCATGACCGTCCGAGCATGGTCAGCGTGGGCACGATCATCTGGCTCTCGAGCGAGCTGATGTTCTTCGCGGCGCTGTTCGCGTCGTACTTCACGATCCGCGCGGTGAGCACGGATCTCTGGGCCCAGAACACCGCGCTCCTCAACGTGCCCTTCGCGGCGATCAACACCACGATCCTGGTGCTCTCCTCGCTCACCTGCCAGCTCGGTGTCTTCGCGGCCGAGCGCGGCCAGGTCGGCCGCTCGGGGTCGGTGCTCGACTTCCGGGGCTGGGGACTGCGCGAGTGGTTCATCCTCACCTACATCATGGGCGCGATCTTCATCGCCGGCCAGGCGACCGAGTACGCCGCACTGATCGCCGAGGGCGTCACGATCCAGGACTCGGCGTACGGCTCGATGTTCTACCTCACCACGGGGTTCCACGGCCTCCACGTGACAGGCGGCCTGGTCGCCTTCCTGCTGGTTCTCGGGCGCACGTACCTCGCCCGCAAGTTCACCCACGAGCAGGCGGTCAGCGCGATCGTCGTCTCGTACTACTGGCACTTCGTCGACGTGGTCTGGATCGGGCTCTTCGCCACGATCTATCTCATCAAGTAGCCCGCATCCCAGCCTCCACCTGGAACCCCAAGGACTCAATGTGCGTCTCCTGAACCGATCCGCAGGTCGACTCTCCCGCCACCGCAGGGGACCGCTCGCCGGGCTGATGGTGCTGCTGCTGGGCCTGCTGATGACCGGCAGCCTGTACGCCGCCTTCGCGCCGGCCCAGGCCAGCCAGGCCGAGAGCGACACCGCCCAGGTGGCCAAGGGGCGCGAGCTGTTCCTGGTCGGCTGCTCGTTCTGCCACGGGCAGAACGGCGAGGGCGTGCGCACCGAGAACGGCAACGTGATCGGCCCACCGTTGATCGGGGTCGGCGCCGCCGCCGTCGACTTCCAGGTCGGCACCGGCCGGATGCCGCTGGCCCAGCCCGGCGCCCAGGCGCCTCGCAAGCAGGTCACCTACGACGACGCCGAGGTCGCTGCGATGGCGGCGTACGTCGCCTCGCTCGGCCCCGGGCCGGCGATCCCGTCGCCCGAGGACTACAGCATCGAGGGACTCAGCGACGAGGCCCGGCAGGAGGCGATCTCCCGCGGTGGCCAGATCTTCCTGACCAACTGCACGGCCTGCCACAACTTCGCCGGCTCCGGCGGTGCGATGCCGCGCGGTGGCTACGCGCCGAAGATCCGCGGCGTCGAGCCCAAGTACGTCTACGAGGCGATGCTCACCGGCCCGCAGGCCATGGACGTCTTCTCCAACGGCAACCTCTCGCCCGAGGAGAAGCGCGACGTGATCGCCTACCTCGAGTCGCTCGAGAACGAGCCCGAGTACGGCGGCTTCGGCCTCGGCACCTCCGGCCCGGTCAACGAGGGCTTGTTCGCCTGGCTGGTCGGCATCGGGTCGCTGGTCGGTTTCGCGGTCTGGATCGCAGCCCACACGACGCGCTCGACGAAGGTGAAGGTGGAAGCGTGAGCACCGAACTCAATGCCGGCACCCACGACTCGGTCCCCGCGACCACGGACGACCCGATCGCCAACCCCGGCCTGCCCGCGCACACCTGGCGTCCCACGGACGTCGACCCCGCGGCGGAGAAGCGCGCCGAACGACAGGTGGCGGCGTTCTTCCTGCTCTCGATGGTCTGCGCCGTCCTCTTCGTGGTCAGCTACTTCGTCTTCGACATCGGCGACGACGCCGACACGATCGGCTACCTCGGTGCCTCCAACATCGCGCTGGGGTCCACGCTGGGCGGCGCCCTGCTGCTGATCGGCATGGGCATCATCCAGTGGGCCCGCAAGCTCATGGGCGACCACGAGATCGTCGAGATGCGCCACCCGGCCGCCTCCTCCGACGAGGACCGCACAGCGACCCTCGCGGCGCTGGACGTCGGCATCGAGGAGTCCGGGATCGGCCGCCGTCCGCTCGTGCGCAACACGCTGCTCGGCGCAGTCGGCCTCCTCGGCCTTCCCGCCGTGGTGCTGCTGCGCGACCTCGGGCCGCTGCCCGGCGACAAGCTGCTGCACACGGTCTGGGAGCCGGGGATGCGCATCGTCCGCGACGTCGTGGGCACCCCGATCAAGGTCACCGACCTCGAGATCGGCGACCTCGTCAACGCCGAGCCGGAGATCATCTTCGCGACCAACGAGGAGGGCGAGCCGGAGCTGGAAGGCGTCGAGCTCCATGTCGCCAAGTCGAAGGCGGCCGTGATCCTGCTCCGGATGGAGCCCGACGAGATCATTCCTCGCGAAGGCCGGGAGAACTGGTCGGTCAGCGGCATCGTCTGCTACTCCAAGATCTGCACCCACGTGGGTTGCCCGATCTCGCTCAACGAGCGCACCACGCACCACCTGCTGTGCCCCTGCCACCAGTCGACGTTCGACCTGGCCGACTCCGCGAAGGTGATCTTCGGACCGGCCGCCCGGGCTCTCCCCCAGCTGCCGATCGCGGTGGACGACGAGGGCTACCTGATCGCGCAGAGCGACTTCACCGAACCCGTGGGACCGAGTTTCTGGGAGCGTGACTCCGAATGAGCACCGATGTGACCCCCGGTGGGGGCCCCGACATGAGCAAGGTCGCCACGACCAACGCCTCGTCCGCCAGCACGGCGACCAAGCCCAGCAAGGTGGGCGCGGCGGCCCAGTGGGCCGACGACCGACTCGGGCTGGCCACGGTCATGAAGAAGAACCTGCGCAAGGTCTTCCCCGACCACTGGTCGTTCATGCTCGGTGAGATCGCCCTGTGGAGCTTCGTGGTCCTGCTGCTGAGCGGTGTCTTCCTGACGCTGTGGTTCACCCCGAGCATGGGTGAGGTCCAGTACAACGGCTCCTACGACCAGCTCCGGGGCATCCACATGTCCGAGGCCATGGCCTCGACGATGGACATCTCGTTCGACGTCCGCGGTGGACTGCTGATGCGGCAGATGCACCACTGGGCCGCCATGCTCTTCATCGCCTCGATGATGATCCACCTGCTCCGGGTGTTCTTCACGGGCGCCTACCGCAAGCCCCGCGAGCTCAACTGGGTGATCGGCTGCCTGCTGCTGCTGCTCGGGACGCTCGAGGGGTTCACCGGCTACTCGCTCCCCGACGACCTGCTGTCGGGCACCGGCGTACGAGCCGCGGACGGCTTCATGAAGTCGATCCCCGTGATCGGCACGTACGCGTCGTTCTTCCTCTTCGGCGGGGAGTTCCCCGGCGACTCGATCATCCCGCGACTGTTCACGATCCACGTGCTGCTGATCCCGGGCCTGCTGCTGGCCCTGATCGCGGCGCACATGCTGCTGCTCGTCTACCACAAGCACACGCAGTGGCCCGGGCCCGGACGCACCGAGCAGAACGTCGTCGGCTTCCCGATGCTGCCGGTCTACGCCGCCAAGGCGGGTGGGTTCTTCTTCATCGTCTTCGGCATCAGCGCCTTGATGGGTGGTCTGCTGACGATCAACCCGGTGTGGAAGTTCGGTCCCTACGACCCGACCAAGGTCACCGCCGGCTCGCAGCCGGACTGGTACATGGGCTGGCCTGACGGCGCCCTGCGGATCATGCCGGGCATCGAGTCGCACTTCTTCGGCTACACGATGGCGTGGAACGTCTTCCTGCCGATCATCGTGCTGCCCGGGCTGATGTTCACGATCCTGCTGATGCTGCCGTTCATCGAGTCCTGGATCACCGGTGACAAGCGCGACCACCACCTGCTCCGCCGGCCGCGAAACGCGCCGACGGCCACGGCCACGATGGTCGCGCTGATGACCTTCTACGGACTGATGTGGGCGGCCGGCGGCAACGACCTGATCGCCATCGAGCTGAACCTGAGCATCAACCAGATCACGTACTTCATGCGGGCCGCCGTCTTCATCGGGCCGGTGATCGCGTTCATGATCACGCGCCGCTGGTGCATCTCGCTGCAACGTCACGACAACGAGGCGCTGCTGCACGGCTACGAGACCGGGATCATCATGCGCTCCGCCGAGGGCGGCTACAGCGAGCGGCACCTGCCGATCGACCAGGAGCGCGCCTACACGATGACCGCTCGTCAGCGCGACGAGGTCCTCGAGCTGGAGTCCGAGACCGACGCCAACGGCGTCCCCGCCCCGGGGACGCTCAAGCAGAAGCTCCGGGCCAGGCTGTCGCGGCTGATGTACGCCGACAACGTGCAGAAGCCGACTCGGGAGGAGCTCGAGGAGGGCCACCACCACGCGGAGCACGAGCACGAGCTGCAGGCGCCGCTGGACGGTCGGGCGGCCGACGGGCACCAGTTCGACGGTCACCACCTGGTCGACGACGAGACGCTCCGCTCGCACTGAGCAAGGCTGCAGTCCGCAGCACCCAGCATCCAGCACGCGGAAGCGCAGCACGCGGAACACCACGAGGCCGCCCCACTCCCCCGGAGTCGGGCGGCCTCGCCACGCCGACCCGTCGCTTGTTCACGCCGTACGACGCCGACCCGTCGCTTGTTCACGCCGTACGACGCCGACCCGTCGCTTGTTCACGCCGTACGACGCCGACCCGTCGCTTGTTCACGCCGTACGACGCCGATTAGTCGGACCAGCTCCCGAGACCGAGCCGTGCTCGCGCCCGAGCGACCCCGCGCACCAGACGAGCTTCTGCGTTCTGAGCCCGGCCGAAGACATCACTGTCGACGAAGACATCGATGGACCAGCCCGCCTCGTCCCGGAGTCGCCGGCGACGGCTCGCATCGTGCTCGCGTCGTTCGGGACCGTGCCAGTGCGCACCGTCGTACTCCGCCGCGTACCGGAGGGACTCCAGACCGAGATCGAGGGAGAACGTGCCCCAGGAACCCGTGACCGCCACCTGCAACGACGGCCTTGGGAGGGACAGGCAGTCAAGCCAGCGCAGGCGGAGGACGCTCTCGCCCGGTGACTGGGAGCGCGCATCGACCAGGGGCGCCAACGCGCGAAACTGCCGGACCCCGCGGTAGCCCCGGAAGCGGGCACCCTGCTCGCAGAGGTCCTCGACGGTGAAGTCGGCGATCCGCATCATCGCGTCCATCGCGGAGAATGCCTGGTCGCGGTGCCGCATCCTGCCCAGGTCACACGTCGTCCGCAGGATCGAGGTGGCGCGGACGCCGCCAAGGTCGACCACCTCACCCGGAAGGAACGTGCGCTCCCCGCTGCTGACGAAGCCATTGCGCAGGCGGTACCCCGGCGGGCGGAACATCGAGACGGCCGGGACCGCCAGATGATCGTTGGGCGCCAGCACTTGAGTCGCCCCGTGCAGCCAGCCTGCCGTCCGGTCGGTCACCACGGCGTCGTCGGGGACGACCAGCCGCAGACAGGCGATCCGTAGGTCGAGCCCGTCCGGCAGCTGGGCTGCGTGATAGACGCCCCGCAGTGGGTGGCGAAGGTACCCGGCGGCGCACCAGGCGGCGAGCGTCCGGTCCGGCACCCCTTCGATCAGTGCCTCTCTCCGGTGGAACGGGCGGTCGACGGGCACCGGAGCGCCGGACCCGAGCAGGTCGGCGGCCCTGTTGGGATCGTCCATGCAGCGCTGGTGCCCCACGGGCAGTTGCTCAACCGGGCTCCCGGACAGCCGGTGCGGGAGCGCAACCGGAGGTCAGGCTGTGCACGCACTTCGGCTCGGCGCCTCACTCCGGACGTCAACAAGCGACGGGTCGGCGTCGTCCGGACGTCAACAAGCGACGGGTCGGCGTACTTCGGACGTCAACACGCGACGGGTCAGTGGAGGGCGGAGCCGGTCCGGTAGTCGGCGAACGAGGCGTTCCAGTCACCGAAGCCGTTCTCGAGGGTCATCGGGCGATCGGTGCCGGTGTACTCCACGACATCGCCGCGCTTGCTCATCGCGTAGAGCCAGGCGGCGTTCTCGGTGCTCAGCCCGGTGCAGCCGTGCGACACGTTGGCGCTCCCCTGCGAGCCGACGGACCAGGGCGCGGCGTGCAGGAACTCACCGGAGTAGGTGACCCGCATGGCCCACTTCACGTCGTCGATGTCGTAGTACTCCGGGTTGCTCTCGGAGATGCCGACCGTCTCGGAGTTCATCCGCTTGCTGTCGAACTTCTCGATGATCACCTTGACCCCGGAGCGGGTCGTGAAGCCGGCCTTCCCGGTGGTGATCGGCAGGGTACGCAGCAGCGTGCCGTTGGAGTAGACCTGCATCTGGTGCGACCGGGCGTTCACCTTGTAGACGTTGGCGTCGCCGACGCGGAAGTCGACGTGCCGGCTCTCCTGGCCGTAGACACCGGCGCCCGCGTCGACACTGTTGATGTCGAGGTCGACGCTCACCTCACTGCCGGCCTTCCAGTAGACCTTCGGGCGCCAGTGGACCTCGCGGTCGTTGAGCCAGTGCCAGGTCCCGGGCTGCCGTGGCGTCGCGCGCACGCTCATGTGCTTCTCGATCGAGGCCCGGTCGGTGACCGGCACGTCGAACGTGACGATCACCGGCATGCCCACCCCCACGGTCTCGCCGTCGAGCGGGGCGACCGAGGCGTAGGTCTGCTCGGCCAGGCTGAGGTCCTGGGTGTGGAAACGGCGGGTCCGGGTGACCTGCTTGCCGTCCTCACGCTCGGCCACGGCGCGCACCACGTAGTCGGTGCCCGGCTCGAGCCGGTCGCTGGCGCGCCAGGTGTTGGCCTCGCGGGCCAGGTCCCCCGCGACCTCACCGGCCGCTGACTCGAGCCGCACGGAGGTGAGCGAGCCGCTGCTGGCCGAGACCTCGACGGTCTGGTCCACGGGTACGTCGCTCGCGCCGCGCGTCACATTGGCGTCGATCCGTACCGGGCTGACCGCCGGAGCCGTGGCGCTGGTGGAGCCGCTCGGCGCGGCGGCCGCCGCCTCGGGGGCGCTGTCGGACCGGCAGCTGCTCAGCAGGCCGGCGGCCAGGACCAGGGTCGCCACGCCGGCGAGCACCCGGCGGGCGTGCCGGGCGCTGGACGTGCGGATACGACTCTCGGACATGCAGAAAACTCCCCGTGGATCGCGAACTGGTTCCTCCAGCGTAACCGCGGCCCCCGGATACTCAGAACCGCGCGCGACGTGTGCCCGGTCACGCGGGGTCCCGGCCCCGCCGACGACGGGGTCACCCAGAGCTGACGGAGGGGCTCAGTGGGCGTGCTCGCCGCGGTAGTACTCGAAGATCCAGCCACCGAGCGCCAGGCTCCCGAGACCACAGCCGATGATGAACATCCACCAGGCCGCCAGCGCGATCGCGTAGACGCAGACCGCAAGCGTGAGCGCGGCCCACAGCGGCCACCACGAGTACGGCGGGAAGAACCCCAGCTCTCCCGCACCGTCGGCGATCTCGCCGTCCTTGCGGTCCTCGGGGCGGGGATCCATCCGTGCGGCGTGGAAACCGAGGTAGAGCGTGACCATCCCGGCCAGCAGGGTGGTCATGGTGAGGGCGGACGTGCCGGTCCAGTCCCCCGTGATGAACCAGTAGGCGGGGCTGACGACCACGAAGAACGCGGTCGTCATCCCGAAGATCCAGGCTTCGGCCTTCATCAGACGTTCCCCTCCGGCTTGTCGTCCTGGTCGCGGAGCATCTGGTCGCGGCCTTCCATGTCCGGTGCGTCCGCGAAGTCACCGTCGCGAGCAGCCTCGTTCTGGTCGAGCTCCATGGCCGCCACCTCGGGGTAGTGCAGGTCGAACGCCGGCGACTCCGAGCGGATCCGCGGGATCGTGACGAAGTTGTGGCGCGGCGGCGGGCAGCTGGTGGCCCACTCGAGCGAGCGGCCCCAGCCCCACGGATCGTCGGTCTCGACCAACGGCGCCTTGCGGGTGATCCACACGTTGTAGAGGAACGGCAACGTGGACGCGCCGAGCAGGAACGCCCCGATGGTGGAGACCTGGTTCAGTGTGGTGAAGCCGTCCTCGGGCAGGTAGTCGGCGTAGCGACGCGGCATGCCCTCGACACCCAGCCAGTGCTGGACCAGGAAGGTCAGGTGGAAGCCGACGAACAGCAGCCAGAAGTGCACCTTGCCCAGACGCTCGTCGAGCATCCGGCCGGTCATCTTCGGCCACCAGTAGTAGAAGCCGGCGAACATCGCGAACACCACGGTGCCGAAGACCACGTAGTGGAAGTGCGCCACCACGAAGTACGAGTCGGAGACGTGGAAGTCCAGGGGCGGGCTGGCCAGGATGACGCCGGTCAGGCCACCGAAGAGGAACGTCGTGAGGAACCCGATCGACCAGAGCATCGGGGTGTCGAAGGACAGAGATCCCCCCCACATCGTGCCGATCCAGTTGAAGAACTTCACTCCGGTGGGCACCGCGATCAGGAACGTCATCCCGGAGAAGAACGGCAGGTCCACCGCGCCGGTGACGAACATGTGGTGCGCCCACACGGCGACCGAGAGGATCGCGATGCCGAGCGTGGCGCCGACCAGGCCGACGTACCCGAAGATCGGCTTGCGGCTGAACACCGGCAGGATCTCGGTCACGATGCCGAAGAACGGCAAGGCGATGATGTACACCTCGGGGTGCCCGAAGAACCAGAACAGGTGCTGCCAGAGGATCGCGCCGCCGTGCGCGGCATCGAAGACGTGCGCGCCGAGCTGTCGATCCGCCTCGAGCGAGAGCAGGGCGCCGGCGAGCACGGGGAACGCGATCAGGACCAGCAGGCTGGTGACCAGCGTGTTCCAGACGAAGATCGGCATCCGGAACATCGTCATGCCCGGCGCGCGCATGCAGATGATCGTGGTGATGAAGTTGACCGCACCGAGGATGGTGCCCAGACCGGCCATCCACAGGCCCATGATCCAGAGGTCACCACCCACGCCGGGCGAGCGCACGGCGTCCGACAGCGGCGTGTACGCGAACCAGCCGAAGTCGGCCGCACCCTGGGGGGTGAGGAAGCCGGAGCCGGCGATGATGCCGCCGAACAGGAACAGCCAGTAGCTGAACATGTTCAGCCGCGGGAACGCCACGTCCGGGGAGCCGATCTGCAACGGCATGATCACGTTCGCGAAGCCGAAGAACAGCGGCGTCGCGAACAGCAGCAGCATGATCGTGCCGTGCATGGTGAAGAGCTGGTTGTAGAGCTCGTCGTTCACGACCTGCATGCCGGGGAAGGCCAGCTCCGAGCGGATCAGCATGGCCATCAGGCCGCCGATCATGAACCAGGCGAACGACGTGCCGAGGTAGAGCTTGCCGATCAGCTTGTGGTCGGTCGTGGTGAGGACCCGGACGACCTGCTGGCCGAGGCTCTTGCGGCCGACGACAGTGGTCTGCGGTGCGGTAGTGGTCACTCGGGGACTCCGTCGGACTCGGTGCCGGAGTCGAGTCCGGCCTGCGTGGTGGCGTTGGCCCCGCCGAGCAGGGGCTGATCGGCGACCTGGCCGTCTGCCTCGAGTTCCGCGAGGTACTGCTCGTAGTCGGCCTGGCTGACGACCTCGACGTTGAAGAGCATCCGGGAGTGGTAGACCCCGCAGAGCTCGTAGCACTTGCCGCGGTAGCTGCCGATCACCTCGGGCGTGACGTCGTAGTGGTTGACCCGCCCGGGCACGACGTCCATCTTCATCAGGAAGCCGGGTACGCCGAAGTCGTGGATCACGTCAGGGGTGTGCAGGTTGAACCGCACGGTCTGGTCCACCGGCAGCACGAGCGTGGGGATGTTGCCCCCGGTGCCGACGACGTAGCCGTACTTGTCGTAGGCGTACTCGTCGTCCGCACCGACCCCGTCGACGTGGGTGTAGTCCGGCTCGCCGAGGCCGTGGTTGAACGTCCACGACCACTGCTGCCCGGTGACCTCGACCACCACGTCGGGCTCGGGGTCCTCCTTGAGGACGGCGTTCTGGACGTTGACCGTCCAGTAGAAGAAGACGATCACCATGATGATCGGCGCGATCGTGTAGAAGATCTCGAGAGGCAGGTTGTAGCGCGTCTGGATCGGGATCTCGTCGTCACTGCGACGGCGGTAGGCCACCACGACCCAGAAGATCAGGCCCCAGACGATGACACCCGTGATCATGGCCGCGATCCAGGCGTAGCGCCACAGGTAGAAGATGTGCTGCCCCTGCGCGGTCACAGGATCCGGCATCGCCAGGTTCTGCCACTCGTGCTGGGTCTCTGCCGAGCAGCCGGCGAGCAGCACGAGGATGATGCCCATGCCGGCCAGCACGGTCACCCGGCGAAGGGTTCCGGCCGCGCGCGTGGGGAGTTCCAGACTCACGAACGAGCCTCTCTCTTGGGCGGTCACGATAGGCGAAAGACTATAGGAATCGGTCCCCATGGGACGGGGCGGGGCACCCGGTAAGTTCGGCGTGTGACAAATGCCTCGGGTGCGCCGGACCAGCCTTCCACACCTCGCGCCCCCGTCCATCTCGATGCCGCCTCGTCGGAGCCGCTGCACCCCGCCGCCCGGGAGACCCTGCTCGCCGCTCTCGACGCCGGGTACGCCGACCCCCGCCGGCTGCACGGGCCGGCCCGCTCGGCGCGTCTGCTGCTCGACAACGCGCGCGAGGTGGTCGCCGGCTGCCTGGGCGTGCGCCCCGACGAGGTGACGTTCACGGCGTCCGGGACCGAGGCCGTGCACCGGGGCCTGCTCGGGCTGCACGCCGGGCGGGTCCGGGCCGGCAGCACCATCGTCCACTCGGCCGTGGAGCACTCGGCCGTGCTGCACGCCGCGCGGTGGGCCGACGGGCGACACGCGGAGGTCCCGGTCGACGCCCGGGGCCGGGTCTCCCCCGGCGCCTTCGCCGACACCGTCGCGGAGCAGGGTGCGGTGGCCGTGGCCGCGCTCCAGCACGCGAACCACGAGGTCGGCACGGTGCAGCCGGTGGCCGAGGTGGCCGAGAGGCTGGGTCCCGTCCCCCTCTTCGTCGACGCCTGCGCCGCCGCCGGTCGCCTCGAGCTCCCGGGTGGTTGGGCCGCGGCGGCTGCCTCGGCGCACAAGTGGGGCGGGCCGGCCGGCGTCGGCGTACTCCTGGTGCGCAAGGGGGCCCGTTGGCGCAACCCCTTCCCCATGGACGACCGGGTCGACGACCGGGGCTGCGGCTTCGAGAACGTCCCAGCCGCCCTCGCCGCGGCCGCTGCGCTGCGTGCGGTGGTCGCCGAACGCGACACCGTGGCGGCCCGCCAGTTCGCCCTGATCGACCGGGTGCGCGAGGCGGTGCGTGCGATCCCGGACGTGGACGTGGTCGGCGACCCGGTCGCCCGGTTGCCCCACCTGGTCACCTTCTCCTGCCTCTACGTGGACGGCGAGGCGCTGGTCCTGGAGCTGGACCGGCTCGGCTTCGGGGTCGCGAGCGGGTCCGCCTGCACCGCCTCGACGCTGGTGCCCAGCCATGTCCTCGCCGCCATGGGTGCGCTCACCCACGGCAACGTCCGGCTGTCACTGCAGCGGGACACCAGCGAGGAGGACGTCGAGGCGTTCCTCGCCGCGCTGCCCGGCGTGGTCCGCGCCATCCGCGCGGAGGTCGGTCAGTGAGCCCCGAGCCCGACCCCGAGCCCGACCTGGAGCTCGACTGCCGCGGCCTGCTCTGCCCGCTGCCGGTCATCGAGCTGGCTCGCCACATCGCCGACGTGCCGGTGGGGGGCACGATCGCCGTGGTCGCCACGGACGTCGCAGCCCGCGCGGACGTGCCGGCGTGGTGCCGGATGCGCGCGCAGGAGTACATCGGAGAGAACGTCGCCCCGGACGGTGCGCCGCGCTACGTGGTGCGTCGCCTCAGCTGAGCAGGTGGGGCGAGACGTCCTTGGCCGCGTCGGGCCCGTAGGACTCCTCCACGCGGGCCAGGAACTGCTCGGGGGTGAACGTGTACTCCTGGGTGCCCACCGTCTCCACGACGTACGCCGCGAGCACGCAGCCGACCTGCGCCGCCCGCTCCAGGCTGAGCTCCCAGGTCAGCGCGCCCAGGAAGCCGGCCCGGAAGGCGTCACCCACCCCGGTGGGCTCGAGCGCGACGACGTTCCTGGCGGCCGGCAGCTCGAGGGGCGCCTCGCCGGCGCGCAGGATCTGCACGCCGTTCGCGCCGAGCGTCTTGACCTGGGTGCCGACGCGGGCCAGCACCTCGTCGGAGGACCATCCGGTCTTCGACTCGATCATGTGCGACTCGTACTCGTTGGAGAACAGGAACGCAGCACCGTCGATCAGCTTGCGGATCAGGTCGCCCTCGCCGAAGGCCAGCTGCTGGCTCGGGTCGGCGATGAACGGGTAGCCGCGCTGGCGGCACTCCTCGGTGTGGCGCAGCATCCCGTCGGGGTCGTCGGCACCGATCAGGACGTACTGCGGCTCCCCCACCCGGGCCACGATCGGCGCCAGCTCGATCAGCCGCGCCTCGCTCATCGCCCCGGGATAGAACGACGCGAACTGCGCCATCGTCGAGTCGCTGGTGCAGACGAAACGTGCGGTGTGCCGGCTCTCGGAGATGTGCACGGAGTCGCAGTCGACGTTGTGCCGCTCCAGCCAGGAGCGGTAGTCGGCGAAGTCCTCCCCCGCGGCACCCACCAGCACCGGACGCAGACCGAGCCGGCCGAGCCCGAAGCACATGTTGGGCGCCACACCACCGCGCCGGATCTCGAGGTCCTCGACGAGGAACGAGACCGACAGCTTGTCCAGCTGCTCGACGACCAGGGAGTCGGCGAACTTGCCACCGAAGGTCATCAGGTGGTCGGTGGCGATCGATCCGGCGATGAGCAAGGACATGACACGGAACACTACCGTTGGGTACGACTTCGGGTACCCAGCGGTAGCCAATACCGTCGGGTGCATGACCACTGCGAAGCCGTCCGCCCGACTCGCCTACGACGACGCGTCGACGCCCGAGGAGATGCGCGCAGACTGCCGCGCGGCCGGGACCAACCTGCGCCTGGAGCGCGCCGCCGCAGCCGCCGTCGAGCCGGCCCCGAGCCTGCACTTCGCGGACTACCCGCGCGACGTCAGCAAGCGCGAGATCAGGATCTCCGACGCCGCGGCCCGGATCGCCAACGCGCTGCACCTGCACCTGGACTGAACGCGCTCACAGCGCACAACAGCCCCCGCCGGTGCCGGCGGGGGCTGTTGTCTGCGTCGACCGACCGGTGTGCCGGTCGGCGAGGCTCAGTGGAAGGAGTCGCCGCAGGCGCAGGAACCGCCGGCGTTGGGGTTGTCGATCGTGAAACCCTGCTTCTCGATCGTGTCGACGAAGTCGATCATCGCGCCGCTGAGGTACGGGACGCTCATCCGGTCGACGACCACGGAGACTCCGTCGAAGTCGGTGACGAGGTCGCCGTCGAGGGTGCGCTCGTCGAAGAAGAGCTGGTAGCGCAGGCCCGAGCAACCGCCGGGCTGCACCGAGATCCGGAGCGCGAGGTCGTCGCGACCCTCCTGGGCGAGAAGGGTCTTCACCTTCGCTGCGGCAACCGGGCTCAGGTTGATCTGGTCGGTGCGGCGTTCAGTGGTGGTGTCCACCTGCTCGGTCATGTCTGTGGCTCCCAAAGTAGGTGCGGTGTGTGCTACTCGTTCAATGGTCGCACACGCCACGATATTCCCCCACTGGAGCGACCCTCCCCCCAGGTCAGCGGCAGGTCAGCGGCAGGTCAGCGCGACCAGGTCCGGGCGACCCGCTCGGCGAGGTCGGCGAGCGCGCCGGCCGGGTCCGCGAATGCCCGCTCCTCCCCGACCAGCTCCACCAGGGAGTACGCCGACTCCACGCCCAGCGCGCGCATCTCGCGGGAGCCGACCAGCACCTGGCCCGCGAGCGCGACACACGGCCGCAGCGCCTCGGCCGCGATCATCGCCACGCCGTAGGGGACCTTGCCCGAGCGGCTGGAGAAGTCGAAGGAGCCCTCCCCCGTGACGACGAGGTCCACGGCACCGGCCCGTTCCGCCAGTCGGACCGCGCCGGCCACCACGTCGATCCCCGGCTCGCGGGAGGCGCCCAGAGCGAGGAGCGCGAAGCCGAGCCCGCCGGCGGCACCGGCGCCCTTGGCCAGCGACGTACGCCGGTCGGTCGCCGCCGCGTACGCCTCCAGCAGGCCGTCCACGGCCGGGAGCCGCTCGTCCGGGATCCCCTTCTGGGGCCCGAACGTCTTGGTGGCACCGAAGAGGCCGGTCAGCGGGCTGTCCACGTCGCTGGCGGCGACCAGCTCGACACCGCCGAGCCGGTCCCGGGCCGGGGCCAGCTCGACCGACGTCACGCCGGCCAGGGCCGCCACCCCGCCGTCCAGCGGGCGGTCCGCCGTGGCGCCCAGGGCGCCGAGCAGACCGGCCCCGCCGTCGTTGGTGCCGCTCCCCCCGAGCCCGACCACGATCCGCCGGGCGCCGGCGTCGAGCGCGGCCAGGACCAGCTGACCGACCCCCGCGGTCGAGGCCTCCTCGGCGCGCTCGGCACCGGTGAGGTGCACCCCGCAGGCCTGGGCGCTCTCGACGTAGGCCGTGCCGTCGACCAGCAGCACGGTCGCGGGGACCGGATCGCCGAACGGGCCGGAGACGGTCACTGCGATCAGGTCGCCGGGGAGCGCCGCGGCCAGGACGTCCACGAAGCCGGGACCCCCGTCGGCCATCGGCGCCAGGTCGATCTGGTCCGCCGGAGACCGGCGCAGCCAGCCGGTCGCGATCGCCTGGGCTGCCTCCACGGCGGTGAGCGTGCCGGCGAACTTGTCGGGGGCGACCAGGATGCGCATGCGGTCATCCTGACGGACCCGGCGGGTCTGTCCTAGGTTGGCCCGGTGAACGACGCGGTGATCCGGCCCATGCATCCCGAGGACGTCGCCCTGGCGGAGCGACTCAGTGCCGAGAGCTTCCACGAGCTCGAGGGTCGCCAGTCCCGCCGTTCGGACCCCGAGCCGCGGCTGCGCCCGCCCGAGCGCGCCGCCGGCTGGGTCGACCGGACCCAGCACCTGCTCCGCACCGACCCCGGCGGCTGCTGGGTCGCCGAGGACGAGACCGGCCTGGTCGGGATCGCGACGTCGTTCAACCGCGAGAAGTGCTGGTTCCTCGGGACGTACGCCGTCCGCCCTAGCCAGCAGGGGCGCGGCATCGGGAAGGCGCTGATGGCAGCCGCGCTGCACCACGGCCGCGGCTCGCTGCGCGGGATGCTCTCGGGATCGTCGGACCCGAAGGCAGCCCGCGTCTACCGGCAGGCGGGCTTCTCGTTGCACCCCCAGATGTACCTGATGGGCAACGTCGACCGCTCGGCGATCCCCGTCATCGAGAAGGTGCGCGAGGGCTCGGCGGGCGACTTCGAGCTGATGGACTCGATCGACCGGAGGACCCGCGGCTCGGCGCACGGACCGGACCACGAGCTGATGCTGGGACTGTGGCGGCTGGTCGTGTCCGACACCAGCACGGGGTCGGGCTACGCCTACGTCGACCGCCACGGCGTGGTGCTGCTGGCGGCCACCAACCGGCGGACGGCCACGCGACTGCTGTGGGCCGCCCTGGCCGACGGCGGGGACCACGTGGTCCTCGCCCACGTCACTGCCGCGAACGAGTGGGCCGTCGACGTCGGGATGGCGGCACGGCTCGAGCTGCACCAGGAGGGCTACCTCGGGCTCAGGGGCATGTCACCGCCCGCTCCCTACCTCCACAACGGGGCGCTGCTCTGACGGCGAATAGGATGGGGTCATGACCACCGTCGATCTGCCCCTCCTGCCGCTCGGCCGCGGCGTCGACCTCTCCGCCGAACGCGGCGTGGAGTGTCCCGGCGACCTGCCGGCCGCGTCGGACCCGGACCTGGTGGCCCGCGCCCAGGCGGCCAAGGCCGCGCTGGGCGAGCGGGTCTTCGTGCTGGGACACCACTACCAGCGCGACGAGGTGATCCAGTTCGCCGACATCACCGGCGACTCGTTCAAGCTGGCCCGGGAGGCGGCCGCCCGGCCGGCCGCCGAGTTCATCGTCTTCTGTGGCGTGCACTTCATGGCCGAGTCGGCCGACATCCTCACCAGCCCCGAGCAGCAGGTGATCCTGCCGGACCTCGCCGCCGGCTGCTCGATGGCCGACATGGCTCGGCTCTCGCAGGTGGAGGACGCCTGGGACGCCCTGACCGATGCCGGCGTCGCCGAGGCAGTCGTCCCGGTGACCTACATGAACTCCTCGGCCGACATCAAGGCCTTCTGCGGCCGCAACGGCGGCGCCGTGTGCACGTCGTCCAACGCCGAGGTCGCGCTGGAGTGGGCCTTCGAGCAGAAGGCGGAGGTGTCCGGCGGCGGCAAGGTGCTCTTCTTCCCCGACCAGCACCTCGGTCGCAACACCGCGGTGCTCAAGCTGGGCATGACGCTCGACGACTGCGTGGTCTGGGACCCGCACCGCCCCAACGGCGGGCTCACCGTCGAGCAGCTGCAGGCCGCGAAGATGATCCTGTGGAAGGGGCACTGCTCCGTCCACGGCCGGTTCACCGCGAAAGTCGTCGACGAGCTGCGCGCCACGATTCCCGGCGTACAGATCCTCGTGCACCCGGAGTGCACGCACGACGTGGTGCTCAAGGCCGACCTGGTCGGCTCCACCGAGTTCATCATCCAGACCATCGAGGCGGCCCCCGCCGGGTCGAGCTGGGCGATCGGCACCGAGCTCAACCTGGTCAAGCGGCTCGCGGCCGCCCACCCGGACAAGCAGATCACCTTCCTCGACAAGACGGTCTGCTACTGCTCGACGATGAACCGGATCGACCTGCCGCACTTCGTGTGGGCGATGGAGTCACTCGTCGCCGGCACCGTGGTCAACCGGATCGAGGTCGACCCCGAGACCAAGGAGTGGGCACTGGTGGCCCTCCAGCGGATGCTCGACCTCCCGGGGAAGTCGCACAAGGACTGACCGCTTGCGCACGGCCGAGCCTCAGCGAGCGAGCAACCGCACCGTCCGGGTCGCGACCGGTGGCGCTTCCTCGTCGAGTCGCCAGTCCGACCAGTCGACGTGGAGCAGATAGGTGCCCGCCACCGGGGGGTGCAGGAGCACGTCGTAGCGCTCCGCCGAGCCGAAGGCCAGCCGGTCCGTGAACAGGCCTGCGTCCGAGATCGGCGGGCTTGCCCCGGTCCGGTCGGAGGTGTCGCGGATGCCGCGCCCGTCGTGGGCGATCACCTCGGCGATGTGCGCCGGGGCGCCGGCCAGGGTGGTGATCCGCAGCCGGGTCGGGAAGTAGTTGGAGTTCAGCAGCCGCAGCAGGGTGGGATGCCCCGTCCCCGCCACCTTGGCGCGGACCTCGCTGGAGGCCCAGACCGCGTCGTCCGGCGGGCCGTCCGTCACCGAGCCGCCCAGCACGAAGAAGTGCTGGGGATCGAAGCGGTTGAGCCCGACGTCCTCGCCGGAGAGCCCGGCGGCGTGGTTGAGCCGGTGCCAGCGGGGGTCGATGGAGTACGGCGCCAGCAGGATCTCGCTGTCGATGTCGTAGAGCGGCCCGTCGACGAAGCTGCGTCGGGCTCCGGGTGGGACCGGGAAGTCGGGGTGCACCACCGGATCCACGATCAGCGGGCCGAACATGCCCATCTGCACGTGCAGCACGGTGTTGACGTGACAGTGGTAGAAGTAGGTCCCGCCGGTTCCGAACACGTCCCCGGGCTCCCCGATCTCGGGTCGCCACTGGTAGGTGTAGCTGCCGGTGACCTCGAAGGACGTGTGACCCACCCCGTCGTTGCGCGGGTCGGGCTCCATCCCGTGCAGGTGGATCGTGTGCGGGCCCTTGCTCGGCTTGAGCTTGACGTGCACCAGCTCGCCCTCGGTGACCCGGATCACCGGTGCCGGGAAGTTGCGGCGCCCCTTCGGGTCCTGGAAGGTCCAGATCTCGTGCTCGGAGCCGTCCGGGAAGCGGAAGCGGCGGTTGAAGAACTGCCGTTCGAAGACGCGGTCGGGCCGCTGGAGGAACTCGGTGACCGGGCTGCCGGCCCGGGGCTGGTTGGAGGCGAACGCGGTCTGGCTGGCAAACAGCTCGTGCGGGACCTCCCGACGGTCCGGCTCGGGGTAGGTGAGGGTCCAGTCGGCTACCAGGCCACCCGGGTAGAGTCCGCCGGCGGCAGTCTGCGACGGCTCGGCGTGGCAGTGCATCGGGTAGTGCCAGTCGGTCCTGCGGGCGTTCCAGACCTGGTCGATGGACTCGGGTGGGCGCCGCAGCGGTAGCACGATCTCCTTGGCCTCGACCGGGTCGAGCTCGACCACGTCCTCGAAGGCCTGCAGCAGCACGTGGCCCTCCGGGGAGATGCGGCCCGCGGCCCGGGGTAGGTCGGTTCCGTCGACGCGGACCGTCCAGACGTGGTTGCCGTGGAAGTGCATCTGGTGCACCACCAGGCCGGCGTTCACCATCCGGACGAGCTGACCGGTGACGACCGTCCCGTCGGCTCCCGCACGGCCGCTGAAGTCGCGCATGTCGGTCCGTCGCGGCGCACCGGAGATCAGGGTGTCCTCGTGGGCGGCGCGGTTGGCCTCCTCGTCCCGCGTGGCGGCGAGGGCACGGAACCCGCTGCGGTCGTTGAGCATGAAGTACCGCGGCACGGCTGGCACGGCCCGCCGGTCGATCGTGACGCCGTCCTGAGCGAGCCGACTCCAGACCGGCTCGACGTCCTGGCAGAGCCAGACCCACTGGCGCTCGAACTCCACACCGCCGGGCGAGAGCCGCCAGCGATCGTCGGCCGGGACCACGACGAGCACCCCGTGCAGGCCCAGCACGCGTTCGACCGGCGCGTTGGTCGGGTCGGCGTAGAGGTACGTCCCCGCCACCCCGGCCTGGAGCACCAGGTCCGCCGTCCCGCCGGGCGGGATCGGCCCGGTGCTGACCCCCAGGTCCGGGACGGCCAGCTCGTGTGTCCCCGCCAACCGGTTGTGCACCCGCAGGCGAACGGTGGCGCCGGTCTCGGCGATGATCGTGCGGCGTGGGAAGTAGCTGGCCCAGTGGGCGCGCCTGACCAGGTAGTGACCCGGGTGCTCGGGGTCCTTGCGGGCCGGGGCGGGGCTGCCCGACTCCGGCAGCTCGGCGTCCAGCGGGTAGCTCCGGCTGCGGGACCAGGCTGCCGTCGGAGACGAAGACGTGCGGCTGGAAGGTGAGGCTGGGATCGGCATCGTCCCGCTCCGTGGCCCTGTCGCCGAAGCCCCGCATGTAGACCAGGCTGCCGTCGACCATGGGCACGAAGCCCTCGTTGACGTAGACGTCGAGCACGCCGGGCACGGCGGCCACCGCCTGCGTGCGCCCCTCGAGCCCGCGGATGAGTGTGCCGCCCACTCCGAGGACCAGGGCGCCCCCGGCGGTGGCCTTGACGACGTCGCGACGACTCGGGGCGCTCATCACGCCACTTGGGGCCGAGTCGGGTAGAGCGGCAACCCCTGGGGGTCCGTCGCCCCGACGGGGGTGAAGTCGAGGGAGACCGTGGTGGCGCCGCGGGGAAGGAGGTAGGCGATCCGCGTCGCCACGGTGCGGCCCGCAGGAACGACGGTCACCGCACGCTGCGCGTCGTAGTAGCTGACCGTCACGGCGGAGTCCACCCGGAGCCGGAACTGTCCGGCGGAGATGCGGACCGCGCGGGCCGAGTCGTTGCGGAGGTCGAGATCGACCAGCAAGGTGTCGGTCCAGGGGCCGTGCCGGTGCTGATCTGCCGCGTGCACCTGGTGCTCGTCAGCGTCAGCCCCGGCTGCGTGGTCGTGCTGGGCGTCATGGTGGGCGTGGCCGTGATGCGCTCCGGGCAGGGCGCTCCACCGCGTCGCCTCGACGACCGAGACCGTCGTCAGACCCATCCACCTGACGCCGGGGCGCTGCGTGGCACGGGCCGGAGCGTCGGGTCCGGGCCAGGTCGCCACGGCGAGCGCGGAGAGCGCCGTACCGCCCACGCCGGCGACAACTGCACGACGAGTGAATCCGATCATGGGCCCTCCCACGACATACCGCCCGAATCGGCCGGCCCCCACGCGCAGGGTGGCAGCGTCGCCTTGGGGATTCCTTGTCGTCGGCAGTCGCCCCAGCGCCGACCGGTGGTCACCGGTCAGTCGCTGGGAAGTCCTCGGGCTCAGCGGGCGATCAACCGC
Source organism: uncultured Actinomycetota bacterium (assembly GCA_963826415.1). Classification (GTDB taxonomy): domain Bacteria; phylum Actinomycetota; class Actinomycetes; order Propionibacteriales; family Nocardioidaceae; genus Nocardioides. Next base: position 15,194 of record CAWGWW010000013.1, on the reverse strand, counting down.
ACCGTTCTGCGTGCCAGCGACGGGCCCTCGTCGTCGAGCCGCCAGTCGAACCAGTCCGTGTGGATCAGGTACACCCCGGGGGTCGGCGGCCTCAGCAGCAGGCAGTACCGCTCCGCGGCTCCGAACGCGAGGTGGTCGGTCAGCAGCGGAACGGCGTCGTTGGGCCGGCTGAGCCCCACCGGGTCCGTGGTGTCCCGGAACGGGCGGCCGTCGTGCGAGATCACCTCGGCGATCCGGGCCGGGACGCCGCTCTCGGTCGTGATCCTCATCCTGGTCGGGAAGTAGTTGCCGTTGAGGATCCGCAACAGAGTCGGGTGCCCGTTGCCGACGACGTTGGCCCGCACCTCCCTCGCCGACCAGACACCGTCACGCGGCGCACCCTGCGCGATGGAGCCGCCGAGGACCACGAAGTGCTTCGGCTCGAAGCGGTCGAGGCCGACGTCCTCCCCGGAGAGACCGGCAGCATGGTTGAGCTCGTGCCAGCGGGGGTCGATCGAGTACGGCGCCAGCAGGATCTCGGTGGCGATGTCGTAGAGCGGGCCGTCCACGAACAGTCGGCGGGCGCCCGGCTCGACGGGGTAGTCAGGGTGCACCCAGGGATCGACGATCAGGGGCCCGATCATCCCCATCTGCACGTGCAGCACGGTGTTGACGTGGCAGTGGTAGAAGTACGACCCCGCCACCCCGAAGTTCGGGTCGCCCGGCACGCCGCGCTGAGGCTGCCACTGGTAGGTGTAGCTGCCGTTGACCTCGAACGACGTGTGGCCGACGCCGTCATTGCGCGGGTCCGGCTCCATGCCGTGCAGATGGATGGTGTGCGGGCCCTTGCTCGGCTTGAGCTCGACATGCACGATGTCGCCCTCGGTCACCCGGATCGCCGGGCCCGGGAAGCCCCGGCCGCCGTCCGGGCCCTTGAAGCTCCACATCTCGTGCTTGGAGCCGTCGGGGAACTCCAGCTTGCGGCTGAAGAACTTCATCGTGAACGTCTTGTCCGGCCGCTGCCGGAACTCCGTCTTCGGGCTGCCCTGGCGCGGCTGGTTCGAGGAGAACTCGGTCTGGCTCTCGAACAGCTCGTGCTCCAGCTCCTCCTTGTCCGGCTCCGGATAGGTCAGCGTCCAGTCGGCCATCATCCCACCGGGGTAGAGCCCACCGGCCGCCGTCTGGGACGGCTCCGCATGGCAGTGCATCGGGTAGTGCCAGTCGACCTTGCGAGCCGCCCAGACCCGGTCGAGCACCTCCGGTGGCCGGCGCAGCGGGAGCACGACCTCCTTGCGCTCCAGCGGGTCGAGCTCGACCACGTCGGCGTAGGCCTGCAGGTGGATGTGGCCCTCGTCGTCGATGGTGCCGCCGGACTCGCGGCAGGTCGGCGCCGTTGTTCCGCACCTGCCAGACGTGGTTGCCGTGGAAGTGCATCTGGTGCACCACCAGGCCGGCGTTGACCATCCGGATCAGCTGCCCGGTCACCACTCCCCCGTGGCCGACGGACCGCTTGCTGAAGTCCCGTGCGTCGGTCTGCCGCGGAGCACCGGCCGGAAGGGTCTCCTCGTACGCCTCGTGGTTCTGCTTCTCGTCGGTGGAGGCGGCCACCGCGAGGTAGCCGCTGCGCTCGTTGATCATGTAGTACCGCGGTGCGGGCGGCAGCGCCTTCGCGTCCACGACGCCGCCCTGCTGCGCGATCCGTCCCCAAGCCGGCTCGACGTCCTGGCAGATCCACAGCCACTGCCGCTCGAACTCGACGCCGCCGGGCGACAGCCGCCACCGGTCGTCGGCAGGGACCACCACCAGCGCGCCGTACAGCCCGAGCACCCTCTCGACCGGAGCGTTGGTGGGGTCCAGGTACAGGTACGTTCCGGCTGCTCGGGGCGGAGGAACTCGAGGTCGACGGTCTCTCCCGGCGGGATCGGGACCGGTGCTCGCAACCTCCGGGATGGCCAGCTCGTGGATCCTCGTCCAGCCCGTTGTGGACGCGCAGGCGGATGGTCGCCCCGGTCTCCGCGATGATCGTGCGCGGCGGGAAGAAGCTGGCCCAGTGCGCGCGCTTGACCAGGTAGTACCCGGGGTGTCTCCGATCCTTGCGGTCGGGCTCCGGACGGCCGTCCTCCGGGACCTCCGCGTCGAGCGGGTAGACCCGGCTCCGGACCACCGTCCCGTCGGCCAGGAAGACGTGCGGGCGGCAGCGTCAGGCTGGGGTCGGCATCCTGCCGGTCGGTCAGCCGGTCGCCGAAACCGCGCATGAAGACCAGGCTGCCGTCCACCATCGGCACCAGGCCCTCGTTGAGGTAGACGTCGAGCACTCCCGTCTCGGCAGCCGAGGCGGGCTCCCCGCCGTCCAGGCCGCGGAGCACGGCTCCGGCGGCTCCCAGCGCCAGGGCGCTCCCGGCGCCGGCCCTGACCACGTCCCGTCGAGTCGGCGCGCTCATCACGCCACCTGCGGCCGAGTCGGGTAGAGCGGGAGGCCGAACGGCTCGACCGCCCCGGCCGGGAGGTAGTCCAGCGAGACGGTGGTGGCGTCCGGAGGGACGAGGTAGGAGATCCGGGTCTGCACGGTGCCCCCGGCCGGGACCGCGACCATGCGCTGCTCGGCGTCGTAGTGGCTCACGGTGAGGCTGGAGTCGACGCGCAGCCGGAACTGGCCGGCCGAGATCCGGACCCGCCGATCGGTGCTGTTGCGCAGCGCGAGGTCGACCAGCAGCGTGTCGGTCCAGACGTCGTGGCCGGTCGGGCTGGCCGCGTGCACCTGGTGCTTCCCGGAGGCGTCGGCAGTCGCGTGCTCGTGCTCGTCGTGCGCGTGAGTGCCGCCGTGCCCGTGGCCGTCGTCGATGTCGTCCGCGCTCGCGCTCCACCGGGTGGCGCCGAGCACCGACACCGCACCGAGGGCCAGCCACCTGACCGGCGGCACCTCCGGCTCGTGCGGTGCTCGTGGAGACCCACCGTCCCGGCCGGTCCATCCCACGACGGCGAGCGCCGACAGCGCCGTCCCGCCTGCTCCGACGATGGCTCCCCGACGTGTGAGTCCGGTCATGGGTCCCTCCCCAGGTCAAGCTGCCCTTCCCTCGACCCTGCTCGGGAGACCTCCCGTCCACCTTGCGGCGACCAGACCGCTGCTCAGAGCCCGGGGGCTCCCCACAGAGCCATCCAGCGCCCGAGATCCGACTCCATCGGCAGCTCGGCGCCCAGATGGTTGCGCACCTCGATCTCGAGCAGGTTGTCGCGAGCCTGGGGGCCGGTGGGTGCGAACGGGTAGAACGTGCCCTGCTTGTAGAGGTAGACCAGGCCGACCCGACGACCGGTGGCATCCGCGAAGGGCACCAGCGAGCAGAGCAGCCCCGGCCCGAAACCGGCCGACTCCAGGGCGGTGTTCACTGCGTGGAGGTCGGTGCACAGGCCGCCGGTGTCGTCGGGGTCGCGGTGCGCCACCAGCCAGGTGAAGCCGAACTCGTCGCGGGAGACCTCGACGTCGGGCGAGTCGGGGTCCTGGTTCAGCAGCTCGACGACGTCGTCCTGGGTCTGCTTGAAGGCGGCGCCGGGCGCACCGCGGTAGCAGACCGAGCCCGAGCCGGTCGGCAGGAAGCCGGCCGCGGTCTGGAGCGTGATCGCGGCGCTCGGCACCAGGAACAGCGAGTCCAGGTTGGCCGGCTTCACCTTCATCTTGCCGGTGAGCGTCTCCCAGAGCCCCATCAGCTGCTCACCGCGGGCTGCGTCACGACTGCGGTCATGCGGTGGGCCGGCCCAGCTCCGCCTGGATCCGCGCCAGCTGCTCGAGCCGCTGCTCCAGCGACGGGTGGGTCGAGGAGAGCGTCTTCAGGGTCGCGCCGCTGATCGCAGGGGCGATGAAGAAGGCATTCATCGCGCTGTTCGCGCGGAGGTCCCGCTGCGGGATCGCCGAGATCTCCCCGGTGATCTTCTGCAGCGCCGAGGCCAGCGCGGCCGGCTTCATGGTCAGGTAGGCGCCGGCGCGGTCCGCGCTCATCTCGCGGTAGCGCGACAGCAGGCGCAGGAGCACGAAGCTGATCGCATAGACCACGATGCTGACGACCAGGGCGACCACGAACGCCGGGGCGCCGCCGTTGTTGCTGCGCCGCCCGAACAGGCCCAGCCCACCGAACTGCGCACCCCGCGTGAGCATCCCGGCGACGATGCCGGCCGACGAGGCCACCGTCATCACCAGGACGTCGCGGTGCGCGACGTGCGAGAGCTCGTGGGCGAGGACTCCCTCGAGCTCGTCGGCGGTCAGCCGCCGCAGGATCCCGGTGGTCACGCAGACGACCGCACGCTCGGGCGAACGCCCGGTGGCGAAGGCGTTGGGCAGGTCCATGTCGGAGATGCCGACCCGGGGCTTGGGCATGTCCGCCATCGCGCACAGCCGGTCGATCATGCCGTGCAGCTCCGGGGCCTCCTCCGGGGAGACCTCCCGGGCACGCATCGCCCGCATCGCCACCTTGTCCGAGGAGTACCACTGGTAGACCGCGATACCGATCCCGACCAGGCCGATCAGCACGGCGTACTGCGGCACGGCGTACATCAGTCCGACGATCAGCGCCACGAACAGCGCGCCGAGCAGGAACATCACCAGCGTCATCCGCGCGGTGAGTCCTCTGTCCTTGATGAACCGGGAGTGAGCCATGCGTCCATTCTCCCCGATCCCCCAAGCCGGATCCGGCCGGGACCAGTCGGGAATCAGTCGGGGATCAGTCCGGGATCAGTCCGCCGGCCTCGGTGAGCAGCTCGCGCACCTCGTCGATGCTGGCGTCCGACGGCGGCAGGATCAGGTCGGACTCGTCGAGGGAGTCGAGGTCGTGGGCCACGCCCACGGTGCGGACGGCCTCGAGCAGGGCAGCCAACGCGGCCTCGAAGGCCTCCTCGTCGTTGGCCTCGACGGTCCGCTCCACGGCGGCATCGAGCTCGTTGAGCGGAGCCAGCGCCTCCTCGGAGATGTCGTACTGCCCCTCGCCGAGGATCCTGACGATCATGCCGACGGCCCTTCGGCGCTGTCCTTCTCGGGGGTCGACTCGAGGATGTCGTCGTCCGACGCCTCGATCGCCTGCGGTGCCGATCCGCCCTTCAGGGCGGCCAGCTCGGCCTCGACGTCGGCCTGCGAGCTCATCGAGTCCAGCTCGCGGGCGATGTCGTCGCCGGAGCCGATCGCGCTGACGTCGTCCAGGGCACCGGAGGCGATCAGCTCGTCGATGGCGCCCGCGCGCGCCTGCATCTGGGCCGTCTTGTCCTCGGCCCGCTGGATGGCCAGGCCGACGTCGCCCATCTCCTCGCCGATCCCGGACATCGCCTCGTTGATCCGCGTCTGCGCCTGGGCGGCGGTGTACGTCGCCTTGATCGTCTCCTTGCGGGTCCGGAACGACTCGACCTTGGCCTGCAACCGCTGCTGGGCGAGGGTGAGCTTCTCCTCCTCACCCTGGAGCTGGGCGTGCTGGGCCTTCAGGTCGGTGATCTGGCCGGCGACCCCGGACTTGCGGGTCAGCGCCTCGCGGGCGAGGTCCTCGCGGCCCATGGTGATCGCCTTCTGGGCCTGCTCCTGGAGCTTGGCGGACTGCTGCTCGAGCTGGACCACCTGGAGCTCCACGCGCTTGCGGCTGGTGGCCACGTCGGCGACGCCGCGGCGTACCTTCGAGAGCAGGTCGAGCTGGCGTTGATAGCTGTAGTCGAGCGTCTCGCGGGGATCCTCGGCACGGTCGAGTGCCCGGTTCGCCTTGGACCGGAAGATCAGGCTGATGCGCTTCATGAGGCTCATGGCGTGGGGTACCTCTCACAGATGTTCACAGGTGTTTCCCACCTTAGGTCATCGACCGCGATCGGGAGCGTGGCCGAGGTCCTCGGTAGGCTGGGCTCAGGGAGCCGACCTCCCCTGACCCACCCCACCACATCGTTCGAAGGCGTAGCCGTTGTTCCGACGTTCCAAGTCTCCTGCCGAGTCCCCTGCCGAGTCGGGGCCCCCGAAGCCGGGCGGCAAGGGCAAGGCCACCCCGTCCCGGCGCGAGGCCGAGGCCGCGGCCAGGGCCCGGGCCAAGGTGCCGCGCACCCGCAAGGAGATGATGCAGGCCCAGCGGGCCGCGCGCTCGGAGTCCAGCATGAGCGTGCGCGCCGCGATGAAGGCCGGCGACGAGCGTTACTACCTGCCCCGCGACAAGGGCCCGGTCCGCCGCTTCCTGCGCGACTTCGTGGACAGCCGCTTCTCGTTCATCGAGCTGATGATCCCGCTGCTGATCGTGACCATGATCCTGGGGTACTCCGGCAGTGCCCGGCTCGCCTCCATCGGCAACACGGTGCTGCTCGGCACCATCCTGCTGGTGATCGTCGACATGGTGGTGCTGCGCTGGAAGGTGCGTCGCGAGCTGGCGCGACGGTTCCCCGACGAGCCGCTCAAGGGCACCACCTACTACGCGATCACGCGCGCGCTGCAGATGAAGTTCATGCGGCTGCCGAAGGCCAAGGTCAAGATCGGCCAGGAGCTCCCCGAGCACTACCGGTGACGGGAGCGCAGTCGTGACCGGCAGCCCCTGGCTCGGGCTGGTTGCCGGCCTGCTGGCTGCGGTGCTGTTCGGCGGCGGCGCGGTCGTGCAGGCGCACGCCGTACGACGGCTCGCCTCGCCGCCCGGGAGCCTGGTCGGCTTCCTGCGCGCGTCCGCGGCCGAACCACTGATCCTGGCGGTCGTGGCGTCCTACCTGGTCGGCTTCGCGCTGCACGCGGTGGCGATCTGGCTGCTGCCGCTCTACCTGGCGCAGGCCAGCATCGCGGTCTCGCTCCCGGTGACGGCGATCGCGTCCCGGGTGATCCACGAGCGGCTCTCCCCCGTCCACTGGTGGGCCGTGGGCGTCGTGACCGCCGGGCTGGTGCTGCTGTCCGCCGGCTCGGGCGAGGCCGGTCCGATCGTCACGTCGGGGGCCTTCGTGGCCGCGCTGTGGGTCGGCGTGGCGCTGCTGGCGCTCGCGGCGCGGACCCGGCACCGGGTCTCCGGCGGTTCGCTCGGCACTCTCGCCGGCCTCGGCTACGCCGGCTCGGCGATCGGCGTCCGTGGGGTGGAGACACCGGTCGGCTGGCTGGTCGTGGCCGCGGCGCTCGCGGTGCCGGCGTACGGCGTGCTGGGCTTCTGGCTCTACTCGTTGGGCCTCGACCGGTCCGCGGTCTCGTCGGCGACCGCGCCGATGATCGTCGGCGAGACGTTCGTGCCAGCAGCCATCGGGCTCGCGCTGCTCGGCGACGGCGTCCGGGCCGGCTGGTGGTCCGCCGTGGCCTCCGGTCTCGTCCTCGCCACCGGTGGGGCGATCCTGCTGGCCCGCGAGGTCAGAAGTCCCGACGCGACGGCGAGCTCGTCCTCGCCGGGTCCCGCTCCACAACCGGGTCGATGATCTGGTCGATGGCCTCGAGCACGGCCGGCTCGAGCCGCACCCCGGCAGCCTTGACGTTCTCGGTGACCTGCTCGGGTCGGCTGGCACCGATGATCGCGGCCGAGACGTTGTCGTTCTGCAGCACCCAGGCGACTGCCAGCTGAGCGAGGCTCAGGCCGGCCTCGTCGGCGATCGGGCCGAGATCCTGCACCCGGGTCAGGACGTCGTCCTTCATCCAGCGCGAGATCATGTCCGATCCGCCCTTGTCGTCGGTGGCCCTGGAGCCGGCGGGCGCCTGCTGGCCCGGCAGGTACTTGCCGGTGAGCACGCCCTGCGCGATCGGTGACCAGACGATCTGGCCGATGCCCAGCTCGCGTCGAGGTCGGCACGACCTCCTCCTCGATCACCCGCCACAACATGTTGTACTGCGGCTGGTTGGAGACGAAGGGGATCCGCAGCTCGCGCGCCAATGCGTGCCCGCGCCGGATCTCGTCCGCCGTCCACTCCGAGACGCCGATGTAGTGCGCCTTGCCGGCGCGCACGACGTCCGCGAACGCCTCCATCGTCTCCTCGAGCGGGGTGTCGTGGTCGTAGCGGTGCGCCTGGTAGAGATCGACGTAGTCGGTGCGCAACCGCGCCAGCGAGGCGTCGATCGACTCCATGATGTGCTTGCGGGAGAGCCCGTGGTCGTTGTGTCCGGGGCCGGTCGGCCAGAACACCTTCGTGAAGATCTCGAGCCCCTCGCGACGCTCCCCCTCGAGCGCCCGACCGAGGACCGACTCGGCCCGGGTGCCGGCATAGACGTCGGCGGTGTCGAAGGTGGTGATGCCCTCGTCGAGGGCCTGGCGCACGCATGCGAGGGCAGCGTCCTCCTCGACCTGGGAGCCGTGGGTGAGCCAGTTGCCGTACGCGATGGCCGAGATCTTCAGGCCGCTGTCGCCGAGGTTGCGAATCTCCATGGTCCCGACCATAACCACCGGTCCCTGAGCCCTCCGGCCACCCCTTTTCCCCTTGATGCGCGGCGGTGCCACCAGACACACAGAGTTACTGTGCTACCAATGACGGTGAGCGGCCTTCTCCGCGTCGGTGCCTCGAAGTGGTCGAAGTACTGGCACGAGTCTTCTACACGATCTCGGAATGCCGCCACGCCTGGCTCTCATGCGCCTCAGACCGTTTCGCGATCGGTCGCAAGGTAGATCGTCTCGGTACGACGCCAGTCGGCTCGAGCAGCTTGCGGTAGTCGTCGCGCATACGTCGCGACCAGAACGAGAAGTCGAGGACGGCGTCGGTGCCCGCCGCGACAAGCTCCAGCAGCCGAGCCCGCAGGTCAGTCTCGATCTCGTCGCGTACGTCTGGGGGTAGGGGTACCGTCGAGATCCCGCGACGCCACATCTCCACGTCGAATGAGAGCCGACCATCCCCTCGCTCTCCAGGCGCTGGGCGTACGTAGACTCCCGGCCCCCGAAGGCCCGCACATGAAGATCACGCGGCTCACGGGTGGACCCTACGTCGATCTCCGGGAGGCTCGAGCGTTGAGCGTCCTGGCGACGCAGGCTGTGACCGCCGTCCGGGTGGGGCCCAGCCCGGCGTGCTCACGCTGCGGCCGAAAGCACGAGCCCACGGGCTTGCGTCGGGGAGTGTCGCAGCGTGTGACAACGCAGGCGACCTGGAGCCAGCCGGTGGCCGAACTGGTGGCGCTCTCGACGACTTCGCCAGTCACGCGCGCCCAGTCGCCTGGCGACCTCACGCGCCAGGCGTCCATCCAACTCCGTTGCCAGTCGTCCCACCCAACCCCCACCTCATCGCCCCCCCAGCGCCGCCCGCTACCCCGCTCCACAACAACTCACCTCCCACCCCTTCTATCTCCACATAGCTCCTTCCTTCTCTTACCCACACCACACCCACCACCTCACTCACCCACACCTCCCACCCTCTCCATTTCTCCCGTGCAGTGACCACGGATCCGGCCACCCTGAGAGGATGCGGGCATGAGCAGCCCCACCGCCGACGTGTCCGTCCGGATCGCGTGGGCCGACGACGCCGACGCGATCGCGGAGCTGCAGCTGCGCACCTGGCAGCAGGTGTACGCCGGCCTGGTGCCGGCCGACGCCCTGCCCACTCTCGCGGACACCGCCGAGGTGTGGCGGGCGTCCCTCGTGACCTCGCGCGATGCCCGGAACCGGGTGCTGGTGGCGCTGGAGCGCAACCGGGTCGTGGGCTTCGCGATCACCGCTCCGGCCTCCGACCCGGACTGCGACCCGGTCGCCGACGCCGAGCTGATGGAGTTCACCGTGGACCCGGCCGAGCAGCGACTGGGCCATGGCTCCCGGCTGCTCCAGGCAGCCGTCGACACGATGCGCAAGGACCGCTTCACCCGCGCGGTGCTGTGGGCGGTGGCCTCGGACGACGCCCTGCGCGGCTTCCTCACCGAAGCCGGCTGGGCGCCGGACACGGCGCACCGCGAGCTCGACCTCGACGGCGCCGGCACGACGATTGTCAAGCAGGTACGGCTCCACACGCAGTTCTCCTGAAAATCCTTGAAAACGGCGCGCAATCGGCAAAGATGGATACCCCAGCGAGGCTCGTCCGCGACCCGGGACTGGAGACGAACAGGAGATGCATCGTGCTCGGCCCACTGCCACCTCTGTACCGCGGTCTTCTGGCCGTCGTCGCTCTCGTGGTCGGTGTCGGCTCCGGCGCCTGGGTCGCGCACTTCACCCCGCTCCCCGTCGCGGCTTCGGTCGGCGCCCTGCTCGGCGCGCTCGCGGGCCTGCTCCTCGGCTACGTGCTCGTGCACGACTTCTCCGAGCGCCGGCGCGCAGTGCGGGTCCAGCGCGACTGAGCCTCCCGCTACGGTCGGTGCGTGAGCCACCCGGCGCCGAGCCCTGAACCGGAACCCAGCGCCCGTGCCGCGATCGTGCGGGACAGCCTCGGGGTCGGCCTCGCCACCGGGGCGTACGGCGTGTCGTTCGGCGCCGTCTCGGTGGCGGCCGGCCTCTCGGTCGCCCAGACCTGCGTGCTGTCGCTGCTGATGTTCACCGGTGCCTCCCAGTTCGCGCTGGTGGGCGTCGTCGCGGCCGGGGGCGCACCCGTCTCGGGAGCGCTCACTGCCCTGCTGCTCGGCACCCGCAACACGCTCTACGGCCTGCGGTTGGCGCCCCTGCTCGGCTTCACCGGATGGCGCCGGGCGGCAGGCGCGCACGTGCTGATCGACGAGTCGACGGCGATGTCCCTGGCCCGCCCCACCCAGACGCTGGCCCGGCTCGGGTTCCTCACCACCGGGGTCTCGGTCTTCGTGCTCTGGAACCTCGCGACCTTCGCCGGCGCAGCGGCCGGCCGCGCGGTCGGGGACCCGAGGACGTTCGGTCTGGACGCCGCCGTCGGGGCGGCTTTCCTGGCCCTGCTGTGGCCCCGGCTGCGCGATCGTCGCAACCAGTGGGTCGCCGTTGCGGCGGCCGCCGTCGCCCTCGGCGTGGTGCCGGTGACGGCGGCCGGGGTGCCCGTGCTGGCTGCGGCCGGGGTGGCGCTCCTGGTCGGTGTGCTGTCGCGCAGCCCGGACCCCACCGAGTTCCCCGAGGCACCCCGATGATGTGGGTGGCGATCCTCGGTGCCGGGCTGGGGTGCTACCTGCTCAAGCTGTTGGGGCTCTCCGTCCCGCCGCGTGTCCTGGAACGACCGGTCGTGGAGCGGGTCGCGGACCTGATCCCGGTGGCCCTGCTCGCGGCCCTCGTGGCCGTCCAGGTCTTCTCCGACGGGCCAGGCTGGGCCTTCGACGCCCGCGCCCTGGGACTCGGGGTCGCCGTGCTGCTGCTGGTGCTGCGCGCGCCGTTCCTCGTCGTCGTGTTCGGGGCGGCCACGGCAGCGGCCCTGCTCCGGCTCGGGTGAGCCGGAACAGGGCCGCTGACCTGGTGGAGCCGGATCAGACCGGCTGGACGGCGCCCAGGATCTCGCTGCACGTCGGCCGGCGTGCTCGCGGCCTCGAGGCGCGCGACCTGATCGGCGTCGAGGAAGATCTCCGCAATCCGGCCGAGCAGCTTCAGGTGGTCGTCGCCCATGGCGGCGATGCCGATCACGAACTTGACCTCCTTGCCCTTCCAGTCGATGCCGTCCGGGTAGCGCACGAACGAGATCGCGCTGCGCCGGATCGACGGCTTGGCCTCGTTCGTGCCGTGCGGGATCGCGAGCAGGTTGCCCATGTACGTCGACACGGACTTCTCGCGCTCGTGCATCGCCTCGACGTACGACGCGTCGACCGCCCCACTGGCGACGAGCAGCTCACCGGCCTGCGCGATGGCCTCGGCGCTGGTGGTCCCGCTCCCGTGCAGCACCACCGACTCGGTCGCCAGCAGGTGCGCGTCCAGACCGGCCGGGTCGTCCGCAGCGACCGCGCCCCCGGAGGTCCCCGAATTGGTCCGCGCGACCAGCTCGACGATCTCGTCGTAGCGCGGCGAGTCCATGAAGTTCTCCACCGAGACGTGGACCGCGGAACCTGTCTTCTGCCGGGCCCGGTCGGTGAGGTCCTGGTGGGAGACCACCAGGTCGTAGGTGTCCGTCAGGTTCGAGATCGCCTTGTTGACCACCGTGACGTCGGTGAAGCCGGCGCCGTGGACCTTCTTGCGCAGGACCGAGGCACCCATCGCCGAGGACCCCATGCCGGCGTCGCAGGCGAACACGATGTTGCGGATGGGCGCACCGGCGGCGGCCACCCCGCTGCCCAGCAGCGTCGAGGACGCGACCGAGGCCTTGCCCTTCATCGCCTCCATGCTCGACGTGGCGTGCACCAGCTGGTCCTCGGGCTCCTCGGCGCGGTCGGTCTTGAGCAGGAACGCCGCGACCAGGAAGGTCGCTCGCGGCACCGCCGATCACCGACAGGGTCACGCCGATGAAGCTGCTTCCGGGGGTCTGGGCGAAGACCGCGATGATCGAGCCGGGAGCGGCCGGGGCACGCAGGCCGGAGCCGAAGATCACGTTGATCAAGATCTGCGTCATACCGCCCGGCGATCATCGCGAGGATGAGCTTGGGCTTCATCAGCACGTAGGGGAAGTAGATCTCGTGGATGCCGCCGAAGAAGTGGATGATCATCGCACCGGGGGCCGACGCCTTGGCGAGGCCCTTGCCGAAGAACGTGAAGGCCAGCAGCAGGCCGAGGCCCGGTCCGGGGTTGGCCTCCAGCAGGAACAGGATCGACTTGCCGTTCTCCACGGCCTCGGTGGTGCCCAGGGGGGTCAGCACGCCGTGGTTGAGGGCGTTGTTGAGGAACAGCACCTTGGCCGGTTCGATGATGACCGAGGTGAACGGCAGCAGGTTGTTGGTGACCAGGACGTCGATCCCGTCCGAGAGCCGGCCGGCGATCCACTCCACGATCGGGCTCATCACGAAGAAGCCGAACGCCGCCAGCAGACCACCCCAGATGCCGACTGCGAAGTTGTTGACCAGCATCTCGAAGCCGGGCTTGATCTTCTGGTCCCAGATGGCGTCGATGTGCTTCATCGACCAGCCACCCAGCGGCCCCATGATCATGGCGCCCATGAACATCGGGATCTCGGTGCCGGCGATCACCCCCATGGTCGCGATCGCACCGATCACGCCGCCGCGAGTGTCGTACATCATCTTGCCGCCGGTGTAGCCGATCAGGATCGGCAACAAGTAGACGATCATCGGCCCGACGATGCCGCCGCCGTCGAAGTCCCCCCAGCCGCCGATCTTCGCCACCCAGCTGTCGGGGGCCAGCCCAGCCGAGCCGCCCCAGTTGAGCCAGCCCTTCTCGATGAACAGTGCGGTGATCAAGCCCCAGGCGATGAACGCCCCGATGTTGGGCATCACCATGTTCGACAAGAACGTGCCGAACCGCTGGACGTGGACGCGCATCCCTCCTGAGGCGGGTGTTGCGGTTGTCGTGCTGGGCATGTGGGGGTCTCCTTCGGTTTCCAAGGCGTGCATCGACGCTCGTGACGCCGGTCACCTTCATCCTGTTAGAATCTTTATATCTGCCCGCTTGTGTGCGTGTCAAGGTCTTTACCAACATGTTCGAAGACAAAAGCACTCAAAACAGGTATGGTGATGGCAAGTCGTCACTCGCGCCGTCCGGCCCCAGGGCTGGGGCTCCCGGCGCCCAACTGCGGAGGAACCATGACATCCAAGTACGACCGGTACCGCGCGGCCGATCTCGACCTGCCGGAAGAGAACTGGGCCTGGAACGTGTACGGCGCGGGCGAAGAGAACATGGGCAAGGACGATCGACCCGAGCTGCTACCCATCCCCGAACCCACTGCCGACCAGATGCTGGTCCGCATCGACAGTGTGGGCCTGTGCTTCTCCGATGTGAAGATCCTCCGCGCGGGCGGCAGCCACCCGAAGCTCTACAACCGCGATCTGTCCAAGGAGCCCACTCGACTGGGACACGAGGTCAGCCTCACGGTCATCGAAGTCGGAGAGAACCTCAAGGACCGGTATCACGCCGGCCAGCGGCTGGCCGTGCAGCCCGACATCTATCAGGCTGGCAAGAGCACGGCCTACGGCTACACCATTCCCGGCGGACTCATCCAGTACCACCTGATGGGCTCGGAAATGCTCGACACCGACGATGGTGCCTGCCTGCTGCCCGTCCCCGACACGATGGGGTATGCCGAGGCCTCCACGCTGGAGCCTTGGGGTTGCGTGATGGCGGCTTATACCCAACGTCGCCGCCTGGAGCCCAAGGACGGCGGGATCATGTGGATCATCGGCCGGCCCGGAGATGAGCGGGAATACGTCTTCTCCTCTGGCCTGGACGCCCCAGCCACCATTGTGATGACCGACGTGCCCGCCTCGGTGGAGAAGCTGGTGGAGCAGACCTCGGCCAAGAAGATCGTGCGCAATGGCGCCGGCACCGATGACTATCAGGCTCTTGCGGACGAGCTGACGGACGGCGCCGGCTTCGACGACATCGTCATGCTCGATCCCCGAACGGCTGCAACGGTGGGTGCCGTGGCCAAGCACATTGCCCGGCGGGGCACCCTCAACCTGGTGGGCGAGACCGCCCTGGACGGCTTGGTGGACACGGACGTGGGCCGCCTGCACTACGACTACACCGCCTACCTCGGCGGCCGGGGACCGGACATCGCCGCCTCCTACGGGGAGGCGCGCAACCGCTGTGATCTGCGTTCACAGGGCACCACCGTCTTCGTGGGCGCCGGCGGCCCCATGGGGTTGATGCATGTCCAGCGGGCCATTCAACAGCCCGACGGCCCCAGCAAGATCGTCGCCACGGAAGTGAGCGATGAACGCCTGAAGAGCCTCGAGGATCGTCTGGCCCACCTGGCGGAGAGCAACGACTGCGAGTTGATCACCTTCAATTCCCAGACCTCGGACCAGTCCCTGCACGATTTCGTCATGGGGATCACCGACAACCGGGGGGCCGACGATGTGGTGGTCAGTGTCCCCGTCTCCCCTGTGATGGCCGAGGCCGACACGGTGATGAATCCCGACGGCATGCTGGTCTTCTTCGCCGGTGTTCCCAACGGCACCCTGGCGCCGTTGAACCTGAGCGCGGTCTACCTGAACAACGCCCAGTACACCGGGACCTCAGGATTGACCATCCACGATCAGCAGCAGGTCGTGGATCTGGCCAACCAGGGTGATCTCTCTCCGGGATCCATCGTGGGCGCCGTCGGCGGCATGCGGGCGGCCAAGGACGGCCTCCAGGCCCTGGTCGACGGCAGCTACTCCGGCAAGGTCCTGATCTTCCCCCAGATCCACGACCTTCCCCTGATGGGGCTCGATGAGCTGAAGGAGAGGCTGCCGGAGGTCGCCGAGAAGCTGGCACCTGGCGACACGTGGAACGACGAGGCGGAAGCGGCGCTCTTCGACAGTC
>CAWGWW010000012.1:0-58453 GCA_963826415.1 uncultured Actinomycetota bacterium | reverse complement strand
TGCCGACCAGGCTCTGCTGCAGCACCCGCTCGGGGTGACCGTGCTGCCCGACGGCAGCGTCGCCGTGAGCGACACCTACAACGGCGCGGTCCGCCGCTTCGACCCGGCTTCAGGAGAGGTGACGACCCTGGTGAGCGACCTGGCCGAGCCCAGCGGCAGCCACGTCGACGGCGAGCACCTGGTGGTCGTCGAGTCCGGCGCCCACCGGCTCACCCGGATTCCCCTCGGTGCCGCCGGCACCGTGACCGACGGCTTCGCGACCAGCACGCTGCGACCGGTGACCGAGGTGGGTGCCGAGCTGAGCCTCCTGGTGTCGTTCGCTCCGCCTCCGGGTCAGAAGGTCGACGACCGCTTCGGCCCGTCGTCCCAGCTGGTCGTCGGCTCCACCCCGCCGGCCCTGATCCGGAACGGCGAGGGTCGCGGCACCGACCTCAGCCGGACGCTGGTGCTCGATCCTGCCGTCGGGGAAGGGGTCCTGCACGTCGCTGCCCGGGCCGCGTCCTGCGACATCCAGGGCGGCGAGGGGGCTGCCTGCCGGATGCACCAGCAGGACTGGGGCGTGCCGGTCCGGATCACCGACTCGGGCACCGTCGAGCTGGTCCTCCCACTGGGCGGCGTCGGCTGACCGGGCCGGCCAGGACGCACCGTGGCCCATCTCACCGCGTTCGCGATGCAAGCCCAGTGGCAGTCCGGCCCTAGGGTGGGGACCAGCCAGTGGCCCCCGTTCGCGGTGCGGCCACTCTTCTTTGAAGCCCGGTGAGGTGCGCGGAGTTCCGCGCAAGACCAGTGATCGGGTGACGAGACCGCGTCTCGCAAGGCTCACCGGATCCGCAACCGTGGCTCCGCGCTGGACGCACCCGACCTGATCGAAAGTAATCACGCATGTCTGCGCCCACCCTTGAAGTCCCCGTTGCCGACCCCGCGAAGTCCGTCTTCGCGAGCCTGCCGGCCGAGCTGATCGACGCGCTCGGCGCCCAGAAGATCACCGTCCCCACCCCGGTCCAGGCCGCGGTCATCCCCGACGGCCTCTCCGGCCACGACGTCCTGGGCCGCGCCCAGACCGGCTCGGGCAAGACCCTGGCCTTCGGCATCCCGATGCTGGCCCGCCTGGCCGGCGAGAAGAGCCGTCCCGGACACCCGCGCGCCCTGGTGATCGTCCCCACCCGCGAGCTCGCGCAGCAGCTCAGCCGCGCGCTCGTCCCGCTGGCCAACTCGCTGAAGCTCCGGCTGACCACGGTCTACGGCGGTACGCCGTACGACCGCCAGGTGCGCGCGCTGAAGAACCGCGCCGACATCGTCGTCGCCACCCCCGGCCGCCTCGAGGACCTGATCAAGCAGGGCCACTGCTCGGTCGCGGACATCCAGGTGACCGTGCTCGACGAGGCCGACCACCTGTGCGACCTCGGCTTCTTCCCGGCCATCGACAAGCTGGTCGGGATGACCCCGGCCGGCAGCCAGCGGATGCTGCTCTCGGCCACGCTCGACGGAGACGTCGACCGCCTGGTCCGCAAGCACCTGCGCAACCCGAAGCTGCACCAGCTCGACCCGAACGCCGGTGCGGTGACCACGATGACCCAC
The DNA here is from genome assembly GCA_963826415.1 of uncultured Actinomycetota bacterium. Lineage (GTDB taxonomy): Bacteria > Actinomycetota > Actinomycetes > Propionibacteriales > Nocardioidaceae > Nocardioides. Next base: position 56,875 of record CAWGWW010000012.1, on the reverse strand, counting down.
CACACGCTGGTCGTCGGCGGCTTCCGCGACAAGGTCGACGCGGCAGTCCGCCTGGTCGAGGCCAACGGCTCCACGATCCTCTTCACCCGGACCCGTGACGGTGCCGTCGAGCTCGCCGAGGCGCTGAACAAGGCCGGCATCGAGGCCGTGGACCTGCACGGCAACCTCTCGCAGCGCGTCCGCGACCGGAACCTGCAGAAGTTCTCCAGCGGCAAGGCGCAGGCGGTCGTGGCGACCGACGTCGCCGCCCGCGGCATCCACGTCGACAACGTCGACCTGGTGGTCCACTTCGACGCGGCCGCCGACCCGAAGGCCTACCTGCACCGCTCGGGTCGCACCGCCCGGGCCGGCAAGTCCGGCTGCGTCGTGACGATCTCGACCCCGAAGTTCGCCGACCAGGTGAACCGGCTGCAGCGCAGCGCCGGCGTCGAGGTGCTGCACCACGACCTGCGCACCGCCCCGCGCGTGCTCACCGCGGAGGCGCTGACCGAGACCGGCAGCAAGACCCCGGCTCGCTCGGTCGCGGCCCGCTCCGGTGGCGCCCCTCGCTCGTTCGCCGGCCAGGACCGCAAGCCCTACCGCGGCCAGGGTGGCGGCGCCCGCCGTCCCGAGGGTCGTCCCGACAGCCGTCCGTCGTCCCGCGGCGACCGTCGGCCGAGCTCCGGCGGTGCGGGTCAGCAGCGCTGGGCCGACAAGGGTCGCTGACCCGGGTCAGCCGGTCGCCAGCTTGGCGGCGATCGCCAGCATCACCACGCCGATCGCCACGTCGAGCACCTGCCACGACCGGGGTCGGCCGAGCGCCCCGTGGGCGAGCCTGGCTCCGTAGCCGAGCCCGCTGAACCACAGCACGCTGCCCGCGGAGGCACCGAGCGCGAACCACCAGCGTCCTGAGGGCCCCTGGTGGTTCGCCACGGAGCCGAGCAGCAGCACGGTGTCGAGGTAGACGTGGGGGTTCAGCCAGGTGAGTGCCAGGGCCATCCCCACGGCTCCTCGGTACGACGTGGTGGCGCCGCCGCTGGCCCCCAGCGCCTCGGCGTGCCGGGCGCGCAGCAGCGTGCTCACGCCGTACCAGGTGAGGAAGGCGACGCCGAGCCAGCGGACGACGGTCAGGGCCGTGGGCGCCTGCTCGACGATCGTGCCGATGCCGGCCACGCCGGCCACGATCAGCACGGCGTCGGAGACCATGCAGATCGCGACGACCGCGCCCACGTGCTGGCGGGCCAGCCCCTGGCGCAGCACGAAGGCGTTCTGCGCGCCGATCGCGATGATCAGGGTCAGCCCGGTGACCAGGCCGGTCGCGAGGGAGTCGATCACGCGCTCACGCTAGAGCGCGATCCTCCAGTCCTCAGAGGCGGCGTTCCTCGACGACCTCGGTGCGGCGGCCGCGCGACATCGTCGTGACGGCCAGGACGAGGGCGAGGATGCCCACGATCAGGCAGATCCAGCCGACGGTGCTCGTGGCCACGGCGTCGTCGACGGCCTGGGGAAGGTCCACCGACCCGGTCAGCAGGATGAGCCCGACGACGAGAAGCAGGATTCCGATTCCGATACCCATGGGGTTTCCTTCCGTTGGGCGGGGCGAGCCCGCAGATCCGCGGATCCGTCCGCAGTTCTACCCGCGCGACGACCTGGCAAAACGCCGGCGGCCCGCCCGAGTCGGGCGGGCCGGCGGGGTGAGTCGGATCAGAAGGAAGCCTCGTCGAGGTCCATCAGGCTGAGGTCGGTGGCCTCGGCGATGGCGCGCTCGGCGCTGATCTTCGGCAGGTTGGTCTGGGCGAAGAACTGGGCGGCCGCGATCTTGCCTTCGTAGAACGCCTTGTCCTTGCCGATCACCTCGGCGTCGCCGCCGAGCTTCTCCAGCGCCACCTCGGCGCCGCGCAGCAGCAGCCACGCGCAGACCACGTCGCCGAGCACCATCAGCAGGCGGCTGGTGTTCAGTCCGACCTTGTAGATGTTGCGCAGGTCGCCGCCCTCGGCGCTGGCGTCGGCCGACATCAGGTCGTTGATCATGTGGCCGACGATCGCGTTGGCGTCCTCGAGCGCCGTGGCCAGCAGGCCACGCTCGAGCTTCAGGCGTCCGTTGCCGGCCTCGCTCCTGATGAACGACTCGATCTCCTTCGCCAGGTGACCCAGGGCCTGGCCCTGGTCCTTGACGATCTTGCGGAAGAAGAAGTCCTGGCCCTGGATCGCGGTGGTGCCCTCGTAGAGGGTGTCGATCTTGGCGTCGCGCACGTACTGCTCGATCGGGTACTCCTGCAGGAACCCCGAGCCGCCGAAGGTCTGCAGCGACTCGGTGCCCAGCAGCACCCACGAGCGTTCCGAGCCGTAGCCCTTCACGATCGGGAGCAGCAGGTCGTTGACCTTCTCGGCCAGCTCGTCGCGTTCGCCGGCGTGCTCGGCCAGCATCACCTTGTCCTGCCAGGACGCGGTGTAGAGCACCAGCGAGCGCATCGCCTCGGCGTTGGACTTCTGGTTCATCAGCGAGCGGCGTACGTCGGGGTGGTGCGTGATCGTGACCCGCGGCGCCGTCTTGTCCGCGGACTGCGTCAGGTCGGCGCCCTGCTGGCGCTCCTTGGCGTAGTCCAGCGCGTTGAGGTAGCCGGTGGAGAGGGTGGCGATCGCCTTGGTGCCGACCATCATCCGCGCGTTCTCGATCACCTGGAACATCTGGGCGATGCCGTTGTGCACCTCCCCGAGGAGCCAGCCCTGGGCGGGCTCGCGCTCACCGAAGGTCACCTCGCAGGTGTTGGAGACCTTGATCCCCATCTTGTGCTCGACGTTGGTGACGTGGGCGCCGTTGCGCTCACCCGTGAGCTCGCCGGACTCGTGGTCGAAGTGGAACTTCGGGACCAGGAAGAGGCTCAGGCCCTTGGTCCCCGGGCCGCCGACTCCCTCGATGCCGACCGGACGGGCCAGCACCAGGTGCATGATGTTCTCGCTCATGTCGTGCTCGGCGGAGGTGATGAACCGCTTGACGCCCTCGATGTTCCACGAGCCGTCGTCGTTCAGCGTGGCCTTGGTGCGGCCGGCGCCGACGTCCGAGCCGGCGTCCGGCTCGGTCAGCACCATGGTGCAGCCCCAGCGCCGGTCGACCATGTGCTGGGCGATGCGCTTGTCGCGGTCGTTGCCGTTGGCGTAGACGATGTTGGCGAACGCCGGCCCGGCGGCGTACATCCAGATCGGCGCGTTGGAGCCGAGCACCAGCTCGCCCATCGCCCAGACCAGGCTGGACGGAGCCGGCTGGCCGCCGAGCTCCTCGAAGACCTGCAGGCGCCACCACTCGGCGTCCATCCAGGCCTGGTAGCTCTTCTTGAAGCTCTCGGGGATGTCGGCGGTCCCGGCCGCGGGGTCGAAGACCGGCGGGTTGCGGTCGCTGTCCTCGTAGGACTCCGCGAGGTCCTCGCGAGCCAGTCGGTCCACCTCGCTCAGGATCGAGCGGGCGGTCTCGCTGTCGACCTCGGCGAAGGGACCGGTCCCCAGCACGTCGTCGCGACCGAGCACCTCGAAGAGGTTGAACTCGATGTCGCGGAGGTTGCTCTTGTAGTGGCTCACTGATCCACCTTCTCGGTTTGGGGGCTTGGCGCAGATCCGGCAGGCTACCGACCGGTAACTTAATCATAAGAGGGTGTGCGCCCGCGTGCAAGGCGCGGTGACCCGGATCTCCTTTCCCTGCTGGGATTCCCGGCCGCTCGGCCGGCCAGCTGGCGGCCCCGTGCCGGACTCTGCGACTCGCCGGGCGCCGGAAGTTGACTCGGCCCCCGCCACAATGTCTACTCAATCCATCAACAAACAATGTTGAGCGAGTTAGGTGTCGGCTGCGTGCGGTCGACCTGTCACGAAGGGCCTTCCCCATGCGCCAACTCATCGTCCTCGGCCTGGTCGGGCTGCTTGCGCAGCTGATCGACGGCTCCCTCGGCATGGGCTACGGCGTCACGTCGTCCACGCTGCTGCTGGCAGCGGGGGTGGCTCCGGCCGCCGCGTCGGCTGCCGTGCACATGTCCGAGATCGGCACCTCGCTGGTCTCGGGCTTCTCGCACCACAAGCTCGGCAACGTCGACTGGCGCACCGTCTCGATCCTCGCGGTCCCCGGCTTCATCGGCGCGTTCGCCGGCGCCACCTTCCTGGTCAGCATCGACGGTGCCGCCGCGAAGCCGTTCGTCGCCGCGATCCTGCTGGGGCTCGGGCTCTACGTGATCTGGCGGTTCCTTGCCCTCGGCGGCCGGCGTCCGCAGTTCCGGGGCCGCCCCTCGGCGGCGTTCCTCGCTCCGATGGGGGTCGTGGGCGGTGCCCTCGACGCGATCGGAGGAGGCGGGTGGGGACCGGTCGGCACCACCACGCTGCTCTCCTCCGGGCGACTCGAGCCCCGCAAGGTGGTCGGCTCGATCGACACCTCGGAGTTCGTCGTCGCCGTCGGTGGCTCGCTCGGCTTCCTGCTGGCGCTGGGCTCGGCCGGCATCAACTGGGGCTACGCCGGTGCGCTGCTGGCCGGTGGCGTGATCGCCGCCCCCTTCGCAGCCTGGCTGGTGCGCTTCATGGCCGCCCGCGTGCTCGGGGTGGCGGCCGGCGGGCTGATCGTGCTCACCAACACCAAGACCATCGCCGAGACGCTTGGCGCCAGCGGGTCGACGGTCGCCCTGCTGGCCGCCGGTATCGCCGTGCTGTGGGTCGCGGGCATCGTCTGGGCGGTCCGTCAGGAACGGGTCGCCCGCGAGGTTGCCGCGCTGGAGCAGAGCCTGGTCGGAGTCTGAGCAAAGGGCTCTGAGTCGAGTGGCTTGGTCGAGTATCTGAGACAGTGGGCGGGTGCGCGTCTCTGCCAAGTCCGACTACGCCTTGCGAGCCCTGATCGCGATCGCCTCGCGTACCGACGGCCGCGCCGTCACGGCCGAGGAGCTCGGTCGCCTGCAGGAGATCCCCCACGGGTTCCTGCAGGCGATCCTGGCCGACCTGCGTCGGGCCGGCGTGGTGACCTCCCAGCGCGGTCAGTCCGGTGGCTGGCGGATGGCGAAGGCGCCGGACACGGTCACGGTCGCCGACGTGATCCGGGCGATCGACGGGCCGCTGGTCTCGGTCTACGGGCTGCGGCCCGAGGCCGTCAGCTACCTGGAGCCGGCCGAGGTCCTGCAGCACGTGTGGATCGCAGCCCGGCGGGCGCTCCGCGACGTCTTCGAGGAGGTCTCGATCCAGCAGCTCGCGGACGGCAAGCTGCCCAAGGCGGTCACGTCACGCACTGCCGACGAGGACGCCTGGCAGCCGCACTGACGGTGGCCGGGTCAGCGGCGCCTGAGCAGCACCAGGATGAGCGCCACGGCTGCCAGGGGCAGCACGATCAGCAAGACTTCGAACGCCCCGACACCGAACATGGAGCGACCCTAGCGGGAACCGTCAAGTCCTGATCCCGGCGTGGCCTCGCGTGTGACACTGCGGGCGTGGGGTGCGTCGTACGGGGTGACGCCAATCCAGGAGTGACATGACGACGGCAGGCCAGCACGGGGAGTTCGAGGAGTTCGCTCGGGCGCGCACACCTCAGCTGCACCGCAGCGCGTGGCTGCTGTGCGGGGATGCCCACCAGGCCGAGGACCTCGTCCAGGAGACGCTCGCGAAGGTCTACGTCCGCTGGCACCGACGCCTCGGGGCCCGGATCGAGAACCCCGCGGCGTACGCCCAGACCACGCTGGTGCGGACCTTCATCAGCGCGCGGCGGCGACGCAGCAGCGGTGAGCTGCCCTACGGCGACCTGCCGGAGCAGGTGCGCGAGGACCACACGGCCGGCAGCGACCTGAGGCTCTCCCTCCAGGGCGCGCTCGCGGGGCTCGCGCCGCTGGACCGGGCGGTGCTGGTGCTGCGGTACCTCGAGGACCTGAGCGTCGCCGAGGTGGCCCAGCGACTCGACGTCTCGCCGGGCGCGGTGCGCAACCGCAGCATGCGGGCCCTCGAGCGGGTCCGGCCGCTGCTCGACACGTCACTCGCCGGCAACCGGAAGGACGAGCGATGAACCAGCGCGACCCCAGCACCCTGCTCCACGAGGCCACCACCGGTCTCGAGCCCGATGTCGACCGCCTCGTCGCGGGCGGTGTCTCACGCGGGCGGACGCTTCGGCGTCGCCGGCGGGTGGGTACGGCGCTCGCCGCCGCAGCCGTGTTCGGCGTCATCGGCGCGGCGGCGAGTCTCGTCCCCCCATTCGGCGACCGGGGGCAGCAGGACGCTCCGATCGCCAGCGACCCGAGCGGCTCGACCACCTCTCCGAGCCCCACGCCGAGTGCATCGCCCGAGGACGGCACGCTCCGGGTCAGGCTGGCGGCCGAGGACGTACCCGGCGCGGTGGAGGAGCTGCTGGGGCGCCAGGGCGCCGGGCCGGTGCGGCTCGACCCGCCGTACGGCGCCGTGAGCCGACCGCAGGAGCTGATCGCGCACTTCTCCTGGCAGGAGACCCTGGCGTCGCTCGTCATCCAGCCCGCCTCCGGAAACGGCCGGGGTGCCTGCGAGTCCGCAGCCACCGGGCCGACGTACCGCTGCGTCAGTGACGCCGCCGGTGACCCGTTGCTGCTCTGGGGACCGACCACCGGGGACGGTGTCGCCGCACAGGGGGCGACCGTGTGGCGCGACGGCTTCGAGGTGAGCGTGCTGTCCTACAACGCGGCCGAGGGCAAGAGCTCGCCGACGCTCTTCGCGGAGCCGCCGCTGACGCTGGATGACCTGACCCTGCTGGCGGCCAGTGACCGCTGGTTCCGCTGAGCGCAGCTCACTCGGTGGAGTGGGTCGCGATCCACTCCACCAGGGGGCGCAGGGCTTTCCAGTCGGTGCGGACGCGGTCGAGCACGGCCGGGTCGTCGAGGTTCTCGAAGCCGTAGGGCCGCCCGACGAACAGCTGCTTGCGGCGGAGCAGGTCGATCCTTGGATGGTCGACGGTGTAGCCGCGAGGAGCGGTCTTGAGCTGCTCGCCGCCGATCTCCCAGCCGTCCTTGGCGTACTTCTTCAGCAGCTTGACCAGGGGCGGGCCGGTCTTCTCGTCGGCCATCGCCTCGCGGATCGCGGCGAGGCGTGGGCCCGAGGCCTCGTAGAACCCGGCGCCCACCCGCAGCCCCCGGGCCGAGAGCTCGACGTACCACCCGGTGGACGGGCCGGCGGGGACGAACGCGCCCTGGTGGGTCTTGTACGGCGTCTTGTCCTTGGCGAACCGCACGTCGCGGAACGGCCGGAACACCTTGGCCTCGCCGAACTCCGGCGCCAGCGCGGCAGCCAGCGCGGCCATCGGCTCCTTGACTGCTTCGGCGTAGACGGACTTGTGCTTCTCCCAGAAGGAGCGGGTGTTGTCGACCTCGAGGTCGTCGTAGAAGTCCAGGGCGGCCGTGGGGAACCCGGTGAAGGCAGTGGTCACCTGGTCAGCGTACGGCGGGTCAGCGCAGCGACGCCCGGACCTGCTCGTCGCCGGAGGCCGTGAGTGCGGTCAGGGTGAGGGTGTCGCCGCCGCAGCGCGGGGTGGTCAGGAAGCCGCGGCCTCCCGAGGTCTCGTAGACGACCTCCAGTCCCTGCCCCACGTCCCACCGGAGCAGCGCCGCCGGCTCGCCGTCGCGTTGTGGGTCCCGCACGAAGTACGCCGCGCCGCCACACCAGGTCAGCGTGCCCGACGTGCCGGGGCCGAGGTCGTAGTAGTCGACGCCGGAGCGTGCGTAGAGATGGGCGTTCTCGATCTGCTTCTCCCGCGGGATCACCGACCAGACCGCGCCGTCCTCGAGCTGCAGGCCCTCCCAGGCGTTGCAGTCGCTGACGCCGGTGAACGGCGTGACCGAGCTCCCGGACATGGCGACCACGGTGCGACAGGCCGGGCGCGCGTCGTCGAAGGTGAGCAGCGAGTCGCCTGCGGGGGTGATTCGGGCGCCGTTGAACCCCCGGCGGTCGGGCGCGCACCAGCCGAGCGTCGAGGTCAGCGTCGCGAGGTCGACCGTGGCCGCGCAGTAGGCGCCGTCGTCGACCGTGGCGTGCACCAGGTGTCCCTCGCCGAGGGCCCAGGTGCCGCCCGAGGTGGTGGGCACGTCGGAGGACCCGTCGATGGTGCGCACGTCCGAGATCTCGGCGAGGTCCAGGACGACCGCGGAGGCGGGCCGGGTCTCCTGACGGTCCTGCTTGACCACGACGGCGTACTCCCCGTCGATGAAGGCGTCGGAGATCCGTTCCCGTGGCGTGGTGCTGACGGTGGCCTTGCCGCCTCCGCTCGTGCTCTGCAGCGTGGCCTCCGTGGCGTCCTCGTCGACCGCGAGCGTCCAGTCGCCGCTGCTGGTGACGGTCGAGCTGACCGGTCCGGGGACCGGCGTCCAGTCGAGGAGGCGGCGGGTCGCGGTGACCTTGGCCGGCTTGCCCACGGTGCCGCCCGGCACGACGCTCCCGGTCGGGTCGTCGCTGCTCGAGGGCTTGCCGGTCGGGCTGCCCGAGTCCGGCGAGCGGGAGCCGCTGGCCGGGCCGGGGTCGGTGGCCGGATCGGACGTGCACGCCGTCAGCGCGAGCAGCAGCGCGGCCAGCGATCCGACGACTGGCCCGGCGTACCGCGTGAACGGTCCGGGCATCACACGCCGATGTTGTGCTGGAAGTGGGCCTGGTTGGACCGGAAGCTCTTGTACGCCGAGCGCCACTGCACGCGGTTGATGTACGGCTCGGAGGGGTCGAAGCGCTGCTGGTTCCACGGCTCGAAGTATCCGATCTGGGTGGGCTTCTTGCCACGCTTGTCGTAGCCGCGCCCGACCTGGAAGTGCCCGGAGGCGTCGTCGTCGAGGTAGGGGTAGTACTTCTTCACGAGGATCGGGTGCAGCACCACCGGGGCCTTGTAGTCGACGATGTGGCGCATGTTGAGCAGCAGCCACTTGTGGAACGAGTAGTTCTTGATGTCGAGGGTGATGTAGGTGCCGGCGTAGTCGGGGCGGTCCCAGCCGGTGCTGCTGTTGACGACCCGGACCATGTCGGTGATCGCGGTCCCGCTCGAGGTGGTGCCCAGCTTGCGGGCCCAGTGGGCCTGGCCCAGGTCGCGCTTCTTCCAGCCCCAGGCGATCATCTGCATCGCCGTCGGGCCGCACCAGTAGGTGCGCTCCTGCTCGGCGACCCGCTTGGTGCTCAGCACGGTCGCGCGGCGGGGGTAGTCACGCCGCTTCTTCCTGGTCGTGGCCGCGACGGTCTCGGTCTCCGGCTCGGCCGTCGGGGACGGGCTGGGGGAGGAGCCCGCGGCGGGGGTCGACGACTTCGATGCCGTGGTGCTGGCGCGTGCCTCCGGGTGGCGCAGCAGGAAGCCCTCGGGCAGCGGCTCGCCCTGGATCTGGTGACGCAGCAGCCACACCTTGGCCACCGAACGTGCGGCCCGGGTCAGCTCTGCCCGCTCGGCCTTCGCCCTGGCTGCGGGCGCCAGGGACGCCGTACGTCGCAGGGTGGTGAGGAGGTCCAGGTCGCCGGTGCTGGTCGAGGCCGCGACGGGGCGAGCGGCGATCCGGCGTGCCGCGGTCTCCGCCGTGGCGCGCACCTCGGTCTCGGACGCCTCGGTCCATCCGCTGTGCAGGCAGTAGCGCTGGCCCTCGAAGTCGGCGCAGCGCACCAGCCGGGAGACCAGGCTGTCGGCGGTGCTGCGGGCGGACACGCGGCCGGCTGCTGAACCCGCCGCGACCACCCGGTCGATCTCGGCCTGGAGCTGCGGGGTGACCTCGCCTCGTCCGGCGCTGACGCCGGGGGTGAGTCGTGCCTCCCGCTTGACCGAGGGGAGCAGCGAGTCGTCGTCGTCCCCGGCGCGGGGGACGAAGGGTGCGGCGGCGAGCAGCAGCACGAACGCGCCGATGGCAATGGTCCTGGGGCGGGGCATCGGGGGTCCTCGAGACGGTCGGCAGAGCAGACGGGGTGACACCACTGTCCCCAATGACCCCAAGAGACGTCAAGTACACCATCCGTCACAGGCTTGTCCAGCGCGACGCGCGGACGCCCGGGACCGATATCCGAGAAGGCCCGCGTGGTGCCGGCCGCCACGGCTCGACGGCGCCGGCGCGAACGGGCCGCTCGTGAGGGGGGCGCCCGGTAAGCCCGAGGCGGTCCAGGGATGGGGCCGGGAAGGGCCGCGCGGCGGGTGAGGAGGTGGAGCGGATGACGAGATTCGAACTCGCGACATCGACCTTGGGAAGGTCGCGCTCTACCAGCTGAGCTACATCCGCAGGACCGAAAGCCTCGCGGCCTCCGGTCGTCGCACATGCTAGCCGATGGGTTCGGTAGGTTACGCACGTGCTGCTGTCAGACCGGGACATCCTGACCGAGATCGACGCCGGCCGGATCGCGCTGGATCCCTGGGATGCGGCGATGCTCCAGCCCTCGTCGATCGACGTGCGCCTCGACCGCTTCTTCCGGGTCTTCGAGAACCACCGGTATCCGCACATCGATCCGGCTGCCGACCAGTCCGACCTCACCCGGGAGGTGGAGCCGGAGGGGGACGAGCCCTTCATCCTGCACCCGGGTGAGTTCGTCCTCGGCTCGACGTACGAGGTGGTCTCGCTGCCCGACGACATCGCCGCGCGGGTGGAGGGCAAGTCGTCCCTGGGGAGGCTTGGCCTGCTCACGCACGCCACCGCCGGCTTCGTGGACCCGGGCTTCTCGGGGCACGTCACGCTGGAGCTGGCGAACGTCGCGACCCTGCCGATCAAGCTCTACCCCGGGATGAAGATCGGGCAGTTCTGCTTCTTCCGGCTGTCGTCGCCGTCGGAGCACCCCTACGGCTCGGCGAAGTACGGCTCGCGCTACCAGGGCCAGCGGGGCCCGACCCCGTCGCGGTCCTTCCAGAGCTTCCACCGCACCAAGATCTGACCGCGAGCCGGCTGGGTCGTCAGTTGTCGATCCGGTCGGCGTAGCGACGCAGGCGCTGGGCCACGCGGTGGCGGCGGCGTACGGGAGCGGGGCGGGGAGCGGCGGCTCGAGCGACGCGCTCCGCGATCTGCTGGCGGGCCTCGTCCTCGATCAGGCTGTGGTGCTCGTTCATGGTGATCTCCTCGGTTCCATGTGGTCAGAACTGCAGGTGGTGGGGGCTGAGGTTGCGGTGGGGGACCACACCGCAGCTCCTCAGAGCTCCGTCAGGATGATGTCGCCGCTCACGGTCTTGGCGCGGAGCTCGATGTGGTCGGCTCCGGCCTGGGGTTCGCCGGCGCCGCTGAGGTTGCTCTGGATCTGGCCGGTGACGGTCGAGACGTCGGTCCACACCGGGATGCCGGCGGGGACGCCGACCCGGATGTCGGTGGAGGCGCCCTTGGCGCTGAACCGGCCGCGGCTGGCGGTGTCGATCACCAGGTCGCCACTGCCGGTGGTCAGCGACACGTCGGTGCGGGCGTCGACGACGCGCAGGTCGCCGCTCCCGGTCTTGACGACGGCCGGCCCGTCGGTCGCGGCGATCTCGACGTCGCCGGAGCCGGTCGAGACGGAGAGGGCTGCTGCGACGTGCCCGATGGTGATGTCGCCGGAGCCGCTCTTGATCCGCAGCTCGGCCCGGGCGTCGTCGACCCGGACGTCACCCGAGCCGGTCTCGACCGACGACGGGCGGGCCAGGCTTTCCAGGAGGACGTCGCCGGAGCCGCTCTTGAGGTGGCAGGCACTGACCGTGCCGCGCACGGTGACGTCGGCGCTGCCGGTCCGGACCGCGAGGTCGCTGTGGTTGGGGATGGTTGCCACGACGTCGAGGTCCGAGTCGCCGCGCAGGAAGCCGGTGCGCTGCCGGGGCGCGACGATGGTGATCTCGTCGCCGGACCGCTGGACCTCGACCTGGTCGGCGTCCCGGCCGGTCACCTCCACGTGGGACTCGGTGACGTCGTCGGCGATGATCTGGACGCTGCCCTTGCCGATCTCGACGTAGAGGCTGATCGGGCTCGGGGTCTCGAAGTGGTGCTCGGTCATGGCTGTCTCCAGGGTGTGCTCGGCCCCGGGACCGGCCTGGGTGCTGGTCCCGCGAAGGGGTGTCGGGTGCTGTGAGGTGGGTGTCGAACGGGTGCCGGGATCAGACCCAGCCGGTCATGCGTCGGTTGCCGCGGCCCTTGCCGCCGAAGTGGTCGCTGCCGAGGAACGGGATGCTGGACAGGTCGATGTCGACGTTGATCGCGTTCTCCCGGGTCGCCGCCCGGACCACGTTGACCAGCCAGGTGTTCAACGAGTGCCCGGAGCGGGCCGCCAGCTCCTCGGCCTTGACCTTGACCGACTCGGGCATCCGGAGCGTGATCCGGGCGACGGTGCCGTCCTCGTCCACCTCCTCGGCACTGGGTGGCGCCGGCGGGGCAGGAGGCGTCGGGGACCGCCGGCGCACCGCCCTGGACCACGAAGTCCAGCTCGCGGCCGTTGAGTCGGACGTCGACGCCGCCGGCCGGCATCTCGGCGGTGATCTCGGCGGCGGCCTGCGAGATCGCCTCCATCAGCGCGAGCCGGGTCGCCGGGTCCAGCGCGTAGGTGAGTCGCTCGGCGGCCTGCCGAGCCTCGGGGCCGGCCGACTCAGCGGCGGCGACCAGGTCGCGACGGAGGCTGTCGACGTACGGCGTGATGTCCATGCGCACCAATCTGACATCATCGTGACGTCATGTCAAGACCGCTGTGACATCATCTGACGCCAGATGATGTCACCGTGGAGCGGGCGGCGATGTCGGGGCGAGGTCGGCGCGGCCCGGAACCCACCCGCGGGGCACGGTTGCCGCGCCCGGACAGTGGGTAAGGACCGGGTTCAGGCCCCCCGACTCGAAGGACCACCTGTGCCACGCATCCCGGGCGTGACGACCTTGGCGAGCGACACGCTCATCCAGGCCAATGCCGTCGACTACCTCATCCTCGTCATCTACTTCGGCTTCGTGATCGGGATCGGGGTGATCGCCAGCCGCCAGGTCTCCGACTCGGTCGACTTCTTCCTCTCGGGCCGCGCGCTGCCGGCCTGGGTCACCGGACTCGCCTTCATCTCGGCCAACCTCGGCGCGGTCGAGATCATGGGGATGTCGGCGTCGGGCGCGGAGCTGGGCGTCCCGACCGTGCACTACTTCTGGATCGGCGCCATCCCGGCGATGCTGTTCCTCGGCGTCGTGATGATGCCGTTCTACTACGGCTCGAAGGTCCGGTCGGTGCCGGAGTTCATGCTGCGCCGGTTCGGCACCGGGGCGCACCTGGTCATCTCCATCTCGTTCGCAGTGGCGCAGCTGCTGATCGCCGGGATCAACCTCTTCCTGCTCGGCAGCATCGTGCGCGCGCTGCTGGGCTGGCCGTTGCCCGTCGCCCTGCTCGTGGCTGCGGTGGTGGTGCTCTCCTACATCACGCTCGGTGGCCTCAAGGCCGCGATCTACAACGAGGTGCTGCAGTTCTTCGTGATCGTGGCTGCGCTGCTGCCACTCTCCCTGCTGGGGCTGCACCGCGTCGGTGGCTGGGGTGGCCTCAAGGAGCGGATCACCGAGAACGCCGGCAAGGGCGGCTCGCCGTCAGCGGCCGACCAGCTCAACTCGTGGCCCGGGCAGGTGCTCTCGGGCTTCGACTCCTCGTTGCTGTCGGTGGTCGGCATCGTCTTCGGGCTCGGCTTCGTGCTGTCCTTCGGCTACTGGACCACCAACTTCGTCGAGGTGCAGCGGGCGATGGCGTCCGACTCGATCTCGGCGGCCCGGCGGACCCCGATCATCGGCGCCTTCCCCAAGATGTTCGTCCCGTTCATCACGATCCTGCCCGGCATGATCGCGGCGGTGCTGGTCACCGAGATCGCCCAGATCAAGGCCGGGGGATCGGTGCCCGGCGGCTCGGCCGGCGACGGGGTCACCTACAACGACTCCCTGCTGCTGCTGATGCGCGACCTGTTGCCCAACGGCCTGCTGGGCCTGGCGATCGCGGGTCTGCTGGCGGCGTTCATGGCCGGCATGGCCGCGAACATCTCGGCGTTCAACACGGTCTTCAGCTACGACCTGTGGCAGGAGTACGTCGTCAAGGACAAGGAGGACCGCTACTACACCAAGGTCGGTCGCCTGGCGACCGTCGCGGCTACGGTGATTGCGATCTTCACCGCGTCGCTGGCCGGCAACTTCGACAACATCATGGAGTACCTCCAGACGCTGTTCGGCTTCTTCAACGCACCGCTCTTCGCGACGTTCATCCTCGGCATGTTCTGGAAGCGGATGACGCCGACCGCCGGCTGGGTGGGCCTGGTCGCCGGCACGGCCTCGGCGATCGCGGTCTGGAGCGCGAACCAGTGGGGCCCTCTCGACCTGCCCGGTCAGGGTGCCGCGTTCCTGGCGGCGGCCACCGCCTTCGTGGTCGACATCGTCCTGAGCGTCGTCGTCTCGCTGGGGACCGAGCCGAAGCCCGCGTCGGAGCTCAAGGGCCTCGTCTACTCCGAGACTCCGCGCGAGGACCTCGTCGACCCGCACGAGGCCGGCTACCCGTGGTACCGCCGCACCCTCCCCCTGGCCGGCGTCGCGCTGGTCATGGTCATCGTCCTGAACGCCGCCTTCTGAGGAGCCCGACATGAATGCCAACGCACAGCGGAACACGGCCGGCTGGCTCGACATCCGCAACATCATCGGGGCGCTGCTCGCGATCTACGGCCTGATCCTGCTGCTGCTGGGGATCCTCGCCGACCCGCAGACCGACAAGACCGGGGGAGTCAACGCCAACCTGTACGCCGGGATCGTCCTCCTGGCGGTCGGGGGCGGCTTCCTGCTGTGGGCCCGGCTGAAGCCGGTCGTCGTGCCGGACGAGGCCGTCGCCGACGATCGGTGAACGACTGAGGGCGGCGGGCCGCTGACAGTACTCGTCAGCCGCCCGCCGCCCTCAGCGGCAGTGCTCGGCTCAGAGGTCGAAGAGCGAGCTCTTCTTGTCGATCTCCACGTCCGTCTTCGGCTGGTGGCCGGGCGTGCTGCTCGCGGCAGGCGACGCCGGCGTCTCGTCCGGCTCCGGATCGGTCTGGTCCGTCTCGGCCTCGGCCTCGTTTTCGTCCTCGGCCTCCGGCTCAACGGGCTCCTCGGCCGCCTCGACCGTCGCGCCCTCCTTGTCGGGCTCCGGAGCCTGGGACTCCTCGGGGGCGGTGCTCAGGGCGTCGTCCTCGGAGGCGGCGACATTCGCGGCGGCCGTGGCGGCTTCGCTCACGGCGGCTCCTCCGACAGCTTCCTCGGGAGTGCTCGGCTCAGCGGCAACGGCGCTCTCAGCACCGGTCTCCTCGTTGTCCTCAGTCGGCTCCGCAGCGGCCGCCCCCTCGGCCGGCTCAGCTGCGGCGGCGGGCTCGGCGGCTGTCGGCGCGGCGGGCGCCTCGATGTCGAAGAGCGAGCCGTCCTGGGGGATCTCCTGGGCCGGGCTCGCCGCGGCCGGCGGCTTCCTCGGCGACTTCTTCGGCGACGCCGCGGTCTTCGCGGAGTCGGTCACCTCGGTGTCGGTGTCGGCAGCCGGCTTCGCGCGCGCGGCCGGCTTGGCGGCGGCCGGGGCCGCGGCGGGCTCGGGAGCGGCGATGTCGAACAACGACCCGGTCTCGGGGACCTCTGCGGCGGGCGCTGCTGCCGGGGTGTCCGTCGCGGCTGGGGCGGACGGCTCGGGCTCGGCCTCACCCTCGGCTTCGACCTCGGCTTCGACCTCGGGCTCGACCTCGGCGGCAGGCCTCCGGCTCGGGCGTCGGCTCGGCGGCGGGTGCCGGCGTCTGCTCTGCGGGGGTGCCGAGATCGAACAATGAACCGCCGGCTGGGATCTCGTCCGCAGGCTTCGCGGAGGAAGGCTTTGCGGGGGCCGGCTCCGCAGCGGGAGCGGGCGCCTCGTCGGCGTCGCTCTCGTCCGACTCCGCCTCGACCGGCTCGGCTTCCGAAGGTGCCGCGACGTCGAACAGCGAGCCGGACTTCTCCGCGGGCTTCGCGGTCTCGGCGGCCGGCTTCCCGGTCGACGTCGCCTCGGGCGCCGGAGTGTCGAACAGGGACCCACCCGATGCCTGGGCGGCCGGACCGACGTCCTCGGTGGCGGTGACGGTCTCCGCCGACTGGGTGGCGTCACCGGCCTCGGGCTCGGCCTTGGTGGCCTCGTCCTCGGTCGCCGGCGCCGCGGCAGCAGCCTTCGGGGCGCTTGCCTGCGCGGCACCCTCCTTGGCCTTCACCCTGGTGGCGACCTCGCCCTTGACCGAGGCGAGCAGCATCTGCGCGACGTCGAGGACCTCGACCTCCTCGCGAGCCTCGCCCTTGGCCTGCTGGGCGGTCAGCCCGTCGGAGAGCATCACCCGGCAGAACGGGCAACCGACCGCGATCTGGTCGGCGCCGGTCGCCACCGCCTCGACGGTGCGGTTGACGTTGATCCGCTCGCCGATGTTCTCCTCCATCCACATGCGGGCGCCGCCGGCGCCGCAGCAGAAGGACTTCTCGGAGTTGCGCTCCATCTCGACGACCTCGGCCCCGGGCAGGACCTGGAGCAGCTCGCGCGGCGGGGTGTAGACGCCGTTGTGCCGGCCGATGAAGCACGGGTCGTGGTAGGTGATCGAGCGCTTCGCGGCGCCGTCGCCCTCCTTGACAGGGGTCAGCTTGCCCTCGCGCACGAGTCGGTTGAGCAGCTGGGTGTGGTGCACGACCTCGAGCTCGATGCCGAAGTCCTTGTACTCGTTCTTCAGGGTGTTGAAGCAGTGCGCGCAGGTCGAGACGACCTTCTTGACCTTGTGCTCCTTGAAGGTCTCCACGTTCTGCTGGGCCAGGCCCTGGAAGACGAACTCGTTGCCCGCGCGGCGGGCCGGGTCACCGGTGCAGGTCTCGCCGTTGCCGAGGACGCCGAAGCTGACCCCCGCCATGTCGAGCAGCTCCGCCACCGCACGGGTGGTCTTCTTGGCCCGGTCCTCATAGGCGCCGGCGCAGCCGACCCAGAACAGCCACTCGACCTCGTCCAGCGACTCGATGCTGTCCCCGACGACCTTGACCTCGAAGTCGAGACCCTTGGTCCAGTCCAGCCGCGCGGTGGGGGACATGTTCCACGGGTTGCCCTTGTTCTCCAGCCCCTTGAAGAGGCCGTTCAGCTCGGCCGGGAAGTTCGACTCGACCAGGATCGCGTAGCGGCGCATGTCGATGATGTGGTCGACGTGCTCGATGTCGACCGGGCACTGCTGGACGCAGGCGCCGCAGTTCGTGCAGGACCACAGCACGTCGGGGTCGATCACCCCGGAGCCGTTCTCGGGCATGTAGAACCAGTCGTCGCCGGTGTCGCCGACCAGCGGACGCTCCACCTCGAGCGCGAGGGCGGAGTTCCCCTCGAGCAGGCTCGCCCGCTCCTCGTCCGAGCCGGCCTGGAGG
This sequence comes from uncultured Actinomycetota bacterium, assembly GCA_963826415.1. GTDB lineage: Bacteria > Actinomycetota > Actinomycetes > Propionibacteriales > Nocardioidaceae > Nocardioides. The sequence goes on along the minus strand of CAWGWW010000012.1, from coordinate 39,620 downwards.
TACGGCGCCTTCGCGTACGCGTGGTCGCGCAGCGCGGTGATCATCAGCTTCGGGGAGAGCGGCTTCTCGGTGTTCCAGGCCGGGCACTGCGACTGGCAGCGGCCGCACTCGGTGCAGGAGGTGAAGTCGAGGATGCCCTTCCAGCTGAAGTCCTCGATCGACCCGACCCCGAGGACCGAGTCCTCGTCGAGGTCGTCGATGTCGTCGAGGGTGATCGCCTTGCCCGACGAGGTCAGCGGCTTGACCGCGCCGAGGGCGGTGCGGCCGGACGCGTCGCGCTTGAACCAGATGTTGAAGAACGCCGTGAAGCGGTGCCAGGCGACCCCCATGGTGGTGTTGAGCGAGATCGTGATCATCCACGCGAACGAGATGACGATCTTGAGCATCGCCACGAAGTAGATGAGGTTGACCAGGGTGCCGGCCGAGAGACCGGAGAAGGCCTCACCCAGCCAGAAGGTGAAGGGGAAGTGGAACGCGGAGGCCTGCTCGGCGTGCTCCCCACCCTTCGCGAGCAGGGCGTACTCGAGGCCGCGCAGCGTGACGATGCACAGCCCGACGCCGAGGATGACGCCTTCGACGAAGTAGCCCTGCCACATCGTGGAGCCGAAGAAGCGACCGCGCGGTCCGCGCACCCGCTCCGTGGGCCGGGTCGCGCGGTAGTAGATGAACCCGATGATCGCCACGATCATCACCACGCTGAACAGCTCGGAGACCCACTCCCACAGGAAGAAGTGGCCGATCAGGGGAAGCGCGAACTCGGCGTCGAAGAGCTGGCCGAAGGCGGTGACCAGCGTGAAGAAGAGCAGCCCGAACCCGACGAAGATGAACCAGTGCGCGGCGCCGACAACGGTCCACTGCAGCATCCGGGTGTGGCCCAGGGTCTCCTTCACCAGGGTCAGGGTCCGGCCGGCGGGGTTGTCCGTGCGTCCGGCGGACGTCCCGACCTTGAGCACCCCGAGGATCTCGCGGATCGCCCGGACGAACAGGACGATGCCGACCGCGGCGATGGCCAGCGAGACAACGATGGCGAAGATCTGCATGGGCTACTGCTCCTCGTCGGGGCGATGGCACGTCATCAGGCGCACGACGTGTGGCGCGAGCCTATTGGTCGGCAACGAGGACGTCAGTCCCGCGGCGCTGTGACATGAATCCTACCCGCAGGTAACAACGCCGTCGACGCGTGGTCCGCGGTCTCGCGGGACCAGACCGAGGGCCTCGGGTCAGCCGATCGTGCGGACGTCCGTGAGCCGGCCGTGGCGGTCGAAGCCCACCCGCACCGGGACCTCCGGGTCGGTCGCCGTCCTGGCGCAGAAGGTGAACCGGTCGCCGAGCCGGGTGTACGGCTGGCCGACGGCGGTCATCACCTCACGGGTGGTCATCCCTCGCGACAGGGCGGACCGGACCGAGCCGAGGCCCTGGCGAAGCGCGGGGTTGCGGCAGGAGTCGGGCGCGATTCCCTCGGCCCGCTCCCACATCTGCAGGTAGGCCTCGGCGCCGCGCGCCATGTCGTCGACGATCGCCGAGCCGTCCGCGCCGGCGACCTGGCGCAGGTCCTCGATCCAGTCCGGGTAGAGCCCGTACTGGGCGACGCCGTCGACGTTGATGTCGTAGACCCGCTTGCCGGCGTGCTGCTGGTCGACCGTGATGCCGTTGATCCCGGTGAAGGGATAGCTGACCGGGTTGCGGATTCCGGCCCCGCGCGGGTCCCCCTGGGCGCCGAGCCCGTTCATGTCGGCGCCGTACCCGATGCCCCAGTAGAACCGTGGATCCGCCCAGCCGAGGTGCGTGCGCCACTTCTCGACGAAGCCGGTCGAGTCGCCGGCGTACGGCGTGATGAAGCCGCCGAGCTCGTAGATCCGCGGGTACGCGTCCGGCGTCGCCCACGAGTGCGACGAGATGACGCCGGAGTACTTCATCGCCTCGACCTGGTCGAGCGCCGACTCTCGCGCCTTCACACTCATGTGGTCGGGGTCGAAGATCATGTGCCGTTCGGCCAGGCCCTTGATGGTGTGCTCGCCGAGGGTCGTCAGGCCACGACTGTTGCAGTGGTCGGGCGGCGGGTAGACGGGGACGGCCAGGTTGGGGAGCCCGAGCGCCGCGACGGCTCCGAAGAGCGCGTCCTGCTGGCCCGCGGAGATGTCGGGGACGGCGACCTGGTTCTTGTCGTGCGACTGGCCGTCGGCCGGCTCGCAGTGCTCCATGTCCCAGTAGGAGCCGGTCTCGAGGAAGTTGGCGTTGTTGACCGCGACCCCGGTCTCGCCCGCGTCGCCGGCCACGCCCGACAGGGCGTTGTCGAACTTGTTGACCAGCTCCATCTGGCGCACGCCCATCTTGTGCACCTCGGTGAGCTGCCGGTCGATCGTGGCGGTGTCGCAGGCGGGTACGTCCACCTTCATCGTGCACCCGAACGGCACACTGGTCTCGATGCCCATGATCACCGCCATCTTCCCGGCGTTGATCACCTTGCGCGCCTCGAACGGGCTCTTCACGATCCGGTAGAAGCCTTTGCCGGGGCCGCCGAACTGGGCGTCGATGTAGTCCTGCAGCGCGTACATGTCCTTGGCCTGCAGGCGCACGGAGTCCATGTCGTCGCAGGAGTTGTGCTTGATCGGGTAGAGCTGGCAGAGCTGGTTGTTCTCCACGAGCAGGTTCACGAAGATCCGCTGCCCGCCGCGCCAGGACCGCTCCAGCCAGCGGTAGTAGGTGCCCTCGTGGGTCAGCGACTCGGGCGCGGGCCAGTCCTTGAACGTCGGCCAGCCGACGGGATCGTGGCTGGGCTCGCCCGAGAGGAAGGCCTCGAGCGCGGCACCGTACCCGTTGGTGGCGGTGTGGTCCGGGCAGTCGACGAGCGCGTACGGCGCGCCGTACGTGTGCCAGGGCCGGCCACAGTGGGCGTCGCCGCCGAGGAACTCGAAGGCCATCCCGTGGGTGTGCGCGTCGACGTACCCGCGCACCTCCTGGAACGGCGTGACCCCCGCGTGCGGGTCGCCGGCGATGTCGATCCGGGCCTCGGGGTAGCGCGTGCAGCCCCGGGCGCGGACCAGGCCGAAGCGTTCGGCCTCGTCGGCAACGACGAGTCGGCGCCCGCCACCCAGCGCGATCGCGCGGTCGTCGGCGGTGTGGAACGAGAAGCCACCGCCGCGCTTGCGCACGGTCCACTCGGCGTCGGTGCTGGGGGCGTCGGCCATCCGCACGTCGCCCGAGCCGGCGGCCACGAAGTCACGGGCGGTGCCGTAGAGCAGGTAGGTGCCGAGGTCGGTGGCCTTGAAGAAGAACGGCAGCGCCTCGCGGCGGGTCTTCGCGGCCGTGGTCAACCCGTCGCCGTCGGCGGCACTGGCGACGTACCGACCTGCCGCGCGCAGGACGTAGCAGCCGTTCGCCATCGCGTACCGCGTCCCGGGACGGGCCGAGCGCGGCGCCGTGACCCGGGTCGTGGTCAGCCGGGGCTCCGCCGCCTCGCGCTGGCGGGCGACGTACGCCGCGTGCTGCCGCTTCGCCGACGCGGTGGTCGGGTCCTGGGTGTCCTGGCCGACCTCTCCGGCGCGCGAGAGGGAGTTCTTGGTCGCGGGGTCGTCGTGCCGGTGCGTGCTCCCCGGAGGGTCCGTGTGCGGTGTGCTCTCGAGCAGCGCAGCGACGGAGGCGTCGTGAAGCGCGAAGAGCCCGCCGGCCCTGCTCGCACCGGACGGCAGCACCAGGACGGTGCCGAGCAACGCGGCGGCCAGCGCGGTTGTCCAGAGGAGTCGGCGCCCGGGACGGGACGTCGGACCGGGCGGGGTGTTCCGAGACACGAGACCTCCTGCGAGCGGGTGTCCCGGTTCAACGACGCAGGGCGCCGGATGTCACACGTCCGTCGCACCCCGGCTGGCCGGCTGGCCGCCGATCCGCCTGGTCAGGGCGGCGGCCGTGCGGCGGACTTGGCTGCTCAGGACCTCGAGGCCGGGGGCGGCTTCCTGGTCCGGCTGGTAGGTCACGGCCACGCCGGCGACCGGGTGGCCGTTGTGGTCGATGACCGCCGCCGCGACGCTGGACAGGCCTGGCGTGACCTCGTCGCACTCGAGGGCGTACCCGCGCTGCCGGGTCTCGGACAGCACCCGGCGCAGCGCGCTGAGACTCTGGGGTCCGAGACCGTGCCGGTCGACGAACGCGCTGCTGTCCGGGTAGAGCGCGCGGACCTGCGCCGCCGGCAGCCCGGCGAGGACCGCTCGGCCGCTGGCCGTGAGGTGCGCGGGCAGCCGGACGCCGACGTCGGTGACGAGTGGGGGTCGGCCGGGCGCCCGTTCCTCCAGGATGTAGAGCACGTCCCGGCCGTGCAGCACAGCGAGGTGGGCGCTCTGGCCGAGCCGGTCCACGAGGTCGGCGAGCGAGCGTCGGGCGATTCGCTGCAGCGGCTCCTGTCTCGAGTAGCCGCTGCCGACCTCGAACGCGGCGACGCCCAGGCCGTACCGGTGCTCATCGGCCAGGTGGACGACGAATCCTTCGTCGATCATGGTGTTGAGCAGGTGGTACGCCGTGCTGCGCGGCAGGTCGCACGCCCGCATCACGCGGTCGAGCGGTACCGGGTCCGGCTGGCTGGCCAGGAAGCGCAGCACCTGCAGCGTTCGCTTCGCCGCCGGCACCTGGGTCATGAGCGGGAGACTAGCCGGGAGCGTTCGCGCGCTCCTCCCGCGTCAGCGCCACGTTCAGGTGCCGGCCGGGCCGTCCGAGCGGTGCGACGGGCCGGTCGTGCCGGACGACCTGGTCGCGTCGAGCGCCGGGTCGGTCTCGACCGAGCCGTCGGCCGTCGGCGCCTGCGGCTGGTAGTCGTCGGCCCGATGGTCGACGTCGGGGTCGAGGCGGTCGGCCTCGCGGACGGCGTCCTCGGTGACCGCTTCGTCCATGGCCATCCCCTGCCGGGCCTCGGCGGCGCGGGCCTCGGCCTGCTCGGCCTCAGCGCGTGCGCGGTCCGCCTCGATCCGAGCGTCCTGGGCTTCGAGGTCGGCGTTCTCGGCCCGGCGTCGGCTGTCGCTCAGGCTCCCGCTCTGGGCCGCCGCCTGGCTGCGGAGCTGAGCTGCCTGGGCATGCTTGCGCTCGGTGTTCCGTCGCTGCAGCAGCATGGCGACGAGCGCCGCCGCCACCGCGACGACCACGACGACGACAACCAGCACGACGATCGTCATTCCGGACATGGTGACCTCCTTGGTAGGACTGCCTGTAGAGGTACCCGTTCAGCCGCCGACCTAGTCCTCGACCGCGTGTCTCGGATGCGAGACGGATCCCGACGCCCGGTCTCTGGTGCGGTCGGACACCCGGGGGTTGGATGAGGCCATGTCCCCTGCTGTTGTGCCTGCTGTTGGTCCGGTGTCCGTCGGTGTCGGCCCGGTGTCGTTCGAGGACGTGGTCGCGGTGGCCCGCGACGGTGCCCCGGTCCAGCTCAGCGAAGAGGCGGTCGCCGCGATGCAGCGGGCCCGCGGAGTCGTCGAGGTGCTGGCCGCGGCCACGACGCCGTCGTACGGGATCTCGACGGGCTTCGGCGCCCTGGCCACCCGGCACATCCCGACCGAGATGCGAGCACAGCTGCAGAAGTCGCTGGTCCGCTCGCACGCCGCCGGCTCCGGCCCCGAGGTGGAGCGCGAGGTGACCCGGGCCCTGATGCTGCTGCGGCTGTCCACACTCGCGACCGGCCACACCGGCATCCGCGTCGAGACCGCCGAGCTGATGGCGTCGCTGCTCAGCCACGGGATCACCCCGGTGGTGCACGAGTACGGCTCCCTCGGCTGCTCCGGCGACCTGGCTCCGCTGTCGCACTGCGCACTGGCGCTGATGGGCGAAGGGCCGGTCCGCGATGCCGACGGGACCCTGATGCCCGCCGCGGACGCGTTCGCCGCCGCGGGCCTCACCCCGGTCGAGCTCGGTGCCAAGGAGGGGCTCGCCCTGATCAACGGCACCGACGGGATGCTGGGGATGCTGGTGCTGGCGATCGCGGACCTGCGCCGACTGCTGAAGACCGCGGACATCTCCGCGGCGATGTCGGTCGAGGGCCAGCTCGGCACCGACCGGGTGTTCGCTCCCGAGCTGCAGGCGATCCGCCCGCACCCGGGGCAGGCCCTGTCGGCCGCGAACCTCACCCGGGTGCTGGCCGACTCCGGGGTCGTCGCCTCCCACCGTGGCCCGGACTGCAACCGCGTCCAGGACGCCTACTCCCTGCGCTGCTCTCCCCAGGTGAACGGTGCGGCGCGCGACACCGTCGAGTACGCGGCCCAGGTCGCTGGCCGCGAGCTGGCCTCGGCCATCGACAACCCGGTCGTGCTGGCGGAGGAGGGTCGGGTCGAGTCCAACGGCAACTTCCACGGCGCACCCGTGGCCTACGTGCTCGACTTCCTCGCCATCGTGGCCGCCGATGTCGCCTCGATGAGCGAGCGGCGTACCGACCGCTTCCTCGACAAGGCCCGCAACCACGGGCTGCCGCCGTTCCTCGCGGCCGACCCCGGAGTCGACAGCGGCCACATGATCGCCCAGTACACGCAGGCCGCGATCGTCTCCGAGCTCAAGCGGCTCGCCAACCCGGCCTCGGTCGACTCGATCCCCTCCAGCGCCATGCAGGAGGACCACGTGTCGATGGGCTGGTCCGCGGCCCGCAAGCTCCGCCGGTCGGTCGACGGCCTGACCCGAGTGGTCGCGATCGAGGTGCTGACCGCCGCCCGAGCGCTCGACTTCCGGGCGCCGCTGGAGCCGTCGCCGGCCACCGCGGCCGTCGTACGTCTGCTCCGGTCCGCCGGCATCGAGGGACCGGGACCCGACCGGCACCTCTCACCCGAGATCGAGACCGCCGTCGAGCTGGTCCGCTCGGGTGCCGTGGTCGAGGCCGTCGAGGAGCAGATCGGCGCCCTGTCATGACCACCCCTGCCACGCTTGCCCACCGCTTCGCCGACACCATCGACCGGCGCGACTGGCGCGCGTTGCGGGCGCTGCTGACCGACGACTGCCGGATCGACCTCGTCCACGACGGGCGCGCGTTCGGGCCGGACGAGTGGGTGGCGTTCAACGCCGACTACCCGGGCCGGTGGAGCTTCGTCGCCGAGGACATCGTGGCCACCGGGGACCGGGCGGTCGTGCGCGCCCGAGTGTTCAACGACGAGGCGACCTTCCACGTCGCCAGCTTCCTGGCCGCGAACGACGGGCGGATCAGCGAGGTCGTCGAGGTCTGGGCGGACGGGCACGCGAGCCCGCAGGAGGAGTGATGCGCGCCGGGTCAGACCGCGGCGCTGCTCTGGGTGACGAAGCCCTGGCAGAGCCAGCAGGCGAAGAGGACCAGCCCGGGCTCGGCCTCCAGGGACGGCGCGATGCGCAGGGTCACGGGTTGCTTGCTCCTTCCCTTCACGGCGATCTCCGCGAGCTGCTGCTCGCCGAGGGAGACCACGTAGCGCTGCTGCCACCTGCTGGCCGGGCGGAGGTCGTAGGCCCGCGACTGCCACGTGATGCTGCCGCCGTGCGACAGCTTGGCGGTGCGCCGGTAGTCCGCGACGGGCAGGCCGCTGGGGCCGTCGAGGGCCTCGGCGCGCCCGCCCGCCCAGCCGCGTGGCTCGAACGCCCAGTGCCGGCCGCCGGTCGTCCCCGCCTCGGCCCGAAGCCGGAACAGCCCCACGCTGCGCAGCCAGCCGATGCCGTCGATCTCGTAGCGCCTGCGGTCGGCTCCCGAACGCGACAGCTGCACCTCTCTCACGAACCGGATCCTAGCCACCGTCGACACCAGGAGTGCGTCCGATGAATGCCAACCCCCGCCTGCCCATCCACGCCGCCACCGGCACCGAGCTGACCGCGAAGTCCTGGCAGACCGAGGCGCCGCTGCGGATGCTGATGAACAACCTCGACCCCGAGAACGCCGAGCGGCCCGAGGACCTGGTCGTCTACGGCGGGACCGGCAAGGCGGCCCGCAACTGGGAGGCGTACGACGCCCTGGTCCGCACGCTGCGCGACCTCGAGGACGACGAGACGATGCTCGTGCAGTCGGGCAAGCCGGTCGGGGTGATGCGCACGCACACCTGGGCGCCGCGGGTGCTGATCGCGAACTCCAACCTGGTCGGGGACTGGGCCAACTGGGAGGAGTTCCGCCGTCTTGAGGACCTCGGACTCACCATGTATGGCCAGATGACCGCGGGGTCCTGGATCTACATCGGGACGCAGGGGATCCTGCAGGGCACCTTCGAGACCTTCGCTGCGGTCGCCGAGAAGCTCACCACCGGCACCATCACCGGTGCGGGCGGTTCGCTCGCCGGCACGATCACGGTCACGGCCGGCCTGGGCGGCATGGGCGGCGCCCAGCCACTGGCCGTCACCATGAACGACGGCGTGGTGATCTGCATCGAGTGCGACCAGTCCCGGATCACCCGCCGGATCGAGCACCGGTACCTCGACGTCCAGGCCGACTCCCTCGACGAGGCGGTCGAGATGGCGATCGCCGCGCGGGACGAACGACGGCCGCTCTCGATCGGCGTCCTGGGCAACGCCGCGGTGATGCTGCCCCGGCTGCTCGAGACGGACGCTCCGATCGACATCGTCACCGACCAGACCTCGGCGCACGACCCGCTCTACTACCTGCCGGCCGGCACGGCGTTCGAGGACTGGGAGTCAGAGCGGACCGCCGACCCGGTGGGGTTCACCAAGCGGGCCCAGGAGTCGATGGCGACCCATGTCCGGGCGATGGTGGAGTTCCAGGACCGGGGCGCCGAGGTGTTCGACTACGGCAACTCGATCCGCGACGAGGCCCGCAAGGGCGGCTACGACCGGGCGTTCGAGTTCCCCGGCTTCGTGCCGGCGTACATCCGGCCGCTGTTCTGCGAGGGCAAGGGCCCCTTCCGCTGGGCCGCGCTGTCGGGCGACCCCGCGGACATCGCGGCCACCGACAAGGCGATCCTCGAGCTGTTCCCGGACAACGAGCGGCTGCGCAAGTGGATCACGATGGCCGGCGAGCGGGTCGCCTTCCAGGGACTGCCGGCGCGGATCTGCTGGCTCGGGTACGGCGAGCGTCACCTGGCCGGGCTGAAGTTCAACGAGATGGTCGCGTCGGGTGAGCTGAAGGCTCCGGTGGTGATCGGTCGCGACCACCTCGACTGCGGCTCGGTCGCCTCGCCGTACCGCGAGACCGAGGCGATGCTCGACGGCTCCGACGCGATCGCCGACTGGGCGTTGCTGAACGCGCTCGTCAACACCGCGTCCGGCGCCAGCTGGGTCTCGATCCATCACGGTGGCGGCGTCGGGATGGGCCGCTCGATCCACGCCGGGCAGGTGTGCGTGGCCGACGGCACGGCGCTCGCCGCGGAGAAGATCGAGCGGGTGCTCACCAACGACCCGGGGATGGGTGTGATCCGGCATGTCGACGCGGGCTACGACCGGGCGGCCGAGGTGGCGCAGGAGCGCGACGTCCGGATCCCGATGACCGAGGGCTGAGCCCGGCTCGCGCTGGTGGGCTGGGGTCGGAGCTGAGGGGCGTGTCAACCCGCTCTCGGGTGGGGTGAGCTTGGATGCGCGTGCTCTCCTACGCGATCGAGGTGTGCTGGTTCCGGCCGCGGAAACGCACGATCGTGCCGAGGTGAGGTCCCGTCGTCACAGCTTCACCATGGGATGCAGGCAAACCGGTGCTTCCCACGGCGAATTCACCGTGGGAACCCACACTTCGACTGCATCCCATGGTGAAGCGAGCCCCAAGGAATCGCCGGGGGTGCTGGCCTGCCCGGATCGCGCAGAGAAACACAACGACCCCCGACCGGGTGCCTGGTCGGGGGTCGTTGCGCGGGGGAACCGTGTTAGTAGAAACGTCGGCGGGTGCCGCCGATCGGGACGAAGTTCAGAATCAGGCCCACAACGAGCAGGATGGCACCGATCGTGGTGAGGATCGGAATGCTTGCCACAAGTCCGATGATGAGCAGAATCAAGCCGAGAATAACCATGTCAAACCTCCTCCCGGGGTTGGTCGCAGGGTTAGTACCACTGTCATCCGGGACTCAAACCGAACTGCCGAGGTTTTTTCGCTGTACCCCGGGCTGGTCTGGTCAGGAGGCGGGGTCCAGCGCCTCGATCGCCTCGTGGATCGAGAGCGTGCGTCGCGCGGACTCGACGTGGAGGTTCTCCACCATCCGACCGTGGTAGGTGACCACGCCCGATCCCTGGCCGTCCTCCCAGGCCTGCAGGATCCCGCGGGCATCCTCGACGGCCTGCGCCGAGGGCGCGAACGCCTCATTGGCCCCCTCGACCTGACCGGGGTGGATCAGCGTCTTGCCGTCGAAGCCCAGCTCCCGGCCCTGGCTGCACTCGGCCAGGAAGCCGTCGGTGTTCTTCACGTCGTTGTAGACCCCGTCGAGGATCACCTTGCCCGCGGCGCGAGCGGCGAGCAGGGACAGCCCGAGACCCACGAGCAGCGGCTGGCGACCAGGGACGTGCTCGGCGTACAGCTCCTTGACGAGGTCGTTGGTGCCCATCACCAGCACGCTCAGCCGCTCGGACGCCGAGGCGATCTCCTCGGCATGCAACATCGCGTACGGCGTCTCGAGCATCGCCCACAGCGTGGTGTGCTCCGGGGCGGCGTGCGCGGCCATCGCGTCCACGATGGCCAGGACCGCTTCGGCGGAGTCGACCTTGGGGACCACGATCGCGTCCGGACCGGCGGCACAGGCTGCGGCCAGATCCGGGGCGTGCCACTCGGTGCCGGCGCTGTTGACCCGGATCGTCAGCTCGCGCCGGCCGTACGCGCCGGAGCGGACCGCGGCGCAGACGGCGTCGCGCGCCGCCGGCTTGGCGTCAGGCGCGACCGAGTCCTCGAGGTCGAGGATCAGCGCATCACAGGCGATCGTCTTGGCCTTCTCGAGCGCGCGCTCGTTGGAGCCCGGCATGTAGAGCACCGAGCGGCGGGGCCGGAAGGCACCGCTGGACGAGGGGCTCATGCCTCCACCTCGGCCGGGATCGCGTCGTACTGCTTCTTCAGCTCGGGGTCGATCGCAGCCAGCTCCTCGGCCAGGCGCACCATCACCAGACACTGCTTGAGGGAGGCGTCGTCCTCCATCTTGCCGTCCAGCATCACCGCACCGGTCCCGTCGCCCATCGCGGCGACCACCCGGCGGGCGTGGGCGATGTCCTCGACGCTGGGAGAGAAGACCCGGTTGGCGATCGCGATCTGCTTGGGGTGCAACGACCACGTACCCACACAACCGAGGAGGAAGGCGTTGCGGAACTGGTCCTCGCACGCCACCACGTCGGCGATGTCGCCGAAGGGCCCGTAGTAGGGGTAGATGCCGTGCATCGCGCAGGCGTCGACCATCCGGGCGATCGTGTAGTGCCACAGGTCCTGCTGGTACGTCGTCCGCTCGCCGTCGATGTTGCCGTCGGTCGGGTCCTGACGGACCAGGTAGCCGGGGTGGCCGCCGCCGACCCGGGTGGTCTTCATCCGGCGGTCCGCGGCCAGGTCGGCCGGCCCGAGGCTGAGGCCCTGCATGCGCGGGGAGGCGCCACAGATCTCCTCGACGTTGGCGACGCCACGGGCCGTCTCGAGGATCGCGTGGACCAGGATCGGTCGGGTGAGACCGGCCTTCGCCTCGAGCTGGGCGAGCAGCCGGTCGACGTACTGGATGTCCTCGGCGCCCTGCACCTTCGGCACCATGATCACGTCGAGCTTGTCGCCGATCGCCGGCACCAGCGTGGTCAGGTCGTCGAGCACCCAGGGGGAGTCGAGCGAGTTGATCCGGGTCCAGAGCTGGGTGGGCCCGCTCTGCCCTCCCAAGCCGGCCGTCTCCTGGGCGATCTTCACCAGGCCCTCGCGGGCGGCGACCTTGTTGTCGGCCTTGACCGCGTCCTCGAGGTTGCCCAGGAGCACGTCCACGGTCCCGACCATCTGGGGGATCTTGGCGGCCATCTTCGCGTTGCTGGGGTCGAAGAAGTGGATCGCTCGACTGGGACGGGCGGGGATCTCGGTCAGCGGGGTCGGGGCGCCGACCGCGAGAGGTCGGAAGAAGTCCTTGGCGCTGCGTGACGAACTCGGCATGGGCGGAACCTAGCAGCGGCTCGGACCACTCCGGTATGAGCAATCTCCTACTCGGCTGGGCGAGACGGCCGTCGCAGCAGGTGCCGGAGCCGGCCCGCCCAGCCCTTCGTCCAGCCCCCCGACGACGACGGCCGGCGCGCGTCGTCCGCCACGGCTGCCGAGGCCTGCGCGAGCGCGGCGGCCCGCCGTTGGGCCCGGCGGGTGGCCCAGTCGGCGACCGTCTGCTCCACGTCCCGCGGCTGCGTGATGAGCGGCGGACCCTCCGCCGGCCGGTACCGGGCTCGGAGCACCCGCTCGTTGAACTCCTCGACCTCCCGGCGGACCAGGTCCTCGACGTTCAGGGTGTCGAGGTGGGCGTCCAGCTCGGCGTCGTCCTTGCGCAGCTGGAGCGAGGCGGGGAGGACGGCGATCTGCTCGCGCTCGACCAGCTTCTTCAGCCACCAGTCCGGGTCGTGGCGGGCGCCGAGGTCGTCGATCGGCTTGCCCTGGCCGGGCAGGTTGTCGAAGGCTCCCCGCTCCATCGCCTGGCGGATCTGCAGGTCCACCCAGGTCGACTGCTGGGCGATCCGGGCTGCGGCCGCGCTGCTTCCCGTGCGCGGGTCACGCTCGCGCGGGCGGTCCTGTGGGTGGCGTTGCTGGTCGGCCATGCTGCGTACCCCCTGTCCCTCGTCACGATAACCCGGGAGCGGTGGCCTGTCCCGGGCCAGATGTCTCGGATGCGAGACCGCCACGGCGTCGCGGTCGTTGACCCGGGGGGCCCGCCCCGGTGGACTGAGGGGGTGTCAGCCCCCACCACCCCAGACTCCCCGGTGCACCAGATCGGCCATGGGCCGGCGCGCGCGACGACGCGGCGAGCCGGGGCTGCCGGACTGCTCGGCCGGGTGGCCCAGCGTGATCGCGCCGATCGGGTCGTGGCTGTCCGGGATCGCGAACGCGCGTCGGACGGCTCCCTCCTGGTCGGGAGGGATGCCGAAGAAGCAGGCCCCCAGACCCTCGTCGACGGCAGTGAGCAGGATCAGCAGCGACGCCATCGCGGTGTCCAGGTGCCAGTAGGGCATCGACCACCGGGCCTCGTCCTGGTCGACCCAGCCCTTGTCGTTCTCCGCGTAGCGGCGCAGATACGCCGCCTTGCTGGAACACGGCACGATCACGACCGGCGCTCGCATCATGCCGCGCAGCCAGCGGTCCGGCGCCTCGAGCGCGGCCGGGTCCGCGGTGGCCGCCCACCAGCGGCGTACGTCGGCCGGGGAGTCCAGCACCAGGAAGGACCACCCCTGGCTGAAGCCCGCACTCGGCGCCCGGGTCGCGTTGCGCAGCGCCCGCGCGACCGCGGCCGGGTCGACCGGCGTCTCGGCATAGTTGCGGGTCATGCGGCGCTGCCGGACCACGTCCTCGAACTCCATGGCGCTCAGTATGGGCAGGATGGGAGTGCACATGACTGACGACTTCGAGCGGATGTGGTCCGACCTCGCACCGGTGGGCCGTTCGGCGGCCAGCGGCGGCTACTTCCGTCAGCCCTGGACCACGCCGGAGACCGAGCTCCGGCACTGGTTCGCCGAACAGGCCACGGCCCGCGGCCTGGGTCTCGAGACCGACGCGCTCGGCAACATGGTGGCCTGGTGGCGCCCCGCCGTTGGTGCGGCCGACCGACCCGGCGTGCTCACCGGGTCGCACCTCGACTCGGTGCTGGACGGCGGCGCGTACGACGGGCCGCTCGGCGTGGTCTCGGCGCTCGCTGCCGTGGACCTGCTGCGTGCCCGAGGCTTCGAGCCGGAGAAGCCGATCGGGGTCTCCGTCTTCGTCGAGGAGGAGGGGTCCCGGTTCGGGCTGGCCTGCCTCGGATCGCGACTCGCGGCCGGGGCCATGTCCTGGGCGAAGGCGCGTGAGCTCAAGGACCGCGACGGCGTGTTCCTCCCGGACGCACTTCAGGCTGCCGGACTGTCCCCGACCGACGGCGAGGACAAGGCCTGGCCGCTGCACGAGCAGGTCGAGTGCTTCGTCGAGCTGCACGTCGAGCAGGGCCGTGACCTCGTCGACCGCGGCGCAGCGGTCGGTGTGGCCAGCGAGATCTGGCCCCACGGGCGCTACCGCTTCGACTTCACCGGCGAGGCCAACCATGCCGGGACCACCCGGATGGAGGACCGGGCCGACCCGATGCTGACCTACGCGATGACCGCACTGGCTGCCAACAAGCAGGCCCGGTCGGCCGGTCAGCGGGCCACCTTCGGTCGCCTGGACGTCGCCCCGAACGGCACCAACGCGATTCCCTCCCGGGTCACCGCCTGGCTGGACGCCCGCTGCGCGACCGACGCCGGCCTCGAGGAGCTGGTCGAGGCGATCACCAGACAGGCCACCGACCGGGCCGACCGGGACGGCACCCGTCTCACGATGACGGCCGAGTCCGTCTCCGGTCGGGTCACCTTCGACGCCGAGCTGTCGGCGGCGATCGCCGCCGACCACGAGGGTGGTGACTGGCCGGTGATCCCGACGATGGCCGGGCACGACGCCGGCATCCTGGCCGCCGCCGGTGTTCCCACGGCGATGCTCTTCGTGCGCAACCCCACTGGGATCTCCCACTCGCCCGAGGAGTCGGCCACGATCGCCGACTGCCTGGTCGGGGTGTCGGCGCTGGCCGACACGCTCGAGCGGCTCGCCCGATGAGCCCCACGGCCGCCCCCACCGCCGACCCGGCCAGCAGCTCCTACCTGCTCGAGCGAGCCTGGGTCGACGGCGTCGTGCGCGACGACGTCCTGGTCACGGTCGCGGACGGGCGGTTCACCGACGTCCGGCCCGGGGCGACCGGAGGCGAACGCCTCGACGGGCTCGCTCTCCCGGGTCTGGCCAACTGCCACTCGCACGCCTTCCACCGCGCCCTGCGCGGGCGCACCCAGCAGGGCCGGGGCACGTTCTGGACCTGGCGCGAGCAGATGTACGCCGTCGCGGGCGCGCTCGACCCCGACTCGTACTTCGCGCTGGCCCGGGCCACCTACCGGGAGATGCTCGCGGCCGGCATCACCGCGGTGGGGGAGTTCCACTACCTGCACCACGGACCGGACGGCACGCCGTACGACGACCCGAACGCGATGGGCCAGGCCCTGGTCGCGGCGGCGGGGGAGGCGGGGATCCGGATCTCGCTGCTGGACACCTGCTACCTGAGCTCCGGCTTCGGGGACCCCGTCGAAGGCGCGCAGCGCCGCTACTCCGACGGAGACGCGGGCAGCTGGGCCGAGCGGCGGGGCGAGCTGGCCGCGTCGCTGGCCGGCGCGGACGGCGTCGTGGTCGGGTCGGCGATCCACTCGGTGCGCGCGGTCCCGCGTGACCAGCTCGGCACCGTGGTGGCCGGCGCGGCCGGCAGCGTGCTGCACGCCCATCTCTCCGAGCAGGTGGCGGAGAACGACGCCTGCCTCGCGGCGTACGGCGTGACGCCGACCGGGCTGCTGGACGAGGCCGGTGCCCTCGGCCGGGCAACGAGCGTCGTGCACGCCACCCACCTCACCGCCGGCGACATCGCCACCCTCGGGGCGAGCGGCACCCATGCCTGCTTCTGCCCGACCACCGAGCGGGACCTCGGCGACGGCATCGGCCCCAGCCGCCGGCTCCACGAGGCGGGATCGCCGCTGACGCTGGGCTCGGACAGCCATGCGGTGATCGACCTGTTCGAGGAGATGCGCGCCTGCGAGCTGGACGAGCGGCTCGCCACCCAGCAGCGAGGGCACTGGTCGGCGGCCGAGCTGCTCGAGGCCGGCGCCGCGACCGGCCACCGGAGCCTGGGCTTCGCCGACGCCGGCCGGATCGCGGTCGGGCAGCGCGCCGACCTGGTCACGGTCGCGCTCGGCAGTCCCCGGACCGCGGGCACCGGCGCGGACGCGAACACCGCGGTCTTCGCGGCGGTCGCCGAGGACGTGACCCGCGTGATGGTGGACGGACGACTGGTCTTCCGGCACGGTGATCGCCCCGACATCGGCCGCGAGCTCGACCTCGCGATCGCAGCGCTCTGGAAGGAGCTCTCGTGACCATCGCGACCCTGCTCACGAACATCGGCGAGCTGGTCACCAACGACCCCGCACGCGACGGCCTGCTGGGTGCCGTCGCGGACGCCGCGCTGGTGATCGAGGGCGCCCACATCGCCTGGGTCGGCCCGGCGGCCGACGCTCCCGAGGCGGACGAGGTCCTCGACCTCGGTGGCCGAGCGGTGCTGCCGGGCTTCGTGGACAGCCACAGCCACCTGGTGTTCGCCGGCGACCGAAGTGAGGAGTTCGCCGCCCGGATGGCCGGTGAGAGCTACTCCGCGGGCGGCATCCGCACCACCGTCGCGGCGACCCGAGCGGCCACCGACGAGCAGCTCACCACGCACGTCGCGCGACTGGTCGCCGAGATGCAGCGTCAGGGCACCACGACCGTCGAGATCAAGAGCGGCTACGGGCTCAGCGTCCTCGACGAGGCGCGCAGCCTCGCGGTCGCCGCGCAGTTCACCGAGGAGACCACCTTCCTCGGCGCCCACGTCGTGCCCGACGGCACCAGCCCCGAGGCGTACGTCGAGCTGGTCACCGGCCCGATGCTCGACGCCGCTGCGCCGTACGCCCGGTGGATCGACGTCTTCTGCGAGCGCGGCGCCTTCGACGAGGACCAGGCGCGCGCGGTGCTGGCCGCCGGTGCAGCGCAGGGCCTGCGCGGGCGGCTGCACGCCAACCAGCTCGGCCCCGGCCCCGGGGTCCGGCTGGCTGCGGAGCTCGGCCTGGTCGCGGTCGACCACTGCACCTACCTGGCGGACGACGACGTGGCTGCGCTGCGTGACTCCGGCACCATCGCGACCCTGCTGCCGGGCGTGGAGTTCTCCACGCGTCAGCCCTATCCGGACGCACGTCGGCTGCTGGACGCGGGAGTGCGGGTGGCGATCGCCAGCGACTGCAACCCGGGGTCGTGCTTCACCAGCTCGTTGCCGCTGTGCATCGCCCTCGCCGTCCGGGAGATGGGGATGACTCCCGCCGAGGCGGTGCACGCCGCGACCGCGATGGGCGCTGCTGCCCTCGACCGCGACGACGTCGGGGCGCTGGTCCCGGGCCGGCGGGCCGACCTGATGGTGCTGGACGCGCCCAACCACCTGCACCTCGCCTACCGTCCCGGCGTACCGCTGGTCGCCGGCGTCTGGATCGGTGGCCGGCCGGTCTGACGACCGATCTAAGGCAGTTGCCCGATGTGTGGCCCTACCTCAGAGAGCGAACCTCGTCTCACCTTCGAGGTACGAGGAGCCACACCATGTTCGACACCCACAACCCCTTCCTCCAGTCCGAGCTCGGCTACCGCACCGACCGGGTCAGGAACGGCGTCGGGACGCAACGGCGGCGTACGTCGCTGCGGCTCGCCCGTGCGCTCCACCTCAGCCCGCCGCGCGGAGAAGTCAGCTGACTTCCGCGCCCGGCGCTGGCCCGGGACCTCCCGACCGGGGGATCATGGCCGGTGTGGCAGGTCAGACGAGTCGAACCCTGGTCGGGCGGGACGCCGAGCTCGCGGAGCTCTCCGCACTGCTCGGCGTCGCCCCCGACCCGGACCGCGAACCGGTCGCTGTCCTGCTGTCCGGGGATGCGGGGGTCGGCAAGACCCGACTGCTGACCGAGCTGCACGACCTCGCGGTCGGTCGCGGCTGGCAGGTCTACGTCGGCCACTGCCTCGACTTCGGTGACAGCGCGCCGCCCTACCTCCCCTTCTCCGAGGCGCTGGGCCGGATGGTGGTCGACCTGCCGGACGTCGTGGACACGATCGCTGCCGTGCACCCCGCGATCGGTCGGCTGCAACCCGGCCGGCGCGAGCTGGGTGCCGGTGCGGCCGGCGACGCGACCACCCTCGACCGCGGGGACCTCTTCGACGCGGTCCATGCGTTGCTGGACGCGGCGGCCGAGAAGGCACCGGTGCTGCTGGTCGTCGAAGACGCCCACTGGGCCGACCAGTCGACCCGCGACATGCTGAGCTTTCTCTTCTCCCGGCCGTTCCTGGGCGAGGTCTCCATCGTGGCCTCCTACCGTGCCGACGACCTGCACCGGCGACACCCGCTGCGCCGTCAGGTGGCCGAGTGGTCGCGGACCCGGGAGGTGCACCGGCTGCAGCTCGCCCCGCTCTCCGCTGCCGACGTCCGTACCCTGATCGCCGAGCTCGAGACCGGTGGCCTGGCCGAGGAGGAGATCGACGACATCGTCGACCGGGCCGACGGCAACGCGTTCTTCGTCGAGGAGCTCGTCGGCGCGGCGTCCGGCCCCGGACGCTGGGTGCCCGACGACCTGGCCGACCTGCTGCTGGTCCGGCTGGAGCGCCTCGGGGTGGAGGCCAGCCAGGTGGTCCGCAGTGCCAGTGCGGCCGGTCGCAGGGTCTCCCACGAGATGCTCGCGGCCGCCTCCGGCCTGGCCGACGCGACCCTGGACACCGGGCTGCGCGAGGCGGTCGAGATGAACGTCCTGGTCGCCGGGGACGGCCACTACGCGTTCCGGCACGCACTTCTCGGGGAGGCCGTGTACGACGACCTGCTGCCGGGCGAGCGGGTCCGGCTGCACGCGGCGTACGCCGAGGCGCTCGGCGAGGGGCGCGCCCGCGGGACTGCCGCGGAGCTGGCCCGCCACGCCCGGCTGGCCCTGGACCTCGACACCGCCCTCACCGCGAGCATCCGGGCCGGTGACGAGGCGAACGCGGTCGGTGGCCCGGACGAGGCCGCGCACCACTACCAGCAGGCTCTCGAGCTGCTCGCCGACCCGCGCCGCACGTCCGGTTGCGACTTCGACCTGTCGAAGCTGGTGGTCAGTGCCGCCGACGCCCTGGTGGTCAGCGGGCACCCGGACCGGGCGGCCGCCGTGGTCAGGGAGCAGCTCGACCGGTTGCCGGCGGACGCACCGGACGCCTGGCGGGCCCGGATGCTGGCGGTCCGCGCGTCCGCACTCTCGGTGATCGAGACCGACGAGGACCCGGTGGCGGTCTCGGCGCAGGCGGTGGCACTGGCCCCCGAGAGCGCCGTCGGCCTGCGGGCCAAGGTCCTGACCATCCACGCCCGGACGCTCGCGATGTTCGACCGCGACGACGAGGCGCAGGCAGTGGGCCTGGAGGCCCTCGGGCTCGCCGAGAAGCACGACCTGCACGAGCTGGCCTCCGACGCGATCACCACGCTGAGCAGCCTCAACCGCGGCGGACCCCAGGAGGGCCTGCGCGCGGCACTGGTCGACGCGATCGCCCGCGCCGAGGAGGCGGGCGCGCTGCACGCCGAGCTCCGTGGGCGCTATCTGCTCGGGCGCTCCTACCAGGACGGCGTCGAGTTCGACGAGACCGAACGCTGGTTCCGCAGCTGCATCGAGCGGGCCACGGAGGCCGGGGTGCCCTGGGCGCCGTTCGGCTTCTATGCGCGATGGCAGCTGGTGTGGGTGCTGCTGGTCCGCGGTGACTGGGAGGGCGCCCTCGACCTCTGCGACCTCTCGGGCCAGACGCCCCCGGCCATCCTGCGCGCGATGCTCGACGCCCTGCGCCTCGACATCGAGTTCGAGCGCGGAGCCGACGTCTCCGACGAGCTGGCCGGGCTACGCCGGTACTGGGCGCGCGAGGGCGGCATCGCCATCCATGCTGCTGCGGTCGGGCTGCGCCAGGCCGGCCGTCGGGGTGATCCCGTCGGGGTGCTCGCCGTGTACGACGACATCGTCGGGGTGCTCACGGGGATCTGGCGCGAGTGGTTCAGCGCCCGGGTCCGGCTTGCCGCGATCGCCCTGGGCGAGCTGGCGCCCGCACTGGCCTCGATGTCCGCCTCCGAGCGAGCGACGTACGTCGGGAAGGCGAGACGCCTGCACGCCGACGGGCACGCTGTGCTGGACGCGCGGGCCGAGGTGACCGAGTGGGGGCCCGAGGGCCGGGCCTGGTCGCACCGACTGGACGCCGAGTGGCTGCGGGTGTCCTGGCTGTCCGGCATCGACGCGCCGTCCCTCGACGAGCTCCTCGGGGCCTGGCGCGAGACGGTCCTCCGGTTCGAGGAGTTCGGGCACGTGCACGAGCTGGCCCGGGTCCGTTCGGTGCTGGCCGGGATCCTGCGGACCACCGGAGATCCGGCCGGTGCCCGCGAGCAGGGAGACCTGGCGCGCAGCGTCGCGCACGCCCTCGGCGCCCAGCCGCTGCTCGACGACCTGCGGGCGCTCGGCAGCACCCCCCAGCGCGGCGCCCCGGGCTCCGACGTCCTGACACCGCGCGAGCGTGAGGTGCTCGCGCTGGTCGCCGAGGGGCGCTCCAACGGAGAGATCGCCAAGCTGCTGTTCATCAGCGCCAAGACGGCCAGCGTCCACGTCTCCAACATCCTGGGCAAGCTCGAGGCGGCCGGCCGGACCGAGGCCGCTGCGATCGCGCGACGGCGCGGCCTGATCGACTAGCGGACTCGGGCACAATCGACCGGGTGACCTCCTCCCCTCCCGACTTCCGGTGCTCCGGCGCGAGCCTCACCGACGCCGAACCGATGGCGGGCACGGCACCGACCGACGTGGCCTGGCTGTTCGTCGAGTACGCCGGGCCGTGGGGCCAGCAGGCGGTGGCCGATTCCCGGCTGCCTGCCGAGCTCAGGGAGCTGTTGGCCGACCTGACCGGCGTCCGCGTGCAGCTGATCCGTCGCCACGGTGGCGTGTCCGGACCCGGCGTCCGGGTCTTCGCCGCCTGGCTCGGTGAGCAGCCTGCGGTCTGGTCCGGAGTCCTCGACGACCACGCCGGACTGCTCGACCTGGACCTCGCGGGGCTCGCCCGGGGTGGCGACGCCGGCCTCGCGCCGTACGACGAACCACTGCTGCTGGTGTGCACCAACGGCCGGCGCGACGTCTGCTGTGCCGAGCTGGGCCGTCCGATCGCCGCGGCGCTGGCCGCGCGCTGGCCCGAGGCCACCTGGGAGACCACGCACCTGGGCGGGCACCGTTTCGCCGGCACCCTGCTCGCGCTGCCCAGCGGGGTGACCCTGGGCCGGCTCGACGTCGCGTCGGCGGTCGACGACTGCACCGCCCTCGCCGCACGGACGGTTCCCGGTCGCACAGGCACGGGGTCGTGCCGGCCGCACACCAGAGGCCCAGGTCGCCGAGCTGCACCTGCGGACGGAGCTCGGCCTCGACGCGCTGGACGCGGTCCGGGCGGGACCGCTCGCCGACGACCGGGTCCGGCTCACTGTCGACGGCACCGACTTCTCCGTCACGGTGCAGAGGTCCGAGGGGGAGCCGCGCCGGCAGAGCTGTTCCGGCCTGGGCACCAAGCCGGTCGGCGTGTACGCGGTGACGTCCTGGGGTAGGGAACAGTCAGCACTCCACCAACTGACCCAGGAGGACGCATGACCAACGACGCACCCTTGAGCGACGACGACATGACCACGGGAGCCGGGGCCGGCTCCACGCCGCCCACCGGCGACGCCGACGGCACGGATGCCGACGGCACCGACGGGGACGCCACGGACACCACCGACGGTGACGCCACCGACGCCGACGGCACCGACGCGGACGCCGACGGCACCGACGCCGACGCCACGGACGGGGACGCCACCGACACCACCGACGGAGACGCGTCCTGAGCGCTCTCGACCTGCTCACCGGTGACGCCCAGACCTTCCTCACGAAGGTCTGGGCGTCCCGGATGCACCTGCACCACACCGACCCCGACGCGCTCGCCGGCCTGCTCTCCCTCGACGACGCGGACACCCTGCTCACCTCGTCCGCGATCCGCACCCCCTCGATCCGGATCGCCCGCGACGGGTCGGTGCTGTCGGAGTCGGCGTACACCCGCGGAGCGACGCTCGCCGGCAAGCAGCTGACCGGCCTGGTGGACCCCCGTCGGGCGCTGGCGCTCTTCGAGGAGGGCGCCACGGTCGTCTTCCAGGGGCTGCACCGCTACTGGCCGGCACTCACCGAGCTGGTCTCCCGGCTCGAGCTCGAGCTCGGGCACCCGTGCCAGGCCAACGCCTACCTCACCCCGCCGGGCTCGCAGGGCTTCGCGGTGCACTCCGACTCGCACGACGTCTTCGTCTTCCAGACGGTCGGGGCCAAGCTGTGGGAGGTGCACACCCCGGACGGGGTCGAGGAGATCCTGCTCGAGCCGGGGATGTGCCTCTACCTCCCCACCGGCACCCCGCACGCGGCCCGCGCCCAGGAGACCGTGTCCTTGCACGTGACGCTCGGGATCAACCAGCTCACCTGGCGCGGCCTGCTCCAGCGCAGCGTCCAGGCGGTGCTGGACGAGGCGGACGACGACCACCTGCCCGGTGGGTTCCTCGACGACCCCGCAGCGCTGGTGGACGAGCTCGCCCGTCGCCTCGCCGCTCTCGCGGACGACCTCCGCGAGCTGGACGCCGAAGCGGCCGTCGACGCCGAGGTGCGTCGCTTCCTGACCACGCGCGGCTCCCGGCTGCCCGGTGGTCTGCGCGACGTCCTGGCCGTCCGGGACCTCGACGACCAGACGCTGCTGCGCCGGCGTGCCGGTCACCCGTGCGCCCTGGTCAGCCGCGACGACCGGGTCGAGATCCTGCTCGGTGACCGGTTCCTCGACGTCCCCGGGTGGCTGCTGCCGGCGCTGGAGGAGCTCGCGGCCAGGCGTGAGCTTCGACCGGCCGACCTCGCCGACCACCTCGATGCCCAGAGCCGTGTGGTGCTCTGCCGGCGGCTCGTCCGGGAAGGGCTGCTCGAGGTCCTGGCGTGAGCGCGGGTCCGGCTTCCGGGGACCCGGACTTCCGGTGCGCATCGGCCAGCCTGCTGCGCGACGAACCCGTGGCCGGCACCGCGTCCACCGTGCGGGCGTACCTGCTGCTGGAGCAGCCCGGCTCCTGGGGGATCGACGCGCTGCGCGACGCCCGGCTGCCCGACGGCCTGGGTGGCGAGCTGCGGCGCAGGGCGGCGCAGGCGGGGGTCCGGGTGCTGCTGGTGCGCCGCCCGGGCCGGGCCCGCCGCGCGACCGGGGTGCCGGACCCCGCGCGCCGGGTGTTCGCGGCGTTCGCGGATCCGCACCGACCGCGCCTGGAGTCGACCACCGTGCCCGACCTGAGTGCGGTGCTGGACCTCGACCTGCCCGCCCTGCGCGCCACCGGCTCGGTGGGCCTCGACCAGCACGACGGCCCGGTGTTCTGCGTCTGCACCCACGGTCGCCACGACGCGTGCTGCGCCGAGCGGGGACGTCCGGTCGCGGCGGCGCTCGCCCGGGCCCACCCGGAGGAGACGTGGGAGGTCTCGCACATCGGCGGTGACCGGTTCGCGGGCAACGCGCTGGTGCTGCCGCACGGGTTGTACTACGGCCGGCTCGACCCGCCCTCGGCGGTGGCCCTGGCCGGTGCCCACCTGAGTGGCGACCTCGACCTGGATCGGCTGCGCGGGCGCTCCGGCCACCCGATGCCGGTCCAGTTCGCCGAGATCGCGCTCCGTCGCCAGCTGGGGGAGACCGGGCTGCAGGCGCTCCGGCTGGTCTCCCGGCGTACGGACGGAGACCTGACCGAGGCGGTCTTCGACCTCGCCGGCAGCGAGTACGCCGTGCGGGTGCGGTCCGCGCCGGGTGCCGACCTGCACCGCCTCACCTGCCGGGCGGACAGGGACAACCCGATCGCGACGCATGCGCTCCTGGGCATCACCCGCCGCTGAGGTCGCGGCGGCGCGCGTCGGCAGCGGGGACGTCCGCGCTCAGGCTTCAGCGCCCGGACTTCTGGGCCGAGGGCTGGGTCCCAGCCGAGCATCTCGCAGACCTGGGTGGCCAGGGTGACCGGGTCGAACGGCTTGGGGATCACTCCCGAGATCGCGAGGCCGTGCCACATCGGCCGCTCCCCGACCTGACCTTGGCCGTGACCAGGATGACCGGGATGTCGCGGGTCGACTCGTCCTCCTGGAGGTGCTGGAAGGTCGTCAGCCCGTCCATGTCGGGCATCATCACGTCGAGCAGCACGGCGTCGGGCTTGTGCTGTCGCGCCATCTCGAGCCCGCTCACCCCACCGTCGGCCGAGATCACGTGCCAGCCGGCGATCACCTCGAGCGAGAGCTGGGTGATCTCACGGACGGAGTCGTCGTCGTCGACGACGAGCACGCTGACAGTCACGCCCGACCCCCTCCCATGGTGGTTGGTGGGGACACGGTACCGCCCGATTCAGGCGCTGGAGGCGATATCCCCGATTGGACCGTGGATGGTGCCCCCGTAGTACGTCTGCCGGTCGATCGGAGCCACGGTCACGTCGGCGAAGCGGCCGATCATCCGGGTGATGTTCGCACCGAGGCCGAGCACCTCGTCGTTGTGCAGGCAGATGTCCCAGGCGCAGACGCCCCGGGCTTCGATCATCACCTCCGCCATCCGCTCGACCATGGCCTGGAAGACCCGGCCTCGCCGCTGGTCGCGACGCACGAGGGTGAAACCGAGGTAGAAGACCGCGCCACGGGCGGCGTGCTCGGGGTAGTGATGCGCGAAGTAGGCGGGGCTGATCCACGGGACCGTCGCCAGCTCGGAGGTGAGGGTGGAGATGCCGATGATCTCCCCCTCGGGGCTCCAGGCGACGTACTTCTGCACGCGGGGGTCGTGCATCTCCTCGAGGAACTCCGACTCGTGCAGCAGCTGGCGCGCCACCGCTCGGGTCTCCAGGTCACCGAAGGTGTCGCGGTAGAGCTGGTAGTAGCATCGCGGCGGTCTCGGGGGCGACCTCGGTCTCCATGGTCACCCTGATCGCCTTGTCCCTGACCGAGGGGACGCGGGCGATCTCCTCGGTGGCGACCTTCTCCGGCTGCTCGTCGAACCACGACGAGACGCGGTACGCCGCGATCACCAGCGCGCAGGCCGGCTCGTCCACGCAGTGCGCCGAGGCGAGGGCCGTGTGCACCTTGCCGTAGCCGCCGCCGCGACGGGCGTTCATGTCGCCGAGGCTCAGCTCGATCTGCTCGGTCACGGACTGCTCGCTGCCGCCGTGGTGCTCGACGAAGAGCCCGCCGCCGGTCTCGTCGACGCACCAGCCGATCCCCGCCCAGGCGATGTCGCCCGGGTGCTCCGCGTACGCCTGCGCGCGAACGCAGAAGAGCACGTCGCCGTGGCCGCCCGGCAACGGCGCGTTGACCATCCGGACTCGGCTGCCCGGCGGGATCACCGAGGAGAGCGTGACCAGGTTGAAGTCCGCGACCCCGGCCAGCTGGAGGGCGTGGTCGAAGGAGGAGAGCACCGTCCGCCCGGTGCCGCTGCCGGTGCGCACGGTGATGTCGAGCACCTGGGGCTGCGGCTCGCAAGCCGAGTCTTCGAGGCGGTCATTCACTGCTGGTCTCCCTGTTGTGCTGTCACCGCGTTGACGAGTCCGAGCACTCGGTCCTTGAGCTGGTCGGGACTGGTGCGCCCCTTGGTGAGGAACACTGTCTCACCCAGCTCGAGGGAGTGCCGTCGAGCATCCTCCACGTCGGCGGCACTGTAGACGATCAACGGGATGTGGGACATGGGCCCGTGTCGGCGGAACTCTGCCACGACGGCGGCCCCGTCGCCGTCTCGCAGGTGCAGGTCGAGCACGATCACGTCGGGTCGCTGCTCGCGGCCGCGCAGGACGGCGTCCGCGGCAGTGGCGGCGTGCACCACCTCGAGGCCCTCGGCGGCGAGCATCGTGCCGACGACGCTGGCCAGGCCCTCGTCGTCCTCGACGAGCAGCACCGTTGCCCCGTGCTCGCGACCCGAGACCGCGAGGGCCACGGTCTGCACGAGGCGCTGCTCGCTCACCGGCTTGATCAGCCAGCCCTCGGTCGACTCCGCGACGGCGGGCTCGTCCTCGGGCCCGAGCCCCGAGACCACGATCACGGGGATGTGCCTGGTCTCCGGGCGGCTGCGCAGGGCGGCCAGCACCTGGGCACCGGTGGTCCCGGGCATCATCAGGTCGAGGAGCACGGCGGCCGGGTGCTGCTGGTCGATCAGCCGGATCGCGGTCGCACCGTCGGTGACCCCGATCGGCTGGTAGCCGTGGTGGCGGAGCAGCGCGGAGAGCGACTCGACCACGGCCTCGTCGTCGTCGCAGACCAGCACGGTCGCCGACCCGTCCAGCTCCTCGAGACCGAGGAGAGGGGTGGGCCGGGCCGCGGGCAGCGTGAACTGGACGGTGGTGCCGGACCCCACCTCGCTCTCCGCCCAGATCCGGCCACCGTGCCGCTCGACGATGCCTCGGCTGATCGCCAGACCCAGTCCGGTGCCGCCCTTGCGGCGGGAGTCGGAGGAGTCGACCTGCTCGAAGCGCTCGAAGATCGTCTCCAGCTTGTCCTCGGGGATCCCGCGGCCCTGGTCCCGGACCCGGAAGAGCACCTCGTCGTTGAGGGGAGCGGCGTCGACCCAGACGGTGCCCCCGGCTCGGAGTACTTGATGGCGTTGCCCAGCAGGTTCGTCAGCGTCTGCAGGATCCGGTCCTCGTCGGCGAGCACCCGACCCGTGGCGCACTCCGATCACGACCTGCACCCCATGGTGGTCGCCATGCCCTCGATCTGCCGGGTGGCCGCGGCGATCAGCTCGCACGACTCGAGTGCCACCACGTCCATCGGCCGGATGCCCGACTCGATCCGCTCGATGTCGAGCAGGTCGTTGATCAGCCGGGTGAGCCGCTCGCTGCTCTGCAGGGCGACGGTCACCAGGGAGTCGGCGCGGGCGGGAGCTCGCCCAGGCGTCCGCCGGCGAGCAGGCCCAGGGAGCCCCGGATCGAGGTGAGGGGGGTGCGCAGCTCGTGGCTGACCACGGAGAGGAACTCGTTCTTCATCCGGTCCACCTCGCGCCGCTGGGTGACGTCGCGGAAGACGACCACGGCACCGCGCAGCTCGCTCTCGTCGAGCAGCGGGGAGGCGGTGATCTCGACCGGGAACGTCGTCCCGTCCGCCCGGATGTAGATGTCCTCCTCCGCGTTGGCGACGACGCCGCTGCGGAGGGCCTCGTAGACGTAGCAGCCCTCCCACGGGAAGGGCGTGCCCTGCTCGTCGGCGGCGTGGAAGGCTCGTGTGCGCGACGTCCGTCGAGCTGCTCCGGGGTGTAGCCGAGCGCCTCCGCGCCGGACGGGTTGATGAAGGTGACCCGGCCCTCGTGGTCGACGCCGTAGATGCCGTCCCCGACCGACGTGAGCAGCACCTCGGTCTGCCGGGCGAGGCGCCGCAGGTCCGCGGTCTGCTCCTCGACCCGCCGCTCCAGCCCGTGGCGCAGGCTGGCGTTGTCGGCGGTCAGCAGGATCTGCCGGCCGCCGGCGGCGACGATCAGGGTGAGCCACAGCGCGGACTGGTAGCCGACCATGTCCCCGCCGGTACCGAAGACGATCTGGACGACGGCCGCCGCGAGCAGGAGCGCGAAGACCAGGGTGGTGCCGAGCGCGTCCGAGAGACCGCCGCCGGTTCGGGCCTCGTCGGCCTCCGTCGCCGGGGGGTACCAGGCGGCCAGGCCGAGCGTGAGGTAGCCGGCGATCCAGCCGAGGTCGAGCAGCGAGCCGAACTCGAACCGGCCCTGGGCCGAGAGGTCGGCGAAGGCGAGGTCCGAGACGGCGTACAGCAGGAAGCCGGCGGCGACCAGGCTGAGCGCCGGCCGGTCGGCCTGGCTCGAGCGAAGGATCAGCAGGACCGCCACGGTGGCCAGCGCCACGTCCAGGACCGGGAAGGTCAACGTGAAGAAGCGTGACCCCGCGGAGTCGTCCACGGTTGCGGCGAGCAGGTCCGAGTAGATCAGCACCGCCACGATGATGATCAGCGCCCCGGCGGCCACGAGCCCGTCGAGCGTCATCAGCAGCAGCTCGGCCCCGCGCCGCTTGACGGTCGGGAAGCTCAGCAGGCCCGCGATCGAGAGCAGCAGCGCGGCCGCGATGGTCACGTTGCTGACCACGCTCGGGGACGAGACCGGGTCCGCTCCGGTGGCGGCGACCCAGACGTTGCCCAGGATGGCGACCACGCCGGCGACCGTCAGGATGACCCACGCGCGCCGGCGCAGGCCATGGCTGCGCAGGGACCGCCGGCCGGTGCTCATGGTGGCCAGGACCCCGGCCACCAGCAGGCCCAGGGAGCTGGCGGCCTGTCGGACGGGCAGGCCGAAGCCCGGTTGCAGGAGGAGCGCGAAGATCGCGGTCAGGACCACCGCAACGGCTGCGGCCGCCCAAAAGCGATTCTGCTCCGTGGCCGGTGCCGGGGAGCCCATGCGCGCGACGGTATCCCAGCCCGGGCCCGCCCACCGGCGGCGCGCCCCGGCGAGACGCACCTGAGGGTGGCCCCACCCAGGCGGGAGAGCCGGGACCGGCGCGGCTCGGCCGCTCGGTAGGTTGGCCCCATGGAGATCCTGTCGGTCCGGGGCGTCCTGCCGGAGCATCGCTACTCCCAGCAGGAGATCACCGACGCGTTCGCCGGGGTGATCGCCAAGGGCGGGCTCGACGAGCGACTGCTGCGCCGCTTCCATGCCAACTCCGGCGTGCAGCAGCGCAGTCTCGTGCTGCCGCTGGAGGCCTACGCCGGTCTCGAGGACTTCGGGCAGGCCAACGACCTCTTCCTCGAGCATGCCGTCGAGCTCGGCGCCCGCGCCGTCGTCGATGCGCTCAAGGCCGCGGAACTGACCCCGACCGATGTCGACCTGGTCGTCTCCGCCACCGTGACCGGGATCGCGGTCCCCACGCTGGAGGCCCGGATCGCGTCGCTGATCGGGATGCGCCCGGACGTCAAGCGGGTACCCCTGGTCGGGCTCGGGTGCGTGGCCGGGGCGGCGGGGATCGCCCGGCTGCACGACTACCTGGTCGGCCATCCGGACGAGGTCGCCGTTCTCGTCGCCGTCGAGCTGTGCTCCCTGACCGTCCAGCGCGACGACGTGTCGCTGCCGAACCTGGTGGCCAGCGGACTCTTCGCCGACGGCGCGCCGCCGTCGTGGCCCGCGGAGGCGTCGACCGGGGAGGCCGGGCCGAGGTGCTGGCCACCCGAAGCCGGCTCTACCCGGACTCCGAGCGCACGATGGGCTTCGACGTGACCAGCGGTGGGCTGCGGATCGTGCTCGACGCCGAGGTGCCGACCGTGGTGGGCCGCTACATCCGCGGCGACGTCGACGCGTTCCTCGCCGACCACGACCTGACCCGCGCCGATGTCGAGTGGTGGGTCTGCCACCCGGGCGGCCCCAAGGTGATCGAGGCGTTGGAGGAGGCCCTGGAGGTGCCGCGGGAGGCCGTGCAGCTGACCTGGACTCCCTCGCCCGGATCGGCAACCTGTCGTCCGCCTCGGTGCTGCACGTCCTCGAGGACACGCTGCGGGACCGTCCGCCGCGTCCCGGCTCGTACGGTGTGGTGCTCGCCATGGGCCCGGGCTTCTGCTCGGAGCTGGTGCTGGTGCGGGCCACCGCGCCCGTGTCCCCGGGTGACCCGCGATGACCGGCCTGACCGCGTTCACGGTCCTGGTGGTGCTGGTCGCCCTGGAGCGACTCGCCGAGCTGGTCGTCTCGAACCGCAACGCCGCCTGGAGCTTCGCGCGGGGAGGTCGGGAGACCGGCCGGGGCCACTACCCCGTGATGGTGCTGCTGCACTCCGGCTTCCTGGTGGCCATGCTGGTCGAGGCGTGGCTGGTCCGCCCGTCCGTGGCCCCGGTGCTGGCCTGGTCGATGCTCGCCCTGGTGCTGGCCTCGCAGGCCCTGCGGTGGTGGTGCATCGCCACTCTCGGTCGACGCTGGAACACCCGGGTGATCGTGGTCCCCGGGCTGGCGCCGGTGACGTCGGGCCCCTACCGACTGATCCCGCACCCGAACTACGTCGCGGTCGTGCTCGAGGGCATCGCCCTGCCACTGGTGCACGGCGCCTGGGTGACGGCCCTGGTCTTCACGCTCGCCAACGCCGTGCTGCTCACGGTCCGGATCCGGGTCGAGAACGCGGCCCTGGGCACGCTCCCCGGGCGCCTGGCCGATGCGTGACCTGGTGGTCGCGGGCGGCGGTCCGGTCGGGCTCGCCACGGCGCTGTACGCCGCGCGCGCCGGACTGAGCGTCACGCTCGTCGAGCCGCGACCCGGGGTGATCGACAAGGCCTGCGGGGAGGGGCTGATGCCGGGAGCGGTGGCGGCGCTGGCCGACCTCGGAGTGGTCCCGGACGGGCATCCGATCACCGGCATCCGCTACCTCGACGCGACCCGCCGGGTCGAGGCGCCGTTCCGGCACGGCCCCGGCCGCGGAGTCCGTCGTACGACGTTGCACGCGGCGCTGGTCGAGGCGGTGGAGGCTGCGGGGGTGCCGCGCGAGGAGCGTGCCGTGCGTTCGGTCGAGGACCGTGGCGACCACCTGCTGGTCGACGGCCAGCCGACCCGGCACCTGGTGGCCGCCGACGGCCTGCACTCTCCGATCCGGCGGCTGCTCGGGCTGGAGGCCGCGGTCTCCGGCCCCCGCCGCTACGGCCTTCGCTGCCACCTGCCGGTGCAACCGTGGAGCTCGTTCGTCGAGGTGCACTGGTCGCGGTCGGGGGAGGCGTACGTGACGCCGGTCGGGCCCGCCGAGGTGGGCATCGCGGTGCTCAGCTCCCAGCGTCGGCCGCTGGACCAGATGCTCGCCGACTTCCCGCTGCTGGCGGCGGTGGTGGGCGAGCACGGCGTCCAGCAGGTCCGCGGTGCCGGCCCGCTGCGGCAACGTGCCCGGCGTCGTGTGGCCGGCCGGGTGCTCCTCGTCGGCGATGCCGCCGGGTACGTCGATGCCCTGACCGGCGAGGGGATCGCTCTGGGGCTGGCCCAGGCCCGCGACGCGGTGCGCGCAGTCGCGGCCGGGCGACCGGAGCAGTACGAGCTCGCCTGGCGTCGGCTGGGCTGGCGCCACGAGCTGTTCACCCGGGGACTGCTGGTCGCCACCCGGCACCGGGCGCTCCGCTCGCGCGTGGTGCCGGCGGCAGCCGGGCTCCCGCGCGTGTTCGGTGCCGCCGTCAACCAGCTGGCGCGGCCGGCGTGAACCCCGAGGAGGACCCGACGGTGGAGGCAGCAGTGGAGTCGGACCGTGACGGCGACCGCGTGGAGCAGGTGGTCCTGCTGGACGAGCAGGGACGTGCGATCGGGACCACCCCGAAGGCCGACGTGCACCACACGGACACCCCGCTGCATCTCGCCTTCTCCTGCTACCTCTTCGACGCCGACGGTCGGCTGCTGCTGACCCGGCGGGCCCTGCACAAGCCCACGTGGCCGGGCGCCTGGACCAACAGCGTCTGCGGACATCCCGCGCCGGGTGAGCCGCTGGCCGACGCCGTACGCCGCCGGGTGCGCGAGGAGATCGGGGTCCGCGCGACCGGCGTCCGGCTGCTGCTGCCATCGTTCCGCTACCGGGCGGTGATGCCGAACGGCGTCGTCGAGAACGAGATGTGTCCGGTCTTCGTCGCGACGGCGGGCGGCGAGGTCGCCCCGGACCCGGCAGAGGTGGCCGACGTGGCCTGGGTCGACTGGTCGGAGTTCCGCTCGGGGGTGCTCGACGGGAGCCGGCCGATCAGCCCGTGGTGCCGGGAGCAGGTGGAGCAGCTCCCGTCCGAACCGCTGTCGGCGCCGGAGCAGTCTCCGGCCGGACTCCCACCGGCCGCCCGGTAGCGTCCGGCCATGCCCGCGCTGCTCCGAGCCGCCCACGCCGGTCCGGCGGTGGCGGTGGTCGTGCTCGCCGTGCTGCTCGGCGTCGCGGGGGAGCTGGCGGCTCCGGGGCTCGTGCTGCTCGGAGCCGCGGTGCTCGCGGGCCAGCTCTCCGTCGGCTGGTGCAACGACCTCGTCGACGAGGCGCGCGACCGTCTGGTGGCGCGCGCGGACAAGCCGCTGGCGACGGGTGCGGTGGCCACGCGGACCGTCCGGCTCGCCTGCGCTGCGGCGGTGCTCGCGGTGGTGCCGCTGTCGCTCGCCCTGGGGCTGGCTGCCGGCGCGGTCCACCTGCTCTGCGTCGCCTCCGCCTGGGCCTACAACCTGGGGCTGAAGTCGACGGCCTGGTCGTGGGCGCCGTACGCCGTCTCGTTCGGTGGCCTGGTGGTCTTCGTCTCGCTTGCGGCTGACCCCACCACGTTCCCGGCCTGGTGGCGGGTGGCTGCCGGAGCGCTGCTCGGGGTCGGCGCCCATCTCGTCAACGTGCTGCCGGACCTCGCGGACGACGCTCGTACCGAGGTCCGGGGGCTGCCGCACCGGATCGGCGCCCGGTGGCTGCCCAGCGCCGCCACTGCAGTGCTGGTGGCCGGCTCGGTCGTGGTCGCACTGGGCGCCGGCGCGAGCAGCTCGGCACCGGTGTCCACGGTCGGCCCGGCGATGGTCGTGGTCGCGCTCCTGGCAGTCCTGGCGCTCACCGGGCGGGGCCGGATGCCGTTCCTGGCCGCGATCGGGATCGCCCTGACCGACGTGGCGCTGCTGGTTGCGGTGACGTGACGTACTCGTAGTATGTCTCGGGACGCCACGACGAGGAGACGACCCGATGACCACGATCGACGATCCCGTGGACGTGGGCGAGCTGACCGCCCGTCGGCTCCGACGGATGAACACGACCCCCGGCCGCCGTCCCCCGAAGCTCGACCGGGCCGGGCTGCCCCCCGGGCCGCGCTGGCCGGCGATCGTCCAGACAGCCGCCCTGATCCGCTTCCGGCACTGGATGCACCCCTACCTGCACCGCACCTATGGCGACACGTTCACGGTCCGCCTGGTGCCGGGCGGTACCCCGCTGGTCCTGTTCACCCGACCCGAGGACACCAGGGAGATCTTCGCCGGTGATCCCGAGGTGTTCCATGCCGGCAAGGGCAACGCGATCCTCGGTCCGGTCATGGGCGAGCACTCGCTGCTGCTGCAGGACTCCACGGAGCACCGTCGAGCCCGCAAGCTGCTGATGCCGGCGTTCAACGGCCATGCCCTGCGCGGCTACCAGGCCCTCGTCGAGGAGCTGGCCGCGGCCGAGGTGGCCAGCTGGCTGCCCGACCGTGAGTTCCGGGCCCTCGACCGGATGAACGCGCTCACGCTCGAGGTGATCCTGCGGGTGGTCTTCGGGGTGACCGACGAGAGCCGGTTGGCCCGGCTCCGGCCCTGCGTCAACCGCACCGTCCAGGTGAGTCCGGTCGTCCTGCTCGGCTGGGGCTACCCCCGGCTGCAGAGGTTCGGTCCCTGGAAGCGGACCGTGGACAACCAGCACGAGCTCGACCGGCTCATCTACGCCGAGATCCGCGAGCGGCGTACCGCCCCGGACCTGGCCGACCGTGGCGACGTCCTCTCCCGCCTGATCCTGGCCGGCGACGACGAGGACGTGCTCGACGACACCGAGCTCCGCGACCAGCTGGTCACGCTGCTGCTGGCCGGCCACGAGACGACCGCCACGGCCCTGGCCTGGGCGCTCTACGAGCTGGGCCGGGACCCCGAGCAGCTGAAGCGGGCGCGCGAGGCCGCCCGATGGGGGACGACGCGTGGCTGGACGCGGTGCTGAAGGAGTCGATGCGCCTGCACCCGGTGATCCCGATGGTGGTGCGGACCCTGATGAAGCCCGTGACCGTCGGCGGGGTCGCCCTGCCGGTCGGCGCGACGGTAGGGCCGTCGATCATCATCGCCCACAGTCGCGCCGACAACCATGAGGAGCCCGAGGTGTTCCGCCCGCAGCGCTTCCTCGACCAGAACCCGCCGACCAACACCTGGATCCCGTTCGGCGGCGGCGTCCGCCGCTGCATCGGCGCAGGGTTCTCGCTCATGGAGGGGGTCGCCGTGCTCCGAGCGGTGCTGGTCGGCCACGACGTCACCGCGGTCGGGGACGACGAGCCCCGGGTGCGCAACATCACCAGCGTGCCGCACCGGGGCGCCCGGATCCGGGTGCACGCCGACTGACCTCGACCGCCACCGCTCTGGTCCGGCCCTTGCGGGAGTCGGAGCGGGTGAGCACTCTTGGAGACCCGGCGGGATGGTGTCGACCCAGGAGGACCCCGTGAGCGAGACCCAGAGCGACGCGTCGGTGCACGAGGTCGAACGGCAGCGCCTGCGGGCGGAGTACCTGCAAGACCCCGGCGCTCGACCGGCGTCCTCGGCCCGGGGCCTGCACCACACTGCGCTGATCAGCAGTGACGTGGAGCGCACGATCCGCTTCTACCAGGGAGTGCTGGAGTTCCCGCTGACCGAGCTGGTCGACAACCGTGACTACGCCGGCTCGTCGCACTTCTTCTTCGACATCGGCAACGGCAACCTGCTGGCCTTCTTCGACTTCCCGGGCCTCGACCTCGGGCCGTACGCCGAGGTGCTCGGCGGCCTGCACCACGTCGCGATCTCGGTCGACCCCGACCGGTGGCCGCAGCTGGTGGGCAACCTGGAGCGGGCGGGCGTGGAGCACGAGGTGCACAGTGAGGTCTCGGTCTACTTCCGCGACCCGGACGGTGCCCGGATCGAGCTGATCGCCGACCCGCTGGGCGAGATGTACGGCACGCGGGTGCTCTGACGAGCAGGCAAATTCAGGTGCGCGCTCGGCCTCGCAGGTGCACCATGGGGACTCGTGACCTGGCGACAGAGGCTGCGAGCGATGCGGGTGGATCTCACCCCGCTGCAGGAGTCCCGCGACTTCCGGCTGCTCTTCCTCGCCGGCACGGTCTTCTACTTCGGCGCGATGGTGACCTACGTCGCCATCCCCTACCAGATCTACGTGCTCACCCGCTCCAACTTCATGGTCGGCGCGATCGGTCTGGTCGAGCTGGTGCCGCTGGTCGTCTTCGGTCTCTACGGCGGTGCGCTGGCCGATCACGTGGACCGCCGAAGGCTGTTGATCTGGACCGGCGTCGCGCAGGCCGGCTTCACCGCGATCCTCGCCGTCAACGCCTTCTTCGCCGAGCCCAGCCTGTGGGTGATCTTCGTGGTCGCGGCCCTGCTCGCCTCCTCGTCCTCGATGCAGCGCCCGTCCCGTGAGGCCCTGATGCCGCGCACGGTCCGGCACGAGCAGATCGTCGCCGCCAACAACCTGACCAGCCTGGGCATGCAGATCGGTGTCCTTCTCGGCCCGGCGATCGGGGGGCTGCTGGTCGCCTACGTCGGCATCGGCTGGTGCTTCGTCGTCGACATCGTGGGCCTGTCGATCGCCACCCTGCTGTTCTTCGCGATGCGGCCCTACCCGCACCGCGCGGAGACGACGCCACCGAGCCTGGCGGGCATCGCCGAGGGGATGCGGTACGCCCTCTCTCGTCGTGACCTGCTGGGCACCTACCTGGTCGACATCGCCGCGATGCTGCTGGCCCTGCCGATCGTGCTCTTCCCGGCCCTGGTCGAGGAGGTGTTCAAGCGCCCCGAGCTGCTCGGCCTGCTCTACTCCGCGGAGACCGTCGGAGCCCTGGCGGCCACGGCGCTGAGCGGTTGGACCGCACGGATCAACCACCACGGCCGCGCGATCGTGATCGCCGCGGCGGCGTACGGGCTCGCGATCGGGATCGCCGGGCTGATGCCGAGCATCTGGCTGGTCGCCTTCTTCCTCATGCTGTCGGGCTCGGCGGACATGGTCTCCGCGGTCTTCCGCGGCACGGTCTGGAACCAGACCATCCCCGAGCAGATGCGCGGCCGTCTCGCGGGGATCGAGATGCTGTCCTACTCGCTCGGCCCGCTCGGGGGACAGGTGCGCGGGGGCATCACCGCCGACCTCTGGTCGGTCCGCGGCGCCGTCTCGAGTGGTGGCTTCGCCTGCGTCGCCGGGGTGGCGCTGACGGCGGTGGCGCTGCGCGACTTCTGGTCGTACGACGCCCGCACCGACGAGTACGCCGTCGCCGAGCGGGCGGCCCGCGCCGCCGCGGGCGAGGAGTGACGCCGGCGAGACCTGGTCAGGCCGGGCGCCGGACCGGGTACGGCTCGAAGGTCTCGGCGATCGCGTCGAACAGATCGCACAGATCCGGGTAGTCCTCCCGCGCGGCGGTGCAGGTCAGCACGAACCCGACCTCGTCGACGAGCCAGGCCCACTCGTCGCTGAGCATCTCCACCCCACGCTGCCGGTGGGCGTACCGGCAGTAGCTCACCTCGCGCCCGGCCAGGTCGAACTCGTCCTCGTCCTCGAGGTCGAAGGCCACCAGCCTCGCCGCCCGACCCCGCAGGCTCGTGGCGTGCCAGTCGGGTGGCTCGCCGGGCACCGGCTCGCAGCGCAGGGTGAGGCCCGGCCGCACCCTGCTCGTCGGGAGGGACGGAGCGCGCGCCGCCACGAGCAGCCCGCTGTCGGGGTCGGCAAGGCGCCGCCAGCTCGCCGGCAGGGTCAGCGTCAGCTGCTCCGGTCGCTGGGTGGGCCGGTCGGTCGAGGGGGCCATGGAGTCCTCCGTGGGTCGTGGTTCGGGGCCGGACCTCAGCCTGCGCGCGCGGGCAGGCGAGCGCACTCGGCTCCCTCGGCGACTGTGGACGACGGTCCGGCGCGGTCGGCTGTGGTCGGGACCCGGCCTCCGGGACCCCGCACTTGCCCCCGGCGCGGACAGCGTTTGGTCGTCTCCGGGCTCGTCCCCGACAATGGGAACGTCGCTCCCGTCCGGGACGGCAGACCGGTCCGCTGGCCCAGGGGGTGCACCGTCCATGGTCGATCGAGAACGACGTGCCGAGCATCCGGTGGTGAGCGGGGTGCTCGCGCTGATCGGCGTCGGCCTCGTGGTCGGACTGATCCTGGGGTTCGCGGCCCTGGCGGGCGCGCGGGTCTTCGGCCTCGATGGTGGGTCGGACACGGCTCAGACCACCTCGGAGCAGTCCATGTACCTCCCGCGGCCGGAGAAGACCCAGGCCCCGTCCGGCCCGTTGATCACGCTGGCGCCCGGCGAGTCCTCGACCAGCCCGGCGACCCCCACGGAGGAGCCGTCCGAGAGCGAGGCGACCGGCCCAGAGATCTCGCTGTCGGCCAGCCAGACCGCCGTGGCCCCGATGGAGCAGATCGACCTGACCGGGGTCTACCCCGGGGGCGAGGGTGCAGTGCTGCAGGTGCAGCGGTTCACCGACGGCTCGTGGCGGGACTTCCCGGTCACGGTGCCGGTCAGCAACGAGACCTTCAGCACCTACGTGCAGACCAGTCAGGCCGGGCGCAACCGCTTCCGCGTCGTCGACACCGACTCCGACCTCCGCTCGAACGTCGTCCGCATCACCATCGGCTGAGCCGCAGCCGTCAGCCGACCCGGAGCGCCGTCGGCGCGGCAACCGGGGTCGCGGGGCTGGGCCGAGCCGCCAGAGCCGTGGGCGCGGTCGTGGTCGCGCGACGGAGCCGGAAGCCGGGCTGGCCCGCGACCACGCCGCCGAGCACCAGCAGCATCCCCGTCGCCTGGGGCCAGCCGAACAGCTCGCCCGCGAAGGCCACCCCGAGCGCGGTGCCCACGACCGGATTGACGAGGCCGACCAGCGCCACGGCGCCCGCCGGCATCCGGGCCAGTCCCTGGAACCAGCAGTAGTAGGCGACGCCGCTGCCCATCACCGCGAGCCAGAGGAAGCCGCCGGCAGCAGGCAGGTCGATCGGGGGTGGTGCGCCCTCGACCAGCAGCGCGACCGGGACCAGGACGAGGCCGCCGACCACGAGCTGCCAGGAGACCAGGGTCAGCAGGTCGACCGGGGCCGGCCACCGCTTGATCATCACGAACCCGAAGGCGGAGACCACGACCGAACCGACGGCCGCGGCGAGGCCGACGGTGTCGAGCTCGCCGGGGGAGCGCAGCACGAGCAGCGCGACCCCGACGATCCCGACCCCACCGGCCAGCACCCGGCGTACGCCCGGGCGCTCACCGATGATCGGCCAGGCCAGCGCCATCACGGCGAGCGGCGAGGCTGCCTGCACGGTGGCGGCCAGCCCGCCGGGCAGGTGGTAGGCGGCGAGGAAGATCAGCGGGAAGAAGAGCCCGATGTTGCAGACGCCCAGGGCCAGCGCGCGCCACCACCAGATGCCGGTGGGCAGCCGGCGGCGCAGGGCGAGCAGCACCAGCCCCGCCGGGAGGGCGCGGACCACCGCCGCGAAGAGGGGCCGGTCCGGTGGGAGGAACTGCTCGGTGACGAGGTAGGTGCTGCCCCAGGCCGCCGGGGCGATGCTGGTCAGCAGCGCCACGCGGACGAGATTAGTTTCCATGGAAGACAGAATAGTTTCCACGTGAGATATATTCCTGCCCATGGAGAGAGATCTCGATCACGTCGGCCGGATCATCGAGCAGTGGCGGTCCGAGCGCCCCGATCTCGACGTCTCGCCGCAGGGCATCATCGGCCGACTGCACCGGTTGGCGCAGCGACTGACGACGGCGCTCGAGGTCGTCTACGCGGAGTTCGGGCTGGGGGAGGGCGAGTTCGACGTCCTCGCCACCCTGCGGCGCGCGGGTACGCCGTACGAGCTGACGCCGGGCGCGCTGGCCGCGTCGACGATGGTCAGCTCCGGTGCGGTCACCAAGCGGGTCGACCGGTGCGTCGAGCGGGGCCTGGTCACCCGGCGGGTCGAAGAGAGTGACGCCCGGGGCCGGGTGGTCGCGCTCACCGCGGCCGGGCGAGAGTTGATCGACCGGGCCTTCGAGGCGCACATGGTCAACGAGCACCGCCTCGTGGCGGGGCTCACCGAGATCGAACGCGCCCGGCTCGCACACCTCCTGGAGGCGTGGGGCCGGGCGCTGGACGACTAGCGATCCGGACGACTAGCGGTCCGGGCGGATCGGTCCGGACGGATCAGTCGGGGATGTAGTCGAAGACGTCCGGGTTCGGTCCCTGGCGGCCGTCGTCGCCGCGGTCGAGGCCGGTGATCTCCGCCATGTCGTCGGCACCGAGCTCGAAGTCGAAGATCGCGAAGTTCTCGCGCATCCGCTCGACGTTCATCGACTTCGGGAAGACGATGTCGCCGCGCTGGAGGTGCCAGCGCAGGGTCACCTGGGCGGGTGTGCGCTCCACCTTGGCGGCGATGCCCTTGATCGCGGAGTCGTCGAGCACGTTGCCCTGGGCGATCGGGGACCAGGCCTCGACAGCGATGTCGTGCCCGGCGCTGGCGGCGCGCGCGGCCTGGTTGCCGAAGTACGGGTGCACCTCGATCTGGTTGACCACCGGGACCACGCCGGTCTCCTCGATGATCCGGTCGAGGTGCTCCGGCTGGAAGTTGGACACCCCGATCGACGTGGCGCCGCCCTCCCGCTGGAAGTCGATCAGCGCCTGCCAGGTCGACACGTAGTCACCGTCGTACTTCGTGGGCAGCGGCCAGTGGATGAGCACCAGGTCGACCCGGTCCAGCTGCAGCCGCTCGAGCGACGTCGCGAGCTCCCGGCGGGCGTCGTCGGGACGGTGGAAGCCGTTGTTCAGCTTGGTGGTCACGTAGAGCTCGTTGCGGTCGATGCCGGAGCCGGCGATCGCGTCGCCGACGCCCTGCTCGTTGCCGTACATCTGCGCGGTGTCGATGTGGCGGTAGCCGACGTCGAACGCCTGCTTGACGGTGTCCGCGGTCTCCTCCGGTGGCACCTGGAAGACGCCGAAGCCGAGCTGCGGGATGGTGGTCTGGTCGTTCAGGGTGATCCTGGGAACGGTCATGTGTGGTGAAGTGCCCCAGACCCCCCGAACTATTCCTCCCCGCCCCGCCCCCGAGACATTGCTCACGCCCAGAGCGGCGCCCGCCGGGAACAGGGCGGGTCTGACCTTCGTTCACCCTGATGAACAGAGTTGAGTTGCATCGACTCAACTTGTTTGCCAGACTCGTCCCCAGCGGCGCAGACTGGCCGCCATCAGCCTGAGACACCAGCACCACGACACCGGAGGTTCATCAACC
>CAWGWW010000011.1:0-193920 GCA_963826415.1 uncultured Actinomycetota bacterium | reverse complement strand
TCGTGGAGCGGTGACAGCTCGGCGCGTCCCTCGACGGCGAAGGTCGCCGGGCGGGTAACCCGAGGAGAACCCGGCGAATTCGGGGGCAAAGCCCAACTCGGTGACGAATCTTTTCGCCTTGCCCCCGCCGGCCCGAGGCCTGAGGTGGGTTCAAGCCCCGCTCCTCAAGCACGGCCTTGGCGTCCTGCAGACCCGCCACCCCATCTACCGAACGCACCAGACCGGACATCTCGAGATCGCTCATCGAGCGACCCTGCTCGTCCTCGATGGCGTGGATCGCCGACGCAGGTAGCGATCGGCGTAGCTTCTCGGAGCCCACCAGCATCGCGAGCCGAGCCTCGTCGGAGGCTGCATTCCTGAGCTCGGCGAGGCGCTGTTCCGTCGCCTGCTCCCGAACGTTGTCGATGATGCCCTGAATATCAGTTCGGGTCAGGTCGAGCTGCAGGACGTCCGACACCGCTTCGAGCACCTGCCCGGACTTTGTGACCGTGACCAGAACGCGTCCATCCTCGAACGCGTGTTGTACGGGCTTCGCCTTCATCCCGTCCCTGGTCGCGGTCACCAGGTCGAGCGTCTCGCAGGTCTGCACGCTGCCCGCACACTGCTCGGGTGTGAGGTAGAGCCGGAGCTTCGGGAAGGGGTCGACCAGGGACCGCGGCTTGCCGGCCTCTTGGAAAGCAGCAAGCTCCTGCTCCAACAGGCGCGCGCCGTCCTCGAGTTGCCAGTTCGTTTTGATCTGCTCGGCGTCAGCCCAATCTTCGATGAGCACCACGGGAATGTTCTGCTCGCTGAGCGCGTGGAAGAGCTCTTCAGTTAGGACCACCGCGACATCGCCGGTTGCGACTTCCTCCACCTTGCGTCCGACTTGAGCCGTGATCCGCAGCGGAGCGGGCGCAGAAATAGGCAGCCCACGCGTAGAATCGGAAGGCGCGGCGTGCATCGGACCACGCACCAGAGCTCTCGCCAGGTACGCCCAGGCATCGCTACTGAGCGCCGACGGCTCCTCGCTAATCCTGAGCGCCTCCGAAGTCGCCTCGTCAAGCTCTACGACCGGCAAGACGTCGGGGGGGAGCTCGTCGGACGGGCGAAGGCAGTAGTCCGGCGGCAGCGGACCAAACGCGGTGCTCAGCCTGCCTTGGTTCATCACCCACCAGTGCACGGGGTTCATGTACTTCTTCGTCCCGTAGCTGGCATTCGTTACGTGACGGACCGTCACGTAGTCCCCGGTGGTGCTGCTTAGGGCTGCGCGCGTCAGATAGTAAGCCCGGCTCCCCCCGACAGCTGACCCAGTGGTTGGAGGGGCCACGGATCGGCCGCTCCTGCCAACAGGAGACGGTCCGGTTGGGGCTTCGACCCGCTGGCGCTGGTGATGAAGATCTGCTTGAGCTGCTCGGAGTAATTGAGCAGCCATGGCTCCTCCGGGGGATCATGACGAAGAGTCGGCTGCGCCACGCAGCCGATCTCCGTCAGCAGCTCGAGCTCGAGCTTGTGGAAGCCGGTGTCGACGCAGAAACGGGTATCCGCCTGGTCGCGGTCGGAGACGATGCCCCCTGGCAGATACGCGGCTCCCACCGGCACGAACTCGCCGGCCCTCGTCCTGACCCGCATTGACGATTCCAGAGGGCCGGCAATTCCTCTCGAAAGACGCTGAGAGCAACCGCGGGCGTGCATTGGCGGGCGAAGGACCATGCCTTTGGCCAGTCGACCTGGCCGGGCCGGCGACCCGAGAGCATGTTCCGCAACTCCCCGGCTCGGTCGAGCAGCTGAATCCCGAGTCGCCGAAGGGCGTCAACGGCTGACGGGAGGCGCGCTAGATCCGGGTGAATGAACTTGAACCCGGCGTCTTCGGGTGAGGAGCGGACGAAGACCTGACCGGCAACGGCTGCGACAAATATGCCGTCCTCGAGCAACACCGCGCGTGTCTGTCGCACCTGATTCGACATTGTCGACGTGGACGTAGCGATCGCGTCCACCAACATGATTGCGGTTGCCGAAGCAGCCACGCCGCCCGATTTGGTGCAGATGGCTTCGATCCAATCCTGAACCGTTGCCCTAGACGATTCCCGGTCTCCGATGAGTCGCTCGGCCTTTAGTCTTCGCTCTGGTGTCCGGTCGACGCTGTGATGGACCCACCCGGACGGAGTCTTCTCCAGCGAGGCCCACAACTCGAGGAGCTGCAGCCCTTGCTGCTTCAGCTCATGGACCAGTTCCTTCGGATGGAGGCGTAGGGCAGAGGCCTTGCGCATCGAGCCCCCTGCGTCCGGGATGCAAGGGACCGCTGCTACGGCGTTGAACACGGGCACATTGAGGACACCATCCGCCCAGCTGCGCGGCTCTCGTCCACGCGCCGGCAGAACATCGAGCGCTGACGCGGGATCCGCAATGTCCGCGAGATGCGTCCACTCAGCAGCGATGAGCGCTGGCAGAACCTCAGTGAGAATCTCCTCGTTGAACTTGCCGGGTAGCAGGTTACGCCGGTCGTCACCCATCTTCCATGGAGCGTTCACGATCCCGGACAATGTTGTCTGGTCCTCGGTGGGGAAGAACGCCCAGAATGATCCAAGGTTCGCTCGTCCCTTGAGCGGGACCGCCCAAGACACGCTGATCGCCTCACGATGAGCAAGGTCCCCGGCATCCTTGAGCGCCGCCGTGCTGGGACGGTGCTGGCGTCCAGCCACGCGCCACGCCGACTCCTCGCCATTATCGTTGAGGACGAGCACGCCGTCGCCCGAGCGGGTCAATCGGACGATCCGCGTAAGTCCGGCGTGACGATCCTCGAGCACGAGTTGGGATGCCTGCGGAGAGAACAGAAGGAACTCGGCGGGGAATCCCGCCACGTCATCACGCAGATGCTCGTATCCCGCGATTAAGGGAATTCGGACGATCGTCGATGACCACGTCATCAGCTCTTTCAGGACGGCATCTTCTCGTGCGATCCGGTCGGGATCGAGCGGTTCCGCGATTCTGAGCATCGGGTAGCTGGGCGACCCGGGAACCACCTGTCGCGATGCGATCTCGGGCGAGCTCGCGATCGAATCCGAACGATCCAGATCGACTGATGACCTGCGGCCTGTCGGAGATGGCCACGACGGACTTGAAACCGAGACCGAAGCGACCGATCTCGTCACCACGCTTACGAGAGAGATGGGAGGCCATCAGCGAACTCATGCCCGCCGAGCTCATCGGATTGCCCTCGTTTGCGACGTAGAGGGCTTCGCGGGTGAGGACGACATGGATGCGGCCAGAGCTGCCCAGCAGCGCATCCGCTCCGTTCTGGATCAGCTCGTAGAGTTGTTTGCGGCCGTAACCGCCCTGGGAAGTGCTGGCCTCGATAGCGGCATCCTGCTCTACCCGCGAGGCGTCCTCGCGGTAGGTGGCCAAGCAACGCTCGGACTGTGCCATGACGTCGGCCGCCAAGCCCGCGTCGACCCCTGCCCATTTCGACACATTTCCCCCTCGAATCCCTGACTGCAACGTCTCATGGAGAACCAGTCAACACGAGACCACCGACATTTCGGGTTCGACCCAGGATGGCTAGCCAATCCGTTTCAGCCAGATGTGCCGGCGATCTCCCGTGCCATCGGCGGCGGCACCGCGTTGCCGATTTGCCGCGCGATCGAGTCTTGGTGCCGCACCACACGAAGTCCTCCGCCGAATCCCTGAATGCAACGCCGCCTCGGCGTGCGTGATTGGCCGGTGCTCCTCGGGGTGCAGATATCGACCCTTCTCGGGCTTGAAGAACTCGGTCCGGATCGTCACGGACGGCTTGTCCCAGCTGAGCCGCCCCATGACGTCGCCGGCGCCCGACGTGTGTCGACGCCAGCACGGCGTCAAGAGCTCGTCAGGGAGATCCTGTCGGCTGCCGCCGGCGGGGATCGCCCGGTATCGAGCCAGTGACAGTTCAGTCGGACCTCCGGGTGACGTGCAGATCGCGCATCTTGAAAGCGCCCGGAACCGCCCGCCCGCGGAACTCGACGACGCTGTCGGGCAGGTCCGGTCTCACGACTGCTGGGCTCCAGCCAGGCAGGAAACGCATCCCGAGGGTCGCGCGGGATGTCGGTCCGGGGGACCGATCTCATCCAGCTCCCGACGTC
Organism: uncultured Actinomycetota bacterium; assembly: GCA_963826415.1. GTDB lineage: Bacteria > Actinomycetota > Actinomycetes > Propionibacteriales > Nocardioidaceae > Nocardioides. The sequence continues at coordinate 189,826 of CAWGWW010000011.1, read as the reverse complement.
GACCGATCACCACTGCACGTCGACGTGCCTGGGCCACGCCGTAGTCGGCTGAGTTCAGCACGTAGGGCTCCAGCACGTAGTCCGCGAGAGCGGCCCGCCGCGCTCGGTCTCGGCTGCAGAACTGCGAGAACTCGATCGACTTGCAGAAACTGCGGAACGTTCTCGAGCACGAAGAACGGCGGCCGGACTCGGCGCAGCGTCGCCACGTAGTGCCGCCACATGCCGGTTGCGCGGATCGTCAGGATCCTGCTTGCCGAGTGGCGAGAACCCTTGGCACGGGGGGCCACCCACCACGACATCCGGCCAGGGGCATCGACCCCTCGACCCACTCAGCGATGTCGCCGACGTGGATGTGATCGCCGAAGTTGTGGCGTAGGTGGCCGCGGCGTGCAGGTCCAGCTCCACCGCCGCGACCGGCTCAAAACGTACCGGTGCCGACGAATCCGCTCGTCAGCCCACCGCAGCCGGCGAACAGGTCGATCACCCGCAGCTTGCTTCGTCACGATGCTGGATCCTAGGTTCCGCGACGGACATCCTCCGCGTCGGCGCGCCGGCGCAGCAGACGGCCTCCGACCACGTGTCCGCGGCCGACCCGGGATCCTCGTGCTCCCACACCCGCAGGACCTGCCAACCGGCCAGCTCGAGGACGGCGTCGGTGTCTCGGTCTCGCGCCACGTTGCGCGCCAGCTTGTCGCGCCACCACGCTGCGTTGCTCTTCGGCCAGGTCGCGTGCTCAGGACATGCGTGCCAGAAGCACCCATCGACGAACACTGCCAAGCGCATTCGCGGAAAGGCGATGTCGATGGTGCGTCTCGGCCGGCCGGGTACTCGGAGTCCGACCCGATAGCGAAGGCCCTTGCGATGGAGGCGCGACGAAGCATCACCTCCGGCGTGCGTGCCACCTGTGCGTTGGCGACTCATCCGACGACTCACTGCCGCACTCGAGGTTTCGGCCGGCCCGCCGGCTCCCGGCGGGTCCGCGGTTCGAGTTTGCGCTCATGTCCACCCCCCACTGTGCCAAGCTGCCGCAATGCCGAGCCAGCACCTACACGTCGGGGTCACCTTGCGATATCCCAAGCCCGCGAAGACCCAGTCGTCCCATCATCGACGGAATGCCGAACTTTCACTACCTCACTCGGGACGATCGCGCCGGGGCTGCGATGGTCATCCTCGAAAGTGGCATCAATGCATCGGCGAAGGTGTCCGCCGTCGACGGTTCTCGCCGACCGGCCGTTCTGATCCGATCGTCCCCCGCCAAGGCGGGCACCGAGACCACTCCATGGCAGGACATCATCGATCTGAACGCAGGAGTCCTCACCTACTTCGGCGATCACAAACCTGGAACGCCCGGACAGCTGGGATGCACGAAAGGCAACAAAGCCCTGGAAGAACTGTGGGCGGGCTACTTCTCCAAGCGATCAGACGCGCCGACTGATGGCGCCCCCGCTTCTCGTCTTCGTCACGACGCCATGGATCGATAGCGAACTCAACGTTCGCGCTGAAGGGTGCCGTTCGCTTCCTCGGGCCCGGCGCTCTCACCGAGATGACGCGTATCCGCGCAGTCGACGAGCTCAGCGGAGTCGAGTACCCCAACTACCGGACTGTGCTCCGACTCCTAGAGCCGATCGAGTCCGCCACCCCGGTGGACTGGAGATGGATCAATTGCCGCAAGGACCCCTCGCTCCCTCTCGCCGAGAGCATCGCCTATGAACCCGAGTCATGGAGGAGCTGGCGCATCGGAGTCTGACCGCGCTCCAGACAGACGAGCCGGCCACCTCGACGAGGTGACCGGCCCGAAAGCATTGACGTCGTGCCGTCAGCTGCAACCGCTGGTGCTCCCGCAGCCCTCGCACACGTAGCACGAGCCGGCGGGGCGCATCTTGGTGCCGCAGGTGAAGCAGAGCGGGGAGTCGACGGCGGTGCCGGTGATCTTCTCCATCAGCTCGGCGCTGGTGTGCGCCTCGCGGACCTCGGCGGCCGGGGCCGCCTGGGCCTCGGGCGCGGACGCCTCGGCCGGCGAGTCCTCGTCGATGATCTCGGCGAGCTCGACGGAGGAGGAGCCGGCGGTCTCGATCAGCTCGGAGGCGGAGCCGGTCTCGAAGACGGGCTCGTAGGAGCCGGTCTCGAGGTGGCGCTGACGCTCCTCGGCCGAGTAGATGCCCAGGGCCGAGCGCTGCTCGAAGGTCAGGTAGTCGAGGGCCAGCCGACGCCAGACGTAGTCCATCAGCGACTGCGCCATCCGCACGTCCGGGTCGTCGGTCAGACCGGCCGGCTCGAAGCGCAGGTTGGTGAACTTCGCGACGTAGGTCTCCAGCGGCACGCCGTACTGCAGACCGATGCTGACCGCGATCGAGAAGGCGTCCATCACGCCGGCCAGGGTCGAGCCCTGCTTGCCGAGCTTGAGGAAGACCTCGCCGAGCTGGCCGTCGTCGTGGGCCCCGGAGGTCATGTACCCCTCGGCGCCACCGACGGTGAACGACGTGGTGCGCGAGACGCGGGACTTCGGCAGCCGCTTGCGGGTCGGGGCGTAGACGATCTTCTCGATCGTCTTGGTGATCGTCTCGACCGCCTGGTCGGCGATCGCGTCGGTCTCCGACTTGTTGGAGGACTCGCCCTTGTTGTCGCCCTTGCCGCTGGCCAGCGGCTGGCCGACCTTGCAGTTGTCACGGTAGACCGCGGTCGCCTTGAGGCCGAGCTTCCAGGACTGCAGGTAGATGTCCTCGATCTCCTCGACCGTCGCGTCCTCGGGGAGGTTGACGGTCTTGCTGATCGCGCCGGAGAGGAACGGCTGGCAGGCCGCCATCATCCGCACGTGGCCCATCGGCTTGAGGGCGCGGGCGCCCATCGCGCAGTCGAAGACCTCGTAGTGCTCGTGCTTGAGGCCCGGAGCGTCGATCACGTGGCCGTGCTCGGCGATGTAGGCGACGATCGCCTCGACCTGCTCGGGCTGGTAGCCCATCTTGCGCAGCGCGCGCGGCACGGTCTGGTTGACGATCTGCATCGAGCCGCCACCGACCAGCTTCTTGAACTTCACCAGCGAGAAGTCGGGCTCGATGCCGGTGGTGTCGCAGTCCATCATGAAGCCGATGGTCCCGGTCGGGGCGAGCACCGAGGCCTGCGCGTTGCGGAAGCCGTTGCGGGCGCCGACCAGCTGCACGTCGGCCCACGCCTGGGTGGCCAGCTTGTGGACCTGGCTGTCGGCGACACCGACGGTGCGCACGGTGTCGTTGGCGGCCTGGTGCTTGCGCATCACCCGCTTGTGGGCGTCGGCGTTGCGGGCGTAGCCCTCGTAGGGGCCGACCACGCCGGCCAGCTCGCCGGAGCGCTTGTAGGAGACACCGGTCATCAGCGAGGTGATCGCCGCGGCCATCGCCCGGCCACCGTCGGAGTCGTAGCCCAGACCCATCGCCATCAGCAGCGCGCCGAGGTTGGCGTAGCCGATGCCGAGCTGGCGGTAGTCGCGGGTGGTGTCGCCGATCGCCTCGGTCGGGAAGTCGGCGAAGCAGATCGAGATGTCCATCGCGGTGATGATCACCTCGACGGCCTTCGAGAAGAGCTCGGCGTCGAAGGTGTCGTCGTCCTTGAGGAACTTCATCAGGTTCAGCGAGGCGAGGTTGCACGAGGAGTTGTCCAGCGACATGTACTCCGAGCAGGGGTTCGACGCGGTGATCCGGCCGGTCTCGGGGTTGGTGTGCCAGTCGTTGATCGTGTCGTCGTACTGCAGACCCGGGTCGGCGCACTCCCAGGCGGCCTTGCTGATCTTGGTGAACAGCTCACGGGCGTCGACGGTCTCGATCACGTCGCCGGTCTTGCGCGAGCGCAGCCCGAAGTCGGTGCCGTCCTCGACCGCGCGCATGAACTCGTCGGAGACGCGGACGGAGTTGTTGGCGTTCTGGTACTGCACGGAGGTGATGTCGGCGCCGCCGAGGTCCATGTCGAAGCCGGCGTCACGCAGCGCGCGGATCTTGTCCTCCTCGCGCGCCTTGGTCTCGACGAACTCGACGATGTCGGGGTGGTCGACGTCCAGGACGACCATCTTGGCCGCACGACGCGTGGCGCCACCGGACTTGATGGTGCCGGCGGAGGCGTCCGCGCCGCGCATGAACGAGACCGGGCCGGACGCGGTGCCACCGGAGGAGAGGAGCTCCTTCGACGAGCGGATCCGCGACAGGTTGAGGCCGGCACCGGAGCCGCCCTTGAAGATGAAGCCCTCCTCCTTGTACCAGTTCAGGATGGAGTCCATCGAGTCGTCGACCGAGAGGATGAAGCAGGCCGAGACCTGCTGCGGCGACGGCGTACCGACGTTGAACCAGACCGGGGAGTTGAACGAGAAGTACTGGTGGACCAGCAGCCAGGTGAGCTCGTGCTCGAAGAGCTCGGCCTGCGCGGGGGTGGAGAAGTAGCCGTGCTCCTCGCCGCCCTTGCGGTACATCTTCACGACCCGGTCGATCAGCTGCTTGAGGCTGACCTCGCGCTCCTCGCTGCCGACCGCACCGCGGAAGTACTTCGTGGTGACGATGGTGGACGCGTTGACCGACCAGAAGTCGGGGAACTCCACGCCGCGCTGCTCGAAGACGGTGGCGCCGGTCTTCCAGTTGGTCTGGACGACGTCGCGACGCTCCCAGGTGATCTCGTCGTAGGGGTGCACGCCCTGGGTGCTGAAGTTGCGCTCGAGGTGCAACACCCGGCCGAACAGGCCGTCGACGGCACCCTTGCTCGCGCCGCTCACCGTTTCCGTCATGGAAGCTCCTCTGTCCGTCTCGCTGGTCTGGCTGAATGTCCGGCTGAATGTGTGGCTGAAATGTGAGGTCGTGCGGCTGGTGACCACTCTTGCGGTGACCACCGACAGGTGGTGCGCCCGGCACGCAGCTTCCCCACTACGTGCCGGGCGGTTCTGGGGTCAGCCCGGTGGGGCTGAATGGGCGAGCTCCGACAGCTCAGCGGACGGATCGTCCAGCGGCTCGAGCAGCACCGGGGTGCGCTCGGCGCGGAGCATCGCGATCTCGTCCTCGAAGTCGTCGGCCGACTCGAAGGCGCGGTAGACGCTGGCGAAGCGCAGGTAGGCGACCTCGTCCAGCTCCCGCAGGGGGCTCAGGATGGCCAGGCCGACCTCGTGGGCCGGCACCTCGGCACACCCCTCGCTGCGCAGCGCATCCTCGACCGCCTGGCCCAGCCGGGCCAGATCGTCCTCGGAGACCGGGCGGCCCTTGCACGCCTTGCGAACGCCGGCGACGGCCTTCTCGCGGGTGAAGGGCTCGGTGGCGCCGGAGCGCTTGAGCACGGTCAGCTGCATCTGCTCCACGGTGGTGAACCGCTTGGCGCAGTCCGGGCAGGTACGACGCCGGCGGATCGAGCCGCCGTCGTCGGCGACCCGCGAGTCGAGCACCCGGGTGTCGGTGTTGCGGCAGTACGGACAGTGCACGGGGCTCTCCTCTCGGGACGTTTCAGCGTCGCCACCAGCACCCTCGAGGGGTGTCCGGGCCTGTGGATATCGGGGGTCCTACTGTGGATAACAAACATCCACCTGTGAGTCATCCACCCTGCATCTGTGAACTAGATGTGGATAACTACATCGGTGTAAGTACTAGATGTTGTGGTTACCGTACGCCGGGCGTCGCGGCGTTCGCAAGTACTCACCGGAGATTCCTGCGAGCTGGGTCACACCCTCGACAAAGCCGCAGGTCAGCGGCTTGCGGGTGGCCGAAAATAGTCATTTCGGGTGGTGTGTCGCACCGGTCCGGAACGACCCCCGATCGGGGCCGGGATCGGCGTCGCTGACGGCCGCTCAGCCGTGCTGCGCGGACTCGCTGTCGGGGCGCTCCAGCTCCAGCTCGAACCAGGCGATCGTGCCGGTCGCGTCCTGCTCGGTCCCCCACCGGTCGACGAGCGCCGCGACCAGGGACAGCCCGCGGCCGAAGACGCGCAGCGGATCCTCCTCGTCCGGGAGCTCGACCGGCCAGGCGGACTCGTCGGCCCCTTCCGCACCGCCGTGGTCGCGCACCGCGACGCCGAGCACCCCCTCATCGACGTGCAGGGTGATCTCGGCAGTGGTGCGGGCGTGGATCACCGCGTTGGTGACCAGCTCGGAGAGCGCCACCTCGGCCGCCTCGATGACCTCGGAGCCGATCCCCCACCCGGCCAGCTGGCGACGCAGGAACCTGCGCGCCGACGCGGGCGACAGCAGCGTCGCGTCCACCAGCTCCCGGGCGCGCTCACCCCCGGCCGGGTCCTCGAGGGGGCGTTCGTCGCGCTCCCGACCGCGCGCGAGCCAGATCCGACGGACGGCGTCGGAGGCACTGTGCGCGGCTGCCTCGATCAGCTGCCGCTGGGCCTCGGGGAAGACCTGGTCCTCGTCGAAGAAGAGGACCAGTCCGCCGACCGGCGAGCCGACACCGGGCAACGGCCAGGCGACCAGGGCTCGGGTGCCGACCCGGCGCTGGGCGGCGACGACACCGGGGAACCGGGCCTCGAGCTCGTCGAGGCTGCCGAGCACGGCCCGCCCGTCTCGGATCACGCTGGTCAGCGGCACGTCGTCGTACGCGTCGATGTGGCACCACGCCGGCTGCGCGCCCACCACCCGGTCGCTGACCACGAACCGGAGCCGGCGCCCGGCGCCCTCACTCAGGGCGAGACCGACCCGGCTCACCCCCGGCAGCTCGCCGAGGTGGAGCAGCAGGGCGTGGGCGACGTCATCGATCCGGTCCGCGGCCGACAGAGCGTGGCCGAGCGTCGCGAGATGCCCGAGCGGGGCCCGCGGATCGTCCCCCACGCGACCCGCGGACGGCCCCTCCCCCTGGCTCAGCACCCGGTCAGCGTACGACGAATGACTGGTCTACGCCGTGGGGTTGTCCCGAAGGCCGACCCTCCTGCGCGAGCCCCACCGCACCGGCTCAGGGCGGGTCCGCCAGAATGACGGGGTGGCGCAGCAGGGCAAGCGAGCCGGATCGCGGCGGGGACCGAAGCAGCAGGCGACGCTGCAACCGCGCCTGCTCGCCCTGGCTGCCGGGGTCACCGTGGCGGTCGTGGCGTGGGGCTACCTCGTCTTCGCGGCGATCGACTTCGGCGCCACCGCCCGCGGCGGCCAGTCCAGCGCCTGGTGGTTCTTGGGGCTCGCCTCACTCGGCGCGGTCGCGTGCCTGTTCGTCGGGCTGATGCTCGTGGCCCGCCTGCTGCGCGGGCTCGGCATCACCGGCAGCGACGACCCGGGCGGCGCGTCCGAGCAGCCACGCCCTGTCGGCGGGCGACGCGCCGCACGCTGAGCCACCCGCTCAGCGGTCGGTCAGCCGCCGGACGAACTTGAGCCCCGACCAGACCTCGTCGATCGCCGCCACCTTGACGTCGACGAAGCCGAGCTCGAGGCCGAGCGCACGGACCCGGTTCTCATCGAGGTCACAGGTCACCCCGCGCTCCGCGAGCAGCCGCTGGGCGGACCGCTTCGGCCAGCACACCCAGACCATGCCGTCGGTCGCCGTGCGCTCGAAGAGCTGCGGCAGCCGGGCGGCGAGCGTCGCCAGCTCGGTGTGGAAGGTGAGCGTGACGTCGGTCGTCGCCGGCAGCCGGCGTACGACGTGGGCGGCGCCGAGGTCACCGAGATCGACGGACTCCGGCAGCCGGTCCAGCAGCACCACGTGGGTGTCCTGGATCCCGAGCTTGCGCACCAGCGGGGTGCCCGAGTAGCCGGCCATCGCTCGAGCGTAGTCACCCGACGGGCCCACCGAGTGACCCTCGAACGCTGCCGGAACGCCGCGAGGGGCCGGGGCCACCAGGCCCCGGCCCCTCGTCTTCCCCGGCCCACCAGCCGGGGTCGAAGCGGCTGGTAGAGGTCTGTGGGTGCTACTGCTGCAGCGGGACGCGCAGCCGCTGACCGGCCGTCACCATCGCGGTGTCGAGGGCGTTGAGCCGCTCGATCCGGTCGACCATGGCCCGGACGTCGCCGTCCTCGGCGAGCTCGGCCGCGATCGCCCAGAGGGTCTCGCCGGAGCTGACCATCACCACCCGGGTCGGCTCGGGGGTGCCCGGTCGCTCGGAGGCCACCGATCCGGCACCGAGCACGATCCCCAGGCAGAGCACCGCGGCGAGCGCCGCCAGCAGCACGACCAGCCGGCCCCGCCGGGTCAGCCGGGCCGGCGCCGGCAGCGCGGGCGCCGTGCTGCGGCTGAACGCGGGGTGCATGGTCCGGCTCGTCGGCTGGCTCGTCGGCCTGGTCATCGGCCTGGTCATCGTCATGGTGCTCATCGGGACCTCCTGGGGAAGTGGCGGTCAGCCTTGGTTCCTGCTGCTGATCTCCTGTCTAACCGCGACCACCGACAGTCCTGATCTGGCACTGCTCACTGTCGGGTTGACGGCCGCTCGATCAGACGTTCGATCGAACATGTGTACGACAGTAGAGCAGGTGTTCGAACGATTCAAGCACCGAGCCGAACATTTGTTCGAACGTGTCGCGGGCGCCGGAGCTCGACCACGGAATCCGGACACCTCACCCTGCTCTGGCCCACCTGAGCGCACGGGACCACCCAGAAGGGCCATGCCGACTCGCCGAACGGACAGGGTAGAAAGAACGGACAACGGCAGCGGTCCACCAGGGACGTGGCTCGCATCGACGGCCGACCGGTTCAGTCCCCCCTATCCGGTCGGCCGTCGCCGTTGTCACAGATCCGGGGGTGGGAGGGCTCAGGAGCCGGTGCGCCTCGCGATGGCGCGCCGGCCCTGGGCGGCGAACAGGCCGGTGCCGCGCTTGGTCACCGACGGCGCCAGCGCCGCGACCCGCACGACTCCGCCGCGCCAGCCCGGCACACTGCGCACGACTCGCCTGCTCCCGAGCAGCGCCACGGCCTCGTCGGCGACCTGGTCGACGGTGAGGATCGGCCCGCCGGAGTGCACCAGCGCACTGCCGAGACCTCCCGGGGTCTGCGCGTCGAGCATCGCCGTCTGGACGCCGTCCGGGCACAGCGCGTGCACCCGCACCCGGCGCGGGGTCTCGGCGTCCACCGACATGGTGGCCGAGACCAGCGCCGCCTTCGAGGCGGCGTACACGCTGTAGCCGGGGACCGGGCCGAGCCCGGCCAGCGAGGCGGTGTTCACGATGTCGCCACCCCGCTCGCCGAACGCCGCGAGCGCGGCGCGCATCCCCCACAGGGAGCCGAGCAGGTTCACCTCGACCAGCCGGCGCACCGCCTCCTCGGAGAGCTCGGCGAGCGTTCCGTCGTCACCGACCCCGGCGTTGTTGAACCACGCGATGAGGGTCCCGTGCTGCGCGGCCAGACCTGCGGCCTCCCGGTGCGCGGCCGGGTCCCGGACGTCGTGCGGCATGCCGGCGGCCGCCCCGATCTCAGCCGCGGTCCGCTCCGCCGCGGCACCGTCGACGTCGGTCACCACGACCCGGTGACCCAGGGCCACCAGCCGCTCGGCAATCCCTCGCCCGATGCCGCGGGCCCCTCCGGTGACGACGCAGCTGGTGCTCATGGACCGGAGTCAACCAGAGCCTCCGTCCGACGCCGCGGCGCACCGACCCGGCCGACACGCCGTTCGAACAGATGTTTGAATCGCCCAGCGATCGCGTCTACGGTGAGGTCATCGAGTCCGGTCACCCCGGGCCCAGATCGGGAACCCACGAAAGGCACCACGATGGCCAAGGACAAGCCAGCAGCCACGGGCGACGCGGACGGCCGCGACGCCCACACGAGAGTCGCCGAGTTCCCCGACGGTCCCCCCGACGCCACCGGACTCACGCCGCGCCAGCTCCGCGTCCTCGCCCACATCAAGGACTGCCTCGAGAAGCGCGGCTACCCGCCGAGCATGCGCGAGATCGGCCAGGCGGTCGGGCTGACCAGCTCCTCCAGCGTCGCCCACCAGCTCAAGGTGCTCGAGGAGAAGGGCTTCCTCAAGCGCGACCCCAACCGGCCGCGCGCACTCGAGGTCTTCCTGCCCGAGCTGATGGCCGCCCGGCGCTCGATCTCCTCCGCCGAGGAGACGGCGTACGACGAGACCGGGATCGGCGACGCGATGCCGACCGCCACCATGGTCCCGATGGTCGGCCGGATCGCCGCCGGCGGTCCGATCCTGGCCGAGGAGCGCGTCGAGGACATCTTCCCGCTCCCCCAGCAGCTGGTCGGCGACGGCACCCTCTTCATGCTCGAGGTGGCCGGTGACTCGATGATCGACGCCGCCATCTGCAACGGCGACTACGTCGTGATCCGGCAGCAGCCCACCGCCAACAACGGCGAGATCGTGGCCGCGATGATCGACGGCGAGGCCACGGTGAAGACCTTCCAGCGCAAGGGCGGCCAGGTCTGGCTGCTCCCGCACAACGAGGCCTACGACCCGATCGACGGCACCCACGCCACGATCCTGGGCAAGGTCACGGCGGTGCTGCGCCGGGTGTGACCCCTGGGTCGGGAGCTGGTCGTGACGAAACGGTCATCTCAGGGTCCCTCAGGGTCAGCTCCGGCATATACCGGGTTTCCCACCGGGCAGAAATAACGGATGGTTGAGCCCATGCGCATCTCGACGGTTCGTTCTCGCCACCCCCGGCTGGTCCGCGGCGTGGTCGAGATCGTGCTGATCCTGGGGCTGTGGGTCGGCTACAGCCTCTCCCGGCTCTTCGCCGACACGGCGTTCGTGCCGGCGCTCAACCGGGCCAACGAGCTGCTGCGCACCGAGAGCCGGCTCGGGCTGAGCTGGGAGCTCTCGCTCAACCAGCTGTTCTCCCGGCACGACTGGCTCGGACTGATCGGCAGCTACTGGTACGCCTCCCTGCACTACGCCGTCACCGCGATCGTGCTGCTGTGGCTCTACCGGCTGGGGCCGCGGCACTACCTGCCTGCGCGTCGGGCGCTGGTGATCGGCACCCTGATCGGGCTCACGGCGTACCTCCTGGTGCCGACGGCGCCACCGCGCTTCGTCGAGGGGTACGTCGACATCCTCAACCTCAACGCCGCCGCCGGCTGGTGGAGTGCCGACGCCTCTGCGCCGCGGGGTCTCGGCGGGCTGACCAACGAGCTGGCCGCGTTCCCGTCCCTGCACGCCGGGTGGGCGCTGTGGGTGGCGCTGGCCGTGCAGCTGCACGGGCGGTGGGCGTGGCTGCGCACCCTCGGCTGGGTGTACGCCGTCGGCACCGCCGTGGTGATCGTCGGCACCGGCAACCACTGGGTGCTCGACGTTGTCGGCGGCTGGCTGGTGATCCTCGCCGGTGTCGCCGCGGCCGCGATGCTCCCGGCCCTCGGTCGCGACCCGGTCGGCACCGGTCCTGCGCTCGGCGCTGCGCGACCGCGGAGCCCTTCCGGCGCGGTCGCGGAGTGACCTGCCTCACATCTGCGGTGACCGGCGGATGAACGAACGGTGCACACACTCCTGAGGGGGATCACCTGCGTGACCTCGGCTCGTTAGCGCGTTGTGACCTCAACCAGAGTGGACCCCGTCCTGCCCCTCGGCCGCCGCACCGTGCTGGCCTCCGGCACCCTGGGTGTCGGAGCCGTCGGAGTGGCCGGTCTCGCCGGCTCACCCGCCTCCGCCACGCGCGGCGGAGCGACGTTCGACGACTACTTCCAGCACGGCGTCGCCTCGGGCGACCCGGAGCCGCACGCGGTCGTGCTGTGGACCCGGCTGACGCCCACCCGGGCGGCCACCCCCGGCTCCGGCGCCGGCCCCCGGGCCAGGGTCGGATGGGAGGTCGCCACCGACCCGCGGTTCCGCGACGTCGTCCGCAAGGGCTCGTTCACCACCAGCGCGAGCCGGGACCACACGGTCAAGCTCGACGCCACCGGCCTCGAGCCGGCCACCTGGTACCACTACCGCTTCACCTTCGAGGGCGTCTCGAGCCCGGTCGGCCGCACCCGCACCGCGCCCGAGGACGACGCCCTGCCCGAGAACCTCCGGCTCGGTGTGGTCTCCTGCGCCAACCTGCAGGCCGGCTGGTTCAGTGCGTACCGCGGGCTCGCCGCCCGCGACGACCTGCACGCGATCGTGCACCTGGGCGACTACCTCTACGAGTACGCGCCCGGCCGCTACGGCTACGGCCAGTCCAACGAGGACATCCGCTCCCACGAGCCCGCCCACGAGATGGTCGCGCTGGCCGACTACCGGCAGCGGCACGCCCAGTACAAGACCGATCGCGACCTGCAGGCGCTGCACGCGAAGTACCCGTGGATCGTCACCTGGGACGACCACGAGGTCACCAACGACCAGTGGAAGGACGGCGCGGAGAACCACACCCCCGGCAAGGGTCCCGACGGTGAGGGCAGCTACCACGTACGCCGGGCCCGCGCCCATCGTGCGTACGACGAGTGGATGCCCGTGCGCCTCGACGGCACCGCCGCGCTCGGCGACGGCGACCGGCTCTTCCGGCGGATGCGCTTCGGCCAGCTCGCGGAGGTGAGCATGCTCGACCTGCGTACCCACCGCGACCGGCAGGTCGAGACGACCACCCCCGCGCCTGCGCCGGCGCCGGACGGCGAGGTCAGCGACCCGGAGCGCAGCATCACCGGCAGCCAGCAGATGAGGTGGCTGAAGAGCTCGCTGGACACGGATCGGGCCCAGTGGAAGATCATCGGCAACCCGGTGATGATCGCGCCGGTGAACTTCGGCGCCGTACCGCGCGACGCGATCGACCCGGTCAACGACGTCACCGGACTGCTCCCCCGCGACGGGATGCCCTACAACGTCGACCAGTGGGACGGCTACACCGACGACCGGCGCGAGGTCTTCGAGCACATCCGCAACAACCAGGTCCGGGACGCGGTGTTCATCACCGGTGACATCCACTCCGGCTGGGCCTGCGAGCTGCCCTACGACGCCTCGACGTACCCGGTCGGCGACTCGGCGGGCGTCGAGTTCGTCTGCACCTCGGTGACCTCGAACAACCTCAAGGACATCACCGGCACCCCCAGCGGGACCACCAGTCGCGCGGTCGAGGAGGGGATCAAGGCGAACAACCGGCACATCAAGTACCTCGACTTCGACAACCACGGCTTCTCGGTGCTCGACCTGACTGCGAAGCGGGCCCAGATGGACTGGTTCATCATCGGCGACCGTGCCGACAGGGACACCGCGATCAGCTGGACCAGGTCGTTCGTCACCCACGCCGGCACCGGCCGGGTCGTGGCCGTCGACGAGCCGGTGGGTGCCTGATGAGCGCCCGACTGGGTGGCACGAGCCGTCGTACGTTCCTGCAGGCCGGGGGTGCCGGGCTGCTCTTCAGCACGGCCCTGGGCGCTCCGGCGTTCGCGGCCGGGGGGAAGCGCACGGGCAAGCGCGCGAAGCGGGCGTACGTGCTGGTCGTGGACGGCTGTCGTCCCGACGAGATCGACGCCGTGCTCACGCCGCGGCTGCATGCGCTGCGGACGGATGGGCTGTGGTTCCCGCGGGCGTCGTCGATGCCCGTGATGGAGACCATCCCCAACCACGTGATGATGATGACCGGCGTCCGCCCGGACCGGTCCGGCGTGCCCGCCAACGCGATCTTCGACCGCGCGCTGGGTGGGGCACGGACCATGGACCAGGCCTCGGACATCAAGGTCCGCACGGTGATCGAGCGGCTGAACGGCAACGGCTTCACGACCGGGACCGTGCTCAGCAAGTCCTACCTGTACGGCGTCTTCGGCGAGCGAGCCACGCACCGCTGGGAGCCGGCGCCGGTCGTCCCCGTGTCCGGGCACGCGCCCGACCGCTTCACGATGAACGCCACCCTGTCGATGGTCGAGGAGCTCGACCCGAACCTCGTCTTCGTCAACCTCGGCGACATCGACCGGATGGGACACAGCGACTTCACCGGTACGTCGGTGCGGGTCGCGCGACAGGCCGCGCTCGCCGACACCGACCACCTGGTCGGCGAGTTCCTGGACCTGCTGCACTCGAGTGGCCGCTGGGAGAGCTCCCTGGTGCTCGTGCTGGCCGACCACTCGATGGACTGGTCGCGACCCGACCGGGTCGTGTCGCTGCAGCCGGTGATCGACGGCGACCCGCTGCTCGCGGGGAACACCGAGATCGTCGACAACGGCGGGGCCGACCTTCTCTACTGGACCGGCTCGGAGGCCAAACGGTCCGCCGCGGTGAACCGGATGCTCGAGCTGGTGCGCCCGGTGCCCGGCGTACTCGAGGCGAACCGGACCACCAAGGCCGACCTGCGCCTGGGCCCGGAGGCCGGCGACGTCGTCGCGTTCTGCGAGGCGGGGTGGCGGTTCAGCGACCCGAGTCGCACCTCGAACCCGATCCCCGGCAACCACGGGCACCCGGCCACCCGCCGGATCCCCTTCTTCATCGGTGGCGGCCACCCGCGGGTGCCCGCGGCCACGGCGTCCTCCGCGCACGCCAAGACCGTCGACGTGGCGCCCACCCTGGCCTCGTTCTTCGGCGTCGGCGCCCCCCGCGGCGGCTACGACGGACACCCCCGCCTCTAGCCCACCCGGCGTGGACGAGGTGCAGGACGAGAGGGTCAGGGCGGTCGAGGCCGGCTGCCGTGACGAGAGCAGTGCGGATCGAGCGACGAGTCGTGGTGAAGGTCATGTCGTCGACGGTGCCGCTCCACACCCTCGTGGCGCATGAACGTTCCCGCCCCTCCCCGCCGGAACTTCACGCCGACTCAGCAGGCTCTGGAGGGAACTTCACGCCGGGTCGGCACATTCCGGAGGGAACTTCACGCCGGGTCGGCAGGCCAGTGAGGGTCAGCCTTCGGCCAGGCGGGCCAGTGCCTTGCGGACCAGGGCGGGGTCGGTGGTGGTCCACATCGGCGGCAGGCTCGCCTTCAGGAATCCGCCGTAGCGGGCGGTCGCGAGGCGCGGGTCGAGCACCGCGACCACGCCCCGGTCGGTGGTGGTCCGGATCAGCCGGCCGGCGCCCTGCGCGAGCAGCAGGGCCGCGTGGGTGGCCGCGACCTGCATGAAGCCGTTGCCACCGGCCTGGTCGGCGGCCTTCTGGCGGGCGCTCATCAGCGGGTCGTCGGGGCGCGGGAACGGGATCCGGTCGATCAGCACCAGCTGGCAGGTCTCCCCCGGCACGTCGAGGCCCTGCCACAGGCTGAGCGTCCCGAACAAGCAGGTGTGCGGGTCGCTGACGAACTGCTTGGCCAGCTCAGGCAGCTGGGCGTCGCCCTGCGCGAGCGTGGTCAGGTGCGGCAGTCGTTCGCGGACCGCTTCGGCGGCGGTCTCGGCCGCCCGACGGCTCGAGAACAGCCCCAGCGTGCGGCCACCGGCCGCGTCGACCAGCCCGACGATCTCGTCGAGCTGGGCCTGCCCGAGGCCGTCGCGCCCGGGCGGCGGCAGGTGCCGGGCGAGGTAGAGGATCGCCTGCTGGCCGTAGTCGAACGGCGAGCCGACGTCGATCCCCCGCCACGGCAGCACGTCGGCACCGGTCTCACCGGCCAGGTCACCGCCGTCGGTCACCCGCTCGGAGGGCTTCAGCCCGACACTGCTGGCCAGCGAGGAGAAGTCGCCGCCGAGCATCAAGGTCGCCGAGGTCATCACCACGGTCTTGTCGCTCAGCAGCTTGTCGCGCATCTGGCCCCACACCTGCAACGGCGCCACGCACAGTCGCGGCGGGATCCGGCTCTGCCCGCTCGTCGAGCCCTCCGAGAGCCAGAGCACGTCGCTGGCCAGGTCGGCCGCCATCCGCTCCGCGTTGACGAAGACCTCCTGCACCGAGCCGCGCGCCTGGGTGCGCCCGGCGTCCCCGTCGCTCTCGCTGTCCTTCGGGTACGCCGAGATGCAGGACCGGGCTGCGTCGCGCACCAGCACCAGCGCATCACCCAGCTCCTGCGGGATCCTCTCGAACCGACCCGGGCGGGCCTCGGCGATCGCCGCGTGCAGGGCCTCGGCGGCGTCGGCGAGGTCGTCGGCCTCGGATCCGTCGACGTAGCGCTGGGAACGGCGGGCGGCGCGCTCGACATCGCCGGTGGTGAGCTCGTCGGTGGCGGCCTGGGTGACCCGGGCGGTCAGCTCGTGCGCCTCGTCGATCACCACGACGTCGTACTCGGGGATCATCGGGACGCCCTCGATCGCGTCGATCGCGAGCAGGGAGTGGTTGGTGACGATCAGGTGCGAGCGGGCGGCCTTCTCCTTGGCCAGCTCGGCGAAGCACTCCTGCCCGAACGGGCACTTCGCCGCGCCGAGGCAGTCGCGGTGGCTGACGCTGACCTGACGCCACTCGCGGTCGGTGTGCCGCGGCGCGGAGTCCCGCTCACCGGTGCCCTTGCCCTCGACCTCCGCCTCGGCCCACGTGCGCAGCTCGAGGACCTTCTTGCCCATCGACCCCTCGGGCACCTCGACGAGCACGCCCTGGTCGTCGGGCGCACCCTCGCGGATCCGGTGCAGGCAGGCGTAGTTGGAGCGCCCCTTGAGCACGGCGTACGACGCGTCGACGCCCGGGTGGCTGCCGTCCCCGATCGCCTCCACCAGGCGAGGCAGGTCGCGCTCGACCAGCTGGTGCTGCAGCGCGAGCGTGGCGGTGGCGACGACGACCCGCTTGTCGTGCAGCAGACTCGGCACCAGGTAGGCCAACGACTTGCCGGTGCCGGTGCCGGCCTGGACGAGCAGGTGGGTGCCGCCCTCCATCGCGGTCGCGACCGCCTCGGCCATCTGCACCTGGCCGGCCCGCTCCTGCCCACCGAGCGCCTGCACGGCAGCCGCCAGCACCGTGTGGACCTCGCTCGGTGCCGCCGGCTCTCCGGTGGCACCGGCGTCAGCCTGGGCGGTGGGGGTCTCGGACACCAGAGAACCCTAACCGCGGCCGGGGACAGCCGATGACCGCCCGGACGACGTTCAGCCGCTCTCGAACCTGGGCTTGCCACCCTCGCACTCGGCGTGCACCTCGACCTCGTCCCCCTCGTCCTTCTTCTCACGGAACTGCACGCCGACCTCGTGCGGCCCGGTGCTCTCCACCTGGACCACCCACCCGGAGTTCGGCTGGGCGCCCACCAGGCGGATGTCGCGGTCCCGGCACTCCACGACGACCACCCCGGCGGAGCCCTGCCAGACGCTCCGCTCGGCCGACGAGCCGGTCGAGCTCGGCGGCGGGTCGGGCTGCGGTTGCTTCGTCGGCGTCGGCCGGGGGGTCGCGGGCGGGGCGACGGGGGCCGCCGACGTCCCGGAGGGCGAGGCGGAGCCGGTGGACCTGGTCGCCGACGGCGGGGCGGAGGACGGGGAGGAGCTCGGAGAACGGCTTCCGGCGCCGGCGCCAGATGACGGACCTGTCATCGAAGGCGCGCCCTCCGGGAGGGTCAACGCGGCATCGGTCGGCCGGGTGTCCTGCCGGGCGTCGGAGGCCTCGAACACACCCTGGCCCGCCCGGGAGATGACCACCCAGACCAGTGTCGAGGTGAACGCCACCACGACCACCCAGACCACCACGGTCAGCACGGCGGTACGGCGGGGGGTCATGCGATGTTCCTTTCGACCCGGTGGCGGCGGTACGACGCTAGCGTGAGCGCGTGGTGCACATCCTCATCGTGGAGGACGACAGCGCGATTCGAATCGCGATGAGCCGGGGCCTGAACGACCTCGGCCACGCCGTTGCGAGTGTCTCCACCGGCCTGGCAGCCCTCGAGCATCTCCTGGCGGAGCCGCCCGACGTGATCCTGCTCGACCTCGGGCTGCCCGACGTGGGCGGCGTACCCCTGATCAAGATGATCCGGGCCGCGGGCGACGTCCCGATCATCGTGGTCACGGCCCAGGACGACGACCGCGCCATGGTCCGCGCGCTCGACGCCGGCGCCGACGACTACGTGCTCAAGCCCTTCGGCACCGAGCAGGTGCTGGCCCGGATCCGGGCGGTGCTGCGCCGTGGCGGCCGGGCCGAGACCACGGAGCCGATCCGGGTGGGCGAGCTGCTGGTGGACAGCGCCACGCGCACCGCAACGATCGCCGGCGTGCCGCTCGACCTGGCCCGCAAGGAGTTCGACCTGCTGCTGGCCCTGGCGTCGCGACAGGGACAGGTGGTCACGAAGAAGGAGCTGCTGACCGAGGTCTGGCAGCGCGCGTACGGCGGGACCGACCGCACGGTGGACGTCCACCTCTCGTGGCTTCGGCGCAAGCTGGGCGAGACCGCGGCCGATCCCCGCTACCTGATCAGCGTGCGCGGGGTGGGCGTCCGGCTCGTCGACCCGGGTCACGAGCCCTCCTGATGCGTCGCCGGATCTCCTGGCTGGTGGTCGCCACCACGTCGACCGTCGTGGCGTCGTTCGTGATCCCGCTGTGCCTGCTGGTCCAGACGCTGGCCGAGGACCGGGCGATGGCGGCCGCCGACCAGGAGGCCCGCAACGTCGCGATCCTGGTCGCGAGCCTCTCGGGCGAGGACCCGCAGCAGCTGCGCGAGCTGCTTGCCGGCCTGGACAGCCAGCAGGCGCCCCGGACCTCGGTGCTCACCCCCGACGGTCGCGCGGTCGGCAGCCCGGACCCGATGGCGACGGACCCGGACGTGGTCCGGGCCCTGGCCGGCGAGGCGTTCACCGTGGTCGACGGAGCCGGCGGGCGGGTGCTGCTGCCCGTCGTGGTCGCGGACGGGACCGCGGTCGTCCGGAGCGAGGTGGCGCCCGCCGATCTGCACCGCGGCGTGGCCACCGCCTGGTTCAGCATCATCGCCCTCGGCCTGCTGCTGCTGGCCGCCTCCTGGGTGATCGCCAACCGGCTCGGTCACCGGATCAGCCAGCCGCTGCTCGGTGTGGCAGGGGTCGCCCACACCCTCCGGGCGGGCGATCTCTCGGCGCGCGCGACGGTGACCGGGACCGAGGAGACCAGGGAGCTCGCCCGGGCGCTCAACGGGCTGGCCGAACGCACCGTCGAGCTGCTGGCCGCCGAGCGGGAGTCGGTCGCCGACCTCTCGCACCGCTTGCGCACCCCGGTGACGGCCCTGCGCCTCGACGCCGAGGCCGTGACCGAGCCGGAGCTGGCACACCGTTTGCAGGACCACATCGCGGCCCTGCAGCGCACCATCGACGCGATCGTGAAGGAGGCCCGACGACCGGTCCGCACCGACCTGACCGCGCGCTGCGACGCCGTGGAGACGATCGGCGCCCGGGTCGCCTTCTGGGCGGCGCTGGCCGAGGACCAGGGCCGGCCGATGGAGGTCCTGCTGCCGACGGGTCCCGTCCACGTCGTCGTCTCGGGCGAGGACCTCGTGGACGTGGTCGACATCCTGGTCGACAACGTCTTCGCCCACACTCCCGAGCATGCGGCGTTCTCGGTGCTGGTGCGCGCCGACTCCGACGAGCTGCACCTGGTCGTGCAGGACAGGGGCCCGGGGGTCTCGGTGCCGACCTCGCCCGGACGGCGCGGCACCTCGGGGCTCGGCCTCGACATCGTGGCGCGCACGGCCGCCGCTGCCGGCGGCACCCTGGAGATCTCGTCGCACGAGACCGGCACCTGCGTCCGGGTCAGCCTTCGCCGCGCCCAGGACTGAGCCCAGACCTGTCAGGCCGGGCTCGTCCCGCGACGGACTGCGGCCCGCCTCAATGACCGTCGTCCTCCTCGTGGTCCTCGTGACCGTCGTCCTCGTCCTCGTGGTCCTCCGGGCCGTCGTCCTCGGCCTCGTCGACCTCGTCGTCGTCCGCCTCATCGGCGTGGTCCCCCGGATGGTCGTCGGTCGGACCGGTCCCGGAGGTGCCGGCTGATCCGGAGCCCCCTCCCGCAGCCGGAGCCCCGACGCCCGCGGCCGCCGAGCTGGCGGTCGGCGCCGGCACGGTGACCACCCGCACGACCTCGGTCACGCAGGCCTCGCCCTCACGGACCGACGGCGCCGGGCACGGAGCCCACTCGAAGCGGGTCCCCCGGACCTTCACCTGTGCCGGCGGGGGGCCTTCGTCCGTCTGCGCGACGGGCGTGGCGTCGCTCGTGGGGGTGGGAGCCGGGGCCGAGTCCATGACGGACTGGTAGGCGGCACCCGCGCCGGCGAGCCCGGCGACGAGGGTGCAGGCAGCGATCGCGGTGGGCAGAGTTCTCATGGAACGAGTGTGTGACGCAGGCGCCCTAAGCGCGGACTCAGAGAACGTCAAGAGTGCGTCAAGACTGTCCGGATCCGCCCGGATCCCGGGGACAGCACCGGGTCCGGCGCCCATAGTGGAAAACATGAGCTACACCAGCCGGACCCGGGATCGCTTCCGCGTCGTGATCATGACCGTGACCGGTGTGACCACGGTCGGCGCCCTGTCGCTGACCGGGTGGCTTGCGGGCGTGATGGGCCAGGAGTACGCCGCCGAGCAGGCGGAGAGCAGCCGGGTCAAGGCCGCTGACCAGGCGGCCTGGGAGGCAGCCGCACGCAAGGCGGCGCGGCAGCAGGCCGCGTACGACGCCGCGGTGGTCCGCCAGAACCGCAAGGCGCGGCCACAGGTGGTGCTGCTGCAACGCCCGCAGCGGACCCGCGTCACCCTGCGCTACAGCCAAGCCGCCTCCGCGGGCGGCTCCGTGGGACCGGGAGGGACGGTCACCAGCTCGTCAGCGGGCTCAGGAAGTGCTCCCGCCGCCGCGGCCCCGACTGCGTCGGGCGCCCAGCCGGCGCCAGCACCGCCCCCGCCCCCGCCTCCGCCGGCGCCGGCCCCGACCTCCGGGTCCTGACATGGCCGCGACCCGCTTCGAGGCCCTCGGGACCTACGCCTTCCTCGCCACCCGGTACGACGCGGACCTCACCACCGCCGAAGCCGTCGCCCGACTCGTGCTCTGCGACGTCGACGAGACCTGCAGCCGCTTCCGCGAGGACTCCGACCTGAGCCGGGTCAACCGGCACCCCGGCACCTGGGTGGAGGTCGACGCCCTCCTGGTGGCTGCCGTTCGCACCGCCCTCGAGGCGGCGCACCGGACGGACGGGTTGGTCAACCCGCTGCTCGGCCACCGGCTCGTCGAGCTGGGCTACGACCGGGACCTGGGGCTGCTGACCGACTCGCCGGAGACCACGGCGGCTGCCGAGGTCTGGCAGCCGGTCCGCCCGCAGGACTGGCGCCACATCGAGCTGGACGACGGCGCTGTGTGCATCCCCCGGCACACGGCGCTCGACCTGGGCTGCACCGCCAAGGCCTGGGCCGCGGACCTGATCGCCGCTGCCCTGACCGAGCAGCTGCTCGGGCCGGCGATCGTCAGCCTCGGTGGGGACATCGCGATCGCCGGCACCAGCCGCGAGCCGTGGCCGATCTCCGTGTCGACCCACCCCGACGACCCTCCGGACGTGCTGGTCGGCCTCGACCGTGGCGGCCTCGCGACCTCGTCCACCCGGGTGCGGCACTGGTCGAGGAACGGCGTCCGTCGCCATCACCTGCTGGACCCGCGCACCTCCCAGCCGGCGGTCGAGGTGTGGACGACGGTCACGGCCACCGGACCCACCTGCGTGGCGGCGAACACCGCCTCGACGGCGGCGATCGTCCTGGGTCGCGAGGCCCCGGCCTGGCTCGCCGCACGTGGGGTCACCGCACGACTGGTCGGGAGCGCCGGCGTCCGACTGATCGGCAGCTGGCCGGTCGTCAGCCCGACCGCGTCGGGGGTGCCGGCCTGATGGACGCTCCCCTCCTCTGGTACTTCAACCGCAGCACGGGGTTCGTGCTGCTCGGCGTCCTGAGCTTCGCCACGGCGCTCGGGGTGCTCGCCACGTCGGGCCGGGCCGGGCGCGGCGTCCCGGCGTTCGTGAGCCAGTCGCTGCACCGCAACGTGTCGCTCCTCGGTCTCCTGCTGCTCGGTGCCCACGTGGTGACGGCCGTCGTCGACTCGTTCGTCGACATCCGCTGGTGGCAGGCGTTGGTCCCGGTCGTCGGCTCGACGTACCACCCATGGTGGCTGGGGCTCGGCACCCTCGCCCTCGACCTGACCATTGCCGTGGCGCTCAGCAGCGTGGTGCGGCACCGGATCCGGCACCGCGCCTGGAGCATGGTGCACCAGCTCTCGTACCTCGCGTGGGTGATGTCGGTCGCGCACGCCATCGGGATCGGCACCGACCTGACCGCGCGGGCACCGTGGGCCTGGTGGTTCACCGGTGGCTGCGTCGCGCTCGTCGGTGCCGCCGTGGTGAGCCGGGTGTGGGGGCTGCTCGGAGCCCGGTCTCCCGTCCGTCGGGAGTCGGTATGAGCGACTCGCCGATCAGCCCCGTCCAGGCCTGTCAGATCGACGAGGGCCCGGCGCTCCTGGCGGGCATCCACGAGGGACCGGGACTCTTGGCGCACCGTCGCCGGTACGGCGACCTTCCGCGCCGGGGTCTCAGCGAGCTGGTCGGCATGGCCGCCCGGTCCCGGCTCCGCGGGCGCGGCGGCGCCGGGTTCCCGTTCGTGGTGAAGCTGCAGACCGTGGCCGACGGCCGCCGACCAGTCGTCGTGGTGAACCCCGCGGAGGGAGAGCC
Source organism: uncultured Actinomycetota bacterium (assembly GCA_963826415.1). GTDB lineage: Bacteria > Actinomycetota > Actinomycetes > Propionibacteriales > Nocardioidaceae > Nocardioides. Next base: position 167,530 of record CAWGWW010000011.1, on the reverse strand, counting down.
GGCGAGCGCCAAGGACACCGCCCTGGCCCTGGCCCGGCCGCACCTGGTCCTCGACGGCGCCCGCGCTGCGGCGCACGCGCTCGGCTCGCGCAAGATCCACGTGGTCCTGCCCGGCGACCGGCCGGCGGCGGCCGCCGCGATGCGCCGGGCGATCTCGGAGCGAGCGAACAGGTTCGAGGTGCACGTCGCGACCCCTGCTTCGTCTCGGGCCAGTCCAGTGCGGTCCTCGAGCTGATGGCAGGGCGCTCGAACCTTCCGGTGACCAGCTGGGAGCCTGCGGCACAGCGCGGCCACCGGGGCCGCCCGACGCTGCTGGCCAACGCCGAGACCTGGGCACAGCTGGGGTGGCTCTCGCTCGCCGGAGAACAGGAGTACCACCGGCTCGGCAGCCTGGACGAGCCGGGGACCACCCTGGTCACCCTGATCGGGAGCAGGACCCCGGCGCGGGTGGTCGAGGCGCAGTACGGCACGCGGCTCCAGAGCCTGCTCCCCGACTCGGCTCGCGGCCGGCCGGCGCTGCTCGGGGGCTTTCACGGCACCTGGGCGAGCGCCGGCACGCTGTCGAACCTGCGGGTCTCGATCGACCACCTGCAGGAGCAGGGGCTCACCCTCGGCGCGGGCATCGTCCTCACGATGGCCCGGGAGGACTGCCCGGTCACCCTCACGACCCGGATCACCGACTACCTGGCGACGCAGAGCGCCCAGCGGTGCGGGCCCTGCTACAACGGCCTGCCCGCGCTCGCGGCCGCCCTGCACCGAGCCGTGGACGGCAGCGCCGGACTGACCCGGCTGGAGGAGCTGTGCGCCCTGGTGGTGGGGCGAGGCGCCTGCGCGCACCCGGACGGCACCGCGCAGATGGTGCGGTCCCTGCTGACGGCCTTCCCCGACGAGCTGTCCCGGCACGCCCGTGGCGGCTGCACCCGGCTCGTCGGGCTGGCGTCATGAGGCACGAGATCCGCGTGGACTGGACGGTCTGCACCGGGCGCGGCCTGTGCCACGAGGTCCTGCCCGAGCTGATCGATCTCGACGAGTGGGGTTACCCACTGGTGCGCGGCCCGGTCGAGCAGCCGCTGCTGGACACGGCACGCGAGGCCACCCGGGTCTGTCCTCGGCTGGCACTGCGCCTGGTCGAGCGGCCACCGGCCACCTGACCGCTCGGCTCAGGAGACGGCGTACGCCGACAGCTCGCCGGCGAGGTCCTCGTGCGCGCGCCCGGAGACCAACGTGCCCTCCCCGGTGTGCTCGAGACTGGCGATCTCGCCCTGCTGGTGGATCCGGTTGACCAGGTCTCCGCGCTCGTAGGGCAGCAACGCCGTGAACTCGATCCCCGGGTGCGGCAGGTCGCGCTCGACCAGGGCCAGCACGTCGGCGATCCCCTCGCCGGTCTTGGCGCTCACCACGACCGAGTGCGGCTCGCGCTGGCGCAGCCGGGCCAGCACCATCGGGTCGGCGGCGTCGGCCTTGTTGATCACCACCAGCTCGGGCACCTGGTCGGCCTTGATCTCGGCGAACACCTCACGCACCGCGGCCAGCTGGCCCTCGGGGTCGGGGTGCGATCCGTCGACCACGTGCAGGATCAGGTCGGAGTCGGCGACCTCCTCCAGGGTGGAGCGGAACGCCTCGACCAGCTGGTGCGGCAGGTGCCGCACGAAGCCGACCGTGTCGCTCATCGTGTAGATCCGGCCGTCGGTGGTGGTGGTGCGCCGGGTGGTCGGGTCGAGGGTCGCGAACAGCGAGTCCTCCACCAGCACCCCGGCGTCGGTGAGCCGGTTGAGCAAGGAGGACTTGCCGGCATTGGTGTAGCCGGCGATCGAGACCGAGGGGATCGCGTTGCGCTTGCGCTCGGCCCGCTTGGTGTCGCGGGTGCCCTTCATCTCCTTGAGCTCGCGGCGGAGCTTGGCGATCTTGGTGTTGATCCGGCGCCGGTCGGTCTCGATCTTGGTCTCACCGGGACCACGGCCGCCGATGCCGCCACCGTCCGCGCCGACCCGGCCACCGGCCTGGCGGGACAGCTGCCCACCCCAGCCGCGCAGCCGCTGCTTCATGTAGTTGAGCTGGGCCAGCTCGGTCTGCGCGGTGGCCTCCCGCGACCGGGCGTGCTGGGCGAAGATGTCGAGGATCAGCGCGGTCCGGTCGACGACCTTGACCTTGAGCTTGTCCTCGAGGTTCCTCAGCTGGCTGGGCGCGAGCTCACCGTCGCAGATCACCGTGTCCGCGCCGGTCGCCTGGACGATCTCGCGGATGCCGTCCACCTTGCCGCGACCGACGTACGTCGCCGGGTCGGGGTTCTGCCGGCGCTGGTAGACCGCCTCGAGCACCTCGGAGCCGGCGGTCTCGGCCAGCAGCGCGAGCTCGGCCATGGAGTTCTCGGCGTCCTCGACGGTGCCGCCGGTCCACACCCCGACGAGCACGACCCGCTCGAGGCGCAGCTGGCGGTACTCGACCTCGCTGATGTCCTCGAGCTCGGTGGAGAGGCTGGCCACCCGGCGCAGCGCGTGCCGCTCGGCCAGCTCCATCGCCCCGGCAGTGGGGACGGCCTCCTCGGGGTCCGGCTCGTCGGCGTACCCGCTGACGAAGTCGTCGTCGGACTCCTCGGGCTCGTCCCAGTCGTCGGTGGAGTCCAGCTCGGCGTCGAGGTTGAATTCGTGTGCGTTCGTCATAAGTACCTCCAATGTAGGTCGCCACACGAACCGACGCGAACCTTTAACGTGAGCCCATGGACCCCCAGGGCTCCCCCGCGACCGTCACCGTCTCCCCGGAGGGCCGCGAGCTGAGCCGGCTCCTGCCCGCCGCGGGCCGGTTCCTGCTCGGGCTGGCCGGCGCACCGGGGTCCGGCAAGTCGACGTTGGCGGCGTACCTGCACCGCACCTTCGGGGCGGTGGTGGTGCCGATGGACGGCTTCCACCTCGCCGACGTCGAGCTCGCGCACCGGGGGATCCTGGACCGCAAGGGGACGCCGGAGTCGTTCGACGCGTGGGGGTACGCCGCACTGCTGCGCCGGGTGCGCGAGCGGGCCGACCACACGGTGATGGCGCCGACGTTCGAGCGCGAGCTCGAGCAGCCGATCGCCGGGGCCATCGCGGTGCCCCACGACGTCGGGCTCGTGGTGACCGAGGGCAACTACCTGCTCCTCGACGAGGACCCGTGGCGGGCCGTGCGCGCCCAGCTCGACCAGGTCTGGCACCTGGTCACCGACGACTCCGTCCGAGTGCCGCGGCTGGTCGCCCGGCACGCCCGGTTCGGCAAGTCGCCGGCCGCGGCGCGGGCCTGGGTCGAGGCGATCGACCAGCCGAACGCCGCGCTCGTGCACGCGGCCCAGCACCGGGCCGACCTGGTCCTCGACCTCACCCGCTGGGAGCCGGACCCGACTACTTCGGGGGCATCCTGATGCCGCCGTCGACGCGCACGGTCTCGCCGTTCATGTAGGAGTTCGTCAGGCACTCCAGCACCATGCTGGCGAGCTCGTCGGGCACCCCGAGCCGCTTGGGGAAGAGCACGCTCTCACCGAGCTTCGCCTTGAACGCCTCGGCCTCCTCGCCCTCGCCGTAGATGGCGGTGTCGATCAGGCCGGGTGCCACGGTGTTGAGCCGGATCCCGGAGGCAGCGAGGTCGCGGGCCACGGGCAGGGTCATCCCGACCACGCCGCCCTTCGACGAGGCGTACGCCGCCTGGCCGATCTGGCCGTCGAACGCCGCGACGCTGGCCAGGTTGACGATCGCGCCGCGCTGTCCGTCGGCGTCGGGCTCGTTGCGGCTCATCACCGACGCGGCCTGGCGGACCATGTCGAAGGTCCCGATCAGGTTGACCGCGATCACCCGGGTGAACGCGTCGAGGTCGTGCGCCGACTCGATCTGGCCGTCCCGCCCGATCGTGCGCAGGGCCGCGGCGATGCCCGCCGAGTTCACCACCGCGCGCAACGGGGCGATCTCCGCGGCCGCCTCGACGGCGGAGGTGATCTGCTCGGTCTGCGTCACGTCGACCTTGGCGAAGACGCCGCCGATCTCGGCGGCCAGGGCCTCGCCCTTGTCGGCCTGCAGGTCGGCCACGATGACGACGGCGCCCCGGGCGGCGAGCTGGCGGGCCACAGCCGCACCGATGCCCGATGCCGCGCCGGTGACGATGGCTGAGGCTCCCTTGATGTCCATGCGCGGCATCCTAGATCGGCGCCGGTCAGAGGCTGGTGGTGCCCGTCGCGACGAGCACCGCAGGTCCGGCCAGCAGCAGCCGGTCGGCGGCGGTCCAGGTCACGGTCAGTCGCCCACCCGGCACGTCGACCCGGTACGCCACGTCGGCACCCGGCGGGTTGGCGCCGCCGTCCGCCAGGGCAGCCGCCACCATCACCGCTCCCGCCCCGGTGCCGCAGGACCGGGTCTCGCCGGAGCCGCGCTCGTGCACCCGCATGGCGACGTGCCGCTCGCCGCGACGCACCACGAACTCGACGTTGACGCCGGCCGGGTACCGCGCCGGGTCGTGGCCCGGCGGGTCCAGCAGCCGTCCGGCGTCTGCCAGGTCGGTCACGAAGGCGACGGCGTGCGGGTTGCCGAGGTCGACGTGCGCGGCCGGCCAGGAGCGCTCCCCCACCGTCACCTCGGTCTCCCCGACGACCTGGGGCCGGCCGAGATCGGCGGTGATCGACTCCCCGTCGACGCTCAGCTCCTTGACCCCGGCCCGGGTGGCGATCGGGATCGGGGCGCCGGCGTCGGCAAGCCCCTCGTCGACCAGGTGCCGGGCGAAGAGGCGGATGCCGTTGCCGCACATCTCGGACAGCGACCCGTCGCTGTTGCGGTAGTCCATGAACCACTCGGCGTCTGCGGCCCCGGGCATCGCCCGGATCGCCTCGGCGTCGGCGCCGTCGTACGCGGAGGTCCGGATCACCCGGATCACCCCGTCCCCGCCGAGGCCGGCACGCCGGTCGCACAGCGCGGCGACCCGGCTCGGCTCGAGCCGGCCGTGCACACGGCCGTCGTGGTCGGGCAGCAGCACGAAGTCGTTCTCCGTGCCGTGTCCCTTGAGGAAGGGGTAGGGGCTGGTCACCGCCCCATTGTCGGGCACCGGCCCCGCAGCGGCGAGCTCAGTCGTAGATCCGCTCGGCGTACGACGGTCCGTAGTAGGCGTCGAGCTCCTCGATCGACTCCTCGGGGCGGTCGAGCTCGTGCGCGAGCACGGCCCGTCGCGGCACGGTGCCGTCGGGGTCCCACGTGGTCGGGTCCCACAGCCCCGAGCGGAGGAACGCCTTCTGGCAGTGGTGGAAGACCTCGTCGATCTCCACCACGACCGCCAGCACCGGGCGGTGCCCGCGGACCACCATCTCGTCGAAGAACGGGGCGTCGCTGACCAGCCTGGCCCGGCCGTTGACCCGCAGCGTGTCGCCGCGGCCGGGGATCAGGAAGACCAGCCCGACGTGGGGGTTCTCGAGGATGTTGCGGTAGCCGTCGGCCCTCCGGTTGCCCGGGCGCTCGGCCAGGGCGATCGTCCGGTCGTCGAGGACGTGCACGAGCCGGCCGGCGGGGTCCCCCTTGGGCGAGGCGTCCGCCTCACCGGTGGCCGAGGCCGTGGCGAGCACGCAGAACGGCGATGCCGCCAGCCAGTCGAGGTCACGCTCGACCAGCGCTGGGCGGGCCTTGTCCCGGACCCGCGGAGCGGGCTCGCCGAGGAGCTCGACCAGCGCCTCGACCGAGGTGAGCGGGGTTCCCATGTCCATGCCCGAAGCCATGTCCGCACGCTACGCCGTCAGTCGACGCTGGGCGTCCTGGTTTTGGCGGCGACGGCGGCCAGCGCCTGGTCCACCCGGTCGGGGTCGTCGAAGCGGACCCAGACGATCCGGGGGTCCTTGCGGAACCACGAGTCCTGGCGCCGGGCGAAACGACGGGTCGCGAACATGGTCTGGTCCCGCGCCTCCCGGAGGGTCAGCTCGCCGGCGAGGTGAGCGACGACCTCCCTGTAGCCGATCGCGCGGCGGGCGGTCTGACCCTCGGCCAGCCCCTCGTCCAGCAGCCTGGCCACCTCGTCGACGAAACCCTGCTCGAACATCGCGTCGACCCGCTCGGCGATCCGCTGGTCGAGGGTCGGCCGGTCGATGTCGACGCCGATCTGGACCGAGCGCGGGTCGGCGTACTCCAGCTGGGGCAGGGTGGCGGAGTAGCGGCGGCCGGTCAGCGTGATCACCTCGAGGGCGCGGACGATGCGGCGCCCGTTCTCGACCTGGATCTTCTCCGCCGCCGCGGGATCGAGCCGGCGCAGCCGTTGGTGCAGGGCGTCCGAGCCGAACCGGTGCAGCTCCTCCTCGAGCCGGCCGCGGACGATCTCGGAGGTGGGCGGGAACTCGAACCGGTCGAGGATCGCCCGGGTGTACAGCGCGGAGCCGCCGACCAGGACCGGGACCGTGCCCCGCGCCCGCAGCCGGGCCGCGGCGTCCCGGGCCCAGACCTGGAACTGGGCGACGGTCGCGGTGTCCCGCACGGTCAGGGTGTCCAGCAGGTGGTGCCGAATGCCGCGGCGTTCGGCCACGGGCAGCTTGGCGGTGCCGATGTCCATGCCCCGGTAGACCTGCATCGCGTCGGTGTTGACGATCTCGCCGCCGAGCCGCTCGGCGAGGTCGAGGGACAGGCCGGTCTTGCCCGATGCCGTCGCGCCGACGACGGCCACCACGGGCACGTCGGGCACCTCGGGCAGGTCGCGCGACTGTTCGGGCATGTCGCTAGTGTGGCAAGGGTGCGGCTCCCCATCGGGGCCGACCCGATGTGAGGAGTGAGTCATGAGCTTTTTCGACAAGGCGAAGGACGCCCTGACCGGCGCCGTCGACAAGCACGGTGACAAGGTGGCCGACGGCATCGACAAGGCAGCCGAGGCGATCGACGAGCGGACCGGCGGCAAGCATGCGGCCAAGCTCGCGGAGGGCGCAGACAAGGCCAAGGACGCCCTCGACAAGCTCGACGGCAAGGCCGACGGCGACGTGGGCCCGAAGCACGCCCGCTGAGCGACGCCTGCCCGAGTCCGGCCCGACCCGCCTGACACCGCCTGCCCACCCGCATCCAGGAGGCCCCGTGAGCGACAGCTCCCTCGACGCACCCCGCCCGCCCGGCGGACCCCAGCGGGACGACGCGCCCGCCGGACCCGACTCCCCCGGCCAGGCGGCTCCCGACCCGGGCCCCGGCACGAGCCGGGTCACCCGGCCCGACGACGACGGGACCGAGGCGCATCCCGGCGAGTCCGCTGACAGGCCCGAGCAGGACGAGGCCCGGCGCGCGCTGCAGCAGGAGAACGCCGAGACCTCGCTCGACCAGCCGTCCCAGTGACTGTGCTGGATCGCTTCGTGGTGGTGCCGGCGGCGTACGTCTTCCTGCTGCGCGACCCGTCGGGCGAGGCGGCCGGGGCTGGTGACGCCGGTGCCGGTGCGCCCGAGGTGCTGCTGCAGCTGCGCCAGAACACCGGCTACATGGACGGCCACTGGGCCGCTGCGGCCGCCGGTCACGTCGAGCAGGGCGAGACGGCGTACGCCGCCGCACGCCGCGAGGCCGTCGAGGAGCTGGCGATCGGCGACCTCGACCTGGAGTTCGTCACCTCCATGCAGCGCACCCAGGGAGGCGAGGCCATCGAGGAGCGGATCGACTTCTTCTTCACCTCGCGCTCCTGGTCCGGCGAACCCCGGGTCGTCGAGCCCGAGAAGTGCGTCGAGCTGCGCTGGTACTCCCTGGACCGGCTGCCCGACCCGGTGGTGCCCCACGAGCGGCAGGTGTTGGAAGCCCTGCGCCTGGGCACCACGTCGCCGTACATGACGTTCGGTTTCGCCAGCTGAGCACCCGTCCGATCCGCACGACTTCGACCGCACGACGAAGGAGACCCATGACTGCCGACGACCTTCCCCCGAAGCCCGAGCCCGTCATCGAGCCCGGCGAGCCGAACCCCGGCGGCGTCGACGCCATCGACGGCGGCGACCACGAGGGCGCGCCGACCATCCCCGACCTCTCCCCGGAGGCGAACCCGGCCGCGGCCGCCGAACCGGTGGAGATGAGGGACCTCGAGGACACCACCACCGAGGCGACGAAGTCCGACGACAGCAACCGGGACGGCCAGGACCCCGAGGAGGAGTCCCCGGCCTGACACCGCGTATGAGCCGACGGCGGGGTGGGTAGGAACAGGTCATGGACAACGACGAGACCGACATCCGCGACTCGAACCCGAACGCCAACGGTCCCGAGGGAGCCGCCGGCGACATGGGTGTGAGCAGCGAGCGCACCGGACCGGCCGGTCCCGGCCAGGTGTCGACCGACGGTGTGCGCCCGACCGACCGGGTCGAGCGCCGCGGCGACGAGGACGTCCCGCCCGAGCAGGCGCCGGGGGCACCGGAGGAGAACCCCGAAGGGCTCGACCCGAAGGCGGGCTACTCCTCCACCGATCCGCGCTCGGACTGACGCGAGGAGTCGAGGCCTCAGCCGCAGGCGGGGGCGTCCGGCAGCGGCGCGGGGACACCGAGCGACGGCATCCCGAGGGTCACCCCGGTGGCCACGGGAGCAGCGGTGCGGCCCTCCCAGGCGTCTCCGGAGCGGGTACGCCGCGCGGCCAGCACCGGCCCGTCCGCGACCAGGTGGTGCGGAGCGGCGTAGGTGATCTCGACCTCGACCCGGTCCCCGGGACGGACTCCGTCCAGCTCGACCCGGGAGAAGTCGGCGGCGAAGTGGACCAGCCGGTTGTCGGGCCCACGGCCGGAGAGGCGGTGGGTCTCGGCGTCCTTGCGACCCTCACCCTCGGAGACCATCAGCTCGACGCGCCGGCCCACGCACGTCTTGGCCTCGGTCCAGGCGACGTCGTTGACGACCTCGACGAGGCGCTCGTAGCGGTCCTTGACCACGGCCGGCGAGATCTGGTCGTCCAGGGTGGCGGCCGGCGTGCCGGGGCGCTTGGAGTACTGGAACGTGTAGGCGCCCGCGAACCGTGCCTCGCGCACGACGTCGAGGGTCGCCCGGAAGTCCTCTTCGGTCTCGCCGGGGAAGCCGACGATGATGTCGGTGGTGATCGCGGCGTCGGGCATCGCGGCCCGGACCCGCTCGATGATGCCGAGGTACTTCGACTGCCGGTAGGAACGGCGCATGTCGCGCAGCACCTTGTCGGAGCCGGACTGCAGCGGCATGTGCAGCGACGGCATCACGTTGGGGGTCTCGGCCATCGCCTCGATCACGTCGTCGGTGAACTCAGCCGGGTGCGGGGAGGTGAAGCGGACCCGGTCGAGCCCCTCGATCGAGCCGCAGGACCGCAGCAGCTTCGAGAAGGCCTGGCGGTCGCCGAACTCCACGCCGTACGCGTTGACGTTCTGCCCGAGCAGGGTGACCTCGCTGACGCCGTCGGCGACCAGCGCCTCGATCTCGGCCAGGATCTCGCCGGGGCGGCGGTCCTTCTCCTTGCCCCGCAACGCCGGGACGATGCAGAACGTGCACGTGTTGTTGCAGCCGACCGAGATCGACACCCAGGCGGCGTACGCCGACTGCCGCTTGGTGGGCAGCGTCGAGGGGAACACCTCGAGGGACTCCAGGATCTCGACCTGGGCCTCCTCCTGCACCCGGGCCCGCTCGAGCAGCACCGCCAGCGACCCGATGTTGTGGGTGCCGAAGACGACGTCGACGTACGGCGCCTTCTCGGTGATGGTGGCGCGGTCCTTCTGGGCCAGGCAGCCACCGACGGCGATCTGCATGCCCGGGTGGGCGGCCTTGATCGGTGCGAGGTGGCTCAGGTTGCCGTAGAGCTTGTTGTCGGCGTTCTCACGCACTGCGCAGGTGTTGAAGACGACGACGTCGGGGTGCACCACCCGGTCGGCACGGTCGTGGGGCGCCTCGTAGGCGACGTACCCCGCGTCCTCCAGCAAGCCGGTGAGCCGCTCGGAGTCGTGGACGTTCATCTGGCACCCGTAGGTGCGGACTTCATAGGTGCGCATGACCGGTCAAGACTACGTCGGCACGAGCCGCGGGCCCGAATCGTTCGCACCGCCTCCGGAGCGGCCCGACGGACCATCAGCCGCCGAGCTGGGCGAGGTAGAGCGCGAGCACCAGGCCGAGCGCGACGGCAAGTCCGGTCAGGTAGCCGCTCTCCTTGAACGCCTGCGGGAAGACCTCGATCGCGAGCGACCCGGTGACGGCTCCGCCGGCGAAGCACCGCACGACCGCGAGCACGTCCTCCGGCACCCCCGACAGGAGCAGGTACCCGGCCACCGCTGCCGCCGAGAGCAGCGCCGCCGTGCCGGCCCACAGCCCCAGCACCCGACGGTTCGAGTGGCCGCTGCCGGACATCTCCTTGGCGCCCCCGGCCGCCTCGGGCAGGTTGGAGAGCAGGATCGACCCGGAGAGCGCAGCCGCGCCCGTCGGGCCGGTGCCGATCAGCGCGACCCCGAGGGCGAGGTTCTCCGGGATCCCGTCGAGGGTGATCGCCGCGAGCAGTCCCCCACCGCTGCTGCCGTCCGAGCGCGACTTGACGGCCCGGTCCAGCACCGCGAAGACCACAGAGCCGGCCACCACGACGAGGCCCACCAGCCAGATCGGCACGACGTGCGACGCCGGCTCGATCAGCTCCAGTACGGCGGACACCATGAGGGCGCCGCCGGCCAACGCCACGATGAAGCCCTCGAGGTCGGCCGGCAGCCGGCCATAGATGCCCCAGGCCGCGCCCACGACCAGTGCGGCAGAGACGACCAGGATGACGACGACGGCCAGCATGGCCATCTCGTGCCCGCGTGCCCGTGCGGTGAAACCGCCGGGCGCCGGGGCCACTGCATCAGATGGAGAGGCGCTCGAACAGGTTTCGGTCCCGCTCGTCGAGACCCCAGGGCACGTTGGAGTATCCCGGAAGCTCCTCCGCGCGGAGATCACCGAGCTGGAGCTGTGCGCACTCGGTCAGGGCGGCGACGAAGCGCTCGGGGAACGTGCCCACCCAGTTGTCGCCCGCGGTCTGGAACTCGTAGAAGCCCACCAGGTGCAGGCACGTCTCCGGCAGCGGCGCTCCCGGCAGCTCGTCGAAGACGTAGCCGGGGAACGGCTCGATGCCGTGCAGCGCGAAGTAGCCGCGGCCGGCGTCGTCGAGCAGGTCCGGGTCACCGCCGTAGTGGAAGGCGTTCCAGTTGGCCTGCAGCAGCCGAGTGCCGACCTGGTCGGCGGTGCTCCGCGAGACATGCATCGCCTGGTGCACGGATTGGCTCAACCGCAGGGAGTCCACGGAGTTGGACCAGCGCAGCGCAATCGTGACCAGAGCGTCGATGTCGACCTTGGACACGAGCAGGACACTCACAGGTGATCTCCTCGTTCCGAGATGGGCGTCGCCGCAACCGTATGAAATCTCAGGTGGTTCCGCGGCAGAACGGGTCAAAAAGCCATATCAATTCGGCCGCGGCTGTCGCTGGTCGTGGCCCGGAGGGGCCAGGTATGGAAGATTGCTCCGCATGAGCCAGACGCAAGCGGAGCCGAAACCGGCCGGCAAGGGCGAGCCCCTGGTCGTCCTGGACGGCGTGAACAAGTGGTTCGGCGAGCTGCACGTGCTCCAGGACATCAACCTGTCCATCAAGCGCGGCGAGGTCGTGGTCGTGATCGGACCGTCCGGCTCGGGCAAGTCCACGCTCTGCCGGGCGATCAACCGCCTGGAGACCATCGACAAGGGCTCGATCACGCTGGACGGTGTCGCCCTGCCCCAGGAGGGCAAGGAGCTGGCGCACCTGCGGGCCGAGGTGGGCATGGTCTTCCAGAGCTTCAACCTCTTCGCCCACAAGACGATCCTCGAGAACGTCACGCTCGGCCCGATCAAGGTCCGCAAGCACAAGAAGGCGGACGCGGACAAGCGCGGCATGGAGCTCCTGGAGCGGGTCGGCATCGAGCAGCAGGCGCAGAAGTACCCCGCCCAGCTCTCCGGCGGCCAGCAGCAGCGGGTCGCGATCGCCCGAGCGCTGGCCATGGATCCCAAGGTGATGCTCTTCGACGAGCCCACCTCGGCGCTGGACCCCGAGATGATCAAGGAGGTCCTCGACGTCATGGTCGACCTCGCCGAGCAGGGCATGACCATGGTCGTGGTGACCCACGAGATGGGCTTCGCCCGGACCGCCGGCGATCGGGTGATCTTCATGTCCGAGGGGGCAATCGTCGAGGAGAACACCCCCGAGGAGTTCTTCACGAACCCCGAGAGTGAGCGCGCCAAGGACTTCCTCGGCAAGATCCTCAAGCACTAGGCCCAGGTAGGCACTGGCCAACCAAGCCCAAGGCCGGGAGACATCCGGCCGGGAACAAGGAGAAGCAGATGCGCAATATGAAATTCAAGGCGCTGGTCGCCGCCACCGGTCTGGCATTCGCGCTCAGCGCCTGCGGCAGCGACTCCGGCGGCCAGGTGGACGTCAACGTCGAGGCCGCGCCCGACCTGACCGGTGCCGCCAAGGACCTCTCAGACGCCGGCAAGATCAAGATCGGCGTGAAGAAGGACCAGCCGGGTATCGGCTTCCAGGCCCCGGGCGCTGACGCCCCCGAGGGCTTCGACATCGAGATGGGTCGGATCATCGCCGCCAAGCTCGGCATCTCGGACGACAACATCGACTGGGTGGAGACGGTCTCCGACAACCGGGAGCCCTTCCTCCAGAACGGCACCGTCGACCTGGTGCTCGCGTCGTACTCGATCACCGACGACCGTCGCAAGGTCGTCGGCCAGGCCGGGCCCTACTACCTGACCGGCCAGCAGCTGCTGGTCCGTACGGACGGCGAGCTCGACATCCAGGGTCCGGAGGATCTCGCGAACGCGAAGGTCTGCTCGGTCTCCGGGTCGACCTCCCTGCAGCGCGTGGAGGACGAGTACGGCGCCAAGCCGGCGCCGTTCGCGACGTACTCCGAGTGCGTGGAGCAGCTGCTGAACAAGACCGTGGACGCGGTGACCACCGATGGTGCGATCCTGCTCGGCTACGCGGCGGACCACCCGGACGAGCTCGAGGTCGTCGGTGAGCCGTTCTCCGAGGAGCGCTACGGCGTCGGCTACAACAAGGACGCCGAGGGCATGTGCGACTTCCTCAACAAGACGCTGCAGGAGTCGTTCGACGACGGCACCTGGGGCGACGCGTTCCAGGCCACCCTGGGTGTCTCCGGAGTCGACACTCCCGAGACCCCGGAGCTCGACCCCTGCCAGTGACCTGATCCGGTGGGCGGCGACCGCCTGGTCGCCGCCCACCGGTCGGCACGGCCATCAGACACGACGACACGAAGGCAGGAGGACGCGTGGACGTATTCCGCGAGAACTGGCAGCAGATCCTGCAGGCCTTCGGAGTCACCGTCGAGATGGTGCTGATCGCCGGGACGATCGCGCTCGTGGTGGGCTCGATCATGGCCGGTCTGCGGGTCTCCCCCATCGCCCTCGGGCGAGCCATCGGCACGGCGTACGTCTACACGGTGCGCAACACGCCGCTGCTGGTGATCATGCTGCTCTTCGCCTTCGGCATCCCCCAGCTCGACATCCGCCCCGAGGTCCGCCTCGGTGACGCGGCGCTGCTGAACTTCAACGTCTTCTTCATCTTCGCCACCACGGCGCTCGGCCTCTACACAGGGGCTTTCGTGTGCGAGGCACTGCGCTCGGGCATCAACGCGATCCCGCTGGGCCAGGCCGAGGCAGCCCGGTCGATCGGGATGACCTTCGGCCAGACGCTGCGCGAGGTGATCCTGCCGCAGGCGTTCCGGACCGTGCTCCCGCCGCTGGCCAGCGCGCTGATCGCGATGACCAAGAACACGTCCGTCGCACTCGCGGTCGGGGTCACGGAGGCGACCTTCGTGATGCAGAAGCTGATCAACGACAACCCGACCTCGCTGTACGCGATCTTCGTCGGCTTCGCTCTCGGCTACATGTTCCTGGTGAGCATCATCGCCCTCACCTCGTCCCTCATCGAGCGCAAGGTGCGGGTGGCCTGATGTCTGCGAGTGTCCTCTTCGACCAGCCCGGGCCGCGCACGCTCGCCCGGCACCGCATCTACTCGGTGATCTTCGCCGCGCTGCTCCTCGGCTTCCTCGCCTGGGTGATCTACAAGTTCAACGCAGCCGGGCAGTTCGAGCCGCGGATCTTCGAGAAGCTGTTCGCCGCCAACATCCTGAGTGCCCTGATCGACGGTCTGCTCGGCACGCTCAAGGCCGCCGCGATCGCGATCGTGACGTCGGTGATCGTCGGGTTCTTCCTGGCGGTCGCGCGGCTGTCCGACCACTCGTGGATCAGCGTCCCGGCGGTCATGGTCATCGAGTTCTTCCGGGCCGTGCCGCTGCTCCTGCTGATCATCTTCGTCTTCTTCTTCCTCCAGACGCAGGACACCGGACTGGAGCGCCAGTCCACCGCCCTGCTCGCGCTGGTGACCGGGTTGACCCTCTACAACGGCGCGGTCCTCGCCGAGGTCTTCCGGGCCGGCATCGGCGCGGTGCCGCGCGGACAGTCGGAGGCGGCGTACGCCATCTCGGGCATGCGGAAGTACCAGGTGATGACGGGGATCCTGACGCCCCAGGCGGTGCGGTTCATGCTGCCGTCGATCATCAGCCAGTGCGTGGTCGTCCTCGAGAGCCGACACCTCGCTGCGGCTTCGTCGGTGGTCTACGGCGAGCTGACCCGCGAGGCCAAGGGGATCGCGACGTTCGTCGGCACGCAGCCTGATGACGCTGCCATGCCCTCGTGGCCCTGATCTACATCGCGATCAACTCGCTGGTCTCAGCGTTCGCGGTGTGGCTGGAGTAAGCGCTTCCGCCCAGATCTCGCGAGCCAGGTCGACATCGACGTGGCCGTCCAGCGCCTCGAGTGCGCGCAGGGTCCCCTCGTCGTAGGTGCGCAGCGTGCCTCCCCGGAACCAGTTGTGGGTTCCCGGCTGGGGACCGCCGGCAGCGTCGACGCTCTGCAAGGCTGCCAGGAACCCGGCCAGGTCGACGGCGAACCGGGTCGGATCGGTGACGCGGGCTTCGATCGCGGTCACGCCGTCGAGCCACTGGTAGATCGACCACCGGTGCGGGTAGTCCGCACTCGGCCTGCCCATGGCCAGCGGGACCGGGATCGGCAGCGGGAGCTGAGGAGCGAGCGTCGGCAGCCATCGGCGCTCCTTCTCGACTGCCTGGGCGTACTCGGAGGCGCTGGGGAGGCGCACCACCATCTCGGTGCCGAGGTGGAAGGTCCAGTTGTCCCAACCACCTTTGGCCACGGGCTCGACTGGCAGGTCGGCCCACTGGGGGAACTGCTCCGCGACGAGACGACGGACCTGCTCCGCCTCGACGGTGATGCGCTGCGGCACGGGACCGAGGTCCGGCGGGTCACTCAAGGCATCCCACTGACGATCACCATCTCGTTGCCTTCCGGGTCGGCGACCCGCCAACGATCCTCCGACCCGTCGAGGAGCCGGCCACCGGCTGCGACGACGGCGGCGAGCCGCGTCTGCGCGAGGTCCGGCGGCACAGCGAGCTCGACGTGGATGCGGTTGCGCTGCCGGCGCCGCCCCGTCTCCGAGCCGTCGAGCTCTTGGAACACCAGCACCGGGTTCAACCGCCGCGGATCGTGGATGTCGCTGACCCCGGCCCGCCGGTCCTGGGTGTACCCGAGTGCGGCGACCCAGAACGCTCTGACCGAGGCGACGTCGGCAGCGTCGAGGAAGAGCTGAGTGAAGCGCGGCAGCCTCGGATCCGCAGTGGCCCCGAGATGGCGGGCAGCTGTCTGGATGTTTTCGGCGAGGTCGGTGAAGTCGAGCTCGAGGCCGTGGGCGTCTTCGTCCCACTGGTCCTTGCCGCTGTCGATGATCACGAGTCCGGGGCGCAGATCGACCACAAGAGGGAAGCCGGTGCCGTCGGCCAGCGCCGCGGCTGCGGTGGCCAGGTCACGCTGTTGCGTCGGCGAGGTGGTGCGGTAGCACGCCATCGCGCTGAACACCGCCTGCCAGTCGGCTGTTCCGTTCCTCTCGCCGAGCGGCCCGCCCGGCACCAGGTCGACCTCGTTGCCGTCGGGGTCGGCGTGGCAGACCCCGTACGGCCCCGAGGCCTCACCCAGACCCGACTGCTCGACCGCGGCGGCCGGCCGCACCACGTCGAGGTGGATGCGGTGTCGCAACGGCCGATGCTCGGTCGACTGCCGGATCCGTATCGCGGGGTCACGCCGCAACGGGTCCGCCAAGCCGCCGTCCACGCCCGACGCGTAGTCGAACGCGCGCTGCCAGAAGCGCTTCAGCTCGGGCGGGTTCGCGGACTCGAACACGACGCTCAGGTCCTGCAGGACGGCAGGGTCCGCGGCCAGCCCGAGCTCCCGGGCGGCAGCAGAGACCGCCTCGGCGTGCCCGTCTGACTCCAGGCGCACCCGCACACCTGTCGCGCGCAGGTCGACCGCGATCCCGGCCGACAGCTCCACGATGCGCCCGGCCAGGGCAGCCCCCTCGATCAGCGAACGCGCGTCGAACCACGCTGTCGCGACGCCGTCGAGCACCCGCCAATCCGTTCGGATCTCTGTCATGCCCGGCACTGTAGAGCCGATTCCGGACGATTTCCGTCTGAATGGTCAGCTCTGGACCGACAGCACGGTGCCGGGCCGGCTCGGCTTCGCGTGGCTGGACCTGTGCGCCGTGGGCGCCGCATCCGTTGACCTGGGTGTGAGCACCGCAGTTCACTGGAAGATCGACACCATTCCGAGGAGGCAACATGTCTGGCAAGGTTGTGCACTTCGAGATCCCGTTCGACGACGGCGACCGGGCCCGGGGGTTCTACGGCGAGACGTTCGGCTGGCAGCTGGTGCCCATGCCGGGCATGGACTACACGATGGTGATGACCGGCCCGACCGACACCGAGCAGGGCCCGACCGAGCCCGGCTTCATCAACGGTGGGATGTTCGCGCGCAGCGCGGAGTTCCCGAGCACAGGGCCGAATCTCGTCATCGACGTGCCGAGCGTCGACGAAGCGCTGCGCAAGGTCGAGGCCGCCGGCGGGAAGACCGTGACCGAGAAGACGCCGGTCGGCGACATGGGCTTCACCGGCTACTTCACCGACACCGAGGGCAACGTGATCGGACTCTGGGAGAACGCCTGAGCTTCCGCGCCGTCACCTGGACGTCCCGTCAGCCCGCGTGGTCGTCCTGCCATCCGCGCAAGCGGTGCAGGGTCGCGGTCTTGGGGTACGAGCCGTTGGGTGGACCGATCTCGAAGAGGTCGAGCATGAGGAAGAGCGGGTAGTCGGGCGCCTGCGGGATACGCCGCAGCAGCACCCCCTCGCAGCCGATGAGGGTCTCGCCCGTGCCCCAGATCGCAGTCCAGGTGTGCGGCCGGGTGGCGTCGAAGGGAAGATCCACCTCAGCCATGTCCGTGGTCAGCCGTGGGTCACCATGGGCCTTCAGCCCGGCGCGCGCCGTGGTCGTGGCGCCGATGGCAGCGGCATCGATCTCGAACACGCAGACCTCACCGGCGGCGGCCTCGTCCTGGTGCTCGGTGCCGACCAGCCAGGCGGCCAGCATGCAGCCCGGATCGCGCGTCGCACTGACGGTGACGTCGATGCGTCCCGCCGCAGGGGCCCACAGGAGCCGGGTCGGGGTCGCCGTACGCACCAGGAGCCCGTCCCGGCGATGACGGTGCGTTCCCCTGGGTGAGCCGAGTCCCCCGGAGAAGGTCCCGGTCTGGAGGTTCGACACGCGCATCGGCGCGTCCTCGGCTCTCCAGTCGAGCTGATCCGCCTCGATGCGCAGGCGCAGACCCTCCGCGGTGAGGTCGTACCGTGCGGCGGAGCGGTCCGGGGTCGTCCAGTGCGGGAGGTAGTGGTCCACCCACAGATCAGGCGCGCAGACCGCCCGAGAAGTCGTCCTCCACCTCCGGCTCGCGGCGCGGCGGCGCGGGCAACGGCAGGATCTCGGTCACGGCACCATCATCCACGCGGTCGGGTCAGGTCGGCCTGGCCGTGACCCACAGCTTGATCACGCCTTCGATCACGACGGTGCCGTCGTCGCGGACGCCCTTGACCCGCACGTGCAGGTCGGGGTCGTCGCCGGTCCACTGCTCGGGGTCGGTCTCGGCGATGCAGGTGATGTCGCTGGTGGCCTTCGCGGTGTAGCTGATCTCCATCCCCTTGGGGATCCAGCGCCTGTCGCTCGGGATGCTCACCTCGGCCAGCGCACCCATGGCCGCCTCGAGCCCGTTGCAGAGCGCGATCGCGTGCACGGTCTTGAGGTGGTTGTGCACGCCACGCCGCTTCGGGATCAGCAGCTCGGCGTAGTTCGGCCGGATCTCGACGAACCGCGGCCGGATCGTGGCGAAGTACGGCGCCTTCTGCGCGAACAGCAGCGAGAAGAGGCGCTTGCCGGCGGGCAGCGGACTGGTCTTGTTCCACAGTGTCTGGACCTGGCTCATGGCCGTAGGCTACCGGTCGGTAACCATGACTGGCCCCCTGCTGTGAGGCAGCCCACGCGCGACCGGGGTCGGCCCCGGACGATCAGGCGGGCGCGAGGAGCTCGACCCGGTTGCCCGCGGCGTCGTGGGTGTGCAGCCGCTGGAAGCCCGGGAAGCTCAGCCGCTGACTCCAGTCCACCTCGAAGCCGCCGTCCTGCAGCCGCACTGCCACCGCCTCGAGCTCCTCGACGTCGGCCACGACCAGCGCCGGGTGGGCCTTGCGCGCCGGAGCGAACGGCTCCTCGACGCCCACGTGGATCTCGGCGGCGACGCGGCCCCCGTCGTCGTACGCCCGGAACCAGGCGCCACCTCGGCCGGCGAGCGCGGGCGGCTTGTCGACCTCGGTCATCCCGAGGCCGGTCACGTAGAAGCGCCGCGCCCCCTCCTCCGCACCGGCCGGGCAGGCCACCTGCACGTGATGGAGTCTCATGCGGGGACCCGCGCCACGACGAAGATCCGGCGGAACGGCAGCACCACGCCGTACGGCGTCTCCGGGTAGGCGACGGAGAGCCGGCGCTTGAACTCCGCCTCGAACTTCCCGCGCAGGCCATCGGGCAGCGCCTGCAGGGTGGGGCGGGCGCCGGTGCTGGAGACCCAGGTGAAGACCGGGTCCGGGCCGGTGAGGACGTGCAGGTACGTCGTCTCCCAGGCGTCGACCGTGCACCCGAGGGCAGCCAGCGCCGCGAGGTAGTCGGCGGGCTCGTGGCTCGCCGGGGTCGCCAGGTCGCGGGTGTGCGCGGCGTACGGCGGCTCGTCGGCCAGGTCGCGGCGGAGCGTGTGGCTGGGCTCCTCGAAGTTGCCCGGCACCTGGAAGGCGAACCAGCCGCCCGGGCGCACCCGCGAGACCAGGTCCCCGAGCAGCTCCAGGTGGCCCGGGACCCACTGCAGGGTCGCGTTGGAGACGAGGACGTCCACCCGGTCCGTGCCGGCGGCCCAGTCGCGCAGGTCGGCGACCTCGAAGTGCACGGAGCGGGGGCCGTCGCCGTCGCCGGTGTCGGAGTGGGCGCGGGCGATCATCTCCGGGCTGGAGTCGAGGCCGGTCACCCGCGCGCCCGGCCAGCGCTCGGCGAGCAGGCCGGTGAGGTTCCCCGGTCCGCAGCCGAGGTCGACGACGGTCTCCGGGGTCTCGGCCGCGACCCGCGCCACCAGCTCGACGAACGGCCGGCCGCGCTCGTCGGCGAAGGTCAGGTAGGAACCCGGGTCCCAGCGGTGCGTCATGAGCGCTCACTATCTCTCGACATCAAGACACTTTGCATGGTGGACCACGAGTGTCTCGATGTCAAGATTCTCGATCAGTCGTCTACGATGAGGTCATGCGCGACGAGGTCGACGAGCTGGTGGAGGCGTGGGAACGGGAGCGCTCCGACCTCGACCTGGCCCCGGTCGCGGTCTTCAGCCGCATCTCCCGGCTCGCGCGCCACCTCGACCTGGCCCGCCGCGAGGCGTTCACCGCCCACGGGATCGAGTCGTGGGAGTTCGACGTGCTCGCCGCCCTGCGCCGCGCCGGGGCGCCGTACGAGCTCTCGCCCGGCCGGCTGCTGCGCGAGACCCTGGTGACCAGCGGGACGATGACCAACCGGGTCGACCGGCTGGCCAACCGCGGCTTCGTCGAGCGCTCCCCCGACCCCGACGACCGCCGCGGCGTCATCGTCCGGCTCACACCGGAGGGCAAGACTGCTGTCGACGGCGCCTTCGAGGCCCTGCTGGACGCGGAGAAGACCCTGCTGGCCGGTCTGCCGGTCCGCGAGCGCGCCAAGCTGGCCGCTCTGCTGCGTACCCTGCTCGCGCCGTTCTCCTGAACGGTCCGGCCTCGAGCTAGGCCCCGGTCGGCGCTGCTTCATCACGGGATGCAGTCGAAACATTGCTTCCCATGGTCTGTACGCCGTGGGAAGCACGACTTCACCTGCATCCCGTGATGAAGCAGGGTCACGCCAGACAACTACTCGAGCAGCTCCGACGCCTCGAGCCACTCCAGCTCGAGAGCCTCACGCTCGGTGTGCAGGGCACTCAGCTCCGCGCTGACGTCCGCCATCCGGGCGTAGTCCTGCGCGTGCTCGAGCACCTCGGCGTTCAGCTGGGCCTCGCGTTCCTTGATCCTGGCCAGCCGCTTCTCGATCCGGGAGACGGCCTTGCGCGCGGTGCGCTCCTCGGCACTGCCCGGCTTGGCCTTCTTGGACGAGGCAGCAGCCGCGGACCCGGACCCGCCCGACGAGCTGCGCCCGCTGGCGCCCCCGGCGGCCGAGAACTGCGCCGACTCGGCGGTGGTGGGCGTGGCCGTCGCCGAGGTCTTGGGTACGACGGCGCCGGCGCGGCGTTCGAGGTACTCGTCGACCCCGCGCGGCAGCATCGAGATCTGACCGTCCCCGAGCAGCGCCCAGACCGAGTCGGTGACCCGCTCCAGGAAGTACCGGTCGTGCGAGACCACGATCAGCGTGCCGGGCCAGGCGTCGAGGAAGTCCTCGAGCACGTTCAGGGTGTCGATGTCGAGGTCGTTGGTCGGCTCGTCGAGGAGCAGCACGTTGGGCTCCTCGAGCAGCAGCATCAGCAGCTGGAAGCGGCGCCGTTCGCCACCGGAGAGCTCGCCGATCCGGGCGGTCAGCTTGTCGCCGGTGAACCCGAAGCGCTCCAGCATCGAGGTCGCACTGATCTCGCCGCCGTCGGTCTTCACGACCCGGCGGAAGGACTCCACCATCGGCAGCACGCGGCCGTTGGGGTCGAGGTCGTCGAGCTGCTGGGTCAGGTGCCGCATCGAGATGGTCCGGCCGTGCTTCACCTTGCCCGCGGACGGTTCGAGGTCGCCGGAGAGCAACGAGAGCACCGAGGTCTTGCCGGCGCCGTTGACGCCGACCAGGCCGACCCGGTCGCCGGGGCCGAGGCGCCACGTGGCGTTGGTGAGCAGGGAGCGCTCGCCACGCTTGAGGTCCACGTCCTCGACGTCGATCACCTGCTTGCCGAGCCGCTGGGTGGCGAACTTCTGCAGCTCGAGCCGGTCGCGCGGCGGGGGCACGTCCTCGATCAGGGCGTTGGCCGCCTCGATCCGGAACTTCGGCTTGGCGGTCCGGGCCGGCGCACCGCGGCGTAGCCAGGCCAGCTCCTTCTTGGCGAGGTTCTGCCGGCGCGCCTCGGAGGCCGAGGCCTGGCGGGTGCGCTCGGCCTTGGCCAGCACGTACGCGGCGTACCCGCCCTCGTAGGCGTCCACCACCCCGTCGTGCACCTCCCAGGTCCACTGGCAGACCTCGTCGAGGAACCACCGGTCGTGGGTCACGACCACCATCGCGGAGGCGCGCTTGACCAGGTGGGCCGCCAGCCAGGCGACCGCCTCGACGTCCAGGTGGTTGGTCGGCTCGTCGAGCACGACCAGGTCGTGGTCGCCGAGCAGCAGGGCAGCCAGCGAGCAGCGCCGGCGCTCGCCACCGGACAGTCCGACCACCGGCCGGTCGAGGGAGACCCCCGCGAGCAACACCTCCACGATCTCGCGGGTGCGGTAGTCGGCCGCCCACTCGTGGTCGTCCATGCCACCGAGCACGGCCTCGCGGACGCTGTGGGTGTCGACCAGCTCGTCGCCCTGGTGCAGGTAGCCGATGTGCAGGCCCCGGGTCTGCGAGACCCGGCCGGAGTCCGGCTCCTCGAGCCCGGTCATCACCTCGAGCAGGGTGGTCTTGCCGTCGCCGTTGCGACCGACGATGCCGATCCGCTCCCCGGCGGCGATGCCGAGGGAGACGTCGGTGAGCAGCGGGCGGACGCCGTACGCCTTGGAGACGCGCTCGAGGTTGATGAGGTTTGCCACTAGTGGGGTTTCCTGACGGAGTGTGGGCGCAGCAGGCGCTCGGGTGGACCTTCGGGGGGATGGGTGTCGTAGTGCACGAGGTGGGCGCCGGCGACCGGGCCGTTGGCGACCAGGACGACGGGCAGCCCGTGCGCGTCGTCGGGGTGGGTCCCCGGCTGTGCCAGGGCGCCGGCCACCTCGCGGGCGTGGTCGGCGGACTGGCACAGGAAGACGCAGGTGGGACCGGACCCGGTGACCAGACCGCGCAGCGCACCCGCGGCCTCGCCCCGGTTGATCAGCTTCTCGAGGTCCGGTCGCAGGTCGAACGCCGCGGGCTGCAGGTCGTTGTGCAGTGCGGGCGCCAGCAGGTGCGGGTCTCGTGCCTCCAGGGCGGCCAGCAGCAGGGCGGCCTCCGGCGGAGTGGCGGGGGCCCCGGGGAACAGCCGGTCGAAGTGCCGGTAGACCTCGGGGGTGGACAGCCCGACGGGGTCCGGGACGATCACCCACCACCAGGTCCCCGGGTCGGTGACCGGCTCGACCAGCTCGCCGCGGCCGGTGCCGAGGGCGGACCCGCCGATCAGTGCGAACGGGACGTCGCTGCCCAGCTCTGCAGCGAGCGTCAGCAGGTCGTCGTCGGAGGTCTCGGTCTCCCAGAGCCGGTCCAGGGCGACCAGCGCCGCCGCGGCGTCCGCAGAGCCGCCGGCCAGGCCACCGGCGACCGGGATGGTCTTCTCGATGCGCACCTCGCCCGAGCGGGTCAGCCCGTGGTGGGCCGCCAGCAGGCCTGCAGCCCGGTCCACGATGTTGCGGGCATCCAGCGGGATCTGGTCGGCCTCGATGTAGTCGGCGACCCCGACGCCGAGTCCCCAGCCCGGGGACTCCGTGCAGGTGACGTCGTCGTAGAGCCCGACCGCCTGGTAGACGGTGAGCAGCGGGTGGAAGCCATCGGGGCGCGGCGCACCGACCCCGAGGTGGAGGTTGATCTTCGCGGGCGCCCGCACGGTCGTGCTCCGCGCGGGACCCATTGCGGCGAGGCTCATCCGCGCTCCCCGCTGGAGCGCTCCAGGGACGTGCCCAGCGCACCGCCGAGCACCAGCCCCTCGGCGATCCGGGCGAACGCGGTGACGCCGAGCGACTCACCGCGCACCATCGGGTCGACGCCGGCGTGCTCGAGGGCGGCGGTCGCCACCTCGGCGGAGCCGGCGAGGCCGCGCAGGGCCCCACGCAGGGCCTTGCGGCGCTGGGCGAACGCCGCATCGACCACCGCGAAGACCTGCTGCCGGGTCGCGGTGGTGGCCGGCGGGTCGCGACGGACCCAGGCGACCAGGCCGGAGTCGACGTTCGGGGCCGGCCAGAAGACGTTGCGCCCGACCGAGCCCGCGCGGCGTACCTCGGCGAACCAGGCGGCCTTGACCGACGGGACGCCGTACACCTTGGAGCCGGGCGGGGCGGCGAGCCGGTCGGCCACCTCGGCCTGGACCATGACCAGCCCGCGCTCGAGCGACGGCAGCAGGGTCAGCATGTGCAGCAGCACCGGGACCGAGACGTTGTAGGGCAGGTTCGCGACCAGCGCGGTCGGCGGCGGGCCGGGCACGGCGTCGATCCGCATCGCGTCACCGAGGACGACCTCGAACCGGTCGGCGTGGTCCGGTGCGTACGCCGCGACCGTCTCCGGCAGCAGCGTGGCCAGCTTCTCGTCCAGCTCGATCGCGACCACCCGTTGCGCGACGGCCAGCAGGGCCAGCGTGAGCGAGCCCAGCCCGGGCCCGATCTCGACCACGACGTCGTCGGCGGTGATGCCCGACTCACGCGCGATCCGGCGCACGGTGTTGGCGTCGATCACGAAGTTCTGGCCGCGCTGCTTGGTGGGGCGCAGATCGAGGCGAGCCGCGAGCGAACGCACGTCCGCCGGCCCGAGAAGCCTCGGGCCGGCGGAGGTGTCAGACATGCACGCCAGAGTAGTGGCGGGATGGATCAGCGCGGCAATCCGAGCTTCGCTGCGCACCCGGGCCAGGCGCCGTACCCGCCCGAGGCGTTGCGCAGCTTGGTGGCGATGGCGATCTGGGTCTCGCGGCTGGCGTTGCTCGGCAGCCCGGAGCCGCCGTACGACTGCCAGGTGCCGAGGTTGAACTGCAGGCCGCCGTAGTAGCCGTTGCCGGTGTTGATCGCCCAGTTGCCGCCCGACTCGCACTGCGCGAGCGAGTCCCACACGGTGCCGCCGGAGGCGAAGTTGGTGGAGGGTGCCGGCGCCTCGGTCTTGGTGCCGACCTTGACGATCGCGTCGACCGGCTGGCGCAGCACGTTCTGGCTGAGCACCTTGGTCGCGGTGAGCTGTCCGTTGCGGAAGGTGAGGCGGTAGGTCACGTCGCGAGAGCCCTTGGCTCCGGAGCGCACGACCTTGGTGTCACCGGTGTACATCGAGCCATCGGACTGCTTGACCGTGTCGAAGTCGATCGTCTCGCCGTCGACGTGCTTCTTGGTGACGCGGATGTCGGTGAAGACGATCTTGTCGCCGTTGTCGAGCTCGTGCTCGCGGCCGGGCTTCATCCGGTCGTGCTTGTCGACCTTGACGCCGAGCTCGTCGAGGGCGTCCTCGACGGTCAGCACGGTCAGCTCACGCTTGACCCACTTCTTGGCCCCGACCTTGATCTTCAGCGTCTTGGGGGTCACCACCTCGAGGGCGAGACCGCCGCGGTCGATGCTGCCACCACGGCTGACGGAGAGGTCGGCGTCCTGGAAGCCGCGACCGATCTCCTGCAGCGCACTGGACACGTCGGTCGAGGTGACCCAGTGGGTCTGGGTCTCGCCGTCGATGTTCAGCTCCAGGGGCCGCCCGAAGCGGACCGTGATCCGGCTGCCGTCGTCGACCGGCTGGTCGAGGGCGGGCGCGACCACGTCGTGCTCGCCGATCTCGATGCCCTCGGAGTCGAGGACGTCACCGACGGTCTCCCCGGTGGCGGACACGGTCTGCGCCGTACCGTCCAGCGACAGGGTCACCGACTTGCTGAGGGAGGCGTAGCCATAGGTCGTCCCGGCCACGGCCAGGACCACCACGGTGGCAAGCGCCACCATCAGGCGACGGCTACCCGTCACCCGGCTGGTCAGACGGGCAAAGCTGCTGTGCGTGCTGGGCACGATTCTCCGAACGTTGTTCGTTCCGGTCCTCGGGAGCCAGTGCTGCCGCACGCACAAGCACCACGCGGGGGTGGTGGGGGGCGTACGAGGGGTGTTTCACGCGGGGCCACCGCGACTCTGCGGCGGCCACCTGGCACTGGTCAGATCGATCCCGATCCCGGCCTTCTGTAACAAGACGATAACGGCGGTCTGGACCATTGCAAATTCGGCGGACGCCTCGCCCGCTCGGACGTGACGGGGCTCTCTCCCGCGCACACCCCGCTCAGGCCCCCGCTCGACAGCTACCAGGCGCCCCCGAAGGCGGTCTCGGTGTTGGTGTCCACGGCCGCACAGAGCGCTGCCAGGTCGTCGCCGCGGACCTCGGCCATCGCCCGCATCGTGTGTGGCACGAGGTACGACGCGTTGGGCCGTCCGCGGTACGGCGTGGGGGTCAGGAACGGCGCATCGGTCTCCACCAGCACTCGGTCCCGGGGAGTGATCGCGAGGGCGTCACGCAGCGGCTGGGCGTTCTTGAAGGTGACCGTGCCGGCGAAGCTGAGGTGCGCCCCGCGGTCCAGGCAGCGGCGGGCGAACTCGGCGTCCCCGGAGAAGCAGTGCATCACCCACCGGTCGGGCACACCCTCCTCGTCGAGCACGGCCAGCACCTCGTCGTGGGCGTCCCGGTCGTGGATCACCAGGGTCTTGTCCAGGCGCTTGGCCAGGTCGATGTGGCGGCGGAACGACTCGACCTGGGCGGCCCGGCCGTCCTCCCCGGTCCGGAAGTGGTCGAGCCCGGTCTCCCCCACCGCGCGGACCTTGTCGTGCGTGACGGCCAGCGCCTCGATCTCGGCCATCGCCTCGTCCAGGGTCCCGGCGGCGGCCTGACGGGGCGCCTCGTTGGGGTGCAGCGCCACCCCGGCGACCAGCGCGTCGTACGACGCCGCGGCCTCGACCGCCCAGCGGGCACCCGGGAGGTCGCAGCCGATCTGGACGATCCGGGTGACCCCGACCGCCGCAGCGGCCGCGAGGGCGTCGTCGGTGCTGAACCAGTCGTCGCCGTCCGCGATGTCGAGATGGCAGTGGTTGTCGACCACCGGGTGCGGCAGCGGCTCGGGGGCCGGCGGCCGGGCCCGGTCGCGGCGGCTGCCGCTGGCCTCGTCGGTGGCTGCCCGGGCCCGGGTCGGGCGGCCGGTCACGACGGCACCTCTGCCGAGATCCGGTCCAGGACGATCCGCGCCAACCGGGCCGGCTCCTGGGTCGGGATCCAGTGCGTGCACAGGAGCACCTCGAAGCGGTAGGGGGCACTGACGTATCTCCGGGTCAGCTCGGCGCCGCGGCGGGTCAGCGCCGAGTCCTCCGTGCTCCAGACGTGGGTGGTCGGCACGGTCACCCTCCGACCCACCACCGTGCGGTCGACGTGGAACATCGCGCGGTACCAGTTCAGCCCGCCGGTGAGGGCGCCGTACTCCACCACCTCGCGGCGGAACCGCGCCACCTCGGCCGGCGTCATCCCGGCTCGGACCAGCAGCCGGTCGAACCGGCCTCCGCCCTTGCGCGCGGTGAGCTCGGGCAGCCGGGGCAGCTGGAAGAAGAGCATGTACCAGGAGCGCAGCGCCTGGTCGGAGCCGAGCAGCGCCCGCAGGTACGCCTGCGGATGCGGCACCGAGACCGCCGTCAGGGTGCGGACCAGGTCGGCGCGCCGGGTGGCGAGGTCCCAGGCCACGAACGCTCCCCAGTCGTGACCGACCAGGTGCACCGGGCTGCCGACCCGCTCCACGAGCGCGACGACGTCACCAGTCAGCCGGGAGACCCGGTAGTCGCGCCGCCGTGCCGGGCGGGCGCCGGGCGAGTATCCGCGCTGGTCCGGGGCCAGGGTGCGGAAGCCCCGCGCGTGCAGCAGCGGCGCCACGTCGCGCCAGGTGCTGGCCCGCTCGGGGAACCCGTGCAGCAGCACCACGGGGACGCCGTCCAGCGGCCCCTCGTCGAGCACGTCGAAGCTCAGCCCGTCATGGACGTACGACGTGATCCGCTGCGGGGTGGGACGGTCGACGTCCGCGCGCTCATCGCGGTTCATGACCCGTGCACCAGGTTGTAGACCTCACGCTTCGGCACCCCTGCCAGTCGTGCCACCTCCACGATGGCCTCCTTCCGCGGCGTTCCGGCCGCCTCACGCTCCGCCACCGCGGCGCGCAGGCTCTCCTCGTCGGCGGCGATGTCGGGTCCGGGCGCCGCCCCCGACACCACGATCGTGACCTCGCCGCGAATGCCCTCGCCGGCCCAGTCGACCAGCTCGGCCAGCGGGCCCCGGCGCACCTCCTCGTGGGTCTTGGTCAGCTCGCGGCAGACGGCGGCAGCCCGGTCCGGACCGAACGCCGTGCTCATCGCGCCCAGTGCGGCCGCGGTGCGGTGCGGGGCCTCGAAGAAGACCATCGTGCGCTCCTCGGCACCGAGCGCGGCCAGGCGCCGGGAGCGTTCCCCGGCCTTGCGGGGCAGGAACCCCTCGAAGCAGAACCGGTCCACCGGCAGGCCGGAGACCGCGAGCGCGGTCAGCACCGCGGACGGGCCCGGGACGGCGGTGACCAGTACGTCGGCGTCGACGGCGGCGACCACCAGCCGGTAGCCGGGGTCCGACACGCTCGGCATGCCGGCGTCGGTGACCAGCAGCACCCGCTCGCCCGCGAGCAGTGCCTCGAGCAGGAGCGGAGTGCGCGCGGTCTCGTTGCCCTCGAAGTACGACACGATCCGCCCGGCCACGGTGACGCCGAGGTCGTTGGTCAGGCGACGCAGCCGCCGGGTGTCCTCCGCGGCCACGACGTCGGCGGTGGCCAGCTCCTCCGCGAGCCGGGGCGGCGCATCGGCCACCCGCCCGATCGGGGTGGCGGCAAGGACGAGGACGCCGGGTCGGGTGGTCACGCCCCGATCATGGCAGGCGCCCGCCGCCCACCGGTTCGGCGGACGACGCCATGGCCGGAGCGTGCCCGCGGGGCACGTAGAGTTCCCGCGTGACGAGCACCCTGCCCTCCGCGCGGGAGCGGGCCACCCCGCGCGGTCGTCTGCAGGACCCGGTGGTCAGCTGGTCGGCGGCGATCGGCATCGGGCTGCTCGCGTTCGCGCTGCGCCTGTGGCACCTCGGCAAGCCGCACTCGTTCTCGTTCGACGAGACGTACTACGCCAAGGACGCCTGGTCGATGGCGCGGTTCGGCTACGTGCGGGAGTACGTCGGCAACGCCAACGACAAGATCCTCGACGGCACCACGACGGGCCTGTGGAAGGACAGCCCGTCGATGATCGTGCACCCCGAGCTGGGCAAGTGGCTGATCGCCCTCGGCGAGAAGGGGTTCGGGATGGACCCCTTCGGCTGGCGGATCGCCTCGGCCGTCGTCGGCGCCCTGATGGTCGTGGTGATGTGCCGGCTGGGCCGGCGGCTCACCGGCTCCACCACGCTCGGCTGCGTCGCGGGACTGCTGCTCAGTCTGGACGGGCTGCAGTTCGTGCTCTCCCGGCTGGCCCTGCTCGACATCTTCATGGCGTTCTTCCTGCTCTGCGCCATCGCCTGCCTGGTCAACGACCGGGACTGGCACCGTGCCCGGATGGCCCGCCTGACGCCGGAGGGCAGCGCCGTGAGCGGCTGGGGCCCGGTCCGCGGGCTGCTGTTCCGTCCGTGGCTGCTGCTCGGCGGGGTCTGCTTCGGGCTGGCGCTGGGCACCAAGTGGACCGCGATCTACCCGATGGCGGCGTTCGGGATCCTGGTGTGGCTCTGGAGCGCGGGCGCCCGTCGCTCCTTCGGTGTCCGGTGGCCGTTGCTGCGGTCCGCCCTCGTGGACGGGGTGCCGGCGTTCGTGCACCTGGTCCTGGTCGGCTTCGTGGTCTACCTCGCGACCTGGACCGGGTGGCTGATGCACGCGCAGGAGTACGAGACCCACCTGTCCGCGACGCAGTACACCCACTACGCCGGTGGCAAGGACTGGCCGACTCGCAACGAGCAGGACGCGGAGGGGCTGGACGAGATCCGCCAGTCGCTGCAGTCGCTCGCGCACTACCACCGCGACCTGTACGTGTTCCACACCCACTTCCTCAACGACAGCACGCACACCTACGCGTCCAAGCCCTCCGGCTGGCTGTTCCTGAACCGACCGGTCGGGGTCGAGGCGGACGTCGACATCCAGCCGGGCAGCCAGGGCTGCGACGCGCCGCCGGAGAGCGACTGCCTGCGCCAGGTGCTGCTGATCGGCACGCCGGCGCTGTGGTGGGGCGGCATCGTGGCGCTGCTCTTCGCAGCGGCGATGTGGGTGGGTGCCCGCGACTGGCGCTTCGGGGTCCCGATCGTGGGCACGGCAGCGACCTGGCTGCCGTGGCTGCAGTACGACACCCGGCCGATCTTCCTGTTCTACGCGGTCGCGATCCTGCCGTTCGTGGTGCTCGCGATCGTGCTCGCGATGGGCAAGCTGATCGGCTCGTCACCGGTGCCGACCCCGCGGCGTACCGCCGGGGTGATCGTCGCGGGCTCGTTCTTCGTGCTCGTGCTGCTGAACTTCGCGTGGTTCTGGCCGATCTTCACCGACGGCCTGCTCACCCACTCCGAGTGGCTGGACCGGATCTGGTTCAACCGCTGGATCTGAGCCGAGCCGGCTCAGGGCTCGATGAGCCCCAGCTGCTCCTGCACCCAGTCCCACAGCCGGGTCCGCTCCTCGACGCCGGTCCGGGTCCGCGGGAGCAGATGGGTGGGGCGGGAGCGGCGGTCGTGCCACAACCGGCCACTCTGCGGGACGACCGCATTGGCGGCCAGCCAGACGGTCGTGTCGGCACCGCCCTCGGCGTCGCGGAGCAGCGGGCCGGTCAGCTTGTGGAAGGTCGGCAGCGAGTCGACCACGCCCGGGGTGTCGGCCCAACCGGGGTGGGTGGCATGCACGGTGATGCCATCCCCCGCCCAGCGGTCGCTCAGCGTCGGCAACAGCTCGATCTGGGCCCGCTTGCTGCGCGCGTACGCCGTCGGGGGGGCGTACTCGCCGCGCAGGTACTCGGGGTCGTCGTCGCGCAGGCGTTGGGAGTACATGCCACCCGAGGTGACCATCACCACCCGGGCGTCGGTCAGCCGGGGCCGCAGCAGCTCGGTCATCAGAATGGGTCCGAGCACGTGCAACGACATGGTCAGCTCGTGGCCCTGGGCGGACTCGGTGCGGGTCGGCGGCATCGCCCCGGCGTTGTGGACCAGGACGTCGAGGTGGCCGAGGTCCAGCTCGGCGACGAAGCGGCGTACGTCGTCGAGGTCGCCGATGTCGCACCGGTCGATCGTGACCACGCCGTCCGGCACCGTGGCGAGCAGGTCGCGGCGCACGCCGGCAGCCTTGTCGACGTCGCGGACCACCAGGCGCACCTCGGCGCCGAGCCGCAGCAGCCCCTCCGCGGTCGCGATGCCGAGACCGGAGGTGGCACCGGTGACGGCGACCACCTTGCCCTTCATCGCTCCGGGCGGCGGGTCGCTGGGCCAGGTGGGCAACCGGCGCCGGATCGCCAGCCCCAGCCGGGTGTAGCCGGGGGCGACCGTCCGGTCGAGCAGGGTGTCGAGACCGGCGGCGACGGAGTGCGGCAGGGGAAGGGTGACCATGTCCCCGACGGTAGCCGCCACGGCGAAGCCGGGCCGTCTGGGATGCCCGTGCCACGATGACGCGTGACCTCATGGCAGCCCGACTGGGACAACTTCCCCTCTGATCTCCTGGACTTCTGGACCGAGCGGCACCTGTGCACGCTCACCACGCTGCGCCCCGACGGGTCGCCGCACGTGGTGCCGGTCGGAGTGGCACTCGACCATGAGCAGCAGTGCGCGTGGGTGATCACCTCTCCCACCTCCCGCAAGGCCCGCAACCTGCTGGAGCCGGCCCGGGTCGCGGCGTGCCAGGTCGACGGCGCCCGCTGGTCGACGCTCGAGGGGCGCGCGGTGATGGTGCGGGACCCTGCCTCGGTGGCCCGCGCCGTCGAGCGGTACGCCGCCCGCTACCGGGTGCCGCGCGAGAACCCGGACCGGGTGGCCCTGCGGATCGAGGTCGACCGCTTCCTGTCGTCGAGGACCGTCTGAGCGGGTGTTTCCCTACTCCAGGCAGTGCGCTCATCTGGTGATGTGCAGGCCCGTCGTCACAGCTTCACCATGGGATGCAGTCGAACCGGCGCTTCCCACGGCGAATTCACCATGGGAACCGACACTTCACCTGCATCCCATGGTGAAGCGACCAGCAATCCGGGCGTGACCGGGTTGCCGGCGAGTGATCTGGGAACCATGGTCCCGTCGCCTCGGGCACTCCAGCCCTCCCGCGCGGCGAGCCGGGCCGTCAGGCTTGGACCAGACGGAAGGGACGAGCGCCATGATCGGTCAGGAGATGGGTCACGGCATGGGTGACGGCATGGGAAGCGGCTGGTGGGTCGGCATGGGCTGGGGTGCCTGGCTGACGATGTTCACGGGCATGGTGATCTGCCTCGGCCTGCTGGTGGCGCTGGTGATGTGGCTGGCCCGCCGGTACCTGACCGGGAGCCACGCGTCCCTGCCGGCAGGTCCGACGTCCGAGGCCGACGCCACCCTCGACCAGCGGTTCGCCCGCGGCGAGATCGGCGAGGACGAGTACCTCCGTCGCAAGAGCCTGCTCAGCTCCGACCGCTGAGCAGCGGGGCAGCCGGTTCCCGGGCTCGGGCCCGGGTCTCGGCGCCGCAGGCTAGCCTGCGGCAATGTCACCGCCGAGCGCCCCAGCTGATCACGGGGCCGATCCCGGGGCCGATCCCGGGACTGATCACGTGGCCTGGGCGCGCGAGGCCCTGACGCGGGCCGGGCTTCCCGGAGCGCGCACGGTCGAGCTGCTCGCCGGGAAGCACGCCGACCGTCCCGTGCTCGGTGCGACGTACGACGACCGCCGCGTCGTGGTCAAGCGTCTGGCTCCCGGTCGACGAGCGCGGGTCTTCACCGGGCTGCAGGAGCTGTGGCAGTCGCCCTTCGGAGCGGCCCGCAGGCCACCCGGGCTTCCCGAGCCCCTGGCGGAGGTGCCCGCGTCCGACGCCATCGTCGTCGAGTGGATCGACGGCGCCCCCGTCGGCAGGCGCGGTGCGCTCGAGCAGACCGGTGACCGGATCCCCGAGGTCGCCCGGTTGCTGGCCGACCTGCATGGTTCGGGAGTCCGGCTGGCCAGCGAACGCTCGGCTGAGGACATCGTCCGGACGGTCGCCTCCGCGGTGCAGCAGAGGGCCTCCCCGACGCTGCGGCCCGAGCTGCACGCGATCGTCCGGCAGCTGCGTGAGCTGGCGCCCGGTGCCGTCGAGCTGACCGCCGTGCACGGGGACTTCACGCCACGCAACGTGTTCGGCTCTCCGGAGGGCCCGCGACTGATCGACCTCGACGTGCTCCGCCAGGCCGACCCTGCCCTGGACCTCGGGCACTGGTCGGCCTGGTGCTTCCTGACCGAGTCGGTCGCCGGGCACCCGTCCTGGGACCTCGGAGCCGAGCTCCTCGTCCACTATCGCCGGCACCGACCGAGCCCGGACCTCGATCGGCGGGTCCGCTTCCACGAGGCGGCCCAGCTCGTCAAGATCGGCCTGGGCTCGTCGTTCATCGGTCGGCGCCCGGAGCTCGCCGACGCGGTCGTCGCCGCCGCGACCTCCCGACTCGAGACCTGAGCCTGTCCCTGCCCCTGCTCGCTGCCGCCGACGTGCTGCGCTGCGGTGACTAGGCCGCTGCCTCGAGCGCCTCGGTCAGCAGCGCGACCAGCGCCTCCAGCTGCACGTCCACCGACGAGGAGATCTCCTCGTCGGAGCCGTCCAGTGCGCGGGCGGCGAGGCCCGCCTTGCTGTCGATGAGCTCCGCGATCTTGGTGTCGATGGTCTGCGCGGCGATGATCCGCCAGGCGGTGACCGGCTCGTCCTGGCCGATCCGGTGCACCCGGTCGATCGCCTGGGTCTGCTCAGCGTCGGTCCAGGAGAGCTCCGCGAGCACGACGTTGGAGGCGACCTGCAGGTTGAGTCCGACCCCTGCAGCGGCGAGCGAGCAGACCACGATGGCCACGTCGGGATCGTTGACGAAGGCGTCGATGTTCTTCTGCCGCACCCGCGGGGTCTGGTCTCCGCGGATCGAGGAGTAGGCGATGCCGCGCTTGGCGAAGGTCTCCTCGGCCACGTCCATCACGTCCACGTGCTTGGCGAAGAAGACCACCTTCCCGACGCTGCGGGCCAGCTGCGCGGCGTAGTCGGCGGCGAGGCCGGCCTTCGCCTGTCCGATGCGGCGCATCATGCTGAACACGTTCTCGTCGGTCTTGGTCGTGGTCGTGTCCTCGCGCTCCCAGGTGGCGACGCGACGGACGAGCTCGTGGTCGATCCCCTCCACGACCACTCCGGAGGTCCGGGCGGCGAGGGCGCTCTCGTAGCGCGAGACCAGGCGGCGGGCGAGCTCCCGCTCGGAGTCGCGGATCGACTGGCCCATGGCGTCGTCGAGCTCGACCGGAAGGTCGGCGATCCGGCGAGCCGGGATGTCGGAGGCCACGTCGACCTTGCGGCGACGGACGATCCCCTGCTCGATGACGGCACCGCGAGCGGCCGGGTAGAAGCCGGGATCGGCCGGAGTCCGGCCGGTCTCCTCGAGGGCCTCCATCAGCGCGTGCCCGGGCTTCTTGTCGTCGATCCAGCCGAGGAACTGCCAGATCGCCCGGAAGTCCTCGATGTCGTTGATCAGCGGGGTGCCGGTGAGGGCCATCAGCAGCGGCCGCGCCGTGCGCGCCCGGATCCGCTCCGAGAGCTGCAGCGCGTGCCGGGAGCGCTGGGAGGTCTTGTTCTTGATGAAGTGCGCCTCGTCGACCACCATCCCGCGGAACCCGTGGTCGCCCAGCCAGCCCACGTGCCGGTCGAGGACCTCGTAGTTGACGATGACGATGTCCGCGAAGCCGTCGATGGTGTGCCCGTCGCCGTGGATCACGGTGGGCTTGCGGTTCGGCGTCCAGAGCCCGACCTCGCGCGCCCAGTTGGTCTTGACGACGTTCGGCACGACCACGAGCAGCGGGTAGGCGTTGGCGGCCTGGGCGGCGAGCAGCGCTTGCGCGGTCTTGCCGAGCCCGGGCTCGTCGGCCAGCAGGAACGTCCGGTGGCCGGCCGCCGCGGCGCTCACCACCTGCGCCTGGTGGTGCATCAGCTCCAGGCCCCCCGGGGCGGTCAGCGACCCGGGCTCGGGCAGCTGCATGCAGGACGACGCGCCGCCGTACTCGAAGGAGCGGAAGAGCGGACCGAGCAGCTCCCAGGTGGCGAGCCGGCGGGCTCCGCTCTGCTTGGGTGCCGCGGCCGAGAAGTCGGGGACCAGGAACGGGTTGGCGAGCTTCGCGGCGACCACGGACTGGGGCACGACCTGCCGCTCGCTGGGGGCAGCGGTCTCGGTCGGCGACGCCGGCGTGGGCTCGTCGGGGACCACCTCGACGCCGGCGGCGGCCAGCATCTCGCGCTTGAGCGCCCGGGCGCCCTCCGAGACGACCACGTCCTCGGCCAGCAGCATCAGCAGCGAGGTGTCCCGGGCCGCGGTCTTGGCCAGGATCGTCGCGACCCCGTCGAGCCGCTTGAACTGCTCGGCCCGCTGGTTCTCGTTGAGAGTGTCGTCGGTCTTGAGCCGGGCGCGCTCCTCGCGGACGAGCAGGGCGACCACCTGGAACTTGGTGCGTCCGGAGGAGGGCACCGGGCCGCGCTGGGCCTGGGTCTCGACCTCACGGACCGCCCGGGCGAGCACCGGGATGATGCCGTCGTTGTCGAGGTCACGGGCCCGCCGACTGCGCGATGCAGTACGCGTGGCGCCGGACTGGCGCTGGCTTCGTCGAGCCAATGCTCCTCCTCTGGAGTGCCACGGCGCGCTCGCCGTGGAACCGGCAACACCACCCGCGGTTCCGCGGGCGGTTGGGACGCCCGGCGTGGCCCTGGTGTCCACGACCCGGTGGGACTCGGTCCCACCGCCCTGCACGAAGCCGACGAACCCGGGCTGTCGAACGGCCCGCTGCTGAGGTGCCGGGCCGTTCGGTGCTCGGCGGCAATGCGCAGAACAGAGGTGTTGCTGGCTGGTGGAGCTGAGGGGATTCGAACCCCTGACCTTCTCATTGCGAACGAGACGCGCTACCAACTGCGCCACAGCCCCCAGTGCGCCCTGGGGCGCGGAGGAAACGGTAGCACCCGGGCGCAGGCCGCTCCCAATCGGTTCGGACGAGCGGATCAGCGCACCAGGAGCCGCTCGATCTCCTCCATGCCCTGGCGGGCGTAGCCGCGCCAGAACCGCCCGAACGCCGGCATCGCGAGACCGGCCGGGCCCGAGGCCGGGTGCAGCTCCCAGGCCCAGGTGATGCGCACGCCGGTGCCGGCCGGCCCGAAGCTCCACTCCCCCTCCAGCCCGGAGGCCAGCAGCTTCATCGGCCCGGTCACCTCGGTGATCCGGTAGCCGAAGCGATGCGGCCGCTCCACGCGCGTGAGCTCCTCGCGCATCGAGCCGCCGTCGGCGAGCAGGATCGTGCGGGTCTGACCGACGCTCCCCCACTCCCCGACCTGGTCGCGCACGTCGCGGATCGGCGGGAGCACGCCGTAGCGACGAGCGAAGACCTCGGGCAGCGGGCTGGGCAGCACGGCGTCGAACGCGTCCACGACCGGGATCGGAAAGGTGCGGGAGTACTCGAGGTGCCGGGGTGCGTTCACGGCCTCAGGCTAGCGAGCGCCGCGGTGGGTCAGGAGCCGACGGCGCGCTGGTCGTCGCCCTGCTCGCGCGAGCTGCGGGCTGCCTTGTCGGCCACCTCGGCCTCGCGGGCGAGCTGGCTGTCGGCCGCGGTGTTGCCGGAGGTCCACACCCCGCTGTCGTCGAGGGCGATGGTCCGGACCGTGCGCCGGGTGGCGGCGGGCTTCGTCACGTACGTCGGCAGGGTCACCGGCACCGGGTCCCACAGCGTCGGGTCGAGCGCTCCGGGGGCCACGGCCGCGGCCATGGTCGAGGTGTCCTCGAGGTCGTCGACCTCGGCCACGGTCTCGGGGTCGGCCAACGGCTCCTCGTCCTCCTCCTCGGCCTGGATCGGCATCCGGGCGGACGGCGCCCACGCCGTGCGCTCGCGGCGCACCATCAGCCGGCAGGCGACCAACCAGGCGACCAGCAGGCCGCCCGGGATGGCGGTGTACGCCCAGGCCAGGAGGGAGAACGCCGCGCCGACGAGCACGGCGACGTTGGCAAGGACCAGCGCTCCGAGCACCTTGCGTCGGCGCCGGGCCGCCCGGTTGGCGGCCTCGCGGTTGCGGCGCGCCTGCTCGGGGGTGGCCGGGGAGACCTCGACGGTGAACTCGTCGGAGGTCCGGCTGCGGGACGTGGCGGTCGAGGGCGCGGTCGAGGCGCCTCCCCGGGCCGGGGTGACCACGAGGCGGGCGCCGAGAGACCCGGCCGGCTCGCGCCGGGCCAACACCCGCATGGTGTGCGAGAACCGGTCCACCGATCGGCTGCGGACCACGTCGTCGTGGTGCTTGAGTGCCTTGGGGACGAGATAGACGGCCCAGGCCACGGCAAGGGCAACGAAGATGAAAGCGCTCAGGTCCACAGGTCAGAGGTTAGGTTCGCTAGCCGACCCCGGGGCGGATGTCCATAGGTGTGTCGCAAAATGACTCGTGTGACTGGTGGGAAACTCAGTCCGTGAGCCGGCCCAGCAGGCCGTCCGGGCACTCCTCGGCCGTGACCGCGTAGATCCGGTGGTCGCGCCAGGCACCGTCGATGTGCAGGAACTTCGGGGCGTAGCCGACCTCGTGCAGGCCGAGCTTCTCGACCACGCGCAGCGAGTTGGAGTTCTCGGGCCGGATCGCGATCTCCACGCGGTGCAGGCCGACCGTGCGGAAGCAGTGGTCGATGACCATCGCCACCGCCCGCGGCATGATTCCGCGGCCGGCGTACTCGTGGTCGAGCCAGTAGCCCACCGAGGCGAACTGCGCCGAGCCCCGCACCACGTTGTTGACGGTCACCTGGCCGACGAACCGGCCCCCCACCTCGACCGCGAAGGGCATGGTGGTGCCGGCGCGGGCCTGCCGGTTCAGCCGCCACACCAGCGAGTGGAACGACGCCGGGCGCGCCTCGGCACCCGGCGGGACGGTCGCGTCCCAGGGCCGGAGCCAGGCTGCGTTGCGGCGTCGTACCTCCTGCCAGGCGGCCCGGTCGCGGTAGGCCAGCGGCCGAAGCGTGACGTCGCCGTCCTTCAGCCACACCGGCCAGTCACTCAATGGTCGCTCCCGACGACCTGTTCGACGGCGTGCACGAGGATCGGGCGCAGCACCGCCAGCCCGTCCTTGACCCCGCCCCGCGAGCCGGGAAGGTTCACCACGACGCAGGAGCCGACCACGCCGGCCAGCCCCCGCGAGAGGGCGGCGGTCGGCACCCCGGCCGCCACGCCCGCGGCCCGGATCGCCTCGGCGACACCCGGGATCTCGCGGTCGAGCAGCGGACGGGTGGCCTCGGGGGTGAGGTCGGTCGGCGTCAGCCCGGTGCCGCCGGTCGTGATCACCACGCGGGCACCCCCGGTGGCGGCCGCGGCGATCGCGGCGCCGACCGGATCACCGTCGGGTACGACGACCGGGGCGTCCACGACGAACCCGAGCTCCTGCAGGAACTCCACGATCAGCGGGCCGGTCTCGTCGGCGTAGACGCCGGCCGCAGCCCGGTTGGAGGCCACCACGACCTCGGCGCGCAGGCTCACGTCG
The DNA here is from genome assembly GCA_963826415.1 of uncultured Actinomycetota bacterium. Lineage (GTDB taxonomy): Bacteria > Actinomycetota > Actinomycetes > Propionibacteriales > Nocardioidaceae > Nocardioides. The sequence goes on along the minus strand of CAWGWW010000011.1, from coordinate 129,566 downwards.
CGCTCTCCCGGCTCCAGTCGCCGGACTTGCCGCCGGACTTGGTCAGCACGCGGACGTCGGTGATCTCGGCGGCCTTGTCGACCGCCTTCACCATGTCGATCACCGTCAGCGCCGCGATGGTGACGGCGGTCAGGGCCTCCATCTCGACGCCGGTGCGGTCGGTGGTGCGGACGGTCGAGGAGATGTCGACCGAGTGGTCGCTCACCGTGAGGTCGACGGTCACTCCCGAGATCGACAGCGGGTGGCACAGCGGAATCAGCGCCGGGGTCTGCTTGGCTCCCATGATCCCGGCCAGCCGGGCCACGGCGAGCGTGTCGCCCTTCGGGACGCCGGCGCCCCGGAGCAGGGCCACCACCTCGTCGGACACGAGCACCCGACCCGACGCGGTCGCCGTCCTGGCGGTGATGGCCTTGCCCGAGACGTCGACCATCCGGGCCGCGCCGGCCTCGTCGACGTGCGTGAGTCGATCCCCCATCACCCCTCCTCGCGAACCATGGCTAGAACTCGTCGTCGAGCAGCGCGACGTCGACCTGCTCGCCGGCGGTCAGCGAGGTGACGTCCTCGGGGACCACGACCAGCGCGTTGGCGGAGGCGAGGTCGCCGATCAGGTGCGACCCGTGGCCACCCACGGGTGAGACGTACCCACCTCGGCCGTCGAGGGCGTACTCCGCACGCACGAACTGGCGCCGTCCGTCGGGCGAGGAGATGCCGTGGGTGAGCCGCGCCTGCCGGAGCGGGCGGGTGTACGGCTCCTTGCCCATCAGCTTGCGGATCGCCGGGAGCACGAACATCTCGAACGAGACGTACGACGAGACCGGGTTGCCCGGCAGCGTGAAGATCGGGGTGCGGTCCTCGCCGACCAGGCCGAAGCCCTGTGGTTTGCCGGGCTGCATCGCCACCGCGCCGAACCACACGGAGCCCAGCGGCGTGAGGGCCTCCTTGACCACGTCGAAGTCGCCCTGGGAGACCCCGCCGGTGGTCACCACGAGGTCGGCCCGGACCAGCTGGTCGTTGAGCGCGTCGAGGAACGCCCGGGGCTCGTCGGGGACGATGCCGACCCGGTAGGCGATCGCGCCGGCCCGACGGGCGGCGGCGGCGAGCAGGTAGGAGTTGCCGTCGTAGATGGAGTCGTGGCCCAGCGGGGAGCCGGGCTCGCGGAGCTCGGAGCCGGTGGACATGATCACCACCCGTGGCCGGGGCCGGGAGCGCACCGCCTCGCGACCGACGGACGCGAGCAGCCCGAGGTGACGCGGCCCGAGCACGGTGCCGTGCTCCACCAGCAGGTCACCCTCGGCCACGTCCTCCCCGGCCCGGCGGATGTGCTGGCCGAGCTCGGGAGACCGGGCGATCCGCACCTGGGCCACGCCGCGGTCGGTCCACTCGTAGGGGACCACCGAGTCGGCGCCCGCCGGGACCGGCGCGCCGGTCATGATCTTGACGGCCGTCCCGGGCGACATCGCCAGCAGCTGCGCCTGGCCGGCTCCGATCTCGCCGACCACCGGCAGGTGCACCGGGAACTCGTCGGTGGCCGTGAGGACGTCGCGGTGGCAGACGGCGTAGCCGTCCATGCCGGAGTTGTCGAACGACGGCAGCGAGATCGGGGCGACCACGTCCTCGGCCACCGCCAGCCCGAGCGTCTCCATCAAGGGCTGCGGAAAGTCCGGCAGCGGCCTGATGTCCGAGAGGATCCGGTCGAGGTGCTCCTCGACCGAGGTCAGGCCGTCAGCCATCCGTGGGTCCGCTCAGCACGGTCTCGGCGGCGACCCGCTGGGCCGACGACGCCTCGAGCCCGACGTCTCCCACGACCTGGACGCCTCGACCGAACGTCCAGTCGCCCTCCACCTTCAGCGAGGTGGCCTTCTGCAACGACGGCGCTCCCTCGGGGAAGCGCTTGTCGAACTCGCCGATCACCGAGTAGTGGGCGGCGTCGAGCTCGATGAAGGGCAGCTCGGGCGGAACCTGGTCGAGGACGTAGTCGTCCTTGATGTCGTAGACGTCCGAGCGCAGCAGCAGCAGGTCGTTGGTGGTCTTGACCGGCACGAACCGGTCGCGCTCCACCTCGATCAGCGCGGAGTCCGCGAAGATCTCGACGGCGGCCCCCATGGCGGTCTCGATCTGGACCACCTCGGGAGTCCGGGGGTCGCTGGGGTCGACGTTCTTGACGTTGCGGATCAGCGGCAGCCCGAGGATCCCCTCGCGGATGTTCAGCGCGTTGCGCAGCGCCGCCAGGTCGAACCAGATGTTGTTGGTCGAGGAGTACTTGTGCCGGTCCAGGTCGGACAGGGCGGCCGCGTCCTGCTTGGGCGTCTGCGCGGTCTCGCGGAGCACCAGCCGGCCGTCGGCCTTGCGGCGGGCGAAGTGGCCGCCCTTGCGGTCCGCGGCGGTCCGACGCACGGCCTCGATCGCGAACGGCGCACCCGACGTGGCGAACCAGCCGGCCACCCGGGCGTCGGGGACGGCGCCGAGGTTGTCGGAGTTGGAGACGAAGACCCGCTCGTAGCCCGCGTCGATCAGCTGGTCGAGCAGCCCGGTCCCGCGCAGGGCGGTGTAGAGGTCACCGTGGCCCGGCGGGCACCACTCGAGCGACGGGTCCTTGGGCCAGCTCACCGGAGAGAGGTCCTTGAGCAGGAGCTTGGGCTCGCGGTTCTGCAGGAACTCCAGGGGCAGCCCCTCCACCTTGAGGTCCTCGTACCGGGCCAGCGCCTCCATGCTGTCCTCCGAGGTGCGGAAGCTGTTCATGAACATCAGCGGCAGCGGGGCGTCGTACTGCTGGCGCAGGTGGAGCACCTGGCGGGCGATGATGTCGAGGAAGGAGAGCCCACGGCGCACGCACAGCAGGGACTTGGCACGACTCATGCCCATCGACGTGCCGAGGCCGCCGTTGAGCTTGATCACCGCCGTCGTGCGGATCGCCGCGCTCGCGGCGTCGTCGGAGACCTCCACGTCGGCCAGCCGTGGCAGTTCGACCGGCTCGATCGACGACTCCGGGATCATCCCGGTCTCACCGTGCTCGAGGAGCCGGAAGTAGTGGGCGAAGGTCTCGACCGCGACCTCGTCCACCCCGGCGTCGAGCATCTTGTCCCGCGCTCTGTTCAACCCTGCACTACCCATACCTCGATCGTAGGCTGGTCCGGTGCCGACACCACAACTTCCCCCCGACGGGACCGCCGACGGGGCAACGGGCGGGTCCACCAGCGGGGCCACCAGCGGGGCCAAGCTGGCCCTGCGGGACCAGCTCGTCACGGCCCGACGCAGGCGTCCGCTGGCCGAGCGCGGGGAGGCGGCCCGGGCGATCGCTGCGCACCTGCTGGCCGCGCCGGAGGTACGACGCGCGGCGACGGTCGCGGCGTACGTCTCGATGGGCGAGGAGCCCGGCACCGGTGAGCTGCTCGAGGCGCTGCGGGACGCGGGCAAGCGGGTGCTGCTGCCGGTGCTGCTGGCCGACAACGACCTGGACTGGGCGGTCTACCGCGGCCCCGAGAGCCTGCGTGCCGCCGGTCGCGGGATGCTCGAGCCGGACGGGCCCACGCTCGGTCCGGACGCCGTGGCGACCGCCGACGTGGTGCTGGTCCCGGGGCTCGCGGCCTCCGGCGCGGGTGCCCGGCTGGGCCGCGGCGGTGGCTCCTACGACCGGGCGCTGGGCCGGGTGCCGGTCGGGACCTTCACCTGCGTGCTGCTCTTCGACGACGAGGTCGGTGTCGACGTGCCGGTCGAGCCGCACGACCGGCCAGTCCTGGCAGCCGCGACCCCCGGCGGGGTCAGTCGGTGGGTGCCGGGACCAGCGTGAGCGTGTCCCCACCGCTCGCCTCGACCGCAGCCCGGCTGAACGACCACGGCAGGGTCTCTCCGCGGGCCCAGAGGTCGGTCTGGTCGGTGTAGTGCTGGTCGAAGGGATGGCCGGAGACGCCGGTCAGGTTGATCCACCGGGAGTCGTCGAAGTCGGCCAGCGAGACCACCATCCGCATCGACGGGGCGGCGGTCACCTCGTACCCCTCCGCGGCGTCCCAGGCGGTGGCGTCGACCGTGGAGCCGCTCCCGCCGAGATGCCAGCTCCCGCCGTTGACCAGCCATTCGACCGGGCCGATCCCGGACCGGCCCAGGGCTGGCTGCTCGAGCCGCAGCTGGTGGAGCCGGCCCCACTCCCACTCCTGGGGGTCGAGGGCCTGTCGTTGGGTGAGCTCGTCGCGGGCGGCGAGCAGGGCCTGGCCCAGCACGTCGTCGCGGGTCTCGGTGCCGTCGGTGGTCACGTCGTCCCAGAACGGGTCGGCCGGCTCGGTGAGCAGGTCCTCCACGACGGCGTACCACCGCTGGCCGCCGTCGGGCCACTGCGCCTCGGGGAGCTCGTCGTGGAACGCCAGCGCGAGCAGGTTGCGCCAGACGACGTTGAAGTAGGCGGCCGCCGGGCTGTCGGCGGGCTGGCTGAAGTCCCAGTCGCGGAGCAGCTGCTGACCGGCTGAGTAGTAGCCGCGCGGGAGCTCGAGGTCGAGCAGGTACGGCGTCAGCGTGGCGGCGAGCAGGTTCTCGTCGTCGAGCTGGAGGTCGCCCATCTCGACCACCGACAGTCCGCCCTCGCCGGCGATCTCGCGCGTGATCAGCTCGCGGATCCGCTGGGAGCGGTAGCCCCGGTCCCAGTCCTCGGTGAGCGCGAACGGGTAGTCGGGCCCCACCACCGCCTGGTTGGCCGTGACGATGAAGCCCTCCTCGGGATCGAGCAGGGTCGGCAGCCCGTCGAAGGGGATGTACTCGCCGGTCCAGTCGTTCTCCGGGCGCCATCCCGCCGACGGCACCGACCCGTCGTTGCCGGACTTGCGGATCGGGACCCGCCCCGGCGCCTGGTAGCCGATGTGCCCCTCGCGGTCGGCGTACACGAGGTTCTGCGCGGGGACCGCGAAGGAGGAGGCCGCCGCCCGGAACGACGCCCAGTCGGTGGCGGTGTTGAGCTGGAGGATCGCGTCCGCCGTCGGCGCCGGGCGCAGGGCCGTCCACTCGAGGGCGACGCCGTAGCGACGCCTGCGGTCGTCGCGGTCCGCGGCGGCCCGTCCGACGTCCGCGAGCGGGTCGGCGACGTCCGAGATCAGCGGCCCGTGCCGGGTGGAGCGGATCGTGATCTGGACGTCCTCGCCGTCGCGGACCTCGATGGTCTCGGTGCGCACCCGCAACGGCAGCACCTCCCCGTCGTGGCGCCACCCGTCGCCGACGAGCTTCTCCAGGTAGAGGTCGGTGACGTCGGGTCCGAGGTTCGTGAAGCCCCAGGCGATGTCGGCGTTGTGACCGATCATCACACCGGGCACTCCGGAGAAGGTGAAGCCCGCGACGTCGAGCGGGCACGCCTCGGAGACGGTCCGGCAGTGCAGCCCCATCTGCATCCACACGCCGGGCAGGCCGACCGACAGGTGCGGGTCGTTCGCCAGCAGCGGCGCGCCTGTGGCGGAGTGGTCGCCGTCGACCACCCAGCTGTTGCTGCCGATCCCGTCGCCGCGGCCCAACAGCTGCGGCATCCGCGCGACGCCGTCGCGCACGTCGGTCAGGACGCGGCGCTGGCCGGCGGTGAACGCCGGCCGCTGCGGGTTGCGGGTCGCCCCGGCGGTGGCGTCCTGCTCGAACACCCCGTCGACGACGGCCCCGCGCGAGACGATCGGGTCGTGCTCGGCGTACGGGTAGGGCGGGTGGAGCTGCTCCACCTGCGCCTCGGTGTGGCCGGCCAGCGCCAGCACCCGGTCGATCTCGTCGGTCATGTTGCCGCGCAGGTCCCAGGCCATCGCCTTGAGCCAGGCCAGCGAGTCGATCGCGCTCCACGGCTCGGGGAGGTAGTCGAGGCCGCTCAGGTTCAGCACGGTGTACTCGACCGCGATCTGGCTGGGGGTGTGGTCGTCGAGGTAGGCGTTGACGCCGACGGCGTAGGCCTCCAGCGCCGCGCGGGTCTCCGGCTGGACCAGCGCGAGCTCCTGCTCGGCGACCCGGCGCCAGCCCATGGTGCGCACGTAGCGGTCGCTCTCCAGGGCCGGCTCCCCGAACAGCTCCGCCAGCCGACCGGCGGTGGCGTGCCGTCGGACGTCCATCTCGAAGAACCGCTCCTGCGCGTGCACGTAGCCCTGCGCCCGCATCAGGTCCTCGACCGAGTCACCGTAGAGCTGCGGGATCCCGTACTCGTCGCGGACCACCTCCACCTCGCCGGCCAGGCCGGGCAGTCGGAGCTCACCGGTGGTCTCGGGGAAGGGCCGGCGGACCAGCACGGCGGCGGTCACCAGACCGATGACCAGCAGCAGCACGACCCACACCACGACGTACGTCGTCAGCCGCGCCAGCCACGGCAGCCCCCGGAAGACTCGCCACCACCGGACGACAGTGCCCCGGCCTGGGCTGGAGGGGCGGAGGGCCGGGGACTGGTCGGTCATGGTGTTGCCATTGTGCCGTACCATTGGCAGTCCTCCGGGGCGAGTGCCAACCCCTCGCCACGGAGCACCGACCGCGACCCGATCGAGGATCCGAACCGTGCCGACTTACCAGTACGCCTGCACCGAGTGCAGCCACGCCTTCGAGCAGTTCCAGAGCTTCTCCGACGACTCGCTCACCACGTGCCCGGAGTGCCAGGGCCGGCTGCGCAAGGTCTTCAACGCGGTCGGCGTCGTGTTCAAGGGGTCGGGCTTCTACCGGACCGACAGCCGTGCGGACGCCCGCGGCGGCTCGTCGTCGATCCCGGCGGCCGGGGACAAGAGCTCGTCGGGCGACACGAGCTCGTCGGGTGACACGTCCGCGCCGGAGAAGTCCGCCTCGTCCGAGAAGAAGTCCGCTCCTGCGGCCGCAGCGTCGACCGGCTCGTCGTCCTCGTCCAGCGCCCGTCGTCGTCCTCCGGGTCGTCCTCCTCGTCCGACTGAGGACCGAGCACGTCAGTCGTCGGGGAGGTCGGCGAAGGCCTGCTTGGTGTCGCGGTACCACCCCATCGCCCGCTTGGGGTGCCGCCAGCGGCCCTTCATCGCGTCGCGCGCCTCCTGGTGCGTCGAGTCGCCGGCCTTCTCCGCCTCCTTGAGATGGCGGTCCTGGGCCTTGATGACGTCGTCGGCGCTCTCCCCGTGGTGCTCGAGGTCGCAGGGTCCGCCGAGGGCCCGGCAGGTCATGGTCTTCATCGTCGTCTCCTTCTGAGGTGCTGATCCGCTGCTGAGGCGGCTGGGGGTTGGGGGGCTGGGGGGCTGGGGTCGGAGCAGAGGATGCGCGTCAGCCGCGCGGCCGGCCGCCGTCGCGGCGTACGACCCGCGAGAGCACGTCGGGCGCGGCGCGGAACGTGATGGCGCGCACGCGGCCGTCGTCGATGGTGAAGTCGAAGACGACCTTGGCCTCGCCGTGGTGGAACCAGGCGGTCGCGGGCCGGTCCCCGACGAAGACCGGGAGCGCAGCCCGGGCGCTGCCGTTGAAGAACGTCGCCACCTCGTCACGGCCCTCGAGCTGCCGCGGCGTGCCCACCAGGACCGCGGCCTCGTCGGCGGCCACGGTGGCGTCGGGGGCGAGCAGTCGCAGCAACCGGTCGAACTCCCCGTTCCGCGCGGCGGCCATGAAGGCGTCGACCACTTCCCAGTCGGCCAGACGGTCCTCCGGCCGGGGCTGCGCGATCTTGGCCCGCGCCCGCGACGCCAGCTTGCGTGCCGCCACCGGCGTGGTGTCGAGGACCGCCGCGATGGTCGGGAACTCGAAGCCGAAACTGTCGTGAAGCACGAAGGCGACCCGCTCCCGCGGGGAGAGCCGGTCGAGCACGACCCGCAGCGCGAGGCCGACGGTGTCGGCGAGCGCGACGTCGTCGGCCGGATCGCCGGCGGTCTCCCGGGGCTCGACGTCATCCACGGGGACCGGGGTCCGTGACCGCAGCCGATCGAGGCACAGCCGGGTGGTCACGGTCGTCAGCCAGGCCGGCAGGCTGTCGATCTCGGCGGCCGAGGCATGCAACCGCAGCCACGCCTGCTGCACCACGTCCTGGGCCTCGGCGTGGTCGCCGAGCACCCGGCTCGCGATCCCCACCAGGCGCGGCCGCTCGGCCTCGAACATGTCCGTCTGGTCCACGAGCTCCACCCTTTCACCTGTGCTGGTCACTCCACTGACGCGCGGTCCCGGCCGAGTGTGACCACGCTCGGCGAACGCGCCGCCCGCTCCGTCGCCCCGGCCTGTGGAGAGCCGGCCCGGCTCGCACCGCGACGTCCTAGCGTCGCCCCATGGGCTCCCCTCGTGACCGTCTGACCCATCTCGCGCGCCGGGCTCGGCGTGCGGTCCTGCGTCGACGCCGGCCGCTGGCGGCGCTGTTCGTCGCGGTCGCGCTGGCCAGCGGCCTCCAGGCGGTGACCGCTCCCCCGCCGCCGCGGGTGCTCGTGGTCGTCGCCGCGCGTGATCTGGCCTCCGGGACCATCCTGAGGCCCGAGGACCTGACCGAGGTGGGTTTCTCGGCCGAGTCGGTCCCGGACGGACTGGCCGTCGATCCGCTGGGGCGGGTGCTGGCCGCGCCCCTGCGCAGCGGCGAGGTGGTGAGCGACGTCCGCCTCGTGGGGCCACAGCTCACCGACGGCTACCCGGGGCTCACCGCGGTCCCGGTGCGGCTGCCCGACGCGGGGGTGGTCGACCTGCTCCGGGTCGGCGACCGCGTGGACCTGATCGCCGCCGACCCGCGCGGCACCGCTGCCGATCCGGTTGTCCTCGACGCACCCGTGCTCGCAATCCCCCGCCCGGAGCCCGACAGCGGCCCGACTGGTCTAGCGGGGCGACTGGTCGTGGTCGGCGTCCCCAGCGGGAGCGTGCCGCGACTCGCCGCAGCCGCCGTGGGGTCCTTCCTCAGCGTCACATTCTCGGATTAGGTTCGTTGACCAGTCCGACTCAATGGATCTTCTCGGACAAAAAAAGGAGCACCCACGATGGATGGTTTCAAGAATTTTGTCCTCCGCGGAAATCTGGTCGACCTTGCGGTCGCCGTGATCATGGCGGTCTCGTTCGGCACGGTGGTCACCACCTTCACCGCCTGGCTGACCGCCCAGATGCCCGACTCGGCGTCCTCGTACTTCGAGAACAAGGAGAACACGTTCGGCGCGTTCCTCAACGCCGTGATCTCGTTCCTCCTGCTGGCCGCAGTCGTCTACTTCCTGGTCGTGCTGCCGTACACCAAGGCCAAGGAGAAGTTCTTCCCCAGCCCGCCCGCCGGCACCCCCGAGGACGTCGTCGTGCTCAAGGAGATCCGCGACCTGCTCGCGACCCGCTCCGCCTGAGCCGACCCGTCGCTTGTTGACGCAGAACACCGTCGACCCGTCGCTTGTTCACGTGAACAAGCGACGGGTCGACGTCATTTGAGGTGAACAAACGACGGGTGGGCGTCAGCCGTGGTGCGGGGGGACCTGGGCGCGCAGCCAGGCGTCGTTCGGGTCCTCGGCGTCCGGGTCCTCCGCGGTGCCGGCGCCGGCGCCGGCCGGACGGTCGCTGCGCTCGTCGCTCGTGGTCTCCGGCAGTACGTCGCCGAAGACCGCCGCCAGTCGCCTGCGGCGTTCCCAGTCGGACTCGACCGGAGGCTCTGTCGTCATCGGGTGCTCACGCGCAGAGTCCGGCGTTGGTCAGCGCCTGGGCGTCGGCCTCGTCCGAGGGGCTGGTCGTCGGCTCGCCCGAGGGCGAGCCCGATCCGGACCCGGACGACGAGCCGTTCGACCTGGTGCCGCCGGGCACGTTGCCGGCGCTGATCACGTCGCTGACCAGGCGACTGGTCAGCGGCTCGTCGCGCATGATCGCGCGCCACACCTTCTTCGCGCCGGGCGTCCAGACCAGGTGGTTGGGGTCCAGCGGGTCGACCTCGTTGGGGATCGTGACGAACTGGATGTTGTCCAGCCCGATGTTGCGGAACTCGTAGCCCAGCGAGGCGATCTTGCCCAGGCTCTTGAGACCCTCGTCGAGGTAGAGCGACTTGGTCGCCGCCTCGAGGAACCCCAGGAGCCGGTCCGGTCGAGCCAGGGTGTCCGCAGCGATGACCTGGTGGGCCATCGAGGCGATGAAGGCCTGCTGCCGCTTCATCCGGCCGACGTCGGAGCCGCCGGAGACGGCGTACCGCTCACGCACGTAGTTGAGCGCTTCCTGCCCCTGGATCTTGCGGGTGCCGGCCTCGAGGAAGATCCCGTGTGCGCGGTCGTCGATGGTCTCGGGGATGCAGACCTCGACACCGCCGATCGCGTCGACCATGCCCTTGAAGCCCTCGAAGTCGACCTTGATGAAGTGGTCGAGCCGGACCCCGGTCAGGTCCTCGAACTGGCGGACGGTGCACGCGGGTCCGCCGACGGCGAACGCGTCGTTCCACAACACCCGGGTGCCGCCGGGGATCGTCTCGCCGCTGTCGCTGACGCAGTCGGGCCGGTCCACCACCGAGTCGCGCGGGATGCTGATGCCGTACGCCGACTTCCGGTCCGCCGAGAGGTGGAGCAGGATCGTGGTGTCCGACCGCTCGCCCAGACCGGTGAGCCCGTCGATGTTGTTGCCCTCGCCCTCACGGCTGTCCGACCCCATCACCAGGATGTTGAGCGGCTCCTGGGGCCCGGTGGCCGCGAGCTTCTCGGGCCGGGGGCCGAGCTGCGCGTCGGTGACCTCGAGCTCGGTGAGGTTGCCGTTGAAGTGCCGGTAGAGGAAGACGACGCCTAGTCCGGTGACCATCGCGAGGACCACCACGCTGACCAGCACGACCTTGGCGACGGTGTGCCGCTTGCGGATCTTGCCACGACGCTTGGGCGCGCGGGGGTCCGACTGGACACTCGCGGACTCAGCCTCGGACACGTGGTCACCTTCGGATCTCGGGATTCGGGCAAGCCGAACCTACGTGCGAACTCCAAACAGTCTCGCCGACCTGCCCCCGGGCACAAATTCTGGGCCACCTCGTGTGTGATACCCGGCTCCGGCACGCCCTAATCTGACCGCATGCCCGCGCCGCCCACCGACCGACGAGGTGATGCCCTCCTCGACCTGACGTTCCAGCAGGTCGATCGGTTCCGTCCGTTCGCGCTGGTGGCGCCCGGCTTCGCCGCCGTCGACCGGGGCGGGTGCTCACCGGACGGCCTGCTGCGCGCCGAGGTGGGCCCGGTCGCGCCGTACGCCGCCGTCGAGGTGCGCGTCGGCCGCCCCGGGACACCGCTCGACCCCGCGGGGACGGTCTCCGCCGGGTTGGCGACCGAGGACGACCAGCACGTGCTGGTGACCTGGTCGGCGGCGACCGCCCGGATCACGATCTCGGTACGTCGGGCCGGTCGCACCCGCGTGGTCCGCCGGCACAAGGTCGCGCTGGCGGCACCCTTCGGGCTGGCCTTCGTGCTCTGCGAGAGCCAGGTCACCGCCCTGGTCGACTCCGGCGACGGCTGGGTGCCGGTGCTCACCGAGCGAGCCAAGGTGCGGGGACTCGTCGACCTGCGCCGCGAGGACGTGCTGGCCGGGCACCGGTACGCCTGGGGCGGCGCCGGCGTCGAGCTCACCGCGGTGCGGGCAGGACTCTTCGGGATGACCGGGCTGCGCGACCCGCACCTCGTGCAGCGCGCCGACGGCTCGCCGTACGTGCGCGAGGGGCGCTGCTACCTGACCTGGACCTGCGCCGGCCCGGGCTTCTTCCAGCAGGCGCACTGGTCGGTGTGGTCGTTCGACCCCGCCGACCCGGCCGGGATGCGGCTGGAGGCCCAGCTGTTCAGCCGCCGCGACGGGCTGGTGCTCGGCGACCACGCCGGCCAGCTGGTCCGCGACGGCGACCGCTGGCTGGTGGCGACCAGCTCCTGGGGGGACTTCGAGCCGGGCTCGATCCACATCCGCCACGCGGAGTCCACCGACGACCTGCTCACGGGGGTCCACGTCCTCGACACCGAACGCACGCCGCTGCCCAGCCGGCACGGCACCTGGGACCCGGCACTGACCAGGATCGGCGAGCGCTGGCACGTGGCGTACGTCGAGAGCCGCTCGCAGCGCCCGTTCACCTTCCACCCGGCGCTGGCCAGCACCGCCAGCACCGACTGGACGTGTGAGCTGGTCCGGACCGAGGCCGGTGACCTGTCCGGCCTCCAGCAGTGCGAGGGCCCGATCCTGGCGCGGGTGGGCGACGACACCCGGCTGCTGGCCAGCGACGGGGCGGCGCGGAGCTTCCCGGTCTTCGACCTGTCCGGGTCGCGGGTCGGCCGGCTGGATGCGCCGTACGGGACGAACATCCCGCACCCGCAGGTGGTCCCGGACCCGGCAGGTGGGTGGTGGCTGCTCACCTTCGACGGGACGTCCTACCACCGCGCGCTGCTGGGGTACGGCGGCCACGGCGACGTGCTGGTCCTGCACGCGGACCCGCCCACGACGTGACACGTCCGCCCGCCGGGCAGCCGGCGGGCGGACGTGGTGTCAGAGGTGGCGGCGTGGGTCAGACCCGGTCCTCGCCCGCGTCATCGTCGTCGTCCTCGTCCTGGTCGTCACAGTCGTCGTTCTCGTCGTCGTCCTCGTCCTCGTCGTCGACACCGTCGTCGTCGTGGTCCTCGTTGCCGTCGGTGACCCCGTCGTGGTCGGAGTCGGCGTCATCGGCGTCGGTGCCGTTCTCGTTCTCGTCCTCGTCGGCGACTCCGTCGTGGTCGCTGTCGTCGTCGTCGGCGCGGCAGCTCTCATCAGCGTCGTCGGCGTCCTCGTTGTCGATGCCGTCGTGGTCGCCGTCCTCGTCGCCGTCCGGGATCCCGTCACCGTCGGTGTCGGGGTTGTGGACGTTGGTCGACGCCATGCCGTCGTGGACCTCGTCGCCGTCGTCGTGGCCGTCACCGTCGGTGTCCTCGTCGGCCGGATCCGTGTGCCGCTTGAACTCGGCGATGTTGCGCAGCCCGTCGTGGTCCTTGTCGCCGCGGGCGTTGGCCTTGTGGGCGTTGAGACCGTGGGACATCTCCCAGCGGTTCGGCATCCCGTCGCCGTCGGAGTCGCGGCTACCCGCGGCGTCGGCGGTCTGGACGGTGAGCGTCAGCAGCCCGGCGACGGCCAGGGCGGACGTCACGGCGAAGATCTTGTGCGCAGTGGTCTTGAGGATGGACACGATGGACTCCTGAGACGATCGGGCCGACGAGCTGGGCCTGCGGCCGAACGAGTGAACGGCGGGTGCCGTCACTGACTCCTGTCACCGGAAGTGACCTGCGTTACCTCCAGCCACATCGAGTGTGCAGCGGTCTAGCGGACTCGTCCTCGTTTTCGCGAAATCAGCGGCGCAGGATCGTGGCCGTGGTAGGTGCGAGTCGGACACTGTCGACGCGCTGCCCCCGGAGGTTGCGGTAACCACCGGGCGTGCTGGCGCGACTCGTCGACCTCGTCGGGTTCACCAGGACCGAACCGCCCGTGAAGTCGCGGCGGTAGACCCCGTCGTCGACCCGGTAGCGCGGACCGAGCGGCGTACCGATCTCGATCGTCGGCACCGCGAGCCAGTGGTCGGTGAAGTCCTCCTCGGGCACGAAGATGCTCGAGCCGGTGCGCCCGTTCCAGGTCAGCAGCCAGCTGGCCCGGTGGTAGAGCTGGGCCGCCCGGTCGTCCACGGTGCTGTAGGTGACGGCGAGCAGCGGGACGTCGCGGTCGGCGCACCATTCGGCCATCCGGACCTTCCACTCCCAGTCGTTGCCGGCGAAGCGCTCGTTGTCGTCGCTGAGGCCCCACTTCACGAAGTACTCGTTCTCCCAGCCGCTGACGTACCGCGTCCAGTCCTCGAGGACGGACTTCCAGTCGTCCCACTGGAACGCGACGTTCGGCACCGCCATGAAGCCGGCGTCCTTGATCGCGGTGGCGGACTCGGCGAGGAACTCCTCGCTCGCGGCGTACATCGCCCGGTCGGTCGGGATCTTGGTGGAGACCTTGTCCCCGAAGACGTCGTGGCTCAGGAAGGTGAGGACGTCGTCCATCATCACGCCGTCCCAGTCGTGGGCGCGCAGCTCGGAGAGCACGTTGCGCGTCCACCGGCGCTGGTAGCGGGCGTTGCCGACGTTCATCGGGTACAGCCCCGGCCAGTCCGACCACTCGAGCTTCTGGCCCTGCGCGTCACGCAGGAACCACCGCGGCCGGTGTTTGGCGGCCCACCAGTAGCCGACGCCGGCGGGCAGGATCTCGTGGTCGCGGCCGGTGCAGTTGCCCTGCCGGTCCTCGACGCAGGACTTCTTGCGGGTGGCCGAGACATCCTTGTACATCAGGATCTTGACGTCCGGGTTCGCCTTCTTCATGGCGGGGATCCGGTCGTACTCCCAGGGCTGCATCACGACGTAGTTGCCCTGGTAGGCCGTGGGGGTCGAGTCGATGTCACCCCAGTCGAGCGTGAGGATGCCGGCCGACTCCGGCGCGGACGCGGCTGACGCGGGCGCTGGCGCACCGGGCTTCGTCTCCGGGCGCTGTGACGACGGCGCGGCCGACTTCTGGGCGGGCTTCTGGGCCGACTTCTGGGCGGCGTGGCCGGCTTTCGGCGGCCCGGTCACTGTCGCCGCGTAATCGCTGGTGACCACGACGAGGCTCAACGGCAGGGCGAGCCCGAGGAGGGCGACCAAGGGGGCGCGCAGGGACAGTGGGTGACGCGTGTGGCGGGAGGGGCCAAACATCATGTCCTCATTGGGCCAGTCAAGGAGGCGCTCCGACAGCGGGCGAAGAAACACTCGTGTATGGCCCGAACGGACTATGGCGTCGGATCGAATGCCGGATCTCCGCCAGACCCTGGTACGCACGCGGCGAGCCGGCTCGGCCGTGCCGACGGGCGGCGGACCCCCTGCAGGTGGCACGATGTGCGCCGACGTTCCTCGTCACGCCCCAGTAGCTCAGCGGATAGAGCAGCCGCCTCCTAAGCGAAAGGTCGCAGGTTCGACTCCTGCCTGGGGCACCACCCTAAAGTCGTTCGAGGATGCCGGCCGCAACCTTTCCGCAACTCCGGGACGGCAGGATGGACCGTCCCCGTTCATCCGGCGTCCGGGGCAGGTGGCGCCCGTTTCTCAGGAGTCCTGATGCGCATCCACCCTCCCTCCGTCGTGCTTGCCGGCCTGGCCATCGCCCTCGGGTTCGGTCTGACCGGCGCGACAGCCACGTCGACCGTCCGCAGCAGCGACCATCTCCCCGGCACCACGATCGACCTGCCTGACGGCTTCGCGCCCGAGGGGATCGCCACCAGCGGCCGCTATGGCTGGTTCGGATCGTTGGCGGACGGTGACATCTATCGGGTGAACCTCAAGACCGGCAAGGGATCGGTGATCAGCGAGGGCCCCGGCACGCCGTCGGTGGGGATGGAGATCGACCGCCGCGGCCGGCTCTTCGTCGCTGGAGGGCCCGCGGGCGACGCCCGCGTGATCGACGGCCGCAGCGGCAAGCTGCTCGAGAGTCTCGAGCTGGTCGACGGGCCGAGCTTCATCAACGACGTGATCCTGACCCGCGGCGCGGCCTGGTTCACCGACTCGTTCAACGACCACCTGATCAAGGTGTCGTGGGACCGTCATGGCAAGCGTCGGAGCATGGGCGCGGTCGAGACGCTGCCGCTGGGCGGTGCCTGGATGCAGGAGCAGGACACCTTCAACGCCAACGGCATCACCACCACGCCCGACAAGCGCGCGCTGCTCGTGATCAACAGCTCGTCCGGCGGCCTCTTCCGGGTCGACCCGCACAGCGGGGACGCGACGGTCGTCGACCTCGAAGGCGTCGCACTCACCAACGGCGACGGCCTGCTGCGCGAAGGGCGCACGCTCTACGTCGTGCAGAACCAGCTCAACCAGGTCGCGGTCGTCGGGTTGGCGCACGACGGGCGCTCGGGCCGGCTGATGTACACCTTCACGGCCCCCAGCTTCGACGTCCCCACGACGATCGCCCGGTCGGGTGACTCGCTCTACCTGCCGAACGCCCGCTTCGGGAACACCGACCCGGCGCCCGCGCCGTACTGGGTGACCCGGGTGCCGATCGCGCAGGAGCACCGCCACGGTGGCCACGGCGGGCACGGTGGGCACGGCGGCCACGACGACTGAGCTCGTCGCGGCGGGTCTCAGACGACGGTGAAGGTGATGCCGGCCGCCTGGAGGCGGGCGATCAGGTGGTCGCCCATCGCCTGGGCCGGCGTCACCTGGCCGGCCGTGGGCGGGTTGTCGTCGAAGGCCAGGCTGAGCGCGGACTCGGCGAGCATCTTCGCGGTCTCGTCGTAGCCGGGGTCGCCGCCGGAGACCTTGGTGTGCAGGGTCCGGCCGTCGCCCTCGGCGACGAAGTCCACGCTGAACCACGACTTCTCCCGCCGGCTCGCATCCGGCCCGTCTCCCTGCTTGATCCGGCCGAGCAGCAGGTTGCGCACCGGCTTCACCTGGGCCGCCGCGGCGAGCAGGCCGACTGCGGCCGAGCCGCCGGCGGCGTACCGCAGGGTCTTGGTGCCGGCGTAGTGGGAGTAGCGGAACTCCGGCCCGTACGACGCCACCGCGGCGCCGCTGCGCGCGACGATCGCCGGGTCGATCGTCGGCATCGGGAGCAGCCACAGCCCGAGCGCCTCATCGCGGTGCGGCTTGCCGGCGACCGCGCGGGACGTCCGGCCTTCGGGGCGCGGCTCTGCCCGGCGCCGCGCCTTCGAGACCCCCTTCATCTCCTTGACCCGCGACATGGCGGTCATCGCCGAGTGGAAGGTGCCTCCGGAGAACATCCCGCTCGCCCGCACGACACCGCGCATCGTGACCGGCCCGTCGGCGGCCAGCTGCTGGACGGTGAACAGCGCGCCGAGGTCGTGCGGGATCGAGTCGAAGCCACAGGCGTGGACGATCCGGGCGCCGGTGCGTTCGGCGGTGGCATGGTGCGCGACGTACATCCGGTCGACGAACTCCGGCTCACCCGTGAGGTCGACGTAGTCGGTGCCGGCCTCGGCACAGGCGGCGACCAGGGGTTCGCCGAAGGTCAGGTAGGGCCCGACCGTGGTGATCACCACGCGGGCCCGGCTCGCCACGGCGGCCAGCGAGGCGGGGTCGTCCACGTCCGCGGTGAGCAGCGCCAGGTCGGCGAGCCTCTCGTCGACGTCGGCGAGGTTGCGGCGTACCCGCTCCAGCTTCTCCGGGTTCCGCCCGGCCAGCGCCCAGCGCAGGCCCGTGGGTGCGTTGCGGGCGAGGTAGTCCGCGGTCAGCTGACCGGTGAACCCAGTCGCTCCGAAGAGCACGATGTCGAAGTCACGGTCCGGGGTCTGCGCGTCAGCCATGCGGTCATCGTGCCACCCACCATCGCGGTCGAGGGACGGGGCTTCACGCCCGGTCGGCGGGGGGTGGGGCGTTCTTGCGGCGGCGGAGTCCCGCGGCGAGCAGCCGGCGGACCAGCTCGCGCGAGGTGACCGGCTCGGCACCGGCGGCGATGACCTGGTCGTACCACTCGGCCGGTACGTCGTAGTGGTCGCGGTCGAAGCCGCGCTCCGGGATCCCCAGCAGCCGCGCGAACGCGTGGAGCTCGTCGTACGACGTGTCGCTCGCCAGGTGCGACCACATCCGGCCGTGGCCGGAGACGTCGGGCGGGTCGATCAGGATCGTCATCCGACGTCGGCGGAGCCGAGCGACCTGCCGGCGGAGCTGTCGAGCAGCAGCCGCCAGGAGCGGACGTGCCCGGCGTCCACATAGGACTTGTACGACGCCCCGGGACGCGCCTGGGTCTCCAGGTGGAACTGGGTCACCCCCGCCCGCGCGAACCACGGCACCTGCTCGGCCACCAGGCCTCCGCCGGGCATCAGCAGCGCGGCGATCCGGGGGTCGGATCCGGCCGTGTCCAGCAGCTCCTCGTAGCCGACGGCCAGACCCTGTGGGGAGCCGGCCGACCGGACCGCCACCAGCCCCGGCAGGTCGACCAGGGACCGCCAGGCCCGTCGCGGCTCCAGCGTCGCGTCGACGGCCCGATGGAACGTCCAGGGGACGCCCGGCAGATGACTGGCCAGGTGGGTGCAGACTTCGACGTCGATCTCCAGGTTCGCGTCGAGGAACCCGAACGAGACCCCTGCCGCGCCGCAGCTCAGGTAGTCCTCGGCCAGGCCCACGAGCCTGGTCAGCTCACCGCCCGTGGTGGTCCAGGAGTCGTTGAGCCGGAGCAGCGTGAAGACGGGCAGGTCGCTCTCCCGAGCGACCGCCGAGACCACCGACGGCTCCGGTGACGCATCCCCGGAGCCCGGCTCCGCACCGGCACCGTCCGCGACGAGGTGGAGCCGGTCGGCGCCACCGCCCACTGCCCCTGCGACATCGCGCGGCGACAGCACGGTCACCTCGAGGATCGGGTCGCCCATGGTGCCGACTCTAGGTCCTCCGGCGCCCGGATCGGGGGCACCGGCGCGCGCCGCCGACGGCGATCTGGGCAGCCGCTTGCCGCGCGGGCACAATGGGGCCGTGGACGAGGCACTGCTGTACGACGCTCGCGCTCGGGTGCTGGCGGACCTGCAAGCCAGGCGCCACGCGACCCCGGTGGCCGTCTCCGCCCTGGAGGAGGCCGTCTCGGACCGCAAGTGGTGGGCCGAGCAGTGGCCCGAGGGCGAGATCTACGTGGCCGGGCTCGTCGCCCAGGACGTGCAGGACGCACTCTTCGAGAGCGTCGGCCGGTGGCCGATCTGCCTGACCTGCCAGGACGGCCCGGTGCACGCGCTGCACATCCACCCCGACCTCGGCGGCCCGGACCCGATGTGGGTCTGCGAGGAGAGCGGGCAGCCGGTGGCGGCCCTGGGCTGTCTCAGCCCTCGTTCCCCAGCTGGACCCACAGGGTGAACCGGTCGGAGCGGTAGACCGAACGGGACACCTCGACGACCTTGTCGTCGCACAGGGCACGGCGTGAGTGCCGCAGCACCGCGGTGCCGGGCTCGACCTCGAGCAGCTTGGCCTCCTCGTCGCTCGCGGCGTCGGAGGTGATGGAGTCCTCGGCCCACGTCGGCAGCAGCCCACGCCGGTCGAACTCCTCGTACAGGCTGACCGGCATCCCGCCCTGCAGGAAGCCCGGGATCAGCACCTCGTTGAGGTAGGCGTCCTCGATGCACATCGGCCTGGACTCCGCACGGCGGAGCCGGCGCCAGTGGATCACCGCGTCGCCCTCGCTGATGCTCAGCGCACGTGCCACACCCGGGCCGGCCTGCTCACGACGGGCCAGGAGCGTCTGCGACTCGGGGGTCAGCCCGCGGCGCTTCATCTCCTGGGTGAAGCTGGACAGCCCACTGGAGGTCCGCCGCGGCTGCGCCACGAAGGTGCCGCGTCCCGGGATCCGCTCCAGCAGTCCCTCGACGACCAGGGCGTCCATCGCCTGGCGCACGGTCATCCGGGCCACGCCGAAGCGGTGCACGAGCTCACGCTCGGAAGGAGCGGGCGCGCCGGGAGCGAGGCCGGCCACCAGGGACCGGACGTATTCGCGGACCTGGACGTGCTTGAGTGCTCGCCCTTCCGAGACCAACATGTCGCTCACCCCACCCACTCTAGAGGCGTGGACCTTGCACAGTCCTGACATCCGGAGTATAGGCGCCTTGAGCGATCTGTGCTCGGGCCGACGATTCAGCCGCGACCGACGCTCAGATCCCGTGCCGTTGGGCCCACAACGCGGCCTGGGTCCGATCACTCACGTCGAGCCGCTGGAAGACCGAGGTCAGGTGCGCTTTCACGGTCCGCTCGGAGATCCCCAGCCGGCGACCGATCTGCTTGTTGGCGAGCCCGAGCGCCACCAGCCGCAGCACCTCGGTCTCGCGGGCACTGAGCTGCGGCGCCTCGGGACGCGCTCCGGACCGCGCCGTCAGCAGCTCTCGCGCGGCGCGGGGGTGCAGGGGTGAGTCACCGCGCTGGACGGCACGGACCCCCTCGAGCACCACCTCGGGCTCGGCGTCCTTGAGCAGGTAGCCCATCGCCCCGGCGTCGAGGGCCTCGATGATCCGCTCTCCGTCGGAGAACGACGTCAGCACGAGCACGTCGGTCCCGGGCACGTCCGCAAGGATCCGGCGGGTCGCCTCCACGCCGTCCATCACCGGCATCTGCAGGTCCATGAGCACCACGTCCGGACTCAGCGACTTCGCCAGCGACAACGCCTCCGCGCCGTCGGCTGCCGAGCCGACCACCTCGATGTCGGGAGCCTCCTCCAGCAGGTGCCGGAGGCCGTCGCGGATCACCCCGTGGTCGTCGGCGATCACCACCCGGATCATCGCCGGCCTCCCGAGGCGACGAGGTCCATCCGGACGGTCGTGCCCTCCCCCGGCGCCGAGTCGACCTCGAGCCGACCGCCCGCATCGTCGACCAGCCCGGCCATGCCCTCCAGGCCGAAGTGGGTGCGGTCCACCCGCTGCTTCCGGTCGAACCCGATCCCGTCGTCGATCACCTCGAGTCGCACCCCTTCACGTCGTCCGGCGACGAGCACCCGGAGCTGGGTCGCCCCTGAGTGCCGCAACGCGTTGCGTACTGCTTCCTGCGCGACCCGCCACACCAGGGCCACGTCGTCCTCATGCAGGTGCTCCATGCCGGTCACGGCGACCTGCGCGTCGACACCGGCGGCCGCGGCGGGCGCGACCAGGTCGTCCAGCGCAGCCTTCAGTCCGACGGTGCCCAGGTCCGGCGGCTGGATCTCCACCATCAAGGAGCGCAGCGCCCGCAGCGAGCGGCGTACGACGTCCGCCTGGGCGAGCATGGTCCGCTGCGCGTCCCGCCCGTGCTGTGCCGAGGCGGAGAGCTCGAAGGCGGTGCCGGCGAGGTCCTGGACCACCGAGTCGTGCAGGTCCCGGGCGATCCGTCGCCGTTCCCCGTCGGAGGCCGCGACGGCTGCGTGCAGGAGTCGCTCCCTCTCGGCGGAGGCCCTGCGGACCCGACGGGTGAGCACCCAGACCATCGGGGTGGTGATCGCCAGCAGGGCCAGCAGTCCGCCGACGGTGATCGGCTGGAACTTCTCGAGCACCTGCGCCCGCCGCGCCTCCACGTCCGCCGCGGAGTAGTAGACCTCGAACAGGAGTGGCTCGCCCTCCGGCGAGGTGACCCGGGTGTAGACCTCGAGCAGGCCCCGGGTGGAGCCGCCCTCGAAGCGGTTCTCCGGCTTCGTCAGGTCGGACTCCTCGGCTTCCGGGACGCCGGTCTGCAGGACCCGGAGCGCCTCGTCGCCGAGGTCGAACTTCTCACCGATCAGCGCCGTGGTGTCGGAGTAGACGACCGTGCCGTCTCCGGCCCAGAGCTTGATCCGCTGCACGTCTTCGATGAGCAGCCGGGAGAGCACCGTGCGGTCGAACCGGTCGATGGCGCCCTGGTCACCGCTGGCGATGCCGCGGGGCAACGCCGGCTCGACCACGGACCTGGCGAGCAGCTCGGTGGTCGCCTTGGCGTCACTGATCGCCTCCTCGGTTGCCGCCCGGTCGATCAGGCGGCCGGTGGCCAGCACGACCACCACCAGCACCAACAGACCGGCGAGGAGGAACTGCAGTACGGGACTCTTCAGCACGCGCACTGCGATCGCCTCCTCGCCGGTCCGGCCTGGTCACGCCTTCCTGCTCAGAATCGGACCACACCTCGGCAGGTCTGGCCAGAACCCAGGTGGCGAGCCTTGAAGACGAACTTGTCCGTGCCCTTGGCGTTGACCATCACCCGGCGCACCTCGAACGACCCGCTGGGGCCCTTGGTGGTCTTGGTCCCCTTGGCGGACCTGCTGCCGTTGTGGATCATCTTCCACTTCCAGGTCTGGCCGTTCTGGTTGCTGTCGATCTCGCCCTCGACCTCGATCCGGCCGTTCTCGGGGCTGGCCTTGAGCTTCCAGTCGGCCGAGCCGGAGCACGAGCCGGTGCGGATCACGTCGCCGTCCTTCGCCTGGGCGGAGGTGAGCGGCGCGATGGCCAGGACGCCCGCCAGGGCGAGTGAGCCGGTCAGGGCGGAGAGGTTCTTGATGGTGGTGTTCATGATGAGCTCCTCGGTCGGGGTCTGTGGTCCCACAAGGTTCATCCCGGCCGAGGGCGAGCCGCCAGTGTCCCTTGGTGCTACGACCAGGCCGCACGTGCCGGCGCGTGCGCTCACTCCGTGGCGATCGCCCGGAGTACGTCGAGCCGAGCGGCGCGGCGGGCGGGGAAGACGGCGGCCAGCACGCCGATCACCAGCGACAGCACGAGGAAGACGGCGAGCTGGTCGGTGGGCACGCTGATCACCTCGAGCCCTTCGTCCCGCAGGGCGTACATGAGCGCCACCCCGAAGCCGATCCCGAGGACCACCCCGAGGATCGCCCCGAGCACCGAGATGACCACCGACTCGAGCGTGATCATCCGGCGCAGCTGGACCCGGCTCACCCCGATGGCGCGGAGCAGACCGATCTCGCGGGTCCGCTCGATGACCGAGAGGGCCAGCGTGTTGACGATGCCGAGCACCGCGATGACGAGGGCGAGGCCGAGCAGCGCGAAGATCATCAGCACGAACTGGTCGATGGGGCCGCGCTGCTCCGCCGCGAACTCCGCCTCGTTCTTGACCGTCACGACCGGCAGATCGGCCACCACCTGCTCCAGACGCTCCTGCAGGTCGGCCGCACCGGAGTCGGCCATGATCACCAGGGCCTTGTCCTGCTCGGCGAAACCGGCGTCGGCGAGGGTGCCGAGCGTGGTCAGGACCGGGAAGAAGACGAGCGGGTTGTCCTCGTAGGTCCCGACGATCGGGTACTCCTTCGTGCCCGTCGGCATCTCGAAGGTCGCCGTGTCCCCCACCGCCAGGTCCTCGTCGTCGGCCCAGGTCTTCGAGACGAGCACGGAGCCGTCGACCAGGTCCGCGTCGCTGCCCTCGACCACGGTGAGGTTGAGGCCGTCGACCTGTGCCGGGTCGGTCGCCCCGACGATCTCCCGGCCCCCGTCGCGACGGATGAACTCGAACCGCTCCCGGATCACCCGCTGCACCCCGTCGACCTCGGCCATCCGGTCGGCGATCGCCGGCGAGAACGGTCCGCCGAAGACGTTGCTGACCACGAAGTCGCCGATGAAGTTCTCCTCGACCGACTTGTCGATGCTGGCCTTGGCCGAGTCCCCCACGATTGCCATCGTGCAGGCGAGGGTCAGCCCGATCATCAGGGCAGAGGCGGTCGCGGTCGTCCGGCGCGGGTTGCGCAGGGAGTTCTGGCCGGCCAGGTTGCCGACCGTGCCGAAGACGCGCGCGTAGACGCTCCGGGCAGCGGCCAGGAACGGACGGCTGATCACCGGGCTGGCCGACGAGACCCCCAGCAGGACCGCCAGGACGCCGCCGCCGATCAACCACCCGCCGCGGGGGACGCCGGTGAAGAGTCCGAGGTAGAGCGCGGCGAGGCCGGCGACGATCAGTCCGAGCCCCAGCACCAGCCGACGGTGCAGCGACGTCTCCGGCAGGGCCACGTCGTCGCGGAGCGCCTGGACCGGGGCGATCCGGTTGGTGCGCCGCGCCGGCAGCCAGGCTGCGGTCATCGTGACGACGACCCCGACGGCGTACGCCGCCAGCACGGTGCGCGGAGCGAAGACCAGCGACTGCCCGGACAGGTCGAGCCCGAAGTTGGCGAAGAGGGCGCGGATCGCCATCGCCAGCACCACACCCAGCAGCAGTCCGAGCGTCGACCCGAGGACGCCGAGGACGAACGCCTCGAGCAGCACCGACCAGGTGACCTGGCGCCGGGACGCGCCGAGCGCCCGGAGCAGGGCGAGCTCCCGGCTGCGCTGGGCCACCAGGATCGAGAACGTGTTGACGATCAGGAAGCCGCCGACGACCAGCGCGATGCCGGCGAAGATCAGCAGGAAGGTGGTCAGGAACGAGATCGCCTGGACCAGCTCGCTGGCCGACTCGTCGGCCGCCACGTCGCCGGTGACCGCCTCGATCCCGGTGGGCAGCAGCTCGGCCACCTGGTCGCGCAGCTCGCTCTGGGACACGCCGTCGCGGGCGGTCACCCACACGTCGGTGTAGGCATCCTCACCGTCGAGGAACAGCTGCTGCGCGGTCGGGGTGTCGAAGAGGGTGAGCGAGGCGCCGTTCAGGGAGCCGCCTGCCTGGAAGTCCGCGATCCCGACCAGGGTGGGGGTGAGCAGGGCCTGGTCGGTCGAGGTGACCACCCGGATCTGCTCGCCGACGGCGTACCCCGAGCTTGCCGCGGTCTCGGCGTCGAGGACGACCTCGGAGGCGCCCTCGGGGACCCGACCCTCGGTGATCGAGAGCCCCTCGAGGCCGTTCCCGGCCGGGGCGTCGTTCCAGTTGGCCCCGATCGCCGGCGGACCGAACCCGCCGATCACCTTGTCGTCCTTGCTGACCACGAAGACGCCGAAGGCGCCGACGTTGCCGTCGACCCGGGCGGCACCGGGCAGGCGGCGCAGCTCGTCGAGGAGGGGTGCAGCGACGGTCTGCGTGGAGGGCGCGCCGTCCAGGGTGGTCCCGCCCACCGGCCGGACCACGACGTCCCCCACCGTCGAGGCGAAGAGCGCGGTGAAGCTGCGGCTCAGCGTGTCGGAGAAGATCAGCGAGCCCACCACGAAGGCGACCCCGAGGACGATCGCGAAGGTGCTCATGATCAGGCGCAGCTTGCGCCCCAGCAGGCTCTTGAGCGCCGCCCGGATCACGAGGTCACGCCTCGCTCGGCGCGCTGGGCGCGGCCAGGCGGGCCATCGTGGCGAGCACCTTGTCGCGGTCGGGGTCCCGGAGCTCGTCGACCACCCGGCCGTCGGCGAGGAAGATCACCCGGTCCGTGTACGCCGCCGCCACCGGGTCGTGGGTCACCATCACGATGGTCTGGCCGTGCTCACGCACACTGCGGCGCAGCAGCTCGAGGACCTCGGCCCCCGACTTGGAGTCGAGGTTGCCGGTGGGCTCGTCGGCGAAGACGATGCGCGGCCGGCTGACCAGTGCCCGGGCGACCGCGACCCGCTGCTGCTGGCCGCCGGAGAGCTCGTTGGGCTTGTGGTGCAACCGGTCGCCGAGCCCGACCGTGGCGACCACGGAGTCGTACCACTCGCGGTCGGGCTTGCGGCCCGCGATCGCCAGCGGGAGCAGCAGGTTCTCCTCGGCGGTCAGCGTCGGCACCAGGTTGAACGACTGGAAGACGAAGCCGATCTCGTCTCGGCGCAGCCGGGTCAGCGCCTTGTCCTTCATCGTGGTGAGCTCCTGCTCGCCGATCATCACGGAGCCGGAGTCCCCGGTGTCCAGGGCGGCGCAGCAGTGCATCAGCGTCGACTTGCCCGAGCCGCTCGGCCCCATGACCGCGGTGAACTCCCCCTCGGCCAGATCCAGCGAGATGTCGTCGAGGGCACGCACCAGCGCCTGCCCGGTGCCGTAGGTCTTGGTCAGGTTGCGCACCTGGGCCGCCGGAGCGGCAGTGGCGGCGCCGACGGTCTCGGTCATGCACCCACCCTAGGTGGGACGCGGTGGGCGTGGCCTCGGCTCAGCGCCCCGCGAGCACGCAGAACTCGTTGCCCTCCGGGTCGGCGAGGACGACCCAGCTCGCCGCGCCCTGACCGACGTCCACGGGCCGAGCACCGAGGTCGAGCAGGCGCCGGACCTCGTCGGCCTGCGCCCGGTCGGTCGGGGTCAGGTCGAGGTGGAGCCGATTCTTCACGGTCTTGGCCTCAGGCACGTGCGCAAACGTCAACGTCGGCGGCGCCGGCGACACGTGGCTCGCAGCTCCGGACGACCCCGGAGCGCCGATCGTGACGAGTCCGTCGGCTTCGTCCTGGACCTCGTAGTCCAGGACCGCGCACCAGAACCGGGCGAGCGTGACGGGATCGGCGCAGTCGACCGCCACGTCGGTGAACCTGCTGGTCATGACACCACCTCCGAACCTCTCGAACATCTGTTCGATCTACTGCTAGCATCGCGACGTGGACTTCCAGGGCTCACTCTTCGAGGCTACGACCGACCGGGCCGGGCGGGGGTTCACCGGGCGGGGGTTCACCGGGCTGGAGCGGATCGAGCTCTCGGCCGGCGCCTGGGTGGACGTGCACCGCGCCTGGGTCCCCGCCCCCGACGACGTGCTGGCGGCGCTGGTCAGCGACGTGCCGTGGCGGGCCGAACGCCGGCAGATGTACGACCGCGTGGTCGACGTGCCCCGGCTGGTGCACACCTACGGCCCGGGTGAGCGCCTGCCGCACCCGGTCCTGGAGCAGGCGCGCACGGACCTGTCGGCGCACTATCTGCCCGAGCTGGGCGAGCCGTTCGTGAGCGCGGGGTGCTGCTACTACCGCGACGGCCGGGACAGCGTCGCCTGGCACGGCGACACCATCGGTCGCGGGCGGCGCCAGGACACGCTGGTCGCGATCCTCTCCTTCGGCGACGTGCGCCGGCTGTCGCTGCGGCCGCGCGCCGGTGTCGCGGCGGGCCCGAGCGGTGGCTCGGTCAGCCTCGAGCTCGCGCACGGCGACCTGGTGGTGATGGGTGGCTCCTGCCAGCGCACCTGGGAGCACGCGGTGCCGAAGATGGCGCACGCCGGGCCCCGGGTCTCGGTGCAGTTCCGGCCGTTGAACGTCTTCTGACGGGGCGGACCCGGTGAGCGGACCGCCCGGTCGGACTCATTCTCGGGAGCCGTCTCCTGCGCAACCCGAGCGCTCGCGACTCAGATACCGAACCGGCTTGCCGAGCGACTCTGCATAGGCGATCTCCCGTCGGGTCGACTCACCGACGTAGCCTCCCGGATCCACGACGTACACCTGGTCAGCCATGCGGATCTTGTGGAAGTGCACGGCACCGAGCCGCCCCTTCAGGTCCGCACTGTCGGCTGTCCAGTCGTAGTCGGGCAGATCGGGGAGGCTGAACATGCCGAGGCTGATCACCACGCAGCCTTCCATCGTGAGCCGCTGGTTGACCTCCGCGAACTCGGCCTCGAACCTGGTCGAGCCGCAGAGCGTGATGACCTTCGCCTCACCCTCGCCCGGCTGCGGCGTCTGCTGGTCCTCCATGACGTTCATGATCGGTGAACGGCGGGACGCCTGCATCGCCGCCCCTGGACTCGTCCCGAACGCAGGCCGATGCCCCGCTGATCGGTCAGGTCAGCGGGGGTGGGGCGGTCAGGCTCTTCGATCGGGTGGCGTGGTCGGGTGCCCGGCGGTCGGTCGCGGCTGACGTCGAGGGTGCCGGTCCGGTCGCGGAGGTAGGTGTAGCCGTGCGGGCTGGTCCACAGGAAGGTGCCGGCCTCGATGCGGGTGTAGGTCCACCCGCCGTGGGTCTTCAACCGGTGGTGCTTGCGACACAACGGCGCGATGTTGTCGCTGCAGGTGGGTCCGCCAGTGTCGTGGGGCTCGATGTGGTCGCTGTCGCAGGCTCTGGCTGATCGGGTGCACCAGGGGAAGACACAGGTGTGGTTGATCAGCATCGACTGCTCGGTGATCCGGTCGGGGACCTCGTAGGCCTCCACGTGGTGGTGCTCGTCCAGGTCGATCACCGGCTTCACCACCACCTGGGCGTCCGGGTTGGCGCACCACTCGCGGATCTGCTCGGCGGTGACCGGGGTCCGGGTGTTCTCGCACCGGCCGAACCCACCTGACTCTCCGCGGATGGCTGCTTCGGCGAGGTGGACGTAGAGCACGACCTGCCGTGGTTGCCGCGGCTTGCGCGGCTTCGCGTTGCCCTGCTCGCGGTCGTCATGGGAGTCGACGGTGTCGTCGGGGTCGGTGTTGAGGTCGAGGGAGAGCTGTCGTCGGGCCAGGGCGCCGACCGCCTGCGCCCGGCGTACGTCCAGCGACTCGGTGGAGCCGAGTGCCTTGAGGCGTCTGGGCGCCGGCCGATACGGCGGCGTCGAGGTCGAGTGCGTCGGCCACGTCGAGGGTGCCCCACACGTCCGCGGTGCCCTGCAGGGTGGTCTGGGAGGTCCGGATGGTGAAGGACCGGCCGTCGGCGGCGGCCTTGCGGCGGCGTTCGGTCTCCTCGGGCATGAACCGGGCGATCGCCTCCTCGACCAACCGGTCGAGCTGGGCCAGGCGGACCCGGTGCGCGACCGGGGCGACGTGGCGGTCCACGAACCCGGCTGCCTCGGGTGAGAGCAGGATCGTGGCCCGGGCGATCCGCCGTGCCTTCCACGCCACCAGGTCCCCGGCCGTGACCCGGGCCCACACCTTCGGGAGTCGGTAGCGCAGCTCGACGGCCTCGCCGAGGTAGGCCTTGCCGGCCTCGGTCGCCAGACCGACGGCGGCCGCGAACTCCGCGACACGAGAACTCCGCCACCAACGGCGCACCCGGACCGGCGACGGTGATCCCGGTGTCGCCGTAGGTCCGGTCCCACACGGTGGCGGCCTGGTCGATCGAGTCGACCGAGTGCATGCCCACCCAGGACACCGCGGCTGCAGCAGCCGGGCCTCCTCGGCGTCCGCGACCGCACGTCAGACCGCGCACGCAGCCGAGCACCGCAGCAGCAGAATCTGCCTCAGTGCTGGTCTCGCGGATGGTCTCGGTCATGGGTCCATTCAAGCCGTCACCACCGACACTTTCCGCTGCCAGACAGGCCTGTGGAAGCGACTCCCAGGACGCCCCGGCGTGGACCAACTCCGGCCCCGGTCGAGCTCGCGTGGCCGCCCGGATGAAGGCACTTCACGCCGACTCGGCCACCATGCTGGGGGCACTTCACGCCGGGTCGGCCACCAGGTGAGGGCACTTCACGCCGGGTCGGCCACCTGGTGAGGGCACTTCACGCCGGGTCGGCCACCTGGTGAGGGCACTTCACGCCGGGTCGGCAGTCCGTGGCCACTAGGTTTGGGCGATGACCGCCTCAGCCGGGACACAGCTCCCCGACCGTGCCCGCGTCGTCGTGATCGGCGGAGGTGTGATCGGCTGCTCCGTCGCCTACCACCTCGCCCACGCCGGCTGGACCGACGTGGTCCTGCTCGAGCGCGACCGCCTCACCAGCGGCACCACGTGGCACGCCGCAGGCCTGATGACCTGCTTCGGGTCGACGTCGGAGACCTCGACCTCGATCCGGCTGTACTCGCGCGACCTGTACGCGCGACTCGAGCAGGAGACCGGGCAGGCCACCGGGTTCAAGCCGGTCGGCCTCATCGAGGCGGCCGCCGACACGGATCGCCTGGAGGAGTACCGCCGGGTCGCCGCGTTCCAGCGGCACCTCGGGCTCGAGGTCGAGGAGATCTCGCCGCGGGAGATGGCAGACCTGTTCCCCTGGGCGAAGACCGACGACCTGCTCGCCGGCTTCCACGTCCCCGGCGACGGCCGGGTCAACCCCGTCGACGTCACCACCGCCCTGGCCAAGGGCGCCCGGCAGCTGGGGGTGCGGATCATCGAGGGCGTCTCGGTCGAGGACGTGCTCACCGACCGCGCAGGCGTGAGCGGGGTCCGGGTCTCCACGGGCGCACCGGGCGAGACCACCGACATCGAGGCCGAGTACGTCGTCAACTGCGCCGGCATGTGGGCCCGCGAGCTCGGGGCGAGGAACGGCCTGGTCATCCCCAACCAGGCGGCCGAGCACTACTACCTGATCACCGACACGATCGACGGACTCGGTCCCGACGCGCCGGTGTTCGAGGACCCCGCCTCGTACGGCTACTTCCGCGAGGAAGGGGGCGGGATGATGGTCGGCCTGTTCGAGCCGCAGGCGGCGCCGTGGAAGGTGTCGGGCATCCCGCGCGACTTCTCCTTCGGCAAGATCCCACCCGACTGGGACCGGATGAGCCCGTTCCTGGAGAAGGCCATGGCCCGCGTCCCGGTCACCCTCGAGGTGGGCGTCCGCACGTTCTTCTGCGGGCCGGAGTCGTTCACGCCCGACCTGGCCCCCGCGGTCGGAGAGGCCCCGGGCATCCGCAACTACTTCGTCGCGGCAGGCATGAACTCGGTCGGCATCCTCTCCGCCGGCGGCCTCGGGCGGGTGCTCGCGCACTGGATCACGACCGGTCGGCCGGACGTCGACGTCACCGGCTTCAACGTCGACCGGTTCCGCCCGTGGCAGGCCGACGACTCCTACCGGGCCGCGCGCACCACCGAGATCCTCGGCACGGTGTACGCCGCGCACACCCCCGGCAAGCAGCTGCGCACGGCCCGCAACACCCTGCTCTCCCCCGTCCACGACCGGCTGGTCGAGCACGGCGGCTACCTCCGCGAGGTGTCGGGCTGGGAGGGCGCCGACTGGTTCGCCGGACCCGGCGTCAGCCCGACCGCCGAGCCCACCTGGGGCCGGGCGCCCTGGTTCGAGCAGTGGGAGGCCGAGCACCGGACCGTCCGCGAGGGCGTCGGCCTGATGGACATGAGCTTCATGGCGAAGTTCCGGGTGCAGGGCCCGGACGCCGCCGAGATGCTCGACCGGGTCTCCGCCGGAGCCGTGACCGAGGCAGGTCGAGACGATCACCTACACCCAGTGGCTCGACGAGGACGGCCGGATCGAGGGCGACCTGACGGTCACCAGGCTGGGCGAGGACGACTTCCTCGTGGTCGCCTCCGACACCGCGCACGGCCACACCGTGGCCTGGCTGGCCCGCCACACCGCGGATGCCGACTGCACCATGACCGACGTCACCGCCGACTACGGCCAGCTCAACGTCCAGGGACCTCTGTCGCGCGACGTGCTCGGCGAGCTGACCGACGCCGACCTCTCGACGGACGTCTTCGGCTTCCGCACCGCGCGCTGGATCGAGCTCGCCGGGGTGGAGGTGCTGTGCGTGCGGATCACCTACCTCGGCGAGCTCGGCTACGAGCTCTACGTCCCCGCGGCCGACACCCTGCGCGTGTACGACGCCCTGCTGGCCACCGGGTCGGCGCACGGGCTGCGGCCGGTCGGGCTCAAGGCGCTGGCCTCGCTCCGGATGGAGAAGGGCTACCGCGACTTCGGCCACGACATCGACAACACCGACTGCCCGCTCGAGGCCGGGCTCGGCTTCGCGCTCGCCCTCGACAAGCCGGGCGGCTTCGTCGGACGCGACGCGGTGGTGGCCCGCAAGCTCGCGAACGCCGCGGCGGGCGGGATGAGCTCAGCGGATCGTGCAGATCCGGGTCCTGGATCCCGACCCCCTGCTGTTCCACGCGGAGGTCCTCCACCGCGACGGTGCGGCGGTCGGCTACGTCCGGGCGGCGTCCTACGGCTGGACGCTCGGCGGGGCGGTCGGTCTCGCCATGGTCTCCGGCGGTGGCGAGCCGGTCACCCCCGACTGGATCAAGGCCGGAAGCTGGGATGTCGACATCGCCGGCACCCGGTACCCGGTCGCGGTGTCGCTGCGTCCGATGTACGACCCGACCTCGGCTCGGATCAAGGTCTGAGCGCCCTGGCCGACGCTCGGCGACCGCCCGTTTCCGGTCGTTCGTGAACGGGTATCGCCCTGCCATGACGCTCCCCCTCGAAGCAGACGCGACCGACGTGCAGACGATGGCCTTCGGCGAGCTCACGATCGCGTACGACGAGCGGGTGCTGCGGCCGCGGCCGTGGACCGCGGACCAGTCGCACTGGGCCGCTGAGCTCTTGTCGACGGCGCCCGGCGGGCCGGTCCTGGAGCTCTGCTCGGGGGCAGGGCAGATCGGCCTGCTCGCAGTGCTGCACACCGGACGGGAGCTGGTCTGCGTGGACCTGGACCCGGTTGCCGGCGACTTCACCCGGCGCAATGCCGAGGCTGCCGGCGTCGCGTCCCGGGTGGAGGTGCGCACCGGCCGGCTCGAGAGCGCCGTGCGACCGGAGGAACGGTTCCCGCTGGTGATCGCCGACCCTCCCTGGGTGCGGCGGGCCGACGTCGGGACCTACCCCGAGGACCCCCTGCTGGCCATCGACGGTGGCGCGGACGGGCTCGACGTGGCCCGCGCCTGTCTCGACGTCGCGGCGCGGCACCTGCTGCCCGGCGGGTCGGCGCTGGTGCAGCTGGGCAACCGGACGCAGGTCGCCCGGATCGAGGACGAGCTCGCGGGCGACCTGGTGCTCGCGGTCCGGGAGGTGCGCGACGGCGAGCGCGGAGTCGTGGTCCGCGTCGAGCGCACCGATGTCGACGCGCTCGGGCTCTAGGTCCACAACCCTGTCGGGGGCATCGCTGGCGCACCGGCGGGGTTGTTTGCCGGTGCCGCGCGTACTGCCACGATGTGACCGTGAAGTCGCGCCTCGTGGTGGTGTCGGGTCTCCCGGCGAGCGGGAAGTCAACGGTCGGCAGGCTCCTCAGCGAACGACTGTCGATGCCGCTGATCGACAAGGACGCGATCCTCGAGGCCCTCTTCGACAGCCTGGGCTGCCCGGACAGGACTCAGCGCTCCCGGCTCAGCCGAGCGAGTGACGAGGTGCTCTACACCCTTGCCGCGGCGGCACCGGAAGCGATCCTCGTCAACTGGTGGGACCACGATTCGTCACCGCCAAGGTTGCGCGGCATCACCTCGTCGGTGGTCGAAGTCTTCTGTGACTGCCCAGGGGACGTGGCGGCGCTGAGATTCGAGTCGCGGAACCGCCACCCCGGACACCACGACCCGCACCGATCACCGCGGGAGATCGAGGAGTGGGTTCAACGCATGCGGGCAACGTTTCGCGGCCCCTTGGGCGTCGGCACCTTGATCCGCGTCGCCACGGACGGGGGGCTGGATGCAGACCTGGTGACGGGCCGGGTGCGCTCTGCGCTGGACGCCGCCAGCTCTCAGGCCTGACCGAGTCGGATCTCTACGGCCGAGCCTCCGGGGGCAGCACCTTGTGGGTGCCGTCGCACCACGGCAGGTCCGCAGAGCGCCCGCACCGACACATCGCGCTCACCGGTCGGGTCGTCCGGTGCACCACGCCGTCCGGGTCCTGGACCACGTGCTCTCCGCGCAGCAGCAACGGGCCGCCCGGGCAGACCACCACGTCGGGGTGGTCGAACTCCCGAGCCTCGCTCATGCGACGTCCTCCGCCACCGGCTGGGGCAGCCGGCCCGCCTCCCACTGGCCGAGCAGTCGCCGGGCCAGCCGGTCCTCGAGGTCGAGCGCCGTGAACGCCCCGAAGTACACGTCGTCGACCAGTGCCGGCTCGTTCTCGACCAGAGCCCCGCAGATCGTGCGGACCGCGAGCTGTTCGTGCACCGCGTCGGCGGCGACGTGCTCCTCGTAGTAGGCGACCATCTCCTGGGCCAGCCCGACCCGCGCCAGCCCCTGGGCCATCCGGCGTGAGGGCAGTGAGCTGGTGGCCTCGAACGCCGCCAGGTGCCCGAGGGCCGCGCCCCGCAGACGCCGGTGCAGCCCGAGCAGCGACATCGCGTTGTTCTGCTCCAGCACTTCCACGGGTACGTCGTCGATGTAGCCGCCGTACTCCGGACGCAGGCCGCAGGCCTCCATCCCGACCGCGAAGAGATGAGCGTGCAGCCGGTTCGGGTCACCGCAGCCGTACTCGTCGAACTGGAGCTCCATCAGCGCAGCCTTGACGCCGACCGGAAGCCGCGGGACCACCCACGCGGTCGGGTCCGACTCCTTGAGGTGGTAGATCGAGCGCCACCGCAACAGGTCGAGGACCTCGTCCACGGTCGCCCGGCGGTGGACGTGCTCGGCCAGGGACGCGCCGTCGTGTGCGGCCACGGCCTCGAAGAAGGCCTCCGCGAACGGACCCTGGGCATCCGGGCGCACCAACGCTTGGGCCAGGTACCGCTCCTGCAGCCGGGCCTCGAGGTCCCGCTCGAGCTGCTGTCGGACGCGAAGCAGGACCGGGTCCCACTCGAGGGCATCTGCCACGTCCTCGAAGCCGCGGTAGTGCAGCTCGTAGAGGGCCCACAGGGCGATCTGGGCGTCGTCGGGGCTCTCCGGTTCGACCGACAGCGGGGGCACGTCGCCCGTGCTCGTCCGCATCGCCTCGAAGAGCGCCTCGCTCAGGGCGCCACGCGCCTTGGGGGTCAGCACGACCGCACCGGGTGATCCGCCGGGGGGTCAGTCAGGGAGCTCGCCATGGCAGGCATGTACCCCCCGGATCACCCGGTCAATCGTGCGACCCCGGTCACGCGGACCGGGGCCGCCGCCCGTCAGAAGCTGACCGTCGGCACGTCCTGGTGGCCTTCCGGGGCGTCGTAGAAGTCGCGGGCCCGCACGTTGGCCATGCCGGTGAGGAACATCCACGGGATCGTCTGGGTCAGCTTGTTCAGCGTCGCCACGGCGTCGTTGTAGTACTGGCGGGCGAACGAGATCTGGTTCTCGGTCTCGGCCAGCTGCTTCTGCAGCTCCAGGAAGTTCGTGTTCGCCTTGAGGTCGGGGTAGGCCTCGGCCACGGCGTTGAGCTTGATCAGCGCGCCCTGGAGCTCGGCGTCGGCCGCAGCCTTCGCCGGTACGTCGTCGCCCTTGGCCGCTGCCTGGACGCCGGCCCGGGCGCGGGTGATCTCCTCGAAGACCTCCTTCTCGTGGCCGGCGTACCCCTTGACGGTCTCGACCAGGTTGGGGATCAGGTCGGCCCGGCGGGTGAGCTGGACGTCGATGCCGGCCAGCGCCTCCTGGGCCGCGATGTCAGTGGTCCGGAGCTTGTTGAAGCCGGTGATGAAGAAGCCGACCAGCCCCAGCACCACCACGCCCAGCACGATTGCGGTCACCATGAGTTCTTCCTCGATTCGTTGACGTGTGTGTGTCGTACTGCGGCGTGGCTCACCATGAGCCGCCACCGCCCCCGCCGCCCCCGCCACCGCCGGAGAAACCTCCGCCGCCCGAGGAGGACGAGGCCTGGGTTGCCTGGTAGGAGGAGATCGCGCTGTCCACGGTCGAGGAGAAGCTGTCGACCATGGAGGTGATGGCGTCCCCGGTCAGGGCGCCGGCGTAGTAGCCGCCGAGATAGGAGGGCACGGGAGGCTCGGTCGCCATCTCCGTGCGGTACTTCGCGGCCCACTCGTCGGCGCAGCCGAGCGCCACCGCCCACGGGATGTACGCGGTGTACAGCTCCTGGCGGCCGGAGAACTCGAACCGCTGCTCCGCGGACGGCGTGGACAGGATGCGGTGGAACCCGCCGACCCGGGACCAGAGCTCGCGTCCGGTGTGCGTGCGTCGGGTCCCGGACCCGGGGGCCAGCAGCGACAGGGCTCCGAGCCCGAAGGCACCCGGGACCAGCGCCACCATGCTCATCCCCAGCGGGTTGAACACGACCAGCACCAGGAAGGCGATGAAGGCACCGATGACCACCACGCCCCCGATGCTGCCGAGTCCGCTGCGGGTCATCAGACCCGCCTCCCTGGCCCAGGACCGGGTGGACCGCTCGAACGAGGCGATCTCCTTCTGCAGCCGCTTGCCGGCCTCCACGTCCGTGGGCGAGGCGACGAACGAGCTGCCCGGACCGCCGAGCAGATGAGCGACCCCCGTCGTGACCGGGTCGAGCCCGGCCCAGCCCGCGGCGCCGGCCTTGTCGGTGATCCGCCAGGTGTTGGCACCCCCGTCGAGCTCGACCGCCCCGCGCTCCGCGGCGTGCAGCAGCGTCGCGACGTACGTCTCCCGGTCGATGGTCTCGGTGAAGATGTACTTCGCCTGGGCGGGTCCGATGCCGTCCGGCGGGGCGTACATGAGCGGGTACGCCGGCTTGGGCTCGCGGGAGCGGGCGCCGAGGGTGCTGCCGTAGACCAGGGCTGCCCCGGCCAGGAGCAGCACCAGCCCGAGAACGAGGACGCCGGGGCCGAGCACCGGGTCGTAGCGGATCGTCCACGGGCGGGTCTCGCCGGCCGGCGGGGTGGCCATGTCGAGGAGCGCCTTGATGGTCACCGGGGTGTTCGGTGGGAGCCGGCCGGTGGTGACGTTCAGGTCGGTGCCTCCCACGCCGTTCGCGGTGCACCCCGAGGTGGCGCCGACACCGACGGCGCACTGCACCTGCTCGACCGGGACGGGGAGGTGCACGGTCAGGTCCGAGCGGCGGATCGGCTGCCGCCATCCACCGGGGATCAGGTTCCAGAAGAACTGGCTGCGCACGCCGTCCGAGCCGGGCTCGATGACCCCGTCGATCGCGTACTCGATGCGGTAGACGTGCTTGCCCGGCTCGACGACGACGTCCGCCGACCCGATCTTGGCGACCCGGTAGCGGCCCTGCCCCTCCGAGAGCACCTCGAACGGCTCCGCGCCGCCGTCCATGGTCACGCTGATGTCGTGCGGCACCCGGCGGGCGTACGGCGCGCTCTGGTCGGCGGTGTCGAAGAACCGGAAGATGCCGTGCCGGCCGGACACCGGGAAGTCGACGGTGAGGGTCTCCACCGCGCGCAGGTCGCCCTGGTCGTCGAGGGTGAAGTCGGCGACGTACTTCGTGATCGTGGTGACCTCGGGCGACTCGTCGCCGGCGCCCACCCCGTAGAACGCCGCCGGCACGAAGGCCACCAGGACCAGGACGGCCAGGCCCAGGACGGTACCGACCAGACGCTTCATGTTGGGAGACTAGGGCCCCGGGTGCCCGAGGTGCTGCCCAGCCGCGCGAGGACGGGTGAGGTTTCGGTCACCGCCCCCGTCGGGCGATCCACCACACCAGGAGCAGGGCCGCGACCGCGGACGCTGCCTGCTTCCAGTAGCTCTTCAGCAGGATCGGCAGCACCGTCGCCCCGAGGTTGAGCGCGTCGTCCTCCGCGGCGTGGGGGCGGGGTACGGCGGCCGGGTGCAACGGCGCAGGAGCCGGTGGTGACGGTGTCGGTGCCGAGGCGGCCGCAGCCGCCTCGGCGGCGATCGGCGTCGACTCGGCCGCCGAGCGGCGGAGTCTCAGCCGCTGCCGCTTCCGGAGCGGACCCACCGGTGAGCCGCTCCTCCAGGCAGTCGACGAACTGGCCGAGCAGCTTGTCGGAGACGTCCTGCATCACCCCGCGACCGAACTGTGCCGGCTTGCCGGTGATCGCGAGGTCGGTGAGCACCTCCACGTCGGTGCCGGTGCCGGAGGCCTGCATCGAGAGCGTCACCTTCGCACCGGCGGTGCCGTTGCCGCGCTTGTCCTTGCCCTTCGCGTCGACCACGAACCGGTGGGCCGCCTCGTCCTTCTCCACGAAGGTGCCGGAGCCGTTGTAGACCAGTGCGATCGGCCCGAGCTTCACCTTGCAGGAGCCCTGGAAGGTGTCCCCCTCGGCCGACGTCACCTGGGCTCCGGGGAAGCACTCCGCGACCGACGCGACGTCCTGGAAGTGCGCCCAGGTCTCCTCGACCCCGGTCGGCACCGTGAAGCGGTGGGTCAGGTCCACGCTCAGACTCCTGCCGCGGCGACGACCGCACGTCGGGTGAGCACGGTCGCCAGGTGTCGCCGGTAGTCGGCGTCGCCGTTCAGGTCCGAGGGCGGGTTGGTGCCCTCGGTGGCCTTCGCGGCCGCCTGCCGGATCGCGTCCTCGGTGGCGGGCTGGCCGGCGAGCGCCGCCTCGACGGCCCGGGCCCGGATCGGGGTGGAGCCCATGTTGGTGAGCCCGACCCTCGCCTCGGCGATCGTCTGCCCGTCGAGCCGGACCGCGGCGGCCACCGCCACGATCGGCCACTGGTGCGCGACGCGGACGAACTTCTCGTAGCAGGCGCCCCAGCCGGTGTGCTTCGGGACCCGGATCTCGGTGAGGATCTCGTCCTCACCGATGGCCGTCTCGAAGAGGTCGACGAAGAAGTCGTCGGCCTCGACCGTGCGGGTGCCGCCGGACCCGGCGATCACGAACTGCGCCCCCAGCGCCAGCGCCGGCGCTCCGAGGTCCCCGGCCGGGTCGGCGTGGGCCAGGGCTCCCCCGAAGGTGCCCCGGTGCCGGATCTGGGCATCGGCGAGGTGCTCGACCGCCTTGGCGATCAGGGCCGCGTGCTCGGCGACCAAGGGGTCGGCGGCCACCACCGAGTGCTGGGTCATCGCCCCGATCACGATGGCATCGCCGTCGTCCCGGATCCCGCGCAGCGCGTCGATCCGGCCCAGGTCGATCACCATCTCGGGGGCGTTGAGCCGCATCCGCAGCACCGGCAGCAGGCTCTGCCCACCGGCCATGATCTTGGCCTCGTCACCGTGCTCGGCGAGGGCGGCGAGCGCCTCCTCGACCGAGGTGGGCGCCACGTAGTCGAACTGGGTGGGGATCACTGTGCTGCTCCTTCGGTTCCTTCGGCGGCGTCGAAGTGCGGTGCGGCCGCGCCCTCGGTCTCGGCGGTGCCGCCGCCGCGGGCGTCGTTGATCGCCTTCCACACGCGCTCCGGGGTGCAGGGCATCCGGATGTCGTTGATCCCCAGGTGCCGGATCGCGTCGACCACGGCGTTCACCACCGCCGGCGTGGAGGCGATGGTGCCGGCCTCACCGACGCCCTTGGTGCCCAGGGTGTTGGACGTGGCCGGCGAGGTGGTGTGGTCGAGGTCGAAGCTGATCGTGTCGGCCGACGTGGGCAGCAGGTAGTCGACGAACGAGCCCGAGACCAGCGTCCCGGCGTCGTCGTAGACCGCCTCCTCCCACAGCGCCTGCGCGATCCCCTGGACCAGCCCGCCGTGCACCTGTCCCGACACGATCAGCGGGTTGATGATGTTGCCGATGTCGTCGCAGGCGGCGTACTTGCGCATCGTCACCTGGCCGGTCTCGGTGTCCACCTCCATCGCGCACAGGTGGGTGCCGTGCGGGTAGTTGAAGTTCACCGGGTCGTACGTCGCGTCGGAGTCCAGTGAGGGCTCCACGCCGTCCGGGAGGTTGTGCGCCGCGAACGTCGCCAGGGCCACCTCCCCCATCGCGAGCCCCTGGTCGGTGCCCTTGACGGAGAACCGGCCACCGGAGAACTCCAGGTCGTCGGCGGACGCCTCGAGCAGGTGCGCGGCGATCACCTTGGCCTTCTCGATCACCTTGTCGGCCGCCTTGACCACGGCCTCACCACCGACGACCAACGAGCGCGAGCCGTAGGTGTCCATGCCCTTGTGCGCGATCGCGGTGTCGCCGTGCAGGACCTCGACGTCCTCGAAGGCGACCCCGAGCCGGTCGGCGACGATCTGGCTGAACGCCGTCTCGTGCCCCTGCCCGTGGGCCGAGGCCCCGGTCAGCAGCTCGACCTTGCCGGTGGGCAGCATCCGGACGCTCGCGTGCTCCCAGCCGCCGGCGCCGTAGTCCAGGCTGCCGAGCACCCGCGAGGGCGCGAGCCCGCACATCTCGGTGAACGTCGAGACCCCGATGCCGAGCTGGATCTGGTCGCCGGAGTCGCGGCGCCGCTTCTGCTCGGCGCGCAGCTCGTCGTAGCCGAACATCTCCTTGGCGCGCGCCGTGGCCGCCTCGTAGTTGCCGGAGTCGTACTCCAGCCCGGCCACGCTGGTGAACGGGAACTCGGTGTTCGTGATCCAGTTCTTCTCCCGGATCTCGAGCGGGTCCACGCCGACCTCGGCGGCCAGCTCGTCCATGATCCGCTCGATCGCGTACGTCGCCTCGGGGCGGCCGGCGCCGCGGTAGGCATCGGTCCAGGTCTTGTTGGTCAGCACCGTCTGCACGTTGAACTGGTAGGCCGGGAACTTGTAGATCGAGTTGAACATGAACGCCCCGAGCACCGGGACGCCACCACCGATCAGCGAGACGTGCGAGCCGAGGTCGGCGAGCAGCTCGACCTTGAAGCCGGTGACCGTGCCGTCCTTCTCGGCGGAGAGGGTCAGCTTCTGCCACTGGTCGCGGCCGTGGTGGGCCGCCATCAGCGACTCGGAGCGGGTCTCGGTGTACTTGACCGGCTTGCCGAGCCTGCGCGCCAGCAGGAAGACGATGAACTCCTCCGGTGTGGTCTGCAGCTTGCCGCCGAAGCCACCCCCCACGTCGGGGGCGATCACCCGGATCTTGGACTCGCTGACGCCGGTGACGGCGGCGAGCAGGAAGCGCAGGATGTGCGGGATCTGGGTGGCCGACCACATCGTGATCTGCTCACCGGTGGGGTCCACGACGGTCGAGCGCGGCTCCATGAACGCCGGGATCAGACGCTGCTGGCGGTACTCCCGCTCGAGCACGATCCCGTCCCCACGGGCCTTCTCGATCGCCTGGTCGACGTCGCCGCCGGTGCCGGCGGTCGCGGAGTCGAAGACCCAGAGCGCCGACTTGTTGGTGCCGAGCTCGGGGTGGGCGAGCGCACCGCCGTTCTCGGAAGTCGCCTCGGCGGCCTCCTTCAGGTCGAGCGCCGGCGGCAGCAGGTCGTAGTCGACGTCGACCAGCTCGGCCGCGTCGCGTGCGGCGGCGGCGCTGCGGGCCACGACCACGGCGACGATCTCGCCGGCGAACGTCGCCCGGTCCACGGCGATCGGCGGGTGTACGGGGGTCACCTGGTCGGGCGTGATCGGCCAGGCGTTGGGCAGGCCGCCCTGCTCGTCGGCGACGTCCTTGCCGGAGATCACCAGGACGACGTTCTCCGAGGCCTCGGCGGCGGACTTGTCGACGTTGGTGATCGTGGCGTGCGCGTGCGGGCTGCGGACCATCGCGAGGTGCAGCATGCCGGGCAGCTGGATGTTGTCGGTCCAGCGCGTGCGACCGGTGATCAGCCGCTGGTCCTCCTTGCGGCGCCGGTCGCGGCCGATCTCCTTGGCAGCCTCGGCGGGGCGCTCCTGGGTGGCGGTCACGACGCACCTCCCCCGGCTGCCGCGTGCTGCACGGCCTTCACGATGTTGTGGTAGCCGGTGCACCGGCACAGGTTGCCCTCGAGCCCGAGCCGGATCTCCTGCTCGGACGGGTCCGGGTTCTCCTTGAGCAGGTCCACGCTCTGCATGATCATCCCGGGCGTGCAGAAGCCGCACTGGAGGCCGTGGCACTCGCGGAACGACTCCTGCACCTGGTGCAGCGCTCCGTCCTTGGCGAGCCCCTCGATGGTGGTGACCTCCGCGCCGTCGGCCTGCACGGCCAGGACGTTGCAGGACTTCACGCTGGTGCCGTCGAGGTGGACGGTGCAGGCCCCGCAGTTGCTGGTGTCGCAGCCGATCACCGTGCCGGTCTTGCCGAGACGTTCGCGGAGGTACTGCACGAGCAGCATCCGGGGTTCGACGTCGTCGGAGACCTGGGCTCCGTCGACAGTGAGGTTGATCCGGGCCATGTTCGACTCCCTCTGGACGTGCGTGACGTGTGACGGGCCTGTGATGACGCTCACGCTAGGGAGTCCCGGTTGGCGAATGGTTGGCCTGCCGCCGCTGCCGGTGGCGGCGTCAGCCGCGAGCCACCGCCAGGCGTCCCTTGAGCAGCGGGATGGCCGGGTGCGGCCGGGTGCCCAGCATGGCCAGGCAGACCTCGAGCACCTCGGTGTCGTACGGCGCGAGCGCGCTGTAGCGGACCACCGCGTCGGGTCGGGGGTCGGCGAGCAGCGCCTCGCGGACCGCGACGGCGACGTACTCCGCGAGCTCGCCGAGAGCCGGTGAGTTGGTGCCGGGCAGCAGGTCGCCCCCGTACGCCTCGATCGCGGCGCCGATCTCGCCGCGACGCAGCAGGCCCAGGACGTGGTCGACGTCGGTCTCGACCGGCATCATCAGCCGGTAGGGCCGCGAGGAGAGCAGCCCGCCGAGCGCGGTGCGCAGGTGCGAGACCTCGGCCTTGAGCGTCGACAGGGTCACCGGCTGGTCGCCGTAGACGAGCGCGTGGAGGTGTTCCAGCGAGAGACCCTCGGGGTGCATGGCGAGCAGCGCGAGCACCTCGGTCTGCCGCCGGTTGAGCAGCAGCCGGTGCCCGTCGAGCCGGGCCTCGGCGGTGCCGAGCAGGGTGAGCACCAGGCCGGGCACGCCGGTGTCGTCGACCGACAGGTGCTGGCGGCGGGTGCGCGGCATCGCCGTCTCGATCAGCCGGGCGAGCACCCGGGCGGTGGCCAGCCCGATCGGGTGGGTGCGGTCCCAGGTGGTCGACAGGTCGATCACGCCGAGCTGGCGGCCCGTCGCCGGGTCGTGCACGGGGGCGGCCCAGCAGACCCAGTTGTGCACGATCGGCGCGTAGTGCTCGGCGCTGAAGACCATCGCCGGCGAGTCCAGCCGGTTGGCCAGGTCCAGCGCGTTGGTGCCGACGCTGCGGTCGTCCCAGCGGGCACCCGCCACGAAGTTCACGGTCTCCGCCTTGCGCCGCATCACCCGGCCGCCGTACGTCCACAGGATCCGGGTCTCCGCGTCGGTGACCGCCACCACCAGGTCGCCGTCCTCGGCGGTACGCCGGAGCTCGGCCTCGACGCGTTCGACCGCGGTCTGCAGCGGCGAGCCGCGCCAGAGCTCCAGGGTCTCGGACTCGTCCGCGAGCGGGGCGTGGGTGAGATCGGTCGGGATCGACGACACCGAGCGGGCCCAGCTGCTCAGGATCTCCGGGCGCACGAGCCGGTGCGCCTCGTCGCCGTTCTCGACGAAGGCGTTCCAGGCGCGCACAGCTTCCAACCTGCGCGAGTGCAGTTCGCCGTGCACCATCGCTGCTCCCGGGGTCAGTGACTGTCTCGCCAACGTAACAGGGTCCTGGTGGCGGAGGTCACATCGTCTGGTCGAGCAGGGGTCGGTGACCGGTCACTCCCCCAGGCGGCTGCGCAGGAACCGCACGGTCCGTTCGATCGAGGCCTGCCACTGCGGCACGAACGCATGCTGCTCCCCCTCGTAGAGGGCGAGCCGGTTGCGCACCCCGGCCTCGTCGAGCAGGCGGTGGGTGGCGCGGGCCCACCGGAGCGGGCAGGTCTCGTCACGGGTGCCGTGGTGCATCAGCACCGGCTCGGTGATCCGGTCGAAGTAGCTGCGCGCCGAGAGCTGGCGGTAGAACTCAGGACTCTCGCGGGGGGCGCCGAAGCGACGGAAGAGCGCACGGGCCGCCTCCGGCCGGTTCGGGACGGTGAAGTGGCGCAGGTTGTCGAGGAACCGCGAGCTCACCGACGCATAGACGACCGCAGCGTCCACCAGGCCCGGCTGGGCGACGAGAGCGTTGAGGGTGACGCTGCCACCCATCGACCGCCCGAGCATCGCCATCCGGTCGGCGTCGACATACGGCTCGGCCTTCAGCGC
Organism: uncultured Actinomycetota bacterium; assembly: GCA_963826415.1. Classification (GTDB taxonomy): domain Bacteria; phylum Actinomycetota; class Actinomycetes; order Propionibacteriales; family Nocardioidaceae; genus Nocardioides. Next base: position 86,901 of record CAWGWW010000011.1, on the reverse strand, counting down.
CTGCACGGCGTTGATCGCGTCACGGGTGTAGCCGAGCCGCGACTCCCGGGACAACGCGGTGGCGGCGTCCGAGGCGGCGTGCCCGCGGTAGTCGGTGTGCAGGACCGCGAACCCGGCCCGGGCCAGGTGGTCCTGCTCGCGGGCGAGACCCTGTCCGGTCACGTAGACGGCTGGGTCGATGTAGCCGTGGTTGAGCACGATCCCGGGGAACGGCCCGCGCCCGCGGGGCCGGAGCAGGACGCCGGAGACGGTGAGGTCGCCGCTGCGGTAGGTCACCTCGAAGCGGGTGTACGCCGCGGTGCGCGCGACCACCCGGGTCCGGACGAGCGCGGCTCGCGCGGAGCTCCTCGCGCATCAGCGCGGGCAGCGAGACCGGGTTGCCGGCCGGGGGCAGGGCGTCGCCGGCGTCGGGCTGGTCGGACTCGTCCGCCTCCGGCTCCGTCGGCTCGGAGGCGTCCGGGCTGGGACTCTGCCGTCGCAGCCGCGGTGCGGGTGGGCGCGGCGGCGCCCGGGCCTGCCGCCGGGTCCGTGCTGCACGCCGCCACCGGGAGCAGCAGCGCTCCGACCAGCAGGGCGAGCAGCCCGATTCATGGCCGGTTCATGCCCGGATCACGACCCTTCGGGCGGTAGCGGGTCCGGGTCGCCGTGGATGCGACCGGCGGTCGTCATCAACCGCTCCCCCGAGCCACCCCAGCGACCGGCGATGATCTCCGCGGCGATGCTGACCGCGGTCTCCTCCGGGGTCCGGGCGCCGAGGTCGAGCCCGATCGGACTGGACAGCCGGGCCAGCTCGTCGTCGGTGAGCCCGATCTCGCGCAGCCGGGCCATCCGGTCGTCGTGGGTGCGCCGCGAGCCCATCGCGCCGACGTAGGCCAGCTCGGGGAGGCGCAACGCCACCTCGAGCAGCGGGACGTCGAACTTCGGGTCGTGGGTGAGCACCGTGATCACCGTGCGGCCGTCGATCCGGCCGGCGTCGCGCTCGGCCTCCAGGAAGCGGTGCGGCCAGTCGACGACCACCTCGTCGGCCTCGGGGAAGCGGGAGGTGGTCGCGAAGACGGGCCGGGCGTCGCAGACGGTGACGTGGTAGCCGAGGAAGCTGCCGACCCGCGCCACGGCCGCGGCGAAGTCGATCGCACCGAAGACCAGCATCCGCGGCTTGGGGGCGAACGCCCACACGAAGACCCGCATCCCCTCGCCCCGGCGTTCGCCGTCGGGTCCGTAGGTCAGCGTCGCGTTGTGCCCCAGGGCCAGCAGCCCCAGCGCGTCGTCGTGGATCGCGTCGTCCGCCCGGGCACTGCCGAGCGACCCCGACAGCCCCTCACCGGGGCGTACGACGAGGCGACGGCCGAGCCAGGCGGGGTCGGCGTGCTCGATGACGGTGGCCAATGCCACTGGTCGACCCGCCTCGATGTCCGCGGCGATCTCCTCGAGCTCAGGGAACGTCTCCCGGCTGACCTTCTCGACGTAGACGTCGAGGATGCCGCCGCAGGTCAGCCCCACGGCGAACGCGTCGTCGTCGGAGACGCCGTACCGCTCCAGGACCGGTGCGCCGTCGGCGACGACCTGCTGCGCCAGCTCGTAGACCGCGCCCTCGACGCAGCCGCCCGAGACCGACCCGACCGCGGAGCCGTCGGCGCCCACCAGCATCGACGCCCCGGCGGGGCGCGGTGCGGACTGGAAGGTCGCCACCACGGTGCCGACCCCGATCGTCTCGCCGGCCCGCCACCACGACAGCAGCTCGGGCAACACCTCACGCACGGGAGACCACCTTCACGAGCTCGGCGTACGTCGCGAGCGAGTGCCCGGCGACGAAGTCGTCGATGTGCGGCAACGCCGCCAGGACCCCCTGCTGCACCGGCTCGTAGCCGGCCTTGCCGCGATGCGGGTTCACCCAGATCACCCGGTGCGCGACCCGGTGCAGTCGGGCCATCTGCTCGGCGAGCAGGGCCGGGTCCCCGCGCTCCCAGCCGTCGCTGAAGACCACGACGACCGCACCGCGGGCCATGCCGCGCTGCCCCCAGCGGTCGAGGAACATCTGCAGGGTCTCGCCCAGCCGGGTGCCACCGGACCAGTCCGGCACGGTCTCCCCCGCGGCCACGAGCGCCCGCTCGGGGTCGCGCAGCCGCAGCGCCCGCGACAGGTGGGTCAGCCGGGTCCCGACCGTGAACGTCTCCACCACCCCGCGCTGCTCGCGCCCGGCCTGGGTGAACCGGTGGGCGAGCCGCAGCAGCGCGTCGGCGTACCCGCTCATCGAGCCGGACACGTCGATCAGCAGCACCACCCGGCGCGGCCGGACCCCGCGGCGACGCCACTCGATCTCCGCCGGCTCGCCGAGCCGGCGCAGGCTGGCCCGCAGGGTGCGCGAGGCATCCACGTCGCCGCGGTGCCAGCGCTGGTGCCGGGCGGTACGCCGGACCGGTGGCCGGGGCCGCAGGGTCGCGAACATCGACGCCAGCCGGTTCTTCTCGGCGGCCGACAGTGCGGCGACGTCGCGGTGCCGGAGCACCTCGGTGGCGCTCGCCATCGCGCGCACGGTCTCGTCGGCAGAGTCCGCCTCGCCCGTCCGGTCGGTCTCGGGCAGGTCGGTGAACCCGGTCTGCGTGGGCGCGGCCGGCCGGGTCCGCGGCAACCCGTCCCGGGCGTTGAAGTAGGCCTCGAAGACCTGGTCGTAGCGCTCCAGGTCGTCGGGTCCGGCGCAGAGCGTGGCCCGGCCGGCCGCGTACGTCGCGCGCTGGTCGCCCAGCCCGAGCAGGGCCACCGCGGCCAGGAACCCCTGGGAGCGGTCCTGGGTCACCGGGACCCCGGCGGCGCGCAGGGCGCGGGTGAACCCGAGCAGCACCTCGTCGGCGCCGCGGACCTGCTCCAGCACCTCGTCGTGCCCGGCACGCCGGGTCATGTCCGCAGCATCTGGTCGAGAGCGTGCTTGACCCGGTCGGAGTCCTCCCGGTACTTGACCAGCGCGCCGAGCGTCGAGGCCGCGAGCTCCAGGTCGAGCTCGGTCGCCCCCAGATGATGCAGGGCCCGGGCCCAGTCGAGGGTCTCGGCCACCCCGGGCGGCTTCTGCAGGTCGTGCCGGTCACGCAGCTGCTGGACCACGGTGACCACCTGTCGGCCGAGCTCGGCGGAGACCTCGGGGGCCCGCGAGCGGACGATCTCGACCTCGCGCTCCAGCCCCGGGTGGTCGATCCAGTGGTACAGACAGCGGCGCTTCAAGGCGTCGTGCAGCTCGCGGGTCCGGTTGGAGGTGAGCACGACGATCGGTGGCACCGCGGCCTTCACGGTGCCCAGCTCGGGGATCGTGACCTGGTACGTCGAGAGCACCTCCAGCAGGAAGGCCTCGAACTCGTCGTCGGCCCGGTCCACCTCGTCCACCAGCAGCACCGCCGGGCTCTGCTGGAGGGCGGCCAGCACCGGGCGGGCGAGCAGGAACCGCTCGTCGTACAGGCTCTTCTCGGCCTCCTCGACGTCGGCACCTCCGGCGGCCTCGAGCGCGCGCAGGTGCAGGATCTGGCGCGGGAAGTCCCAGTCGTAGAGCGCCTGCGTGGCGTCGATCCCCTCGTAGCACTGCAACCGGACCAGCGGCAGCTCCAGCGCCTCGGCCAGCGCCTCGGCCAGCGCGGTCTTGCCGGTGCCGGGCTCACCCTCGAGCAGGAGCGGTCGCTGCATCCGCAGGGCGAGGAAGGCCACGGTCGACAGCGCCTCGTCGCAGAGGTACCCCGTCTCACCGAGGCGTGCGGCAACATCGGCGGTCGACTGCAGTTCCATGGACCAAGGCTACGGGGGGCACCGTTGGTCGAACGTAGGTCCGGGTCCAGCGGGCCCGTATCGCCCCTGACCCGCTGGTGCTAGCACCTATGACCTATGGCAACTCACCCTTTACCTTCCATAACGTCGGTATATGAAACTCCCCCATCCATCGCTGCACGTCGCAGTCGTCGGCACCGGGTACGTCGGGCTGGTCACTGCGGCCGGGTTGGCCGACTTGGGGGTCCGGGTCTCCGCCGTCGACATCGACGCGGTCAAGGTGGCCCGCCTGTCCTCGGGGGATCCCGTCATCCACGAGCCCGGTCTCGAGGAGGTGCTGGAGCGGGGGCTCGAGAGCGGGCTGCTCACGTTCGGCACCTCGCTGCCGGCGGTCCTGCCCTCGGTGTCCGGCGTCCTCGTCTGTGTCGCCACCCCGTCCCTGCCCGACGGCGCGGCGAACCTGACGTCGGTGGAGGCGGTCGCCGACCAGGTCGCCGAGCACGCCCAGGCCCCGCTGGTGCTGGTCATGAAGAGCACCGTGCCCGTGGGCACCTCCCTGGCCATCGAGGACCGGGTCAACTCCCGGCTGCAGCAACGCGGCGTCGGGTTCCGGGTCTCGGTCGCCTCCAACCCGGAGTTCCTGCGCGAGTCCTGCGCCGTGGCCGACTTCGCCACCCCTGAGCGCATCGTGATCGGCGTGGAGGACGACGCCGCGGAGCAGCTCCTGCGGCACCTCTACGCACCGTTGTCCGCCCGGGGCGTCCCTGTGCTGGAGATGGACTGCACCTCCGCCGAGCTCACCAAGTACGCCGCCAACGCGATGCTGGCGACCCGGATCAGCTTCATGAACCAGCTCACCGCCCTGTGCGACGAGGTCGGCGCGGACGTCGACCTGGTGCGGGACGGCGTCGGAAGCGACTCGCGGATCGGGCCCGGGTTCCTCGCTGCCGGGCTGGGCTTCGGCGGGTCCTGCTTCCCCAAGGACCTGCGCGCCCTGCGCCACCTCGCCGCGACGCTCGGCCTGCGGATGCCCCTCCTCGAGGCCACGCTCGAGGTCAACCAGCGCCAGCAGGGCCTGCCGGTCCGCGAGCTGGCCGACCACCTCGACCTGGCCGGGGCGCGGGTCACCGTGTGGGGGCTGGCCTTCAAGCCGGGCACCGACGACGTCCGGGAGTCACCGGCTCTCGTCGTGCTCGACGACCTGCTCTCGGCAGGCGCCCAGGTGGTCCTCCACGATCCCGAGGCGCTCGAGAACCTCCCCGAGGCCTGGCAGGGTCGGGTGCTGACCGCCACGACTCCGCTCGCCGCCGCGCGAGGTGCCGATGCGCTGGTGCTGGTCACCGAGTGGGACGAGTACCTCGAGGTCCTCCCCCACTCCTTGGCGCGGGCCATGCGGGGCAGGATCGTCATCGATGGGCGCAACGCCCTCGACGCCGCTGCGTTGGGCGACCACGGCTTCACCGTGGTCGGGGTCGGACGCGGCGGCGAGGCCCGGGCTCGGCGGCTGCAGTCGGTCGACCAGCCCCTGCTGGAAGGCGCCCTGTGAACCGGGCGCCGGCGCGGGTCCTCTTCAGCTCCCACGACGGCTACGGTCTGGGCCACGTACGTCGCAACTCCCGGCTCGCCTCCGCCCTGCGCGGCCGGCTCCCCGACGCGGAGCTGACCGTCGTCACCGGTGTCGCCTCGCAGCACGCGTGGCTCGGGGCGGACGGCGTCACCGTCGAACGGGTCCCGCCCCTCGTCAAGGACGCCCGGGGTCGCTACCGGAACGTGACGCTCACCCTGGACGAGGCGCTGGCCGAGCGAGCCCGCAGGTTCGAGGAGGTGGTGGAGCGGACCCGCCCGGATCTGGTGGTGGTCGACCGGCACCCGTTCGGTCTCCACGACGAGCTGCGGTCCGGGCTGGAGCTGGCTCGACGCAACGACGCCGCCGTCGTGCTCGGGCTCCGGGACGTCCTCGATGCTCCCAAGACAGTCCGCCGCGAGGTCGCCGGTGCGGGCTGGCGAGACGTCCCCGACCTGGTGGACGAGATCCTCGTCTACGGCGACCGGGTGATCTGCGACCACGAGCGCGACTACCGGCTGCCGCTGCCCCCGACGTACTGCGGCATCGTCGTCGACCACCCGAGGCGCACCGCTGACGCGTCCACCGACCCGGCGACCCTGGTCGTGTCGGCCGGCGGTGGAGCGGACGGCCAGGCGGTGGCACGCCTGGCGAAGAAGCTCTCGGCCAGGACCGGCTTCGCCCACACCGTCCTCGTGCGGGGCCCTGCGGCCCGCACGGGTGGCCCGGACGCCGACTCCGGTCGGCTCCGGATCCAGACCACCCCGGACGACTGCGGGCGGATCTTCGCGGCAGCCGCCGCCAGCGTGCAGATGGCCGGCTACAACTCGACCTACGAGGCCCTCGCCGCGGGCATCCGCCCCGTGCTCGTGCCGCGCCGGGCGCCCCGCCGGGAGCAGGCGATCCGGGCCACCCGTCTGGCCGCCATGGGACTCGCCGACGTGGTCGACGCAGGCGCGTCGCTGAGCGAGGTCATCTGGCTGCTGGAGCGGCCCCGGCGGCTGCCCGAGGGCGCCGTGCAGGAAGCAGGTCTGAGCCTGGACGGGGCGAGCGTCGCCATCGAACACCTGTGCCGGCACCTCGGCCGAGCCGTCCGGAGCGCGGCATGATCCGCGCCTTCCGTGCCTTCGGGGTCTATGCCCGGCGCTACCGCGGGCTGCTCGCGCTGGGCGCCGGCCTCGCGGTGCTCGAGGTGCTGATCCGGCTGGCGGAGCCCTGGCCGCTGCGGATCATCGTCGACCACGTGCTCGCCGACGACCCCTCGCCGTTCCTGGGCATCAGCGACCCGCAGATCGTGCTGGCCTGGGCGGTGCTGAGCCTGCTCGCCGTGGTCGCGGTGGCCGCGCTCCTGGACTACTGGTCGACCCGGATCCTCACGTCGGCCGGGCTCCGGCTCGCCACCGACCTGCGCGGCGCCGTCTTCACGCACCTGCACCGGCTCTCGCTCGGCTACCACGGCCGTCAGCAGGTGGGTGACCTCTCCACCCGGGTGACCAGCGACGTCGACAAGGGCCAGGACATGATCGTCCAGGCCCTGGCCGTGATCGGCCCCAACGTGATGCTCGTGGTCGGCATGTTCACCGTGATGATGGCGATGGACCCCGAGTTCACCCTCCTCGCTCTCGCGCTCACCCCGCTGCTCGCCTGGGCCGTGCACCGGTCCACGGTGCAGCTCAAGGACAGCAGCCGACGGGCGCGCAAGGCCGACGGGCAGGTCGCGGCCGCCACCACCGAGAGCCTCGGCCTGATGAACCTGGTCCAGGCGTTCAGCCTCGAGCGGACCCAGCGGGACCGGTTCGACTCCCTGACCCGCTGGAGCCTGAAGGCCGGCCTGGAGTCGGCTCGGGTCCAGGCCAGGTTCAGCCCGATGGTGGACGTCACCGCTGCGCTGTCCGCGACCGTGATCCTCTGGTTCGGCGCCTCGCGGGTGCTCTCCGGCGAGCTGACCCTGGGGATGCTGCTGGTGTTCCTGTCGTACCTGGGCTCGTTGTACAAGCCGATGAAGGCGCTGTCCAAGCTGAGCACGACCTTCGCCAAGGGCACTGCCGCCGTCGAGCGCGTCCAGGACGTGCTGATGGAGCAGCCCGACATCGTCGACCGTCCGGGTGCTGTGATGGCGCACCCGTTCCGAGGCGAGGTGGAGTTCCGGTCGGTTGCGTTCAGCTACGGCGAGACCGAGGTGCTCCACGGCATCGACCTGCGCATCGAGGCGGGCGAGACGGTCGCCCTCGTTGGCCCCACAGGGGCAGGCAAGAGCACCCTGGTGTCGCTCGTGCCGCGGCTGATCGACGCCGCGGCAGGCGCCGTCCTCTTGGACGGGCAGGACGTCCGTGACTACCAGCTGCACAGTCTCCGCAGCCAGATCGCCCTGGTCCTGCAGGACTGTGTCCTGCTGCGGGGCTCGCTGCGGGACAACATCATGGTCGGCGACCCCGACGCCGACGAGGCCGCGGTGCTGCGCGCCGTGCGACTGTCGCTCGTGGACGAGTTCGCCGGCAAACTCCCCCTCGGTCTCGACACCCCGGTCGGCGAGCGAGGTGCCAGCCTCTCCGGCGGGCAGCGCCAGCGGATCGCCATCGCCCGCGCGATCCTGCGCGACGCACCGGTCCTGATCCTGGACGAACCCACGTCCGCCCTGGACACCCGCTCCGAGGAGCACCTGGTCGAGGCGCTGGCCAACCTGCCCGCGAACCGCACCACGCTGCTGATCGCCCACCGGCTCTCGACGGTCCGGCGCGCCGACCGGGTGGCCGTCCTGGAGGACGGGCGGATGATCCAGCTCGGCTCCCCCGCCGACCTGCTCGACCAGGAGGGGCTCTACCGCCAGCTGTCCAGGGCCGGCGCGATCCCGGACGGCAGTCGACCGCGGCCTCTCAACGGGTCCACGCAGGACCCACGGCACCGGCAGCGGACATGAAGGTGCTCTACGTGCTCAAGCGCTATCCACGCCTGAGCGAGACGTTCATCGTTCGCGAGATCCTGGGGATCGAGGCGGCCGGCATCGAGGTCGGCATCGACGCCTTGCTGCCGCCCGAGGACGAGCCGCGACACCGCGAGCTCGCTGCGGTCCGCGCCCGACCCCGCTATCTGCCGCGCCGAGCGGGCCTGCGAGACGACTGCGTGCGGCCGCTCCTCCGGCTGCTGGCAGGGCGGCCACGGTCGGTCGCGCACGAAGCCGTCCGGGCGGCTCGGCGGCGCAGGGCGGGTGAGCCGAAGGCGTGGCGCCAGTTCCGGTACGCCGTGCTGGTGGCCGACCGGTGCCGCCGTGAGGGGTTCACCCACGTGCACGCCCACTTCGCCACCGCGGCGGCCGAGGTGGCCGGTCCGGCGGGGCGGATGGCCGGAGTGCCGGTGTCGGTCACCGCTCACGCCAAGGACATCTTCCATCGCGACAACGCCCCGGAGCTGGACCGGCGGGTGCAGGCGGTGAACACCGTCGTGACGGTCTCGCGGCACAACCTCGAGCACCTGCGTCAGGTCCTGACCGGCGGCCACGCGGCCGGTCGGCGACCGCTGCTGCGGCACGTGCCGAACGGAGTCAGCATCCGGGTGGCGGCACCTCACGGCGTCGGCCGCCAGGAGGCACCCGTGCTGTGCGTGGCGAGGTTGGTGGCCAAGAAGGGCATCGACACGCTGCTGCGGGCGGTCGCGCTGGCGGCCGTCCGGGATGAGCAGCTCACCCTGGAGGTGGTCGGCGCCGGCCCGCTGCGCCAGGAGCTCACCGACCTGTGCGCCGCGCTGGCGATCACCGATCGGGTCACCTTCCTCGGTCCGCTGTCCGCCGACGAGGTCGAGGCGGCGTACGCCCGCTGCTCGCTGGTCGCGCTGCCGTGCCGGATCACCGAGGACGGTGACCGCGACGGGCTGCCGACCGTGCTGGTGGAGGCCCTCGGCCGGGGCATCCCGGTCGTCGCGACCGACGTGGTGGGCATTCCCGAGCTGGTCCGGCACCGCGTGAACGGGCTGGTGGTGCCGCCCGACGACGCGGCCGCCCTCGCCTCCGCCATCGACGAGCTGCGCTCCGACCCTGCGCGCGCCCGGGCCTGGGGTGCCAACGGTCGCTCGCTGGTCCACGCCGAGTTCGACCCGGCTGCGTCCACCCGCGCCCTGGTCGGGGTCTGGCAGGAGTCGACCCGATGAGGATCGCGGTGCTCTGCACGGACCAGGGGGTTCGGGTCCCGTCCCCCAAGGGGGCCTCGCTGCACCTGCTCGCGATCAGCCGCGCCTTCGCCCAGCTCGGGCACGACGTGCTCCTGATCGGGGTGGCCGGCCACGGGGCGCCACCGACGGACCATGCCTCACACCTGTTCCCGCACCCGGGCCGGGCCGAGGGCCTGGTCAGGGAGCGCAACAAGCTCGCCCTGGTCGAGCGGGTGACCCTCGAGGCGAGTCCGGTGCTCGACGCGTTCGCGCCCGACGTCGTGTACGAACGGCTCTCGCTCTTCGGCACCGCCGGTGTCGTGCTGGCCAACCGGTCGGGCGCCGCGCACGTCGTCGAGGTGAACGCCCTGCTGGCGCGGGAAGAGGCCCGGTGGCGCACGCTCGAGCTCACGGACCTGGCGGTGGCGCGCGAGACCGCGGTGCTGCGCTGGGCCCGCCACGTCATCTGCGTCAGCGACGAGGTGGCCGCCCAGGTCAGGGAGTTCCGGACCGGCGGCGTGACGACCGTGCCGAACGGCTTCGACGAGGCCGCCTTCGCAGCGCCGTCCGACCCGCTGGAGACCCGTCGGCTGCTCGGGCTCGGCAGGGAGTCCCGGGTCGCGGTGTTCGCCGGCACCCTGAAGGCCTGGCACGGCGTCGAGCACGCGATCCGGGCCCTGGCCCTGCTGCCGGAGGACGTGGCACTCGTGGTCGTCGGCGACGGTCCCGAGCTGGCGTCCCTCACCCGACTGGCCGCCGGACTCGGGCTGGGGGCACGGGTGCGCTTCACCGGCCAGCTCGCCCACCGCGACGTGGTCGCGGTGCTCCGGGCCGCGGACGTCGGCCTGGCGCCGTACCCGCCGCTGGCCGACTTCGCCTTCTCGCCACTGAAGGTCTTCGAGTACCTCGCCGCCGGACTTCCGTTCGTCGGCTCCGACATCGGCCAGCTCCGAGCGGTCACGGAGGAGTTCGGCACCGGTGAGCTGGTGCCACCCGGGGACGCCGGCGAGCTGGCGGGCGCAGTGCTGCGGACGTTGACGGACCCGAACGCTGCGGAGCGGGCGCGGAGAGCTCGACTGCTGGCCCTGGAGCGTTGTGGCTGGCGGGCCAGGGCCGCCCAGATCCTCTCCGCCGTGGGTGACTCCACGGCCGAGGACCCTCGCCTGGGGAACGTGGGGTGACGCGATGACGACGATGCCCGTGACACTGGCCGATCCGGCAGTCGCCGACCTGCTGGACCGAGCCCTGCGGCTGCCCGGCCCGCCGTGGCAGTCGCTGGGACTGGTGCGGGTGCTGCGGCAGGTGCCGAACCGACGCGCCACCGTCCTGGGCTCCCTCGACGGAGCTCCCGTGGTGATCAAGGTCTTCGCCAGCCCCCGCGCCCGGGGCAACCACCGGCGGCTCGCGGCCCTGGCCGACGCCGGCCTCACCGACGTGGTGCCCGCCAGCCTGCGCGTGGACGACTCCGGGCACGTGGGGGTGCTCGACTACCGTCCCGGGACGGTGCTCGACACCGTCGACGACGCGACGTTCGTCCCCGCCTGCGCGGCCGCGGGGCGGACCCTGGCCCGGCTGCACGCCAGCTCGGCGCCGCTCGACCGGGTCTGGGGACACGACGCCGAGACCGCCCAGCTGCTGCGCCGCGCTCCTGCGACCACCCGCGCGCAGGCCGAGCGGGCAGCGGCCCTGCCCATCGACGAGGCTGCGCCGCTCGTGTGCACCCATCGCGACTTCCACCCGCGTCAAGTGGTGGTGGACGACGGCCGCCCGGTCCGGGTCGCGTTCATCGACCTCGACGACGCGGCGATGGCCCCGGCCGGGCTCGACGTGGGGAACATGACCGCCCATCTGCGGCGCGAGGCCGTCAGCGGCCGCCGCAGCCGGGCCGTCGCCGAGGCCGCGATCGAGGCGTTCCTGTCGGGCTACGGTCCCCCGCCGGCCGACCTGGCGACCTGGGAGGTCCTGGCGCTGACCCGTCTCGCCGGGCTCGCCGAGACCAGGCACGACCGACCGGACGAGCGGGACGCGCTGCTGGCGCTGCTCCCCGAGCACGTGCGGGCGACCGCGACCGAGGCGGACACCGTCTCGGAGGTGGTGACCGGACACACCGACCGGCCCGTGCGGATCCGGGTGCTCCCCTCGGGCCACCGGGTCGTCCTCAAGCGCTACGTCTCCGCAGACGGAGCCGGCATCCACGACTCGATGCTGGACCTGTGGAGCTCGAGCTTCGGTGCCCGCCGGGCGCCCGGTCCCGGCATGCCCGAGCCGCTGGGCTTCGAGGCCCTCAGTGGCGAGCTGGCGATGTCCCACGTGTCCGGCGAGCCCCTGGGCTCCCGGGGAGGCCTCGGGCTCGCGGTCGCGCGCGCCGACGAGGTCGCCGCCCTGCTGGCGGACCTGCACGGCAGCGGCGTGGTGGTCCCGAGGGAGCGTCGGCGCAGCGCGTTGCTCAGATCGGCTGCCCGCAAGAGCACTGCCCACCCGGACGGCCCGGTCGGTGCCGCGTTCATCGCCGCCCTCGCCGCCGTGCGGGACGCGTGGGCGGACGGAGCCGGCGAACCGGACGAGCTGGTCGTGTGCCACGGCGACTTCTCCCCGCGCAACCTGCTGTGTGCCGAGCAGGGGCTGGTGCTGATCGACTTCGACCGGCTCCAGATGTCCCACCCGCTGCGGGACGTGGCCTACTGGTCGGCCTGGCTCTGGACCACCGCGACGATGTCCCGGGAAGCCTCGTCGACGGAGGCCTGGCGGCTCAGCGACGGGTTCCTCACCGCGTACGCCGCGAGGACCGGCCTCGACCTGCACCGACTGGCGCGTGAGCTGGCCGTGCACCAGGCCCTCGGCCTGATCCGGATCGCGCACGGCTGGTCGGCGCTGCGCTCCGACCCCGCGTCGGTGCAGCGGGTGCTGGCGATGGCCATCCGGCTGGCACAGGACCAGTCGCCCTGATCCCTACCTCGAGTCGACGTCGTGGCCGGTGGCGAGATCACCGCACTCGACCTGCTCGACCGGATGGGAGGCCAGGTAGTCGCGCGCTCCCCGGTCGCCGCTCGACACCTCGAGCACGCCGGCCCAGTGGTCACGCCCGATCACGACCGGGTGCCCCGGCCTGCCGTCGTACGACGCGCGCGCCAGCGTGGCGCGCCCGGCGCCGGCGGCGAGCACCCGGCGTACCACCTCGGCCGTGACGTCGGGCAGGTCGACCAGCGACACCACCGCCGCGTCCGCGTCCACCTCGGCCAGCGACCCCAGCCCGGCCCGCAGGGAAGCGGCCATCCCGTCGGCCCAGTCGTCGGCCGGCACCACCGTGATGTCCAGGCCCGCCAGGAGCTCGACCGCTTCGCCGGCACCGGCGCCGAGCACCACCCGCACGCTGTGGCAGCCACCATCGCGGAGCACCCGCACCCCACGCACCAGCCAGGGCTCACCGGCGGCGTCGCGGACCAGGGCCTTCGGCATCCCCATCCGGGTGCCCGCGCCCGCCGCGAGCAGCAGCCCGGCCAGGGTCACCCGGGGAACGCCTCCTCGTAGAGGGCGGCCAGCTCGGGGCGGTACGGGCCGGTGAAGCCGCACACGCTGACCCGGCCGTTCCTCGCGGAGACCAGGTAGCGCTCGCCGTCCTTGAACTCGACCGCGCCGATCAGCGCCTGCAGCTCGGCGGCCGGCGCCCGCACCTGCACCTGCTCGGTCTCGGCGCCGGCGTAGAAGCGGCTCGGCGTGAGCGTGACCAGGCCGTCGGTGATGTCGTCGACGACTCCGTCGAAGGCGATCGTCTGGGTGGCCAGCATCTGCGCGTTCGGCACCATGCACCGGGTGGCGTACGCCGCCTGCCCGGGCGCGGCGAGCTCGGTGACGGTGAGATCGGTGGAGCCGGCGCTCGAGCCGTCCGTGGCGCTCGGCGGGGCCGGGTCGTCGCCACTGAGCTGAGCGGCGGCAAAGAACCCGACGCCGGCGATGATCACCACCGCGGCCGCTGCGACCAGCCAGGTCATCGGGCTCCGGTCCCGGGCTCCGGTCTCGCGGGACTCGTGCTGCAGGTCGTTGCTCATGGTGTCCTCCAGGAGTCGGTCCACGGACGCGGGGTCCGTCGGCGGCAGGGCGGCAGCCGGGTCGGCGGCCCGCAGACGGGCCAACAGCTCGTCGTCGTGATCGGTCACGGCGTCCTCCCCTCTCGTGACTCCTCATGTCCGGCTGCCGGCTCGATCTTTCGCAGCTGGTCCCGCAGCTTCTCGCGAGCGCGGTGGAGGCGGATGCTGACTGCGTTGGGGGTGATGCCCAGGACCGTGGCCATCTCACCGGGCGCGAGCTGCTCCCACGCCCACAGCCGGAGCAGCTCCGCGTCCTCGGGCCGGAGCGCTGCCAGCGCCCGGGTCAGGGACTCGTCGGGCTCGTCCGCCGGCGGCGTCGCCTCGGCCGGCGGGTCGACCACCGCGATCCGGGCGGCCAGGCGAGCCTGACGGCGTACGCCCCGCTCGGCGTTGGCCAGGCAGTTGCGGGCCACGCCGTACGCGAACGGCAGCGGCTCCTCGGGCAGCTCGTCGAGCCGACGCCAGCACACCAGCAGGGTGTCGGCGAGCACGTCGTCCGCGGTCGCGGGATCGGTCCGGCGGGCGAGGAAGCGGCGCAGCGGCTCGATCAGGTCAGCGGCGACCTGTTCGAAGCGGGCGCGGGTGACGTCGTCCACGAGCTCACGGTGTCACATCGGCGGCGCGTCGTACGCAGCCGCGGCCGAATGGGACCCGCTGCTCCGGCTGCGTGAGCGGAGCAGCGGGCCGACCGGTGCGCGGAACGAACCGGTCAGATCCCCACTTGATCTGCTCTTCGCTGCCACCCAAGCCCTGATCGCGATGGACCGACAGTGCCGAAGGTCCCCCGATCGAGGACTACGATCTCGCGGATGAGCAGGATCTTCACCGCGAGCTTCGCCTCCGTCTATCCCCTCTACGTGGCGAAGGTGGAGCGGAAGGGACGGACGAAGGCCGAGCTCGACCGGGTGATCGAGTGGTTGACGGGCTTCGACGACTCAGCGTTGGACGGTCACCTGGTCGCCGGCACCACGTTCGAGGACTTCTTCGCCGAGTCGCACCTCAACCCGAACGCGACGCTGATCACCGGTGTGGTGTGCGGGGTGCGCGTCGAGGACGTCGAGGACCCGTTGATGCGGCGGATTCGCTACCTGGACAAGCTGGTGGACGAGCTTGCCAAGGGCAAGCCGATGGACAGGATCCTGAGGACCTAGCGCGGTCCGACGGCTGTGCGGGCCGCCGGTCAGCCCACCCGGTCCCAGCCGCGTCGCGGCCGGTGGCTCCCCAGCTGGTCGTCCCTGCTGCGGTAGACGATGTAGGGGCGGGTGAGGTAGCCCAGCGGGGCGCTGAAGACATGCACCAACCGGGTGAACGGCCACAGCGCGAAGAGCCCGAACGCCACCAGCGCGTGCAGCTGGAACCCCAGCGGCGCCTCCGCCATGAGCGCGGCGTCCGGCTGGAAGGCGAGGAACGAGCGGTACCAGACCGACACGCCCTCCCGGTAGTTGTACTCGCCGCCGATGGTCAGGATCGAACCGGCGACGGTGTTCCACATGCCCAGCACCATCACCGTCGCCAGGAACGCGTACATCACCTTGTCCATCACGGTCGTCGCCGAGAACACCGGGCCGACGGTGCGGCGGCGGTAGATCAGGATCGTCATGCCCCCCAACGCCATCACGCCGGCCAGCAGGCCACCGGCGACCGCGACCACGTGGTAGGCGTGCTCGCTGATCCCCACGGCATCGGTCCACGACTGGGGCACCAGGAGGCCGATCACGTGGCCGCCGACCACCCCGAGCATCCCGAAGTGGAACAGGGGGCTGCCGATCCGCAGCAGCCGGTTCTCGTAGAGCTGCGAGGAGCGGGTGGTCCACCCGAACTTGTCGTAGCGGTAGCGCCACAGGTGCCCCACCACGAACGTCGTGAGACACACGTAGGGGACGACGACGAACAGGAACTCGCTCATCCGCGGGCTCCCGGGAACGACGGCATCGGCAGCAGCGTGGTCCCGCCGGACTCGGCCGGCGCGCCGGGACTGAACTGGGGGCTGGCGAACGGCGCCAGCCCGATCTCCTCCTCGGGCGGACCCTCGGCAGCCAGTCGGCGTACGGCGTCGCGCTCGTCGCCGCGCAGCGGGGGCAGGGTCGCGGTCACGGCGTCGACCAGGCCGGCCCACGGTGAGGCCAGGTCGCGCAGCGAGAGCCTCAGCAGCTCGAGCCCCGCCCGGTGGTCGAGCAGCAGCTGGCGTCCGAGGGCCTGGTCGCCGGTGGCGGCGAACTCGAGCACCACGCAGAGATGGTCGGGCAGCTCGGCATCGCCGAGCTCGAAGCCCGCACCGAGGAAGGTCTGCTTGAACCGCAGCAGCGCCATCCCGCGCTTGCGGGTGTCCCCGTGGGCGAAGTACGTCAGGAAGAGGTTGCAGCGGCGCCGGGTGTCGAAGGTCTCGACGTAGTCGGCCTGCACCTGCGACAACGGCGTGGCCAGCAGGTGCGCCGTGAACCCGAGAAGCGAGTCCCTGATCGGGACCGGGAGCGTCTCCGCCGCGGAGGTGATCAGGTCGAGCCGCCCGAGCAGCTCCTCGTCGGGGTAGTCCAGCAGCAAGGAGACCGACTGCCACACGACCGTCAGCTGCTCCGGAGCCAGCGCCGACCGGGCGGGTGCGCGCCTCATCGGTCGGACCCCTTCGGCGGGAAGAGACCGGGCGGGGAGCCCCGGCCGTCCCAGTTGAGCAGGTTCACCCTCGTCGCCTTGTCGTCGGGTCCGGCCAGCGTGTCGGCGGTCTGCCGGGCCTGGAGCATCTGGAAGTTCTCGACCGCGATCGGGGTCGGGGTGCCGGAGCCCTCGCCGAACAGGTCCTGCTGCCCACCGCCGTACGCCGAGACCGAGCACTCGGTGGAGAGCTCCTCCAGGGAGTGCGCCTGCTCGGCGTGGGCCGACGGGATGACGTAGCGCTCGTCGTACTTGGCGATCGCCAGCAGCCGGTACATGTCGTACATCTCCTCCTCGCTCATCCCGACGGCCGCCGGGATGGACGGGTCCGGGTCGCGGCCCATGTTGATGTCGCGCATGTAGCAGCGCATCGCGGCGAGCTTCTTCAGCACGGCGTCCACGGGTGCCACGTCGCCGGCCGTGAACAGCTCGGCGAGGTACTCGACGGGGATGCGGAGAGCGTCGATCGCCGCGAACAGGTTGCCCTTGTCCTCGGCGTCCTCGCCGGTCTCCTGCACGACGTCGACGACCGGCGAGAGCGGCGGGATGTACCAGACCATGGGCATCGTGCGGTACTCCGGATGCAGCGGGAGGGCCACCTTGAACGTGTTGATCAGCGCGTAGATCGGCGAGCGCTGCGCGGCGTCGATCCAGTCCCGGGCGATGCCCGCCTCCTCGGCCGCGCGGATCACCTCGGGGTCGGACGGGTCGAGGAAGACGTCGCGCTGGGCCTCGTAGAGCCCGTGCTCGTCGGTGGTCGCGGCCGCCTCGAGCACCTTGTCGGCGTCGTACAGCATCAGGCCGATGTAGCGCAGCCGGCCGACGCAGGTCTCGGCGCAGACCGTGGGCAGGCCCACCTCGATCCGCGGGAAGCAGAAGGTGCACTTCTCGGCCTTGCCCGTGCGGTGGTTGAAGTAGATCTTCTTGTAGGGGCAGCCGGACACGCACATCCGCCAGCCGCGGCACTTCTCCTGGTCGACCAGGACGATGCCGTCCTCCTCGCGCTTGTAGATCGCACCGCTGGGGCACGAGGCCGCGCACGACGGGTTGAGGCAGTGCTCGCAGATCCGCGGGAGGTAGAACATGAAGGTCTGCTCGAACTCGAACTTCACCTTGTCGGCGATCTTCTTCAGCATCGGGTCCAGGTGCGCGGTCGCGGTGGAGCCGCCCAGGTCGTCGTCCCAGTTGGCCGACCACTCGATCTTCATGTTCTCGCCCGAGATCAGCGACTTCGGCCGCGCGACCGGCGTGTGCTCCTGGGCGGGCGCGTCGGTGAGCGTGGCGTAGTCGTAGGTCCAGGGCTCGTAGTACTCGCCGATCGACGGCAGCTTGGGGTTCGAGAAGATCGTCAGCAGCTTCTTGAAGCGGCCGCCTGCCCGGAGCTTCAGCCGACCGCGCTTGTTGAGCTCCCAGCCGCCCTGCCACTTCTCCTGGTCCTCGTAGGTCCGGGGGTAGCCGAGCCCGGGCCGCGTCTCGACGTTGTTGAACCAGATGTACTCGGTGCCGGTGCGGTTGGTCCACGCCTGCTTGCAGGTCACCGAGCAGGTGTGGCACCCGATGCACTTGTCGAGGTTCATCACCATCGCCATCTGCGCCATGACCCGCATCAGTACGTCACCTCCTGCGAGCGCTTGCGGATGACGGTGACCTCGTCGCGCTGGTTGCCCGTGGGGCCGAGGTAGTTGAACGCGAAGGTGAGCTGGGCGTAGCCGCCGATCAGGTGGGACGGCTTGACCAGCAGTCTGGTCAGCGAGTTGTGGATCCCCCCGCGTTTGCCCGAGGTCTCCGCCAGCGGTACGTCGATCAGCCGGTCCTGGGCGTGGTACATGTACACCGTTCCTTCCGGCATCCGGTGCGACACGATCGCCCGGGCCACCACCACGCCGTTGCGGTTGACTGCTTCGATCCAGTCGTTGTCCTTGATCCCGACCTTGTCCGCGTCGCGGTCGCTCATCCAGATGTTCTGACCTCCGCGGGACAGCGACAGCATGAAGAGGTTGTCCTGGTACTCCGAGTGGATCGACCACTTGTTGTGCGGGGTCAGGAAGCGGACCGTCAGCCCCTCGACGCCCTGCCCGGGCGAGCCGTCCGAGATGTCGCCGAGCTCGGGCTCGGCGAAGAGCGCCGCCATGTTGAGCGGCGGCCGGTAGACCGGCAGCCCCTCACCCAGCTCGGTCATCCAGTCGTGGTCGAGGTAGAAGTGCATCCGCCCGGTCAGCGTGTGCCACGGCTTCATGCGCTCGACGTTGATGGTGAAGGGCGAGTAGCGCCGACCACCGGTCTCGGAGCCGGACCACTCCGGTGAGGTGATCACCGGAACCGGCGGACCCTGGGTGTCGGCGAAGGTGATCTGCTTGCCCTCGTGCTCCTCGGCGAGGTCGGCCAGCCGGACGCCGGTGCGCTTCTCGAGCGTCGTGAAACCCTGCGTGGCCAGCAGGCCGTTGGTCGTGCCGGACATCGCCAGGATCGCCTCGCAGACGTCGACGTCGCGCTTCAGCGACGGCCGTCCGTCGGCGACGCCGCCGCGTACCGTGCCGTTCTTGCGGCCCAGGTAGGCGACCTGCTCGCCGAGCTCGAAGGTCACGCCCTTGGTGGTCGCACCCAACGTGTCGACCAGCGGCCCCAGCGCGTTCATCTTCTCGGCCACCGCGCCGTAGTCACGCTCGACCTCGACCAGCTTGGGCATGGTGACCCCGGGGATCGGCTCGCACTCGCCCAGCTTCCAGTCCCGGACCACGCCGTGCGGGTTGGCCATCGCATCGGGGGTGTCGTGCGTCAGCGCCACCGCGACGACGTCCTTGCGGACCCCGAGGTGGGTGGCCGCGAGCTCGCTGAACTTCACGGCGATCGTCTGCCAGGCGTCCCAGTCGGTGCGGGTCTGCCAGGGCGGCGCGATCGCGGGGTTGAAGGAGTGCACGAACGGGTGCATGTCGGTGGTGCTCAGGTCGTGCTTCTCGTACCAGGTCGCGGCCGGCAGGACGACGTCCGAGAAGATCGTGGTGCTGGTCTGCCGGAAGTCGATCGTCATCAGCAGGTCGAGCTTCCCCTCGGGCGCCTGGTCACGCCAGGTCACGTCCACGGGCCGCTGCCCCTCGGGGGCCTCGGTGGCCCTCAGGGACGCGTCGGTGCCGAGCAGGTGCTTGAGGAAGTACTCGTTGCCCTTGCCCGAGGAGCCGAGCAGGTTGGCGCGCCAGATCGACAGGATGCGCGGGTAGTTGGTGGGGGCGTCGGGGTCCTCCCCGGCGAAGTCGAGATCGCCCGACTTGAGCTGCTCGACGACGTACTCGCCGACCGGCTTGCCGGCCGCGGCAGCGTCGTCGCTGAGGTCGAGGGGGTTCCGGTCGAACGTCGGGTACGACGGCATCCAGCCCATCCGCGCGCTCTTGGCGATCACGTCGGCGGTGGACAGCCCGGCGAGCCGGCCCTGGCCCGTCGTGGCGGACAGGGTGTCGGCGCCGAACGGGTCGTATCGGAACTGGTCGGTGTGCAGGTACCAGAACGCCGTCTGGATCATGTTGCGCGGCGGGCGGTTCCAGTCCAGCGCGTTGGCGATCTGGGTGTAGCCGGTGATCGGCCGGACCTTCTCCTGACCCACGTAGTGCGCCCAGCCGCCACCGTTCACGCCCTGGCAGCCGGTGAGGTTGGTCAGCGTGAGGAAGGCCCGGTAGATCGTGTCGGAGTGGAACCAGTGGTTGGTCCCGGCCCCCATCACGATCATCGAGCGCCCCCGGGACTCCTCGGCGTTGGCGGCGAACTCGCGACCGATCCGGGCCGCGGCCGAGGCCGGGACACCGGTGATCGCCTCCTGCCAGGCCGGGGTGTACGGCGCGTCGGCGTCGTCGTACCCCTTGTTCTCGCCGGTCGGCCACTCCCCCGGCAGCGGCTGACCGTGAGCGGTGCGCCCGACGCCGTACTGCGCGAGCAGCAGGTCGAAGACCGTGGTGACGAGGTGCCCGGCCACGCGTCGTGTCGGCACCCCGCGTGGGAGGTCGACGGCGGCACCGTCCGGGGTGTCGAAGCGCGGGAACCGGACCAGCACGCTCTCCTCGGAGCTGTCGATCAGCGACAGCAGCGGGTCGACGTCGCCCAGCTCGAGGTTCCACTTCCCGACGCCGGCCTCGCCGTAGCGGTGCCCGAGCGACCCGTGGGGCACCACCGGGTCACCGGTCCGCGCGTCGACGAGGACCGTCTTGAAGGCGGCGTTCTCGTCCTGCTCGTGCTCGGGGAGGTCGGCGGCGGTGAGGAACTTGCCGGCGGTGTACTCACCGTCGTCGGTCTCGTCGAGCCGCACCAGGTGGGGCAGGTCGGTGTAGCGCTTCACGTAGTCGGTGAAGTACGGCGTCTGCCGGTCCACGAAGAACTCCTTGAGCACCACGTGTCCCATCGCCATCGCCAGCGCGGCGTCCGTCCCGGGCTTGGCCGCCAGCCACTCGTCGGCGAACTTCACGTTGTCGGCGTAGTCCGGGGCGACCGCGACCACCTTCTGGCCGCGGTAGCGCGCCTCGGTCATCCAGTGCGCGTCGGGCGTGCGGGTCACGGGGAGGTTGGAGCCCCACATGATCAGGTAGCCGGCGTTCCACCAGTCGCCGGACTCGGGGACGTCGGTCTGGTCGCCGAAGACCTGCGGCGAGGCCACCGGGAGGTCGGCGTACCAGTCGTAGAAGCTCAGCATCGAGCCGCCGATCAGGTTCACGAACCGGGCGCCGGACGCGTGGGAGACCATCGACATCGCGGGGATCGGCGAGAAGCCGGCCACCCGGTCGGGTCCGTACTTCTTGATCGTGTGCACGTGGGCGGCGGCGACGATCTCGGATGCCTCGTCCCAGGTGGCGCGGACCAGGCCGCCCTTGCCGCGCGCGGACTTGTAGGCCTTGGCCCGTTGCGGGTTCTCGACGATGTGCTCCCACGCCCGCACCGGGTCACCGTCGTGCTGGGCCTTCGCCTCGCGGAACATCTGGAGCAGGACACCCCGGACGTAGGGGTAGCGCACCCGCGTCGGTGAGTAGGTGTACCAGGAGAACGCCGCCCCTCGCGGGCAGCCGCGGGGCTCGTACTCCGGGGAGTCGGGGCCCACCGACGGGTAGTCGGTCTGCTGGGTCTCCCAGGTGATGATGCCGTCCTTGACGTAGACCTTCCAGGAGCAGGAGCCCGTGCAGTTCACCCCGTGCGTGGAGCGCACGACCTTGTCGTGGCTCCAGCGGTCCCGGTAGAAGTCGTCGGCCTGGCGGCCACCGGCGTGCGAGAGCGTCCGGAGGTCCGCCGAGACCGTGCCCTTGGTGAAGAACCGTCGACTCCTCACCAGTGCGTCGGCCAGTGACCCGTCCATCCCGATGTCGCGCTCTCGGCTCTGGTCGCGGTGCTGCTCGGTGCTCACGTACTCCCCTTGCTGCTGCTGCGATCTCGGCCGAATTCGGCGCCACAGCGAGTACATCGGGGCGGGGGTCACCCTGGCTAGGGACCTACGACACTTCTGGGAGTGGCGATGCGCCTTCCAAGATGGACGTGCCGGCCTCGACCCCATGCGGCCAACGCCCAGACCGGAGTCCCGATGTCCGCCAGCCCAGTCGTGTCCGACACGACTTCGGCGCAGCGCCCACCCGTCCCGCCCGGCGCCAAACGCGTCCTGACGATGTCCACCCTCGCGTTCACCCTGATGTTCGCCGCGTGGCTGATGTTCGGCGTCCTGGGCATCCCGATCCGGGACGAGTTCGGGCTGAGCGACGTCCAGCTCTCCTGGCTCTCCGCCGTGGCGATCCTGAACGGCTCGCTGTGGCGCTTGCCGGCCGGGATCCTGGCCGACCGCTTCGGCGGCAAGATCGTCTTCCTGGTCCTGCTCGTCGCCACCGCGTGCTTCTCCTACCTCGTGGCCCAGGCCCAGAGCTACGGGATGCTGCTCGTCCTCGCGTTCCTCGTGGGCTTCGCCGGCAACTCCTTCACCGCCGGTGTCGCCTGGAACTCGGCGTGGTTCCCCCAACAGCGGAAGGGGTTCGCCCTGGGGCTGTTCGGCGCCGGCAATGTCGGGGCGTCGGTCACCAAGTTCATCGGCCCCGTGCTGATCACCGCCACAGCGGGCGGCACCTACTTCGGCCTCGTCGAGGGTGGTTGGCGGGTGGTCCCGATGATCTACGCGGTGCTGCTCCTCGTGGTGGCAGCTCTGCTGTGGTTCGTCGTCCCGCGTCAGGATCGCAAGCCCGGGC
Organism: uncultured Actinomycetota bacterium; assembly: GCA_963826415.1. Taxonomy (GTDB): domain Bacteria; phylum Actinomycetota; class Actinomycetes; order Propionibacteriales; family Nocardioidaceae; genus Nocardioides. The sequence goes on along the minus strand of CAWGWW010000011.1, from coordinate 64,522 downwards.
AGGGCCGACCTCTCCGAGAACAGCTCGTCGCCGCTCAAGCAGGTGCGGGTCTGGCGGTTCAGCCTCTACTACGTCGCGGTCTTCGGGGCGTACGTCGCGCTGTCGGCCTGGCTGCCGAAGTACTACGTCGACAACTTCGACGTCACGCTCGGCACGGCTGCCCTCCTGACCGCCACCTTCATCTTCCCGGCGAGCCTGCTGCGCCCCTTCGGCGGCTGGGTCTCGGACCGGCTCGGCGCCCGGCGAGTCATGTACTGGACGTTCAGCCTGATGCTGGTGACCACGTTCATCCTGATGATGCCCAACGGGCACATCGTGGTGGAGGTCTCCGACACGTTCGACCCCTCCGGCCTGAACGAGGTCTGGCCCTACTCGATCAGCCTGCTCCCGTTCGCGTCGTTGGTCTTCCTGCTGGGCTGCTCGATGGGCATCGGGAAGGCCGCCGTCTACAAGCACATCCCGGAGTACTTCCCGACCTCGGTCGGCTCGGTCGGCGGCCTCGTCGGCATGCTCGGCGGCCTGGGCGGGTTCTTCCTGCCCCCGATGTTCGCCTACACCACAGCGTGGACGGGCATCGCGTCCTCGATGTTCTTCGTCCTCTTCCTGCTGACGCTGGTGTGCCTCGTCTGGATGCACACCACCGTCGTCCACATGCTGCACCAGCAGTCCCCCGCGCTGGCAGACCACTTCGAGCAACCCACCCCCACGGAGGCATCACTTCGATGAGCACCCCAGGAAACGACACCGTGGCCGGCCGCACGGGCAAGGAATGGCTCCAGGACTGGGATCCCGAGAACGAGGAGACCTGGGACCAGACGATCGCCTGGCGCACCCTGTCGGTCACGACGTTCACCCTCACCCTGGCCTTCGCGTCCTGGTTCATCGCCAGCGCCCTCGCCCCCAAGCTCACCAACCTCGGCTTCGACCTGACCCAGAACCAGCTCTACTGGCTGGTCGCCCTGCCCGGCCTGTCGGCCGGGCTCCTGCGGCTGACCTGGATGGTGCTGCCACCCATCCTCGGCACGCGCAGGCTGGTCACGCTCACCACGCTGCTGCTGCTGTTCCCGTTGCTGGGCTGGGGCATCGCCGTCCAGAACCCGGACACGTCGTACGCCTGGCTGCTGACGCTGTCGTTCTTCTCGGGCATCGGCGGAGGCGCGTTCTCGGGGTTCATGCCGAGTACGTCGTACTTCTTCCCCCGCCGCATGCAGGGCACCGCGTTGGGGATCCAGGCCGGTGTCGGCAACTTCGGGGTCTCGCTCGTGCAGTTCGTCACCCCGTGGATCATCGGCTTCTCCATGGTCGGCTTCCTCGGGGTGTCGCAGACCGAGGTCTTCCCCGGACGCTCCGACCGCGAGGTCTGGTACCAGAACGCCGCCTACATCTACGTCCCGTTCGTGCTGGTCGGCGCGGTCCTGGCCTGGACGATGCTCAAGAGCGTCCCGATGAAGGTGAACGTCCGCCAGCAGTTCGACATCTTCCGCAACCAGGACACCTGGTGGATGACGTTGCTGTACATCATGACCTTCGGGACCTTTGCCGGGTTGTCGGGTCAGTTCGGTCTGCTGATCAAGAACCTCTACGGCGGCGGCAACCCCGAGATCGCGATGCTCCTGTCCGACGGCACCACCCGGATGCTGGTCGAGGGCTACACGATCCCCGACCCGGTGAAGTTCGCCTTCCTCGGTCCACTGATCGGCGCCGGTGCGCGGGTGCTGTTCAGCCCGCTGACCGACAAGTACGGCGGTGCCAAGTGGACGCTGGTCAGCGGACTGGGGATCCTCTTCTCGGTGCTCTTCACCAGCCTGCAGCTCTCGCCCGACGCCAGCAGCGGCGCAGCCGCCCTGGACGCCGAGTTCAACCGGTTCCTGATCGGGATGCTGTTCATCTTCCTGTTCAGTGGGATCGGCAACGCCTCGACGTTCAAGCAGATGCCGATGATCTTCGAGCGCCGTCAGGCCGGCGGGGTGCTGGGCTGGACGGCCGCGATCGCCGCGTTCGGGCCGTTCTTCTTCGGCGTCGGGCTGACCCTGATGGCGCCCGAGACGTTCTTCTACATCGGCGTGGCCTTCGCGGCCATGTGCGTGGCCATCACCTGGGTTCGCTACGCCCGACCCGGCGCCCCGATGCCCTCCTGAGACAGCAGGGCCCCGGTCCGAAGACCGGGGCCCTGCTGGTGGAGCTGACTCTGGCTACGGACTCAGAAGTCTGTGCTTGACGGACTTCTTCACTCCGACCGCATCACCCCGGGCTCACGCCCGGGCCGATGCGCTCTCCGATCAGAAGTCCATGCCGCCCATGCCACCCGACGGGTCGCCCATCGGGGCGGCCTTCTCGGGCTTGTCGGCGATGACGACCTCGGTGGTGAGGAAGAGCGCCGCGATGGAGGCAGCGTTCTGCAGCGCCGACCGGGTCACCTTGGCGGGGTCGATGATGCCTTCGGCGATCATGTCGACGTACTCGCCGGTGGCCGCGTTCAGGCCGTGACCGGGGGTCAGGTTGCGCACCTTCTCCGACACGACGCCGCCCTCGAGGCCGGCGTTGATCGCGATCTGCTTGAGCGGGGCCGAGGTGGCGTAGCGAACGATGTTGGCACCGGTCGCCTCGTCGCCCTCGAGCTCGAGCTTGGCGAACGCCGCGTCAGCAGCCTGCACGAGCGCCACGCCGCCACCGGCGACGATGCCCTCTTCGACGGCAGCCTTCGCGTTGCGAACGGCGTCCTCGATGCGGTGCTTGCGCTCCTTGAGCTCGACCTCGGTGGCCGCGCCGACCTTGATGACAGCAACGCCGCCGGCCAGCTTGGCCAGGCGCTCCTGCAGCTTCTCGCGGTCGTAGTCGGAGTCCGACTTCTCGATCTCGGCACGGATCTGGTTGACCCGACCGGCGATCTGGTCGGCGTCGCCGGCACCCTCGACGATGGTGGTCTCGTCCTTGGTGATGACGACCTTGCGGGCCTGACCGAGCAGCTCGATGCCGGCCGACTCGAGCTTGAGGCCGACCTCCTCGCTGATGACCTGGCCACCGGTCAGGATCGCGATGTCCTGCAGCATGGCCTTGCGGCGGTCACCGAAGCCCGGAGCCTTGACGGCGACGGACTTGAAGGTGCCACGGATCTTGTTCACGACCAGCGTGGACAGGGCCTCGCCGTCGACGTCCTCGGCGAGGATCAGCAGCGGCTTGCCGGACTGCATGACCTTCTCGAGGAGCGGCAGCAGGTCCTTGACGCTGGAGATCTTGGAGTTCGCGATGAGGACGTAGGGGTCCTCGAGCACGGTCTCCATGCGCTCCGGGTCGGTGACGAAGTACGCCGAGATGTAGCCCTTGTCGAAGCGCATACCTTCGGTGAGCTCGAGGTCGAGCCCGAAGGTGTTCGACTCCTCGACGGTGATGACGCCTTCCTTGCCGACCTTGTCCATCGCCTCGGCGATGATCTCGCCGACGGTGGGGTCAGCGGCGGAGATCGACGCGGTGGAGGCGATCTGGTCCTTGGTCTCGACGTCCTTGGCCATGCCGAGCAGCTGCTCGGTCACGGCGGCGACGGCGGCCTCGATGCCGCGCTTGAGGCCCATCGGGTTCGCACCCGCGGCCACGTTGCGCAGGCCCTCGCGGACCATCGCCTGGGCGAGGACCGTGGCGGTCGTCGTGCCGTCACCGGCGACGTCGTCGGTCTTCTTGGCAACTTCCTTGACGAGCTCGGCGCCGATCTTCTCGTACGGGTCCTCGAGCTCGATCTCCTTGGCGATGCTCACACCGTCGTTGGTGATCGTGGGGGCTCCCCACTTCTTCTCCAGCACGACGTTGCGGCCCTTGGGACCGAGGGTGACCTTGACGGCGTCCGCGAGCGTGTTCATGCCACGCTCGAGGCCGCGTCGGGCCTCCTCGTTGAAAGCAATCAGCTTCGACATAACTCCTGCGATCCTTCGCATATTCAGAGTTCGTGGACGGACCGGCTCGTTGCCCGCGACGGACGGACAGGCTGCCCGGCAGACCCTTCCCGCCGGCGCTTCTGACCTCAACTCCCCGGACCGGGGATTGTCACTCTCGTGACGAGAGTGCCAGCGTCATGTTTAGCACTCGACCCCCGAGAGTGCAAGAAATCGTGGGCTGGTCCAGCACCGGTCCCGGGGAGGGGCCGCGGCTACCGTGGAGCCATGCTGCCACCGCCCGCGCTGCGCACTCCCGTCCCCCTGATCGGGGCCCCGATGGCGGGCCAGGCGGGCGGACGGCTGGCCCACGAGATCAGCCTCGCCGGGGGCCTCGGGATGATCGGGGTCGGCCCCACCGCGAGCCGGGAGTGGATCGAGGCGGAGGCCGCGACCGCCGGCGCCGACGGCACGCCGTACGGCGTGGGGCTGATGGCGTGGACCCAACCGATGGCGCCGCACCAGCTGGAGACCGTGCTGGACCTCGCTCCCACCCTGGTCTCGGTCAGCTTCGGCCCCTACGCCGAGCCGGTGCGGCGCCTGTCCGAGGCCGGCATCGCCACCGCCACCCAGGTCGGGACCCTGGCCGAGCTCGAGGCCGCCCTCGAGACCGCCGTCGACCTCGTGGTCGTGCGGGGCAGCGAGGGCGGCGGCCACGGCCGCAACGCGATGGCCACCCTCCCCCTGCTCCAGCTGGCCCTGGACCGGACCACGCTGCCGGTCTACGCCGCCGGCGGGATCCTCAACCACCGTGGCCTGGCCGCGGTGCTGGCGGCCGGGGCGGCCGGCGCCTGGGTCGGCACCGCCTTCCTCGGCTGTGTCGAGGCTGCCGGGTCCGCCGCCGCCAAGCGGGCGCTGTTCGCGGCGGAGGAGACCGGCTACGGCCGGGTCTTCGACGTCGCCCAGCAGGCTGCCTGGCCGCGGGAGTACGGCGGGCGCGCGGTCGCCAACTCCTACTACGCGGAATGGGTCGGGCGGGAGGACGACCTGGACGCCGAGGCGCGCGAGCGGTTTCGGGCTGCGGTGGCCGCCGAGGACTTCTCGACAGCGCCGCTGTACGCCGGCCAGGGCGTCACCGCGCTCACCCGTGAGCTCACCGCCGCCGACGTGGTGGCGGAGTTCGCCCGGGCGCTGCGGCGCGACTGACCCTCAGGCGCGGGCCCCGAGCCGACTCAGCACCAGGTCCGCGAACGGCTGCGCGGTCTCCGGGTACACGTCGAGATAGAGGCCCGGCTCGATCAGCTCCAGCTCACCGACGACCAGCCGTCCGTCGTACTCCATGAGGTCGACCCGGCCGTAGTCCAGCCGGGTCCCGAGCAGGTCCGCCGCCTGGGCCATCGCGGTCTCCGCGACCAGCGCGACGTCCGCGTCCAGCGGCACCGGGCGGGAGACCCCGCCGTGCTGCTCGTGCACCCGGATCTCGCCCGCTCCGGGCAGCTTGTCGACCTGGGAGACCGCCCGCCCGTCGAGCACGAAGACCGAGGTCTCGCCCCTGGTGCGCACCGACTCGACCAGCGGCTGGACCACCCACGGTCCGGTGGTCAGCCCGTCGAGGCCCGTCATGCCGGGCAGCCCGTCCAGCCCGGCCAGGCCCGCGTCGTCGCTGTGCTGGACGGCGACCACGCCGACCCCACCGGCCCCGGTCCGGGGCTTGATCACCACGGTGCCGAACCGCGCCACCGCGGCCTGCAGCCCGCCGACCAGGTCGGAGTCGTCGACCAGGGTCGTGGGCACCACCGGCACCCGCTCGGCGAGCGCGACCAGGTACGCCTTGTCGGCGTTCCAGGCAAAGACGTCGGAGCCGTTGAGCAGGGCGGTCTGCTGCTCCACCGACCTGGCCCACGCGAGGAACTCGGGGCAGCGGCGGTGGTAGTCCCACGTGGCGCGCACGGCGACCAGGTCGGCAGCCGCCCAGTCGACGCTCGGGTCGTCCCAGCTCGCCCACCGGGCCTCGATGTCCCGCTCGGCCAGCGCCGCTGGCAGGTGCTCGCCACCGAACTCACCGGCGGGAGCAGGGCGAAGGTCGCGAGCAGCACAGACGTCACCGGGCGAGGCTAGTCGTCCGACCTCGGTGGGGTTCAGGTGGTCGAGGCCAGGAGCTCCGTGTCGATTTCGCCGCACCCCGCCCGTCATCTGGGTGTCAGACTCATCAAGTCACCCCGAAAGGACCACATCATGGCCGAGTACGCAGTCCTGATCCCCGGCGACGAGAGCCGGTGGCTGGCCGCCAGCGAGCAGGAGAAGGCGGAGATGTACGCCAGGCACGGCGAGTTCGCCCGGCTGCTGGCCGAGCGCGGGCACAAGGTCGTCGGCGGCAGCGAGCTCACGCACTCCCGCGAGGCGAAGGTCGTGCGCAACGGCCCCGACGGCATCCTGGTGACCGACGGCCCGTACGCCGAGACCGTCGAGCAGCTGCAGGGGCTCTACACCGTCGACACCGACGACCTCGACGACCTGCTCCAGGTGGCCGGCATCCTGGCCGGACCCGACGGCGCCATCGAGGTGCGCGGCACCGTCGACCATTCCGGGACGGCGTGAGCGTCGCTCTCGACACCGTCCTGCGCGACGAGTGGGGCCGACTGCTGGCCCTGCTCGTCGCGCAGTACCGCCGCCTCGACCTCGCCGAGGACGGGCTCGGGGACGCGTTCGAGGCCGCCGCCCGCACCTGGCCGGTCGACGGGCCGCCCGCCAACCCCCCGGCCTGGCTGCTCACGGTGGCACGCCGCCGGATCGTGGACCGGCTGCGCACCGAGGCGGTCGCCACCCGGGTGCTGCCCCAGCTGGTGGTCGCTGCCGAGCTGACCGAGGAGGCCCAGCGCACCATGGCGGACGCCGGAGAGACCGTCACCGACGAACGGCTGCGGCTGGTGCTGCTCTGCGCCCACCCGTCGCTGCCGGCGGCCAACGCCGCCGCCCTCACCCTGCGGCTGGTGCTCGGCGTCTCGACCGAGGACGTCGCCCGCCTCTTCCTGGTCAGCCCCCAGACGATGGCCGCCCGGCTCACCCGCACCCGCAAGCGGCTCGCCGGGGAGCGGTTCACGGTCCCCGTCGGACCCGAGCTCGAGGAGCGGGTGGCGGTCGTGGCCGACGTCGCCTACCTCGCCTTCACCGCGGGGTATGCGCCCGGCTCCGGGGCCGACGTACTTCGCGCGGACGTCGCCGCCGAGGCGATCCGGCTGGTCCGGGTGCTGCGCGAGGTCGTCCCCACCGACTTCGGCGGCGCCTCGGAGCTCGACGCCCTGCTCGCCCTCATGCTGATCCAGCACGCTCGGCGCGACGCGCGGGTCTGCGACGGCGAGCCGGTGCTGCTCCCCGACCAGGACCGGTCCCGCTGGCACGCCGCGGAGACCTCGGAGGCGCTCGAGCTGCTCAAGCCACTGGTCCACGCGCCGGCGACCCCCTACCTGCTCCAGGCCCTGATCGCCGCCGAGCACGCGATCGCGCCCGACTCCGAGCGGACCGACTGGTCGCGGATCGCCACCCGCTACCGCGAGCTCGAGGAGCTCACCGGCTCCCCCGTGGTCCGGCTCAACCGGGCGGTCGCCGTCGCGGAGGCCGACGGGCCCCTGGCCGGGCTGCGGTTGCTGGACGGACTGGTCCTGGCGACCCATCGGCTTCCGGCCGTCCGGGCGGAGCTGCTGGCTCGGGCCGGACGCCTCGACGAGGCGCGTGCGGCGTACGACGAGGCGATCGGGCGGTGCACCAACCTCGCGGAGAAGGCGCAGCTCCGCCCGGGCGCTGCGGCGCGACTGACCCTCAGGCGCGGGCCCCGAGCCGACTCAGCACCAGGTCCGCGAACGGCTGCGCCGTCTCCGGGTACACGTCGAGATAGAGGCCCGGCTCGATCAGCTCCAGCTCACCGACGACCAGCCGTCCGTCGTACTCCATGAGGTCGACCCGGCCGTAGTCCAGCCGGGTCCCGAGCAGGTCCGCCGCCTGGGCCATCGCGGTCTCCGCGACCAGCGCGACGTCCGCGTCCAGCGGCACCGGGCGGGAGACCCCACCGTGCTGCTCGTGCACGCGGATCTCGCCTGCTCCGGGCAGCTTGTCGACCTGGGAGACCGCCCGTCCGTCGAGCACGAAGACCGAGGTCTCGCCCCTGGTGCGCACCGACTCGACCAGCGGCTGGACCACCCACGGTCCGGTGGTCAGCCCGTCGAGGCCCGTCATGCCGGGCAGCCCGTCCAGTCCGGCCAGGCCCGCGTCGTCGCTGTGCTGGACGGCGACCACGCCGACCCCACCGGCCCCGGTCCGGGGCTTGATCACCACGGTGCCGAACCGCGCCACCGCGGCCTGCAGCCCGCCGACCAGGTCGGAGTCGTCGACCAGGGTCGTGGGCACCACCGGCACCCGCTCGGCGAGCGCGACCAGGTACGCCTTGTCGGCGTTCCAGGCGAAGACGTCGGAGCCGTTGAGCAGGGTGCTCTGCTGCTCCACCGACCTGGCCCACGCGAGGAACTCGGGGCAGCGGCGGTGGTAGTCCCACGTGGCGCGCACGGCGACCAGGTCGGCGGCCGCCCAGTCGACGCTCGGGTCGTCCCAGCTCGCCCACCGGGCCTCGATGTCCCGCTCGGCCAGCGCCGCTGTCAGGTGCTCGCCACCGAACTCACCGGCGGGGAGCAGGGCGAAGGTCGCGAGCAGCACAGACGTCACCCGGCGAGGCTAGTCGTCCGACCTCGGTGGGGTTCACGTGGTCGAGGCCAGGAGCTCCGTGTCGATTTCGCCGCACCCCGCCCGTCATCTGGGTGTCAGACTCATCAAGTCACCCCGAAAGGACCACATCATGGCCGAGTACGCAGTCCTGATCCCCGGCGACGAGAGCCGGTGGCTGGCCGCCAGCGAGCAGGAGAAGGCGGAGATGTACGCCAGGCACGGCGAGTTCGCCCGGCTGCTGGCCGAGCGCGGGCACAAGGTCGTCGGCGGCAGCGAGCTCACGCACTCCCGCGAGGCGAAGGTCGTGCGCAACGGCCCTGACGGCATCCTGGTGACCGACGGCCCGTACGCCGAGACCGTCGAGCAGCTGCAGGGGCTCTACACCGTTGACACCGACGACCTCGACGACCTGCTCCAGGTGGCCGGCATCCTGGCCGGACCCGACGGCGCCATCGAGGTGCGCGGCACCGTCGACCATTCCGGGACGGCGTGAGCGTCGCTCTCGACACCGTCCTGCGCGACGAGTGGGGCCGACTGCTGGCCCTGCTCGTCGCGCAGTACCGCCGCCTCGACCTCGCCGAGGACGGGCTCGGGGACGCGTTCGAGGCCGCCGCCCGCACCTGGCCGGTCGACGGGCCGCCCCGCAACCCCCCGGCCTGGCTGCTCACGGTGGCACGCCGCCGGATCGTGGACCGGCTGCGCACCGAGGCGGTCGCCACCCGGACGCTGCCCCAGCTGGTGGTCGCGGCCGAGCTGACCGAGGAGGCCCAGCGCACCATGGCGGATGCCGGGGAGACCGTCACCGACGAACGGCTGCGGCTGGTGCTGCTCTGCGCCCATCCGTCGCTGCCGGCGGCCAACGCCGCCGCCCTCACCCTGCGGCTGGTGCTCGGCGTCTCGACCGAGGACATCGCCCGCCTCTTCCTGGTCAGCCCCCAGACGATGGCCGCCCGGCTCACCCGCACCCGCAAGCGGCTCGCCGGGGAGCGGTTCACGGTCCCGGTGGGACCCGAGCTCGAGGACCGGGTGGCGGTCGTGGCCGACGTTGCCTACCTCGCCTTCACCGCGGGGTACGCGCCGGGCTCCGGGGCCGACGTGCTTCGCGCGGACGTCGCCGCCGAGGCGATCCGGCTGGTCCGGGTGCTGCGCGAGATCGTCCCGACCGACTTCGGCGGCGCCTCGGAGCTCGACGCCCTGCTCGCGCTGATGCTGATCCAGCACGCTCGACGGGATGCACGGGTCTGCGACGGCGAGCCGGTGCTGCTCCCCGACCAGGACCGGTCCCGCTGGCATGCCGCGGAGACCTCGGAGGCGCTCGAGCTGCTCAAGCCACTCGTCCACGCGCCGGCGACCCCCTACCTGCTCCAGGCCCTGATCGCCGCCGAGCACGCCATCGCTCCCGACTCCGAGCGGACCGACTGGTCGCGGATCGCCACCCGCTACCGCGAGCTCGAGGAGCTCACCGGCTCCCCCGTGGTCCGGCTCAACCGGGCGGTCGCGGTCGCGGAGGCCGACGGGCCCCTGGCCGGGCTGCGGTTGCTGGACGGGCTGGTCCTGGCGACGCACCGGCTTCCGGCGGTCCGCGCGGAGCTGCTGGCCCGGGCCGGACGGCTCGACGAGGCGCGCGCGGCGTACGACGAGGCGATCGGGCGGTGCACCAACCTCGCGGAGAAGGCGCAGCTCCTGCAGCGGCGCGCGGACCTGCGGGACCAATGACCCTGCCCTGGTGACCGCGGCCACCTCTGCGATTGAGGTGTGATAGCTGCACCCTCCCGTGGACGTGGACGCGCCCGGATCGCGGCGTGAGCGTGCGTCTGGTTCTCCCCGCGGCCGCCACCGGGAATGTGCACGGGCACGTGCTCTGAGTCCTGACACCGCCCGAAGTTCGTGACGACGGACGTTGCTCCGTCTCGTCGTTCGAGATCGCTTGCCATCCGCTCGACACCCCAGAGCGGGTGAGTCTGCCGTGCCTCTGACGATTCCTTGGGCTCGCTTCACCATGGGATGCAGTCGAAGTGTGGGTTCCCATGGTGAATTCGCCGTGGGAAGCGAAAGTTTGCCTGCATCCCATGGTGAAGCTGTGACGACGGGACCTCACATCGGCATGAGCGCCGCGCGGGGAGGTCAGTTCATGGCTCATGAGCGAGGTGAAGTTCAGGCGAGGACATCCCGCATCGCCTCCGCCAACGCCCTGCCTAGGAGTTCGTGGGCGAACGGAGGCAACTCCTCAGGCCTGAACCAACGGACATCGTCGTGTTCGTCGGGAGCGACGTTCGTCGGCGTTCCCTGCCACTCGCCGACAAGCCACGCGCTGAGGCGTACAGATTCCCCTCCGCTTCCTGCGTCCAGCCGACAAAGGTGGACGCCGAGCCTGTTGCGATCTGCACGCCCAGTTCCTCGTGCATCTCCCTCGTGAGCGCTGCCAGCTCTGTCTCGCCTGTCTCGATGTGTCCACCGGGCAGATCCCACACACCCGGGTATGCGAGGCGATTCGGACTCCGGTGGACGAGTAGGACTCGACCTTCGCGAACCAGCGCCGCAACAACGACCTCGTGCATGGGTGGGATTGGAGCATGGCCCTCCGACCAGGAAGCGTCCGGAACTGCCTGCGGGTTCAGCGCGCAAGTGCCGATGTCGAGCGGCCTACCCGAGGGCGGGAACCCTTCACGGCCGCTCGCTGGGATCACCGATCAGATCAGAGAAATCGGACCACCCGTAGACGGTCTCGGGAAGCAGGCTGCCCTCTTCGTCGAATACCCGCTGACCGATCTCTCGCCCACCCATTGCTTCGTAGAAGGCACGGGCCGCGAAATTGGCGCTCAGGACGCCGACGTGGAGCCGCGAGAACCCTCGTGAGGCCAACTCCCTGGCCGCTTCCTGGAGAAGGAACCGACCGATGCCCCGACCCTGACGATCCGGCGACACGTACAGAGCATTGATCTGGGCGGTTGCACCCGACTCGTCGCTCTCCATCTCGGTGCCCAACACCAGTGCAAAGGGACCGCCGGTCTCTTCCTCAGCGACCAGCAGCACGACTCGTGCGTGGTCGCCGCCAGCCCGCTCCGACAGCAGCCGCGCCCAAGCCCGCGCGGACACATCCGGCGTCCACTCGTCCACGCGCTTCTGCCAGGCCGAGTCGGGCATCTGGCCGCGGTGGGCCGACAGCCACGCCTCGACCATCACACGCCCCAGCGCGGGCGCATCCTGGAGCACCGCCGCCCGGACCTTCATCTCTACTGCACCTCCGCTGTCGACGCTGAGCACAAGAATGCCCCTGCTCCCCTGCAGCAGTCCCCGACCGTCCGAATCTGGCGCGATCCGCGCGGGACGCCTCCGACCGATGGCGGATGTATCACACCTCAATCGCATAGGGCCTCGCGACGTCCGGCCATTTGGGGTCCGGATGGAGGACGATCAGCACATGGACGACCCGGGCACGCCACGGACCACCACGCCGAGCCAGCTCGCCTGGCTGCGGACCGAGGTGCGCGGCTGGCAGGCCGAGGGCCTTGTCGATGCCGCGACCGCCGAGCGGATCGTGTCGCGCTACCGCGCGGTCGACCGGATGAGCCTGGCCCGGCTGCTGCTGCTGCTGGGCAGTGCCTTCGTCGGTGTCGGCCTGATCTGGCTGGTGGCCGCGAACCTCGATCAGTTCCCGCCGCTGGCTCGCTTCCTGATCGTGACCGTGCTGTGGCTGCTGGTGGTCGCCGCCGCCCACGTCGGGGCCGAGCGCCGCCTGCGACGCGGGCTCACGAGTGGCTCGCCGCTCGTCGGCGCCGCCCGCGGCCTGGCGGCGTTGGCGTACGGCGCCGTCGTGTTCCAGGCCGCGCAGAGTCTTCAGGTCCCGGCGTACGAGCCGGCGTTGCTCGGCTACTGGGCCGCCGGCGCGATGCTCTACGCGTACGCCGTGCGCGGGGTGGCTCCGCTGCTCATCTCCCAGGTCCTGGCCCTGAGCTGGCTGGTCTGGCAGGTGGCGCTCGAGGCCCAGAGTGGCCTGGACTTCGTGGTGCCGCTGCTGCTGGCCGCCTGCTTCGCCTCCGCGGTCGCCGTCGGGCACGACCGCTTCGTGATGGCCGACTTCGCGGCGCCGTGGCGGGAGAGCGGAGCGCTGCTCCTGCTCGGCGTCCTGTTCGCGGCCGCGATCCCGGAGGTCGACGCCGACGAGTACGAGGTCGGGGTGGCACTGGTCGTCTCCGCGGTGCTGGTCGGTCTGGTCGTCGCCGCCGCGGTGGCGACCGGTCGCGGCACCGTGCGCCTCGAGCCGGTGGGCGCGGTGGCGGCTTCCGTCGTGGCCGTCGTGCTGGTGCTGTGGGAGCGGGGTGCCAGCGGCGACACGGTCACCGCCTCGGACTGGGCCCAGTCGGCGTTCAGCGTCGTCGCCTACGTCGCGGTCGCGGCCGGGGTCGCGACCCTCGGCGTCCTGCGGGACAGTGCCCGGCTGACGTTCCTGGCCCTGGCCGCCCTCGTGCTCTTCACGACGGTCCAGAGCTTCGCGGTCTTCGCGCGGGTGATCGAGGGCGCCTGGCTCTTCGTCGTCCTGGGCCTGGTGTTCGCCGCCAGCGGCTACGTCTTCGACCGGGGCCGACGCCGACTCGAGGCCACTCTGGAAGGGGCGCCCTCATGATCCGCCGCACGCTGATCCTGCTCGCCGTCGTGCTCGTCCAGCTCGCACTGGTCGGGGTGGCCGGCGCGGGCAGCTCTCCGCCCGCTTCACCGGTGACGACTACCTGTTCCGCGTCGAGCCGCTGGACCCCTTCGACCCGTTCCGCGGGGCGTACGTGGTGCTGGGCTACCCCGACCTGACCGCGCTCCGGGACGGTGGGGAGCGGCTGCCCGAAGGCGACGTCTTCATCCCGTTGGCCGAGCAGGACGGCGTCTGGGGAGGCGCGGCCGCGGTGGCCGAGCGACCCGGTTCCGGTCCGTATCTCGCCTGCGACAACGACGGCTTCACGATCCGCTGCGGCATCCAGGACTGGTTCGCCTCCCAGTCCGAGGCGACCCGCCTCGAGGAGGCTCTCCGGGAGGGCGACGTACGAGCGCGCGTGCGCATCGACGGTCGCGGTCACGCCGCCCTGATGGAGGTCATCGTGGTCCCCACCCGCACCACCTGACCGACCCGGCGTGAAGTGCCCTGAACACTCCCCGCCGAGTCGGCGTGAAGTGGCGGGAACTTCACGCCGAGTCGGCATCAATCTGGGGGAACTTCACGCCAGGTCGGCATGTAACTGGGGGAACTTCACGCCGGGTGGGCTCAGCCGCCGGCGACCGCGGGGATGACCGAGACCTGGGTGCCTTCGGGCGTCGGCGTGGCCAGGCTGTCCAGGAACCGTACGTCGTCGTTGCCGACGTACACGTTCACGAACCGGCGCAGCTCGCCCGCCTCGTCGAGCACCCGGCCCTTGATGCCGGGGTAGCTGGCGTCGAGGTTGTCGAGCACGTCGGCGAGGGTCCCGCCCTCGGCGCTCACCTCGGACTCGCCGCCCGTGTAGGTGCGCAGGATGGTGGGGATGCGGACAGAAACGCTCATGGGTGCTGGGACTCCTCGTCGTTCGGGGCAGAACTCACGCTCAGGCTATGCCGGTCGCCGTGAATGCGGCGTACGACGGGTCGATGGTCGCCGCAGCGCCCACCTGGTCGGAGATCGCGTCGAGGGTCTTGAGCCCCATCCCGGTGTTGATGATCACCGTCTCGAGCGTGGGGTCGAGCTGGCCGGTCTCGACGAGCTTCTTCAGGACGCCGACCGTGGTGCCGCCGGCGGTCTCGGTGAAGATCCCCTCGTTGCGGGCCAGCAGCAGGATGCCCTCGCGGACCTCCTCGTCGGTGATGTCCTCGACGGCGCCACCGGTGCGCCGGCAGATGTCGAGGACGTAGATGCCGTCCGCGGGGTTGCCGATCGCGAGGCTCTTGGCGATGGTGTCCGGCTTGACCGGGCGGATCGCGTCGCCGCCGCCCTTGAAGGCGACCGAGACCGGCGAGCAGCCGGTGGCCTGGGCGCCGTAGATCCGGTAGGGCTTCTCCTCCACCAGGCCGAGCTTGATCAGCTCCTGGAACGCCTTGTCGACCTTGGTCAGCTGCGAGCCCGACGCGACCGGGATGACGACCTGGTCCGGCAGCCGCCAGCCGAGCTGCTCGGCGATCTCGTAGCCGAGCGTCTTGGAGCCCTCGGCGTAGTACGGGCGCACGTTGACGTTGACGAACGCCCAGCCCTCCTCCTCGCCGGCGATCTCGGAGGCGAGCCGGTTCACGTCGTCGTAGTTGCCGTTCACGGCGACCAGGGAGTCGGTGTAGACCGCGGAGTTGACCTGCTTGGGCTTCTCGAGGTCCGAGGGGATGAACACCACGGTCTTGATGCCGGCGCGGGCGCCCGCCGCGGCTACGGCGTTCGCGAGGTTGCCCGTGCTGGGACAGGCGAAGACCTTGGCGTGGAACTCGACCGCGGCGCTGAGCGCGCAGGCCACGACCCGGTCCTTGAAGGAGTTGGTCGGGTTGGTCGAGTCGTCCTTGACCCAGAGGTTGTCGATGCCGAGCTCGCGACCGAGGTTGCGCGCCTTGAGCAGCCGGGTGAACCCGGGCTCCATGTTGGGGCTCTGCTCGATGTCGTCCGGGACCGGGAGCAGCGCCTTGTAGCGCCAGATGTTGGCCGGGCCGGCCTCGATCTGCTCGCGGGTCACGGCGGGGAAGTCGTAGGCGATCTCGAGCGGGCCGAAGCACTCCGGACAGGCGTAGTGCGGCCCGAGCGCGATCTGGTGCCCGCACTCGCGGCAGGCCAGACCGGTCGCGTGACCGAAGGCTCCCGGACGCAGGCCCTGCGGGGCGTCGACCGCCGGGCCGGCGGGGCGCCCGGCGCCGTGCCGGTCGCCGCGGGGGCGGTGGTGGTGCGGGCCGAATCGGCAACGACGGTGCTCATGCGTCCTCCTTCTCATCTTCCCCGGCGCGTACCTCGCAGCGGGCGGAATTAGCTGGCTGGTCTGGCAGGTGGCGCTCGAGGCCCAGAGTGGCCTGGACTTCGTCGTGCCGCTGCTGCTGGCCGCCTGCTTCGCCTCCGCGGTCGCCGTCGGGCACGACCGCTTCGTGATGGCCGACTTCGCGGCGCCGTGGCGGGAGAGCGGAGCGCTGCTCCTGCTCGGCGTCCTGTTCGCGGCCGCGATCCCGGAGGTCGACGCCGACGAGTACGAGGTCGGGGTGGCACTGGTCGTCTCCGCGGTGCTGGTCGGTCTGGTCGTCGCCGCCGCGGTGGCGACCGGTCGCGGCACCGTGCGCCTCGAGCCGGTGGGCGCGGTGGCGGCTTCCGTCGTGGCCGTCGTGCTGGTGCTGTGGGAGCGGGGTGCCAGCGGCGACACGGTCACCGCCTCGGACTGGGCCCAGTCGGCGTTCAGCGTCGTCGCCTACGTCGCGGTCGCGGCCGGGGTCGCGACCCTCGGCGTCCTGCGGGACAGTGCCCGGCTGACGTTCCTGGCCCTGGCCGCCCTCGTGCTCTTCACGACGGTCCAGAGCTTCGCGGTCTTCGCGCGGGTGATCGAGGGTGCCTGGCTCTTCGTCGTCCTGGGCCTGGTGTTCGCCGCGAGTGGCTACGTCTTCGACCGGGGCCGACGCCGACTCGAGGCCACTCTGGAAGGGGCGCCCTCATGATCCGCCGCACCCTGGTCCTGCTCGTCGTCGTGCTCGTCCAGCTCGCACTGGTCGGGGTGGCCGGCGCGGGACAGCTGTCCGCCCGCTTCACCGGTGACGACTACGTGTTCCGGGTCGAGCCGCTGGACCCCTTCGACCCGTTCCGCGGGGCGTACGTGGTGCTGGGCTACCCCGACCTGACCGCGCTCCGGGACGGTGGGGAGCGGCTGCCCGAAGGCGACGTCTTCATCCCGTTGGCCGAGCAGGACGGCGTCTGGGGAGGCGCGGCCGCGGTGGCCGAGCGCCCCGCTTCCGGTCCGTATCTCGCCTGCGACAACGACGGCTTCACGATCCGCTGCGGCATCCAGGACTGGTTCGCCTCCCAGTCCGAGGCGACCCGCCTCGAGGAGGCTCTCCGGGAGGGCGACGTACGAGCGCGCGTGCGCATCGACGGTCGCGGTCACGCCGCCCTGATGGAGGTCATCGTCGTCCCCACCCGCACCACCTGACCGACCCGGCGTGAAGTGCCCTGAAATCCGCCGGTCGGCTGAAGGGGAACTTCACGCCGGGTCGGCATCAATCTGGGGGAACTTCACGCCAGGTCGGCATGTAAATGGGGGAACTTCACGCCGGGTGGGCTCAGCCGCCGGCGACCGCGGGGATGACCGAGACCTGGGTGCCTTCGGGCGTCGGCGTGGCCAGGCTGTCCAGGAACCGTACGTCGTCGTTGCCGACGTACACGTTCACGAACCGGCGCAGCTCGCCCGCCTCGTCGAGCACCCGGCCCTTGATGCCGGGGTAGCTGGCGTCGAGGTTGTCGAGCACGTCGGCGAGGGTCCCGCCCTCGGCGCTCACCTCGGACTCGCCGCCCGTGTAGGTGCGCAGGATGGTGGGGATGCGGACAGAAACGCTCATGGGTGCTGGGACTCCTCGTCGTTCGGGGCAGAACTCACGCTCAGGCTATGCCGGTCGCCGTGAATGCGGCGTACGACGGGTCGATGGTCGCCGCAGCGCCCACCTGGTCGGAGATCGCGTCGAGGGTCTTGAGCCCCATCCCGGTGTTGATGATCACCGTTTCCAGCGTGGGATCGAGCTGGCCGGTCTCGACCAGCTTCT
Source organism: uncultured Actinomycetota bacterium (assembly GCA_963826415.1). Lineage (GTDB taxonomy): Bacteria > Actinomycetota > Actinomycetes > Propionibacteriales > Nocardioidaceae > Nocardioides. The sequence goes on along the minus strand of CAWGWW010000011.1, from coordinate 47,222 downwards.
TCAGGACGCCGACCGTGGTGCCGCCGGCCGTCTCGGTGAAGATCCCCTCGTTGCGGGCCAGCAGCAGGATGCCCTCGCGGACCTCCTCGTCGGTGATGTCCTCGACGGCGCCACCGGTGCGCCGGCAGATGTCGAGGACGTAGATGCCGTCCGCGGGGTTGCCGATCGCGAGGCTCTTGGCGATGGTGTCCGGCTTGACCGGGCGGATCGCGTCGCCGCCACCCTTGAAGGCGACCGAGACCGGTGAGCAGCCGGTGGCCTGGGCACCGTAGATCCGGTAGGGCTTCTCCTCCACCAGGCCGAGCTTGATCAGCTCCTGGAACGCCTTGTCGACCTTGGTCAGCTGCGAGCCCGACGCGACCGGGATGACGACCTGGTCCGGCAGCCGCCAGCCGAGCTGCTCGGCGATCTCGTAGCCGAGCGTCTTGGAGCCCTCGGCGTAGTACGGGCGCACGTTGACGTTGACGAACGCCCAGCCCTCCTCCTCGCCGGCGATCTCGGAGGCGAGCCGGTTCACGTCGTCGTAGTTGCCGTTCACGGCGACCAGGGAGTCGGTGTAGACCGCGGAGTTGACCTGCTTGGGCTTCTCGAGGTCCGAGGGGATGAACACCACGGTCTTGATGCCGGCGCGGGCGCCCGCCGCGGCTACGGCGTTCGCGAGGTTGCCGGTGCTGGGACAGGCGAAGACCTTGGCGTGGAACTCGACCGCGGCGCTGAGCGCGCAGGCCACGACCCGGTCCTTGAAGGAGTTGGTCGGGTTGGTCGAGTCGTCCTTGACCCAGAGGTTGTCGATGCCGAGCTCGCGACCGAGGTTGCGCGCCTTGAGCAGCCGGGTGAACCCGGGCTCCATGTTGGGGCTCTGCTCGATGTCGTCCGGGACCGGGAGCAGCGCCTTGTAGCGCCAGATGTTGGCCGGGCCGGCCTCGATCTGCTCGCGGGTCACGGCGGGGAAGTCGTAGGCGATCTCGAGCGGGCCGAAGCACTCCGGACAGGCGTAGTGCGGCCCGAGGGCGATCTGGTGCCCGCACTCGCGGCAGGCCAGACCGGTCGCATGACCGAAGGCTCCCGGACGCAGGCCCTGCGGGGCGTCGACCGCCGGGGCCGGCGGGGCGCCCGGCGCCGTGCCGGTCGCCGCGGGGGCGGTGGTGGTGCGGGCCGAATCGGCAACGACGGTGCTCATGCGTCCTCCTTCTCATCTTCCCCGGCGCGTACCTCGCAGCGGGCGGAATTAGCACCGTTTCCACGACCGTGCTCCGTTGTCGGAACGCGGGGAGCTCGTGGCGGTTGCCGGGACTTCACTGGGCCGTTCCCTCAGTCCCTCTTGATGAGCTGGCTCGACTCTAGGCGAGCCGTCTCAACATGTGCACATCAGGTCCACATGCTGGATGGCTCGGCACGGCGCCCAGGCACCCCGGCTCAGCGGAGCGCGCGGGCGTCGGCGGTGAGCTGACGGAGCAGGTCCAGGACGCCCTCGGGACCCTTGACCACCACGTCGGAGAGCGCGACCAGGGTGCTCTCCTCTTGCGAGGCCGAGCAGACCAGCAGGGTCGGCAACCCTTGCCGGGCGAGCTCGGCGACCGCCTCGAAGGCCTCCAGGTCGCCGAGGTCGTCGCCGGCGAAGAGGAAGCCACCGGCGTCGAGGTCGCGGACGAGCCGCTCCACGACGAGCCCCTTGTGCATCCCGTGCGAGCGGATCTCGACGACGTGGCGGCCCGGCTCGACCACCAGGTCGTGCCGACCGGCGAGCTCGCGCAGCACCGGCAACAGCCGCTCGAAGGCCTCGTCGGGGTCGGACAGCCGCCGGGTGTGCACGGCCACGGCGAGGCCCTTGTCCTCGATGAACGCCTCACCCGCGCTCGCCGTACGCAGCGCACGCGGCAGGTCGCGCAGGAACGTCGCCAGACCGGTCGGCGGCCGGGGCGAGATCACCCGGCGGTCGGTCGAGGACCAGCGCTCGTTGCCGTACTGGCCGAACAGGTAGAGGTCGTTGCCGGCCTCACCGATCGCGTTCCCCACCTCGTCGAGCCCGCCGAGGGCAAGCGCCTGGCGAGCGGGCCGGCCGGTGATCACCGCCACGGCGGCCACCTCGCTGGCCAGGTCGACCAGGACGGCCGAGGCGTCCGGGTGGATGTGCGCCTGCTCCGGGTCGTCGACGATCGGCGACAGCGTCCCGTCGAAGTCGAGTCCGACGACTGCCGACGAGGCGGCGCGGACGAGGGCGGCGTACCGCTGCTCTCCCTGCGCGGAGGTGAACTCCATACGGCAACCCAACCATGTCCCGCTCGGCCGCGTGGCCGGAGGCAGGCACCGGGCGGTCGGCTCAGGCGGCGTCGGCGGTCAGGATGACCGTGAGCCGGTCGAGCTGCATCGGGTCGATCGCGGGCGCGAGGCGCTTGATGCCGAGGTCGAGCGCGAGCACCTTGGCCTCCGCCTTGAGGCGCTTGGGGAAGTACACCGTCGAGGTGGGGATGGTGCCGAACCAGTTGTCCGAGCCGACGACCTGCCAGCCGGCATCGGTCGCCCGACCGGCCACCCGACCGGCCAGGCCGGTGATCCCGGAGTTGTTGAAGACCACGACGTAGGTGCTGCCGCGCTTGACCGCGGGCTGGAGCTTCTTGGCCTTCTCCGTCGGCTGCGCGGGCGCCGGCTCGGCCTTCGGCTCGGCCTCCCGGGCGACCGAGAGCACCTCGCGCTCGGTGGGCTCCTGGCCACGGGTGGCGACGAAGGCGATCCCGGCCATCGCCACGGCGATGATGCTGAGCATCACCACCGGCGAGGGGAAGACCACGCCGTACTGGTTGCGGACGCGGTTGCGGACGAGGAAGCGACCCATGACCGGCTCAGAGCTCGAAGCCGAGGCGGCGGGCGGACCGCTGGCGCTGGCGGGCGGCCCGGAGCCGGCGCAGGCGGCGCACGAGCAACGGGTCGGCCTCGAGTGCCTCGGGCCGGTCGATCAGCGCGTTGAGCACCTGGTAGTACCGGGTCGAGGACATGTCGAAGCTCTCGCGGACCGCGGTCTCCTTGGCGCCGGCGTACTTCCACCACTGGCGCTCGAACTCGAGGATGTCGCGGTCCCGGTCGCTGAGACTCGGGGTGGCGGCCTCGATCTCGTGGCCTTGCATGGCGCTGGCGGCGTCCATGGCAGTCTCCCCTCATTGCCCGAACTGGTGGTCTGCGCTCACTGTAGGCGACGAACCACACCGATGTCATTCGCTCCCGGCGAGTCGCGGAGAACTCCTGGGCAGCGGCTCGCGGTACGCCGCGCGCGCACTACCCTCGGGCTACCGCAGCACCCACGAGGACGACCGAGAACGACGAGGAGCGCGCGTGAGCGAGACCATCGGCTGGGGGATCCTGGCCACCGGGCGGATCGCCCACAGCTTCGCCGCCGACCTGCGCCTGGTCCCCGAGGCGCGGCTGGCCGCCGTCGGCTCGCGCTCCCTCGACTCGGCGACGTCCTTCGCGGCGACGTACGGCGCGCCCGACTGCCGCCCGCACCCGTCGTACGCCGCCCTGGTCGCCGACCCGGCCGTGGACGTGGTCTACATCGCCTCCCCGCACTCGCTGCACCTCGAGCACGCCCGACTGGCCTTCGAGGCCGGCAAGCACGTGCTCTGCGAGAAGCCGCTGACCCTGAACACCGCCGAGGCGGAGGCGATGGTCGCGCTGGCCCGCGAGCACGACCGCTTCCTGATGGAGGCGATGTGGATGTCCTGCAACCCGGTGATCACCGAGGTCCGCGAACGCCTCCACGCGGGCGAGTTCGGGGTCCCGCGCCGGCTGCACGCCGAGCTCGGCTTCCGGGTCGACGCCCCGCCGGACGACCGGCTCCTCGACCCCCGCCTCGGCGCCAGCGCGCTGCTCGACATGGGGGTCTACCCCCTCACGTTCGCCCACCACATGCTCGGTGAGGCCGAGTCGCTGCACGCGAGCGCGACCCTCTCCGCAGCGGGGATCGACCTCGACGTGGTGGTGACCGGCAGCTACCCCGGTGGGGCGCTCGCCTCGATGAGCGCCTCGATGACCTCCTGGTCGTCGCGGGCAGCGAGCATCGCGACCGAGCGGGGCCGGATCGAGTTCCCCCACCAGTTCCACCACCCGACGTACGCGACCTTCACCCCGGTCGACGACCGCAGCACCAACGACACGGTCGGCAGCGGCGACGTGGTCCGGATCGAGGGCACCGAGCCCGTGATCGGGGCCGGCTACGGCAACGAGATCGTCGAGGTGCAGCGCTGCCTGTCCGCAGGCCTGCGCGAGAGCCCACTGGTGCCGCACGCGCAGACGCTGACCCTGATGCGCCAGATGGACGAGCTCCGACGTCAGATCGGTGTCCGGTTCCCGGTCGACGCGGACCCGCAGCCGCCGCGCACGGGTACGCCGTAGGGTTGCCCGCGTGCCGCCCGCAGCCACCGCCGACCTCGTCATCGTCGCCAACCGACTGCCCGTAGACCGGGTGACCCTGCCCGACGGCACCCAGGAGTGGCGCCCGTCCCCCGGCGGGCTGGTCTCGGCCCTCGAGCCGGTGCTGCGCGCCAACGAGGGCACCTGGATCGGCTGGCCCGGCGACACCGAGCAGGTCCAGGAGCCGTTCGAGGCGAACGGCCTGTCCCTGGTGCCGATCTCGATCTCCAGCGAGGAGGTCGAGCGCTTCTACGAGGGCTTCAGCAACGGCACCCTGTGGCCGCTCTACCACGACGTCGTGGCCAAGCCGGAGTTCCACCGCGAGTGGTTCGACTCCTACGTCCGGGTGAACCGCCGCTTCGCCGAGAAGGCCGCCGAGCTGGCGTCGAAGGGCGCCACCGTCTGGGTGCACGACTACCAGCTGCAGCTGGTGCCGCAGATGCTGCGCGAGCTGCGCCCCGATCTGCGGATCGGCTTCTACCTGCACATCCCGTTCCCGCCGCCGGAGCTGTTCCAGCAGCTGCCCTGGCGTCGCCAGATCCTCGAGGGCCTGCTCGGCGCGGACCTGGTCGGCTTCCAGCTCAACGGTGCGGCGCAGAACTTCGTCCGCCTGATCCGGCAGCGGGTCGGCCACAAGACGCACAAGGACCTCGTCTACCTGCCCGACGGCCGGACCGTCCGCGCGGCGGCGTTCCCGATCTCGATCGACGCCGGCGGCTTCGAGGAGCTCGCCCGCTCGACCGAGGTGGACGAGCGGGCCACCGAGATCCGCGAGGCACTCGGCAACCCCCGCAAGGTCTTCCTCGGCGTGGACCGGCTCGACTACACCAAGGGCATCTACGCCCGGCTGCGCGCCTTCAGCGAGCTGATCATCGACGGGCACATCACCGTCGAGGACGCCGTCTTCGTGCAGGTCGCGACGCCGTCGAGGGAGCGGGTCGAGCAGTACCGCATGCTGCGCGACGAGATCGACCGGCTGGTCGGCCACATCAACGGCGACCTCGGCAAGATCGGGAAGCCCGCGATCTCCTACCTGCACTCGTCGTACCCCCGCCAGGAGATGGCGGCGCTCTACCGGGCGGCCGACGTCATGGTGGTCACGCCGTTCCGCGACGGCATGAACCTCGTCGCCAAGGAGTACGTCGCCTGCCGCTACGACGGCGACGGGGCGCTGGTGCTCTCGGAGTTCGCCGGCGCGGCCGAGGAGCTGCGCCAGGCCTGGCTGGTGAACCCCTACGACATCGACGGCATGAAGGCCGCGCTGCTGGAGGCCTACCGGGCCGAGCCGCGCGAGCGGGGCCGGCGGATGCGGGCGATGCGCCGCACGATCATCCAGCACGATGTCGCCGCGTGGGCGGACAGCTTCCTCTCCGAGCTGGCCGACGCGCGGACCTCGCACGGCAAGGCCGTCCGCCCGGTCAAGCGCTCCTGAGGCACGCCCGGTGCCGACCTACTCCACCGACCCGCATCGTCTCGACGTCGACGCGATCCACCGCTGGCTCTCCACCGACGCCTACTGGGCGCTCGGTCGCAGCCGCGAGGTCGTGGTCAGTGCGATCGAGCACTCCCTCAACGTCGGCGCGTACGCCGAGGACGGCGCGCTGGTCGGCTACGCCCGCGTGGTCACCGACCGGGCGACGTTCGCCTGGCTCTGCGACGTCTACGTCGACCCCGCGGCGCGCGGCGAGGGGGTCGGGGTCGCGCTGGTCGAGATGGCCCTCGCGGAGCTCGACGCGCTCGGCGTCCGGCGGACCCTGCTGGCGACCAAGGACGCGCACGGTCTCTACGCGCGGTTCGGCTTCACCCGGCCCGATCCCGAGCTGTACCTCGAGCGCCTCCCCCCGCCGACCCGTCGTTAGTTGACGACGGGTCGACGGCCTGGCGGCGTGAACGAGCGACGGGTCGGCGAGTGTGGCGCGATCGACTCCCCGGAAGGCTGCCGGCGTGCCCTACCGTCCGGTACTTTTCGACCATGGATCTGATCCCGAAGCCCGATCAGGTCGTCTCTGCAGCCAGCAACGTCGCCCACATGATGTTGTACGGCGGCCTGGCCGATCTCCGCCCGATGCCCCGCACGCTGATCGACGACGGGACCCTGCGCGAGCTCTACCACTACCGCCCGGCCGCGAAGGTCAAGGAGCAGGGCGACCCGGTCCTGCTGGTGACCCCGCTGGCGGCTCCCGCGCTCTGCTTCGACCTGCGTCGCGGGTGCTCGCTGGTCGAGCACTTCGTCGGCGCCGGCCGCCCGACGTACCTCGTGGAGTACGGCGAGGTCTCGTTCAAGGACCGCAACCTCGGCATGGAGCACTGGATCGACGAGGTGGTCCCGGCGGCCATCCGCGAGACCTCGGCGCACGCCGGCGGCCGTCCGGTGCACGTCATCGGCTGGAGCCTCGGCGGGATCTTCGCGCTGCTCGCCGCGGCCGATGCGGCCGACCTGCCGATCGCGTCGCTGACCGTCGTGGGCTCGCCGTTCGACGTCAAGCTGGTCCCGCTGGTGGCTCCGCTACGGCCGCTGCTCAACCTCACCGAGGGACGCGGGATGATCACCCGCGCCTACCAGGTGATGGGCGGCGCCCCCAAGCCGTTGGTCAAGTGGGCCTTCCAGCTCTCGTCGTTCCAGAAGCTGGTCACCAAGCCGCTGGCGCTCGCGGCCAACCTCGACGACCAGGACTTCCTCGCCCAGATCGAGGCGGTCGACCGGTTCACCGCCAACATGATCGCCTACCCCGGTCGCACGTTCGGGCAGCTCTACCACCGGCTGCTCAAGGGCAACGGCCTGGTCACCGGCGAGATCGCCTTCGGCGACCGGACCATCCGGGTCGCCGACATCACGCCACCCGTGCTGGTCTTCGGTGGTGCGACCGACGGCATCGCCCCGATCCCCTCCGTGAAGGCCGTGGTGCCGCTGCTGACCGGCTCCGAGGAGGTTCGCTTCGAGATCGTGCCCGGTGGCCACCTCGGCATGCTCACCGGGCGTTCGGCGCGCCGCTCGACCTGGCGGGTGATGGACGAGTGGATCGACCAGTGGTCCTCGGACGCCGCGGCGGCCGACTCCACGAAGCCGGCGCCGCGGCGTACGCCGGCGAAGCGGGCGCCGGCCAAACGGGCGCCGGCCAAGCGGGCCACTGCCAAGAGGGCAACTGCCAAGCGCTCGACGGCCACCAAGGATCCGGCGAAGCCGGCGGTCCGGAAGACCGCTGCCCCAGCGAAAACGCCCGCGAAGACCGCTGCCAAGACCGCTGCGAAGCGGCCGGTCAAGCAGCCGGCCGCACGCGAGTCGATCGGCGCGAACCCGACCCGGCGCTACGGCTCGGGCGGGTCCCGGGCCCTGTCGCGCTGAGCGGTCCCCGGCTGAACGGCCCCGGCTGAGCACCCTCAGGCGCTGATCCCGGCCAGGCCCTCGGGAGTCGCGTAGCGCTCGAGGTACGCGGTGACCAGGAGGATGCCCTCCTCGACCAGCACCGGGTCGCCGTCCGGGTCGTGCTCGAAGGCGAGCTGGAAGACCCGGTCCCCCACCTCGACGGCGAGCACCGCCATCTCCGGCGTCAGCTCGGGACGGGCCAGCCCGGCGTCGCGGGCGAAGGCATGCAGGTCGTGGGCGATCCGGGCGTTGTGCACCCGCCCGAACTGGTTGACCGACTGGTTGGTCCGCCCGCGCAGGTAGATCTCCACGAACGACCGACGCCGGTGGTAGACGGCCACGAACGCACTCATCGTGGTCCGCACCAGGCCGGCGACGGTGAGGGTCTCGAGCGCGGCCAGGTCCGCGGCGACCTCGGCGTCCATCTCGTCCATGTCGCGCTGGACGAGGGCGAGCAGCAGGTCCTCCTTGTCCGCGAAGTACTGGTACAGCGAGGCCACCGGGGCGCCTGCCGCCTCGGCGATGTCCCGGGTGGTCAGCGCGTCGACGCCCCGCTCGACCACGAGCCGGGCGGTGGCGTCGAGCAGCTGCTCGACGCGGCGGCGGCTGCGCTCCTGCATGGGGACCCGTCGCTTGACCGGGGCTGGGAGCGACCGTTCCGCTGACATGGAATCGAGTGTAGGGTACGGACCGGAAACTGACACATGTTCATGTTTGGAGCCGAGATGTCCCAGTCCCCCCGTTCCTCCGGTCTCGACGCCGGCCTGTCCCGCCGCGCCCTCGGAGGCGCCTCGCTGGCCGGCCTCGCCCTCGGCGCCGGGGCGTTCGCGGGACCGTCGGTCGCTGGATCGCTCGGGGTCCAGCAGGCCGCGGCAGCGGCGGGCTCCCGTCAGGGCTCGCTCCCCCGCAGGGTCGACGTGGTGGTCGTCGGCGGGGGGATCTCCGGTCTCGTCGCGGCCGACAAGGTCGCCCGCCGGGGCCGCAGCGTGCTGCTGCTCGAGGCGCGGGACCGCGTCGGCGGCCGGGTGCTCAACCATCACCTGAAGGGGCCCGGCACCCATCACGCGGTGATCGAGTCGGGCGGCGCGTTCATCGGCCCCACCCAGACCCACATCGCGGCCCTGGCCCGCCGACTGAAGGTGCCGACGTTCGCGGAGTACAACACCGGCAACTCGGTCTACGTCTCCTCGACCACCGGACGCCAGGAGTACCAGGGCACCGTGCCACCGGACCCGACGATCCTCCCTGACGCCGCGAACCTGCTGCAGCAGATCGACACCTACGCCTCCGAGATCGCGGTCGACGCCCCGTGGACGCACCCGCGCGCCGCGGAGTGGGACGCGATGACGCTGGGCGAGTTCATCCGCCGCAACGCCGCGAACCCCGACGGCGTCGAGAACCTCATCCGCGCCTGGACCCAGCCGGCATTCGGCGCCGACCCCGGCGAGCTCTCGTTCCTCTACACGCTGTGGTTCGTCGCCTGCTCGGGCGACGAGACCCACGTCGGGACCTTCTCCCGCAACTCCGACACCGCCGGGGGCGCCCAGGAACGCCGCTTCGTCGGTGGCTCCGGGCTGATCCCGCTGCGGCTGGCCCGTGAGCTCGGCGAGGTGGTCGCGCTGGCCGCCCCCGTACGCCGGATCGTGCAGCGCGACCACCACGCGGTGGTGCACACCGACCGCGGTCGCGTGACGGCCGACCGGGTGATCGTGGCCGCTCCCCCGCCGACGGTGCTCGACATCGACTGGTTCCCGCAGCTGCCCGCCCGACGCAAGGAGCTGCTGCGGCACCTCGACATGGGCCAGCTGATGAAGTGCGACGCGGTCTACACGACGCCGTTCTGGCGCGAGTCCGGGCTCAACGGCTTCGGCCTGAACGACGCCGGCGCCGTCCGGGTCGCCTTCGACAACTCCCCGAAGCCGGGCGACCCCGGCGTCCTCCTCGCGTTCGTCGGCGGCTCGACCTGGCGCACGCACGGCGTCCGGACCAGGTCCCAGCGACGCAAGGCGGTGCTCGAGGGGTTCGCGGAGTTCTTCGGCGAGCAGGCGCTGCACCCGATCGACTACGTCGAGCACGACTGGACCCGCGAGCAGTGGACCGGTGGCGGACCGGTGGCCAACTACGCCCCCGGCACGATGCTGCAGTTCGGCTCCGCGATCCGGCGCCCGTTCGGCCGGGTGCACTGGGCCGGCACCGAGACCTCGACGTACTGGACCGGCTACATGGACGGCGCCGTGCGCTCGGGCGAGCGGGCGGCGGTCGAGGTCCTGGATCGGTCTTTTCGACCATGGATCTGATCCCGAAGCCCGATCAGGTCGTCTCTGCAGCCAGCAACGTCGCCCACATGATGTTGTACGGCGGCCTGGCCGATCTCCGCCCGATGCCCCGCACGCTGATCGACGACGGGACCCTGCGCGAGCTCTACCACTACCGCCCGGCCGCGAAGGTCAAGGAGCAGGGCGACCCGGTCCTGCTGGTGACCCCGCTGGCGGCGCCAGCCCTCTGCTTCGACCTCCGTCGCGGATGCTCGCTGGTCGAGCACTTCGTCGGCGCCGGCCGCCCGACGTACCTCGTGGAGTACGGCGAGGTCTCGTTCAAGGACCGCAACCTCGGCATGGAGCACTGGATCGACGAGGTCGTCCCCGCTGCCATCCGCGAGACCTCGGCGCACGCCGGCGGCCGACCGGTGCACGTCATCGGCTGGAGCCTCGGCGGGATCTTCGCGCTGCTCGCCGCAGCCGACTCGGCCGAGCTGCCGATCGCGTCGTTGACCGTCGTGGGCTCGCCGTTCGACGTCAAGCTGGTCCCCCTGGTGGCTCCGCTGCGGCCGCTGCTCAACCTCACCGAGGGACGCGGGATGATCACCCGCGCCTACCAGGTCATGGGGGGCGCCCCGAAGCCGTTGGTCAAGTGGGCCTTCCAGCTCTCCTCGTTCCAGAAGCTCGTCACCAAGCCCCTGGCGCTCGCGGCCAACCTCGACGACCCCGACTTCCTGGCCCAGATCGAGGCGGTCGACCGGTTCACCGCCAACATGATCGCCTACCCCGGCCGCACGTTCGGGCAGCTCTACCACCGACTGCTCAAGGGCAACGGCCTGGTCACCGGCGAGATCGCCTTCGGCGACCGGACCATCCGGGTCGCCGACATCGAGCACGCGGTGCTGGTCTTCGGCGGAGCCACCGACGGCATCGCTCCGATCCCCTCCGTGAAGGCCGTCGTGCCGCTGCTGACCGGCTCCCGGGAGGTCCGCTTCGAGATCGTCCCCGGTGGCCACCTCGGCATGCTCACCGGGCGGTCGGCGCGCCACTCGACCTGGCGGGTGATGGACGAGTGGATCGACCAGTGGTCCTCGGACGCCGAGCCGACCGGGTCCGCCGAGGCGGCGCCCCGGCGTACGACGGCGAAGCGCGCGCCGGCCAAGCGAATGCCTATGGCACGGCCAAGCGCCCGACTGCCAACAAGGCCCCGGCCAAGCCGACGGCCCGGAAGACCGCTGCCCCGCACGCGAAGACCGCACGCGAAGCGGCCGGTCAAGCAGGCGGCAGCGCGCGAGTCGATCGGTGCGAACCCGACCCGGCGCTACGGCTCGGGCGGGTCCCGGGCGCTGTCGCGCTGAGCAGTCCCCCGACCAGGCGGGGCCCAGGAAGGGCTCAGGCACGGCTCAGGCGTTGATCCCGGTGATGCCCTCGGGAGTGGCGTACCGCTCGAGGTAGGCGGTCACCAGGGTGATGCCCTCCTCGATCAGCAGGCGGTCACCCTCAGGGTCGTGCTCGAAGGCGAGCTGGAAGACGCGGTCCCCCACCTCGACCGCGAGCACCGCCATCTCCGGCGTCAGCTCGGGACGCGCCAGCCCGGCATCCCGGGCGAAGGCGTGCAGGTCGTGGGCGATCCGGGCGTTGTGCACCCGGCCGAACCGGTTGACCGACTGGTTGGTCCGGCCGCGCAGGTAGATCTCCACGAACGACCGGCGGCGGTGGTAGACGGAGACGAACGCACTCATCGTGGTCCGCACCAGGTCCGGCGACCGTGAGGGTCTCGAGCCCGGCCAGGTCCGCGGCGACCTGGGCGTCCATCTCGTCCATGTCGCGCTGGACGAGCGCGAGCAGCAGGTCCTCCTTGTCCGCGAAGTACTGGTAGAGCGAGGCCACCGGGGCGCCTGCGGCTTCCGCGATGTCCCGGGTGGTCAGGGCGTCGACGCCGCGCTCGACCACGAGCCGGGCGGTCGCGTCGAGCAGCTCTCGACCCGGCGCCGGCTGCGCTCCTGGATCGGGACCCGGCGCTTCACCGGGGGCGGGAGCGACCGTTCCGCTGACATGCGATCGAGTGTAGGGTACGAACCGGAAACTGACACATGTTCATGTTTGGAGCTGCGATGTCCCCGTCCTCCCGTTCCTCCGGTCTCGACGCCGGCCTGTCCCGCCGCGCCTTCGCCGGCACGTCGCTGGCCGGGCTCACGCTCGGCGCCGGGTCGCTGGCTGCTGGATCGCTCGGGGTCCAGCAGGCAGCGGCCGCCGCGGGCTCCCGCCAGGGCTCGCTCCCCCGCAGGGTCGACGTGGTGGTCGTCGGCGGCGGGATCTCCGGCCTCGTCGCCGCCGACAAGGTCGCTCGACGCGGACGCAGCGTGCTGCTGCTCGAGGCGCGGGACCGGGTCGGGGGCCGGGTGCTCAACCACCACCTGGAGGGGCCCGGCACCCACCACGCGGTGATCGAGTCGGGCGGCGCGTTCATCGGCCCCACCCAGACCCACATCGCGGCCCTGGCCCGCCGCCTGAGGGTGCCGACGTTCGCGGAGTACAACACCGGCAGCTCGGTCTACGTCTCGTCGACCACCGGCCGCCAGGAGTACCAGGGCACGGTGCCGCCGGATCCGACGATCCTCCCCGACGCCGCGAAGCTGCTCCAGCAGATCGACACCTACGCCTCCGAGATCGCGGTCGACGCCCCGTGGACGCACCCGCGGGCCGCCGAGTGGGACGCGATGACGCTGGGCGAGTTCATCCGCCGCAACGCCGCGAACCCCGACGGCGTCGAGAACCTCATCCGCGCCTGGACCCAGCCGGCGTTCGGCGCCGACCCGGGCGAGCTCTCGTTCCTCTACACGCTGTGGTTCGTGGCCTGCTCGGGCGACGAGACCCACGTCGGCACCTTCTCCCGCAACTCCGACACCGCCGGTGGCGCCCAGGAGCGCCGCTTCGTCGGCGGCTCCGGGCTGATCCCGCTGCGACTGGCCCGCGAGCTCGGCGAGGTGGTCGCGCTGGAGGCCGCCGTACGCCGAATCGTGCAGCGCGACCACCACGCGGTGGTGCACACCGACCGCGGACGGGTGACTGCGGACCGGGTGATCGTGGCCGCTCCCCCGCCGACGGTGCTCGACATCGACTGGTTCCCGCAGCTCCCGGCCCGACGCAGGGAGCTGCTGCGGCACCTCGACATGGGCCAGCTGATGAAGTGCGACGCGGTCTACAAGAAGCCGTTCTGGCGGGAGGCCGGGCTCAACGGCTTCGGCCTCAACGACGCCGGCGCCGTCCGGGTCGCCTTCGACAACTCCCCGAAGCCGGGTGACCCCGGCGTCCTGCTCGCGTTCGTCGGCGGCTCGACCTGGCGCAAGCACGGAGTCCAGACCAGGTCCCAGCGACGCAAGGCGGTGCTGAACGGGTTCGCGGAGTTCTTCGGCGAGCAGGCGCTGCACCCGATCGACTACGTCGAGCACGACTGGACCCGCGAGCAGTGGACCGGCGGTGGGCCGGTGGCCAACTACGCCCCCGGCACGATGCTGCAGTTCGGCTCCGCGATCCGGCGCCCGTTCGGTCGGGTGCACTGGGCCGGCACCGAGACCTCGACGTACTGGACGGGTTACATGGACGGAGCCGTGCGCTCGGGCGAGCGGGCGGCGGTCGAGGTCCTGGACAAGCTGTGAGGAAGCAGCTCGTCGCTCGCCGGACTCGCGCTTCTCGGTCTGCTCGCTCCGGGTGCTGCCTCCGCTGCTCCCGACCGGGAGAAGTGGGACACCCGGGTGTTCGCCCACGTGCAGGCGCCGGGCTATCCGGCGTACGTCTTCAAGCACCGCAACGGCCGGGTGTACGCCGGCAGCTACACCAACCCCTCGCGGCGACCGTCAGCACTCGCGGGTCTTCGAGTGGAGCCGGCGCGGGGCGCTGCTGCGCTCCTGGACCGTGCCGCACCAGGACCTGTCCTCCGACCACGGGGTGCAGGTGGCCAACGCCGATGCTCGCGGGCGGCTGGTGCTGCTCGAGAAGTCGACCTCGTCGGTGCGCACGCTCAACCTGCGGACCGGCCGGTTCCACCGCTGGGCGACGTTGCCCGACCTGCCGACCTGCGCCCCCGGCACCGCACCGGCCCGGACTGCTCCCCCAACGTCTCGGACTCGCCCGCGATCCCCAACTACGCGACCTGGGGTCCGGGCGGCGCGCTCTACGTCACCGACTACGGCCAGGCCGTCATCTGGAAGATCGGACGACGACACCAGCGCCCCGGGTCTGGTTCGCGTCGTCGGCGTTGGACGGCTCCGAGTTCGGCACCACCGGGATCGCCTTCCGGCCGGGCGGCCGTGACCTGCTGATCACCCAGGGCTCGACGACCACCGACGGCACCGCCCCGACCAACGGCAAGCTCTACCGGCTGCCGATCCGGCGCAACGGACAGCCGGGGAAGCTGGAGACGCTGTGGACCTCCCTGCCCGGCGACCTCCCGGACGGCTTCGGCCTCGCCCGCTCCGGTCGGATCTACCTCGCGAACGCCGGGCTGTCCGCGCAGCTGGTCGTGCTCTCGCGCCGCGGCAAGGAGCTGGAGCGCTTCCCCGAGGAGCCGGGCACCGGCGACAACGGCTCATCGGTGCCGTTCGACACCCCGTCCAGCGCCACCTTCCTCGGCACCCGGGTGCTGGTCGCCAACCAGTCCTTCACCGGCGACTCCTCGCACCACGCGATCCTCGACGTCGAGGTGCGCGAACGCGGGCGGGCGCCGTACCTGCCGAAGCGGGCGTACTGGCGCTGAGTGTGTGCGCCGCCCCGGTGGGTGGTGGACTTCCGCCCATGGAGCACTTCACAGCCCCGAACTTCCGAGAAGCGACCAGAGGCGAGGATGAATCGCTGACCCGGCTCGAACGTTCCGCAAACCTTCGCGCCCTCGGACACATCTTCCCTCCAGGCGATCATCCCTACCCGACGGACGAGGTCCGAGAGCGCTGGCAAACGCTTTTGAGAGACCCCATGGTCTGTGTCGGCGTGTCGGAGGATGCTGCCGGGCTAACGTCACTGGTGGCGTTCGATGACGGCCTGGTGCGTCACCTCGCAGTCCGCCCTGACCGTTGGGGCACGGGGACAGCTCGGGCAGCGATGGAATGGGCCATTGGTCGGACACCGGTCCAACGCCTGTGGTGCCTGGAGGAGAACGCTCGCGCGCTGGGGTTCTACGTGCATCTCGGATGGACCCGGACGGGTGGACGGCAACGGGCCGAGTTCCCTCCCTACCCCTTTGAGGTCGAACTCGTGCCCCCACGCGGATGCGAGCAAATCGCGGCATGAGCGGGCACGCCCGGAGGTGTCAGAGACTTCGGCCAGGGCTGCCCAAACGCCTCCAAGTGCCAGTTCGAGGCTCTTCAGTTGGGTTTGACCATGGCGCAACGCAGGGAGGCTTCAATGCCGGGCAGCGATGCCTCGTGCGCCAGCGTTCTCGCCAACTCCGGACCGATGTCCTCCTTCCGCAGGACGCGATACCCAAGACGCAGGTAGTACGGGCCGTTCCACGGCACGTCCCGGAAGGTCGTGAGTGTCGTGGCAGGGCAGCCAGCGGCCCGGCCCCAATCCTCCAGGAACTCGATCATCGCCCGACCGAGGGCTCGACCCGCGTATGCCGGTGCAACCGAGACTTGAGCGACGTGCGCATTCCCATCCAGCACCTCGGCGCTGATGTACCCCGCAACCTCGGACTCGACCTCCGTCACCCACAGACGCTCGCTTCCGCAGCCTCGCGCAGGTGAGGAATTTGGGGCACGCCCTCGGCTACCCCTGTCATGCCAACAGTGCGGAACATCTGCCCGGCCTCGACCTCCACGACCACGAGTCGCTGAAGGTCCGCTTCCATGCCAGGGCGTATCAGGGCGGTACACACGTCGCCATGCTGTCACGCGGATCGGTCAGTCGCGCGTGCGCGAAGCGACCGCTCATCGGCAGCTCCGCGCACCATCAGCGGCACATCCGCACGTCTGATCCTTGTTGCCGCCTCCGTGGATGTGCCTGGGTGGGGGTCGCTTCACCATGGGATGCAGTCGAAGTGTGGCTTCCCATGGTGAATTCGCCGTGGGAAGTGCCGGTTCGCCTGCATCCCATGGTGAAGCTGTGACGACGGGGCCTCAACTCGGCAGATCCGCGCACGCATCAGCGGCAGTTGCGGCGAGTGGGCCTGGCGCCAAACGCTTCGGGCGATCAAGTGAGGGAGACGGCTGGGTGGGTACGCCATTCTCATGAAGTTGTTGAGAGGTGCGGCCGCTCTAAGCGCCGCCAAGATGGCCTACGACCAGGCCCGTAAGCCGGAGAACCAAGCGAAACTGAAGTCAGCCGTCGCAAAGGTCAAAGAGTCGCGTACACGTCGCCGGAAGTAGCCACTGGCACGACGGCATCACTCACCGCTTCGCGGCAGAAGCGTGCGTCTTCGAGCGCACGCTACGCGGCATGAGCGGACGTCTTCCAGCGCACGCTGTGCCGCGTGACTGAATTGTCAGCGAGGCGCCTCGTCACATCTGTGCTCGACCAGCCAACCGTCGACCTGGCCTGCGCATTGATTCCACGCTGGGTGCACGACCCAGGCAGCAGCGAGGCCAACCACGGCGAGGACGATGAGCGCCGCCATCGAGACTGCGACTTTGACTGGAGCGGCAGCGTTGCAGCAGCACGAGGTTCAACGTGCGAGGTCGCTCGACCGTAAGTCAACTGGTGAGGCTCGCTCAGTCAGTAGCGACGCGACCGCGCTCGTCAGCGGGCAATTAGCGATGTGGTGTCAGGCACGTGCGGCGACTTGATCGCGGCCAGTGCTCGATGGCTCCAGCCATCAACGGAGGTGCCCAGCGTGTCCGTCACGTGGCGCAGTCTGGTTGAGCAACATCCCAGTCGATGAACGCCAGTCGGGTGATTGACGCCGCCCGGCATCCACCAGGCGTGGCTCAACGTCCTACCACCTGGTCGATGACGCGACCGGAAACGGCCTGTCGATCGACCTTCTATCGAGGACGATGTGGACGTTGCCCTGGACGAAGGCGGCAATCTGCCTACAGGAGGCCGTCGACGATCGGGTGGAACGTACCGTGTCTCGATTTCGCTCCTTCATCCGAGACGATCTACCGGGTTCTCCGCAAGGCCTGAGCAGCGTTGTCATCGACAGATCAGGGCACTTCCATCGGCACAGGGACCCGCCCAGTGATGCCCGCGGCGATAGCCTCCCCGCCATGAGTGCACTCGGCAGCCTGGTCGACCGCGGCCTGATGGCGCCCGACTGG
Organism: uncultured Actinomycetota bacterium; assembly: GCA_963826415.1. GTDB lineage: Bacteria > Actinomycetota > Actinomycetes > Propionibacteriales > Nocardioidaceae > Nocardioides. The sequence continues at coordinate 29,943 of CAWGWW010000011.1, read as the reverse complement.
GCCGAGGCACTGGCCCCGGTCGACGAACAGATTGCGGCGATGGGCGACTTCCTGCGGGCCGAGCTCGCGGCCGGCCGGCCCTATCTTCCGCACGGCGACCAGGTGCTGCGCGCCTTCGAGCGACCGCTGGCCGACGTCCGGGTGCTGGTCGTCGGCCAGGACCCCTACCCGACCCCGGGACACCCGATCGGGCTGAGCTTCGCCGTCGACGCCCGGGTGCGGCCGTTGCCCCGCAGCCTGACCAACATCTACCGGGAGCTCGGCACCGACCTCGGGCTCGAGCCGGCGGCGCACGGCGACCTGACCGCCTGGGCGGACCAGGGGGTGCTGCTGCTCAACCGGGTGCTGACCGTGCGGCCCGGCGAGGCGGCGTCCCACCGCGGCAAGGGCTGGGAGGCGGTGACCGGGTGCGCGATCGAGGCGCTGGCCGGGCGCGGCGGACCGCTGGCCGCGATCCTGTGGGGCCGGGACGCCCAGGGCCTCAAGCCGATGCTCGGCCCGATCCCCTGGGTCGAGTCGGCCCACCCGTCGCCGCTGTCGGCGAGCCGTGGGTTCTTCGGGTCGCGACCGTTCAGCCGGGTCAACGCGTTGCTGAGCGAGCAGGGAGGGACGGCAGTGGACTGGTCCATCCCGCCGTCGCTGGCATTAAGTTGAATCTGAAACTACTATCGAGCCATGACCGACCTCCGCATGCCCGCGCTCTACCTCGGGCACGGCGCCCCACCACTGCTGGACGACCCCCTGTGGTCGGCTGAGCTCGTCGCGGTGGCCGCAGGCCTGCCGCGTCCGACGGCGATCCTGATCGTGAGCGCACACTGGGAGTCGGCGCCGGTCAGCCTGAGCGCCAGCCAGGCCCCGTTGGTCTACGACTTCGGCGGCTTCGCCCAGCGCTACTACGAGATGACCTACGCGACACCCGACGCGAGCGCGCTCGCGCGCCGGATCGCCGGGCTGATGCCCGCCCACGAGCCGGTCCACCAGCACACCAGCCGCGGCCTCGACCACGGCGCCTGGGTGCCGCTGAAGATCATGTACCCGGACGCCGACATCCCCGTCCTCCAGATGTCGCTGCCGACGCACGACCCGGTCCGGCTGATGGAGCTCGGCGCGCGGCTCCGGCCGCTGCGCGACGAAGGAGTCCTGGTGATCGGCTCCGGGTTCCTCACCCATGGACTGCCGTTCCTGACCGAGTTCCGGATCGACGCCCCGGCCCCCGGCTGGTCCACGGACTTCGACGCCTGGGCCGGCGAGGCGCTCGCCCGCGGAGACATCGACGAGCTCGCGGCGTACCGGACCAAGGCGCCGGGCATGCCGTACGCCCACCCGACCGTGGAGCACTTCACCCCGCTGTTCGTGACGCTCGGCGCGGCCACGACCCCCGACGAGCCGGGGCAGCAGATCATCGACGGCTACTGGATGGGCCTGTCGAAGCGGTCCCTGCAGGTCGCCTGAGCCTCACGCCTCGGTGAGCTCGTCGAGCTCGACCAGGTCGGCCTCGGTCGGGTCCCAGGCCACCGCTGCGGCATTGGCCCGGACCTGGTCCCCCGACGTCGCTCCCGAGATCACCGAGGCCACGGCTGGCTGTGCGGCGAGACCACCGATGGCGACGTCGAGGACGCTCAGGTCCCGGGCAGCGGCGTACGCCTCGAGAGCCTCGATCCGGTCCCAGTCGGCGCGTTGCAGCCACTGCGCCCGCGACGGGTCCCGCTCGGCGCGAGAACCCTCGGGGGCGGGCTCGCCCCGGCGGTACTTGCCGGTGAGCAGGCCGTACTCCAGCGGGAAGTAGGGCAGCACGCCGAGCCCGAACATCTCGCAGGCGGGCACCACCTCGTCCTCGATCGCCCGGTCGAGCAGCGAGTAGCGGTTCTGGACGCTGACGAACCGCTCCAGCCCGGCCGAGCGCGCGGTCCAGTCGGCGTCGGCGACCTGCCAGCCGGCGACGTTCGAGCAGCCGAGGTAGCGGATCTTGCCCTCGCGGACCAGGTCGGTCAGCGCCGACAGGGTCTCCTCGATCGGCGTCACGTCGTCGGGCACGTGCAGCTGGTACAGGTCGAGGTGGTCGGTCTGCAGCCGGGTGAGACTCCCCTCGACCGCACGGCGGATGTAGCTCCGCGAGCCGCGTACGCCGTGGTCGGGGCCGTTGGCGCCACGCATGTCCATGCCGAACTTCGTCGCCAGCACGAACTCGTCGCGCTGCCCCTGCAACGCCTCCCCCAGCAGGGACTCGCTCCCGCCGGGCGGGTCGCCGTACGCGTCGGCGGTGTCGAGCAGCGTCACGCCGGTGTCGCGGGCGGCCGCGAGGATGTCCCGCACGCCGTCGAGGTCGACGCGGCGGCTGAACGCGTTGCAGCCGATCCCGACCGAGCTGACGATCAGTCCGGAGTCGCCGAGCGGTCGATAGGTCATCTCGGTCACGGCCTCGAGCCTAGATCCCCCACAATGGGCCCGTGAAGATCCTGTCGATCCAGTCCTCGGTCGCCTACGGACACGTCGGGAACTCCGCCGCCGTCTTCCCGCTGCAACGGCTCGGGCACGACGTGTGGCCCGTGCTGACCGTGCACTTCTCCAACCACACCGGGTACGGCGAGTGGCGCGGACCGCTGCTCGAGGCCGAGCAGGTGGCGGAGGTGATCGCCGGGATCGGGGACCGCGGCATGCTCGGCGAGGCCGACGCGGTGCTGTCGGGCTACCAGGGCGACGCGGCCGTCGGCGCCGTGATCCTGGACGCGGTGGCCCGGGTCAAGCGGCTCAACCCGGAGGCCGTCTACTGCTGCGACCCGGTGATGGGCGACGTCGGCCGCGGCATGTTCGTGCGTCCCGGGATCCCCGAGTTCATGCGCGACACGGTGGTCCCGCAGGCCGACATCATCACGCCGAACCACTTCGAGCTCGACTTCCTGGCCGGCCGGACGACCACCACGCTCGACGACCTGCTCGAGGCGGTGGACGCGGTGCGCGCCCGCGGCCCGCGCGACGTACTCGTGACCAGCGTGCTGCACGACGCCCTGCCCGAGGGCTCCCTCGACCTGGTCGCGGTCTCCGACGCCGGCGCCTGGGCGGTGACCACCCCCCAGCTGCCGATCACGCCCAACGGCTGCGGTGACGTCACCTCCGCGCTCTACCTCGCCCACCTGACCGCGACCGGCTCCCCCGCGGAAGCCCTGGCCGCGACCACCTCGACGGTGTTCGCGATCCTCGAGGCCACGCTCGCCGCCGGGACCCGGGAGATCGCCCTGGTCGCCTCCCAGGAGGCGATCGCCCATCCGCCGATGACCTTCGAGGTACGCCGCCTCCGCTGACCGCCGACCCGGCGTGAAGTGCCCCCACATCCCCGCCGAGTCGGCGTGAAGTACCCCCACATCCTTGCCGAGTCGGCGTGAAGTACCCCCCGACCGGAACGTCACCACCGGTCGGCAACGATGGCCCCATGCTGCGTACTCCCCGTCTCATCGCCCTGCTGGCCGCTGGCCTGCTCGTCCTGGCCGGCTGCGGAGCCAGCGACGAGCCGACCGCGACCGCCACCGTCCCCGAGTCTGCGGAGTTCAACGACGCCGACGTGGCGTTTGCGACCGACATGATCCCGCACCATGCCCAGGCGCTGGTCATGGTCGACATGACCCGCGGCCGCGAGCTCGATCCGGAGTTCGAGCAGCTGGCCCAGCAGATCCTCGACGCCCAGGGGCCGGAGATCGAGGAGATGACCGGCTGGCTGCGTGACTGGGACCAGCCGATCCCGGAGACCTCCCGCGATCACGCGAACGCGCACGACGACTCGATGGACCCGGGCGACATGGCGGACATGCCCGGGATGATGAGCGGCGAAGAGCTGGACGATCTCGAGGCCGCCGACGACTCGTCGTTCGAGGACATGTGGGTGACCATGATGATCAGCCACCACGAGGGCGCAATCGAGATGGCCCAGACCGAGCAGGAGAACGGCGAGTTCCCAGCCGCGATCGCGCTCGCCGAGGGGATCGAGTCCTCGCAGCGGGCCGAGATCGACCAGATGCGAGCGATGCTCGACGGCTGAGCGCCGGACGCCGCCGACGTACGCCGCCTGGCCTGAGGCAGGGGCACTTCACGCCGGGTCGGCAGGGATCTGGGGGCACTTCACGCCGGCTCGGCAGGGATCTGGGGGCACTTCACGCCGGGTCGGTCAGAAGATGGACCAGCCGGTGCGGGTGGTGAACAGGTCGAGGGCCGCCAGGCCGGCGGCCGAGTTGCCCGACGGACTGAGCGCGGGGCTCCACACGCAGATCGTGCAGCGGCCCGGGATCACCGCGAGGATGCCGCCGCCGACGCCGCTCTTGCCGGGCAGCCCCACCCGGTAGGCGAACTCACCGGCCGCGTCGTAGGTGCCGCAGGTCAGCATCACGGCGTTGATCCGCTTGGTGTTGCTCAGCGACAGCAGCCGGTTGCCGTTCGCACAGACCCCGTGCCGCGACAGCAGACCGGCGGCCAGCGCGATCTCCCGGCAGGTCATCGCCAACGAGCACTGCCAGAAGTACTGCTCCAGCACCTCCTCGACCGTGGACTCGAGGTTGCCGTAGCTGGCCAGCAGGTGCGCCATCGCGGCGATCCGGTGGCCCGTCTCGTACTCCGACCGAGCCACCTGCGGGTCGCCGTCGATGCGCGGGTTGCCCGTCTCGCTGCGCACCAGGTCCCGCATCGCGGCGGAGGCGTCACCGGTCAGCTGGTGCAGCCGGTCGGTGACGACCAGCGCACCGGCGTTGATGAACGGGTTGCGCGGCTTGCCGAACTCCTGGTCGAGCTGGAGCAGCGAGTTGAACGGGTTGCCGGAGGGCTCGCGGGAGACCCGCCGCCAGATCTCGTCGCTCTCGTGGCTCATCACGAGGGCCAGGCTGAAGACCTTGGAGATGCTCTGCACCGAGAACGCCGTGTCGGCGTCGCCGGTCGTGTGCACCTCGCCGTCGTTCATCACGACCGCCATCCCGAACTGCTGCGGGTCCACCGCGGCCAGCCGGGGAATGTAGTCGGCGACCATGCCCCGACCGATGGACGGCACGACCTCGGCCCGGATCTCCTCGAGCACGACGTCCAGGTCCAGGTCCATGTCGGGCATTGTGCCCGGCGGCGGCGCGGGCGCCCACGGAGGGCCGGTGACAGGAGTCGAACCCGCGACATCCTCTTTACAAGAGAGGCGCTCTACCAACTGAGCTACACCGGCACGACCGCCGACCGTGCAGTCGGCGGCGCGGCCACATGCTAGTTCGTCGGGCGCATCCACCAGCAATCAGCCACGGCAGACCGCAACGAGCGGGCCGCCCGCGCCCACCGGCTCAGGCGGCCACCCGGAACCCGTCCAGCGCACGCCGGATCCCGGCAGCGTCCAGACCGTGCGCCGCGATGTGCTCGGCCGGCGATCCGTAGCGCCGCAGCTCCCTGCGGCCCACCCCGAGCGCGAGCAGCCGGTGCGGTACGTCGCGCAGCGCGTCGGCGACCACGTGCGCCGAGGTGCCCGCCAGCCACGGCTCGACCAGGACCACCTCCGGTGACCCGAGCACCGCGCGGAGCCCCGCGCCGTCGAACGGCCGGACGGTGTTCGCATAGAGCACGGTGACGTCCTGGCCCTCGGTCGCGTCGAGCACGGCGTCGAGCACCGGCCCGAGCGCGATCACCGTCGCCCCGGCCCCGCGACGTACGACGTGGAAGCGGCCGGGGGTGTGCGGCCAGGAGTCGCGGTTGGTCTGCTCCTCCACCCGCACGTAGTGCAGCCCGTCGCCGGCCACCGCCGACCGCAGCACAGCGTCGACCTCGAGCTCGGTGCCCGGCGCGTGGATCCGGACGCCCGGCAGCGTGTCCATCAGCGCGACGTCGCCGGGCGACTGGTGGGTGCGCCCGGCCGAGGCGCTGTCGTACGACCCCCCGACGCCGACCAGCACCCCACCCACGTCCTGGTGGCCGAAGCCGAGCTTGATCTGCTCGAAGGCACGCTCGACGAGGAAGGACCCGAACGTGTGCACGATCGGCCGCATCCCGGTCAGCGCCATCCCGGCCCCGACACTGACCAGCAGCTGCTCCCGGATCCCCACGTTGACCGCGCGCTCCGGGTGGCGGCGTTCCACCCCGCCGAAGAAGCGCTCGGAGATCTCGGCGTAGACCAGGGCGACCGACTCGTCGGTCTCCACCAGGTCGACGGCGGTGCGGGCGAACTGCAACCTCGGGCTCATGACTGCTCCTCCACGATCGCGACCACGACATTCGGCCGACCGACCTCCCGGTGGGACAACGACTTCTCGAGCTGGTCGCGGTCGTGGCCGTCGACGGTGGCGACGTGCCAGCCCTCGACGGCGAAGCGCTCCGCGATCCGGCCGGGCACGGCGTAGCTCGCCGACCGGTTGTCGATCACGACGACGGTCAGGGCGTCCAGCGCGAGCGCTGCCGCGAGCTCGAGGGCCTCGTGGTTGCTGCCCTCGTCGAGCTCGGCGTCGCCGACCAGCACCACGACCCGCGAGCCGATCCCCTGCGCCCTCAGGCCCAGCGCCGTACCGACGGCGAGGGGCAGCCCATGCCCGAGCGAGCCGGACGAGATCTCCACGCCGGGGACCAGGTTGCGGTCGGGGTGGTAGCCGAGTGGCGAGTCGTACGACGCCCACCCCGGCAGCCAGGACTCGGGGAAGAACCCGCGGTCGGCCAGCACCGCGTAGTAGGCCATCGGGCCGTGGCCCTTGGAGAGGTAGAAGCGGTCCCGGCGCTCGTCCCCCGCGGTCTCCGGCGAGACGTCGAGCACGCGCTCGTAGAGCACGCGGATCACGTCCGAGGTGGACTCCGCCGCAGCGGCGTGCTTCTCGTCACCGGTCATCAGTCCGATCAGTCGGTCCAGTCGGTTCGCTGTGGTCATGGACCCATGGTGAAACTTGAAGTTGACTTCAAGTCAAGCAATCCTTGGCGACATGACGCAGCTCACGATCGGCCAGCTCGGCGAGCGGGCCGGACTCAGCACCTCCGCGATCCGGTTCTACGAGTCGAGAGGGCTGATCCACTCGGTGCGCACCTCGGGCAACCAGCGTCGGTACGAGCAGGCCACGCTCCGCCGGCTGGCGTTCATCCGGAGCGCCCAACGGGTCGGTCTGAGCCTCGACGAGGTCGCCGAGGCGCTGGCGCTGCTTCCCGAGAACCGGACCCCGACCAAGGCCGACTGGTCCCGGCTGAGCCGCTCGTGGCGGGGCCGGCTCGACGAGCAGATCGCCCGGATCGAGCGCCTGCGCGACAAGCTCGACGGCTGTATCGGGTGCGGCTGTCTGAGCCTGCGCCGGTGCGCGCTGAACAACCCCGACGACGAGGTCGCGCCGCGCGGACCGGGGGCGGTCTTCCTGGAGCCGTAGGCTGCTGGCCATGGCACTCAGGATCGTCGCGAGCCGGCCGGACCCGGCGATCGTGACCCTGCCCTGGTCCAGCCCGCTGGAGGAGTGGTCGGACGAGCACGTCGTCCCGCTCCCCCGAGGACTCTCCCGGCACGTCGTGCGGATAGTCCGGCTGCGCGAGCGGACGTACGCGGTCAAGGAGACGGTCGAGGAGATCGCCTTCCGGGAGTACCGGATGCTCCGGGACCTGCAGCGCCTCGGGCTGCCCACCGTCGTCCCCCAGGGTGTCGTCACCGGCCGGGTCGACGAGGCCGGCGAGGAGCTCCCCGCGGCGCTGCTCACCGAGCACCTCGCCTTCTCGCTGCCCTACCGCAGCCTCTTCTCCCACGGGCTCTCCGGCGAGAGCCTGCCCTCGCTGGTCGACGCGCTGGTCGTGCTCCTGGTCCGGCTGCACCTCGCCGACTTCTTCTGGGGCGACGTCTCGCTGTCCAACGTGCTGTTCCGGCGCAGCGCCGGCGGGTTCGCGGCGTACCTCGTCGACGCGGAGACCGGCGAGCTCAAGGAGTCGCTCTCGCGCGGGATGCGTGAGCACGACCTGACGGTGGCCAGCGAGAACGTCTTCGCCGAGCTGCTCGACCTGCAGGCCAGCAGCACGCTCGACCCCGAGGTGGAGGCGCTGCGGATCGTCGAGCTGCTGATGGAGCGGTACGACGCCCTGTGGACCGAGCTCACCGCGGAGGAGGAGTTCCGGGCAGACGAGATGTGGCGGATCGAGGAGCGCATCGAGCGGCTCAACGACCTCGGCTTCGACGTGGACGAGCTGGACATCGTGACCGACTTCGACGGTGACCAGGTGCGGATCCAGCCCAAGGTCGTCGAGCTCGGCCACCACCGTCGTGAGCTGCAGACCCTGACCGGGCTCTACGTCGAGGACGACCAGGCCCGGCGGATGCTCAACGACATCGCGTCGTTCACGGCGCACTTCGAGCTCGGCCGCGAGGACCGGACCCTGGTCGCCAACCGGTGGATGACCCAGATCTACGAGCCGATCATCGACCTGGTCCCCCGGAGGCGCGGGGCAAGCTCGAGCCGGCGGAGCTCTTCCACGAGGTCCTGGTGCACAGGTGGTACCTCTCCGAGCGCAGAGGCGCCGAGGTCAACATCCTCGACACCGCCCGGGACTACATCGACAACGTCCTGATGGCCAAGCCCGAGGAGGCGGTCACCGCGCACGCGGCCGAGCCCGGGGACGAGCCGCTCGACGCCTGACCACGGCGGGTCGGCGCCCGCTCGCGTGGAGATCAGCCGACGCGGCGGTAGCGGATGTGGGTGGCCAGCGGCGAGTGCAGGACCTCGGCGGGCTCGAAGCCGAAGGTCTCGACTCCCGTCGAAGATGCGCTCGCCCGCACCGAGCAGGACGGGTGCGATGTCGAGGGTGAGCTCGTCGATCACGCCGGCGATCAACGCCTGGCGCACGGTCGAGGCCCCACCGGCGATGTCGACGCCCCCCTCACCGGCGGCCTCACGGGCTGCGGCGTACGCCGCGTCGAAGCCCTCGGTGACGAAGTGGAACGACGTCCCGCCGTCCATCTCGATCGGATCATGGCGGTGATGGGTCAGCACGAAGACCGGCGCGTGGTAGGGCGGTTCGGGGCCCCACCAGCCGGCCCACTCCTCGTCCCAGTCCCCGCGGATCGGGCCGAACATGTTGCGACCCATCACGTACGCGCCCCTCGGCCGCATCAGCCACTCGTTCGCGATCCTGTCGGCCTCGTTGGCCCGCGGGTCGCCGATGTGCCAGCCGTGCAGCTCCAGCCCGCGCTTCCCGAGAGGGTCGTCACGGCTCTGGTCCGGTCCGGCGACGAAGCCGTCCAGGGAGATCGACATGTGGCAGGTGGTGTCCGACACCGAGAACCTCCGACGTGTTGGCCCGCAAGCGGGTCGTGCCGACGATAGCCCGACAGACGGGAACAGGGTCAGAGCGGCCGGTCCCTCACCGTGGGTACCTCACTCCGCCGTCGGCAGGGTCGGGTGGTCGGTCGGGTAGAGGCCGATCGCGAACCCGTACATGGTCTCGCCGGACCTCGGCATCCGGTCGAACTCGTCCACCAGCTCGGCCATCCGGTCCCAGAACTGCGAGGCCTGGTCCTCGGAGATGCGCGCATGGCGGATGAAGCCCCAGAGCTTTCCCTGCTCGAACGCCGGCACGGACTCGCGGGCCGCCACCTCGAAGTCGTTGAAGTCGCGCGGCAGCTCGTCGCCGGCGGGTGAGGGCTCCGCGGCCACGTGGAACATGCGCGCGGTGCGCCCGTAGAAGCGCTCCTCGATCGCCCGCACCTTCCGGGTGCGCACCACCTGGAGCAGGCCGGTCCGAGCGAGCACGTCGACGTGGTGCGCCACCGTGCTCTTGGGGCGCTCGACCGCGTCCGCGAGCTCGGTGACGGTCGCGGCACGCTCGTGCAGCAGCTGCAGGATCGTGGTGCGGAGCGGGTGACCGATGGCCTTCATCTGGGCCGGCGTGGTCAACGCCATCCGATCGGCCAGCTCGTAGTCCGGGGGGTTGTCGGCCATGACAGATCAGACTAGCATCGCGGAATGTTCCAAAAGACTGGATCGATGGGAAGAGGAGACCGCTGACATGGCCGAGGTGCTGCTGTACCACCACATCCAGGGATTGACCGACGGCGTTCGGGCCTTCGCCGACGACCTGCGCGGGGCCGGGCACACCGTGCACACGCCCGACCTGTTCGACGGGCGCACGTTCGGCAGCATCGAGGAGGGTTTCGCCTTCGCGCGCGACACGGGGTTCGACGCGATCCGGGAGCGCGGCGCCGCCGCGGCCGGCGAGCTCGGCACCGGTCTCGTCTACGCCGGCTTCTCCTTCGGCGTGACGATCGCCCAGCGGCTCGCGCAGACCCAGCCCGGCGCTCGCGGGGCACTGCTCATGTACTCCTGCATCCCGGTTGCCGAGTTCGGGGAGGCGTGGCCGGAGGGGGTGCCGGTGCAGATCCACGGCAAGGAGGGCGACGAGTTCTTCGACGAGGACCTGCCGGCCGCCCGCGAGCTCGCCGGCTCCACGCCCGCCGCAGAGCTGTTCGTCTATCCCGGTGACCAGCACCTCTTCGCCGACTCCTCGCTCGACGCGTACGACGCGGAGGCCTCAGCGCTGCTCATGGAACGGGTGCAGGCCTTCCTCGCCTCCGTCTGAACGGCACGGTCGGGATCGGGCCCGCGCTCCGGATGCGAGGGTCAGCGCAGCAGGTCGCGCCCGATCACCATGCGCTGGATCTGGTTGGTGCCCTCGAAGATCTGGGTGACCTTGGCGTCCCGGAAGAGCCGCTCCACCGGGTAGTCACGGGTGTAGCCGTTGCCGGCCAGCACCTGGACGGCGTCCGTGGTCACCCGCATCGCCGCGTCGCTCGCGGTCAGCTTGGCGATCGAGGCCTGGCGCGAGAACGGCCGACCGGCGTCCTTCAGCCGAGCCGCGTGGAGGTACGTCGCCCGCGCCCGCTCGACGTCGACGGCCATGTCCGCGAGCAGGAACTGCAGGCCCTGGAAGGTGCCGATCTTCTGGCCGAACTGCTCGCGCTCGCCGGCGTACTCCACCGCGTGGGCGAGCGCGGCCTGGGCGATCCCGGTCGCGACTGCGGCGATCCCGAGCCGGCCGGCGTCCAGGGCGGAGAGCGCCACCTTCATCCCGGCACCCTCCTCACCGACCAGCTGCGCGGCCGGGATCCGGGCGCCCTCGAAGATCACCTGGGTGGTGACGTCGCAGGCGAGGCCCATCTTCTTCTCGGGCGCCCCGAAGCTCATCCCCTCGGTGTCGGCCGGGACGATGAACGCCGACAGCCCGCGCTTGGCGTCCTCGGAGGTGCGCGCGAACAGGATGTAGTAGTCGGCACAGGACCCGTTGCTGATCCACTGCTTGGTGCCGGTCACGACGTAGTCGTCGCCGTCGCGGACCGCCTTGGTCCTGATCCCGCTGACGTCCGAGCCGGCCTGCGGCTCCGAGAGGCAGTAGGCGCCCAGCCACTCCCCCGACAGCATCTTCGGGAGCCACGTCTCGCACTGCTCGGGCCCGGCGTTGGCCGCCACCACCCCCGCCGTCAGCGAGTGCACGCTGGTCCCGACCCCGACGCTCGGCCAGGCGGCCGCGATCTCCTCGATCACCTGGAGGTAGACCTCGTAGGGCTGGTCGCCGCCGCCGAACTCCTCCGCGAACGGCAGGCTCAGCAGCCCCGCCTTGCCGAGCAGCCGGTAGGCGTCGGCGGGGAACTCCGCGCGCTCCTCCATGTCGGCCACCTGGGGAGCGAGCTCCTTGGCGACGATCTCGCGGGTCAGCTCGAGCAGGGCCTCGGCTTCCTCGGTGGGCAGCAGTCGGTCGACAGTCGTGGGCACGACCCCAACTCTAGGCGGCGGGCTGGTCGTACGAGAGGGGGACGTAGGGCCCGACGTTGAAGCGGCCGTTGGTCTGCAGCGTGACGGACTGGATCCCGGCCGGACGGCCCTCGCTGTAGGTGACCAGCGAGATCTCCGCCTCGCGCCGGATCTTGCTGCCGACCGCGATCGCGTACGCCGCACCGCCGGTCGTCCCGGTCGTGTAGGAGTAGCCGATCTCGCCGTTCTCGCCGATCACCTTGGTCGGGCCGACCTGCACGTGCAGGTGACCGCCGAGGACCAGGTCGGCGCAGCCGCGGGTCAGGGCGTCCTTGGCGAGGTTGGCGTCGTGCACGAGGATCGTCGACACGCGGGTCTCGGAGTCGCAGGCCACGTCGGAGAGCCGGGCTCCGACCTCGACGAAGCTGAGACCGGTCTCGTCGCGCCAGCTGCCCAGACCGCTGGAGCGCGGGTCGTCGATGCCGAGCAGGGTGCTGCCCCCTGGGCCGTCGATCACGCTGCCGTCCAGCATGGTCCAGCCACCGTCCGCGAGGTACGACGCGACGAAGTCACCGTGGTCGTGGTTGCCGGCGACACCGAAGGAGTCGAGCCCGTCGAACTCCGCCAGCACCGAGTCGAGCGAGAACGCCTCCCAGGTCTTGCCCGACGAGGTGTCGTCTCCGGCGTCGAACGCCGCGGTCGCGCCTGCCCTGTCGCCGACCGCGCGCGCCACCGCGTCCATGCCGATGTTGTCGTGGCGGTCCGACACGAACAGGACCACGGTGTCGCCCTCCTCGGGCTGCCGCACGTCGAGGTCCGCGGCAGCCTCGGCCGCCTTGACGTAGAAGGTCTTGCTCTTGTCGTAGGTGTTGATCGCGCTCTCGACCAGGCGGCGGGTCTGGACGGTCGTGACGTCGGCACGCACCTGGACCCCGCCCAGCTCCTCGGGCAGCGGGATCTCGGTCCCGAGGAAGTCGCCCAGCGGCACCCACGTCCCGTCCTCGGCACGGACGTTGTCCCCGTCGACCCACGGCGCCCAGAGCCCCACGACCAGTCCGCCGACCACCAGCACCGCCACCCCGCCCAGGGGTCCGCGGGCCTTGATCAGCAGCTCACGACGGCGACCGGCGCCGATCAGCAGCCAGACCCCGATCGGCAGCAGCCCGACCAGCGCGCCGCGCCAGGCTGCGGTGAACGCCATGTCCTTCAGCGCGTCCTCGATCTTCACGATCTGGCCCTCGGGCCGGCTGGCGATGTAGGCGTACCGCTTGACCAGCTCCGCGGTCGACGTCGCGTCGGTCTTGCCGAGCTCGATGTCCACCCCGATCCGCTCGCCACTCGAGATCCGCAGGTCCGGGAGGATCGGACCCGTGCGCACCACCACCTGGCCGGTGAGGTTGGGCTCGACCACGGCGTCGTGGCTGGCGACCACGACGGTGCGGCTGCTGACCAGGAAGAAGACCATCCCCGCGACGAAGGCCACCGCGGCCCAGATCGCGAGGAACGCCGACGTCCGGGAGAGCAGCGCGGCGCCGTCGATGAGGCGGTGGTGCAGCCGGTCCGACACCTGTGGCTCCGAGTTCATCGTGCGGGCTTCATCGTGCGGGTTCCGCGGGTGGGTCAGGCTCGGGCGCGAGCGATCGCGTACAGGGTGACAGACGCGGCAACCCCGGCGTTGAGCGACTCGAGCTGGTTGGCCATCGGGATCGAGACGAGCTGGTCGCAGGTCTCCGCGACGAGCCTGGAGAGCCCGTTGCCCTCGGAGCCGACCACGAGCACCAGGGGGCCGTCGCCGAGCTCGAAGTCCGGCAGGGCGACGTCGCCGTCGGCGGACAGACCCACCACCATGCAGCCGGCGTCCTGGTAGGCCTTCAGCTGGCGGACCAGGTTGACCGTCTGGGCGACGGGGATCCGGGCAGCCGCACCGGCACTGGTCTTCCAGGCGGAGGCCGTCATCCCGGCCGCGCGACGCTCCGGGATCACGACGCCGTGGGCGCCGAAGCCGGAGGCACTGCGCACGACCGCACCGAGGTTGCGGGGGTCGGTCACCGAGTCGAGGGCGACGATCAGCGGCTTCTCGCCGTTGGCCGTGGCCAGCCCGATCAGGTCGTCGGCGTGGGCGTACTCGAACGACGGGATCCGGGCAGCGAGGCCCTGGTGCACGGCGCCGCTGGTCTTGCGGTCCAGCTCGCCCTTGCTCACCTCGAGCAGGTTGATGCCGAGCTCGGCGCAGAGCTTGAACGCGTCGCGCAGCCGGCCGTCGCGCTCGGCGCCCTCGGCGACGTACACCCCGGTGATCGGGATGCCGGCACGGAGCGCCTCGACGACGGAGTTGCGACCGGCGATCCACTCGGCGTCGGTGCTGCCGGTGGCGCGGCGCTTCGGGCGGGCCGCGGCCGACTTGTCGACCTTGTTCCGCTCCTTGTAGACCTTGTGGTTGGGGCGGTCGCCGGCCTTGGGGGTCGGGCCGCGACCCTCGAGGCCACGACGCACCCGGCCGCCGGAGCCGACCGTGGGGTTGCCCTTGCCGGTCTTCTTGATCGCGCCCTTGCGCTGAGAGTTGCCTGCCATGTCAGTGATTCCCTGTTTCTAGTGTCCATCGTGGACCGTTGGGGGTGTCCTCGATCTCGATGCCGGCGGCCTTGATCCGGTCGCGGATCGCGTCCGCAGCGGCGAAGTCCTTGGCCGCTCGAGCCTCGGCGCGCTGGTCCAACAGCGCGAGGATGAGCGTGTCGAGAGCGGCGGTCAGCTTGTCGGTGCCGGCCACCTGCCTGGTGCCCCACGCCGGATCGGCGGGGTCGAGTCCGAGAATGCCGAGCATGGCGCGCACCGATGCCGCGTTGCCACGCAGCGCCGGGGTGTCACCCTCGACGAGGAGCTTGTTGCCCTCACGGACGACGTCGTGGATCGCCGCCACGGCAGCCGGTGTCCCGAGGTCGTCGTCCATCGCGGCGATGAAGTCCGCGCAGGCCATGCCGGTGGCTCCGCCGCCAGCAGGGACCTCCCCGACCAGCTCGGCCGCCCGCTGCAGGAAGCCCTCGATCCGGCGGAAGCCGACCGCGGACTCCTCCAGCGCCTCGAAGCTGAACTCGACGTGACTGCGGTAGTGCGCGGCCACGAGGTAGTAGCGCAGCTCGATGCCGCGGAACCGCTCGAGCACGGCGGGGATCATCAGCGAGTTGCCGAGCGACTTGCTCATCTTCTCGCCCGAGGTGGTGATCCAGGCGTTGTGCAGCCAGTACGACGCGAACGGGTGTCCGGCGGCACGGGACTGGGCCTGCTCGTTCTCGTGGTGCGGGAAGCGCAGGTCGACGCCGCCGCCGTGGATGTCGAAGGCGGGACCGAGGTACTTGCCGGCCATCGCCGAGCACTCGATGTGCCACCCGGGCCGGCCGAGTCCCCACGGGGACGGCCAGGCAGCGGTGGCCGGCTCGCTCTCCTTCTTCCAGCCCTTCCAGAGGGCGAAGTCGCGGGGGTCCCGCTTGCCGCGCGGATCTGCGTCCTCGGCGGCCTCCATGTCGTCGATCCGCTGGTGGGTCAGCTCGCCGTACGCCGGCCAGGAGCGCACGTCGAAGTACACGTCACCGGACCCGTCGGCCGCGGCGTACGCGTGGCCCTTCTCGATCAGCGTGGCGATCAGCTCGAGCATCTCCGGCACGTGGCCGGTGGCGGCGGGCTCGTACGTCGGCGGCGCGACGTTGAGGTCGGCGTACGCCTGGGTGAGCTCGCGGTGCATCGCGTAGGCGAGGTTGAACCACGGGCGGCCCTGCGCGGCGGCCTTGATCAGGATCTTGTCGTCGATGTCGGTGACGTTGCGGATCATCGTGACGTCGTAGCCGCGGAAGGTGAGCCAGCGCTGCAGCACGTCGAAGTTGACCGCGGAGCGCACGTGTCCCACGTGGGGCTCGCCCTGGACCGTCAGACCGCAGACATAGATGCCCGCCTTCCCCTCCTCGAGGGGAACGAAGTCACGGACTTCGCGGGTCGCAGTGTCATAGAGCCTGAGGGTCACTCGCGCCATTCTAGGGGCGGCGGGGTGCCCGGCACGCATCGACGAATCCTGTGACTTCTGGGACAGGAGTGATCCTTGCGGGCTACCGTCGGCGGATGCGCAAGACCCTCCTCGTCACCGCCCTCGCGCTCGGCTCGCTGCTCGGTCCGGGGCTTCCCGCGGGTGCGATCTCCGGCCACGCCTCCGACGCTGCCGACCGCCGCGCGCCGGCCCGGCAGATCGACCACACCGCCTGGTCGACCGGTGCCGACCTGCGCACCGGCACTGCGACCGGCCTGCGGGTCCGCAAGGGTCGGCTCGAGCTGGTCGACCCGGTCCAGCAGCGCAGCTACGCCCGCCAGCGCTACGACGTCGGCCGCTGGCTCTCGGAGTGGGTCGAGCCGGGCTTCGGCTTCACCCAGCTGGTCGCCTCGTGGGCGGCCACCACCCCGCGGGACAGCTGGGTGGAGGTCAAGGTGCGCGGTCGCGCCGCCGACGGGACCGTGTCGAGCTGGGACACGCTCGGCCGATGGACGTCCGGCGACCGGTTCACGCGCCGTACGACCAGGTCGGGGCAGTCCGACGACCTCGCCCGTGTCGACGTCGACACCTGGAAGGTGGCCGATGCCGCCGGGCTGACGGCCTGGCAGCTCAAGGTGAGCCTGATGCGTCGCGCCGGCGCCTCCTCGCGGCCACCGAAGCTCGACTCGGTCGGCGCGATGTCCTCGCGCCTGCCCGCCGTGAGCTCGGTAGCCGACCTCGAGCCCCGGTCCGGGTCGGGGCATCGTGCTCGACGTGCCGCAGTACTCGCAGATGGTGCATGCGGGCCACTACCCCCAGTGGGGAAACGGTGGCGAGGCCTGGTGCTCGCCCACCTCGACGTCGATGGTGCTCGGCTACTACGACGCCCTGCCCGCTCCTGCCGCGTACTCCTGGGTGCCCAGCGGCCACGTCGACCCGTGGGTCGACTACGCCGCCCGCGCGACGTACGACGCGCAGTACGAGGGCACCGGCAACTGGCCGTTCAGCACCGCGTACGCCGCGAGCCGCGCCGGGAACGCCTTCGTGACCCGGCTGCGCTCGCTGCGCGAGGCGGAGCGGTTCATCGCCGCCGGGATCCCGGTCGTGGCGTCGATCTCGTTCGGTCGCGGCGAGCTCACCGGGGCGCCGATCTCGGCGACCAACGGACACCTGCTGGTGGTCGTCGGGTTCACCGAGTCCGGCGACGTGGTCGTCAACGACCCGGCCGCGAGCAACCGCGCCGGCGTACGCCGCACCTACGACCGGGGCCAGTTCGAGAACGCCTGGCTGCCCACCTCCGGCGGGCTGACCTACGTGATCACCGACGACGCGCACCCGCTGCCCGGAGGCACCCACTCCAACTGGTGACCCCCAAACCATGCCGAGACGGCGTGAAGTTCCCCTTGCTCCCTGCCGAGTCGGCGTGAAGTTCCCCTTGCTTCCTGCCGAGTCGGCGTGAAGTTCCCTGGCTCAGGGCACTTCACGCCGGGTCGGCGCCATTCCCAGGGCACTTCACGCCGGGTCGGCGTCAGACGGCGCGGAAGCCGATCGTGTGCCAGCCGGTCGCGCCGTCGGGGAGCACGTCGCGGTTCACGCCGGTCTGCTCCAGCCCGGTCTTGTCGATCGCGCGGACGCGGACGGTGTGCTCACCGGCGGCCACGTCGACCGTGGCCACCCACTGCACCCAGCTGTCGTCGGTCGGCACCGCCCCGAGCTCGGCCGGCTGCCAGCCACCCCCGTCGACGGCGACCTCGACGCCCCGGATCCCGGTGTGCTGCGCCCAAGCCACGCCGCCGACCTGGATCGGGCCGGCCGTCACCTCCGCGCCCGAGCGGGGTACGTCGACCCGCGAGCCGAGCTTGACCGGGCCGAACTCGCCCCAGCCGCGCTTGGTCCAGTAGGCGTCGAACTTGTCGAAGCTGGTGACCTTCATGTCGACCACCCACTTGCAGGCCGAGACGTAGCCGTAGAGGCCCGGCACGATCGTGCGGACCGGGAACCCGTGGTCGATCGGCAGTGCCTCGCCGTTCATCGACAGGGCGAGCATCGCGTCGCGCGAGTCGGTGAGCGCCTCCAGCGGGGTGCCGCAGGTCCAGCCGTCGTCGGAGGTCTGCAGTACGGCGTCGGCACCGGCCTGGACGCCCGCCTCGGCCAGCAGATCGGCGACCCGGACCCCGCTCCACCAGGCGTTGCCGATCAGGGGGCCGCCGATCGGGTTCGAGACGCAGTTGAGCGTGATCCAGCTCTCGGTGAGCTTGCGGTCCACCAGGTCCTGGTAGGTCAGCACGATCTCGCGGTCGACCATCCCGTGGATGCGCAGTCGCCACTCGGTCGGCTCGATGGTCGGCACCACGATCGCGGTGTGGATCCGGTAGAAGTCCTCGGTCGGAGTCATCCACGGTGAGATCCCCTCGACCTCGAGGCGGGCACTCGCCGGCACCACCGGTGCGGACACTCCGGAGAGCCGGAGCAGCCGGCGGCTCTCCTCGACGTGGCGGCGGCCGCGACCGATCCCCCGCCCCAGGAACCCCAGGGCGACGGCGAACACCCCCAGCGCGCCACCGCGGACCAGCAGCGAACGCCGGGTGGACGCACCCACGTCGGCACGACTGGCCTCGCTGTCGTCCTCGGCAGGCGGCTCGGTCGGCACGCCCGCGCCGGCCTCCTGGGCCGCACGCAGCGGGGCGGTCAGCAGCGAGAGCGCCAGCAGCCAGGTCACGAACCCGGTGAACACGGGCAGCACGTCCACGGCGGTCGTGCCCCGCTGGTGCAGCACGGCGTAGCCGGCCAGGGCAGCCAGGGCGGCGTACACGATCGCCGGCGCCCACCACGAGCGCGCCGCCAGCTGTCCGGCGAGCGCGAACAGCGCCGCGCTCCCCGCCAGCACGATCAGGACGAGGACCAGCTTGTCCTGGTGACCGAGGACCTGGATCGCCTTCTCCACCGCCGGGCCGGGCGTCAGCTCGATGATCAGCTCGGAGATCGCCACCACCGGTGAGTCGCGGATCGTCATCACCATGGCGAGGAAATAGCTGGTGGCCAGCCCGGCAGCGCCGGCCACGAGACCAGCGAAGGACCAGGCGCCACGGAAGGTTCTCACCCACTGATTGTTGCTCGTGCATCATGACGGATGTGAAACAGACCCCTGGCCTGCCCCTGATCGGCATCGGCACCGACGTCCACCGGCTCGTCGACGGGGTGCCGATGCACCTCGCCGGCCTGGCCTGGCCCGACGAGGAACAGGGGCTCGAGGGGCACTCCGACGCCGACGTCGCCGCACATGCGGCGTGCGACGCGCTGCTCTCCGCCGCCGGGCTCGGCGACCTCGGCTCGAACTTCGGGACCACAGAGCCCGAGTGGGCGGGCGCCTCGGGTTCGGCGCTGCTGGCCGAGACCGCGCGCCGGGTGCGCGCCGCCGGTCACGACATCGGCAACATCGCGATCCAGGTGATCGGCAACCGGCCGCGGCTCGGCGGCCGGCGCGCCGAGGCGGAGACCGCGCTCTCCGAGGCGGTCGGGGCGCGGGTCACGGTCTCCGCCACGACCACCGACGGGTTGGGGCTGACCGGTCGTGGCGAGGGCGTGGCCGCGATCGCCACCGCGCTGCTGCTCGCCACCTGAACGCTCAGGAAGGTTCAGCCGGGGCAGTCCGGCGCTGCCCCACGAGCACGACGCCCTCGACCACCTTCACGTCGTACGCCGGCACCGAGACGTGGTCGTCCTCCAGGCAGCGCCCGGTGCGCAGGTCGAACGCGTGCCCGTGCCGAGGGGAGGCCACGAACGGAACGCCGTCGCGGTTGCCGACGATTCCTCGTGCCAGGGCGGACTCCTTGGCGAACGGATCGTGGTTGCCCACCGCGTAGACGGTGTCGTCGGTCGCGCGAAAGATCGCCAGCGACTGGCCGTGCACCAACGCAGCGACGCCGCGCTCGGGCTGGAGCTGTGCCAGCCGGCAGACCGGCCGCCACTCCTCGATGCCACCCGGCGCCGCCTTCATGCGCGCCTCGGTCTGTGGACGGCTGGCAGGCTGCAGGGCTGGGGCAAGGTGGGCTCCTTCCGGAGGCTCCGACGGTAGGACCGCGATGTTGAGCGGGTGTTTCGTCGTGTTACGTCCACGGAAACGATCCGACCCGGGCGAGGCAGTAGCCTGCGCGCCATGCCTGCCGCCGTCGTGATCCTTGCCGCCGGTTCGGGAAGCCGGGTCGGGGCCGGCATCAACAAGGTGCTGCTCCCCCTGGGTGATGCGCCGGTGCTGGTCTGGTCGGTCCGCGAGGCCTTGGCGCGTGCCGGACGTACGCCGCGTGGTCCTCGTCGTGCGTCCCGGCGAGGGCGAGCAGGTGGCCACGGTGGTCGCCCCGCACCTCGGCGACGCTGAGGTGCTGGTGGTCGACGGCGGAGCGACCCGGCACGCCTCGGAGTGGAACGCCCTTCGTGCGCTCAGCCCGGACATCGAGGCGGGCGAGATCGACCTGGTCGCGATCCACGACGCAGCGCGGCCGCTCGCCGGACCCGACCTGTTCGCGGCCACGCTGGCGGCGGCCCACGAGCACGGCGGTGCGATCCCCGTCGTACCGCTCGGGTCGCTGCTCACCCTCGAGGGCGCCGCGGCGCACGGCGCGCTGGTCGGCGTCCAGACGCCGCAGGCGTTCCGGGCCGCGGACCTGCTGGCGGCGTACACGGCGGCGGACGCGGACGGGTTCGTCGGCACCGACACGGCCAGCTGCCTCGAGCGCTACGGCGAGCTCCGGATCGCGGCGGTGCCCAGCAGTCCGCTCAACCTCAAGATCACCTTCCCCGAGGACGTGGCCCTCGCGGCCGACCTGGTCTCCCACTGACCCTGCCGACCCGGCGTGAAGTCACCCCCTGACCGCGTCGAGTCGGCGTGAGGTGACCCGGCGGATGTGTCGACTCGGCAGCACAAGGCGGGAACTTCACGCCGACTCGGCAGCACAAGCGCGGGAACTTCACGCCGGCTCGGCAGCACAATTGCGGGAACTTCACGCCTGCTCGGCTGGGGGTCAGGGGCGGGTGAGCGCTTCCAGGAGGCGGATGTCCTCGTCGGTGGCGACCCGGCGGGCCTCCGGCGGGGCCTCGCGCAGCTCGACCGGGAAGCGGGCGCGCAGCGCGGTCACCAGCTCGGTGAAGTCCAGGCTGGGCAGGGCGTCGAGGGCCGCGACCACGCTGGCCGGCAGCACCACCGGGGAGGCGACGGAGACCAGCCCGGCCCGGTCGACCGTGCCGCCCACGAACCCGTCCTCGACCCGCTTGACGGTGTCGGTGACCGGGCGTACGCCGACGACGACCGTGTCGCCCTCGACCGCCGCGGCGACACACTCCGCGATGAACGACGCGGGCGTCATCGGGCACAGCGCGTCATGCAGCACGAAGGGCTCGTCGGCGTCGACGAGTCCTGCCCACTCGGTGCCGAGGTCGACCGGCATCACGCCGGAGTCGCCCAGCGCCCAGGCCGCGCACGCGACCAGTGCCTCGCCGTGGATCAGCGCGAACGGCAGGTGGCCGCGCTGCTCCTCCACCACGGCACCCAGTGCCGGAGCGAGGTCGTCGTCGGAGTCGAAGCCCATGATGTGTCCACGGTATTGCGTCGGGACGCCCCCGGACGCAGCGAGGCCCCCCGGACGGATCCGGGGGGCCTGCCGACCTACGACGTCGTCGTACTGGTGGAACGGGTCAGGAAGCGAGCACCTCGTCGAGGATGGCCTCAGCCTTGTCCTCGTTGGTGTGCTCGGCCAGGGCCAGCTCCGAGACGAGGATCTGGCGAGCCTTCGCCAGCATCCGCTTCTCGCCGGCCGACAGCCCGCGGTCGCGCTCGCGGCGCCACAGGTCGCGGACCACTTCGGCCACCTTCATGACGTCGCCGCTGTGCAGCTTCTCCAGGTTGGCCTTGTAACGTCGCGACCAGTTCGTGGGCTCCTCGACGTGCGCGGCACGAAGGACGTCGAACACGCGGTCGAGGCCCTCCTTGTCGACGACGTCACGAACCCCGACCAGGTCGAGGTTGCAGGACGGAACTCGAACGACCAGGTCCTGCTGGGCGACAATCCGGAGTACGAGGTACTGCCGGTCCTCTCCCTTGATCTGCCGCATCTCGATGTCTTCGATGACAGCGGCTCCGTGATTTGGGTAAACAACCGTTTCGCCGACGGTGAAAGTCATGTGTGAGGTACCCCTTCCTAGGTGACCATTCTAACACGCCGCCGATTCGGCGCCTTTCGCGTTTCTGCAGGTCAGAGGCACAATGCTGGCTTGACAGAACGCCACCTCGTATGGTGGCGAGCAGTCGGTCGACGTGGGTCGTCGAGCCGAGGACGTCCGAATGCGCGCCATCGAGTCGCTCGTGGTCGATACTTCCGGTCATGGCCCAGACCCGTCGCAAGCGCCCGAAAGGTCGCGCGCACACGAAGGCCCGGCGTGCGCGCACCCGATCTGCGCGGCCGGGCTCGGCCGTGGCCGAAGCCCCCGCTCGGCAGCGGCGCACTCGCCGACCGGTCTCCGTGCGCGAGCTGGGTCCGGTGCTGCTCGTGCGCACCGCACACCCCCGTCAGGCCGTCCTGACCGCGGCCGCAGTCGCCGGAGCCGCGGCACTCGCCGGGCGCAGCGCGCGGGAGCTGGGGCTGGTCTTCGGCACCGTGCTGGTCGGCCAGTCGATCCTCGGCTGGCACAACGACCTCGTCGACCGGCACCGCGACCGCTCCCACCAGACGCCCGGCAAGCCGCTCGCCCAGGACCGACTCGACCCGGGCACGGTCTGGTTCGCCCTGTTGTGCGCGGTGCTTCTCGTCGTACCCCTGTCGGTGGCGAACGGCGTGATCGCCGGCAGCGCCTACCTGATCTCGCTCGCGGTCGCGCTGCTCGGCAACGTCGTACTCCGCCGGGGCCTGCTCTCCTGGCTGCCGTGGGCGCTGTCGTTCGCGCTGCTCCCGGCATTTCTGTCGTACGGCGGCTGGGGTGGCGCCGCGACCGGCAACCCACCGGAGATCGTGATCACCGTCCTGGCCGGCCTGCTCGGCATCGGGGTCCACTTCCTGCGCGCGCTCCCCGGCCTGGTGCACGACAACGAGGACGGGCTGCGACACCTCCCGCTGCGCCTGGCCCTCAAGATCGGTGCCACCCGCCTGCTGATCCTCTCGTCGGTCTACACGGCCGCTGTCCTGGTGGCGCTGCTCGCCGCCGGGGCGTCGGTCGGGCTGGGCCAATGAGCGGGCGCGAGGACCGCTAGGCTGTGTCCGCCCCCCTGTGCGTGCTCCGCACACCGCCGTACCGGCATCGCCGTCAGCCCCGCTGCGGCGCCGGCCGACCACCTGCGAAGGCTTGAGATGCACATCCGCCGCAACACCGCGCTCGCCCTGGGCGCTCTCGTGCTCGCCGTCCCTGCCCTGACCTCGTGCGGGTTCAACTACGCGACCGACCGCGACTACACGCCGGCCACCGGGGTCAACAACCGGGACGCGTCGGTCGACGTGCTCGGTGCGGTCATCGTCTCCGCACAGGACGACTCCGGCACGTTCATCGCGTCGCTGGCCAACAACGACGCGAGCGCGACGGCCAGCTTCGACGCACTCGCCGGGGGCGCCGGCAACACGATCCAGGCCGAGTCGTTCTCGCCCATCGAGATCCCCAAGGGCGGCCTGGTCAACCTGGCCACCGACGGGGGCATCCCCGTCAGCGGCACCTTCCAGGCCGGGCAGTTCGTGCCCGTGACGGTGAGCTTCGCCGGCGGCGAGAAGGTCACCCTCAACATCCCCGTCGTCCTCGACGACGGTTACTACGAAGGCCTCGACATCTCGGGTGGCGCGACCGACGCGAGCGACGACGGGCCAACTGATGGGGCAACCGACGGGGCAACCGAGACCACCACGGAGTGACCATGACGCACACCCTGATCCTGCTCCGCCACGGCGAGAGCGAGTGGAACGCCAAGAACCTGTTCACCGGCTGGGTCGACGTCGACCTGACCGAGAAGGGCCGGGCCGAAGCCGTGCGCGGCGGCGAGCTCCTGGTCGAGGCCGGCCTGCTGCCCGACGTCGTCCACACCTCGCTGCAGCGCCGCGCGATCAACACCGCGGTGCTCGCGCTCGACAAGGCCGACCGGCACTGGATCCCGGTGCGGCGCTCGTGGCGGCTCAACGAGCGGCACTACGGCGCCCTGCAGGGCAAGGACAAGAAGCAGACGCTCGAGGAGTACGGCGAGGAGCAGTTCATGCTCTGGCGTCGCTCGTTCGACACCCCGCCGCCGCCGATCGATGACGACAACGAGTACTCCCAGGCCGGTGACCCGCGGTACGCCGACCTCGGCGCCGAGATGCCCCGCACCGAGTGCCTCAAGGACGTGATCGCGCGGATGCTCCCCTACTGGGAGTCCGACGTGACCGTCGACCTGCGCGCCGGCAAGGTCGTGCTGGTCGCCGCGCACGGCAACAGCCTGCGCGGCATCGTCAAGCACCTCGACCAGATCAGCGACGAGGACATCGCCGGGCTGAACATCCCGACCGGGATGCCTCTCGTCTACGAGCTCGACGACGAGATGCGACCGACGGTCACCGGGGGCACGTACCTCGACCCCGAGGCCGCTGCCGAGGCCGCTGCTGCGGTCGCCAACCAGGGCCGCTGACCAGCCCCAGCCCGATCGACCAGGACCCTCAGGCGTCGACCGAGCCCGGGTTCTGACCGGTGACGGCGAAGACCACCCGGTTGGCCACGGAGACGGCGTGGTCGGCGATCCGCTCGTAGTAGCGACCCAGCAGCGCGATGTCGACCGCGGCCTCGACGCCGTGGCGCCAGTCGTCGGAGAGCAGCTTGACGAAGCTCTTGCGCCGCAGCTGGTCCATCTCCTCGTCGTCACGCCCCAGGGCGATGGCGGCGGCGACGTCGCGCGTGGTGATGATCTGGGAGACCCGGGACACCATGTCCTCGGCGACCTCGGCCATCCGGGTCAGGGTCGGCTGGATCTCCTCGGGGACCGCCACGTGCGGCACCCGCAGCCGGGCGATCTTGGCGACGTGGACCGACAGGTCCCCCATCCGCTCGAGCTCGCTGACCATCCGCAGTGCGGAGACGACCGTGCGCAGGTCGCCGGCGACCGGCTGCTGCAGCGACAGCAGTGAGAATGCCTTGTCCTCGACCCGCTCGCGGGCGCGGTCGATCTCGACGTCACCGCTGATCACTCGCTCCGCCGTCTCGGCGTCACCGGTCAGCAGCGCCTCGGTGGCAAGACGCACCGCTTCCTCGACCTTGCGGCAGATCTGTGCCAGGTCGTCGAAGACGGAGTCGAGCTGTTCATGGAAGGCCTCACGCATGGGCACACCCTATGCGCACCCCGGTGTCCGCCCGGGGTCACGCGGTGAACGAGGGGTGAACAGTCGGAAGCCCGTCCGCACTCGGCGATTGCCCGGTGAAACCCTGCGTACGATCGAGCCCGTGGATCCGACGATGCAGGCGTTCCTGGCCGCGGTCATCGGCGCCGTCGTCGCCGGCGGAGCCGTGCTCGCGTGGCACGTCAGCGACCGCCAGCAGCAGCTGGTGCCCACCGTCGAGGAGCCGTTCCTGCCACCGGGTGTGGCCACCGTGCTCTCGGTCCTGCGCAGCAGCGCCGTGGTCGTCGACGACGCCGACGTCGTCCTCAAGGCCTCCGCGCCGGCGTACGCCATGGGCCTGGTCCGCGGCTCGGCGCTGGTCTCGGAGGACCTCGCCAAGCTGGTCCACCAGGTACGCCGCGACGGCCAGATCCGCGAGACCGAGCTGCACATGTCGCGCGGCAGCAAGCCCTCGCGCCACGTCACCGCGCGCGTCGCGCCGCTCGGGGCCCGACTGGTCCTGGCCCTGGTCGAGGACCGCACCCGCGAGCGCCGCGTCGAGACCGTACGCCGCGACTTCGTCGCCAACGTCAGCCACGAGCTGAAGACCCCCGTCGGGGCGATCCGGCTGCTGGCCGAGGCGGTCCAGGACGCCGCCCACGATCCCGAGGCGGTGCAGCGCTTCGCCGGCCGGATGCTCACCGAGAGCGACCGGCTCACCCGGCTGGTCCAGCAGGTGATCGAGCTCTCGCGGCTGCAGGGCGACGACCCGCTCGAGACGCCGGTCCCGGTCAGGATCGACGAGGTGATCGCCACCGCCGTCGACACCAGCGCGATCGACGCCGACTCGCGCCGGATCCGGATCGTCACCGGCGGCACCCCCGACCTGGAGGTCTTCGGCAACGAGGATCAGGTCACCGCAGCGGTCGCCAACCTGGTCGCCAACGCCGTCTCCTACTCCGGCCCCGACTCCACCGTCCTGGTCACCACGAAGTGCGACGACACCAGCGTCGAGGTCGCCGTCGTCGACCAGGGCATCGGCATCCCGCAACAGGAGATCGACCGGATCTTCGAGCGGTTCTACCGGGTCGACCCGGCGCGTCACCGCTCCACCGGTGGCACCGGACTCGGCCTGTCCATCGTCAAGCATGTCGCGGCCACGCACGGCGGAGACGTCCGTGTCTGGTCCGTGGAGGGCCGAGGGTCTACGTTCACCCTGTCTCTCCCGCGCAGAAACCAGGAGGCAGACCGGTGACCCGGGTACTCGTAGTCGAGGACGAAGAGAGCTACAGCGACGCGCTCGCGTACATGCTGCGCAAGGAGGGCTACGAGGTCGCGATCGCAGCGACCGGCCCCGACGCGCTCACCGAGTTCGACCGCAACGGCGCCGACATCGTGCTGCTCGACCTGATGCTGCCCGGCCTGCCGGGGACCGAGGTGTGCCGCCAGATCCGACAGACCTCCAACGTCCCGGTGATCATGGTCAGCGCCAAGGACGACGAGGTCGACAAGGTGGTCGGCCTCGAGCTCGGTGCCGACGACTACGTCACCAAGCCCTACTCGCCGCGCGAGCTCGTGGCCCGGATCCGCGCCGTACTCCGACGGGGCGCCGACCCCGACCTGGCTCCCGCGACGCTCGAGGCCGGCCCGGTCCGGATGGACGTCGAGCGGCACGTCGTCACCGTCGACGGCCAGGAGCAGCGACTGCCGCTCAAGGAGTTCGAGCTGCTCGAGATGTTCCTGCGCAACCCCGGTCGGGTGCTCACCCGCGGCCAGCTGATCGACCGGGTCTGGGGCTCCGACTACGTCGGTGACACCAAGACCCTCGACGTCCACGTGAAGCGTCTCCGCGCCAAGCTGGAGCCGGACCCGGGCGAGCCGAAGTTCCTCGTGACCGTGCGCGGACTGGGCTACAAGCTCGACCTCTGACCTGCCTCTCCCGCGCTGGCACCATCTCGTGGATGCGCGTCCGATTCCCGCGCGTCAGGGCGAACGGCGGGCCCTAGGCTGAGCGGGTGACGAGAACGCAGATCGACCGGACCGCCGACCAGTCCGGTGGCCCGTCGGGGGTCCCCGACACCAGCCGCACCACCCCGGGTTGGCTTCCGCTGGCCGCGGTGGCCGCCACGTTGGTGCTGTGGGCCTCGGCCTTCGTCGCGATCCGCTACCTCGGCCGCGACTTCTCCCCCGGCTCGCTCACCCTGGGTCGGCTCGTCGTCGCGGCGGCCTGCCTGGCTGCGGTGGCACTGCCCCGCGGGCTCCCCCGTCCGAGCCGGCGCGACCTGCTCTCCATCGTCCTGATCGGCGTGCTGTGGTTCGGCATCTACAACATCGCGCTCAACGAGGGCGAACGCCGGGTCGACGCCGGCACCGCCGCGATGCTGATCCAGGTCTCCCCGGTGCTGATCGCGCTGCTCGCCGCGATGTTCCTCGACGAGCGGTTCACCCTGAACCTCGCGCTCGGCCTGGTCCTGGCCTTCGGCGGCGTCGCCCTGATCGCCCTCTCCACCTCCTCGCACGCCGACCGCGACGTCCTCGGCGTCCTGCTGTGCATCCTCAGTGCGGTCGCCTACTCGATCAGCCTGATCCTGCAGAAGCCGTTGATGAAGCGGATGGCCGCGATCCAGGTGGTCTGGCTGGCCTGCACGGTCGGCGCGATCGTCTGCCTGCCGTTCGCCGGCACCCTGGTCCGGGAGACCGCCGCAGCGCCGGTCTCGTCGATCGCCTGGGTGGTCTACCTGGGGGTCTTCCCGACCGCGGTCGCCTTCACGACGTACGCCTTCGCGCTCAGCCACATGAGCGCCAGCAACCTCGGGGTCACCACCTACCTGGTCCCGCCGATCACGATCGTGCTGGGCCTGGTCTTCCTGGGTGAGGCACCGCCCACCATCGCGTACGCCGGCGGCGCACTGGCCCTGGTCGGCGTAGCGCTGGCGCGCCGCAAGGGACGTCCGGTCGTGAATCGGGCGCAACCGGCCTGACCGGTGCGCAGCCGGCGGATCCTGCTCGTCCAGGCCGCTCCGGCGCTACTGGCGCTGGTCGCTGTCGCCGTCGCCGCCTGCGGCCCCGGACGCGGCGGGCGGCTCCTCGCCGGCCTCGAGCCAACCGCGGAAGGCCTCGAGGTTGCGGGTCGGCTCGCCGCGCAGCTTGCGCCAGTCCCACTCCTTGCGGATCGAGGTGGCGAAGCCCAGCTCGAGGATCGTGTTGAACGACTCGTCGGAGGTTGCCAGCACCGAGCCGAGCAGCCGGTCCAGCTCGTCGTGGCTGAGTGAGGCCAGCGGCAGCCGGGCATCGAGGTAGATGTCGCCGAGCCGGTCGACCGCGAAGCCGACGGCGTAGAGCTTGAGGTTGCGCTCGAGCAGCCACCGGTAGACGCGCTCGTGGTTCTCGTCGGGGTTGCGGCACACGAAGGCGTGCACGCCCAGCGCGTGCGGGCCGACGTCGAGGCGGACCGCGGTCTGCAGCTTCTTCTCGCCGGGCAGCGAGAACGAGAAGACGCCGGGCGTCGGCTCGTCGTACTCGATCTCGCTGTCGGTCAGGTAGTCGCGGACAATGGCCCTGGAGTCACCGGTCACGACACCGACTCTCGCATGAACGAACGCGCACGCTCGTAGACGTCGAGCGTCTGCTGGGCGGTGTGCTCCCAGGAGAACTGCCGGGCCTGGGCCAGGGCGCCGGCCTCGAGGTGCAGGCGCAGCTCGTCGTCGCCGATCACCCGCTGCAGCGCATCGGCCCATTCGCCCGGCTGGTGGCCGGGGACGAGCAGGCCACTGTGGTTGTCGCGGACGACGGTGGTCAGACCGCCGACAGCGGCGGCCACGACCGGCGTGCCGGTGGCCTGCGCCTCGGCGGCGACCAGCCCGAAGGACTCGTTGTACGACGGCACGGCGACCAGCGTCGCGGCCGCGCACCAGCGGGCCAGCTCGGCCTGGGCGACCGGGGGGACGAAGCGCACCACGTCATCGAGTCCCAGGTCGTGCGCCAGCTGGGCGAGCGACTCGGGGTGGTCGAGCCCGGAGCCGGACGGTCCACCGACGACCGGGACGACCAGGCGCGAGCGCAGCGACGGATCGCGGCGCAGCAGCTCGGCGACCGCACGCAGCAGCACGTCGGGGGCCTTGAGCGGCTGGATCCGGCCGGCGAACAGGAGCACGTGGGCGTCCAGCGGCAGTCCGAGTGCGGCTCGGGCCGTGGCCTTGTCGAGCGGGCGGAAGACCGACAGGTCGACGCCGGGGTGCACGACCTCCACCTGGCCCGGGTCGGCGTCGTACAGCTCGATCAGCTGCTTGGCCTCGAGGCCGGTGTTGGCGATCAGCATGTCGGCGGCCGCGACCACCTGCTCCTCGCCGATGATCCGGGCCGCGGGCTCGGGGGTGTCGCCCTCAGCGAGCGCGTCGTTCTTGACCTTGGCCATCGTGTGCATGCTGTGGATCAGGGGCACTCCCCAGCGGTCCCGGGCCAGGGCCCCGACCTGGCCGGAGAGCCAGTAGTGCGAGTGGACGGCGTCGTAGTGGCCCAGCGGCTGCTCCGCCTCGGCGCGCAGCACCTCACGGGCGAACGTGCACAGCTGTCCGGGCAGCTCGCCCTTGGTCAGCCCCTCGAAGGGCCCGGCGTGGATGTTGCGGACCTGGATCCCGTCCCCGGCCCGGACGATCGGCGGCACCTCCGAGCTGGTGGCCCGGGTGAAGATGTCGACCTCGATGCCCTGACCGGCGAGGCGCTTGGCCAGCTCGATCACGTAGACGTTCATGCCGCCGGCATCACCGATCCCCGGCTGGTCCAGCGGGGAGGTGTGCAGGCTGATCATCGCCAGTCGCTCGATGCGA
This sequence comes from uncultured Actinomycetota bacterium, assembly GCA_963826415.1. GTDB lineage: Bacteria > Actinomycetota > Actinomycetes > Propionibacteriales > Nocardioidaceae > Nocardioides. The sequence goes on along the minus strand of CAWGWW010000011.1, from coordinate 92 downwards.
TTCACGAGACCCCTTCCGTCGACGGCTCCACCCATGCCCAACCGTGGCGCCCCCTGAACGATTCCCCGATCCGGCAACTTGCCAAACCCGGG
>CAWGWW010000010.1:0-18969 GCA_963826415.1 uncultured Actinomycetota bacterium | reverse complement strand
CCACCGGCACGCGGGCGACCCGGTCGCTCGCTGACCACTGCCTGAACCGATCACCCACGTTGCTGTAACGCGGTGTCCAGGTCGCTGGGTGCTTCCCGAGGGGGGAGCAACCAGCGACCACGGCACCGCGTTGCAGCGGCCGGGCGCAACCGCTCAGCGCGGCGCCTGAGCGAACCGCCGCGCCGTCCGGCTGACGACCTCGACCGGCTCTGGCGCCGGCCCGGCCCCAGCGTCATACTTGGCGGGCTCGGCCAGGCCTCGAGGGCCGGCCGCTTCTCGGATCGGGGGCTCGTTGTGAAACGTATTGTCATCGTCGCGGTTCTGGCACTTGTCGCACCACTGCTGGGACCGACCGCACCGTCTCAGGCCGCAGGGCCCGACTCGTGGTCGCACGTATGGGACCGTGACCAGACGGTGTCCACGTCTCCCAAGACCACACTCAAGTTCCCGACCAAGCTGAACTGCCCAGACAACTTCCACGTCACGGTCTCCTGGATCAAGTGGGGCTATTCCTCGCCCGAGGGTCCGACGGTGCGCCTGAAGTTCCTCAAGCTGCGGCTCAAGCCCAACCACAGGCTCCGGGTGACGATCGACGGCCTGAACCGTCGCTGGCCCGCTCGGGAGTACACGACCCGGAAGTTCCGCATCGACACCGGCCAGGACTTCGGTCTCCTGGAATGGGACGGCGGCGACGCGGTCGGAGTGATGATCGGCAACGGTCAGAACACGTCGACCTACTACGCGCCCAACAACTACTCGGTCGCCGGCGGCTGCAAGCAGCCTTTCCATCTGGCAGGTCTCAAGCGTCACTTCTGAGGTGCTGTGGGCCGGACCTACTCCAACCGGTCGAGGATCGCCAGGGTCTTCGCCCAAGCCTCGGAGTCGGGGTCGATGACGGTGAAGTGGTCGCCCGCGACCTCCACCAGCTCGGCGGTCGCCCCGGCGGCGGTCGCGGCGGCGACGTACGCCTCGGACTGACCGATCGGGACGATGTCGTCGGCGCGGCCGTGCACGCACCAGACCGGCACGTCGAGCGGGAGCTGCTGCTGGGGGTCGGCGGCCGCGTCGTCGGGCCCGGGCGAGTGGCCGAGGAACGCCTCGACCGCTCCCCCGCCCAGGCCTGCGTCGTACGCCGCCTGCAGGTCGAGGACGCCGGATTGGGAGATCACGGCGGTGACGTCGACCCCACCCGCCCAACGCTCGAACCGGCCCCGCGAGGCAGCCCACGCCGCGAGGTGGCCACCGGCCGAGTGGCCGAGCGTGACCACCGTCGACAGGTCGAGGTCGGGCAGGTCGGCCAGGGCGTCGATCCCGGCCGCGACGTCGTCGAGAGTCGCCGGCACCCCGCCGCCGTTGCCCACCCGGCGGTATTCGAGGTTCCAAGCGACCCAGCCCCGGTCGGCGAGCGAGGCGGCCAGCGGCTGCCCGAGCGAGCGGTCGTACGCCGCCTTCCAGAACCCGCCGTGGATGACCACGACCACGCCACGCGGGGGCCCGTCGGGCAGGAACAGCTCGGCGACCTGGCTGGGGTCCTCGCCGTAGGAGACCAGCCGGCTCGAGCTGCTCACGAGCGGCTCGGCCGGCTCGTCGGGATCCGTCGAGCAGGCGCCCAGCAGCGCGCCGAGCGCGCCGAGGCCGGGCAGCGCCAGGAAGCGCCGTCGGTCCACGTGAGCATCACGCCATGGCGGCGGGCAGGGTCGCGGACCAGGCCGCGCGCAGCTCTGCCAGCGGTGTGCTGAACTCCCCGCGGACCACGACCGAGTCGCCGCCGGTCTCGCCGAGCGGGGTGAGCGACACGCCATGGCGCTCGCTGAGCTCGGCCAACCGGTCCTCGTCGCCGGGCGCGACGGTCACCAGGACCCGGGCACCGGACTCGGCAAAGAGATGGACGAAGGCATCGCCGGGCAGCTCCACCGTGACGCCGATGTCGTGCCGGAGCCCGGCCTCGACGAGGCTCTGGGCAAGCCCTCCGTCGGAGAGGTCGTGGGCGCTGGTCAGCAGCCCGACCCCGTCACGCAGCAGCTCCGCCAGCGACCGCTCCGCCGCCAGGTCGACCCGGGGCGGCAGTCCACCGAGGTGCCCGTGCACCACGTGCGCCCACTCGGAGCCGGAGAGCTCCTCGCGGGTCTCGCCGAGGAGGAAGACCCGGTCCCCGGCCGCGGACCAGGCCGACGGCGTGCGCCGGGTGACGTCCTCGATCACGCCGAGCACGGCGACCACCGGCGTCGGCAGGATCGGGGTCTCGCCGGTCTGGTTGTAGAGGCTGACGTTGCCGCCGGTGACCGGGATGCCGAGCTCGAGGCAGGCGTCCTTGAGGCCGCGGCAGGCCTCGGCGAACTGCCACATCACGTCGGGGTCCTCCGGCGAGCCGAAGTTGAGGCAGTCCGAGATCGCCAGCGGGGTGGCGCCGCCGGTGGCGACGTTGCGGTAGGACTCGGCCAGCGCGAGCTGCGCCCCGGTGTAGGGATCGAGCTTGGTGAAGCGCCCGTTGCAGTCGGTGGAGACCGCGACCCCGAGGTTGGTCTCGTCGTCGACCCGGATCATCCCGCTGTCGGAGGGCTGGGCCAGGACGGTGTTGCCGCGCACGTAGCGGTCGTACTGGTCGGTGACCCACGACTTGTCGCACAGGTTGGGGCTGGCCACCAGTCGCAGCAGCGTCTCGCGCAGCTCGTCCCCCGTCGTGGGACGGGCCAGCTTCTCCGCGCCGTCGGCCTGGAGCGCGTCCTGCCAGGCGGGGCGGGCGAAGGGTCGGTGGTACGTCGGGCCGTCGTGGGCGACGCTGCGTGGCGGCACGTCGACCACCCGCTCGCCGTGCCAGTCGATGTGCAGCCGCCCGGTGTCGGTGACCTCACCGACGACGACCGCCTCGACGTCCCACTTGGCGCAGATCGCGAGGAAGGCGTCGACGTCGGCGGGCTCGACGACCGCCATCATCCGCTCCTGGGACTCGCTCATCAGGATCTCCTCGGGAGCGAGCGTCGAGTCGCGCAGGGGCACCCGGTCGAGCTCGACGTGCATACCGCCGTCGCCCGCACTGGCCAGCTCGGAGGTGGCACAGGACAGCCCGGCTCCGCCGAGGTCCTGGATCCCCGCGACCAGGTCGGCGGCGAAGATCTCGAGCGTGCACTCGATCAGCAGCTTCTCCATGAACGGGTCACCGACCTGCACACTCGGACGCTTGGCCGGCCCGCCCTTTCCGTCTGCGGCCGCGTCGAACGTCTCGGAGGCGAGCACGCTGACGCCGCCGATGCCGTCGCCGCCGGTCCGTGCGCCGTACAGGATGACCTGGTTGCCGGCGCCGCTCGCCTTGGCGAGGTGCAGGTCCTCGTGGCGCAGCACGCCGATGCTGAGCGCGTTCACCAGCGGGTTGCCCAGGTAGCTCTCGTCGAAGACCACCTCGCCACCGATGTTGGGCAGCCCGAGACAGTTGCCGTAGCCGCCGACCCCGGACACGATCCCGGGCAGCACGCGGTGGGTGTCGGGGGCGTCGAGCGGGCCGAACCGCAGGGGGTCCATCACCGCGACCGGGCGGGCCCCCATGGCCAGGATGTCGCGGACGATCCCTCCGATGCCGGTGGCGGCACCCTGGTGCGGCTCGACGTACGACGGATGGTTGTGCGACTCGACCTTGAACGTGACCGCGTAGCCATGGCCGATGTCGATGACGCCGGCGTTCTCACCGATGCCGGCCAGCATCGGGCGGGCACCGTCGGGATGGGGGGTCTCCTGGGGGATCTCGGAGAACTGCTTGAGGTGCACCTTGCTCGACTTGTAGGAGCAGTGCTCGCTCCACATCACCGAGTACATCGCCAGCTCGCTGCTGGTGGGGCGGCGGCCCAGGATCTCGCGGATCGACTGGTACTCGTCGGACTTCAGGCCCAGATCGGCCCAGGGCTGCTCGCGGGCGGGGTCCTCGGCGGCGACGGCGACCGTGTCGAGGTTTCGCTCGATCGTGGGCTCGTGGGTCGGGTCGAGCGTGGTGGCGGATCCGGCGGACTGGGTGGTCTCAGGCACGGACGCCAATCTACCGGCGCAGACGCGGGCCTCCTGCGCCGCACCGGTCACCGGTCGGCGGTCCCGGACCGGGTGCCGAGATTTGGCGATCGAGTTTCCCCAACTCCCGTTACTGGTGTGACTTGTGAGGTTATGGTGGCTGAGTTCTCCACACCGCCCGCTTCCTCTTCCTCTGGAGATGCTCGCCATGTCTCGCCTCTGGTCCCGCCCCGCTGAACGCCCCCGCCCCCGCCCCCGCACGCTCCGCAGGACCGCCGCGGTCACCCTCGCCGCCGGCCTGGTGCTGTCGCTCGGGACGTCGTCCGGCACGGTCGCCGCGGCCCCGGCAGCGGCACCCGCCCAGGCTCGCGCGGGCGACAACGTGGTCACGCCCGGCGACTTCACCGGGTACGGCTTCGACCAGTGCCTGGCGCCGACCCAGCAGGCGATGAACACCTGGCTGAAGCACTCGCCGTTCCTGGCCGTGGGCATCTACATCTCCGGCGACTCCCGCGCCTGCCGCAATCAGCCGAACCTGACGCCCACGTGGATCCGGAAGCAGCTGGCCAAGGGCTGGCGTCTGCTGCCGATCACGCTCGGCCCGCAGGCCTCCTGCCAGCCGCGCTTCCCGCGGTACGGCGACGACGAGACCATCAAGCCGAAGCCGGGCCGCAAGGGCAAGTACAGCCTCGCCCGCAAGCAGGGTCGGGCCGAGGCCGGCTCTGCCGTCGCGGCCGCACAGGCGCTCGGCATCACCAACGGCAGCACCCTCTGGTACGACCTCGAGGGCTTCGACTCCGGCAACACCCACTGCCGGGAGTCGGCGCTCGCCTTCCTGAGCGCCTGGACCCGTCAGCTGCACAAGGTCGGGTACGTCTCCGGGGTCTACTCCAGCGCCAGCTCCGGCATCGCGATGCTCGACAATGCCCGGATGAACCGCCCCGGCGAGTTCAACCTCCCGGACGCGATCTGGATCGCCCGCTGGGACGGCGTCGCGAACACGTCCACGTCGTACATCCGCGAGGACGGCTGGCGGCCGCACGCCCGGGTCAAGCAGTACCAGGGCGGTCACGACGAGACCTGGGGCGGGGTCCGGATCAACATCGACCGCAACTTCCTCGACGTCGGACGAGGCTCGTGGGCCGCGGACGAGACCCACTGCGACGGCGTGAACATCGACACCGATCGCTACCGCGCGCTCAAGCCCGCCACCGAGAGCAAGGTCGCGGACCCGGTCCAGGTCGCCGCGCTGCAGTGCCTGCTCAAGGAGAAGGGCCTCTACAAGCGCAAGATCCACGGTCGCTACTCGGCGAAGACCGTGCAGGCAGTGAACGCGTGGCAGGCCGAGCGTGGCTTCGAGGTCAGCACCACCTGGTCGCGGCCGAACTGGATGTCACTGTTCATCGCCGGCGAGCGGTCGGTGCTCAAGTTCGGCTCCGCCGGGGCTCCGGTACGCCGGGTCCAGCGGGCCCTGAACGCCGCGCTGTCCAAGGCCCGACTCCCGATCAACGGCGTCTTCGACCGACGCACCGACACCGCCCTCCGCCGCTGGCAGGACAAGGCCGGGGTCGAGACCTCCGGCGTCGTCGCCTCGCAGTCGTGGAAGGCGCTCGCCGCCGGGGTCCGTCGGCGCTGAGCGAAGCGGTCGCACGCGGTTCCGTCGCCCTTCGGGTGTCGTTCCCCGCTGGGTCGACGTGCCTCGGCGAGGATGCGGGGACCGGTCACCACTCGGGTGACCGCGGCGAACGGAGACCGCAGGCAACGCGGACTGTGGTCAGCTCGTGGGCGGGCCCACCAGCAACGCCAGTCCGGTGAGGACGGCGACCGCGGCGGCCCCCGCGAGACCTCCCCGGAGCGGGTTGTGCAGCAGCCACGCGGTGACCCGCTCGGGCGTCGTACGCCGCTCGTCGTCGGCCGGGAGGTCGAGGATCCGCCACCGGCCGGGCCGCCCCTGGTCCTGCTGAACGTGCCGGTCGAACCAGAGGGTCATGAACGGCGGCACCGCGGAGAACAGGCCGAGGAGGGAACGGCGTGGCGTCCAGCGCTGGTCGACGGCGACCACCAGGGTCACCAGCACGTAGGTCACGAAGACGATCCCGTGCACCATCCCGAAGATGCGGACGCCCAGCTCGGTGGTCTCGGTGACGTACTTGAGGAACATCCCCGCCAGCAGCAGCGCCCAGGTCACCGCCTCGGCGATGGCCACGCGGCGGAACAGTCCCAGCGGCCCGCTCACGCGAAGGACTGCTCGACCAGGCTGGTGAAGAACCCGATCCCGTCCGTGCCCGCCCCGGTGAGGTCCTCGACCGCGTGCTCGGGGTGCGGCATCAGGCCGACGACGTTGCCGCGCTCGTTGGTGATGCCGGCGATGTCGCGCAGGGATCCGTTGGGATTGCCACCGAGATAGCGGGCCACCACCTGGCCCTCGCCCTCGAGCCGGTCCAGCGTCGCGGAGTCGGCGACGAAGCCGCCCTCGCCGTTCTTGAGCACGATGGTGACCTCGGCGCCCTCGTCGTACGACGAGGTCCACGGGGTGCGGTTGTTCTCGATGCGGAGCCGCTGGTCCCGGCAGACGAACTTGCGGTGGTCGTTGCGGATCAGCGCCCCGGGCAGCAGGTGCGACTCGCAGAGGATCTGGAAGCCGTTGCAGATGCCGAGCACCGGCATCCCCTTGCCGGCCGCCTCGATCACCTCGGTCATCACCGGGGAGAAGCGGGAGATCGCGCCGCAGCGCAGGTAGTCGCCGTACGAGAAGCCGCCGGGGAGGACCACGGCGTCGACGCCGCGCAGGTCGTGGTCGTCGTGCCAGAGCGCGACCGCCTCGTTGCCGCCGATCCGGACCGCGCGCTGCGCGTCGACGTCGTCGAGCGAACCCGGGAACGTGACGACGCCGACCCTCATGCGCGGGGCTCGGCGGTGGCGGACTCGGGCAGGTGGACGACGAAGTCCTCGATGACCGGGTTCGACAGCAGCGTCTCCGCCATCTCGTGCACGGAGGCGAGCACCTCGTCGGTGATCTCGCCGTCGATCTCGAGCTCGAAGCGCTTTCCCTGACGCACGTCGGTGACGCCGGTGAATCCCAGGCGGGGCAGTGCGCCCTGCACGGCCTTGCCCTGGGGGTCGAGGATCTCGGGCTTGGGCATCACATCGACGACGAGTCGGGGCACGGCGAGGCTCCTGGGTGCGGGGGGTGTCTGCAGCCTCAGTCTAGGCAGTCGTGTGCCGAGCGACCCGGTCAGGGCAGACTGGACCCATGAGCATGTCAACGCCGTCTCGCGGAGCCTCCCCTCTCAAGCTGGAGTTCCCGCAGTCCCTGGCCGTCTACGACGACTACGCCGCCGCCCAGAAGTCGGTCGACTTCCTCTCGGACCAGAAGTTCCCGGTCGAGCAGTGCATGATCGTCGGCACCGACCTCAAGCGGATCGAGCGGATCACCGGCCGGCTGACCACCGCCCGGGTGGCGATGGGCGGGGCGCTGAGCGGGGCGTGGTTCGGGTTGTTCATCGGCCTGATCTTCACGCTGTTCACCGAGAACAACCTCGTCTCCACGATCCTGTCGACGATGCTGGTCGGTGTCCTCTTCGGCCTGGTCTGGGCCCTGGTCGGATACGCAGCGACGCGTGGTCAGCGCGACTTCTCCTCGGTCACCCAGGTGGTGGCGACGAAGTACGAGGTGCTGGTCGAGCACAAGAGCGCGGCCCAGGCCCGTGAGCTCCTGGCCCAGCTGCCCGGGGCGCTGCCGAACCCGTTCGCGTGAGGTGACGCTGCGGTACCAGCGTCAGCTGAGCTCGCGCTTGAGGATCTTGCCGGTCGCGGTCATCGGGAGGGCGTCCACGAACTCGACGATCCGCGGGTACTTGTAGGTCGCCATCTGCTCCTTGCCCCAGGCGATCAGCTCGTCCTCGGTCACCTCGGCACCCTCGTTGCGGATCACCACGGCCTTGATCTCCTCGCCGTGGCTCTCGTGCGGTACGCCGATCACGGCCGTCAGCGAGACCGCCGGGTGCGTCATCAGCACCTCCTCGATCTCCCGCGGGTACACGTTGTAGCCACCGCGGATGATCATGTCCTTGGACCGGTCGACGATGTAGTACCAGCCGTCCTCGTCGCGACGACCCAGGTCGCCCGAGCGGAACCATCCTTCCCGGATCGACTCGGCGGTCGCCTCGGGCCGGTTGTAGTAGCCCTTCATGATGTTGTGGCCCTTGATCGCGATCTCGCCGATCGCGTCCGGACCGTCCTCGGCCTCGTCCCAGCTGTCCGGCTCGAGCAGCTTCATCTCCACCCCGGGGATCGGGGTCCCGATCGAGCCGGGCCGCACCGGCTCGCCGAGCTTGGAGAAGCTCGCCACCGGTGAGGTCTCCGAGAGCCCGTAGCCCTCGAGGATGGTGACGCCGAACCGGCTCTGGAACTCCTTGTGGACCTCCACCGGGAGCGCGGAGCCACCGGCCACGGCCACCCGCAGGTGCTTGGCCAGCGCCTCGACGTCGATGTGGCTCTCCTCGAGCGCACCCAGCAGACCCCAGTACATCGTCGGCACGCCGGCGAAGAACGTCACGCCCTCCTGGGCCATCAGCCCCAACGCCGCACCCGCCTCGAAGCGCGGCAGCATCACCACGGTCCCGCCGTACGCGAAGGCGCCGTTCTGCACCACGGACTGGCCGAACGAGTGGAACAGCGGGAGCACACAGAGGTAGGTGTCCGGGCGCTCGGGATCCGCGCCGAAGAGCGGCGCCCCGCTCAGCGCGTTGTCGCGCATGTTGCGGTGCCGCAGCTCGGCACCCTTCGGCTGACCGGTCGTCCCGGACGTGTAGAGGATGACGGCCGTGTCGTCCTCGTCGGTCGCGACCGTCTCGAACGTCGGCGGCTGCTGCGCCATCGCGCGGCCCATCGTCTCCGTGCCCTCGATCGGTGACTCGGCAGCCGGGTCGGCGGTGATCACGAAGAACTCGGTGCAGCCCTCGGCCTGCTGGAAGCCGGCGTAGCCCTCCTGGCCGATCGGCAGCTCGGGGGTGCCCTGGAAGCAGAAGTACGCCTTCACCTCGGCGTCGCCGAGGTGGTAGGCCACCTCCCGGCCCTTGAGCAGCACGTTGAGCGGCACCACGGTCGCCCCGGCCTTGAGGATGCCGAAGTAGACGATCGTGAAGTAGGGCAGGTTGGGGCAGCTCAGCGCCACCTTGTCGCCCGGCTCGATGCCCCGGGAGACCAGCAGGTTCGCGACCTGGTTGGCGGCCCCGTTCACCTGGGCGTAGGTGAGCCTGGTGTCTCCGAGCACCACCGCGTCACGGTCGGAGTACCTGGTGGCACTGTCCTCGAGCAGGGTTGACAGGTTGTACACGGGCGGCCTCCATCACGAGCACGAACAGGGCGGGAGTCGAGCGGTGGCCCCAACCTACTCAGCCGTCGGCACCCCGCGACAGGATGCCCGCCGCACGTCTCAGATCTGCGCGGACCGCGAGCGGGGCGACCACGTTGAGCACGGCAGTCACCAGGACCAGCGGTCCGCGGCCGTCGAGCCGCATCGTGTACGCCACCTCGCAGCCGCCGGCAGCCGGCGAGAACTCCAGGGTGAGCACCGCGGAGATCCCGCGCCAGGTGCCGCGCTCGGTCCACCGCCCGGGGCGGTCCAGCTCGGTGGTCTCCATGACCGGGCGAGGCCCCGGTTTCGTCACGTCGACCCAGGTCTGGCCGACCCGCGGCTCACCCGTCACCTCCTCGACCCGGGCCAGGCTGGACTGCCACTCGGGCCGCCTGCGCGGGTCGACGAAGTAGTCGAACGCCACCTCCGGTGGAACCGGCATCGACACCCGCCGATCGCTCACCAGGTCTCCCCGGTCAGCAGCTGGTAGGCCTCGACGTAGCGGTTGCGGGTCCGTTCGACGACCTCGTGGGGCAGCGCCGGCGGGGCCTCCCCCGAGGCCCGGTCCCAGCCGGACTCCGGGGAGAGCAGCCAGTTGCGCACGATCTGCTTGTCGTACGACGGCTGGGCGCGGCCGGGCCGCCAGTCGTCGGCCGGCCAGAACCGCGACGAGTCCGGGGTGAGCACCTCGTCGCCGAGCACGGTGGTGCCGTCCGGCCGGCTCCCGAACTCGAACTTCGTGTCGGCCAGGATGATCCCCCGCTGCCGGGCGATCTCCTCGGCCTCCGCATACACCGCCATCGTCAGACGGCGCAGCTCGGCCGCCGCGGCCGCACCGATCTCGCCCACCACGGCGTCGTACGACACGTTCTCGTCGTGGTCCCCGACCGCTGCCTTCGTCGCCGGCGTGAAGATCGGCTCCGGGAGCCGACTTCCGTCCACGAGGCCGTCAGGCAGCGACACCCCGCAGACCTCGCCGGTGGCGGTGTAGTCGAGCAGCCCGGAGCCGGTCAGGTAGCCCCGGGCGACGCACTCGACCGGGAACATGGCGAGCCGCTCGCACACCACGGCACGCCCCCGGACCTCCTCGGGTACGTCGGTCGACAGGACGTGGTGCGGCACCAGCCGCTCGAGGCGGCCGAACCACCACAGCGACATCCGGGTCAGGATCTCGCCCTTGTCGGGGATCACCGTGTCGAGGACGAAGTCGAAGGCGGAGATCCGGTCGCTGGCCACCATCAACAGGTGGCCGGCGAAGTCGCCGCCCTCGAGCTCGTAGAGGTCTCGGACCTTGCCCGAGTGCAGGTGCCGGGCGCCGGGGACCACGGGCGCCGACGGAATGTTCAGCTCAGCCACGCGGCCAGCCTAGGGCGTGGGCCGCTCAGCAGCCGCAGGTGTAGTAGGTGACGTCCCAGTGGTTGCCCTCGTCGGCGTAGATGTTGCCCGAGGCCGCCTGGTACTGCGCGGCACCGTCGCTGCGCTGACCGATGTACGTGTAGGTGTTGTGCACCCAGTTGGTCAGGCAGGTGGTGCGGGTGAAGTCGAGCTTGTAGCCGTTCCAGTGGCTGTACGTGCCGTTGGAGTGGCCGGTCTCCGTGCCTCCCGTGATGTTCAGGGAGCAGCCGCTGGCGCTCTTGAGGGTCTTGCCGCCGTCGATGGTGGCCTGCCGGATCCCCTCGAACGAGGTGCACGTGGAGTTGTTGCGGTTCGTGCAGTTGCCCGACGAGCTCCAGGTGATCCCGGCGGCGCTGAACTGCGAGGCAGCGCTGGCCTGCGTCACCGCGGAGGCTGCGTCGGCGGATCCGAAGACGCCGGCGATGGCCAGGAGGAGGGCCGCGAACGTGCCCCCGACTCGCAGCCGGCGCCGGCCGGAGGTCGTGGGGGCAGGGGTGGACAAGGACATTCCCGAGATTGATGTCATGCCGGCACCCTGCCACGAGGCAAGGGTCGGCGGAAGGGCTCAGGCGGCGTCGCGACGCCACGGGGCCGGCCTGCCCTGCAGCCACCACGCGAAGGTGCGGGTCACCCACGGGAGCGCCAGGTAGGTCATCACCGGGGTCATCACCAGGGTCGTGGCGAGCACCCGCAGGGCCAGCACGAGGTCGGGAACCAGTCGGCCGGCCGCCCACGTGGCGGCCAGGCTCAGCGGGAAGAAGACCAGCCAGATGACGACCGCCTGCTTCCAGCGCGGCGGTGCGCTGGGAGAGATGCGGAGGTCGCGGACGTCGCGGTTGGTCGGGTCGTCGAACCATCCCTCGATACCCGTCACCCGCTCGACGCGCGACTCGACGACGCCGAGCCCACCGGACGAGTCGCGCCACCACTGGCGTTCGTGGGAGGACTCCCACGTCGCCAGCGACTCGGCGTCCGCAAACCGGTAGAGCACGTGCCAGGTCTCCGAGTCCCGCTCGGGTCTCACCCACCCCGCCCCCAGGAACCCCGGGAACCGCTCGGCCAGGGAGATCCCCGCCTGCATCCAGCTGACCATCTCGGCGTCCCGGCCCGGGTCGAGGTGGCGGGTGATGGAGACGGTGACGGGAGAGGACATGTCCCGATGGTCGGCGTACCACCGACGCGAACAAAATCGCTGCGTCCCGAGGCCCGCTCGGGCGTGACCGGCATTACGCCATGCTGGTGGGGTGAACCTCCTCCGAGCGGGGCGCTACTCCCGTGGCGCCCGCCTGTACGACGTGCTGTCCGGCGAGTGGCCGGTCTACCGCGTCGGCCGGGTGACCGCGATCGAGCAGCTGCGGCTGCGCCCCGGCGACCGGGTGCTCGATGTCGGCTGCGGCACCGGGCTGAGCTTCCCCCTGCTGCACGAGAGGATCGGGGACGCCGGGCACCTCACCGGGCTCGACGCCAGCCAGGCGATGCTGGGGCAGGCCGCCGACCGGATCGAGGCAGCCGGCTGGTCCAACGTCGAGCTGCGGCACGGCGATGCGTCGCGGCTCACCGACCTGGTCGGCCCCGAGCCGTACGACGCCGTGCTGTTCACCTACTCGCTGTCGATCTTCGACGACTGGCGTGGCGTCTGGGCGCAGGCGTTGGGGACGCTGCGTCCCGGTGGCCGGGCCGGGGTCGTCGACCTGTCCCTGCCGACCGGGCTGGGCCTCGGCTGGTGGCCGCTGGCGCGGCTTGCGGCGTACACGGGCGGCGCCGACCCGCACCGGGAGCCGTGGCGGGCGCCCGAGGAGGAGCTCGACGAGGTCACCAGCAGCTCCCACCGCGCGGGCCACATCCGGGTCGCGGTGGGGACGAAGCACGGCGCGGGCGATCGCCGATGAGTCGTCGACGCGGGAAGGATGCCGAGCCCTCGCAGGGTTCCCCAGACGTGAGTGAGGCTCTGGTCGCACATCAGCAGGAGCAGCAGGTGCTGTTCCAGCGCTGGGTCGAGCCCGAGATCGAGACCCTGCTGCGCGTGGCGCGGACCCTCACCGGGTCGTGGTCGGATGCCGAGGACGTGGTGCAGGAGACCCTGATCCGGGCCTACCGGGCGATCGAGGGCTTCGACGGCCGGCACCCGCGGGCGTGGCTGTTCACGATCCTGCGCCGGACCCATCTCAACAGCCTCCGTCGCCAGCGCCCGGTCTACGTCGAGGACGACGAGCTCTCCGCGCACCGCCCGGCCTTCGGCGCGGACCGGTCCCCCTCCCCCGAGGAGCTGCTGGACGAGCGTCAGCTCGACGCCGACATCGACGAGGCGCTGAGGTCCCTCGACGTGCGGTTCCGCCGGGTGGTGCTGCTGGTCGACGTGGACCGGCTGACCTACGCCGAGACCGCCGAGCTGCTCGACATCCCGGTCGGCACCGTGATGTCCCGGCTCAGCCGGGCGCGAAGCCGGCTGCGCGCCCACCTGCCGCACCGCCGACCCACCGAAGGGTCCACCGGCGGGCCCACCGACGGGCCCACCGGCCAGACCGACGACGGGGACCGCTCATGAAGCTGATCGGCACGATGGTGACCTGCTGGTGGTCCGGCCGGCACCTCGAGCGGTATCTCGACGCGGACCCCTCCGTGCCGCTCACCGAGGCCGAGGTCGCGCGCCTGGAGCACCACCTGGGCATCTGCTCGCGGTGCGCCACCTCGATGGCGGAGCAGCTCGCGGTCAAGGCGGCGCTCGACCGGGTGCGCGGCCGGCTGCGGCCCGACCCGGCCCGGATCGCCCGGCTCGAGGACGTCGCCGACCGGCTGCGGTCGGGTGACCTCGGATGATCGGCACCGGCTCCAACCTGGTGTCGTTCGGCACGCACGGCACCGCCCCGGTGACCGAGTGGGCGTCGGACCCGATCGCCGCGCCGGACGGCAAGGCGTGGGACCTCCTCATCGTCGGCGGCGGGACCGCCGGTCTGGTCGCCGCCCACACGGCCGCGGGCTTCGGGGCCACCGTCCTCCTGGTCGAGCGCAAGCTGACCGGCGGCGACTGCCTCTGGACCGGCTGCGTGCCGAGCAAGTCACTGCTGGCCGCAGCGCATGCAGCCGCCGAGGCTCGCGAGGCGAGCGCCCTCGGGGTGCACGTCGGGCAGGTCGACGTCGACTTCGCAGCGGTGATGGCGCACGTGCGCGCAGCGATCAGCACGATCGCCCCGGTGGACTCGCCTGACGCGCTCCGTCAGGCCGGCGCGCACGTGGCCCGGGGCACGGCGACGTTCACCGGCCGCGACACCGCCGAGATCGACGGACAACCGGTCCGCTTCCGCCAGGCGCTGCTCGCCACCGGCTCGAACCCGCTGGTCCCCGGCATCCCCGGCCTGGCGGACGCCGACCCGCTGACCTCCGACACCGTGTGGCAGCTGGACCGGCTGCCCGAGACGTTGCTGGTGCTGGGTGGCGGCGCGATCGGCTGCGAGCTGGGCCAGGGCCTCGCGCGGCTCGGCTCGCGGGTCACCATCGTGGAGGCCGAGGACCGGTTGCTGTCCAAGGAGAGCGCCGCAGCCTCGGCGGTGCTGGAGACGACGTTCCGCAACGACGGCATCGACGTGCGGGTCGGCGTCGCGGTGACCGAGGTCGAGCCGGCCGGGGGGTCGGGACACGGCGCTGGACACCGGGTCCACCTGGCCGACGGCTCCTCGATCGTCGCCGAGCACCTGCTGGTGGCCATCGGCCGCCGCCCGGGCACCGCGCACCTCGGGCTCGAGGCCGCGGGCGTGGACCTGCAGGACTCCGGCCACGTCGTCGTGGACGCCCGGCTGCGGACGACCAACCCGCGGATCTGGGCAGCGGGCGACCTGACCGGCCACGCGCCGTTCACGCACACGGCCGGCACCCACGGCAGCCTCGCCGCGAGCAACGCCATCCTCGGCCTGCGCCGCACGGTCAAGCCCGACCTGGTCCCCCGCGTCACCTACACCCAGCCCGAGGTGGCGGCGTTCGGCGTGGCCGTGGACGACGACCGCCCCGGGCTCTCGGTCCGCACCGTCCCGCACACCGAGGTCGACCGCGCGGTGGCCGAGGGACGCACCGGCGGGCACTCCACGCTCGTGCTGGACCGCAAGGGCCGGGTGGTCGGGGCCAGCGTGGTCGGGCCGCGCGCCGGCGAGAGCCTGGCCGAGGCGGTGCTCGCCGGTCAGCTCGGCGCCAAGGGCCGCTCGGTGGCCGGGGCGATGCACGCCTACCCGACCTGGTCGGACGGCGTCTGGAAGGCAGGGCTGGCGCAAGCACGCAGCGACCTCGAGGCCCCGCTGCCACAACGGGCCACCCGCCTGCTCGCGGCCGTCCGGCGGCGCTGGATGAGCCGAGGCTGAGGCCGGCAGCACCGGCTGTCACGCGGGGTTGTTGACGCTGAACACGGCGCAGGCGGCGCACCCAGCGTCCATGACACCGCGTTACATCGACTCGATCGGCTCGGCGCCGGTCCGGTCCCGGCGGGAACGCAGCACGCCCAGCAGCGAGAGCAGCACCAGCCCGAGGATCGCGAGCACGAACGGCCACGACCCGGGCTCGGCGCCGTACGCCCCCACCGCGACGTAGAGCGCCGTGCCGGGCACGATGCCGAGCGCGGTGGCGGCGACGTAGGACCGCCCGGTCACCGAGGTGAGTCCGAACGCGTAGTTGGCCGCGCTGAACGGCACCAGCGGGACCAGCCGGGCCAGGAGCACGGTGCCGAACCCGTGCTCGGCCACCTTCCGGTCCAGCGCCAGCAGCCGCTCTCCGCTGATCCCGCGCACCAGGTCGCGCCCCAGGTAGCGGGAGATGAAGAACGAGCCCACGGCACCCAGCAGCGCCGCGCACAGCACGCAGACCAGCGCCGCCGGGAAGCCGAAGAGCGCACCCCCGACGATGGTGAGCAGCGCGGTCGGGCCGGCGGGCAGCAGCGAGGTCGCGGCGTACACCGCGATGAACGCCGGGTAGGCGACGTACCCCAGCCCGTCCAGCACCGCCCGGAGCTCGGCCTGGTCGGGCAGCCCGACGGTCACCTGGAGCGCGATCGCTCCGGCGACCAGGAGCAGCAGCAGCGCTCCCTTGACGTACCCGGTGCGGGTCATGCCCGGTCACCGCCGGCCGGGCCGGGCTCGGCGAACGCCGTGCACCGTTCGGGTGGCAGGACGACCGCGCAGCGGTCGCCCGCGGAGATCGCCGTGCCCACGGGAGCGTGCGCCCGCAGCGGCTGCCCGTCCGCGAGGGTCAGCTCGACGACGACGTGGCTGCCCGCGAAGCGGGTGCCCAGCACGGTTGCTCCCGCGGCACCGGCCGATGCGTCGTCGGGCCGCGTCAGGCGGATCGACTCCGGCCGGATCACCAGCAGCGCAGGTCCGGGCTCGCCGACCACCGGCACGCGGACCGAGCCGTCGCGGGTCTCGAACCTCCCCTCGCGCCAGCAGCCACGCAGCTCGTTGGTGCTGCCGAAGAACCGGGCGGCGGCCAGCGATGGTGGTCGGGTGTAGAACGCCTCGGGCGTGCCTCGCCCCGCCAGCGAGCCGTCCAGCATCAGGGCGATCTCGTCGGCGACCTCCACCGCCTCGTCCTGGTCATGGGTGACGAACACCGTCGTCACGTCGGACTCGTCGTGCAGCCCGCGGACCAGCGCGCGCATCTCGCGGCGGAGGTCGGCGTCGAGCTGCGAGAACGGCTCGTCGAGGAGCAGCACCCGCGGCCGCAGCACCAGCGCCCGGGCGAGCGAGACCCGCTGCTCCTGCCCCCCGGACAGCTCGCCCACCCGGCGACCGGCGAGGTCCCCGAGTCGAACCCGCTCCAGCATGTCGCGCACCTCGCGACGGGTCCGGTCGCGAGGGGTACGCAGCATCCGCAGGCCGAAGGCGACGTTCTGCGCGACCGTGAGGTGCGGGAAGAGCAGCGGCTTCTGGAAGACCAACGAGACCGGTCGCTTCTCCGGCGGCAGTCCGCGTAGCGAGGCGCCGTCCACCAGCACATCACCGTCGGTCAGCTCGAGCAGCCCGGCGATCGCCGCGAGCGCGGTGCTCTTGCCGCAGCCCGAGGGGCCGAGCAGCGCGGTGAACGAACCGGGCTCGACCTCCAGCGTGAGGTCGTCGACCGCGCGCACGCTCCCGAAGTGCACCCGGGCGCCGCACAGCGCCAGGCCGGCGGAGGGTCCGGTCCTCTGGTCAGCCACGGGCCAGCGCCAGCAGTGACTCGTCGCGGCGTCCGAAGACGCGCCCGACGGCGAGGACCAGCAGCACCGGCGGCACGATCACCAGCAGCCCCAGCGCCGCCGCGGCCGTGCGGTCCGAGGACTCGATCGCGGCGAAGAGCAGCAGCGGCAACGTGGTCACCCGGCCGCCGCCGATCAGCAGGGTGAGGATGTACTCGCTCCAGGAGATCAGGAAGGTCAGCAGCGCGGTGGTGACCAGGGCCGGGCGCAGCAGTGGGAGCGTCACACTCCGCACCGTACGCAGCGGGCCGGCCCCCAGTGCCCGAGCCTGTCGCTCGTAGTCCCGGTCGAAGTTGGCGAAGGCGGCGCCGAGCAGGGTCGCGGCGTACGGGACGGTCGGCATCAGCTGGACCAGCACCACGCCGGCGACGGTGTCGGCGAGCCCGTAGCGGACGAAGAAGATCTGCAACCCGAGAGTCACCGCCAGCCCCGGCACGATCACCGGCGCCAGCAGCAGGAACTGCACCAGCCGGCGGCCGCGGAAGCGGTGCAGACCGATCGCGCGACCGGCCGGGAAGCCGATCGCGCTGGCCAGCACCGCGACGGCCGCAGCAATGCCCAGCGAGGTGACCAGCGCCCGGACCACCTCGCCGCCGGTCACCAGCCCCACCCCGCGGCTGCTGAGGCTGGGCGGGAGCAGGTCGGGGTAGCGCCAGGAGCCCGAGACCGCCCAGACCACGAGGGGCAGGAGCGGCAGCAGCAGCGCGACGGTGATCCCGAGGAGCAGCGCGCGGCGCAGCCCGCCGTTCGACGTGGTGTTCGGGGTGCCGTTCGACGGGCCGGTGATGGTGTCGCTCACAGGGACCGCCTCGAGAGCCGGGAGACGAGCGTCAGGTAGGCCAGCACGATCAGGATCGTCAGCACCGCCAGGATCGTGGCGATCGCCATCGCCTCCGGCCGTACGGCGAGATCGGTGTCCCGGAACCGCTGGAAGGCGACCACGGGCAGCGTCGCCGGGAACGGTCGCCCGAGCAGCCGGGGCACCTCGTACGACGCCGCGGCGAACGCGAAGACCAGCACCGACGCGGCCGCGACCGGCGGCGCCAGCAGCGGCAGGGTGACGTTGCGCAGCCGACGGCCCCGACCGGCGCCGAGCGTGCGCGCCACGTCCTCGAGCTCGACCACGTTGCGCCCGAGGGCGGCGAGGGCGACGACCGCGATGAACGGCGTCTCCTTCCACGTGTACTCGGCGATGATCCCCCACCCGAACGCGTCGTTGACCAGCAGCGGGAAGTCGTTGGGGCTCGACACCAGCCCGACCGCGTGGGCCAGCCGAGAGAACAGCCCGGACGGCGAGAGCAGCAGCCCGATGCACAACGCCCCCACGAGGTGCGGGACGGCGAGCGTGCTGCGGAACAGGGCCGTCATCGGACCCCGGCCCCCGAGCCGGCGGACCGCCAGCGCCAACCCGACGCCGAGGACCGTGGCCGCGATCGTCGAGAGCAGCGAGATGCGCAGGGTCAGCAGGAGGGAGGACCGGAACGCCGGGTCCGCGAACGCGGTCCGGTAGGCGTCGAACGACCACTCGGTGTCGCCCAGGAGGGGCTGGTGGCCCAGGCTCTGCAGCAACGCCTGGGCGACGCCACCGACGAAGAAGACGCCCACGACGACCAGCGCGGGCGCCAGCAGCAGGGCGACCCGCACGGGTTCGGGAGGAGCGGTGAGTCGACGCATGGCTACTTCTGGAGCACCTCGGCCGTCCAGTCCTTCTCGATCCGGGCGAGGTAGGTGCTGGCCAGCTCGGGCTGCGCATTGCGGGTCAGCTCGTCGAGGGTGAGCACCGACCGGCTCACCTCGACCGCGGCGAAGCGGTCCTGCACGTCCGGGCTGGTGCGGGTGACGTCGATCGCCGGGTAGACGCCTGCTGCGCGGTAGAGGGCGAGCTGCACCTCCGGCTCCTGCAGCACGTTGGCCAGGACCAGCGCGGCCGCCTGGTTGGCGGCGTTCGCGGGGATCGCCACGAAGCTGACGTTGCTGATGTTGCCGATCGACGGCACCGCCTCGCGCGTCG